>CAZFZN010000017.1:0-143178 GCA_964523105.1 uncultured Akkermansia sp.
GCTCAAAAAACCGCCGCCGCAAGTCACAACGTCAGGCGCTCCGCGTGACGCTTACGATTCAGCGCCAGCCCATGCCCCCTCTCCTGCGCCCTCAGCCGGGCGCAGGGAACTGGCAATGTCGAAAAACCAATTACAATTCCGCGTGCGCTCTGCACGCCCAATAGTAATCTCGCATGAATAATCATGAACCGACGCCGCATCCATTTAATCCCCGCTCTATCTGGCGTAGTGAGCCGTAAGCCGCATGCCCCCCCGGGAATCGCGCAGCGCGCGCTCCAGTGAAATATCCCATAACACCTGCAACGTAATCCTTCAAACTTATGTCACATATTACGCATTTTTCCGTTGAGGGTCTCGCCGGCCGTCCACGGACTTTTTCACAGAAGCTCCACCGCAATTTGAATGTCTTTTTCGGGCGAAACGGATCCGGAAAAACATCCCTTCTAAAAATATTTCACTCTGCAATGTCAAACAAAGTCAACATCCTGAGCAGAGTTGCTTTCAAAGAAGTTGCAGTCGGAATTCATAGCCTGACATACGACCGCGAATTTTCTTATCGGATTAAAATGGACAAGGCAGAAAGAGCACTCCACGCACACATCATTTCGTACAATGAGGAGTTAAGCGCTGAAGAATTTGAATACCTGCCTGAACTCCTTCAAAAAGGTATGCCGCGAGTCGGATGGCGAATCACCCCCGCCCTGCCTAAAGGCTGCAATGGTTCATGGTCTCACAGATTTCTTCCCACAAGCCGACTAGGTGGCATGAGTCACCAATCCCATGAGATGATCAATGAAGATACCTATGATTTATCCTTCGTCACAGAGCTCGAACGCGTTTGGCACGCCTTCTCATCCCAGGTCCAATCAGAGGTGCGCCAGCTTCAACAGAACGGCATTGCAGAAATTCTCGGTGAAGTACTCACAGTTAAGCCAGAGCGCCAATCAGAGGATAAAGTCGATTGGCTGTCCGCCTATGACATTGCGGTCGCGTTCATAAAGCGGCAGGGAATCACATTCAAGTTACCAACTAAGAAAGAATTTGCAGGTTCGTTTTACAGAGATTCGATCGTAAGGCGTGTGGTACATAAGATCGTTGACCTTGAGGCCAAGATCGATAAGCGCATGGCAAGTCGAACTAAATTACAGCAATTGCTTGAAAAGATGTTCTCTGGAGGCAAGCACCTTGTACTTACCGATACGAAGGTAAGTTTGAAAACGAATGATGGGAATCCGCTAGAACTGCGCTCCTTGTCTGCGGGCGAAAAGCATTTGCTTCGCATCCTCTTTGAAGCAGTAAGCGCTAGCGAATCTACTCTCATTATTGATGAGCCGGAGATTTCGCTCCATATCGAGTGGCAACGCACATTGCTATCATCAATTATGGAGATCAATCCTGCCTTGCAATTGATTGTCGCAACCCACTCTCCCGAGATCATGGCCGAGATTGATGACGCTCACATATTTGAAATTCCATCATAAGTTAAATATGGCGCGGCTTCATTACTCTACTGCAGCATTCGGACGGGCGCTTTTGATGTCCTCCTTCACCACGTATATCTTTGTCGAAGGCGACCTTGATAAGACATTCTTAGACCGCATGATCAGGAATGATACCGCGTGGCAAGACATTAACGTAATGCTGAGGCTCGCTCGCGAGTTGCATCCCACCCTCGGAGATGGAAAAGTCGCTTTGCTGCAACTTCATACAAAGCTTAAACAGCAAAAGCGGCTCAAAGTTGGTACAGGAAAGCGAATCCTTTTTTTCTTAGACAAAGACATTGATGATACTCTACGCAGAAAGCGCCGGTGCAGACACATCATTTACACGGACTTTTATAACATTGAGAATTACATATTTAGACATTGCCGCTTGCAACATGCCGCGGCAGACGCCGCATATCAGGAGATTTCAGCCTTAAGCTTTTTATCAGATACAGTGGCATGGACCCAAGATACGTGTCGAGGTTGGTCCTCTTGGGTCGGCTTTTCCCTCGCCGTCCGTAAGCGAAAGCAGCCTCTCCCTAATTTTGGACAACCGTCGATGTTCCATTGCAAAACATCTCTCAAATTTGAACCCGCAGAACAAATCAAGTTTCTGAATTTGTTCGCCGCGAAGTTGGGTGTTAGCTTTGCCCAGGCTCAGGCGATTTGTGCGGTCGAAGAACGGCGTTTCTTGCAAGCAGTACGGAAAGGCAGGCATGATCATTACTGGAACGGAAAGTGGTACGGCCATATATTAACGCGACAGTTGCGACAACGGGGGTTGATCGCAAGGACTGCCGAGAAAGCTTTCGAGGAACGTCTAGAGGCCAGCGCATTGGCACACCTTGATTTCTCGGGCAGCTGGGTTAGATCGCTGTCAGGGAGGCTACTGAAAGCGGTCACATCCTAGGCACACCTGAGCTACGGCCAGACGAAATTTTGGGCATGGAACAGCAACAACGAATTCCGCCACGGTCACTCCGTCCCCGGAAACTGATCATGCGCGTGGGCGGAGTGACCCACAAGTTCCCAGTGACCCAAAAGTTCCCAGGTAACATGCGAAGCCTCCCAGGTGACATGAGCCCCCGGTAACATGAACCCCTCGTCGTCCAACGCTGTGCCGCTGAGGTTCAGCCAAAACGGCACTATGTCCAATCTAAACCACAGCAGAGGCGATCATCTCTCGTCACTGAATTAAGTCGACGCACTGTGTTGATTTCCGGGGAGGCAGATGAATGATACCAATCGCGCCGTAGTTCGCGATCGGTGCATAATGTCAAACTATGTCTGTTATTCTATGGAAAACGAGCCAGATCCCACCAAGCCGGTAGAAGATGAGAATCCCTTCGGCATTCATACGACGTACGATTTCAATCGAGGAATTGCAAATTATAAGTCAACGCCTAAGCCGTCACGCCATGCCATAATCAATCCACAACGAATAGTTCCTATGAGGGGAGGCCTCAGGTATAAACTTTCGCCTTGGTCGCTAGGGAAACTTGAATCCTTAGCGCGCTCCCAGTTTGTGATTCAACCACTCACTGATCAGAACTTGAGTCTCTGGCGCTCGCGCGACCAAGAACATTATGAAGGCATAGTTCAATCGGTATTGGCCAGCAGTGCCATAGAAGGCGTCAAGGTCTACGTGCCGGATGCGGCTGTGCAGGGCGCGGTCGAAAACGATCTGGAAGAAATACCAACTTCTGAGGAAGGAGAGAAAAGGCGCCTCATTGGGGGAGACATTTATGATGCGTATATTTTCGCGCTGAAACGCCATGAGTCGCCTGTTCTCTCGGTGGAGTTCATTCAATCATTACACAGTAAGATGTTTTATCGCATCGACCCAGCCGGGGCAGGCCACTTCAAGGACCAACCGGTCACAATCCGCGGAGGGCCATATCTGGTCGAAACTGTGCCTCACGAACGCGCACAGGAGTTCTTAACAGCGATTGTCGAGAGACTAAACCATCGGTGGGCGCAGTCGAGGAAGTACGCGGAGTACAGTTTATTCCTTACGATTGCAGAGTTCATCATTGATTTCTTAGCAATTCACCCATTCCAGGATGGCAATGGCCGTACAGCACGGCTGCTCTCAACATATCTGCTTGAACGCGCTGACTACCATTTTGCTCGCTTCTACTCTTTGGATAACATCATTCACGAAACACGTCGCGAGTATTACGAGACGTTGTTCGTCGCGCAGCAGAATTGGTTTCAAAAGGATGAGGATCTGAGCGAATGGATAAGGTACTACGTCGACTGTGTACATCTTCAGTACCGCCGAGCACTTGAGGTCTTAACTGAAAACGAATTGCGCAAACAGCGCGCGACAGTTGCTGAAGTGTGAATTTCGCCTCGGGTTTAATTCGGCCCCACGCCCCCCGCAGGCCAACCAGCCAATGGTTGCGAATCACAGTGTCGTGCATCCGCTGCCTATCTTGTGGGCTGTGCCTGTTGCTTACAGTTAGAGCGCATGGTCCCACGCTATTGGAGAACGGCCCGTATGAACTCCGGCTGATGGCGGACCAATGGGACGGCGGCACGGTGACGGCGGAGCCGGTATCTGTGCTGCTCGACGGGAACATGAAGCTGGGGCACCTCGCCGTGGCGTTCGAGGACCTCAGCGTGCCGATGCCCGGCCTGAATGTGACGGTGACGCGCAGTTACGACAGCCGGCGCACGGACCGCGCGGACTTTGGCATCGGCTGGGACCTCGCGGTGAGCAGCATGAGGGTGGCGAAGAACCGGCCGGTGGGGGACAGCTGGGTGCTGGGCACGGCGGAGCAGCCGGTGCAGTTGCCGCAAGGGGTGGAGCTGGCGTTGTGGTGCGCGCGGGCGCCCTTGCGGAAATTGGTGACCATCCAGTTGCCCGACGGCACGGCGCTGGCCTTCAAGCCGCGGCTGGAGGTGCATCCGAGTGTGCGCCTTTACTCGCCGGAACCGGATTGCTCCGTGGTGCCGCAGGATCAGGTGAAGGTGGTCTTCACTCCCGTGGGCAAGACGCAGGGCACGCTGGAGCCGGTGGACCCGCCGGTGGCGATCGTTTTTCCCCAACTCAACGACGGCCCCTACGGCCCCGGCGCCGGCCAGCCGGGCGTATGCCGGCTACAGGGCGGACTGCTCAGCAAGGGGATGCCGGGACTCGATCCCGCCTATGAGCCCGTGACCTTCAAATACACCTCGCCGGAGGGTGCCGTCTTCATCGTGGAGCAGACGAAGGGCGTGGAATCCGTGACCGACCGAAATGGCAACTGCCTCACCTTCACGCCGCAGGCCATCACGCACACATTGGGGAGCGCGGGCGCCCCGCCTGCCGGAGGAGCCGCCCCGGCTCCGTCCACACAGATCATCACCTTCACCCGCGATGCCGCGGACCGCATCACCGCCATCACCGATCCCGCGCAGTCTCCTCCAGTTCCCAGGTAACTTGCACTCCCTCGGGTAACTTGCACTCCCCTCGGCTAACTTGCACTCCCCTCGGCTAACTTGCACTCCCCTCGGTAACTTGCACTCCCGTCGGTAACTTGCACTCCCCTTGTTCCCCGCCTGTCGATCAGCCCGAACCGTCTGGTTGCGGATTCTGCCCGTTCGTGATAGCGAGTAGGCGTTACCATCCTCACGATGCCCTCGACTGACATAGAACAGGCTGCGATAAGGGAACAAAGTGCGACCTCCCTTTTTCAACTCCTCACATCCACTGCTCGGTCGCTCGGAAGGCGCGCTGGCATCGCGAAGCAGATTCGCGCGGCTGTCGGTAGGTACGCGGACAATTATGATATAAGGTATGGTTCCCTGCGCGTTCTCGGGATGCCAAAACCGATACCGTTAGCTTCGATCTACACGCGGGTACGTGTCACTAGCCCTGACTTCTTCATGCGATTTGTCAACCCTACGGAGTTGGAGAACGACTTTCGCACTTCAGGCCGCATGCACCGCGCATTTTCCGGGGACCAAACTATGGACGGGTTCGAAATTGCACGGGATAGTCAACTGCTGGCGGTGATTGGACCGCCAGGAGCTGGAAAATCGACATTTCTAAAGCGCTTGGGACAGCAAGCAATGCTTGGAGGCACGAGTTCATTTGTACAAAAGCTCGAAAAGTGGTTTCACCCAGAACGATATTTCCATGCATTTCCCGTATTCATCGAATTAAAAAAGTCGCGCTTGCTTGGTAGAGCTTTGGAGATAGTCCCCGCAATAACAGAGGAGCTTTCCGTTTGCGGGTTTCCGAAGACCGAAGCTTTTGTAGAGCAGTTACTGTCTCAGGGTTTGCTGCTCGTGTTACTTGATGGCCTTGATGAGGTTCCAGTGCATTGCAGAGATCAAATGATAAGGAATATAATTGACTTTAAGGATAGGCATTCAAAAAACAGGATAATTGTCTCCTGCCGTGTAGGAGCATATAAGAACGACTTCCCCGACTTTGACGCTGTGTACGTGGCCGATTTTAATGATGAGCAAATAGCTCACTTTGTGGATCACTGGTTTCGTCGAGAATCAGAGTGTGGTGTCCGCACCGCTGAGAAATTCATCGAGCTGCTCAATGGCACCAACAAGAACATGCTAGAATTGGCACGGACGCCTCTCTTACTCACATTCTTGTGTATTTGCTGGGACGTAAATCAGCAGGTGCCGAGCAGCCGTGTAAGCCTGTATAGGGAGGCATTAGACATTTTACTGCGGAAATGGTCAGCAGAAAAGCGAGTCCACGGGGAATTTATCGACCCGGATTTTTCTACAGAGTTTGAATTGGCAATGCTCGCAAACATTGCTTATAAATATTTTGTGCAGGAGCGGTTCTTTTTAGAGCATAAAGAATGGTGCTCAGAAATACAGGATTTTATGCTACACAACGTGAAATCGCCGCGTAACCTTTCTGCGGAGCAGATCCTGGAATTTATCGAGACCGAGCAGGGACTGATACTGCAACGCACTGCCGAACATTGGAGCTTTTCACATTTAACTATTCAAGAGTACTTGGCGGCGCAGTATGTGACGTCGTGCAATTTGCAGGCTGAAGTATGTGAGTCACACTTTAGAGATACCCGATGGAGGGAAGTATTCGTTATGCTAGCTGGCGGACACAGCGGTGAGGCTTTAGTCGTGCGGCTTGCGGCACAGTTGCGAAAGTTACGCATGGAATTACCGAACGCGGTCCATGACATACTCCGAATTAGCCAGTTTATGACTCGTGAGTTACGCAGCCATGACGCATTAGGTGATTTGATTGCATTGCGGCTGAATTGCCTTGCGATTACCATGTCAATCGTTTGCGTTCCGGGCGAGGCAACCTTTGTCACACAGTGTTTAAAAAGAATCTGTCTCCAATTGTCCACGAAAAGTGAGACAAAGTGGTCGGCCGTTGCGATCCTTGCGGGTAAAGAGTCTGGAATGCGGATTCGGAATCAAGACGCGGCGAACCATTTGGTCGTTGACCACTTTACCCACTGGGATGATGATGATCCATCTGAAATTCGTGAAATGCTTAGATCCGCAGGACCTACGTCGGCAAGTCACTCACGCATGTTGCTCTCTGAGGAAGAAAAGTCGGAGGAAAGGAAGGATAAAGAAGTGGTAGAAGCCATGATGGTGGGACTAAAGGAATTAAATACGTGTGACATTTTCGGCGCGAAAACCCGTGATACGTGGCGATGGATGTACGAAAAATTCATCGAGGCGTCGAAAGGCCGGGGTGGGTTCCCCATCTGGTCTGCGGCCTCCTTGGGAGAGAAGGAGGGTAACGTGCCGGTGCTGAGTGCCGGAGACGTTGACTCGGTAGCCCGCTTAGTTTTGTCCTTTGAGTTGCTCATCGAGTGCACAAAAGCAGCTTATAGCCTTTCCGAAAATGTGTGGAGGCAAGCCATGTCATCCATGTTCGAATAGAACGCGCCTAGGAGTTTGTGCATCAACAATCTACCTCTTCTTGCGGGCCATCCCCAACATGGGACGGCGGTGTGATGGCGGCGGACTCGGTTTTTGCGAGTCTCGACGGCCGTGATTTCATATTCCAAACGGAACAGTACTGAGTTAGGATGATTGGAATGCTGATGACTTGGCAATAGTCTCCGGGTTTGAGCGCAGGCCTGCGCGGGAAAGGGGGAGCCGGAGACCGCCGGTTTCGCCGGCGCAGAAGGCAGGACCTGGCCGGGCGGAACGGCGCAGTCTCCGGCAGGGGGGCGAGTCGTGTCAGTGCACGGCGGCGGCTTCGAGGGCGCGCGGGGTGACGACATCGAGACCGCAGGGTGTTAGGAGGAAGCGGATGAGGTCGTGTTCCCGGCGGCGCAGGTCGAAGAAGCGGACGGTGGCTGCGGGGGATCCGGGGATGTTGACCAGGAAGGGGCCGCCGGTGCCGTCGCCGAGCAGAAAGCCGGAGAGCGGCGCCTGCTGGCCAGGAGCGCGGGCTCCGACATGGGCGAAGCGCGTATTCGTTTCCGTGCTGTGGCAGCCGTTGCAGGTGTGCAGTGCGAAGTCATGGCGCAGCATGTTATTGACGGAGGCGCCGGTGGTGGCCCATGCACTGGAGCCGCTGGTGATGCTGATAGGCGGCATGACGGCGCGTCCGCCGAGGAAGGGTTCCATCTGAAAGCCGGGAATCCCCCACTCCAGGGGCACCGTGTGGTCGGGCGGCGCGGGCATGGTGTTCGTGATATAATGCTGCAGCAGGCGGGTGCCGTCGGAGTCCTCACGCGGCGTTTGTTTCACCGTGACCGGGCGCAGAAAGCCTTTGTCAGAGTCGTTGCAGAAGAGTTTGAACTCGCGCAGTTCCCACTGAGTCGGGGGAATGGCGGTGGGCGGCGTGAGCAGGTTCTCGTTGGTGCGGAGCTGGTTGAGGGCGCTGCCGTTGGGTTTGGCAGGCATGGCATTGGCCGTGGCAAAAACATCGGTGATGCGCTGGAGCGCGGCGTTATAGACGGGGCCCCACGGAATACACTGAAGGTTCGCCCATGCATGCGCGTAGGCTTTCAGGGCCGGACAGCCTTCGCGCGGGATGCAGTATTCGAAGACGACCAAGAACGGCTTTTCCGGCGCACCGTCGTTGCCTCCGCCCGCCAGTCCGCCGTCCTCTCCGGGATAACCGCCGCCTTGATCGATGTGATCGCCGGAGAACATGAACACGAAGCGCCCTTCGCCGGTGAGGCAGCGCTGTTCGCAGCAATCCTCGCTGACGCCGCCGCCGTAGGTGACGTTGCCGCGCAGGTCGAGACGGTTCACAATGGCCAGCAGCCGGAATGGCGCCACGTCCATGCGCAGCGGCGATCCGGGACCGCCGCTCGCCGCTTCCCATGAGCGCAGAATGGTGGCGACCATCTTCGCCTTACGGTTAGGAACAGGATCGTTGTTGATGGACTGATCCGACTCCCAGGTGCGCAGCCAGCGGCGCGCGAAGTCGGAGGGATTGATGCCCGTCAGAGCCGGATTCGCCAGGTCGGTCATCAGTTTTCCGAACGTCCATGCCCCCATCGGAGTGCCGGCTCCCGTGGCGGGATCGAAGGTGCGGGCCGGATCCTCCACGACCGAAAGGTCGGTGATGAGGAGTGTCTTCTGCCACGTGGGCAGGAGATTGCAGGGTGTGATCGGCGAGACCCCGGGCGGCGGGGGCGGCAGAATCACCGGCGTGGGAGTCGGTCCCGGTGCGGGCGGCGGAGGCAGCACGATGGGCAGCGGCAGCGGCACAGGCCGGCCGGCGAGGAATTCATCGAAACCGCCCACGACGTCCGCGGCGAGGACCGGCTCCGGTTTCAACTCGCGCCCGCTGAAATCCTGCAGGGCGGGCGCGTTTCGGAACGAGTCCATGATGCCGCGCGCGAGTTCCATCTCTTCGAGCCGCACCGGCAGCACGCCGTGGAACCGGCCGTCCCGGGCCGTGGCGTCTCCCTCCAGGCCGTCGTCGCGCAGCAGGACCATTTCATTGCCGATGAAAAACGGCAGAATCACCGGCACCGTCTGGCCCGGGGCGAGCACAGCCTCGACGGTGACTTTCGTGCCGTCGAATCCCCGCGCCGTCACGCTGCTGAAACGCGGCGGGTCCGGCGGCAGATCGGGGATCACCGGTCTGACAATTCCAGCATTGCCGTCGGGACGCCGCTGCCGGATGAAGCGCCGGGCGGCATCCAGCGGGATCGGCGCCTCGAGGCGCACGCCGGGCAGCGCTTCGTTCAACGCCACCCACGGCCCGGCGGGGGAAGGCGCGACCTCGACGACGCCGTTGCCGTCCACGTCGATGATCATGGCGCCGTTTTCGATGCGCGTGTTGATAGGGTTCTCCGCCGCTCCGGCCGGGACGGGATCCTCCGCGAGGGCAGCGGAGACGATCGAGGCGAACAAAAGAATGCCGGCGGGCAGCGGGCCGCGCCGGCGGAGGGAGAAGTGCGAGGGCTGATTCATGGCAGTAGGGGGTGAGTGAGGTTCGATGGCGACAAGCTGCACCGGCCGGATGGCGTCCCGGAAAGCACAGGCTCGCAGCGGGAATCGCAGGCCCGGCCGCAGATTGGCAATTTTCGTGCGTTTTTTTGTCAGCGCGCCTTCCACGCCGCGCACATTATCGCCGCCAGCCGGCGCTTTCCGCGATCCATGCGCCCGCCAGCGCGGCGCGCATGCCGGGCGTCAGCTTTTGCGCGGCGGGCGACCGCATCCACCGGCGCTGCGCGCGCCACACGGCGGCGGCGGGCGGCGTGCCGGCGGCCAGTTCCCCGTATATCTCCCTGACAAGTTCCGGCGCGGCGGCGTCATTCAAATCCCACAGCGTGGACGCGACCGTTCCGGCCCCCGCGATGAGAAAGGCGTGACGCAGTCCGGTGAGCTGGCCGCCGGACTGCCAGTGACCGAGTCCCGTCTGGCAGCCTGACAGAAACACGGCCTCCACGCCGTCCATCGGCAACACCGCGGCATCGGTGGAAAACAGCAGTCCATCCCGGGAGCGGGGGCGCGGCTTTCCGGCGGCGAGATCGCGAAGACCGGCGGCGCAGTCGTTCATGACGAGGCCGGCACGCAACAAAGCGCCTCCGTGGCTGCTGTTTTCCTCACAAACAAAACCGTGGCCTGCGAAATGAATGATTCCTCTGCCGGTAATGCCGGAGGAAGCCCCCCGTCCCGGAATCGGAACGAAGGCTGTTTCGTTCGCGGGCGGAGTCTCCACCTGAATCGAGTTCCCCGCAGCGGCGCGAATGGCCGCGGCTTCCGCTGCGACGCCGGGGAGCGCGCGCATTACTTGCAAACTTTCCAGCAGCGACGGGGAAATCAGGTCCGGCAGCGGCGCGGTGAATTTTGGCAGGTCCGCGGCAGGCAGATCGCCGGCGGCCAGCACAGTCCAGCGCGGACCCGGTTTCAGAGGATTGATCGGGCGCGGAAAGACTACCATTTCCAATACGGGAAACTCTTCGCACAGCGGGGTTCCGGCTGAATTCGTCAGGACAGCCCAGGGCACGAAGTGGAGCAGCGCATCCGGGCGCAGCAGGATGCGGGGTGCCGGTTCCGTGGCGAGGCCCAGCGGTTCCCAAAGCATTTCGCGCAGACTCGCGAGTTGCCAGGCGATGCTGGTTCTGGCGGCGGACTCGGCACCGGCCGCCACCGCATCGCGGGCGGCAGCGACGAGCCGGCGGATACGGATTTCAATGGGCGCGGCGGCCCCCAGGTCCACCCAGCGGGTCAACTTCCCTGCAGTGACAATCAGCGCCCCGTAGCGCCCGTCAGAGTCCCACACGCCGCCGCCTTGATAGGGACGAAAGCGCACGAAATTGACGAACGCCGCATCCGGGGGCAAGACTTTCCGCAGCGCAGCGACATCCGGTTTGCCGCTCCGGACCGGCCCGGGATTGCGGGCGGGATCGCGTCGCCATGCTTGAACGATTTCCGGACCGGTCCGGGATTCCCATCGACGGCGGGTGAGCAGGATCTCCAGAATGGCGTCCTGACTTTTTAGGACGGCGGTGGCGAGCGTATCGGGGTCATCCGCGGCCAGTGACGCCAGCGGCGAGACGGGATCGATGGTGGCGTGAAAATCCAGCAGGCGCGATTCGTCAGGCCATGAGACAGCCTGCGCCATCCATTGGAGCGCCAGTCGCGAAGCCGCGGCGGCTTTGTTCCTTGCCGCCGGTCTGTCGCCGTTGTCGGCGGCGATGGTGGCCGCCGTCAAAGTGATCTGAATTCGCAACGGGTGAACTTCGGGAAGAAGCTTTGCCGCGAGCGCCTCAGCTTTTGTCAGGGCGGAGGACGGGGAGGTGTCGCCCCCGCGCTGGCGTGCCGCGGCAAGATTCAGCCAGAGTGTGATCGCCTGCGGCGATGCGGCGAAGTCTGTTGCCTCCGGCGTTTCCAGAAGTTTGGCGAGACGATCCGCAGCCCTGGCGCTTTCTTCGCCGGCCAGCCACAGCGTGGCGAGATTGTTCCATGCAGCGGCTCTCTCGTCAGGAGAGCCACCGTGCGCGTCGAACCACGCCGCCGCGGATTCCAGCAACGGAGCCGCTTCGTTGGGACGGCCGGCACGCAGCAGCGACTGGCCGATCTGTCCGTCGAGCGCCGCCAGCACCGCCGGAGCATCCGGCCCGAGTGCAGCGGCGGCTCCACGCGCTGCGCGAAAATGGCTGACGGCCGAATCCCAGGCACCGGTCGAATGGGCGTGCAGGCCCAGACCGCGCTCCGCGAAACACTTCACTGCCGCGTCACCGCCGGCATCCAGCAGCGCGCGCTCCCACGTTTGCCGCGCTTCCTCCGTGCGCCCCCGGCGGAGCATGACCTCCGCCAGCGCGCAGCGGGAATGTGCGGCCAGTTCCGCGGAGCGTGCACTGATGGCTTCGGTGAGCCACTGCTCCGCGGCGGCGAAGTCTCCCGCCGCCAGTGCGGCGCGACCCGCTTCGTCAGCGCACGCCGACTTCTCCTCCGAAGACGCATGGGCGGCATAATAGCCGGACGCCGCCGCCTCCAGCAGGCGTTGCGCTTCAGCGTGATCGCCGAGCCGGTCCCGGATGCTCCCGAGCACGTGCCTGACGCGCGCGGTCTCCAGCTTTTTGTCAGGCTCACGCTCCAGTTCCGCGAGCAGCGCCTCCGCGAGCGGGCGCGCGGCGGCGTAATCGCCGGCACTCATCGCCGCATCGATGCGCTCCGGCAGCGGCGGCTCCGCGGCGTGCGCCGAAAGGGTCAGCAACAGCATCCAGCCCGCAGCCCTCATGGCGAGTAAGTGAATTTCACGCGCAGCAGCCGGCGCGGAGCGTCCGGCAGCACGGCCACGGCTTCCGCCATGGAGCCGTCCCCTTTGATGTCAGGCGGCGACAGCCGGAGCAGCGGACTGCATGCCGCCTCGTTCCATGTCGTCAGGTTTGTGGATTCCTCCAGCATCCACGAGACTTTCGCAGAGGGAGGAAGGTGACAGGCCCACGGCATCCGCACCGTGGCCTGCGCGCCGCCGGAGACGAACTGCACTTTGATTTCAGGCTCCATGCCGCTCTCGGCAAAACGCGGATCCCCGCCGGCGAAATATTCCACAAAACCCGGCATTCCGTCCGCATCCGGATCCCCGGCGGGATCGCGCTGCTCCGGCGTGGAGGTGGCGGTGGGATAGAAGGCCTCGATCCACTCCTCCCATGTCAGGCCCGCGCGGGGCAGGGTTGGCGTTTCGACTTTCATCCAGCCGCCGGGCTGCGGAGTCATGGAATTGTTGAACCACTGGCGGGCCTGCGCCGGAGTGGACCACGGACGCATCCACGCCTCCCACGTCAGCATGGCGGCCGCCAGCGCCGTCGCGTAGCTGGTGCCGCTGCCCGTGGTGTAAGGCGGGCCGGCGGCCGCCGCGCAGGGGACGTTCGCCGCGGGCGCGAAGCCGTCCACGGCGGCGGCGGGCGGAACATTCAGATTTGTCAGGGGCCACAGCTGCGGGACCCCGCCCACCACATCGCAGCCGCCGGTGACGGTGAATTCCTGCGCCGCGCGAAACAGCACCGCCCCGGGCGGAAGGGCGCCGGTCCAGAATCTGACCGTCTGCGGCGGCGACCCCGGCAGCAGGTATCCCCAGGCGGCCCCCGCGGGCGAAACGAGCGCGGCATTCACCCCTTCGTTGCCCGCGGCGAGCGCGACATGCATTCCCGCCTGCCACGCCTTCTCGACGGCGTTGTCCAGCGCGGCAAAGCGCCCGTCGATCAGCTTTGTGGCGTGGGCAAACACCAGCACTCCGGCGCGGTTTTTCAGATATGGCAGCGCGCGGCGCGCCTTGTGATCCGTCACCGCGCGCAGCACTCCGTTGATGGCCTGACTGATCCATGCGACCGGTCCGTTGCCCGGCGGCGGCGTGTCGAATATGGCGATGCTCTTCACCACGGCGCGGGCGCCGAGCGCCTCCAGCAGCCCGGTCTGGCTGCCGCCGATGCAACCGGCGATGCGCGTGCCGTGATCGTGATTGTCAGGGTACTCCGGCAGCGTCTGGCCGGTGGGCAGGTGCTTTGCATAGCTGAATCCGGGCGCAAACGTGACGGCGGAAAGCGCTCCCGCTGGCCAGGTAAACTCCTGGTGCGTGGCCGTAATGCCGGTATCGACCACATAGACCACAGGCGGCGTGTCGTTGCAGCAGTCGCCTGCTTCGGGCTGCTGGAACTGATTCTTCACCCAGCCCTGACCCAGCGGACCGCCGGCGGGCTGGAGTCTCACATCTCTCACCGCCTGGACCTGAGGATCATTGTCGATGATGGCCACCGGCTGGGCGAATTCGCCGACCACGGCGACGAAGCCCAGTTCCGGATAGAAAATCCGATCGCCTTCCACGCCGCCATTGGCCGCCACCTTGTCGCGCAGCAGGGGCTCCTGCACCGGATCCGGATTTCGCAGGATGAAAATATAACGCGACGCGGCCACATCCTGCGCCGCGGCGCGGGGCAGGCAGAGCACGAACAGAACCCATCGGAGCAACGCGGCGAGCGCAGTCCTTTCGCAGGGGACAGAAGTCCTCAGTGCCCTCAGCTTCACTGCGATTGGGAATGGCATGGCTGCTTTCATATCCGGCGGCGGTTAAAATTCCATGCGGAGCGAGACGTGCAGCCGGCTGCCGGGTTCAGTGAGGCGCCATCCGTAATCCACAGCCATGCCGAAGGACTCGCGCCAGAGCACCCGCAGCCCCGCGCCGGCGGAGGCGAGCGAGTCGTCATCGCGCTCCACGGCATCGCGGACAACCGCCGCATCGAGAAACGCGACCGCCCGCGCGCGCACGTCCGGCAGTGCCGGCGGCAGCGGCAGCAGAGGTGTCAGGAATTCCAGGCTGCCCTGCACGCCGCTGTCGCCGAGAAACGAAGCGGTGGCGAATCCGCGCACGCCGGTGGCGCCCGCGGGCGAAAACTCCTGAATCGGAATAACCGGCTCACTGCTCCACTGCGCGGACGCCCGCGCCGCCGCGGTCCAGCCGGACGGCAAGTCCCGCTCCGTCCATGCCGCGGCGCGCGCGAGGGTATAGTCGGCGCTCGCGCCATGACGCTGGGCTTCATGGTCCACGTCATCCGCGGCACTGGTGATACCGCCCGGGCTCCACGCGATTTCCGCGTTCAAGCCGGTGCGCACGCCGGGGCCGCGGCGCTCCGCGTTCACGCCCGCGGCGAGGTGCAGGGCATCCGCGCGACCCGACGTGCCGGTGCCTGCGGTTGCCACATTGCTGTTCACCCGGAAAAAATCCGCGCCGGCCATTAGGTCGGCAGTCCATCCGCGGCGCGCGCGAAGCGGCTGCACCATGCGCAGCGACACATTCCATGCCTCAAGGTCCGAGACGGAATCGAACCCCGGCAGCAGCGCCGTGGTGGAAGCCGCCTGCGTCCAGTAGCCGCTCACGCGAACTTCCTGACGGGAGGGCAGAAACAGCCGGAGCATGCCGCGCGCGCCGAAATACTCGTCGGAATCCTCACCGGAGGTGACTTCGGCGTTCCACCACGAAGGAATGCCGAACGCATCCGCCCCTTCGATGCCCGCGAAGAACCGGGCGCGCGCCAGCGGCGGCGCTCCGTCGTCGCGATACCCCGCCGCGAACTGCACCGGCGGCGCGTCCTGCAGCGTCAGCAAGGCATCCGCCGTCGCCGTCTCCGCTCCCGGCGCAAAGCTGACTGTGCCCGCGCGGAGCGGATTGCGGTGCAGCCACGCGAGGCTCGCGGCGATGGAATCCGCCGTCAGCGGCGTGCCGCGCAGCCGGCTCCAGTCGGAGAACGCGGCGCGCCGCATCCGTTCGGGACCGCCGGCGACGGAGATTTCGCCGTAACGCCCCTCCGTCACGGCCACACGCAGGATGCCGGGCGCGAGTCGTTCCACTGACACATCCGTCACCGGCCAGCCCGCCGCCTGATAGTGCGCCAGCACGGCATCTGCGATGGCCTCCTGGGTGACGGTCTTGTCAGGCTGACCGTGGAAACTGCGCAGCGAAGAATCGAGCGCACCCGCATCCTGCAACAGGAGCGGCTGCGACGGGCCGACGGCATTCATGACTTCGATCTGCGCGACCGGAGCCGCACGGCACAGGCAGGCCGCGGTCAGCAGCACCCACGAGGCCATGCGGCGCGGAGATTTCATAGCAAAATTAAATCAGCGCGGCGCCGGCTCGTCCAGGGATTCGATCGCCATGATGACCGCGGCCGGGCCCGCGAACGGATCACCTGCGATGCGTTCCTCCGCCGCGCCGCCGCGCCGGACGGTTCGCGCCGCGGCATCGATCACGATGGCGTCGTCACCGGCATCCGCGGGCAGTTCGTCCACACGCTCAATGCTCCGCGCGGGAAACGCGCGCGTCAGTTCGGCCAGCAGCGCTGCCGACGGTTCCGCCGGGGCCACGAGGATGAGACGCGCCGCCGCGCCGGCCACTGCTCCGGAAGCGCCGCCGCGCGTCACGACTTTCCCGGCGCCGGAGGGATCGGCGGGATCCGGTTCCGTCTGCATCAGCAGCACCATGACCGCGGCTGCGGCGGCCAGCCCGCCGGCCCACGCGATTCGCGGCCTCGCGAAAAAGCCCGCGAGACGGCGCAGGCGGCTTTCCCTGATTCCGCCGGAGGCCGAATCAGGCAGCGCCTCGCCGTAGGTCTCCTGCCACTGGTCGCGCAATGCTTCCGGCAGCGGAGGCATCTCCTCGTCTCCGGCCGGCGTCTCCTCCGCCTCCGCCAGCACGCGCAGCGCATGCAGTGCATCGGAGCGCGCGCGGCCAGTCAGGCTGGCGGCGGCGGTTTCGGAAGGGACTGGATCACTGGCTTTCATGGGAGCGCTGCTGAAGGTATCGCGGTGCGCGCGGAACATTGGCAAGAATTTTCAAAGATCGCACTCCCGCAGAGCCCGGCCCAGCCGCGCGAGGGCATCGTCGATCACGAGGTTCAAATGGCGCCGGCGCTTGGATTCGGAGGAATCTGCGGAAATCCCGAGCTGCTGCAGCGTCCACGCGTCGCCGGCAAGATCGCCGCGCGTGTGCGAGGCATCCACAAAAAGCACCTCCACGAGGTGCCATTCGAAATCGGAAAGCACGGCGCGGCAGGCCCGGCGGATGCGGTCGAAACCCGCATGCTCCCACGGACAGTCTCCCGAAGCCCCGGCGTCCGAAGCGGCCAGCCGCCGGGCCGCGGCATTGTCAGGGTCATCCAGCGGTTCGGTGTAGGCGGGATGGGCGGTGCGGCGTTTCACCGCGGACGCTTTGCGCAGCCATGAGATGGTGCGCCGCTCGATCATGGTCGCGAACAGCTTTGGCAGCTCCTCGAAGACGAGCAGTTTTTCCAAAGCCCCGGGAGCGGCGGAAGCCCGGGTCAGCTCCGCCAGGGTTTCATTCTGCAGGTCCCGCGCGTCCTCCTCGCCGATTCCCAGCCGGTAGAACACCGGCTGTGCAGCTCTTGTCAGGATGGGAGCGGCGGCGTCCCATTCGCGGGAAAGCAGCGCGCCGTCCGGACTGCGGCGGCGCAGGGCATCGAAATCCGGATTCCGCTCCCATGCGGTCTTTTGCGGATCGCGGAACAGTTCGCTGTCGCCGCGGCGCCGCCGCTCCTCCGCCACCCGGCTCAAGGCCAGCGGGCGCACGCGGGAACTCAGCCAGTGCAGCACCGTTTCCCACGCGCCGGGACGGCGCGGAAACGCAGCCAGAAAATCCGCAAAAACCTCCGCCGCCACCTCACCGGCGGCGCCCTTGTCGAGCCGGATTCCGCCCAGCGGACGCAGGGCGCGCTGACAAACCAGCGGCCACAGTTCTTCGATCCATTCGCGGCAGTCAGAGGCGGGCATCGGAGGTGGTGTTTTCAGCGTTCAGATTTGAGGTCTCCGCCTGCGGAGACTGCCACTGAACCCTGAAACCTGAACACTGAAAATACAAGCTCTGCCACTGTGAAGCCGCGCGGGTCCGAAAAAAATTGCCAATGACCGGCGCGAACTGCGATACCTTCCGGCATGCACGCGCGCGCATCCCTGCTTCTCCTCCTGTTTGCCGTCCCCCTGCGGGCGGAGGTGGCCGTCGTGCCCGGCGGCGCCGGCCCTAACGCGGCGGTGCATGCCGCCGGTCCGCTGACCACGGTGCATCTCACCGGACCGGCGCGCATCGAATGGCAGAGTTTTCAGCTCGCCGCCGGACGTGAGCTGCACTTCCTCTCACAAAGCGGCGGCGCGTTTCCCTCGCTCAATGTGGTGCGCAGTCCCGTGCCCGCGCAGGTGGACGGACGCATCACCGCCGACGGGCCGTTTTACCTCATCAGCCCGGGCGGCGTGCAGGTGGGTGTCACCGGACGCATCGAGGCGCCGCGGGTGCTGCTCAGCACCCTGCCGCCGGCGGAGGCGTCCCGGCTGCTGACGGAGGGCGGCGGCGTCTTCCTGCCCGATGCCTTCGGTGGCGCCATCGGCGTGGACGGCGTCATCGAGACCTCCGGCGGACCGCTGACGGTTCTGTCAGGCACCGTCTTCACCGGCCCGCAGGCGCGGCTGCGCGCTCCGGGAAGTGATGTCAGGATCGGCGCGCTGGATTCATCGGCGGTGCAGGTCACCGCCGCAGGCATCGCGCCCGTGACGGCCGCCGCGCGCGGGAGCGGACTGGTCAACACCACGGGCTGGATCGAAGCGCGCCGCGTGGAGATTGTCAGCGACGGGTTTGTGGTGAACGGCGGACGTCTCGCGGCCCCGGGGCCGGCCGGCTCGGTGCGCCTCGCCGCGCCCGACATCACGCATGAATCCCGTCCTGACGGATCGTCCGTCATTCTCACCACGGCACTCAGCGTGGAGGGTGCCTTCCGCCAGTCGGGTGCGGTGCTCGACCCGAGTGACGGCGCCAATCCCGCCGTCGCGGCCGGCCTGCGCCAGACGCCGCGGCTTTCCGTCCGGGGATTCATCACCAAAGTGGATCCTGGCCAGACGCAGCTCAGTCATGCCCCGCTGCAGGCTCCCGCCACCGCAGCCTCCGCCGTTCCTCCGCCGGTGAAGCGCAGTGCGAATCTGGCCATCCGCCGCCGCGGGGCGGGCACCGTGAAAAAGGCCTCGTTTTTCGGCCAGAAGGTGAGCCGCTGAGACGGAGGGCGCTTCCCCGCTTTCCCTCACACCGTAAAGCGCTCTGCTCGCCGCATGAGAAAGTCCATCATCGGCGTCCCCAAAGAAATCAAAGCCCAGGAGAATCGCGTCGCCCTCACACCTTCCGCGGCATGGCAGTTGATGCGCAACGGCCACGCTGTTCTCGTCCAGCAGGACGCAGGCCACGGCTCCGGATTCTCCACGGAGGAGTACCGCACGGCCGGCTGTGAAATCGTGGCGGAGCCGGCGGAGATTTTCGCCCGCGCCGACATCATCGTCAAAGTCAAGGAACCGCAGCCCGCAGAGATCGCCATGCTGCGCCCGGGGCAGATTCTTTTCACCTACCTGCACCTCGCCGCTTCAAAGGAACTCACCGAAGGCCTGCTGGCCAGCCGATGCACCGGCATCGCCTACGAGACCGTGGAAATGAATCATCGTCTGCCGCTGCTGGAGCCGATGAGCGAGATCGCCGGCTCCATGTCCGCGCTCGTGGGGGCCTATCATTTGCAGCGCCATACCGGAGGCCGTGGCGTGCTCATGAGCGGCGTGCCCGGCGTGCTCCCGGGGAAAGTCGTGGTCATCGGCGGCGGCACCGCCGGTGTGAATGCAGCGCGCGTGGCCACCGGCATGGGCGCGGACGTCACCATCCTCGAAGTGGATGTGGAGCGGATGCGTTATCTCGACGTCACCATGCACACGGCGCACACGCTCTACAGCAGTCAGTCCAGCCTCATGGAATTGCTGCCGCGGGTGGACCTCGTCATCGGCGCCGTGCTCGTGCCGGGCGCGAAAGCGCCCAAACTCATCACGCGTGAGATGCTGAAAAAAATGCCGGAGGGCAGCGTGCTGGTGGACATCGCGGTGGATCAGGGCGGGTGCGCGGAGACGACCCGCCCCACCACGCACAGCGCGCCGACTTATGTGGAGGAGGGCGTCATTCATTACTGCGTCGCCAACATGCCCGGCGCCTATGCCCGCACCGCCACCCAGGCCCTGACCAACGTGACGCACCGCTACCTCGGCCTGCTCGCCGACCACGGCCTCGAAGAGGCCTGCCGCCTCAAAACCGAACTCTACGACGGCATCAACTGCCACGAGGGTCAATTGACCTGCCAGCCGGTGGCCGAGGCCCACGGCCTTCCCTTCGTGGTCCTCCCGGGGCAGACAGGGTTCTGACAGTCCTCCGCCCGGCTGAAGCCGAAATTCCTCCTTGCGCCAGCCTCTCACAGAGTCGATTGCGCATGCGGCTGCCAGTTAACAGGTGGCGGGGGATGGCAGAACGCTTGGGGGTCGGATGATTCAAAGGTGACCAAAATCCGGTAATACAGCCGGAGTCTGCAATTTCCGCCAATGCAGCCGATCCAGAAACAGAAACCAACCAAATGAATACGAAAATGTACGTGGGGAATCTCCCCTTCTCAGCGAGCGAAAGCGAATTGCGCGAATTGTTCTCGCCGTACGGAGAAGTGACCGACATTCACCTGCCGATGGACCGCGACAGCGGCCGTCCCCGCGGATTTGCCTTTGTCACCATGGACAGTGCCACCGCCATGGCGAATGCCATCGCCGGATTGAACAAGAAGGAGTGGAGCGGCCGCGTCCTCGCCATCAACGAAGCCCGGCCCCGCGAAGAACGCCCCCAGGGAGGCGGCGCGCCCCGCGGCGACCGGTCCGACAAGAGGAACCGCTGGTAACACCCCCGGGCGATCCATCCCTTCCCTCATCATTGCCCGTCGCCTTCATGGCGGCGGGCATTTTTTTTGCCTGCAGAGAAAGCAGAGGAACCGGGATCAAATCCGCCGCAGAGGATCGCGCCGTTTCAGGCCGGAGGTGATGATGGCATAAGCCGCCCCGATCCACGCGGCGAGGGCCGTCAGAGAAACCCACGCGGAGCCATAGTCGGAAATGAGGTCGCCGGACTTCCCCCGCACCAGCGGATGGTCGTTCACATGCACGGAACCGTCCTCCGGCTTGCGCGGAGCCGCCTCACCGATGGCGGAATGATTCACCGCGAGATTCTGCCATGCGCGGTTCAGCGGATTCAATTCCGCGATGTCGTCGTGGCTGCCGTTCGGCGTGGAGATGCTGGTGAACTTCGGTTTCCACTCGCCGTCCCGTTCCTCGGAATTCCAGAACAGCGGCGTGCGCGTGTTGTGCGTGATGGCCGGCATCGGCTTGCCGATGATGTTGCCCAGATCGATGAGCCGCTGGGACGAGGCGCTCGGCACGGCGTGACTGAAAATCCTCACGCTCGCCGGCATGTCCGCCAGCGGCACGACGAATCCGGCAAACAGGATTTGCGGAATGAGCACCAGCGGCACCCAGATGGCCGCCTGCGTGCTGCTGCGGGCCAGTGCGGAAATGGCCAGGCCGATGCCCACGCCGGTGATGGCGGTCAGGGTCAGCGCGGTCAAATGCAGCACCCAGCCGGCGGCGGTGGCCTGCGACCATTCCACCTTTGGCGATGTCCCGATCGCCGCGCTCAGGCCCAGCACCGCCAGCATGCAGAGCAGCATCATCACGGACTGCACAATGGTGATCCACGAGAGGAACTTCCATTTGCTGATCAGATAGGTGTGCAGGCCCAGCCCGCTGACCCGCTCCCGGCGGAGGACCGCGGCTTCGCGCGTGATTTGCTGGGCGGCATTGTTGCAGCCGAACCACAGCGTCGCGATCATCATCAGAAAGAGACGGAACTCCGGCTGACTGCGTCCCACCCAGCCGGCCAGCAGGCCAATGACGCCGGCCTGGGCGGCGAGAAACACGAGATTGAGCCGGTCCGCGCGCAGGATGGCCCACTGCCGCGCGAGCAGCGTGAAGAGCATGGACATCCACCCGGGACGCGCCGCCACGGCGCTGCGGTTCTCCACCAGCCGCACCGGCGGAGCGCCCGCGCGGCCCGGGGCCAGCGGCGAAGCCTCGAACCGGCGCCGCCATGCCGCGGTCTGTTCGGCATTCTGACTGAACAGCGCGTAGATTTTCTCCAGCGGCGCACGCATCGCCGCGGCGTCGCCGGTTTCATCCGCATCGAGAAAAAACCGCAGAGCATCCGAAGACGAACCCATGAACAACACCTGGCCGCCGTGGATGAAGCAGATGCGGTCGAACAGATAGGCCTTGTGCAGCACGTGCGTGGAGCACACCACCGTCTGCCCCGTGAGCCGCAGGTTCTGCAGCAGCGTCATCAGTTCCTCCTCGTTGGCCGGGTCCAGACCCGAAGACGGCTCATCCAGCAGCAGCACCGGCGGTCTGGTGAGGAGTTCTGTGGCGATATTGACGCGCTTGCGCTGGCCGCCGGACAGCGAGGCCACGCGCTGATGCTTCTGCACCGTCAGATTGAGGCGCTGAATGGTGCCGTCCACCAGCGCCTCCAGCACCGGCACCGGGGCCGCCAGTCGCAGCCGCGCGCTGAAGAGCAGCGCTTCGCGCACGGTGAGTTCGTAGTGCACGATGTCATCCTGCGGCACGAATCCCAGCCCGGCCCCCTCCGCCGCCTCGCGCACGGGCAGGCCGTCGATGGTGATGCTGCCCGACGAAATGCCGCGCAGGCCGCACAGCGCCCCGAGCAGGGTGGACTTGCCCGTGCCGGAGCCGCCCAGCAGCCCGATGAATTCCCCGCTGCGAATCTCCAGCGACACGCCGCTCAGGATCGTCTTTTCGCTGTCACCGTGCGGCACGCGGACATCCACGCCGTGCGCTTCGATGCGGCCGCCGCTCGCCTGGTCCACCCGCACCAGCGATGCGCCGGTGAATTCGAAGAAGTAATCGCGAATACGAAACCGGTCGCCGAAGACCAGTTGCTTGCGTTTGAAGGCCTGACCATTCAACTCGGTGCCCGTCTTGCTGCGGTCTTCGATGAACCACGCACCCTGCTCGCACACGAGCTGCGCATGCACGCGCGAAATGCCCGCGTCCTCGCCGTCGAGTTCCACGCGCACCGCGCCCGCCGTTTCCGCCGCGCCCGCCGTCTCGCGTCCGATCAATACCGGTGCGCCCGTCAGCGGAACTTCGGCGCAGGGCTTGCCCTGACACTTCGGATCGGCGGGTTTTTTCAGAAATCGGAACGCCGTCCGGCCCGCGCGCAGTTCGTCCAGATGGTCGAGCGGCAGCCATTCCCCCTGCGGCAGCGGTTTACCGTTCACCTCCACCGTGCCGCCCTCCGCGAGACACGCCACCTCCCATGTCGCCAGCGCCGGCTGCCACCGCAGACTCACATGCCGCGGCTGAATCCCGGCATCGCGCAGCGGCATCCAGTCTTCGCGGGACGCCCCCAGCGTCACCGGCTCGCGCGGCAACGCGGCCATCGCAATGTCGCGGGCATCCTTGTAATAGGCGAGCAGGGCTTCCATAAACCGCGCTGTGCCCCGGTTCGTCCTCCCCGGCAAGCGTCCGCATCACCCGATTCTCCTCACCGCGCCGCGCCGCCTCTCCCGGGAGCCCGGCAGGGAGAAAGCCGCACTGCACCAGTGTCAGGCGGCGCTGCGGAAATCCGGAAAGTGGCCGCCGCTTTACGTTGCGGTGATCGCGTCGCTCGTCCGGCATTGTCGAAAGCGGGTATTCGCGTGCATCCTGCCCGCGGCACGGCATAGGCCGTGGCCTGAACCGGCCCGCCAAACACGCCCGCCAGTGAACTGCTCACCCCGCATCCTGCTTACCACGCTCAACGCCTCCTACATCCACGCGGCGTTTGGCCTGCGCTATTTGCTCGCCAACATGGAGAAACTCACCGCGGAGACGGACATCGCCGAGTTCACCATCAATCAGTTGCCGGAGCAAATCGCCGCCGCCATTCTCGCCCGCGGGCCGGAGATCGTCGGCATGGGCATTTACATTTGGAATGCGGAGCCGTCGCTGGCCGTCGCGCGCGCTCTCAAAGCCGCGCGGCCTGACCTTGTGCTCATACTCGGCGGTCCTGAGGTCAGTTACGAGACGGAGCAGCAGGAAATCACCGCGGTCGCCGACTACGTCATCACCGGAGAAGCCGATCTCGCCTTCCGCGACCTCTGCCGTGCGCTGCTCCGCGGGCCGCGTCCGGAGGAGAAAATCATCGCCGCGCCGCTGCCGCACTTTGGCCAGCTCGCCCTGCCCTATCATCTCTACACGGAGCCGGACCTCGCCCACCGTGTCGTCTATGTGGAAGCCAGCCGCGGCTGTCCGTTCACCTGCGAATTCTGCCTCTCCTCGCTCGACATCCCCGTGCGCGCTGTCCCGCTGGAGCGGCTGCTGCCCGCGCTTCAAGCTCTGCTCGACCGCGGACTGCGGCGCTTCAAATTCGTGGACCGCACCTTCAATCTGAATCTGCAAACCTCCCGCGCGCTGCTCGAGTTTTTCCATGACCGCCTCACGCCTGGCATGTTCCTCCACTTTGAAATGATCCCCGACCGCCTGCCGGAGGGGCTGCGGGAAATCATCGCGCGTTTTCCGCCCGGCGCGCTCCAGTTTGAAGTCGGCATCCAGACCTTCGACGAACTCGCCTCGCGCAACATCTCGCGCCGCAACAACCACACGCGCACTGCGGAGAACTTCCTCTGGCTGCGCACCCACACCGGCGTGCATCTCCATGCCGACCTCATCGCCGGACTCCCCGGCGAGAACATGGAGTCCTTTGGCCGCGGCTTCGACCGCCTGCTCGCCATGCAGCCGCACGAAATCCAGGCCGGCATCCTCAAGCGCCTGCGCGGCACCCCCATCGTGCGCCACGACGCGGAGTATGGCATGATCTACTCGCCGCGACCGCCCTACGAGATCCTTGAAACGCGCGACATCACCCGCGGCGAAATGGAGGAACTGCGGCGCTTCGCCAAATACTGGGACCTCATCGGCAACAGCGGCAACTTCCGCGACACCCTCACACTTCTTTTCCAGGGCCAGCCCTCCGCCTTCGCCGCGCTGCGCCGGCTCTTCGCCTTCCTCTGGGAGCGCCTCGGCCAGCTCGACGGCATCCCTCTCCTCACGCTCGTCCGCGCGCTGTTCGACTGGCTCACCGCCGGTGGCGTCGCGCACCCCACAGCTGCCGCCACTCTCTGGACCGACTACACCCGCCCTGGCCGCCACAGCCAAAAGCCCCCGCACTGGCTCGCTCCGCACCTCGCCCGCGGCGCAGTGGCATCCATAGCTCCGCCCGCCTCCGCCCTGCCCGCCCGACAGGCCCGCCACCACGCCGGACCAGTCACGGCTGCTGCGGAGTCACAAGTTGATGGAATCGTCGCCGCGCCCTGAAATTGCAGTGTCCGCCAAGGTGCGCTGACCGGCGAATCATTTGGAGCCGACTCCCCGACGGCCAGTCCGTCCTGCGGTCATGGCGCTGCCTGGCCTGCAGTCTGTCCGGTTTCCATTTGCCTCACGCCGCGCACCCGGGAAACCCAGCGGCAGCCTGGGGAAATCGGCAAGACAGTTGAATCCCTGGCGGCGCGTGCCATTCTCACGGCGTTTCCTCAATCCAACCCACCCGCATGGCCGACCAGAGTTACACCGAAGACGACATCAAAACCCTCGACCCCGTGGAGCACATCCGCAAGCGCCCGGGCATGTACATCGGCAAGCTGGGGGACGGTTCGCAGCCCGACGACGGCATCTACATTCTGGTGAAGGAGAGCGTGGACAACTCCATCGATGAGTTCGTCATGGGCTACGGGAAACAGATCGACGTGACGCTGACGGACGACGGCATGCTGACCGTGCGCGACTACGGGCGCGGCATTCCCCTGGGCAAGCTCTACGACTGCGCGGCGATCATCAACACCGGCGCCAAGTACGACAGCAAGGCCTTCAAGAAATCCGTGGGCCTCAACGGCGTCGGCATCAAGGCGGTGAATGCGCTCAGCTCCACGTTTGAAATCCAGGCGGTGCGCGAGGGCGAGACCCGCGTGCTGGGCTTCAGCCGCGGCAAGCTGGTGAACGACATGAAGAAGCCGCAGAAGTGCGTGGAGCCGAACGGCACTCGCCTGACGTTCCAGCCCGACGGGACGATCTTCAGCGCGAAGTTCAAGTTCGACCGCGAGATTCTGGAGCGGATGTTCCGCTACTACGCCTATCTGAACACGGGACTGACGATCAGTTTCAACGGAACGAAATTCCGCAGCAAAGACGGCCTCCAGGATTTGCTGAAGGAGAACCTCACCGCGGAGCCGCTCTATCCCGTGGTGCATCTCAACGGCCCCGACATCGAGGTGGCGTTCACGCACTGCGACGAAGCGGGCGAGGATCTCTACAGCTTCGTGAACGGCCAGCACACCACCATGGGCGGCACGCATCTGAGCGCGTTCCGCGAGGCCATCGTCAAGGTGCTGCGGGCGCATTATAAGAAGGACTTCGATCCTGGCGACGTGCGCACCGGCATCGTGGCGGCGATCGCGGTGAAGGTTGTGGAGCCGGTGTTCGAATCGCAAACCAAGACCAAGCTCGGCAGCGCCAACATGGAGCCCGGAGGCGCGACCGTGCGCGGCTACATCTCCGACTTTCTCGAAAAGGCGCTGCAAATGCACCTCGCCAGAAACAAGGAGACGGACAAGGCGCTGCTGGAAAAAATCCAGGAAAACGAAAGCGCGCGCAAGGAACTCGCCGGCGTGGCCAAACTGGCCAAAGAGCGCGCCCGAAAGGCGAAGATTCACAACAAGAAGCTCCGCGACTGCCGCGTCCACCTCGACTCCTCCGCCAAAAACCGCGACGAAAGCACGCTCTTCATCACGGAAGGCAACAGCGCCAGCGGCAGCATCACCAGCGCCCGCAATGTGGACACCCAGGCGGTTTTCAGCCTGCGGGGCAAGCCGCTCAATACCTACGGACTGACCAAAAAAGTGGTCTATGAGAACGAGGAGTTCAATCTCCTCCAGCACGCCCTGAACATCGAGGACAGCATCGACGACCTGCGCTACAACAAGGTCGTACTCGCCACCGACGCCGACGTGGACGGCATGCACATCCGGCTGCTGATGATCACTTTCTTTCTGCAGTTCTTCCCCGACCTCATCCGCCGCGGACATCTCTTTGTGCTCCAGACGCCGCTCTTCCGCGTGCGGAACAAAAAGGAAACGCACTACTGCTACACCGAAGAGGAGAAACTGAATGCCATCGCCAAGTGCGGCAAGGCCGCCGAGATCACGCGCTTCAAAGGTCTCGGCGAAATCAACGCCTCCGAATTCAAGCACTTCATCGGCCCCGAAATGCGCCTCGACCCCGTGACCGTGGACCACCAGCACGCCGCCAAGGACCTTCTGACGTTCTACATGGGAAAAAACACGCCCGAGCGCCAGGCATTCATCATCAGCAACCTCCGCGTCGAGCAGGACATCATCCCCGACGAGGAACCGCCCGCCCTGGACGAGGCGGCGTAACAGCCCATCATTCGATTTTGCCGCCGGCTTGTGAATTAAGTTACCGAACTGGCTCCAGCGGCTCCTGCTCCGCTTCTGGTTCCGTAAACGCCGCCTCACTGCCGTTCATGCGAAGAATGGTGCCGCCGTGCAACAGAACACCAAAGCCATGCTCCGGATCCCACGCACACTCAAACTCCAGACCTGTCAGAGCCATTCCAGCGCGGTGCCGGCTGTGAATATAGACAGACATCAGTGAGATAAGCCCCCGGACTTCTGACTGTATAGAGATGGGGCGAAGGTCATCGAAGCACACTTCGCCAGCGCTCAGGGCCTGATTATAGTACGGCAGTACGGCCTCGCATAAAGACATCGCTATATCCTCTCCATGTTCTCGCAGATAGCGCAGTGCAGTAGCCTGCTGCGGGCTTGGAAGAGCTGCGTCGCTCTGGTTCGTTGCCATAACCGTAAGCGGGAATATCCCAGTGGATCGTTCTGGCGGCTCATCCGGGAGTCTGAAGTCACTCCAGCAGGGGAGTTCGAGGCTGCCACGCCACCAATCATGATCAGTCCAGATCAATGCCGGAAAGGGCACCTGTTCGACAGTGTAACCCGTCTTGAAGGCCCTTTTCCTTAGAGCACGCTTGATACGAAAAGGCAGCGACAGCAGAAAGAAAAGCGGCTGCAGCAAAATGGATATGATCAAAATGCAGCCCATCACCGGAGCGGCAGGTCCAAACCCTTTCCAAAGGGCCCGTTCCTCCTTAATGCGTTTGGTAAGCTTTCGTAACATGGCTTGGTGATTAGCAGGGTCGTTTGGTCATTCCTCCCGGCTACCCCGGATCATCCCACTCTTTCCTTCTTCGGAGGGCTTGCCTCGTTCAAGTGGCTTGGAGAATTGAGGGATCATTTCGAGACAGGAAGCGGAGCATTATCGCCGTGACAGATGGCCGGCTTTGTACATGAGAACCAGTCATGGCAGCCAAGTTTCAGGATTACTACAGCACGCTGGGCGTGTCGCGCGAGGCGACGCCGGAGGAGATCAAGAAGGCGTTTCGCAGGCTCGCGCGGCAGCATCATCCGGACACGGCGAAGGACAAGAAAGCGGCGGAGGAGAAGTTCAAAGAGATCAATGAAGCGCACGAGGTGCTGAGCGATCCGGAGAAGCGCCGGAAGTACGACCAGCTGGGGGCGCGTTGGAACGAAGCCGGGCCGCCGCCGGAGTGGTCAGGAGAGCAGTGGCAGTCGGCGGGGCCGGAGGGGCAGGAGTTCCACTTCGGCGGCACGGGGTTCAGCGATTTCTTCGAGCAGTTCTTTGGCGGCGGACGCCGTTACGGATTTCCGCAGGGATTCGAGGAGGAAGCGCCGGCAGGTGCCGCCAGGTCCGGCCGGGCGCGGCGCGGGCACGACATCGAGGGGGACATTCTCGTGACGCTGGAGGAAGCGATGCACGGCACGCAGCGGCCGATTTCCCTGCAAACGGTGAACCGCAGCACCGGCGCGGTGGAGACGCACAGTTTCGAGGTGCGCATCCCGCCGGGGGCGACGGACGGCCGTCGCATCCGGGTGCCGGGACAGGGCGAACCGGGGCGCAGTGGAGGCGCGGCGGGCGATCTTTATCTTCGCGTCCGCCACGCGGCGCATCCTGACTTCACGACGCGGGAAGCGGATGTGTATCACGAGCTGGATGCGGCGCCGTGGGAGGCGGTGCTCGGCGCGGAGGTGGTGGTGCCGACGCTCGACGGCTCGATCCGGCTGCGCATTCCGCCGGGGTCCAGTGACGGCCAGCAGTTGCGCGTGCGCGGCCGCGGATTGCCGAAAGGCAAATCCGGCGAACGCGGCGATTTCTTCGTCACCGTCAACGTGGTGCTCCCCGCTCAAATCAGCGATGCCGAACGCAAGCTCTGGGAGCAGCTGCGCAGTGTCTCCACCTTCAATCCCCGTGCCTGACATGAATCCCGCCACAACGGAATCGGCCTACACCCTGGAAGTGCTCGCAGAAGTCAGCGGCGTCGCGACACAGACTATCGTGGAGTATCAGGAATGCGGCCTGATTCATCCTGACTTCGATGACGAAACCGTGCGCCTGGTGCGCCGCCTGGAGCATCTGCGCGAAACCTGCGGCATGAATTTGCGCGGGCTGAAACTCATGACGAACCTGCTGGACGAACTGGAGCGGCTGCGGGCGGAATTGCGGGCGAGGCGGTGAGCCCGGATTTCCGGGCGGATGCAGAAACGGGTGGACCTGAGCACGAATTGGGATCGAAGAAAACCACGGAGGGACACAGATAAACACGGATGCTTAGAAAGTTGTGTCCACGCGAATCCGATTTCAGGCTTCAATCCGTGTTCATCAGTGTCCATCTGCGGTCCTGCCTTCCTTTATGGACTGAGCGCATCGCGAATCTCAAGACCGGGCTGCTGGTCCGGAGAAGGTCGACCGGAGGTCCACGCTACGGTTGCCGCGATGCGGCGAGCAGGCCGGCGACTTCGGTGTCCGTGGTTTGAGAAAAATCGTCGTACCACTGACCGACGGCGCGGAAGTTTTCCGGCAGGAGGAGGGCGATGAACTCATCCACCATCGGTCCGAGCAGCTCCGCGGAATCGGTGGAGGCGGCGGGGACGGCGAGGACGATTTTCTGCGGATGCTGCTGCCGCAGGGCCTCCACGGCGGCGCGCGCGGTGGAGCCGGTGGCGATGCCATCATCCACAAGGATCACCACTTTGCCCTCCACGTCAGGCGCGCCGGTATGCCCGCGGAAGCGCATTTCGCGGCGATGCAGTTCCGCGGTTTGCTCCGCCACCGCCTGCTCGATGGCTTCGTCAGGAATGCCGGCGTTGCGGATCACGCCTTCATTGAGCACGCGAATGCCGCCGCTGGCGATGGCGCCCATGGCCAATTCCTCCCAGCCGGGGACGCCCAGCTTGCGCACCACGAGCACATCAAGCGGTGCCTGGAGGCGCTGCGCGATTTCAAAGGCCACCGGCACACCGCCGCGCGGCAGGCCGAGGACGATGACATCGTTGCGGCCGGCGTACTGCGTGAGTTCCTCCGCGAGAAGCTGACCGGCGTGAGTGCGGTTCTTGAAGTAGTCTGAGTCTGCCGTGTTCATGATGCTTCTCCGAGATGGTGTTGAAACCAGCGGGCACTGAGGTGCGCGACCTGCTCGAGCGTGCCCGGCTCTTCAAAGAGATGCGTCGCGCCCTCGACGATCTGCAACTGCTTCGGGCACCGCAACTGCATCAGGGCTTCCCGGTTCAGGCGAATGACCACGTCGTCTTCGCCGCCGACAATGAGCAGCACCGGGCACTGCACCCGCGGCAGGGCGGCACCGGCAAGGTCCGGCCGCCCACCGCGGGAAACGACTGCGTGAACCGCATTCCCGGGGCTGGCCGCGGCCACGAGAGCCGCTCCGCCGCCGGTGCTGGCGCCAAAGAATCCGATGCGCATGGAACTCAACTCCGGCTGCTGCCGCACCCAGCTGGCGGCCAGCATCAACCTCTGCGCGAGCAGCGCGATATCGAAACGCAGCGCGCCGGTCACGGCATCCTCCCGTTCCTCATCGCGGGTCAGCAGATCGAAGAGCAGCGTCCCCAGTCCCGCCTCACGAATCACGCGGGCGACGAACCGGTTGCGCGGACTGTGACGGCTGCTGCCGCTGCCGTGGGCGAAAATCACCAGGCCGGGCGCGTCCTGCGGGATTTCCAGGGCACCCTCCAGCACCACATTTCCGGCGGGAATGTTCACAGCGCTCACCCTCACATCTTCCGGCGAATCATGCGGAGAGCTCATGGTGTCAGGCTTCTGCTTGTGTGGTGCAGCGCGCCCACGGGATGATCCGCAGTCGTTCCCCGGGAATCGGCTGCCCGGTGACCTCGCAGAACCCGTACGTGCCGTCCTCGATGCGCCGGAGGGCGGCTTCGACTTCACGCAGGGCGTCCTGCTCCCGGGAGAGCTGCGCGAGCGCGAAGCCATGATCGAATTCCTCGACGGCCTCGTCCGCGCGATCCCTTCCGTTGGGTTCCAGGGATGCGGTTCCGGCAGCGAGGTGCTCTCCGCTCGCATCCAGCAAATAATCGCGCAGTTCCTGGAGCCGGCGATAATGGCTGCGCCACTGCTCCGGGATGCGATCGGGGTGCTCAGTCGGATGATTCATAAGGTTAGTCCATTCCGGGTTCGATCGGCGTGCCGCGATCCTGGTGTTTCGGTTCCGGCACTTCGGTCATGGTCGCTTCTGTCAGCAGCAAAATGCCGGCGGCGGAGACCGCATTCTCAAGGGCGATGCGCACCACCTTGGCCGGATCGATGATGCCGGCCTCGATCAGGTCACAGTACTCACCGCGGGCGGCATCGAAACCGAAGGTGCCGCCGGCTTCGAGCATTTTGTTCACGGCCACGCCGGCATCGGCGCCGGAGTTCACGGCGATTTGCCGGGCGGGGGATTCAAGCGCGCGCTTTAGAATGGACAGACCGGTGCGTTCATCACCGGTGGCCGAATTCATCTCCCTGTCCACTGCCGTCATGGCCCGCAGCAATGCGAGTCCGCCGCCGGGCACGATACCCTCGGCGATGGCGGCCTTGGTGGAACTGATCGCGTCGTCGAAGGCATCCTTGCGCGCCTTCATTTCCGACTCCGACGGAGCGCCGACGCGAATCACGGCCACGCCGCCGCTGAGTTTGGCCAGCCGCTCCTCCAGTTTCTCCCGGTCGTAGTCGGACGTGGCGTCCCTGATTTGCAGCCGCAGCTGTTCGCAGCGGGCTTTGATCAAATCCTGACGGCCTTCGCCGCCGACGATCGTGGTCGTATCCTTCCCCACCACCACGCGCCTGGCACGTCCGAGATCGTGCAGGGCGATTTTCTGCAGTTCCATTCCCAGCTCTTCGGAAACCACCTGCCCCGCGGTGAGCACGGCGATGTCTTCGAGCATGGCCTTGCGCCGGTCGCCGAAACCGGGGGCTTTCACCGCCACACAGGAAAGCACGCCGCGCAGTCTGTTCACCACCAGAGTCGCCAGGGCTTCGCCTTCCAGATCCTCGGCCACCACCAGCAGCGAACGCCCGCTCTTGGCGATCTGCTCCAGAAGCGGCAGAAGATCCTTCATGTGCGTGATCTTCCGTTCTGTCAGCAGAATCAGCGGATCATCAAGCACGGCCTCCATCTTCTCCGGATGCGTGACGAAGTAGGGCGAGATGTAACCGCGGTCGAACTGCATGCCCTCCACCACTTCCACTGTGGTTTCCGTGGTGCGGGCCTCTTCGACAGTGATGGCTCCCTCCGGCCCGACTTTCTCCATCGCGTCGGCGACGAGTTCGCCCATCACCGGATCGTTGTGGGCGGAGAGAGTCGCCACCTGGGCCTGCTCCTTTTTGCTCACAACCGGACGGGCCAGTTGGCGCAGGCAGGCCACGGCAATTTTGAGGCCGCGGTCGAGCCCGCGCTTGAGATCGACGGCCGAGGCTCCGGCGGTGACGTTGCGCACACCTTCGGCAAAGATCGCGTGCGCGAGCACCGTGGACGTGCTGGTGCCGTCGCCGACTGCTTCGCCGGTGCGCTCCGCCGCCTGACGGATCATTTGCGCGCCCAGATTCTGCTCCGGATCGGCCAGCTCGAATTCCTTCGCGATGGTGACACCGTCATTGCACACGAGCGGCTTGCCCCACTTGCGCTCGATAAGCACGCTGCGCGACCGGGGGCCGAGCGTGATGCGCACGGCGTCTGCCAGGGCCTCCGCGCCCAGCAGAATCTTCTCGCGGGCCGCCGCCCGGAACGTGACTTTCTTGTGTGCCATGTCGAGAACTGGTGTTGGTGATTCGCGTCATCTCTTACCAAACCAGCCCCGCCGTCTGCTGCGCGCCGAATCCGATTTGATCGGCGATTCTTGCGCCGTGGCGAAGTTTCAAGCCTCCATTGGTTTCGCTGCGGCCAGCACGGAGGCGTGCCCTACAGAGACGGCGGTCCCGGGGGCAGGTGAAGGAGGAAGCCATTTCTCCCGCCGGGTTCTAAATTTCCTGCAGCCGCTCCGCCACAGGGAATGGAGAGCGCTGGCCGGCGGCGCTCCAAGCGCAGCGCGTGGAGGCACCGGCGTCAAAAGAGCGGCGGCGGCCGGCTCCGAAGAGCGCAGCCGCCGCCGTGGTCCGAGCGGGCCGGTGCTCAGAGTTATTTGGATTCCGGAACGGGGATTTTGGGCGCGTCCGGTTTGGCATCGGACGGGGCGCTGTTTCCGCGGCCCCGGCCTTCCGGACGTGTGCGTCCGCCCCGTTCGCGGCGCATGTCCTCCATCATTTTGGCGCGCTCTTCGTCGCTGAGTTCGCCGTTCTTGTCAGTGTCGTATTTTTCCATGCGCGCTTTCTGCCGGGCCTGGCGCAGGGCCGTGGCCTCTTCGCCTTCCAGTTTGCCGTCGCCGTTCTTGTCGTAGGTCTTGATCTCCTCGGCCGAAGGAGGCGGGAAGCCGCCCGGCCCGCCGGGAGCGCCGGCGCCTCCGGGTCCGCCGGGTCCGCGGCGCGGGTTTTCGGCCTCCAGTTTTTTGCGCTCCTCTTCATCGAGTTTGCCATCGCCATTGGCGTCATACTTCTTCTCGAGTTCTTTGCGGCGCTCTTCAAACATGGTGCGCATTTCCTCGCGGGAAAGTTGCCCGTCGGCGTCCTTGTCGTATTTCTTGATCTCCTCAGCCGAGGGCTGGAAGCGGGCGCGTCCTTCGCCGCGACCGCCGGGGCCGCCGGGAGCACCGGGGCCTCCGGGGCGCCGGGTTTCGTCCTGGGCGCCGGCGGTGAAAGTGAGCAGCCCGGCAAGGGCTGCGAGAAGCGTGAATCTGATTTTCATGGGATGCGTGGTGGGGTGGTTGGATGGAGAGCGGAGTGGGGAATCGTTGTCATTCCGCTGCCTGCTCAGACAAATAAGACCGCCGGGGCGTTGAATCGGACAAAGTATTTTCACTCATCCGGCGCCGTCCCCGCGAGCCCGGGATGATCTCAAAGGCGGAGGCTGAATTAGAATTACTCCGTGGTGCTGCCGGACGCGGGACGCTGCCATTCGCGCTTTGGAGGCACGGGCAGCCCGAGCACTTCATAGGCGGTGCGAAAATGCAGCTTGGCAATTTTGCCGAGGAATTCCCCGCCGCGGGCCGCGATGATCTCAGACGCGACGGCCTTTACACTGGTCGCACCGCGCGGCAGCACCACGCCCAGGCGGTCCGAGGCTTCCTGCATCCAGTTGATGAAGCGTTCCCGCGCCAGAATGGAAGCGGCCGCCACGGCGATATCACTCTCGCCTTTGGTGCGCTGCTCCAGAACCAGTCCGCTGGATTTCGCGCGCGGCCCCAGCGCCCGCTGCAGCACTGTTTCCTCGGCAAACTGATCGCTCAGGGCGCGGGGACAGTCCGGGCGCTTTTCGAGGAGCGCCTCGATCACGCGACTGTGGCCCCACGCGAGCAGGCGGTTGAGGCTTTTGAACTTTGGATAGAGCGAATTGTAGCGCCCGGGTCCCATGCTGACGACTTCCCATGCCAGGCCCGGCGCGGAACGAATCGCGTCCGCGAGGGAACGGATGCGGCTGTCGCTGGTGATGGCCTTGCTGTCCTGCACGCCGGCTTCGCGCAGCCGGTGCGCGAGGTCGCGGTCCGTAAAGACACCGGCGATCACCAGCGGACCGAAGAAGTCGCCTTTGCCGCTTTCATCGATGCCGAAATGCGGCGCGAACATCGCCGGATTTTGCACCTCCTCGTAGCCCAGCTCCGCCACCCCGAGAACTTCCGGCTCCAGCAGGAACCTGACGAAATCCTCCAGCCCCCGGCCCTGCACGAGAATTTTCGGGCCCTTCTGATAGACCGCCACGGCAGTCTTGTCTTTGCGGGCCGCGAAGAGAGTGTGCTCCTTGTCTTCGAATTGCCAGCCGCGGCCGGTGAGGACTTCGCGGAGACGGGCCGCCTGCTCGACGGTGAGGGAACGCGTATAACTGTGGCGGGCGGCAGCGGGCATGGGAGAGGGAGCCAGTGGAGCGGAGAGGAGACGGCAATGACGCGTCGCGCTCCCCCCGTCAAACCGGACGTGCGGATTTCCCGCAACCGGCCTTCGCTTCCGGGCACGCTTCCACAGAGCATTCAGAGTTCGATGAGCCCATCGCTTCCCCTCTTTGGCTTTGCGGCCGGGGTTGCTTCGCTCCGTCCGCTCCTGCGGGGCAGCCTCCTGCGCCGGCCGGCTGTCCCCGCTGACCGCCCGCCGCCGGTGGTATTGTTTGCGTCGTGGCACCGGGACGCGACGAGCAATGACGGTTGACGCTCCGGGCTCGCGCTCATAATCGCCTGCTCAACCCTCACTCCCCCCTCAAATCCCGCGATGGACCTGATCTACGAAGGCAAGGCGAAGAAGCTCTTCACCACGGAAAACCCCAACGAACTGCGCATGGTGTTCAAAGATGACGCCACCGCCTTCAACGGGGAGAAGAAGGCGAGCTTCGCGGACAAGGGCCGGCTCAACAAACGCCTCAGTCTGCTGCTTTACGAACTGCTCGAGAAGGACGGCGTCGCGACGCATTTTGTGAGCGATGACGGCGAGGAATCGCTCATCGTGAAGCGCGTGGAGATCGTGCCCATCGAAGTGGTGATCCGCAATATCGTCGCCGGCAGTTTGAAGAAGCGCACCGGCCTGCCGGAAGGCCAGCGCCTGCGCCAGCCGATCATCGAGTGCTATTACAAGAGCGATGCCCTGGGTGATCCGATGATCAACGACGAGCACATTCGCGAGCTGAACCTGGCGCGCGGCGACGAACTGGAGAAGATCAAGCGCAGCGCACTCAAGGTGAACCGCACCCTGAGCCAGTTCTTCGCCGGCGCCGGGCTCACGCTGGTGGATTTCAAACTGGAATACGGCCGCCTTTTCCCTGACAAACACAACATCGTCCTCGCCGACGAGATCAGCCCCGACACCTGCCGCCTGTGGGACGCCGAAACCGGCGAGAAGCTGGACAAGGACCGCTTCCGTCAGGATCTCGGCGATCTCACTGAAGGCTACGCCAAAGTTCTCTCCCGTGTCGAACATGCCCTCGCTGCAAGCTGAAGTCGCCGGCCGCTACGATCACGCCGCGGACGCCAACCACCTCCTCTACACCCCGCTCTCCCGGGCCCTCACAGCGCGGGAGACGCGGTGCTACACGGTGGATTACGAAGGCGACGGCGATGCGCTCACGGCTTTCCTCACCAAAGTTCTGGCTGACCCGGTAAGCCATGCCCTGACCACCGGTGAAGCTCCCGCGCTCAGCGGCTGTTCCTTCATGCTCGACTACGGCATGAAGGGCGGGGCGCTCGATTTGGAGAAGGAAACGATCCTCGCCCACCACCGCGGCGACGCGAATCCCGGCTTCATCATCCACTCGCTGCGCATCCATCGCCGGCTCTACATCTTCGACGCGGAGAAGCATCCCGACACCCCGCAGCTGGCCGGCCGCTTTGTCCGCGACATCGTGAATCCGGCGATTCACACCTGGCGCGTGCACAGCTGAACCCCGCGGCCGCGTCTTGCGCCATGAGCATCACGACGAAACACGGCGACGGCGGGCGGACGCGGCTGATTTTCGGCGAAGCCGCCGGCAAGGAACACCCCGCGATCGCCGCGGTGGGGGAGGCGGATGAACTCAATGCCGTGCTCGGAGTGACGCGGCTGCACGTGCGGGATGAATTCGTGAAGTGCCTCATCGCGAGAGCCCAGCAGGACCTCGTGGCGCTGATGGGACAGCTCTCAGCGGGGAGGAAGAACGCGGAGCGCTACGCTGCGGCGGGATTCCGCCGCATCGGGGACGCGGAGGTGGCGCGGCTGACGGAGGAGGGAGCGCAACTGGAGGCGGCGTTTCCTGACGGATTCCGCACCTGGTCCGTGCCAGGGGAATCCGGCAGCCAGGGCGGTGCCCATCTGGAACTGGCGCGCTGTGTGTGCCGGCGGGCGGAACGTGCCGCGGCCGCGCTGGGCGACAACGCGGAGCCGGCGGTGCTGGCGTGGCTGAACCGGCTCAGCGACGTATTGTGGCTGTGCGCCAGACTGGAGGAGCGCAGCGGCGGAGCTTCCTCCCCGGCCAGGGACGTCTGACTAACGGCGGCCCCGCACCGCCGCTGTGCAGGCACGGGTATATGCCTCAGAATCATCAGCTGTCAGGATTCCGCTCACAATGACGACGCGCCGGGCTCCCGCGGCCAGCACCGCGGGCAGGTTCTCCAGTTTGATGCCGCCGATGCAGAAAACGGGCAATTCCACGCGCCGGTGCACCTCCGCGATGTCGTCCATGCCGACGGGGATGTAATCCGGCTTGGTGGGCGTGGCGAAGATCGGGCCGAACCCGATGTAGTCAGGCTGCTGCGCCGCGCCGGCCTCCGCCTGGGCGGGGCTGTGCGTGGAGAGGCCGATGATTTTTCCCGGGCCGGCAAGGCGGCGCGACTCCTCAACACGCAAATCCTCCTGCCCGACGTGCACCCCCTCCACGCCGGTCTCCGCAGCGAGCGCGGGATGGTCGTTGAGGATGAAGGGAACGCCCGCGGCGCGTGACAGCGGATGGAGCTGACGCGCAAGTTCGGCAATGCGGTCCGGCGGCAGATCCTTGGCGCGCAACTGCACCACGTCCACGCCGCCGCGCAGCATCGCCGCCAGCATGGCGGACATCGCATCCGGCGCGCAGTAGCCGGTGTCGAGAATGCCGTAGAGCCGGCAGTGGTCGATCGGTTTCATGGAGTCACCGGAAGCGGCCCCGGCCGGAAATTCAAGCCTGACGGTGCGGCGCTTCCATTTATCCTGAAAAGGAAAATGGAGCGGAAGAAAACCGCAGCCGACCGAAGGGAACCGGAGCGCAGCGGAGATAGCCGCAGGCAAACAGGCGAACAATTCATCTTAACTGATGAGCCAAATGGAAACTGATTCACACGGATTGACGCATGAATTCGGATTCACTCCCCGGAGGAGGATTCCCGTGAACACAACTTGCTGAGTATCCGTGTTCATCAGGGTCCATCGGGGGTTCAATTTCCCTCTTAATGCCTCAGTAGTGAAAAGTGGCCATGTTTGCGACGATATTGCCGCCCCAACGGGGCCGACACACCAAAGCCCGGGGCAAACGAGGAACGAGTGCAGCCCCGGGTGACGTGCCCACAATGTCAGGCAGCCCAGCCCTGAATGGGCGGGACAAATTCCCCCGCCCCGGGTGGTGCCCCGCCCTGTCAGGGCTGAGACAAAAGGTGACTGGTTACCCGGGGCTGCGCTCCTGCGTCGCTGGCCCCGGGCTTTGGTGCCTGGCCCCGTTGGGGCCGATTGGCTCCGGCTTCGCCGGGTTAGGGGTTAACCATTTCTGACAGAGCGGCGGGTTGATTCACACTTTGCAAAGTGTGAAACAGCTGCCTTCGCGGGAGATTCATGGCTGGTGCACCCTGTCCCGGTTCCGCGCGGCAGCAGGGAACTTCTCCTCCGGTCGTGTTCGCCCGACGCCCGGCTTAGATGCCCCCTGACAGTCACGCCGCATCCCCAGGGGGCCTGGGAGGCGGGATTGGATGACGGCTTGCACAGGTCCCGCGGAGGATTCCCCGGGAAACCTGTGCGGGGCTTGCAATCCCCCTCCGCGTCTCCACGCTCGCTCCTTCTCCATGAAATGTCTTCTCCTCCTGCCGCTGCTTCTTCTCACCGCCTGCTCCACGCCGTCGTCCGCAGGGAAGAGCGCACTCGGGAACCGCCCCGGGCCGCGCGGCTTTCGCACGGTGGTCATCGATGCGGGTCATGGCGGACACGACAGCGGTGCGGTCAGCCGCAGCACGGGCAACAGGGAGAAGCATCTCGCGCTCGACACCGCGCATCGGCTCCAGGCGGAACTCGGCGGTGACTTTCGTGTCGTGCAGCTGCGCAACGGCGACCGTTTTGTGGAACTCGATCAACGCGTGGCGCGCGCCAGCCGGGCCGGCGACGTGCTGGTGAGCATTCATTATAACGCCGGTCCCTCGTGGCTTCGCGGACCGGAGACGTATTACTGGCGCGTGGACAGCTACAGCCTTGCGCGGCGCATTCAGCAGCACCTTGCCGCGGTCAGTTCCGGGGAAAACAGCCGCGGGCTGGTGCGGCGGAGGCTGCGGCTGACGCGGAATCCCTCCATCCCCTGCGTCCTGGTGGAATGCGGCTATCTATCCAATCCGGCGGAGGCGCGGCTTTGCGCCAATCCCGCCTACCGGCAGCGGCTGGCCGCCGCGATCGCCGCAGCCATCCGGCAACAGGCGGCCCGCGGCGATGCGGGCATGGGACCGCTGCCGCGCCACATTGACGCCCCGCCCAGCCGTGCCACAGATGCACGGGATTAACGCCCCCCACTCTTCCCTATCGCATGATTGCCTTCGCCGAATTTGCCACCTTCACCCTGCCATCATGGCCGGAACTTGCCTCTGCCATCCCGGTTATCATTTCGCTGATCATCATCGAAGGACTGTTGTCGGTGGATAACGCCCTGGCCATCGCCGCCATGGCCAATCACCTGCCGGAAAAGCAGCGGATCATCGCCCTCCGGCTCGGCATTCTCGGGGCGTATGCCTTCCGCGGACTGGCGCTGTGGCTGGCCGCCTGGATTCTGCAAACCCCGTGGGTCATGTGGTGCGGCGCCATCTATCTGGTCTATCTGATGTGCGATCACTTCGCCGGTTCGGTGGAGGAACCCGCCGCGGAGCACCCCGGCAAAATGGCACAGCGGGGATTTTGGGGGACGATCGTTTCCATCGAAATCATGGATCTGTCCCTGAGCGTGGACAATGTTCTGGCGGCGGCCGCCATGGACCGGCGTCTCTGGGTGGTCTGCCTCGGCGTCTTCATCGGCATTCTGGCCCTGCGACTGGTCGCCGGGTGGTGCCTGGGCCTGCTGAAAAAATACCCGGTGCTGGAGCACACGGCTTTTCTGCTCATCGGCTGGGTGGGATTCATCCTCGTGGGCGAACTGCTCATGGACTGGCTCAGCCCCCTGCCGCCGCGCGAAGACGGTACGCCCTCCCACCATCATATCGCCGCCTGGCAGAAGTTTGCCGGCATCGCCGTGATTCTCTTTCTGTCGATAGGATACGGAAGGTCCCCGGGCATTCAGCGGACCCTCAGGCCCGTACTCGCCATTTCCATGCGTCCGGTATTGTTAGTTTCCCGGACGGTCGGCGGTGTGGTCAACCTGATGATGCTGCCGTTCCTCGCCATCGGTCGCGCCTTCAAACGGCGCCGCGCGGCGAACGCCCCTGATGGCGGCGCGTGACCTGGCCGGCGCGCACGGGAATGGAAAACCGGCCGCCCCTGCCGCCGCGGGCTGACCTGGCGGGAGAATCCGCTGGCGTCCCGCCCGGGGATTTCCCATCATGAACGCGCTCATGGATCAGCCCGCTGCGAAAACCAGTCTGCGCCCGCCCGCCTTCTCCCTCACGCACCGCCTGGTGTTGGCTGCGGCCGCGGCGGGGACGGTGATGACTCTGTGCTGGGCCGCACTGCAGGTGCGCGCAGCAAAAGACGAACTGCGGCAGGTGCGAGCCGCGCAGCCGGCCGCTCCCGCCGCTCCGGACCGCACCGCCGAACTCGAGCGGAGGCTGGCGGAGGCGGAAGCTCGCGCGCAGAGAGCCGAAACCGAATCCGCGCTGCGCGCCGCGGAGATGGAAAGGATCATCGATTTCCTCCGTCAGGAGAATGCCGCCGCCCAGCAGACCATCGAGCGCCTGAGCAATCCGGCACCGCCGGAAAGGCCGGAGAATCCCGGCGCGAAGGCGGGGGAGCCGGAACGCTGACACCGCCGGCCGGGGGCGCTTTTCCATTTGCCGGTTCTCCCGGGGCTTTCTAGTCTCGGCCCGGATTTCCGATGTCACCGCTCGCCGCCAGCGTCATCCTCCTCGCGTGCTACGCCCTAGGGTGCGTGCTGCCGTCGTACTATGCCGTGAAGTGGCAACACGGCGGCGATCTGCGTGAACTGGGCTCGGGCAATCCGGGAGCGACCAATGCCGGCCGCGTGCTCGGCCGCACGGCTTACGTCGTGCTGGCCCTGCTGGACGTTCTCAAAGGCTGGCTGGCCATGAAAATCGCGCTCGCCTGCGGCCTGACTTATCTCTGGCTGGCGGGCGCGGGACTCGCCGTGGTGGCCGGACACCTGTGGCCGGCGCAACTGGGATTCCGCGGCGGCAAAGGCATCGCCACCGCCTACGGCGTGATTCTGTTTTACTCGCCCCTGACGGCACTGCTCATGTGGGCGGTGCTGGGGCTGAGCTATCCCTTTCTGCGCAGCGCGACCGCTGCTGCCATGCTGGCATTTCTCAGCGCCCCGGCCGTGGCCGGCCTGCTGGGTGAGGGTCCGGTGCCGCTGGGGCTCATGGCGGTGCTCGCTCTCACCGTGATCTTCACCCACCGGCGCAATTTGCATAACACTCTGCTCCGCCGGCGGCCGGCGTCTCCCGAAGCTCCCGCCCCTGCTGTATCCGCAACGAACTCCTCCTCCACTGCATGAGTCAGGCAAGGCAACTCACCTTCAAAGTCGCCAGCGAGCCGTGGGAAATGGAAGCCATCCACCGCCTCAATCACCGCACGTTCGCTGAAGAAATCCCGCAGCATGACGGCAACGAGGAGGGGCGGCTGGTGGACAAATTCCACGACGAAAACATTTATATCATCTGCCTCGCCGGTCAGGAACTGGCCGGCATGGTGGCGCTGCGCACACAGCGGCCCTTCTCGCTCGACGGCAAGATTCCCGACCTCGAATCCCACCTGCCCTCCGGCTACCGCTGGTGCGAAATCCGGCTCCTCGCGGTGGACCGGAAATTCCGCCACTCATCGGTGATGCTGGGGATGCTGCAACTGCTCAGCCGTGAAGCCGTGGCCCGCGGACACAACGGCGCCATCATGTCCGCCACCACGCGGCAGCTCAAACTCTATCGCCACATGGGCTGCGAACCGTTCGGTCCGCTGGTGGGTCGCGAGGGTGCGTGGTATCAGCCGATGTATCTTTCCATGGAAAACGTCCAGTCGGGAGCACCCGTGCTCCTTGAACAAATCGCCCCCTCCCCCGCTCCGCGGAGCGAGCCTCTCAATTTCCTCCCCGGACCCGTCGCCATTCCGCACGCCGTACGGGATGCGTTTGTCCGCCCGCCGGTCTCGCACCGGGCTCCGGAATTCATCGAGGACGTCTGCAGCGTCAGGCGACGGCTCTGCGAACTCACCGGGGCGCATTACGCGGAGGTCATGCTCGGCAGCGGCACCCTGGCGAATGAAATCGTGGCCGGACAAATCTCGCGGCTCGACGCTCCCGGCATGGTGATCAGCAACGGGGAATTCGGCGAGCGGCTCGCCGACCATGCCCGCCGTCTCTGGCTGCCTCACGAGCATCTCTGCCTGCCGTGGGGACATTCCCTCGACACTTCGAAACTCGCGCGCCTGCTCGACCGGCATCCTGAAGTCCGCTGGATCTGGACCACCCACTGCGAAACCAGCACCAGCGCCCTCAACGATCTGCACGGACTGATCGCTCTGTGCGCGGAACGCGACATCCGTCTCGCCATCGATGCGGTCAGCACGGTCGGTGTCGTGCCCGTGGACCTCAGCGGCGTCTGGATGGCCTCCGCCGCCAGCGGCAAGGGTCTCGCTTCGTATCCCGGTCTCGCCATTGTGCTGCACAACGAGCCGGCGGATCCTGCACCTGACAAACTTCCCCGCTATCTGGACCTCGGACTCTATGCCTGCGGGGACGGCGTGCCGTTCACCCAGAGTTCCAATTTCATCGCGGCGCTCAAAACGGCCCTGGAAATCACCGACTGGCCCCGCAAGTTCGAACGTGTCAGGGAACTGCACGATTTCATCCGCCCGGGCCTGCTGGAACTGGGCGCCACCTGTGTCGTGCCGCTCGACCACGCCAGCCCTGCGGTCATCACTCTGCCCATGAAGAGCGGCGTGAGCAGCCTCGAAGTGGCGGACCGCCTCAAGGCCGCCGGGTTCCTTGTCAGTGCCCGCAGCAGCTATCTCATTTCCCGCAACTGGCTCCAGGTCTGCCTCATGGGCGACCTCGTCGAAGCGGATGCGCAGGCGCTGCTGGACTTTCTCAAGGCCGGCAATCCGTGGGCCTGACCAAATCACGGCCCGGGCATCCACGGCACCGGAACCCTGACAGAACGGACCCTGCCCCGTTCGCCCGGACTACTTCCCCTCCTGCGGAGGAGCGGGAGGCGGCGCCGGAGCTTTCGCCGGATCGGCGGGTTTGTCGGCGGGTTTGTCGGCGGGCCGGGGCGGAATCTCCACGGTGATCGGGGGCGTCACGGCGGTCACCGGCGCCTTGGGCGCTGTGTTGCCGGTGACGGCGGGCGGTTTCGGCAGCGGCTCCGCGGCGAGCAACTCCACTTCATAGACCAGCACAGCGTTGCCTTTCACAAGGGGCGGCCGTCCCGACTCGCCATAACCGATAGAGGGCGGGAGCCAAAATTTCGCTTTGCCGCCCGACTTGAGCAGCGTCAGGCCTTCCTGGAGGCCCTTGGGCAGAGCGCGAAACGGCCGGCGCGCCGGCCCGGGCTGCGTGGCTTTGTCAAAGTCCGTGCCGTCGAGCAGCCGGGCTGTGAAGTTCATGGTGACGATGTCGGTATCCCCCGGCACTTTGCCGTCGCCCTGCTTCTCGACTTTATACTGCAGGCCGCTGGCGGTGGTTTGCACGCCTTCCGCTTTGCCGTTCTCCGCCAGAAAATCGTTGGAGGCCTGCAGCGTCCGGGCCACCTGCTCCTTCATTTTGGCCTCGCTGCGGGCCCGCAGTTCCGTCTGCACCCGCTGCATCACGAGATTCTGCTGCTGCGGGGTGAGCCTGGCGGGCGCTCCCGTCATGGCTGCGCGCACGGCCTCCCCGATCATGGCGGCATCCACTTCGATTTCCGCACGGCGAATCTGCAGGGCCAGCATGGCGCCGAGCGCGTAGTCGAGCGACTTCCCGCTGCTGAGCACCTCATTCATCCCGGCGAGCACTTCATCGGTCGCCGGCACGGCGTTGCCGCCGGCGGCGGCACTCGCTTTTTCCCGCGACGCAAAAAACCAGCCCAGCGCATAGCTCTGGCGCTCTTTTTCGGAGGCGAATCCGTCAGGAACTTCCTCCGCAACGCCCTGGGCCGGCGGAAGCAGTTCGGACGCGGCCGGGGCGGCAGGCGCCGGAGCGGGGGCGGGAATCGCGGGAGCCGGCGGATTCTCCTGCGCAAGACCAGGCAGAGTGAGCAGACTGAATGCGAGACCGATGGGGGCGAGGCGGGATTTCATGGAGTGGAAGCGGATAGGATACAATCGGGTTCGTGAATCGGGCGGGCAGCCTAGAGGACGGCCTGCACGACGTCAACTCCGCGCGGCGGCGGAATTCCCCGCCCTGCCGGAACCGGAAAGACGGGAAGCCCCGGCCGCTTTGGCCTCACGGAACAGGCCCAAAGTTGCTGATTATTCAGATAACTTAGAATTTGCATAATACGAACATTCACCGAAGATGGAGCGGCGGTTTCCCAAGCCGCGCCCGCGACCCTCAAACCCTGTCAGTCAAGCCACCACTCGATGAACTCTCACTCGATCAAGCAGCGTCTCCACCGTCACCTGCTCAGTTGTTCCGCCGTGCCCGGCGCGGCGCTTGCGCTGGGCAGTCAGGAGTCCGCCGATGCCGCGGTGCATTACTTCGCACCCGGTTCACCGGTGGTGCTCCCGAATTCCTTTGCCGGCATCTACTTCAACATCGAAAACGGCATCTTCGATACCGCCCCCGGGAATGTTGCCGGCTGGGACGTCAACCCGTACGGCAGCAACGGCGTGCTGACATGGTATGCCGGCGCGCTTGCGGGATCGGTGATCGGCACGAGCGCCGCCACCGGGGGACTAGTGGTGCCGCAGCCGCACCTGACGGATTTTGCCGCAATCACATGGGACACGGGCGGATTCAATCAGGCCAGCAACTCCGAGATCCAGGGCGGGGGCACGTTTTTTATCGCGATGCAGTTTCTGGATTCCAACTCCACCACGAACAATGCGTGGCTGGAGATCACGGCCGGCGCGGGCACCGGCGGATTTCCCGCGCAAATCAACCGCTGGGCCTACGCCCCGGTCGGCGAACCTGGTTTTGCCGTCGGCACCATGTCCTCCGGCATCCCGGAGGCCGGAGTTCCCGCACTCACCCTGCTGGCCGCCGGCGCCGCCGGCCTGCGGCGCCGCCGTGCCCTGCGCTGAGAGTGCGATTCCGGCCGCGCGTGAGGCAGGGTTCCGTAAGCAGGACGGCCGTTCGGTTCATCCTGACGGACAGCCAGGCTGCATGCGGTCCTGACAATTCAAAAGCATGAAGCCGCGCGTTCTGGTAATCGGCTGGGACGCCGCGGACTGGCGGGTGATCGAACCGCTGCGGGCGCGCGGCGCCATGCCGGCGCTGGAGCGGCTGGTGCGTGAGGGGTGCGCGGGGAACATCGCCACGCTGGAGCCCTGTCTTTCCCCTGTGCTCTGGACGAGCATCGCCACCGGCAAAGCGCCATGGCGCCACGGGGTGCGCGGGTTTGTGGAGCCGACTCCCGACCGGCGCGGACTGCGGCCCGCCGGCAGCGGCTCCCGGACCTGCAAGGCGCTGTGGAATATCGCGTCCCAGGCGGGCCAACGCGTCCACTGCGCCGGCTGGTTCGCGAGCCACCCGGCGGAGCGCCTGAGCGGCGTCTGTGTCAGCGACCGGTTCGCCGTCGCCCCCGCAGGCTCGTCGCCTGACAACTGGCCCCTGGCGGCGGGCAGCGTGCAGCCGGAATCCTTCGCCGCCACGCTCGCGGAATTCCGCTGGCATCCCGGCGAAAATACGGCCGCCGAACTGCAGCCGTTCCTGCACGACGCGGCGCGGCTGGACCAGTCCGACCCCGTGCAGCAGCGGCGCCTCACATTTCTCAGCCGCACCCTGGCACAATGCACCGGCGTGCATGCCGCCGCCACATGGCTCATGGAGCACGAACCGTGGGATCTGATGATGGTGTATTACGAGGCCATCGACCAGGTATGCCATGAGTTCATGCCGTTTCATCCGCCGCAGCTGCCGGAGGTGAACGCCCGCGACTGGCATCACTGGTATCCGGCCGTCGAGGGCATCTACCGCTTCCACGACCTCATGCTGGCGCGGCTCATGGACCTGGCAGGACCGGAAACCGCGGTGGTGCTGGTCTCGGATCACGGATTTGTCAGTGGCGCGCAGCGGCCGGGGCCGGTGGCCAACGATCCGCGCACCCAGGCACAGTGGCACCGGCCTTTCGGCATCGTCGTGCTGCACGGTCCCGGCATCGCAGCGGGAGAGCGGATCTACGGGGCGTCGCTTCCTGACATTGCGCCCACCGTCCTGCAGCTGCTCGGCCTGCCCTGCGGTGCGGACATGGACGGCAAGGTGCTGGCTTCGGCCTTTGTCGAGCCGGTGAAAATGGAGACGATTCCCTCGTGGGAAACGGCAGGCCCGCCGCTCGCCTCCTTCATGCCGCCGTCCGTGACTGACGAAGCGGCGGAGGCGGCGCTGCTGCAGCAGTTTGCCGCCCTGGGGTATGTGGATCTTCCGGACGGAAATCCTGACGTTTGTGCCGCGGAGCGGGAACTGCGCTTCAACGAGGCGCAGGCGAATGCCGCCGCCGGCCGCCTGCAGCGTGCCGCGGACCTGCTGCGGGCCCTGACGGCGGAAGCTCCCGGGGAACCGCGCTATCAAATGGCTCTCGCCCAAACGCTCCTGACCATGGGCGAAGCCGCCGGAGCCCGCGCAGCGCTCGAATCTCTGCCTCCGGACTGGCGGTCCGGTGCGGAGGCGGAACTGCTCCATTGCCGGCTGCTGCTCCACGCGGGACAGCCGGAGGAAGCGCTCCGCTTTCTGAAATCGGCCGCCGCGCGCCGCACGGGCCATGTGCCCTTCCACTGTCAGCAGGGCATGATCCTGCTGCGTCTGCGACGACCCGCGGAGGCGGAGGCGGTGTTTCGCTCCGCCCTGACACTTGATGAAGAATGCGCCTTCGCATGGCACGGCCTCGCAGCGGCGCTGGTCGAGCAGGGCCGCGCGGAGGAGAGCATCGCCGCCGCGCTGCATGCCGTGGAACTGCAGCACTGCTTCCCGGAAGCGCACTTCGTGCTGGGCCGTGCGCTGGTGCGGCAGGGCGACCCGCGTTCCGCCATTCGGGCACTGGAAACCGCCCTGACACAAAACCCGGCGCACGCCGCGAGTCATTCGGTGCTGGTGCGGCTGCACTACCGGCTGGGAAATCCCGCGGCGGCCCACTTCCACCGCGAAGCGCTGCGCCGTCTCAGAAGCCGGTCGCAGCCCTGAAATTCTCACCCGTTAGCGGTGCGGGGGGCAATTAATTCTGGCGCGGGCGGGCTTCTCCCTTACTTTTTGGGACCCGTGTCCAATCTCCGCGAAACATCCCCGGCCCGCGAATTGCTCGCCGAGGTCAACAATCCCCGCCTGTCACTGCTCGATGACAGCCATACGCGCGAACGGGAATCGGACATCGGCGGGCGCATCGCCGAGTACGCCATCATCGCCCTCGTGGTGCTGGTCATCGCCGGACTCGAAGTCGCCCGGTGGTTTTTCAAGGCGCAGCCCCAGCCGCTGCTCTTCGGATTCGTCGCCGGCGGCATCACGATTTACGCCGCCATCCGCATCGGACTGCTGTGGCGGCAGCTCCTCGCGGAACGGCGCGGCCGCCAGTCGCGGCAGAACCTGCGCGCCGCCATCGAGGACATCTGCGCGCGCGGCTGGGTCCTGTTCGACGGCCTGACGGACGGGCGCGGGCACCTGCTGGGTTCCGTGCTCGCCGGTCCCGGCGGCGTCTTCACACTCATTCCCCGTTTCATGGGCCTCGGCGGCGGAGCCTCGGAGAAAGTCACCCTTCGCGCCGACGGCTCGCTCAGCATCGGCGATCACAAAATGCTCGCCGATCCCATCGGCCAGGCGCGCCGCGCGGCCCACTCGCTCTACGAGGTGCTGGCCGCCTCCGGACTGGATACCATCGGCGTGCAGCCGGTCGTCGTCATCCCGGGATGGACCGTCGCTCCGCCCGAGGCGGGTGCGCCGGACGATGTCTGGGTGCTGTCGGACACTGACATCACGGCCAGACTGACGCAGTCGCCCACCGTGCTTGAAGCGCGGGATCTCATTGGCGTTTCCATGATGTTGGAGCAGCTGGCGCATTATTGAGTCCTCCTTTGCAATTCCGCCGGGACCTCGTTCACTGGTCTCATGAAAGCCTTTCTCTTCACCGTCCTGATCCTCAGTCTGCTGCAAACCGCCTTCGCGGGAAGCAAGACCCCGCCGGCCTACATCGGCCTCCATGTGGAGGGGGATGAGTTCGAAGGCGAGAAGTTCGTCCGCCCCAACACCATCAACGGTCAGGTGAAGTACTTCCGCATCATGCCTGAAGTGGGCACCCGGCATTTCAGCGCCTTTCAGGCCTTCATGGCGGAGGACGGCGGCAGCTACGGAGTGGCGCTGAAGCTCAACGACGAAGGCATGCGCGCCATGCAGGTGATGTGCACCAACAACCAGGGCCGGCTCGCCCGCACCATCGTCAACGGCAAGCTGCTCGACATCATCCGGATCGACCGCGTGCCCGCCGACGGCTACTTGATCGTCTGGAGCGGCCTCGGTCCCGACGATCTCAAGATTCTGGGCAAGAAACTCCGCAGGCTCGACGACGGCATGCCTGGCGAGGATGAGAAGCGACGATAGTCCTGCGCCGCGCCTTTGTCCGACTCCGCATGATACTCCCCCGTCTCTCCCGGCCCGCCGCTCTGTGCGCCCTCCTCGCAATTTTCGTCTCCGGCTGCGGCCCTGACGAACAGGAGCGCGTGTCCTCCCAGGAACCGGCCGGCCCGGCACCGGCGGAATCGACGGTCGCGCCGGAGAAGGCCCCGGCTCCGGCGGCGCCACCGGCCACAATCGTTCCCCTGCGCCATCCGGCTTCCGTCAAACCGCGCCGCACCGGACCGGTCTTCAGCCTGCCCACGGCGAACGACGCTCTTCTGCAAAGCCGTCCGAAGGACTTCTATATGTTTGTGGACCGCTACACTCCGGAAGGTGCCGTGCAGGTTTGGCAGGGTGGCAGCTACGGGTATGTGAGGAACCCCCGCAACACGGCGCACGGCGAAGTCTTCACCAAATTTCATGAAGGCATCGACATCGCTCCGGTGGAACGCGACGCCGCCGGCGAGCCGCTGGATGCCGTGCTCTCCATCGCCGACGGCACGGTCGTTTTCGTCTCGCCGAATGCCGCCAGCAATTACGGCAACTACATGGTGGTGGAGCATCCCTGCGGCGAAGACCATGGCAATTTCTACAGTCTCTACGCTCATCTGCGCCGCATGGACGTCACCGCCGGCACGACGGTGAAACGCGGTCAGCCCATCGCCCTGATGGGTCACACCGGCGACGGCCTCGACCGGCGCCGCGCTCACGTGCATCTGGAACTCTGCCTGCTCCTCAGTGATCGTTTCGATGCCTATTACGCGAAGCACTACAAGCTGGCCAATCCCAACGGCAACTGGCACGGGCACAACCTGATCGGACTCGATGTCGCCGCGTTCCTGCTGGCGGCGCATGCCGATCCCGGCCTCACGCCGGCGGACTTTCTGCGCACCGCGGAGCCCTATTATAAAGTGCGCGTCCCCAACAAAGGCGCAGAACTCGCCATCGCCCACCGCTATCCTTGGCTGCGCCGCCCGGGAGATCCCGCCGCGTCATGGGAGATCGCCTACAATACCGCCGGGGTGCCGCTGGCCATCGTGCCTGACAAAGAACCCTGCTCCGTGCCCGCGGTGGTGTGGGTCAAGCCCTATCCGGGTTACCATTCGTGGAATACCCGCAGCCACCTCGGCGGCTCCGGCGCCACCGCTACCCTGACACCGGACGGCGCACGCTACCAGCAGCTCGTGACGGGAGAGTTTTAAACCGAAGCACGGTTGCCGGCGCCTGCCGGTCACGCGGTGAACTCCAAAAAGGAGCCCGGATTGCCGCGAAACCACCGTTTGCGCTCTCCGCGAATGGTGCCATCATCGCCGCCCTTCCCGCCCGGCTTTTGGCTTCGTTGAGGCCTCCATGCTTCGCCCGGCGGTGAATTCGCGCCCCGCGCCCCCTGTTTCATCCTTTAGCCTTCATCCTTCATACTTTCGTGAACTCCCGCATCCGCAATATCGCCATCATCGCCCACGTTGACCACGGCAAGACCACCCTCGTGGACAAACTCCTCCGCGCCGGCGGCGCCTTTCGCGACAACCAGGTCGTGCAGGAGCGCAGCATGGACAGCATGGATCTGGAGCGCGAAAAAGGCATCACCATCCGCGCCAAGAACACGTCCGTGCACTGGGGCGACCGCATTATCAACATCGTGGACACTCCCGGCCACGCCGACTTCGGAGCGGAAGTGGAGCGTGTCATGAAAATGGTGGACGGCGTGCTGCTGGTGGTGGACGCCTACGAAGGCCCGCAGGCCCAGACGCGTTTCGTGCTGCGCAAGGCCCTGCAGGAAGGGCTGAAAGTCATCATCGTGGTGAACAAAATCGACCGCCCGCACAGCGAGCCCGCGATGATGCACGACAAGGTGCTGGAGTTGCTCCTGGAACTCGACGCCAATGACGACCAGTTCGATGCGCCGACCTACTACGGCTCGGCGCGCGACGGCTTCTTCAAGGAGAAGCTCACCGACGAGAACACGGACATGATGCCGCTGCTGGAGGGCATCTGGAAGCACATCCCGGCGCCGAAAGTGGACGAAGACGGGCCGTTTCGCATGCTGGCCTCCAACGTGGCGTGGGACGACTACGTCGGCCGCGTCGCCATGGGCAAAGTGCTCAGCGGCAAAGCTGTGAAAGGCGACACCGTTTATCTCCTCCGCAAGGACGGCTCCAAAGTCCGCGCCAAGATTACCCGCATTTTTGAATACGCCGCGCTGCAAACCAACCAGACCGAGGAGGCCGTGGCGGGGAATATCGTCGGCATCGCCGGCTTTGAAGATGTGGACATCGGCGAGACCCTGACATCCTGCGAAACCGACGAGGCGATTCCCTTTGTGGACATTGACCCGCCGACCATCAGCATGGAATTCGCCGTCAACGACAGTCCCGGTGCGGGCCGTGAAGGCAAGTTCGTCACCAGCCGCCAGATTCGCGACCGCCTCATGAAGGAAGTGAAGTCCAACATTTCCATCCATGTCAGCGACACCGACCTCGCCGGCGTTTTTGCCGTCAGCGCGCGCGGCGCCATGCAGATCGCCGTGCTCGTGGAGCAAATGCGCCGCGAGGGATTCGAACTCCTCGTGAGCCGGCCCAATGTCATCACAAAGAAAGACGAAGACGGCACCACGCTAGAGCCGTTCGAAACGCTCTACATCGAAGTGCCGGAGGAATACGTCAGCGGCGTGCTCAAGCGCCTCAACGAACGCCGCGGCGTGCTGGTGAACATGACGCCGCACAAAACCAGCAGCCTCATCGAAGCCGAAATCAGCACCCGCGGCCTCATCGGTTTCGAATACGACCTCATGAACCTCACAAGCGGTCACGGCGTCATGAGCCACCTCTTCAAACACTACGCTCCCTGGGCCGGCCCCATCGTCACCCGCACCACCGGCACGCTCGTGAGCATGGAAACCGGCGAAGCCACGCCTTACAGCCTCGAAGACATCCAGGTCCGCGGCAAACTCTTCGTCGCCCCCGGCGACACCGTCTATGCCGGCATGATCGTGGGCGAAAACCCGCGCGCCGACGACCTCCCGGTGAACCCCACCAAAGCCAAACAGCTCACCAACTTCCGCAGCGCCGGCAGCGAAAAAGGCGACGGACTCACCCCCCCCATCCGCTTCAGCCTCGAGCGCGCCATCGAGTACATCGCCGGCGACGAACTCGTGGAAGCCACGCCGAAGAACATCCGCCTGCGCAAACGCGTGCTCGACGCCAGCGAGCGCCGCCGCATTCAGAAGCGCGAGGAGTCGCTCGCGGCGGCGTGATCGATTGCGGGCGGTGATTCGCCGGTCAGGATTTCCGGAAGATGGAACCTGACGCATCCGCATCCGTGACCCCGCCGCCTGCGGCCTTGCGAATCGCCGCCGGGCTGTGTGTTTTTGCGGGAGCGGAAGCGCTAATGGAACTCGTGCTGCGATGGCTTCGTCAGGACGTCTGGTTCCGGCTCGATATTTTCCTCATTCCCATCGGCATCTGTCTCCTGCGGGGCGGGCGGCGGGCATGGTGGACCATGATTATGGCCAGCCTCTTCACCGCAGGGATTTGCGCGTGGCTGATCGCGGCAGGCATACTGGAGCACGGTGCCGTTTATTGGCAGGAATTCTTCCCCGGCACGCACTGGACACAGAATGTGCTCTCCGCTCTACGGCCTGCGATTTTTCTCCTGATTCCGCTGCTGCTTCTGACGCGCCGCACCAGGTCGTGGCTGAAGGCTCAGACTGCTCCCGTGAGGGGGCACTTCACATGGCTCGTCGTTCCGCTGCTCGCCGGACTGTTCGCGGGGCTCGCAACGGCCGCCGTAGAGCGGGAGAAGCTGGAAGTCGCCACTTCCTTCTTCAGGTTTGAGACGGAGATCACGGTCCTGCATGACGAAACCGGCCAGCCGCTGGAGCGCGTCGAATTTCAATGGCCGACAAGTGAAGCCGGCGGTGATCCGGTGCGCCGGCTCATGGAACCCAAGGTGGGGGTTATGTTCCGCGACAAAGGAAGCAAAGTGCTGATCAGCGGCATCTCCGGCCGGCCATTTACAGTTGGTATCGGTGCCGATGGAATGACCGAAGAGTCGCTGGAGATCGACCGTCGCACGCCGCGTACGATAACTCTTCGGCTGAAAGCCACGCCGCCGGTTTCGCACGAAGCTCCCGCGGCCGGCGGCGATTGACGCGTCCCGCGCCGATTCACTTGCCGGGCAGCTCGATTTCGATGACGTACTTTGCGGTGACCTTGGCGAGTTCCGCGCCGGCGGTTCTGCCTTCGATCATCACAGGCTTGAACGACTCCTCGAACTTCGGGTCACTGAACTTCTTCTTCGCCCACGCCTCCACCGCGGCGTCGTCCTCCGGCATGTCCGTGTAGATTTCAGACGTCGCTTTCCAGAATTTGGCCATGCGGTCGTAGGCATTCCGCAAATCGTCCGGCAGTCCATCGGTGCGCACCGCGGCGAGTTTTGCAGTCGTGACTTTCATCATCCGCATGCCGGCGACCGGATTGTCCTTTGCCCCGGCGCTCAGCTTGATGCCCAGGGCGCGGATCGCTGCGATCTCCGCTTTGAATTCCTTCATCGCGGCGGCGGCATCGCGTTTTGCCGGCTTCGACGGCGCGGATGGTTTATCGGACGGAGGGTCATTCGTCTCCGCGGTAACGGGGCTCATCAGTAAAGCAGCCGCAAGGAGACTGACAGAAAATGAAATCGAACGGATCATGGGCATGACAAGAGGTTGGCACGTGCTGTGATGACCGCCCGCCGCCGGGGCCTTTCGCAGCAGAAGCGGATTCGGCAAGGGGAGGCACGCCGCCGCTGATCGCGCAGGTTCTGCGCCGCGCGCCGGGAACCGTTCCGTCCCCGCCGGCGTCCCTCTGAAAGAGCCGGCGGGGCACGGAACAGACGGCGTGGTGATCGCCCGGCGGGAGCCAGGACTTGTCAGAGGGAACAGGAGCCCGGCGCGCCGCGCTGATTTTGTTCTCAGCCGTGCGGCACTGCTGCGCGGCTGCCGGGGAATTGCAACCTGCGGTGCAACCTCCGCAGAAACGGAGCACCCCACCAGGGAAAACATCTTGCCCTGCCATGCGCTGTCAGTCAAAACAGCGCCGCCATGAAACGCGCTCTTATCACTCTCCTGTCCCTCGCCGCCCTTTTCACCGTTCGCGCCGACGACGCGAAAATCCCCGCCACCACGCCCGATCTTCACAAGGGCACCGAGAAACGCATCGAGCAGTTCAACGAAATCTCCAAAAAGGGCGAGGCGCAGCTCGTCTTCCTCGGCGACAGCATCACGCACGGCTGGGAAGGGCACAAAGCCATCTGGGAAGCCGCGTTCGGACAATACAAACCCGCCAATTTCGGCATCGGCGGCGACCGCACCGAGCACGTCCTCTGGCGCATGGACCACGGCAATTTCGACGGCCTCAAGCCGAAGCTCACCGTCATCATGATTGGCACCAACAACACCGGTCACCGCAAAGCCGAAGAACCCGCGGAGCAAACCTGCGCCGGCGTCAAAGCCATCATTGAACGTCTGGCCAAAAAGTGCCCCGACTCCAAAGTGCTCCTCCTCGGCATCTTCCCGCGCGGCGAGAAACCCGATGACAAGCTCCGCCTGCACAACGCCGCCATCAACGAACTGCTCGCCAAACTCGCCGACGGGAAGAAGGTTCAGTTTCTCGACATCGGCAAAAGTTTCCTCCAGCCCGACGGCACCCTGAGCAAGGAAATCATGCCCGATCTCCTCCACCTCAGCCCCAAGGGCTATCAGATCTGGGCCGACGCCATCAAGGACAAGGTCGGGGAGATGATGAAGTAGCCTCCGCCCCGAAGTGCTCAGTTCACAGTGAGCAGTGCGCAGTGGTCAATTTCCCCAGCCACACGCCACTGAGCACTGAGCACTGAGCACTGAGCACTGAGCACTGACCACATCACGGCTAACGCCGGCACTCCAACTTAAACACGCGACACCGCATGAAAATCCGTCTCACCATCCTCGCCGCCGCCCTCTGCGGCTCCGTCCACGCCGATGCCGTCAAGGACCGCGAAGGTGCCGTCCGTCAGGACAAAGCCACGATGGAGAACGATGCGCGCTGGCTTTACAATGACGCGGATGCCGGATTCGCCGCCGCGCAGAAGTCGGGTAAACCTCTCCTCGTCGTCTTGCGTTGCGTCCCCTGCCTGTCGTGCATGGGACTTGACGCGCAGGTGATCGAAGATGCGGCGCTCGCGCCGCTTCTCGACCAGTTCGTTTGCCTGCGCGTCATCAACGCCAACGCCCTCGACCTGACACGTTTCCAGTTCGACTACGACCTCTCGCTCACGGCCATGATCTTCCACGCCGACGGCACCGTGCTGGGGCGCTTCGGTTCATGGCAGCACCAGAAGAACAAGGACGACCGCGCCACCGAAGGCTTTCGCGCCGCGCTTCAGGCGGCGCTCGCACTGCACAAATCCTATCCCGCCATCAAAGCCTCCCTCGCCGGAAAACAGGGCTCAGCCACGCGCTTCAAAACGCCCGTGGAGATTCCCTCGCTCTCCGGACGCTACAGCAAGGACCTCGACTGGCAGGGCAAGGTGGTGCAAAGCTGCGTCCACTGCCACATGATCGGCGACGCCCTGCGCACCGTGGCCCGCGAGGCGAAGAAACCGATGCCTGACGAATTGATCTGGCCCTTCCCCGCGCCGGAAACCATCGGCCTCACACTTTCGCCGGAGCACGCCGCGCGCGTCACCGCCGTGGCCGCCGGCTCACCGGCGGACCGAGCCGGTTTCAAGCCCGGCGACAACATTACCTCGTTCGAGGGCCAGATTCTGATCTCCAGCGCCGACCTCAGCTGGGTGCTCCACCGCGCACCCGCGGAGGGCAGCCTCGAAGCCAGCGTCAAACGCGGCAGCGGCGCCGCCAAACTCAATCTCACCCTGCCTGCGGGCTGGCGCAGTCAGTCCGACATCTCGCGCCGCGTCGGCACATGGGACATGCGCGGCATGGCCACCGGCGGCCTGGTTTTCGAAGACGTGCCGGATGCCGAACGCGGCCCGCTCGGCGTGGAAAAAGACAAACTCGCTCTCCGCGTCAAACACGTCGGCCAATACAACAAACACGCCGCCGCCAAGAACGCCGGCTGGCAAAAAGATGACGTGCTGGTGGAAATCGACAGCCTCACCAACCGCATGAGCGAAGGCGCCCTCATCGGTCACCTGCTGCAAAAACACCAGGCCGGCGAAAAGCTCAAAGCCACCGTGCTCCGCGGCGGCAAGCGCGTGAATCTGACGCTGCCGATGCAATGATCTGCCCGCCATGAGACTCGGCCTCTTCATCGCAATGATCACAGGAGCCGGGGGCTTCTTCGCCGGACGCTGGGCGAGCACCAATTCCCCTGACTCTTTTCATTATTCTTCGACACACGGAATGCCGGTGATGTTTGAGGCGCACAGGGAACTTACAAAGGCGGCACCGGGCAAAGCGCAGGACCACTTCTATAATGCCAAAACTACATGGAAGGTTACCAACCTGGACGAGAAACCGGCGGAGCTGAGCATCCCCCGCCAAGTCCATGTGGAGCAAACCGGTAACAGATTGTGGTCAGGAAAGATTCCAGACGGTACGTTGCCTGAAGGGGCTTTTGTTTTGAAGTCCGGCGAATCAAGGGAGTTCACTTCCACGGGAAAAATGCTGCAATCCTCTCCACTGGACGGGGACTCCGTCTGCTCCATTGCGGCGCTGGTGAACGGCGAACACCGGCTGCTCGTCGGCCCGATGAAAGTAGCCGTTGTCGGTGGAAAGTGATTGACGCCGCTCTCGCTACGGCCGCCAGCTTCACAGGCATACCGAACTAATTCGCGGCAGTCGGAGTCTCCAGCCGCCGCCATTCGCCGGTGACATCACGGCGCAGCCTGTTACCATGCCCACATGTTCCCCGTTCGTCCCGTTTTTCTGCGCGGCTGGCGTTTGATCGCCGCGGCCGCGGGATGTATGGCGGCGGGGGCGGGATTGCAGCGGATGGTTGTCAGCGGGGAAACGGCAGGGCCGTCCGGCATACAGCCATCACAGGCGCAGATGGAAAAAGCTTTGGCTTCCCCCACCGTGCCCATGGCGGAATCGTTGACGACGCTGTCTGTGCCTGACAAGCTCACCGCGCTCGCCGCGGCACTGCCTCACATGAAGACGGCGGACCTCCTGCCGCTGGTGGAGGCGCTGGCGCGAAGGCAGCGCGCGGCGCAGTCGGGAGAACCGGCGGACCCGTTTGCCGAGCCGCCGCCGGATACCATCACCCCGCTGCTGCGGGCGCTGCTGCTGCGGTGGGCGGAGCTGGACCCGGCGGAAATGCTCGCGTTCGTGGAGTCGGGGGAGTTCCAATACGACTACGACACGCGCCGGCTCGCCGTGCTCGCTCTGGCGGAAGTGCGCGGCGTGGCCGCGCTGGAGCCGCTGCGGCTCAAATGGCCTTGGCTGGTCCGCATCGCCGCGCGCGAAATGCTCGTGCGCCAGCCGGCGATGCTTGATTCCCTGGCGCCGCTGCTCAAGGGCGCCAGCCTGCAGGAAGGTGATGTCTCCGGTTTGCCTGACATCACCAGAGATGTGTTGCTGGCGGCTCTGGGCACCGCGCAGTTCCTCCACCTTGCAGCGGCCGCGGACGACCGTAGGAGCTTCATCAGTGTCCTGTGGCACCTTCCCTTTGCGGAGGCATTGCAAACCACCAAAGCCCTGCCCGCCGGCTCCTTTCGGGATCAGGCCCTGCTCTCACTGCTGGAGAGACTGGAAACGCCTGGCGCAGACGGCGAAGATTACGGCGGCCTGAGCTTTCGCACGGAGTTCGAGAGCCTGCCGCCGGGCAAGGTGCGCGATGCCCTCACTTCCCGCTATGTGCGCATCATCGCCCGCGAAGACCCCGACGCCGCCGTGACCGCCGCCCGCGCCCTCACCGACCGCCAGCTGCGCAGCCAGGCGCTGGAGGAAATCTACGAAGTGCTGCCGGCGGATGCCGATCCGGCTTTCACCACACATCTGCTCGCCGAGGCCTGGCTGGCGCACCCGGACTCGCACCACGTCGGCCTGCCTTCCTATCTCCGCATGGGAGAATTCGGCTCATCCTTTCCCATCACTCCCAGCATTCCTTTTCCCGACGAAGACGGCACTTTTCCCCCTCCCTCCTCCTCCCTCATTTTCCCCGTCACGGAAAGCAACGTGCGCGCCAGCTTCCGCGCGTGGCTTTTTGCCGATTCCCACGCTGCCGAAGCCTGGCTGCAAACCGTGCAGCAGCGCGACCTGCGCGCAGAGCTGACGCAGGTGCTCCTCGCCAAACCCGGCTACGACATTTCGCTGCTCCAGGACTCGGCGCAGCGCTTGGCTTACGCCGCCGATGTGCTCTTTGAGAGGCCACCGCACATCGCCGGCTCTTTCGGGCCGCCCCTGGAACCACTGGATCGTCCGCCGTCCGACATCGTACCCCCGGAACTAGTATCCACCGCCAGGCTCCATCGCATGGCCACGCGCGGTTTCACTGAGGAGGAATGGGCCGCGGCCAGTCCTGACGAACGTTACCTGCTGTCCGGCCAGGCGGTGCGTAATCACATCTCCAGCAGCAATCCGCAGGAGGCGCTGGACTTCTTCCATGCCCTGCCGCCGGAGGAGCGCAGCCTGGAAGCCTGGCATGCGGCGGGCCGCGCTTATATAAACAAGGACATCGCCGAAGCCTCGCAGTGGATGGAGAGCCTCCCCGCGGGCGCGGAGCGTGATGCTGCGGCCACCGCGCTGGTGGAGCGGCTCATCAGGCCGGGAGAGGAGCGGGACGCAGAAGCCGCCTTCATCTGGGCCGCCAGCATGAGCGGCGATGCGGAGCGCGCCCGCCACACCCCGCGCCGGGGGGCTCCAGAATCGGAGAAAGCACCCGCCTTTCCCGGCTCACCGCCGAACTGGCCGCCCTGCCGCCGGAGCGACTGGAGGCGCGGCGCGCGGAGATCGCAAAGTGGCCGCGCAGCACCGCCCGGCAACTGGCCCTGCTGTTGCTGGCCGTCCGGCTCGCCCCGCCGCAGGAGCCGCTGCCCGATCCGCTCGCGCCGCCGCCGGAAGAAACGGAGTCGGAGGCGAACGCATGGCAGCGGCTGGCGGAATCCATGAAGCGCGGCTCGCTGGAGGGGGCGGATCCCTTCGCCTCGCCGTACAACACGATCGGTGAATGGGCCGCGCTCGATCCCGCCGCCGCGAGCACCGCCATTCTCAAAATGCCGTCCGGCGCGTTGCGCGGGAGGGCCGTGGACGAAACCGCCAGTGTCATGGCCCGCAGCGATCCGCAGGCGGCGTGGGATTTCGTGCTCCAGGCCGGCGAGCAATTCCCCGGAATCGGTTCGGCGCGGGCATGGGTGAAGTTTATCGGTGCTCACGAAGGGGATCGCACGAAGTTGGCGCGCGGTCTTTCCCTAACCCAGCAGGAAAGCCTCGCCGCCGCCCTGACAAGCTTGGCGCGCGGCGATCTCAACGTTACGCCAGGCTCGGACACGAGGGCGGCGGATGAGGACGTGCCGAACTTCGTGCAGGGCTGCCTGGCTTTGGCGGACAGCCCGGCGAAACGGCAACTGGCGGAGGCGCTGGCGGAGCGGGATTCCTTTGTGCTGTTCGCGGAAAGTGTCGAAGTAAATGGCGCGACTATCCTGGATCCCAGCATCTGGCCGGAGCACGCCGCGCTCGCAGCGAGCGGACTTCTTGCCATGCTCGATCCGCAGCACAGCCGGGGCCTTTCCTACCTCATGGAACTCGGCAACGGCAGCGAGCGGGACGGGCATTCCCCCGCCGCTCTCACCGCCGCCGCGCCGCGTCTCCTGCCGGAAATGGCGCGCGCCGGTCATGTGAGGGAAGCGGTGGAACTTTATCAGCGCATCCCGGATGCGAACGTGCAGCGCGCCGCGCTGGAGGGCCTGCTGCCCGCATGGATGGACGCCGACCCGCAGGCCGCGCGCGCCGCTTTCTATGCCGCGCCCTTCACCGCGCTGGAGCGTGAGAAGTGGGAGAAACACCCGGCGTTTCTGCTGCATCCGGCGGACGGAGAGTAATGGATGCGCAACCCGCAATCTCATTCAGCGAACCCGGCGCGCGGGATTTTCGCGTGAGCGACCATCGCCGAAGTGATGGCGGCGAATGCACCGGCGCCTGTCACAGGGCATTCGCCGGTGACATCGTCCCGTGGCAGCGTTATGAGACGTCATGAGACGACTGCTGCTTCTGCTCCTTCCGCTGCTCTCCGTCCGCGCTGCGGACGACGAGAAGCCTGACACTCCGCGCGCGGCGGACCTGGCGAAACGCACGCGACCCTCGCTGGTGAGCATCGAGCCGGCGGGGCGTGATGGGGAAATCGCCGGCGTGGGCACGGGGTTTGTCATCGCGGCGGACGGACTGATCGCGACGAACATGCATGTGATCGGCGACGCGCGGCCGCTGAAGGTTTCCCTGCCGGACGGCACGAAGCTGGAGGTGACCGCGATCCATGCGTGGAACCGCGAGAAGGATCTGGCCATTCTCCGCGTCGGCGCGCAGGGCCTGACGGCGCTGGAGCTGGGCGATTCCTCACAACTCGCCCAGGGCGACTATGTGGCGGCGATGGGCAATCCGCTGGGGCTGAAGTTCAGCGTGGTCGAGGGCGTGGTGAGCGCGATGCAGGAAGTGGATGGCAACAAACTGGTGCAGGTCGCCATGCCGGTGGAGCGCGGCAACAGCGGCGGGCCGCTGCTCGACAAGGAAGGCAAAGTGATTGGCATCGTTTCCATGAAAAGCGCCCTGACGGATAACCTGGGATTCGCCGTGCCGGTGGATGAATTGAAGGCGCTCATGGGAAAGCCCGCGCCGGTGGCGATGAAGAACTGGCTGACGATCGGCGCGCTGAGTGAGAAGGTGTGGAAGACGACGGGCGCGCTGTGGTCGCAGCGCGCGGGCGTGATCCGCGCGCGGAGTCAGGATTTCACCTCGTTCGGCGGACGGGCGCTGTGCATTCACCAGACGGAGCCGCCGGCGCTGCCGTACGAAATTTCCGTGCGCGTGAAGCTGGATGACGAGACCGGCGCCGCGGGGCTGATCTTCTGCAGCGACGGCGCGGACACGCATTACGGATTCTATCCCAGCAGCGGCGGGCTGCGGCTGACGCGCTTTGAAGGGCCTGACGTTTCATCGTGGAACATCCTCGCGCAGACGCGGCACGCCGCCTACCAGCCCGGCGAGTGGAATCATCTGCGCGTGCGGCTGGAGGCGGAGCGCATCCAGTGTTTTGTGAACGGCGAACTGGTCATCACGAGCGAAGACACGGCGCTGCGCACCGGCCGCGCCGGCCTGGCCAAGTTCCGCCACACGGAGCCGGACTTTAAGGGCTTTCGCGTCAGCCGGGAAACCGCCGGCGCCGATCCGGTGGCGGACGCCATCGCGGCCCTGACAAACAGTGCCGCCCGCGGCGAATCGCTCAGCCCGGAAGCGCTGGAGACGCTCGCCGCATATCCTGACACGACGCTGCAAATCATGGAGCGGGAAGCCGCCGTTCTGGAAAAGCGCGCCGCCCTGCTGCGCAGCATGGCCGCCGAGGCGCACGAGCAGTCGGTGGCGCGGCAGTTGAAGGAACTGCTGACAAAGAAGGAGCCGGCCGACAGTGACCTCGCGCGCGCCGCTTTTCTCATCGCGCGGCTGGACAATGCGGAGTTCGATCCCGCCGACGGCATGGCGGAATTGGACCGCATGGCAAAGGAGTTGCAGGCCGCACTGACGGAGGAGGACAGAAAGTCTCCGGAGCAGCTGCTCGCAGCGGTGAATCGCTGGATGTTCATCGACAATGGATTTCACGGCGGCGTGGAGGACATGAATCACCGGGCGAACAGTTACTTGAACGAAGTCATCGCCGACCGCGAGGGGCTGCCGATCACGCTCTGTATTCTGCATCGCGAGTTTGCGCGGCGTGCGGGACTCAAAGTAAGCCTGCGCGGATTCCCCGGCCGCGTCCTGAATCATCTGCAACTGCCCGGCGAGCTGCCGCGGGATGTCTATATCGATGCCTTCGAGCGCGGGAAGGTTTTGTCGGAATCGGAGACCACAGCGCATTTGCTGGAGTTAATCGGCGAGTTGCCGGACGAGTCATCTTGGAAGCCCGTGGCGGACACGGCGATCATTCTCCGCATGCTCAACAACCTGACGGCCAATGCCGCTGAAGCCGGCGACGACGCGCGCGCCCTGCGCTATCTGAACACGGCGCTGACGCTGGACCCGAAGGCCGCCACGCACCGGCTGCAGCGCATGCTGCTTCACGCCAAGGCCGGAAGGAAGGAAAAGGCGCGCGCCGATGCGGCTTACATCATCGCGGAGGAGCCGCCGGGCATCGACACGGCGCGGGTGTTTGAATTGATGGAGTCGCTGAAATAAGGAGCGCGCGCGTCAATCACTGGCAGCGCTGCGATAAGTGCCGCCGAAATCCGCTGCAAGCCTCCGCAGGAAGCCGCTGCCGGATTCTCTCATCGCAATGGTGTGGATCACCGGCGATTCCGCGTAGTCCGGCACGGCCGTGCGCACGCCGGCGAGGATGGCGCCGTGCGGGAGGCTGCGGTTTCCCTCACGCACTACGGGCTGGCCGTCGCTGATGAGCAGCACTTCCTGCGGACGATGCTGCAGTGCGGCGTGCAAACCAAGGTCCAGCCGCGAGGTTCCTGACGTTCCTGCGGGAGCCGGCGGTGCTTCGTCGAAACGCGGCTGACGGAACTTATTCCGCGCCCATGCCACGGCGGACGCGACGTTCTCCGGAGTGGCGGTAAGGCTGTCACCGCTGGACTGCTCAACCTTGCCGGCGAAGCAGACGACGTTGAAGAAAACGTCCGCGCGAAGCGTGCTCACGCAGCTGATGAATTCGCGCAGCGGCGGCGGATTCTCCTCCGCGCCGCCTTTCGCCCGCATGCTGCCGGAGATGTCGAGGACGATGACGAGGTGATCAAAGCCGCGAATTTGTGTCTGAGCGTTCACACGGGGACGAAGTGAGCCGCAGAGACAGATGAAGGCGGAGGCACCGAATCCCTGGCCAGACCCATAGCCATCCCCGCCTTGGCCGTGCGCCAGGGATTTTCCGACACCGCCATTCCAGCCTCCGCCTGGCAAATACGGCTGCGACACCGGTGAGAACTGCGCCACCGTTGCATGCTTCGGCTGTGTGGCCACCTCCGACGGCATGGCAGATTGCAGTGACTTCACGCGGTTCACCACGGCGGCCACGCGGGATTCCTGCTTCGGTTTCATGGAGAGGAATGCGGCGCGCTCGCCGCCGTCGCCAGGCTCGAGCAGCGCGGGCGTGGGAACGGCATCGTGCCCTGCCCAAAACCGCCAGACCAGACCCATCGCCAGTCCGACGAACCACACATGAATGGTCAAGCTCCACACGAGCGGCCAGGGATCGCGATCTCCGGAACGGCGGCGCTGGCAATGGTGCGGCGGCTTCATGGACGCTGTCAGGAACGCCGCGCGAAGTTTTTTCCTGGAGGAAACTTCGCGGAAGATTGACGCGCTCCATGCCGCGGTATAGGCAGCGGGCATGAGTGAGTCCGACCCCTTTTTGCCTTTCGCCGAGAAGATGCGCGCTGAGAATCTCGGCGAGCCGGCGATTCGCGCCTTCGAGAACAATTACCGCGCGCTGCTGCGAAAGGAAACGGGGCTGATCGGCGAGGACAGCATCACTTCGGTGCCGGAGCTGCCGCTGGCCTCTGCATTGCCGGCGGTGAGCGACGATGCATTTCGCGCGCTGCTGCGGCAGACCGTGGTCATCAAGCTCAACGGCGGCCTCGGCACCGGCATGGGTCTGGAACAGGCCAAGAGCCTGCTCCCCGTGCGTGACGGCCTGACATTTCTCGATCTTATCGCGCGGCAGATTCTGCACCTGCGCGAACAGGCCGGCGGCGGCACGACGCCCCGCTTCTTGCTGATGAACAGTTTTTCGACTTCGGAGGACACGCTGGCGTTTCTGAGGAAGTATCCGGCGCTCGGCGGCGCGGCGGACCTGGAACTGATGCAGAACAAGGTGCCGAAAATTCTTAAGGGAAATCTGTCCCCGCTCTCATGGCCTGACAATGCGGAGATGGAATGGTGCCCGCCCGGTCACGGGGACATCTACGCCAGTCTCGCGGCGGGCTGGCTCGACCGGCTGCTGGCGGAGGGCATTGTGTATGCGTTCGTGTCCAACTCTGACAATCTCGGCGCGACCCTTGACGCGCGGCTGCTGAGTCATTTTGCGCAGAGCGGCGCACCGTTTCTGATGGAAGTAACGGCGCGCACCGAGGCTGACAAGAAGGGCGGCCACCTCGCCCGGCGCAAAAGCGATGACCGGCTCGTTCTGCGGGAGAGCGCGCAGTGTCCTTCCCCTGACAAACGCGCCTTCCAGGACATCGCACGGCACCGTTACTTCAACACCAACAATCTTTGGATCCGCCTCGACCGCCTCAGGGAGACGCTCGACGCCAGCGGCGGCATCATCCCGTTGCCGATGATCCGGAACGAGAAGCACGCCGACCCGCGCGACGAACGCACGCCGCATGTCTATCAACTGGAAACGGCGATGGGTGCGGCCATTGAGAGTTTCGAGGGCGCCGCCGCCATCGCGGTGGAACGCCACCGGTTCGCGCCCGTCAAGACCACCGGCGATCTGCTGATCATTCGCAGCGATGCCTGCCAAATCACCGCTGACCACCGGCTCGAGCTCGTGCCGGAACGTCAGGGGGTGCCGCCGACCGTGAAACTCGATGACGAATACTACAAACTCGTGGATGGACTCGACAAACTGATCGCCCGGGGCGTGCCGTCGCTGCGGAGATGCCGTTCCCTGACGGTGAAGGGACCGGCGGTTTTCGAGCCCGGCGTGGTCATCGAGGGGGACGCGAAGTTTCTTCCGCTGCTGCAGGTAATCGAGGCCGGCCATTACGGTCACTAACCTGTCCCGGGGTGCCATTTTCTGCCTCCAGCAGGGCCGGAGCCGACTGATCGGCCTCGGGAAAACAGGGCGATTCTCATTTAGAAGAAACGCTTAAGTATTCTTGACGACTCAGTTAATTATGATAATAATGGAAATTATCCGAAATCTGCATGCAATCCCGATACCAAATCATAGGCGAGATCAACCAGGGCGGCGTCGGCGTGGTGCTGAAGGCATGGGATACGAAATTGAGCCGCCATGTGGCGATCAAGCGGTTTCACTCGGCGGAGCAGCGGGCGGCCATGGGGAATATCGAGGGGGATTTGCTCAAGGAGGCGTCCACGCTGTCGGCGATGCAGCATCCGAACATCGTTTCCGTGTACGATGTGAACATGGACAGCCCGGAAGGACCGGAGGTAATCATGGAGTATTTGAACGGTCAGGACCTCGAGCACGCCGTGGCGCAGGCGGCCCTGACACTGGAGGATTTTTACCAGGTGGCGCAGCAGACGCTCGATGCGCTGGGCAACGCGCACCGCATGAATTTGCTGCATCGCGACATCAAGCCGGCGAACATTCAGGTCACCTGGCTGGCGAACGGAAAATTCGTTTCCAAGTTCGTGGACTTCGGCCTGGCGAAATTCTTCGAGGCTCCCTCGAAACAGACGGTGCGCTCGGACGGCACGGTTATGGGATCGATCTATTACATGGCGCCGGAGCAACTGGAGCGCCTGCCGCTGGACAACCGGAGCGATCTCTATTCGCTGGGCTGCGTCTTTTATTATGCCCTGACCATGCACCGTCCGTTCGAAGGGAAAACGGTCATGGACGTGATCCAGGCACATTTGCACAGCCGGCCCGTGCGGCTGCGTGACTTCCGGCCGAATGTGCCGCGCGATCTGGAATTATGGGTGGACTGGATGATGCACCGCCGGCCGGAGCGCCGGCCGGCAGACGCGGACACGGCACTGTCAACCCTCCGCCAAATCATGGCGGGGGAAACTCCGGAAGCCGTGCCCGGCGCGGGAAGCGCCAGTCAGCCGGTGGTGGAATCGCCCATGCGCACCGGTCAGGTGAAGATGCCGCAGACCAACGCGTTCCGCACGGCTTCAAGACCTCAGCCCGGACCGGCCTCCGCCAATCGGCGGCAGGCTTCGAAGCTCCCCTCAGGCGCCCGGCGGAAAACCAAACTCAATCTCAATCTGGCCGTTGGCGGCGGCGTGGCCGCACTGCTCGCCGTGGCGGGCCTCGTCATGCTGTCGCTGCGCAAACAGCCGGAGCAGGTCACGGCCGGTGACGATTTGACACCGGCTGACCTGCTGGACGCGGCGACCACGAACACCGAACTGGCGCGCACGAAAAGCGCCCTCGCGGAAGCGCAGGCCCGGCTCGCGGTGGCGCAGTCCTCCGCGCGGACGACCGCCCTGACACCGCAAGTGCATACGGATCTCACCCAACCGCCGCCTCAAGGTCTGCTGATGTGGTTCCATGCGGGAAGGGAAACCTACTCCGATGACCGCGGCACCGTTACGCTCCCTAACGGTCCGGTCGGCCAGTGGCGCGACATCGCGCCGGGCGGCGGATTCGCCGTCCTCCAGTACACGGCCAGCAGCACCCGGGACCGTGAAAACAACTTCCCCACGCTGCGCACGGCACCGGCCGGGGCCGGGCTGCTCAAGCCAACCCCGGTGATCACTTTCGACGGCGCCGGCGACACACTGTGCGTGCGCGACCGCGACAAAATCGGAGATGCGGTGGGCAGTGCCCTGGATGGGGGCAATGTCTCCGTGCTGATGGTCTATCGCGGCACCGGTTCGGATGCTCCGCAGGGATTGATGAATCTCCGGGGCGCGGGGAATCGCACGATCCTGACACTCGGCATCGAGGACCAGGGACTGACGGCGGGCCCCGGAGGCACCAGGCCGCTGCTCATCAACGGCACCGCGACGGAGTTCCGCATCGCCTCCTGTGTGCTCGACGCCGCGGCCGGCAGCATTCACCTCGGTCTGATCAGCAGCGACGGACAGAAAGCCGCCACCGACATCAGGACCGACGTGGCGAAGGACGCGCCGCTGGAGATGATCCGCATGGGCACCTCCGACGGATCGAACAACAAAGAGCGCTCCCTGCTCGCCGCGGACGTGGCGGAGATTCTGATCTACAACTGCGCCCTGGACCGCGAAAACCGTCACGCCGCGGAGAATTACCTGCGGAGCAAGTACTTCGGATCCACGGGACCGACGGTGACTGCTAACACGAAGCGCTGAGCAGTTCCGCCGGGCGGCGGCGCGGGCTTGCGCAGTGTCCGGGAAGGATGCAAGACCTTGCGCTTTCTCCATGCACCGACTCCTCCCGCTCCTGCTCCTGCCCGCTGTTTTGTCAGGCTGCAGCGTGACCTCGCCGGAAAGCCGCATGGGGGAGGCCGGGGTGACCGCTCCCTCCTCGTGGGCGGCAACCCGGGAGGGGCGCGCCGGGGTGGATGACGACTGGCTGGGCCGCATGGGCAGCCCGCGTCTCACCGCTCTGGTGGCCGAGGCTCTGGCCTACAATCCGGATCTGAAGATCGCGGCCGCGCGCGTGGAACAGGCGCGCACTCTGGTGAAGAGCGCGCTGGGGGAAATGCGTCCCACCCTGGACCTCGAGGGCATGGGCAACACCACGCAGCGTAATTTCGTCGGTTTTCCCCTGCCCGGCGCCACCAACGGCGTGCTCAAGACGAAGACGGACAATTACAATCTCAGCTTCACCAGCGAATGGGAACTGGACATCTGGGGGCGATACCGTGCCGCTGCGGGCGCCGCCGTGGCCGGAGCCCAGAGCGCTGAACTCGACGCGCATGCCGCGCAGCTTTCCATCGCGGCCCAAACGGCACGGGCCTACTTCGCGCTGCTGGAGGCCAATGAGCAGGTGGAACTGGCCAAAGAGGCAATCGCCGTACTGGAACGGACGGAGCGGTCACTGTCGGAACACTTCGTCGGCGGAATCGGAGACAACCTCGGTCCGCAGCTCCGGCTCGCGCGCAGTGACCTTGCATCCGCGAAGGCCGCACTCGCTCAGCGCCATGAAGCCCGGGGCCAGGCGGCGAGGGCGCTGGAAATTCTCCTGGGACGGTACCCGCAGGGCGACCGCCACCGCGAGGAACGCCTTCCGGCCCTAACCAGCACACCTCCGGCGGGTCTGCCGTCGGAACTTCTCCTGCGCCGCCCTGACATTCTTGCCGCGGAGCGACGCTTCGCCGCCCAGGGCATGCGCCAAAAGGAGGCGCGCCGCGCCCTTTGGCCGTCGCTGAAACTCACCGGCAGCGCCGGCACCAGTACGGCGGGCCTCCGGGACGTGCTCGACAGTGATTTTGGAGTGTGGAGTCTCGGGACCAACGTCTTTGAACCGATCCTCACCGGCGGACGAATTCAGGCGGAAATCTCCAAACGCCGCGCGGAGGAGTCGGAGTCCCTCGCGGTGCTGCAAAAAACCGTGCTTAACGCCTTCGCCGAAGTCGAGGGCGCGCTCGAAGCCGAGACCCTGCTCCGGTCCCGGGAGTCGTCCATGGCGGAAGCCGCCCGGCTGGCCGGCGAAGCGGATCTCGCCGCGAGAGAAGCCTTCCAGGGCGGGGGCGGCACGGCGGACGTGCTGACCGTCTTCGCGAGTCAGCAGCGCGCCATCCAGTCCCGCAGCACCCTCGCGACCATCCGGCGGCTCCGGCTGGATAACCGTGTGGCTCTGCATCTCGCCCTCGGGGGAGATTTCCGGGTTCATTGAGAGGAACCACAGGCCTGCCCGGCGTCTGGGGGTTGGATTTCCTGCTGAAATCGCCGGGAGTCGCGGTCAGGCGCGTCGCAGAAAGTAGATAATTATTATACTTGCAAAAATTGGCTTAATCACGCTAATTCTGGTAATTATTACCTCCCTCAACCCAAACCTATGGCTGCTCTAGTCCGTCAACTCATTACGCCATTGCTCAAGAACCCCTTCACTTGGCGGGTTCTCAACGGCACCTTCCTCCGCCTCGCGCGCAAGATGGATCAGTGGCGCCAGGCCGAAATCGAACAGGAGCCCGTGCTCGACGAAGCCATGCGCGGCCGGTTCCTCAACCGCATGGTTCGCCACGGACTGTTTTACGGGATGAAATACCCGTCCCTGGAGGCGGCCGGCAGTGCTCTGTATCCCAAATTGCTCGGGTCCTACGAGCGGGAACTGCATCACATCATGGAGCGCATTGTGCGCACCGATTATGAGACCGTGGTGGATGTGGGCTGCGCCGAGGGCTACTACGCCACGGGCCTGGCTTTGCGCCTGCCGGAGGCGAGAGTGATCGCCTTCGACGTCGATCCGCGCGCGAGAGAACTTTGCCGTCAAATGGCGGAAACCAACGGCGTGCAGTCCCGTGTCGAAATTCGCGACTGGTGTACGGCGGAGATACTCGCCGGGCTTCCGCTGGGCCGCCGCGCGCTGATTCTCTCCGACTGCGAAGGATTCGAGCACCTGCTCTTCACCGCGCCGTGCGTGGCGGCGCTCGCCAGACATGATGTCCTCATCGAAGTGCATGCCTTTGTAAATCCTGACATTCCCGTTCTGCTGCGCCAGCGCTTTGCCCCGACCCATCACATCGAGTCCGTGACCAGCACCGTCGACGCGGACAAGCCGGCCCACTACCCGTGGACGGCGCACGAGAATTTCTCGCCGGAGGAATGGCGCGCCCTGCTGGCGGAAGGACGGCCGGGCATCATGGAATGGCTCTGGCTCAAGTCGAAGCAGCCCGCAGTGTGAAACGCCGCGATGCGGCGGCGGCGCGGGCTCCTTTACTTCGCGGACGGCTTCACCGCAAAGACCGCGACGTCCACTCCCGGAGACGCGAGCACGGAATCCGGCGGGCCTGCCAAATCAAACCCTGCCAGTTCCGCCGGGCGGACCGACCATTCCTGCGCCTGTGTTCCGGAAAAACGGTAGGGCGCATGATGCACGCGCCCGCACACCAGAGAGCCGTCGTCCTTGCCGGCAAACAACGCGTAGCGCTCCAGCAGGAAGAACTCCAGAGAGCCGGGTTGCGCCTCCCGCAGTGCCGCGGGGCGGCGCCATGCATAATGTGCTTTCGTTTCATCGCCGCGCCGCTGACTCGTGCAGCGAATCATATCGCCGTCCCGCCGCGCGCTCATGCGGGCATGTTCATAGCGCAGATGGAAAAACCGCCGCGCGAGGGCGACCGCGACCGGCTGATTGCAGTCGAGCGAAAAAAAGAACACGCCGGGCCTGCCGTTCGCGTCGTGGACATAGGTCCGCACATTCAGTTCCAGGAACCACGAGAGCCACGGAAGCGGCGGCAAATATGCCGGACGAATGCGCTCCATGAAAAACGGTACGATGCCCAGCCACGCCGCACCATCCTGCACATCCACGGTCAGTCCGCGCGGGAGTTTTTGCTGCACTGTTTCCGGCTCCTGCCGCCAGTGCAGAAACAGCAGGTCGCTCCACCGCTGCCATCCGGCGGCGGTCGCCAACGGACGTTCACGCATGGCGAGCCGGGTGGAAAGATCGGGCGGAGACATCCGGCAGTGGATGCAGCGGGACCGCGGTTGAAAAGCGAACACTCCCGCCGGCCCGCCGCCGGTGGAATTGATGTTGCCGCGCGTGCATTCCTCCGTTCCTGCAAGGCGATCGATGACTGCACGTTTTCTTCACACCGCCGACTGGCAGCTCGGCAAGCCGTTTGCAGGCGTGGCCGATGCAGAGAAGCGCGCGCTGCTGCGGCAGGAGCGCATCGAAGTGCTCAAGCGCACCGGTGCCGCGGCGCAGGAGCACGCGGCGGAGTTCATCGTCGTTGCCGGCGATGCGTTCGATTCTCCGGCCGCCACCAGGGACACCGTCGCTGCGGCCTGCGCCGCCATCGGCGCGATGCAGCGGCCCGTTTTTCTTATCCCGGGCAATCACGACCACGGCGGCCCCGGCAGTTTGTGGGAGCAGCCGTTTTTTCTGCGCCAGAAAGAGGAACTCGCGCCGAATCTGCATATCCTGCTGACACCGGAACCGGTGGAAACCGACACCGCGCTGCTCCTGCCGTGCCCGCTGCTGCGGCGGCATGAGAACACGGACACCACCGCATGGCTGCGCGCCTTTGAAACAGACAGTGAAAAGCCGCGCATCGTCCTCGCACACGGGAGCGTGCAGGGATTCGGCGGGGACGATGACGACGAGGAATCCGGCGGCGGTATGAATCAAATCGACCTCACTCGACTCGAAGACGGGCGCTTTGACTACATCGCGCTGGGCGACTGGCACGGGACGAAGCAGGTCGGCCCGCGCGCCTGGTATGCCGGCACACCGGAGCCTGACCGCTTTCCCCGTAACGACCCCGGGCATGTGCTGCTCGTGGCCGCCGCGCGCGGGGCACTGCCGGAGGTGACCGCGGTGCGCACCGCCCGCATCGGCTGGCACGAACTGGCGTTCCGGTTCCACGACGACACGGCCCTCACGGAACTGTCGGAGCAGTTGAAATCCCTCACCGGCGGGCGCGCGCAGCAGGATCTGCTGCGGCTGGAACTCACCGGTGCACTCGGCATCACCACCGCGGCGGAACTGGAAAAGCTCCTCGAATCCTGGCAGGCCCGGCTGTTGCGGTTGAAACTGGACAATCAAACGCGCCTCGCGCCGGCCGCGGAGGAACTCAACGCCCTAACCCATCGTGCGGAGGATCCGCTCATCGCCCGCGTCGCGGCGCAGCTCGCGGAGCGTCAGAAAGGCGACACGGAGGACGCCGCCGTCGCCCGCACGGCTCTGCGCCTGCTTCATTCCCGTCTCACTGCCTGACCGATGCGCCTGCGCTCCATCACCGTACGCAACTACCGACTGCACCGCGATCTGCGCGTGGACCTGGACGCGGCGCGCACGCTCATCGGCGGACCGAACGAATCCGGCAAAAGCACACTCATCGAAGCGGCGCACCGCGCGCTGTTTCTGCGGGCCAAAGGGAACACCAAAGACCATCGCGCGATGGAATCCACCACGCACAGCGGACACGCGGAAGTGGAGGTGGAATTCGACGCCGCGGGCAAGTCCTGGCGCATTCAAAAACGCTTCAGCGGCGCCAGCGGCACAGCAAAGCTGTCCGAGTCCGGCGGGGCGACATTGTCGGGCGAGGAAGCGGAGGCGAAACTGCGCGAACTGCTGGGTCTGGCCGATGAAAGCGGTAAAGCCGTGGAGCAGTGGGCGCACCTCTGGGTTTGGCAGGGCCGTGCCGGCGACGACCCGGCGGCCCACGCCAATGCGCAGCGGGATGCCCTGCTGTCGCGGCTGCAAAAGGAAGGCGGCGCCGCCGCCATGCAGTCGGAACTGGATGCCCGCGTGGCGGCCGCGGTGAGGGAGGAGTTTGACGCCATTTACAAACAAAACGGCGACGTCAAAGCCGGTTCGGAACCGGGCCGTGCGCAGGCGGAGGCGGAGGAGGCGGAGGAACGCCTCTCCGCGGCGCGCGAAATGGCGGACAAACTGGAACAGGCGGCGCGCGACTTCAGCGATGCGGAGGCGGCGATTGTCCAAACCAGCCAGTCGCTTGAGGAACTGCGCCCGCAGCAGGAAGCCGTGGAGCAGCGCGCGGCGCGGCTGGCCGTTTTGAGCGGCGAGGAGAAGACGCAGTCCCTCGCCCTGACGCAGGCGGCGGAACGCCTCCAACTCCTGGAGAAGGCTGACAAAGATATCGCCGCGCTGCGCGGGGAGATCCGCCGCCGTCAGGAAACACTCGCACCCGGCGAGGCTGCGGCAGCGGAGGCAGCAGAGTGCGAGACCGCATGCCGCGAACGCGACAAGTCGGCGGAGCACCTTTTGAAGGAGTCTGGCGCCGCGGTGCGCGCCGCACGTCAACGCAGTGAACTGGCCGCCGCACACCTGCAGCGGCTGGAGAAATCGGCAGCGCTGGAGCAACTGCGCGCCAGGGAGGCCAGGGTGATGCAGCTGCGCACAGAACTGGCGGCACTGGATTCCAAACTGGCGCAATGGCCCGCCGTGGACGCGGCGAAGTTGAAGAAACTCCAGGCAATCGACGGCGAATGCAGTCTGGCCGCCGCCGCACTCGATGCGATGGCCGCCCGGCTGGAGGTCATCGCATCCAACGCGCCGGTGCAGGTGGACGGCGATCTGCTCGCAGCCGGGGAAGCGCTGACCCTGACCGAAGACAGCGAAGTCACCATCGGCGACACGACCCGTCTGCGAATTCGTCCCGGCGGCGGCACCAGTCTGGCGGATGCAAGGAAGCGGGTGCAGGATGCCAATGCGACCCTGCAGAAGGCGCTGGATCAACTCACTCTGCGATCCCTCACGGAAGCTGTGGAGACGGCGGCGCAGCGCCAGCAGCTGGAGTCGGAAATCAAATCGCAGCGCGCACGTCTGGAGGGCATGGGTGCAGCGACGCTGGAGATGGAACTGGCCAACGCGTCTTCCGTTGCCACTGCCGCCGCCGCGGAAGTGCAGCGCCGGGCGGAGAGCGTGCCGGACTTTCCTGCGCCGGCGGATGCCGCGGCGGCGGCCGGCGCGGCAAGCGAGTGCCGCCGGTTGTTGCAGGAAGCGGAGTCCGGCGAATTGACGGCGCGCGCGATGCGCGAGGCTGCCGCCCGGTCTCTGGAGAAGGCGGTGAAGGACCTGACCGGCAAACAACTGGGCCTGGAATCTGCGCGCCGGGAAGTTAGTGACCGCGAGGCTCAGTTGCGGCTGCTCATGCAAACGCACGGCGAAGACGCTGCGCGCGCGGAGGAGATCAGAGTTCGCAGCGCAGCGCGGAATGCTGCGGAGGAAGATTTGGCCAGGACCAGGCAGGCGCTCGCTGAATTGCAGCCGGAACTTCTGGAGGCGGATCGCGCCCGTTTCGCGCGAGCGGTGAAGGAGCAGACCGAGGCCAAAGCTGCCGCGGAGCAGAAACGCGCGGGAGCGCAAAGTTTGCTGGTGCGCGACGGCACCTCGGATCCCCGGGCCGACCTCGCCCTTGCGGAGGCGCGCGCGCGATCGGCGCGCGAGCGCTGCGCCGCAGCGGAACGCCGGGCACAGGCGGTGAAGCTGCTGCACTCTCTCTTTCAGGCGGAGCAGCAGTCGCTGGCGGATCAGTTCACGGCGCCGCTCGCGGCGAAGATTTCCGGGTATCTGGAATGTCTCTTCGGTCCGGGCGCACGCGCCGCGGTGAAGCTTGAGGGCAATCAATTCACAGCGCTGCAACTGGTGCGTCCGGCGCAGGGAGCGGGCGCTTTTGACTTCGATGTCCTGAGTGGCGGCGCAAAGGAGCAGCTCGCCGCTGCGGTGCGTCTGGCGATGGCGGAAGTGCTCGCGGAGGCGCACGAAGGCTGCCTGCCGGTGGTCTTCGACGATGCCTTCGCCTGCGCCGACCCGGCGCGCGTGCAGGTGATCCAGCGGATGCTGGACCTCGGCGCCTCGCGGGGATTGCAGATCATCGTCCTGACATGCACCCCGGCCGACTACGCCGCGCTGGGGGCGCGGACGGTGAATTTGTCCTGACGGATTTCAGCTGCAGTGAAGTTTGCAGAATCCGGTTTCCCGCCGGCGCTGCTGCGGCTCATTCCTGCCACATGAAACCGCTTCGCCTCGCACTCGCCCAAATGCTCGTGGAACCCGGCGAACCGGAGCGGAATCTCGCCCGAGCGGCGAAAGGCATCGCGGATGCAGCGGCGGCCGGCGCGCAGATCGTGCTGCTGCCGGAGGCGCTGGACTGCGGCTGGACGCATCCGTCCGCGCGGGAACTGGCCGGCGCGATTCCCGGCGGCGCAGCCTGTGCATCGCTGCGCGCCGCGGCGGTGCAGCACGGCGTGATGGTCTGCGCCGGAATCATCGAGCGCAGCGGCGACCGGCTGTTCAACTCCGCAGTGCTCATCTCCGCGGCGGGCGAATTGCTGCTGCATCACCGCAAGCTCAACGAACTCGACTTCGCCCGCGCGCTCTACTCCCGCGGCGACCGGCTGGGCGTGGCGGAGACAGAGCAGGGGCGCATCGGCGTGATGATTTGTGCCGATGCTTTCGCTGACGGACTCGCCATCAGCCGGAGTCTTGGGCACATGGGCGCGCGGCTGATTCTGTCCCCGTGTGCGTGGGCGGTGCCGCGGAACCACGACAACGCCGCGACACCCTACGGACAGCTTTGGCGCGACAGTTACGGGCCGCCGGCCAAAGAGTTCGGGCTGACCATTGCCGGATGCAGCAACACGGGGCCAGTGACCACCGGCGAATGGGCCGGATGGAACTGCATTGGCTGTTCGCTGGTCACCGGGCCGTCAGGGGAGCCGCGTCTGCAGGGCCCTTACGGCACGGAGAAACTGATGCTGCTGGACCTGCCGGGGACGACCTGTCAGGAGGGAGCGCTGCGATGACAATGACGGGAAGGGCGGAAACTGTCAGGGCAGCCGCAGGCGGAGGAAGACGCGATCCGCGGCCCCGGGCTGCGGAGCGAACTGCAGCACTTCCGCCCCGCCCTCCACTTCGCGGCGGACCAGCAACCAGTCCTGCGTCCATCCATTCAAATCACGGCTCGACTCCAGCACGGGCAGCGCATCATCGGCGGCACGGGCGCGGCGAAAAACCGCGCGGCCTGCCAGCGGGTCCCACCGGAGCGGCACCGGCGCCGAGCCGTCGCTGTCGCTGCTGCCCATCGCATATTCCATGCGGGCGCTCAGGCTGTCGTTGTCGGCATCGGCATGGGGGTCGCCGGTGAATGCGGTGGCGTCGTCCGTCCCGGGCGTACCGTGCAGCGGGACGCTGGCGCGCCAGTGCAGCGGGCTGGCGTAGTCGGGATGGCTTGCCGGACTGATCAAGGTCAGGCTGAAGCCGCGCCCGTCGGCATCGTTCGGCCACGGGGCATCGTCCTCGTACACGAAATCGGCGATGCTCCCGCCATCCATGGCGAGGAGCGTGAGCCGTTCCCCGCTGTTGTCGAGATTGGTGAGGCTCTGGAATTCCCCGGCCACAGGCACGCCAGCGCCATAACGCGCGGAGAAAGCCGCGCTGTCCCTCACCACAACGACACGCGCCCCGGCGGCCAGTGTGGTGCCGGGGCTGAAGGTAAAGTCCAGCCCTGTTGTGAACCGCACGCCGCTCAGATCGATGACGGCGTCACCGGTGTTCATCAGTTCGATGAACTCCGCGTCATCTTCGCCGTCCGGATTGTAATGAATTTCGCTGATGACCAGGTTCGCCGCGCTCGCGGGCGGCGAGATGAGGAAACTCGCTTCCGTCAGGGCCGACCACACGCCGCCGCTCAGGGCGCGGGCTTTCACCGTGACGGTGCTGTCCAGAATCACCGGCCCGCTGTAAGGCGTGAGGCCGGCCTGCACCGCGCCGCCCCACTGACGCGGGTCCGTGCCGTCGAGTGTGTAATAAAGGCTGCCGCTGCCGCTCAGGGTGAGGGCGAATCCCGGGGCCGCGGCGCCGCCGTGCTGATTGAAGACGGGCGCATGGACCGCAGGAAACAGTCCGCGCGTGCGCAGTTGATTGAGCACGATGCCGGTGCGGTTGGGGAACCAGCCGTTAAGGACGGCATCGCGACTCGACCGCCAGCGCGTCAGCGTGCCCAGCGGACTGCGGTAGTCGCCCCAGCGCGCACCCTCCGCGCCCATGGCGGGCTCGATGACGGCGGCAATCTGCGTCCAGCGGGCTGCGGCATTCGCCGCGGTGCAGAGGCCGCCGTTAAAATAATGACGCTGCACGGCATCCGCCACGCGCAGACGGTATTCGGGATGCGCACGCAGGGCGAGTTCGATCTGCCCGGGTGAATTGCTCCACCACGCGCCGCTGTCGCTCGCCGTCTTGTCAGCGTTCACATTGCCCCAGCCGAGGCCGAGGTCGCTGTCCCACGTGATGAATTTGAATCCGGTGCTGTCCGGCCCGCGCTGGCGCAGCGCGTAGAAATTCCCCGGCCAGTCGCCGCTGGCGTGATAGTATCCACTGACCATGAAGGCGATGAAGTTGTCGAGATCGAGCAGCACTTCGCAGGCCGGGTTGCGCGTGCCGTCAGGGTTGTTCCCGAGGATGAACTGGAACTTGGCGTCGGTCTCGAAACCCTGGTTCGCCAGGGTGAGCAGCTGCTGCCATTTGGCGCTGGTGCCGCTCTTGACGCGGTTCGGGCAGCAAAGCGTGATGCTGTCCCAGTCGTCGGCTTCTCCGCCGAGGTGCTCTTCGGCGTAGTCACCGTCGGGACGTTCGGTGGGGTTATAGACGCCCCAGTAGAGGCCGTTGATGAAGAGATGCACGAATCGTCCGCTGCTCGCCGGCACGCCCATGGCCGCCTGGTGCTCCTTGGTCCACTGGTCGCGAATGTAAGTGCCGTTGGGATCCACGCCGAAGTTGTCGCGGGTATTGTTGCGCAGCGCGATGCTGTCGAACCGCGTGACCCGGTTTCCCGGATACAGCGGATAGTGCAGCGACGGCGGGCCGAAACGCCGTGAGAAGATAACGCGCAGCGGCAGACGCGGATTGAGCGAGAGATTGCGTGACGTGAGGCCCATCACCTGGAGGCCGCCGTTGATTTGGAATCCCGGTTCCGTGCTCCCCGCCGCGGGAATCAGCTCCGCGCTGCACGGACGCTCCCAGAGATCGCCGCGGCCTGACGGATTCGGATAAATGCCCGTCACGGAATCGAACACATCCGCGACGGAAGCCGTGAGGCACAGGGCCGGCAGCGTGCGCAGCGCGGCCTCGACCTGCGTGCGCAGCGTCGCCAGCGGTGTGCCGGCGGGCTGGGCGAGAATGGCAGCGAGATCGCCGGCATTGTCTTCCATGGCGTAGTCGGCGGCGATGGCGTTCCACGATGCCGGATAGCCCGGCGGCGCGGCGGATTGCGTCACAATTTGCGATGAGAAAAGATAGGTGCACGTGGTGGAAGCCGACGGCTCCTGTCCTGCCAGGAAGGCCGCGGCGCGCAGCGGCGTGGTGCCGGCGATGCTGACGGGCGCTGTGTAGAGCGTGCTGTTGGCGGACGGCGCGCTGCCGTCGGTGGTATAGCGGATTTCGGCGCCCGCGGTTGGAGTGCTGAGGGTGACGTCGAATTGAGCCGTGTAGAATCCGCGCGGCACACTGAAGGCCACCGGTTCCACGAATCCCGTCACACCGCTGCCTTCCGGCCCGCCGGGCGTGGGCACGGGAAAATACAGCGCCTGCGTGGCCGCGGAGAATCCGGTGAGCCGGGCACGCGCCAGAAAATCGGCGTCATCCGCTGTGGCGTTGAGTCCGTGAATGGCCAGCAGGTTGTCGCCCTGCTGCAGTCCCGCCGTGGTCAGGGCGATGCTCTCGATGCCCGCGCCCGCCGTGGTCGCAGCGGCGGCGGCAGTGAGCGGGGCCGGCGTGTTCCGCGCCGCGAGCGGCACGCCATTGAGCCACGCCGCAAAGCCGTCATCCCACGCCATTTCCAGTTCCAGCGAGCCCACCGCGGACGCATCGGCGACAGAAAACGGGAGACGGAAATAGACACCGGGCGAGATGCCGAACATGTCCGCATCCATGCTCGTGGCGATGAGCGGGTCGCTGCCGTCGAAATACTGAAACGTGCCCGCGGCATAACGGTTCGCCGGACCGCCGTCCACGGTGTTGGGAAATGCGCCAGGGGACGAGCCCCATCGCGAGCCGCCGGCGAATTGAATCGCGCCGGCAGTGCCGCCATCGGTCGTCCACGACGCGGCGCCGGTGCCGGCATTGCCGTTCATCTCTGCCGCACTGTAGCCGTACGCGACCATCGTGTAGGCGCCGGGCGAAAGTTCCAGCGGTGCGGCGAGCGGTTTGAAGCGGCTGCCGCCCTCCAGCGTGCCCGGACTGGCCGCAGTGAACGTCGCGCTGGCGAGGACGCTGTGGCCGGTGTCGTCAGTGAAAACACCCGGGGTGCCGTTTTCATTCCTGCGCCAGAGCTGTGCGGTAAGGGTGCTGCTCAATCCGTTGCTGCCGCTGTCGAAGACTCCCAGCGACATCACCCGCAGCGTGCGCGTCGCATTGAAGTCCATGCCCAGCGCGCCGCCGAAATTCTGCGTTCCCGCCGTTCCGGTCGCGACGCGATAGGCGGTGCGCCGCAGGTCCGCCGCGCCTGCGATGAACTTGAACGTTCCCGCCGCGTAGCGGTTGGGCGGCCCGCTGTCGAGATTCGCCGGCCAGGCACCGGCGCTGCCGAATCTGCCGCCGCCGTCGGCGATGAGGCTCCCTTCCCCTTCGTGCACTGTCCATAGCGCGGCGAGGCCGCCGGCGTTGCCATTCAACTCGGTGTCGCCGTAGCCCCAAGCCACGATGCTGTAGGCGCCCACCGGCAGCACGAGCGGCGCAGCCAGCGCAAGGAACCGGCTGCCGCCGTCCGCCACGCCGGGATTCGCCGCGCTGAACGCAACGTCGGCCAAAACCGCGAGGCCCGCGTCATCGGCAAAGTTGTCAGGCGTGCCGTTTTCATCCCGCGTCCACAGCTGCACCCGGATGGGCAGAGCGAATCCGTCGCCGCCGGAATCGAACGCGCCCAGTGCGGTGACACTGACAGAACGCTCCACGGAAAAATCCATGCCGAGCGAGCCGCCGTAATTCTGATTCCCCTGCGTTCCGGCCGGCACGCTGTAGGCGGCCAGTTCGGGCTGAGGAATCGTGACCACCGGCTGATCCGTCCGGTTGTAGCCGATGCCGTTGGTCACCTCCCTCCAGGCTGCATCGGAAAAAGCCGCGCCGCCGCGCCAGTCGCCGGAAATTCCCTCCGCGGCCGCCGTGGCGCGACCCGTTGCGCCGGGCAGGATGAAGTCGAACCGCTGCCGCGACACGCCGTAACTGACATTTTCCCGCTGCGGCGGAAACGGTGCGAACTCCGACACCACGGTCACGCCGTCCGCCGCCACCAGCGCGAGATATTCCCCGCCGGCATCGAGCGCAAAATTCGCGTGCAGCGCACCGCCGGCGTCGGGCACCCCGTCGCCGCTGGCGAATACGATGAGCCTGCCGCCTGGAGGAATGCTGACGGCGGGAAAGGCCCACTTCGTTTTGTCCGCGGCATTGTCCGTGAGGTGCCAGCCGGTCATGTCCTGCACCGCGGCGGACGGGTTGTGGATTTCGATCCAGTCACTGTTCCGCCCCGCGCCGTCGGTCAGGCCGCCGGCGTTGTCCGCCATGAACTCGGAAATGACCGGCGCGGCCGGCGCGGTGACAGCGGTGAGAAAAACGACAGCGAGGAAGCGGGGGTGCACCAGCGCAGGTTGCCCCGGGCGCGATCCGCAAGGCAAGGCGAATTCCCTGTACGCGCTGACAAAATCAGTTCCGGAAAATCGCCATCGCCGCGGCGGCGGCGGCATTCGCCGCGGGAGCGAGCTTGCTCTTGATGCGCTCGTGCAGGGAATTGTAGCGCTGCTTCTGGTCCTCACTGAGGAAGGTGAATGCGGTGCTGCGGACGTTTTCCATGATGCCGACGGTTTTCTCCCGGCGCTCCTGCTCCGCGGCGATCAGAGCCGGCTGGGCTTTTTCCAGCACGCCGCGCATCTGTTCGTACTGCGGGCGGTCGAGTTTGACCTCGCTGCTGATGTGCTTGAGCGCATTTTCCATGAGCGACGCGGGGCCGTTGCGCTGCATTTTGAGAATCCGGTCGCGCTCGATCTTCATGCCCAGCGGCGCGCCGGTAATGGCGCCAAGCACGAAGACGGCGAGGATGGAGAGGCGGGTGAGCCATTTCATAAGCCTGTCAGTCGAAGAGTTGCAAATCCCACGCCGCGGCGCTGTCGGTCCAGAAGGCATGGAGGGTGTCGGCGGATTCCACGTCGCCGCGTCCGGTGATGAAAAGGAACAGCATGATGCCTGCTGCCGCCGCAAGTCCAATGACGGCGCGCAGCCATGCATGGAATTTGTCAGCGGGACCGGTGTCCTGCGCGGTGCCGCGAACGACCGCGGCCATGCGCGTTTCAAACGCCAGCTCCGCGCGCGATGCATCAAGCCGTGCGCCGGCGGTGCGGGCGCGGGACAGAAGTTCGCTCAGTTCGTTGTCGTGCATGGCGGCGAAGTCGGGTTCAGATTTTAAACAGGAGGAAGCGGAGGGAGCAGAGGGCTTGGGATTTGGGTTTATGGATGTGCGTGAGGTTGTGGGGCGGGAATTCGATTTGTTCGAGTCTCTGCTTTCTCTGCGGCCTCCTGTTCAAAAGTTCATGTCTTCTCCTGGCGAATGGTTTCGACGGCGGCCTTCAGACTGGCGCGGGCGCGGTGGGCGCGGACTTTGACGTTGCCCTCGCTCCAGCCGGTCAATGCGGAGACCTCGCGCACGGTTTTATCCTCGAGTTCCAGCAGGGTGAGGATGAGCTGCTCCTTCGGATGCAGCCGGGTCATGGCGCGGCGCACCAGGACCAGCGCGTGGTTTTCCGCCTGCTCACCGGGCGACGCGCCTTCATGGAGATGGAGGTATTCGGGGATTTCGTCGTGCGAGACTTCGGATTCGCGGCGGCGGCGGTGCTTGCGGAGAAAGTCGAAGCAGGCGCGGACCGCGACACGGGTGAGCCAGTGCTCGAACGGTGCCTTGCGGCTCCATGTGGTGAGGCCGCGCCAGACGCGAATGAAGATGTCCTGGGCGAGGTCTTCGAGTTCGTGGTGATTGCGTGCATATTTCGCAGCCATGCCGAAGACGCGGCCCTTATGCCGTGCGATGATCCCCGTGAAGGCATCGGCATTTCCCGCGCAGGCGGCCTGCACCAGTTGGTCGTCTTCGCTCACGGCAGGCTTCATGGCGGCGCGACTTCCCGGAGTCGAGCGCAAAGCGGTCGGGAGCGGAGAACACATGGAAATGGCGAGGAGCATAGAGAAGAAGGCCGCGGCAGGGGACGCACCTGCGGGGGGTGGAGGTTACAGATTCTGCTGGAGAAGCCCCCGCCGGCGGATTCAGTTCGCGCACCCGCCCCCCCATGCAGTTTCTGCTCCCGTTTGTTGTCCTCCTCTTCGTCTGCGGCCCCGTCGCCGCAGCCCCGCGGCCGAATGTGCTGCTCATTCTCAGTGACGACCTCGGGTTTTCCGATTTGGGCTGCTACGGGAGTGAAATCGCGACGCCGAATCTCGACGGACTGGCGAAGGACGGCCTGCGCTTCACGCAGTTCTATAATACGGCGCGCTGCTGGCCGACCCGGGCGGCCATCCTGACCGGTTACTACGCCCAACAGGTGCGGCGCGATTCATTCGACGGCAGAGGCGGTGCCCGGGGCGTGCGTCCCGCATGGGCCCGGCTGCTGCCCGACCGGCTGCGGCCGCTGGGTTACCGCACGTGGCACAGCGGCAAATGGCACCTCGACGGCAAGCCGCTGCAGAACGGATTCGACCGCAGTTACAGTCTCAACGACCAGGACCGGCATTTCTACCCGAAGCAGCACACCGAGGATGACAAGCCGCTGCCGCCGGTCGCGAAAGAGGCCGGCTATTACTCCAGCACCGCCATCGCGGATCACGCCATCACTTACCTGAAGGAACATTCGGAGAAGCACGCCGCGCAGCCGTTTTTTGGATTCCTCGCCTTCACGGCGCCGCACTTTCCGGTGCAGGCGCCGGCGGAGGACATCGCCCGCTACCGGGACCAGTACCTCGCCGGATGGGATGCGATGCGCGAGGCCCGCTGGAAAAGCATGAGCGCGCTGGGACTGAGCGGCGGGCTTTCGTCCATCGAGCGGGAAATCGGTCCGCCCTATCCGTTTCCTGACGCGATCCAAAAACTCGGCCCTGACGAAGTGAACCGTCCGCTGCCGTGGACGGAACTCAGCGAATCGCAGCGCAAATTCCAGGCCGGGAAGATGGCGGTGCATGCCGCCATGGTGGACCGCATGGACCGTGAGATCGGGCGGGTGCTGGAGCAGCTTCGCAGCATGAATGTGCTGGAGAACACGCTGGTGATGTTCCTGTCCGACAACGGGGCAAGCGCCGAGATGATGGTGCGCGGCGACGGACACGACCCCAACGCCCACTGCGGCACCGGCGCGACGTTTCTCAGCATCGGCCCCGGCTGGTCGAGTCTGTGCAACACGCCGTTCCGCCGTCACAAAACATGGGTGCACGAAGGCGGCATTTCCACGCCGTGCATCGTGAGCTGGCCCGCCGGCATCGCCGCCCGGGGCGAACTCCGCCGCACGCCCGCGCATGTGATCGATTTCGTCCCCACCGTGCTCGAACTCGCCGCCGGAAAACCCGGCGACGATGTCCCGCCAGCGCCTGGCCGCAGCCTGGCGCCGGCTTTTACCAAGGACGAAATCCTCACCCGCGAGCCGCTCTGGTGGCTCCACGAAGGCAACCGCCCGCTGCGCAGCGGCGACTGGAAACTCGTCGCCGCCAAAGACCAGCCCTGGGAACTTTACAATCTCGCCAAAGACCGCGCCGAGACCAAAAACCTCGCCGCGGAAATGCCGGACAAGGTGCGCGAACTGGCGGCGCAGTGGGAAAAACAGACGGAGGCCGGCAAAGCCCTGGCGCAGCGCGAATGATGCGGCCCTTGTCCGGCCTGCTTTTTCAAATCCATGTGGACCCCCATCAAAGAATTCACCGACATCCGCTGCGAGAAATCCGCGGACGGCATCGCCAAGATCACCATCAACCGCCCGGAAGTGCGCAATGCCTTTCGCCCGCTCACGGTGCAGGAACTGCTCAAGGCCTTCGATCTCGTGCACGAAGACCCTGACATCGGCGTCGTGATTCTGACCGGCGAAGGCGACAAAGCGTTCTGCTCCGGCGGCGACCAGAAAGTGCGCGGCCACGCCGGTTACGTGGGCAGCGACGGGGTCCCGCGGCTCAATGTGCTCGACCTTCAGAAAAAAATCCGGAGCCTGCCCAAGCCGGTCATCGCGATGGTCGCCGGCTACGCCATCGGCGGCGGGCACGTGCTGCATGTCGTGTGCGATCTGACCATCGCCGCGGACAACGCGCGCTTTGGCCAGACGGGGCCGAAAGTCGGCAGCTTCGACGGCGGGCTCGGCTCTTCCTACCTCGCGCGGATCGTGGGACAGAAGAAAGCCCGGGAGATCTGGTTTCTCTGCCGCCAGTATGATGCGCAGCAGGCGCTGGAAATGGGGCTGGTGAATGCCGTGGTGCCGCTCGCGGAGCTGGAGACGGAAACCGTGAAGTGGGCGCGCGAAATTCTCCAGCACAGCCCGCTGGCGCTGCGCTGCCTCAAGTCCGCGCTCAATGCCGACTGCGACGGCCAGATGGGCCTGCTCGATCTCGCCGGCAATGCCACGCTGCTCTACTACATGAGCGAAGAGGCCAAAGAGGGAAAAAACGCCTTCGTCGAAAAGCGGAAACCCGACTTCAAAAAATTCCCGCGCGTCCCGTGATAAGTTTCTGAACAGGAGGCCTCAGAGGAAGCAGAGAGGTTGACGAATTCCATCTGAACTCAAATCCAAAACCTCTGCTCCCTCCGTTTCCTCCTGTTCCAATCCTCCGTCCATCAAGCATTCCCAACCCCTCCTGTCGCCATGAACCACACCCTCGCTGCCCGCATTGCCGCCGGACTCGCCATGCTTGGCGTGGCCCTCGGAGCCTTCGGCGCGCACGGCCTCAAGGAAACCCTGACCGCCTCGCCGAACGGCGTGGAAACCTGGAAAACCGCCGTGCTCTATCACCTCATCCACGCCGTGGCCATGTGGGTCGCGGCCCTGCATCAGTTCAGCCTGCGCGTCTGGTGGCTCTTCGCCGGGGGCATCGTGCTGTTCAGCGGCAGCCTGTATCTGCTGACGACGCTGCATTGGAAATGGCTGGGGCCTGTGACACCGATCGGAGGCGTGCTCTTCATCGCCGGCTGGGCGACGCTGGTTTTGAAAACTCCGAAGCAGGCGTCGTAACTTTCCTGTCCTTGAAGGGAGGCGCCGCTTGTGTCAGTGGTGCAGTGTGAAAACCCTCCTGCTCCTCTGTTGCCTCACATTCAGCGCTGCGGCGCAAACTCCCGCGGAACTTGTGACCGCGGCGCGTGCGCAGGTGGGCCGGACGACGGTTTATGATCCGGCCTACGTGACGCTGAAGTATCCCGGGGGCGATCCGCCGCCGGAGCGCGGGGTCTGCACGGATGTGGTGATCCGCGCCCTGCGCGCCGCGTTCAGCGCCGACCTGCAGAAGCTGGTGCACGAGGACATGGCGGCGAACTTTTCCGCCTATCCGAAAATCTGGGGCTTGAAAAAGACGGATAAAAACATCGACCACCGCCGCGTGCCGAATCTGCAGCAGTACTTCGAGCGGCGCGGCATGAAACTGCCGGTGACGAAAAACTCCGCGGACTATCAGCCCGGCGACCTCGTGACCTGCACCGTGCCGCCGCATCTGCCGCACATCATGATCGTGAGCGACAAAAAGAACGCCGACGGCGTGCCGCTGGTCATCCACAACATCGGGCGCGGCGCGCAGGAGGAGGACTGTCTCTTGACCTGGCCGCTGACCGGGCACTTTCGCTGGAAATTGCCGCCCAAGCCGTGACTTGAAGCCGGGCGGCGGCTGTGTCAGAGGGCGGGCATGAAACGGCTGCTCCTGCTCCCCGCCCTGCTCTGTCTCCACGCCTGCGACAAGGCGGAGGAAAAACCGCATTCCGTCGCCCCCGCGGCGCTGCCCCCGGCGAAACCGGTGCCGCGTCCCGTGCCGTCCCCCGCCGCCGCGCCTGCCGCAGTTTCCACGCCCACCGTGGAAAAGGAGACACCGCCACCCCCGCCACCGCCGCCGCCCACTGCGGAGGAACTGCAGGCGCTCCAGACCGAGGTGGACGCGGTGCTGAGCCTCGGGGCGCCGCTGCTGGAGGGCGGCACGGTGGAGGATCCTGCGGCGCTGCGCGGGCGGATTATCGAACTGCTCAAGCGCCGCGGCCGGATGCTGCCGGGCATGACGGCGGAGCAGCGCGCCGAAACCATCAAGCAGTTCGCGCCGGTCCTGGAAGTGCACACGAAACTCATTCCGGCTTCGAATGTGCTGGAGATGCTGGAGAACAGCCGGAGCCGGGTGCCGGGCGTGCCTCCGCCTCGCGCGGAGGGCACGGAAGCGCCGCCGCAGGATGCGCCGCCTCCTGACAACGCTCCGCCGCAGTGAGGATTCGAGACGACGACTGCGCCATGCCGGAGAGACGCGCGCGCACCGCGTTGCGCCGCCTGCTGCTCTGGCTGCCGCTGCTGGCGGTGGTATCGTGTGTCTCGCCCGCCGGTGGAATGTCGCATCGCGCGCACCGGCTGGATGCCGCCTTGCGGGAATTGCAGGCGGCATGGGAGGGGCTCCCGCCTGACGGCGCCGCCGGCGCGGAGCGGACGGCACAATATGGCGAGCGTCTGGAGGATTTTCTGCAGGCTCTGAACCGCCACTCACCGCCGCCCGCCTGGACCGGCACGCAGTCCGTGGCGGGCTGGAGTGTCACCTTTGCGGGCGATCCGCAGGGGCTGGAATCGATCCCGCCGTCCTGGTGCCGCAGCATCTCCACGGTGGAACCTGCCAAACCTCTGCCGGGCCTCCGCGGGGAGCGTGTTGCCGGTGCCGGAATTGGCCTGCCGGTGATCATGCACCAGCCGCGCGTGGAGGGGGCCGCGGACCGGTTCGTGCCGCTCAACGGACGTTTCCATCCCGCAACCCTGACGGCGGAATTCACGGCATCCCGCGGCGTGACCCTGACATTCCATCACACCCGCAAGGTGCGCGCCGCGGCGCTGCGCGGCACGACGCGGCCGCTGGCCTTCGATGTTTCCGCCGCCGTCGCCGCCGCGATGCCGCGGCGGTTCTTCCGCCGGTATGCGCTGCGCGGACTGCTTGCTCCGGAGGAGGACCTCGCGGTGGCCAGCATTTATGCGCCGGAGCCGTTCGATCCGGAAAAAATCCCCGTCGTGCTGGTGCACGGCATCGACTCCGCGCCTCACATCTGGGCCAATGTGATGAACGAGATGGCCGCCGATCCGGTGCTCAGCCGCCGCTGTCAGGCATGGTATTTTCTTTATCCCACCGGCCTGGGCATCCATGAAGCCGCGGCGCGCCTGCGCTCCACCCTCACGGAAGCACGCGACTGCTACGATCCGCGGCGCCGCTCCGCCGCCATGAGCCGAACCGTGCTCGCCGGGCACAGTCTCGGCGGTCTGCTGTGTAAAATGCAGATCATGGACAGCGGTCAGGATTTGCACTACGCCTTCTGGACGCGGCCGCTGAAGGACCTTCCCCTGAGCGAAGAAACCCGGGGCGTGGTGGAGCAGTCGCTGCACTTCCGCCGCGTGCCGTTTGTGAGCCGGGCCGTGTTCATCGCCACGCCCCATCGCGGCAGCGAAGTCACCGACATTTCCATGATGCGCCTGCTTTTCAAACTCGGCCGGCCGCCCCGGATCGTGACCGGACTCGTGCGCGAAATGTCCTCCGTGGCCCGGGCCATGGTGAATCCCCGGCTGCACCGGTTCGAAACCTACGGCGTGCGCTCCAGTGAGGGGCTTTCGCCGCACCATCCGCTGCTGGAAGCGCTCAACCGCCGGCCGCTCCTTGCGCCTCACGACAACATCATCGCCATTTTCCCTCCGATGAGCTTCGGCAAACCCCGCGAGGAGTCCACCGACGGCGTCGTCCCCTGGAGCAGCGCCGCCCTTCCCGGTGCCGAATCCACTTCCTCCATCACCGCATTCCACAGCTGTATCACCGACCCGGAACTGGCGGAAAAACTCCTCACCGTGCTGCGGCGGCACCTCGCCACGGCGGATTGAGCACGGCGGATCGCAACGCCGCGATTCCCAACGGCAAAAAAGTCCCGTCATGGTTGTTGACACTCTCCGGCGAAACTGTCATGAGTCGGAAAAATCCCTCCAACCCACCAGGCAATTCCCTATGAGCGAACAGGAAAACCAACCGCCATCCCCGCCGCGGCCGACCGTTAAGACTTCGGCAGTGCCTTTGAAGAAGGAAACCGTGCGCATCACACTGCGCCCCCAGGGTCCCGGCGGCGATGCCCCCCCTCCTCCACCGCCTCCGGCTGCCGCCACGGCGCCGATTCCGCCGGCTCCGACGGCTCCCATGCCGCCGGCACCGCGCCCGGTGTCTCCCACCATTCCGCTCGCGCCGCCGCCCCGTCCGGTTGTTCCCGGAGCGCCTCCTTCCGCCGGCGCACCGCGTCCCGCGCCTCCTTCCGCACCCATCGGAGCCAAGACGATTCCCCTTTCCCAGCCTCCGCGGCCCTCGACGCCGACGGTCGTCAAGCCCACCGGAGTCATCGGTTCCGGCACTCCGACGACGCAGCCGCTCCCGCGCGCCACTGTCAAGCTCCAGCCCACCGCCACTCCCTCCGCTTCCATCAGCAGCGTCAACGTCCGCACCACGGCGCTCGACGATGAAGAGGACGAAGTGGACGAAGGCCCGCTCAACATCATGGGCTGGGTCGGTCTCGCCGGCGCCATCGCCGCTGTGATCGGCGTGCTCGCCAGCTGGGACAAAGTGGAATTCTTCTCCCAGGGCACCATCCCGCTGGAAGCCAATGCCTCCGCCAAAGCCCGGGAGGAAGCGATCAAGAGCTGGAACAATTCTCCCAAGGATGAAGGCATGAAGCTCAATGCGGACTTCTCGCCCTTCGACCGCAAGACCGCCGACGGCAACATCACTTCCGAGTACGACCGGATTCAGCCCAAGACTCCGGAACGTCCCGCCGACCCCTACGTCTCCAACTAATCTCAACGCTTCTACACTCTCATGGGACCCGTTATTTTTCTGCTCATCGGCGCGCTTGGCGCCATCGCCGGCATCGTGCTCACCAGCTACATGTAAGCCGCCCGGCCCACATTCTTCTGCGAAACCCGCCGCGAGTGCTCCTCCGGCGGGTTTTTCATTTCCCGCTTTCCACCACCGTGCGCGGCACCGCCGGCACCGCTGGATCACACCGGGACCTCGCGGTATTCCAGAGCCCACTCCTTCATGTAACGAACGCGCTGCGGCACGATGCGATAGACGATGAGCGCCGGGTTGTCCGGCGTGCCGAGATAACGGCGCAGCAGGGGATTCGTGCTCCAGATTTCCTCCAGGACCGCCGCGTCCGCAACCACCTCCGCCGTGCCCGTAATCCGCACCTGGTCGTGATGCGAATCGAGATAGCACAACTCGACCCGGGGATTCGCCGCGATCTCCGCCGTCTTGCCGTAGCTGCGCAGATTGGCGACATAAACGGTGAAGCCGTCCGTCTTCACCGGCGACACCGGACGCACCCGCGGCTGGTTCCCGTCGATGGTCGCCAGCATGGGGAACTTCGCGTCCGCCATGACCTTGCGGGCCAATGCGGGCAGTTCGTCGTCGGAGGGGGCAGCGATGTCAGGCGGCATGCGGACTTCTTGCGGCAGGGAAACGATTCGGCAATGCCAAGTCCGTCCGCGCTTTCCCTGCTGTGCGGCGCGGGAAACCCTTGCCTCGCCGCGATTCTCCGCCGTATTCCGGGGCATGATTCTCCGCTTTCTGCTCTGCGCCTTCGCATGCTTCGCCACCGTCTGCTCTGCGGACCCGGCCGTGACATTCAAGGACGGCGACACCGTCGTGCTGCTCGGCGACGCCTTCTTCGAGCGCGATTACAATTACGGGCACCTCGAAACGCTGCTCACCGCCGCGGCCGGAAAAGACCTGCGCATTCGCAATCTCGGCTGGAGCGGCGACACCCCGCGCTGTGAAAGCCGCAGCTATTTCGGCCCGCCCGCCGAGGGCTTCGACCGCCTGCAAAAGCAGCTCGCAGAGATCAAGCCGACTGTGATCATCGCCTGCTACGGCGCGGTGGATGCCTTCAACGGCGCCGCCGGAGTGCCGGACTTCACCGCCGCCTGCAACAAACTGCTCGACATGCTCAAGTCCACCGGCGCCACGGTGGTGCTGATGTCGCCTCCCGCGGTCAGCAGCGACACGGCGCGCTGGCCGACGCTCGAAGGACACGCCGCGAAGCAGACGCTCTATCGCGATGCGCTGCGCGACCTGGCCAAAACCCGGGGACTCGCCTTCGCCGACCTGCTCGAGGCGACCGGGGAAGCGAAGCCCGCCACGGTCAACGGCGTCACGTTCACCGAGTCCGACTACCGCACCCTCGCTCCGGCCTTCGTCCGCAGCCTCAGTTTCGAACTCGATGCCGCCGCGCTGAGCAGTGCCCAGAGCAACGTGGCCCTGACAAAAGCCATCCTCGAAAAGAACCGCCTCTTCTTCCACCGCTGGCGCCCCCAGAATGAGACCTATCTCTTCGGATTCCGCAAACACGAGCAGGGAAACAACGGCGTGGAGATTCCGCAGTTCGACCCGCTCGTGGCCGAAAAAGAAAAGGAAATCGCCCGCCTGCGGGCGAAGTGATAACCGGAAAGCGGGACGGAAACGGTGCTACAGCAGCGGGATTTTTCCGGTGCGGATCGGCCATTTCATGATTTCGCCGCGCTGTTCGGTGTGAAGGGTGAGCCGGGTGAAGGCATTGAGGGCGACGTAGCGGGCGAGGAATTGTTCGATGGCACTGGCAAACAGAAAAACACCGCTGCCGGCGAAGCGGTCGTCTTCGAGCGTGAGGTCCACCTCGATGCCGCGAATGAACGTCACCGGTCCCGCGCCGGGGCTGCGGGCGAAGCCGGGCCGGCTGCCGACCCTGCGAATGCCGTCAATTTGGGCGCGGGTGTGCGGGTCCACGCCGTAAAGATGCAGCAATTCCCGCAGTGCCTCCGCGCCATTCTCGCCGTGACTCACCAGCGAGAGGTAGTTGAGCGAGAGGTGATTGATGGCGCGCCACGCGAAGCGGCCCTCCGCCACCGAAGGCCGCGGCGGCGTGGGACCCGCAAGACAGCGGATGCTCACCACCGGCATGTGGGACTCCGGCTGAAAGTCCGTGCTGCCGGCGCCGATGGCGAGATCGAGCGGCAGGTGCCGGTTGGTGACCCAGCAGTCGGCGGCGAGCTGCTCAAGGTCCGGGGAAAACGGGGCGTTGTCAGGATCCACCAGCGAGATGTGCACTTCACTCCCTGGATAGCTGGAGCGCTGACCGAACTTCCGCTCGCTCTCCGAAAGCGCGCGCGGCACGCGGTAACAGGTATAAAATGCCGCGGCGCCGGTGCGGTGATTCTGATTCAGGTAAAACGGATAGAACGGCTGCTCCACCGATGAAGTGCGCCCGTAGCCCGTGACTTTCTCCACGGCATAGATTTCGTAATCGAACACTTTGGTGCGGTCCACGATGAGCTGGTACTCGTGCATCGACTGCGTGACCGGCGCCCGCTCCGTGCGGCGGCGGAAGAGATTGATCGCAGGCGTGCAGAACAGCTGGAAGAGCGACGGGACCACGAAATCGGTGATGTCATCCTTTCGCTCGCGCAGCGGCACGATGATTTCGAACTCTTTCCCGACAAACCGCGCCAGCGCGGCCTTCAGCCCGCTGAACTCCACAAACAGCGCCCGCTGCGGCAGAATGAAATGCTCCTTCAGAATGCGGTGTCCGTCGAAGCCGCGCGGATTCGGAGGCAGCATCGCTTCGTCCTCTGCAAAGCCCGCGTGCCGCACCGTGTCCATTTGCAGAATCGTGCTGCGGCGGTGCTGGTTGTCGCCGGCCTCCCGAATGATAACTGCCATGCCGCGGGCCATGATTTCCTCCAGCACCGTGGCCGGCAGATGATCCTCGCCGTGCAAATAAAACGGCAGGCGCTCGCAGTTGAGTTTGCTGAGAATCGCCTCGGGCCCCGCGGTGCGCAGCCGCAGCCGCAGCCGCAGCGCGGCGCGGGCCATCTTGAACTGTTCCGGCGGCAGATTGAGTTCGCCGATGTTGCGCGTGAGGTAATTGGCCGCAGTGACCTCCAGCGGATAGAGCGTGACCTCGTGCGCCGTGGCAAAGCGGCACACGGTGGCCTCATCCTTGAGTTTGAGCGACGACATCAGGCTGCCGCGCGCGACCTTCAGCCCGTCCAGCAGCGATTTGTCCTCCCATTTCGGCTCCATGCGCACGATGGCTGCCGAGGGCGACGGCGCGAGGTAGTCCGGATACACCGTCTCCAGCAGTCCCTGGGTGAAGCGCGGGAACTCCGCTTCGAGTTTGAACTGCGCACGTGATGTTAAGAACGCGAAACCCTCCAGCAGCCGCTCCACAAACGGGTCCGGGCACACGTCGCGCGACTCGCGGTCGAGACTGAGCCTCGCCGCAATCTTCGGATAGGCCGCGGCGAAGTCGCCCGCCACCTCGCGGATGTGGCGCAGCTCTTCGTTATAGATCTGGAGAAAGGGACGGTTCATCGGTGAGGCACGGAGGCACCATGTCTGCAATTCCGGCGGATGTCACGGGTGGATTCGGGACTGTGCAAAGGGGATTGGCACGTTTCCCGCCGCCCGCTAGAATGGGCCGTCCCCCACCGTCGTTCCCTTCATCCATGATTCGTTTCCAGCTCCTCCCGACATTCTCCTCACAGGAAGCCCCGGGCGCTCCTTCACACCCCGGATGGCGCCGATGCTTTGGGAAACGGTCCCGCACTTTCGCCGTACTGATCGCACTCCTCGGAACCGGCTTCACGCCGCCGGCGGCTGCTCAGTTGAGCATGGACGTTACCTTTCCCGGTCCTGGTCTGCCGGCGGGGGTCACGGCTTCAGGCACATGGGTCGCCATCCCGGCGGAAAGCGTCGTCCGGGTGCCTGCGGCACCGGCCAATTCCACCGTGCAGGGGGTCTTCGATCTGGGCTCCATGGCCGGCGGCCGGGCGATGGGCACCACGGAGATTGAAGCGCATTTCATTCGTCAGGGAACCTCCGGGGCCGAGTCCTCGGCGGTGGCGATCACTCTCGCCCAGCCTTCGACCGATGTCGCCGCGCCAAATCAAATCGCCGGCACCAGCGCGGCCTTTTGCCGTCTGACTGAAACCGGCGGAGTCGGATTTCTAAAAATGTTCCCCGATTCGGTTTCTCCCGGTCCGGGATTCTCTGTCCCCGCGGAATTGATGAACCGTTACGGTGCGCTTCTCAAGCTGCGCCTCAAATGGGAGCCACAGCAGGACCGGTCGGCGGTGTATATCAACGATGAGCTGTATGGCCTGGGGGGCAATCCGGACCCCTTCGAGTCAGCCGGCGGCCGGGTGCGTGCCGTCATGATGTCCTCCGCTTCGCGTTTTTACGATCTCAGGAGAGTCACGGCCAGCGCCGTGCTTTGGACCGGCATTCCTGAAATGCTGGAGCTGCCGCAGAGTTTCGTGCTGCGCTTCGGTTATCAGGGAAGCCTGCGCGCGCGGGGCAACGATCCTCTCGTGACTTCCTATCAATGGCAGCGGCGCCGTCCCTCCGATCCAGGTTTTTTGAATTACGCAGCCACCGGAGCCACGACCGCCACGCTTCCCTTCGGGGTCGGCGACGATGACGGCACGCTTTACAGGGCCGTGGTCACGACGCCCACGGGGCTGTTCATCACCGATCCCGCGACGGTCACCAACGCCAACCTGACTGTTCCGTTCAATTCGCCGCTGGATTTGAATTTCAACGGCGGCACGGCTCTCGTCACTGCGGGCGCGGGCGCTGACAAAGGGGCACTGATCGGTTTCGCCAACATCCGCAACGGCACCGGCAGCGATGGATCCGGCTCTCTTTGGCTCAGCGACGGACAATTGGGGCAGCTGGGAGCGCTCGTCATCAACGATCTCAACGGCGCGGCGGGTGAAGGCGGATTCCTTGCCAACTTCCGTGTCAGGGTGGACGGGGGCACCAACCCGCCGGCCGACGGATTCAGCCTCAGCTGGGGCAGCGATGTGCCCGCAGCTCCGGCGGCCGGCGCATGGGAGGAGGGCCTCGGCACGATGCTGCGGGTGGCGTTCGATTTCTTTGACAATGGCGGCGGTGAAGCACCGGCGGTGGACGTCTTCTGGGGTGAGAACCTGCGGGCTCACGCTCCGGTGCCTCTCGAATGGCTCTACACCGGCAGCAACTGGGCGGGCATCGCCGTGCGCCTGCGCCCGTCAGGACACGTGGACGTCGCCATCAACAACCGCATCATCCACTGGCAGGTCAGGATGCCGGGCAACACGAACCAGACCGGAGCCCGCTGGGCACTCGCGGCCCGCACCGGCGGATACGCCGCAGCCATGCGGTTCGATGACATCCAGATCATCCCTTACGACACCACTCCCTTTCCCGTCATTCTCTCCCATCCGCAGCCCTTCACGACTCACGAAGGCGGACGCGCCAAATTCTCCATCACCCTGGCGCGTCCGCAGGATGCCATCATCCGCTGGCGGTTGCTCCAGCCGAATCTCTCGACCGATATCTCGACGGGCACCGCCACGGCCATGGAGATGACGGCAAGGTATGCCGGCAATGTCGTTGCCGATGTGTTCACCGGCGCCGGGCAGATCACCTCCAACCCCGCGGCCCTGACATTGACGGGGCGGCCCGGTCTCTCCGTGGACAACCGTTATGCCAGGGAGGAAACCACCCCTCCGGCGGGAGCAGCCTTCACCGGCAATGCCGCATGGCTGCCCGTGGCGCGGGAGGGCGATACCTCATCGATTCTCCTGACAAATGCAGCCGCCGGGCAGAACGGAACCTTCATTCTGCCGGATCAGGACGCAGGGGCCAGGGTAAAGAGCCTGCTGGCCCGCTTCGATGTGCGGGTGCGGCAGTGGTCGAATCCGCCTGCGGACGGATGGAGTTTCTCCTGGGCACCGGATTTGCCTGCGACGCCGTTTGGAGAGGATGGCGCGGGGAGCGGGCTGCGCGTCTCCTTCGACACCTTCGACAATGCCGGATTTCCCTTCCCTGAGGCACCTGCCGTCACCGTCTTTTGGTCCGGTGCCCAGGTGGCTCATGTTCCGATGCTCATCAATGAATTCCTGACGGCGGAGGAGTGGGCGCCGGTAACGGTTTACGTGAGCAGCGGCGGCCGCCTCACCATTCAGTACCGCGGCCTCCCGGTCCTGACGGATCTCCAGCTCCCCAATTATGCCGGCTTCGCCGGGGCGCGCTTCGGCTGGGGCGCGCGCACCGGACTGTATTACGCCGAACACAGCGTGCGCGGCATCGAACTCAGCACGGTGCGGGAATCGCCGATGATTTCGATCCGCCCCCAGGGAACGGGCGGCGTGCTCATCGAATTCGAAGGCTTGCTCGACAGCACCTGGATCACCGGCGATCTGCGCGAGTGGTTCTGGACGGCCTCGCAGTCTCCGTATTACGATCCGTTTCCCATCAGGAACGACCCCAAGTTCCCGTGGTATTCGCGCAAGTTCTACCGCGCATGGGCTCCCTGAGCGGCGGTGTCAGGCGGCCCCGTTGATTTCGCAGACGCCGGTTTCGAGATCGATGTCGGTGCGGAAAAAAATGCGCTCGGGATTTGGCAGCGCCCAGAGTTCGCCGCGGATCTCGAAGCCGATGTGGGCGAATTCGCTCTGGCTGCTTTGGATCATGCGAACCTGCAGGGACTCGGGGATGATGCGGGGCTCGAAGTTGATGATGGCCTGACGGAACTGCTGTTCCAGTTCGTAGCCGTCGAGGTTGTCGCTCGTCACCCCCGCGAGGTCGCGGGTGCCGTAGTTGAGCACGCTGCGGGCGACGTGGGGAAACTGCGCGATGTTTTCCTTCGCGAGATGCGCGGGGGAATTGAGCAGCCAGCGCAGATCGCGCAGCACGGCGGCGCGGTACTCATCGGCGGACACGGTGCGGCGGCGCCATGCCTCCTCTTTGGCACCGGGATCTTCGTCCACCAGCCGGTCGAGCAGGCAGGGCAGACGCACGGGGGTTTCCTGAGTCATGCGGAGGCAAATGTCAGGCTGCGGACCTCCAGCAGCGGAATCTCCGCGCTGTCGGTCATCAGCACGCGCTGGCCGCTGCCGAGGTAAATGCCCTCCGCGGGCGAGTCCCAGCCGGTCGTGCGGGCCAGTTGAAGACCCGGATCGGTCCATGAAGGCGCCCCCGGATAGCGGACCGGCATGAAACCGTGGGACGTGCCGCCGGTTTCAAAGGTGATCTCCACGGCGACCCAGACGCGGTCGCGCAGGTGTGAGGGTTCGGCGAAGGTGATTTCCTTCACCCGCTGCTGCGGCACCCAGTAATAGACCCCCTTCATCATCAGTTCCAGCACCGGACCGAGCCGCGTGTCGCCGTCCATCATCCACTGAAACGCCTGACCGTTCACCGTTCCCGACACCCCGGGCGCGGCTTCGAGAGCCTGACTGCGCAGGGACATGGCGGCGGCCCATTCGCCGCGCGCAAAATGCACGCCGGCCTGCACCAGGAGCGGCAGCCATTCCGGCGGCTCGCCAAAAATGACCGGATGCTTTTCCCCCTGGAACACCAGCTTTCGCAGCACTTCGGCTTTGATGAGGTCATTGAAAATGTGGCCCAAAGGCGACTGGCGGCCGGTCAGTTCGGTATAGGCCACGAGCTGATTCGACGCGCCCTCCCAGTCCCCGGCGGCGGCGAGAGTTTGGAAAAGCGTGAATCGCAGATCGGAGTCCGTGGGGGCCTTGCGGATGGCGGCCTTCACCGCGGCCAGCGCGCCGGCGAGGTCGCCGGATTTGAGCAGGGATTCGATTTCAGGCGGTGGAGTCATGGCGGAGAATAGACCGCGGAATTTCTGAATGTCACGGGTGGAAACGCCAGGCGGCGGTCCCGCATCGGGCGCTGGGTGGAAAAGGAACGGGCAGCACGAAGAAAGCGGATGCTCTCTCCGGCTGCCCGGAAGGGATGACGGCGCAGGGGCCGCAACTCTACTGCTCCGCGTTGGTCTGAATGTTCCAGGAGGCGGGCGTGGTGGCGCCCTTGGCTCCCGTCTGGGCATTGATGTCCGTGTACTCCCATTTGATCTTGGAGTAGCTGAAGGAGACACTTTCCATCGGGGACTCCTGACCTTTGCCCATGCCGACGCTGTAGGAGCTGACGACGACGTGCTCCATGGTGTACTTCATGAATACCTCCTTTTGGCCGGTGTTTTTGCACACCTCGATGATGGCCTTGGGATAGTGTTTGCCGGTGCAGCACTTCATGAGGAGGTGCGGCGTGCACTTGTCCATGGTCTTGGTGAAGTGCATGTCCCCGTGGTCGCATTTGCCGGCGGTGCGGACGCCGACGGCGGAGGCGGAGGCGTCGCCGACCTGATGCACCTGATGACTGAGCGAGAAGAGCTGGATCCAGTTCTTGTGCTTGGCGTCAAGGCACTCGCCGGGGAGGCCTTCTATTTGGAGGAATGTATCGAATGCCATAATCTTGGTGTGGTTGGTGGTTGTAGGTTTGGTTTGGGTTGGGGAAGGAGGGACAATTCAGGGCCTAGCCGCCTTTCTTCTCGGAGGGGAGCCGGGAGACGAGGCGCAGGCTCACATTGACGCCCTCGAGCTGGAAGTGCGGCCGCAGATAGAACTGCGCACGGTAGTAGCCGGGATTCTCCGGATCCGCCTGCACCTGCACCTCCGCGCCGGAGAGGGGATACTTCGCCTTCTGGCTTTCGGAGACGTTCGGGTCGCACACGTACTGCATGACCCAGTCGTTGAGGAAGGTCTGCATGTCATCGCGCTCCTTGAAGGAGCCGATCTTGTCGCGCACGATGCACTTCAGATAGTGGGCGAAGCGGCTCACTGCGAAGAGATACGGCAGGCGCGCGGAGAGGTTCGCGTTCGAGGTGGCGTCCTTGTCATCGTACTTGGCGGGCTTCTGCAGCGACTGCGCGCCGATGAAGGCGGCGTAGTCCGTGTTCTTCCAGTGCGAGAGCGGCATCAGACCGAGGCGCGCGAGTTCGTGCTCGCGGCGGTCGGTGATGGCGATTTCCGTGGGGCACTTCATGTCCACGCCGCCGTCGTCGGTCGGGAAGGAATGCACCGGCAGGTTGTCCACCAGACCGCCGCTTTCCACGCCGCGAATCTGGGCGCACCAGCCGTTGAGCTTGAAGGCGCGGGTAATGTTGGTCGCCATGGCGTAGGCGGCGTTGGCCCAGCAAAAGTTGTGGTGGTCCGAACTGTTGGACTCCTCTTCGAACGCGAAGGCGTCGATCGGATTGTTCTTGGTGCTGTAGGGCAGGCGGGCGAGGTAGCGCGGCATGGCCAGCCCGACGAAGCGGCTGTCCTCGGAATCGCGCAGGCTCTTCCAGCCGGCGTATTCGGCGTTGTCGAACAGCTTGGCGAGGTCGCGCGGATTCATCAGTTCCTGCCAGGTGTCCATGTTCATCAGCTTCGGGCTGGCCGCGGCGATGAACGGCGCGTGGGCGGCGGCGGCGATCTTGCTCAGATTGCGCAGCAGTTCCACATCCGGCGCGGTGTGGTCGAATTCGTAGTCGCCGATGATGGTGCCGAAGGGCTCGCCGCCAGGGGTGCCAAACTCCTCTTCGTAAATCTTCTTGAAGAGCGGGCTCTGGTCCCAGTTCGCACCGCCGTAGGCGCGCAGGCTGCGGTGCAGATCCTTTTTGGAGCAGTTCATCACTCGGATCTTCAGATCCGTGCCGGTCTCACTGTTATATACGAGACGGTGCAGACCGCGCCACGAGCCTTCCAGCTTTGTCAGGTCCTCATGGTGCATGATGAGGTTGAGCTGCTTGGTCAGCTTCTTGTCGATCTCGGCGATGACGGCCTGGATGTAGGTAATGGAATCCTGTTTGCCGACGGGCGCACCTTTGAGGGCTTCGGCGGCGAGCACGGCCACAGCGGAGCGCACGGCGCCTTTGGCTTCGTCGGTTTTGGGTTTGAACGACTTGTCGAGCAGTTGATCGAAATCGCTCAGTTCGATGGTTTCACCTGCGGCGGCGGCTTGTTCCTGGGCTTGGGGCATGGGATATAATCGGAAAAGAGTTGAGGGACGGGAGCGGGACTATTCCTCCGCGGGAGGCGCGGCGGCGCCGGTCACGGACTTCATCAGCGCGGGGTCGGCGAGCAGCTGTTCGATGAGGTTCTCCGCCTGGACGCGCCCGTCCATATACGTCAGGAGATTCGAGAGCTGAGTGCGGGCTTCGAGCAGCTTGCGCAGCGGCTCCACCTTGCGGGCGATGGCCTCGGGCGAGAAGTCCTCCATCTTGTCGAAAGTGATGTCGATGGCGAGGCGCTCCCCGCCTTCATCGGATCCGAGGGCGTTGGGAACGGAGAAGGCCACACGCGGCTTCACGTCCTTCATGAATTTGTCGAAGTTATCCATGTCCACTTCGCGGAACTTGCGCTCGGCCACGGGCGGAAGCGCCTCCGTCGGATTGCCGGAAAGATCGGCCATCACGCCCATGACGAAGGGCAGTTCGATCTTCTTTTGCGCGCCGTCCACGAACAGTTCGTACTCAATGTGAACCCGGGGCGCCCGGTTGCGTTCAATGAACTTGGTGCTGCTTTCAGATGGTTTAGGCATGGCGGGTGGTGGTTGTGCCGGATGCTGACGGTTGTCACCCCCAGGGTCAAGATTATTTTGTGTCAGAAAACGGGTGCCGGAGGCGGGCGGGCCGTCCTCCGGAAGACGCACCGCGCGTTTGTTTATTCTTTTCACTTTGGATTTCGGAAATCTTTTCATGGTGCCCGGAGAATCCCTCATGCCCGCCGCCGAACTGACAGAAAAACTCGCCGCCTTTCGCGCGCTCAAGCCCGCCGGCCGCAGGGTCGTGATGCTAACCGCCGCCGACTATCCCGTGGCCCGTCTGCTCGACGAAGCGGGCGTGGACCTCATCCTCGTGGGCGACAGCATGGGCATGGTGACGCTCGGCTACCCTGACACGGTGGACGTGACTCTGGAGGACATGTGCCATCACACCCGGGCGGTGCGGCGCGGGGTGACCCGCACGCTCGTCGGAGGGGACCTGCCCTGGCATACCTATCAATCACCGCGGCAGGCCCTGGCCTCGGCGCGCGCCCTCGTGGAGGCGGGGGCGGATGCGGTGAAGCTGGAGGGCGGCGCGGCGATGCTGCCGCAGCTGGAGGCGATCACCGGAGCGGGCATTCCGTTCATCGGTCACATCGGCATGCTGCCGCAAAGTGTGCGTGAAGAGGGCGGCTACAAAAAGAAAGGCCGCACCGCGGAGGAGGCCGCGCGGCTGGTGGCGGACGCGCGGGCGCTCGACGCCGCCGGCGCCATTGCCATCGTGGTCGAAGGAACCATTCCCGCCGTGGCGCAGGAAATCACCGCCGCCGTGCAGTGCCCGGCCATCGGCATCGGTTCCGGCCCCGGCTGCGACGGCCAGATTCTCGTCACGGCGGACCTTGTGGGCGCGTTCCCGTGGTTCCGTCCGCCATTCGCCAAAGCCCGGGCCGATGTCGCCGGAGAAATCCTGCGCGCCGCGCGGGAATTCGCGGGCGCGGTCCGCGGTCCCGATGCCGCATGAGACCTTGAACACGCCGGCCGGCCTGTTAATCTGCCGCCCCCCGCATGGCCGAAAACCCCAAACGCACTCAACTCATCGCCGGCATCTTCGTGCTCTGCGGCCTCGTGCTGCTCGGCGGTCTGATTCTGGAATTCGGTCCGCTCAAGCACTGGCTGCGCCGGCCCTATACGATTTATGCCGTCTTTTCCGACGGCCAGAATCTCATCAAAGGCTCGCCCGTGCGCCGTGCCGGCTCTCAGATCGGAAAGGTCTCCAGTTCGCCCCAGCTGCTCACCGACCTCAAAGGCGTGCGCGTCTCTCTCGACATCTATCCCGAGTTCGAAATTCCCGCAGGCAGCAGCCTGGAAATCGTCACCATCGGACTCATGGGCGACTGCGCCGTGAACCTTGTCCCGCCCCCGCCGGGACAGGACACCGGGGAAATTGTGAAAGAAGGTGCCACGCTCCAGGGCAGCGGCAGCAACGATCTTACCACCGCCGCCGCGAAGGTCTCGGATGAAGCCGTCGTCGTGATGAAAGACATCCGCAGCGGCATCGCGAAACTCAACGAGACTATCGAACGCATCCAGACCGGACTCCTCTCCGAAGAGAACCTCCGTCACATTTCCGAGTCCCTCGCCAAAATCAACGAAAGCCTCGAAAAGTTCGACAACCGCGTCCTGTCCGAGGAAAATGTCATCGCCGTGCGCGACTCGCTCGCGCTGCTCAAGACCACGATGCAGAACGCCCACAGCGCCGCCGGCAAGGCCGACTCCGCCCTGACAAAAGCCGACAGCGCGCTCGCCAAGGCCGACAAAGCCATGGACCACCTCGGCCCGGGCCTCAAAGGTTTCTCCGGCGCCACCGCATCATTGGATGACGCCGCCAACGCCCTCGAGGCCCTGCTCAAGGAGGCCCGCTCCGGCCGCGGCGTCCTCTACGCCCTCCTCAACGACCGCGTGCTCGCGGACAATCTCGAGCGGCTCATCGAAAACCTCCGCCGCCACGGGGTGCTGTTCTACAAGGACAAAGCACCGTCCAGCCTGCCCCCGCCTGCCCCGCCGGCCACGGGCCGCCGCAAGTGAGCGGGCTTCAAAGCCGGCGCACCCACCGAGCCATGTAGAAGCCATCCCAGCCGGTGGCGGCGCAGGAAATCCGCCTTTCCTCCTCAAATGAGAAGTCAGGGTGTTGCGCTGTGAACCACGCGCGCTGCGTTTCGTTCTCGACGGAAAGCATCGAGCAGGTGGCATAGACGAGACTGCCGCCGGGCCGCACGAGTCGCGCGCTTCTTGTCAGGATTTCCCGCTGCAGCGCGACGGTCTCCGCGAGGGACGCCGCAGTGATGCGGTATTTCAGTTCCGGGTGCCGCCGCAGCGTGCCGGTGCCGCTGCAGGGCGCATCCACAAGGACGCGGTGCGCCTCCGCGTGGAACCGGCTGAAGACTTCCGGGGCGGCCTCGTGCGTTGGCACGCGGACACCGGCGCGTGCGGCGCGGCGGCGCAGGGTCGAGAGCTTGCCTGGCACGGTGTCGAAAGCATGCAGTTCGCAGCCCGGCGCCAGCGCGGCGAGGTGCAGTGTTTTCCCGCCGGCGCCGGCGCAAACGTCGAGCACGATGTGGCCGTTCTCCGGCCTGACAAACGGCGCAATCTGCTGCGATCCGGCGTCCTGAATTTCGAACTTCCCGGACTGCGCGAGGTGCGACGGCAGCGCCCGGTCCACCCGCAGCGCCAGCGGTGCACCCGGCACCTCAACAGCGCTTATCCCCGCCGCTGCGAGTTCGCTGATGACGCCCGGCAGCGACGCGCACTGTGGATTGATGCGCAGAAAGACGGGAGCCGCCTGATTCAGCGCAGCCAGTTCCGCATCCCATCCTGGTTCGGCGGCGCCGAGCGCATCCAGTTCATCGCTCACCGACTCGCGCACCGCTCGCGGTGCGGTTGTCAGGGATTGTTCGCGGGCCGCGAGCATTTCGGGCGGGATGTCAGGCCACGACGCCCAGTCCGGCCGCGGCAGCCCGCGCCGCATCCAGTGCACGCCCGCCAGCGCCCAATAGTCATTCGATTCCGCGAGATGCTCCAGCCTCCGCCGCCAGCGCACGACTTCATAGACGGTGTCCGCAAAGAACGCCCGGTCCCGCGAGCCCCACTGCCGGTGCGCTCCCAGCGCCGCGCTTACGGCACGGTCCGCCGCCGCACCGCCGCGGAGGATTTCCTCCAGCGTCTGCACGCAGGCCTCCGCGAGATGCCGGTGGATTTTCCTGACCATAAGCAGGCCCAGCGGACGGTCGGGCGGCCACCCGCGCAACCGGCGAAAAACTTGACGCCGCCTCGCGCGTAGTGTGCCATTCTCGCTCCCATGACTTTCCCCCGGCTCACCGGTCTGCTGTTTCTGTCCACGGCTGCTTTCACGGCCGCGGAGCCCGTGCCGTCGTTTCGTCACGACGTGCTCCCCATTCTCAGCAAAGCCGGCTGCAACAGCGGCGGCTGTCACGGCGCACTGGCTGGCAAGGGCGGGTTCCGGCTTTCTCTCTTCGGATACAATCCCGACGCGGACTGGATGGCGATCACCCGGGAATCGCGCGGCCGCCGCGTGGAATTGTCAGACCCTGGCGCGAGCCTTCTCCTGACAAAACCGACAACCGCGCTGCGCCACAAGGGCGGCAAACGGCTGGAGGTGGACTCAGAGGACTACAAGATCCTCGCGTCATGGATCACCGCAGGCTGCCCGCCGCCGCGACCGGAGGATGCAGCCCTGACATCGCTGGAGATTTCGCCCGCGGAAAGTGCCCTGACCAAAGGGGAAAGCAAGCAGCTCACCGTGAAGGCGAAGTATTCCGGCGGCGGCGAACGCGACGTGACGCGATGGGTGAAATTCACTTCCGCGGACGAGAGCGTGGCGACGGTGAGCGAAGGCGGGCAACTGGAGGTGATCGGCCACGGTGAGGGCGCGGTGACGGCGTGGTTTTCCTCACAAATCGTGATCGCACGCGTGGTGTCGCCGTTTCCGCAGACGGTGCCGGATGAAGTGTACGCCGGCGCGCCGCGGGCGTCATTCATCGATGACCTCGTGCTGGAGCAGCTGCAAAAGCTCCGCCTCAAGCCCTCGCCCGCGGCGGATGATGCAACCTTCGTCCGCCGGGCGTTTCTGGATACGATCGGCCGCCTGCCCACTCCGGAGGAGGCGCGTTCATTCGTAAATGACTCCGCTCCGCAAAAGCACGAACGCCTCGCCGATCTGCTGCTGGCCCGGCCGGAGTTCGTGGACTACTGGACTTACAAATGGAGCGACGTGCTCCTGCTCACCGGCTCCAAGCTGCGGCCCGCGGCCATCGCGGCCTACTACGACTGGATTCGCGACCGCGTGGCGACCAACCTGCCGTGGGATCAGCTTGTCAGGGAAATCGTGACCGCACGCGGCTCGTCCACGGAAAACGGCGCGACGAATTTCTTCGCGGTGCATCAGGATCCGGAGACGATGGCGGAAAACGTGAGTCAGGCGTTTCTCTCGCTCTCCATCAACTGCGCCAAGTGCCACAATCACCCGCTGGAGAAATGGACCAACGACCAGTATTACGCCTTCGCCAATCTCTTCAGCCGCGTGCGCGCCAAAGGCTGGGGCGGCGACGCCCGCAACGGCGACGGCCAGCGCACGCTCTACGTCGAAGCCCGCGGTGAACTCATTCAGCCCCGCACCGGCAGGCCGCAGCCTCCCGCACCGCTCGATGCGCCGGCGCTGGACATGGACGACCCGCGCGACCGCCGCGAAGTCCTCGCGCAGTGGCTCACCGCGCCGGAGAATCCCTACTTCACCCGCGCCGTGGCCAATCGCGTGTGGGCGAACTTCATGGGCGCCGGCATCGTCGAGAGCGTGGACGACCTGCGCGTCTCCAATCCCGCCAGCAACGAGAAGCTGCTCGCTGCCCTGGCCGATTATCTGGTGAAGCAGCGCTACGATCTGAAGTCGCTCATGCGGCTCATCCTCACGTCACAAACCTACCGCCGCAGCAGTGTCCCGTTGCCGGAAAACAGGGACGATCACCGCTATTACTCCCGCTTCTATCCGCGCCGTTTGGCAGCAGAAGTGCTCAACGACGCCATCACCGACGTCACCGGCGTGCGCGATTCCTTTTCCGAAATCCTGCTCAACGACGGCTCCACGGAAAAGACAAGCTACCCGCCGGAAACCCGCGCGCTCCAGCTCAAGGACAGCGCCGTGAAGAACTACTTTCTGAAAACTTTCGGCCGCAACGCGCGAGAGATCACGTGCGAGTGCGAACGCAGCAATCAGCCCAGCCTCGTGCAGGCCCTGCATCTCTCCAACGGTTCGACCGTGAACGAAAAACTCGCGGCCAAAGCCGGTCGCATCACGCAAATTCTCGCGACCGGCGCCGCGCCCGCCCGGATCATTGCGGAAGCATATCAACTCTGCCTCAGCCGCCCGCCGACTGACGAACAGCGGAAGAAGTTCGAGGAAATCCTCGCCGCCGCAAAGCCGGAAGAGAAGCGCCAGGCGGTGGAGGATCTTTACTGGAGCCTGCTCACGAGCCGGGAGTTTTTGTTTCAGCACTGAGGCTACTTCATCTGCTCCACCAGCGACTTTGCCGCGGCGGCTTCCGGGGCGGCGGGGAATTTCTCGACGACTTCGTTGAGCAGTTTGACGGCCTGTTTGGGAAAGCCGTCGCGGCGGTAGGCGTCGGCCATGAGGAATTTCAGCCGGATTTTGTCGTCCTGAGCGGTGGCGGCTTTCTCGGCGAGCTTGAACCACTTTTCCGCCTTCACCCAAGAATTGCCTTCACCGGACTGTGCGTGCAGGGCGAGGAATTCATAAATGTCAGGGCTCTTCAGCTTTTCCGCGGCGCGCGCGAGGTTGGCATTCAATTCGTCGATCTGACCCGGCTCGCCCCAGCGCTGCATGGCGAGGCGGATGGCCTTGTATTCCGGGAACTTCTTTTTGTCGCCGGTATCGGGTCCCGCGGCGAAGGGCCGGTAGAGCGGATCGCCCAGCACCGTATTCATCCACGACATCACCGGCGTCGCCATCCATGCGGCTTCGCCGAACGTGTAGCCCGCCAGCAGCCGGTCGGTCAGGACATCGAGGTAGGTCGTGTAGGAAAGATAGGGCTCGAAGACATTGCCGACCGTGGCGCAGGCGCCTTTGGCGAGGATGGGGCCGCACCAGTTGGTCTTCGGATTTTTGAGAGCCGCGGCGCTGAAGGAATGGATGTGCACGGCGACGGCGCCGCGCTGAAAGCGGAACGCGGGATTGAGGAACGGCCCGTCGGCGTGGTCCGTGTACCAGCCGAGATAGACCGCGCAGTCGTTCACGGGAAAATTCTGCGCCAGGGTGGGCGCCCAGGTGTCGAGCACGACCGGCACGCCCTGACGCTGCAGCAGCCTGGCGGAGTTGATGAGCCAGTTTTCTCCCTGCTCGTAACCGCTGCCCGTCTTGCGCGCGAGGTCCACGTAAGCGCGGCCGTAAAGCCCCTCCTTTTCGACCGCCACGGCGTCGTCGATCATGCGTTTCGCCGTCGCTTTGTCAGGGCCGTCGATGCGTCCCACGAGAAACATCGGCGTCAGCGGCACGGCGGCGAACTCCTTGGCGTTGTTAAAGTAGGGATTGGCGGTGAAACCGGCGAGCGGCTTTTGCAGCACGCCCAGCGCGGCCAGTTCCGAATCCACGCAGGACGCATCCTGCTGGCCCGGCTGAGCGGGAATTTCCTGACCGGTTTTTGGATCCTTGCCGTGCGAGGTCTCCATGATCTTCAGCGGCACTCCCTGGATGATGACCAGCACCCGCATGATGGTCTTGATCGCCAGCAGGCCCTCTTTCGGGACCTGACCGGTCTCCCACCACTTGCGGGAATCGAACTCCGCACGGAGCGGATTTTCGATTTCATCCTGAAACACCTTCCGCGTGATCATCTCGCTGGTGGTGCATTTGAGGCCGACCAGATTCGCCTCCGGAATGCCGCGGACTTTGGCGTAATGTTTCGCCAGTTCCGCAGAGCCGGCGTCTTTGGCGTTATAGACCACCACCGTGGCCGGGCGGTAATCGAACGAGGGCTTCTCCTGGCCGCGGAGAGCGGCAGCGAGAAGGGGGAGAAGGAGAAAAAATCGCATCACGGAGGCCATAGTGTAACGGCTCTACTCCGCCGCGCCAGCGCCGGATGCATAGTCCACGCTGACCAGATAAAGCCCGTCCGCCGGGGCGGCGTAGTGGCATTTCTCCCCCGGCGGCGCAGTCAGCAGTCGCTCCAGCCACGCCAGCGGCTCGCGGCCGCGGGCGGTGCGCACGATGCCGCCGGTGAGCAGGCGCACCATTTTATAGAGAAAGCCGCTGCCGTGGAACGTGAGCGTGAGCAGCGGCCCGTCGCGCTCCGGCAGCACGCTCCAAAGCTCCCGCACGGTGTCGCGGGTGGCGTCTTTGCCGTCGCCCCGGTTGGCTGCGAAGGCGCGGAAATCGTGCTCGCCCTCACAAAGCCGGCACGCCTCCTCCAGCACCGACGGGTCCATACGCTGCGGCACATGCCACGCGAGCCCGGCCTCCAGCGGCGGCAGCACGGCCGCGGTCCACAGGCGGTAACGATACGTCTTTCCCGCGGCGTCGAACCGCGCGTGCCAGTCGTCCGGCGCGGAGGCCACTTCCATCACACGAATGGCCGGCGGCAGGTGAACATTCAGCGCACGCCGCCACGCCGCGGGGCTCATGCGACAGCCGGGCGGCGGATCGAAATGTGCTGACTGCCCCAGCGCATGCACGCCTGCATCCGTGCGCCCGCTGCCATGCACCGGCACCCGCTGCTCCTGCTGGAGCGTTTTGGAAATCGCCGCCTCCACGTGATCCTGCACGGTGTTTCCGCCCGGCTGGCTTTGCCATCCGGCGAAGGGCCGCCCGTCGTAGGCGATGGTCAGGCGCAGTCGCATGTCACTGGCGGCGTTTGCCCCGCAGCACTTTTTCGATTTTTCCCAGCGGCAGGCAATTGACCACATCCGCGCGCGTCAGCCAGCCTTTGCGGGCGGTGCGCACGCCATGCCAGAGATCCTGAAGGCCGGCGCAGCAGTGGGCGTCGGGATTGATGCTGCATTTGACGCCTTTCTCCACGGCCATGCGCCACCAGCGCCAGTCCATGTCGAGCCGCCACGGGCTGGCGTTGAGTTCGATGATGGTTCCGGTGGCGGCGCAGGCGTCGATCACGGCGGGCACGTTCACCGCGTAGCCGTCGCGCTTGAGCAACAGTCGTCCGGTGAGGTGGCCGAGCATCGTGATGTAAGGATTCTCCACCGCGCGAATGATGCGCGCCGTCATCTCCGCCTCCGGGAGATTGAAAACGTTATGGACACTGGCCACGGCATAGTCGAGTTGCGCGAGAATCTCGTCAGGAAAGTCGAGCGAGCCGTCCTTCAGAATGTCCACCTCGCTGCCGGCGAAGATGCGGAAATCGTCCCACTTCCGGTTCAATCCGCGGATTTCCTCCACCTGCGCGAGCAGGCGCTCCGCTGTCAGGCCGTTGGCCTGGAACGACGCCTTGCTGTGATCCGCGATGCCGAGGTACTGGAGACCGAGTTCCCGCGCCGCCTCCGCCATGTGCGCCAGCGTGTCATCGCCGTCGCTGGCGGTGGTGTGATTGTGAAATGTGCCGCGCAGGTTTTCCAGTTCGATCAAATCCGGCAGCCGGTGCTGCTCCGCCGCTTCGATCTCGCCCGAGCCCTCACGGATTTCCGGAGGCATGTAGTCGAGCCCCAGCGCACGGTGCAGATCGCGCTCCTCGTGAATGTGCTTCGGCGGCGCGGAGGAGTCGTCACCCGTCGGCGCGAGGCGGTATTCATTCAGCGTCCAGCCGTGATCCAGCGCGCGGCTGCGCAACTGGATGTTATGCTCCTTGCTGCCGGTGAAGTAGGCCAGCGCGAACGCCCACTCCCCGTTCTTCACAGCCCGCAGGTCGCACTGCAATCCATTCGCCAGGCGGATGCTGCTCTTGGTTTCGCCGTGCGCAATGACCGATGCCACAAACGGTGCCGTGGTGAACGCCTCCATCACCGCCGCCGGGTCTTTGGTGGCCACAAGGAAATCAAGATCGTGCACCGTCTCCTTCGCCCGGCGAAACGATCCCCCGACCTCCGCCCGCGACGTCTCCGGCAGCCCGCGCAGAAATTCCAGAACCTCAGCCGCCGCCGGGGCCGCCTGGTCCATGCGAAAACTGTCAGCATGCGACTCGCGAAAACTGATGGCCTCCAGCAGTTTCTCCACGGTCTTGTCGCCGAATCCCGCCAGCTTTCCCGCACTGCCGTCCTCACAAACACGCTTCAGGTCCGCAATGCTGGAAACACCCAGCTCCTTGTGCAGCGCCGCGATCTTTTTCGGCCCAAGCCCGCTGACTTCGAACAGCTCGAAAATCGTCGCCGGAAACTCCGCCCGCAGATTCTCGTAATACGGCAGTTCTCCTGTCGCAGCGAGGGAGTGCAGCTTGTCCCGCAGGGCCTCGCCGATGCCCTTGATGCCCTCCAGCTTTTCCTCGCGTGCCAGGGTCACGATGTCCTCCGGATGCGTCCGCACCACATCCGCGCCCGTGCGATAGGCGCGCACTTTGAATGGATTCTCACCCTTCAGCTCCAGCAGCAGGGCGATCTTCTCCAACACATCCACCATGAGTTCACGGGTCATGCGACAGCCATGCGCGGCGCGCTGCCGAAGTAAAGCCGCCGCTGCGGATCACGCCGCGAGCACCTGCAGCAAATGGCGGATTTCGTCCTCCACTTCCGATTCGTCGTTCACCGTGCGGAGGATTTCGTCGCGGAAGATGGCACGGTAGCGTTCCCGCAGCCGGTGAATCGCGGAGCGCACGGCATTTTCCGAAATGCCCAGCTGTGCCGCCGCCTCCGCGCACGGCAGCGCGCCTTTGCTCTCCACCAGATAGACCTCCAGCACCGCAAATCGCCCGGCGCGCCCGCCGGCGTCGCATTCCTCGCGCAGCCTTGTCAGGACGCGCTCCAGCAGGTCCTCGGCCCAGCGCTTTTCATAAGTCAGCTCCGGCGTCAGGGGGTCGGCCTGTTCCAAATGATAGCGGCCGGCGACGGCTTCGTCGTCCACGGAAATATGCAGCGCACCGCCGCCACGCTTTTGTGTCGCTGCCGCGCGCCGCTCATTGGCCAGATAGTGCTTCATCGCCCCCAGCAGAAAACTGCGGAACCGCCCGCGCGCCGGGTCCACCCCGCGCAGTCCCTGCTTTTCCAGAATGCTCTCAAAAAATCCCTGAGTCGCATCGCGCGCCTGCTCGTGATCCAGCCCCTGACGCCGCGCGAACGCATACAGCGGATACCAGCACGACTCGCACAGCCCGCTCATGGCTTTGTGCGCGGCGGCGTCGCTGAGCGTCTGGGACGCGCGCAATACCATGCTCCACTGCGTGCTGAGAAAGTCGCAGTTCGCCTCCGGCCATTCGGCCGGCGGACTGGCGGGTGGCCGGGGCATGATGCCGCAAACGTGCGGGCAGCGCGCGGGAGTGTCCAGGGATGAGTGTGGAGCGGTATCGCCAGGCTTGCCGGCGCAGGCGAAGGTGATAATCTCCAGGCCCATGAACACGCTCCTCGAAAATCCAGCCATCCGCCAGCGTGTCGCCCGGCTGTCGGTCGAGGATTACCACTGCCTGCCGGAGCTGCCCGTGGAACTCGTGCGCGGCACGATCATGGACAAGGAACGGCAAAGACCGCTGCATTGCTCCATCGCTCACGAACTCCGCGAGCTTCTCGCACGACAGCTTCCCCCGGGCTGTTTGCTCTGCTACAGAGCGCCCCTGGCATTCGTTGATTCCGAGCCGGAGCCGGACCTCGCCGTCGTGCGTGGCCAACAAGGAGACTTCCGCCGCCCCCATCCCACCACCGCCGAACTCGTCATTGAAGTCGCCGTCCCCTCCCTCGAACTCGACCGCGTCAAAGCCCTCATCTACGCGGAAGCCGGCGTGAAGGAATACTGGATCGTGCGCCCGGAGAAAAAATACGTGGAAGTCCACCGCCTGCCCGCCTCCGGCGACCACAAGGAGCGTTTCACCATCAATGCCCCCACTGTAATAGAAGGCAGCGAACTTCCTGGAGTGAAAGTGGACTTGGGGCTATTGATCCTGTCAAATGAGCCGCGAGTCGGAAATCACTTCAGAAGAAGCACGGGCCCGCGGCTACGATGCGGTGAGTATTGCGTGGATCACTGCCCGGGAATCCGCACGTGCCGAAGGTGCCCTGCTCATTGCAGAGATCGACGCCGCCTTCGCCGGGGTGCCGCGACCAGTCATCACTCTCCATGTCGCCCGCGGCTATGACGATGAATGGCATCTTTCTGCGGATCGCGTCCGTGAACTCACTGCGCTGGATCCCGAAAAGTCATGGAGCGAAGTCACGGATGAGGCCATCCAGAGCTTCCAGGAGTATTTTACCTTCTCCGATGCCGAAGGCTGGCGGTTCTACCTCCCGGCCTTCCTTTGTCATTACCTTCGTCATTTTCCGGACTGCGGCTGGGATGCTGTCTATTGGGCATGTATCCGCCGCGATCGCATTGACTTGCTGAATGAGGCCCAACTGCGGTGCCTCGATCGCTTTGTCGGGCTTTGCCACAAATACGAGGTCAGGGACCGTTTCGAGCCGTAGAGATCAGAACAACTCCATCTCCACCTGCCGCGTCACCGGTCCGCCCACTTCTTCGGCGCTCGCTGTCTTCTTTGCCCGCGGCTTCTTCACCACGGCGACGGTGTTCTCCGCGGCAGGCGCGGCGTCCGGGTTGTGGCTGCCGCCTTCGAGTTTGTGGAGGATCTGTTTGGCGCGTTCGATGATGGGCTGGGGGAGGCCGGCGAGGCGGGCGACCTGGATGCCGTAGCTTTTGTCGGCGGCGCCGGGGATGATTTTGCGGAGGAAGATGATGCGGTCGTTCCATTCGCGGACGGCGACGTTGGCGTTGCGGACGGCGGGGCGTTTGTCGCTGAGGGCGGTGAGTTCGTGATAGTGCGTGGCGAAGATGGTGCGGCACTGCACTTCATCGTGCAGATGCTCGGCGACGCTCCACGCGATGGCTAGGCCGTCGAAGGTGGCGGTACCGCGTCCGATTTCGTCAAGGATGACGAGGCTGCGGTCGGTGGCGTTATTCAAAATGGCGGCGGTCTCGTTCATCTCGACCATGAAGGTGGACTGCCCGCGCGAGAGATCGTCGCTGGCGCCGACGCGCGTGAAGATGCGGTCCACCAAACCGATTTCCGCCTGTGCGGCGGGGATGAAGCTGCCGGTCTGGGCCATGAGCGTCAGCAGAGCCACCTGACGAATGTAAGTGCTTTTGCCGGCCATGTTAGGTCCGGTGAGGATGATGAGGCGGTTCTCGCCTGGCTCCAGGAGCACGTCGTTGGGGACGAATTTCTCCTCGGTCAGGTTTTGGTCGAGCACGGGATGGCGGCCGTCCTTGATGTAGAGGGAAAGCGAGTCGTTGAGCAGCGGGCGGCAGTAGTTGAAGAGGCGGGCGGTTTCCGCGAGGCCGCAAAGCACGTCCACCACGGCGAGGGCGTCGGCGGTGTCCTGGATGGCGTCCATGTGTTCCAGCACGCGGGCGCGCAGGCTTTGGAATTCCTCAAACTCAATGCGCTTGGCGCGCTCGTCAGCGCCTAGGATTTTGTCCTCCATCTGCTTCAGTTCCGGCGTGATGAAGCGCTCGCCGTTCGCGGTCGTCTGCTTGCGTGTATAATCCAGCGGCACCTTCGCGAGATTGGCCTTCGTGATCTCGATGAAATAGCCGAAGACGGCGTTGAATTTGACCTTGAGACTGTTGATGCCGGTGCGCTCGATCTCGCGCGTTTGCAGGTCGGCGATCCACTGTTTGCCGTCGGTGCTGGCGCGCCGCAATTCATCGAGTTCCGGCAGCCAGCCGTCGCGGAGAATGCCGCCGTCCTTGGTGGTGCCAGGCGGTTCGTCCGTGATGGCGCCGGCGATGAGGCCGGTGACTTCGTGGAAATCGCGCAGACGCGGCGCGAGTTCATTCACCAGCGCGAGGCCTTCGCCGAGCGCTTCGAGATGGGCGCGGACGTTCGGCACTTCCTTAAGCGACTGGCCGAGCACGAGCATGTCGCGCGCGTTGCCGGCCTGATTGAGCCGGCCCAGCGTGCGCTCGATGTCGCGGATGTCCTTGAGCGTCTCGCGGCATTTGGTGAGGATGAACGGCTGTGCGATGAGCGCTTCGATCACGTCCTGCCGGGCGCGGAGCGGTTCCAATTCCCGCAGAGGGTGCAAAATCCAGTCGCGCAGCCGGCGCGCGCCCATCGGTGTATTCGTGCGGTCCAGCGCCGCGAGCAGCGTGTTCTCCTGGCCGCTGCGGTGACTCACCAGGTCGAGATTCGCGCGGCTGGCGGCGTCAATGATGACGCATTTATCGTTCGCCGCGCGCTGCATCCGCCGGATGTGCGACGTATTCCGCCGCAGCACGTCGCGCAGATAAAAAAGAATCGCCCCCGCCGCACAGGGCGCCGCCTTCATTCCCCCGCATCCGAAACCGTCGAGCGACTGCACTTTGAAGTGATCCAGCAGAAAGTGCATTGCCTGGTCATGCAAAAACGGCCACGCCTCCACAGCGGTCGCGCCTTTGATGTCGCCGAACTCCCCTGTCTGCTCGTCGGCGTGAATCACCTCGGCGGGCTGAAGGCGCCCGAGTTCGTCGTCCAGTTCCGCGCGCTCCGCAAATTCCGTCAGGCGAAACTCGCCCGTCGTATGATCCACAAAAGCCAGCCCGAGGAGTTTCGGGCCGCTGCGATACACCGCGGCGAGGTAATTGTTCCGCCGGCTTTCCAGCATGTTCAGATCGATGACCGTGCCGGCGCTGATTACCTGCGTGATCTCCCGCTCCACCAATTTCCCCGGCACCGGCTCCTGCATCTGCTCGGCAATGGCCACGCGCTTCCCGTTCTTGATGAGCCGCGCAATGTATCCCGTGGCCGAATGATAGGGCACGCCGCACATGGGGATGTCGTTCCGCTTTGTCAGCGCCAGATTCAGGATGGCCGCCGCCGTCTTCGCATCCTCGAAGAACATCTCGTAGAAGTCGCCGAGCCGGAAAAACAGCAGCACATCCTGCGGCAGCGAGCGCCGCATGGCGTGGTACTGTTTCATCATCGGAGTCTGGCCGGCGTCGGACATAATTGCGCGAGGAGAGCAGCCCGCGGCGGGGAATGCAACCTCCGCCTGTCTTTATCCTTTTACATGGCCCGGAGCCTCTCCAGCACCAAGGCGGCGGTGCGGGCGAAGTGTCCGAATTCGGCCGAGAGCCGAGCATCCTCTGCTACCCGGCCCCAGAACAAGGCGGCCCACTCTGCGGCCTCCTGCCAGAGTTCCCGCGCCGCCGGCAGCGGCGGGGGCGGAGCGAGGGTGCGTTCCACGAGCTCCCCTTGCACACTCGGTGCCCAGAGCATGGGCAGCATGTCGTAGGCTGGTGCGAGGCGGAAGGGCAGTGCGTCGTCCAGCCAAAACGCAAGATTGCCGGCGTGCATGTCCGAATTGCCGATGAGTTCTCCAAAGGCGTGAAGCCGTTGGATGGCAGCTGCGGCTTTGGCGTTGATGAGCCCATCGCGCTGCAACTCCCGAGCCGCGTGAACCCATGCGGATCTGGAATCGTACCCGATGGCCGCTGGATGCAACGCACCCAGCGAGACGACGCTGCGCCGTCCGCCCGCTCCGGCGCGGTCGAAACGCGGGATTTCGAGAAAGCGCCGGCCGCCGGCATCCAGGATGCGCGCGCCTGTCAGGGCCAGGTTCTGCCCCGCCAGCACTTCCAGAGCATGGTATTCACACAGCAGCAGGTCCGCCCAGCGGCGACCGGCTGGCTGGCCCATCGGTGGAGAGAATTTCACCAGCACCGGCTGTTGCGGGCCCGATTCATTTTGAAGTGTGGTGAGGAATTTGGGGTGCTCACCACCGGCCGACGATCCGGGCAGAGAACTCGCGGCAAGTTGTGCCAAAGCCGGATAACGCGTCTCCCTTTCCGCAGTAGCGGTCAGATGCTCCTCTCCTGGATAAGCAGAACGCGCCAGCGCGCGGCGCAGGCATTCATCGCCGACTATGAGAGCACCCGGCAAGTCCTCGCCCATCGCCTGGAGATACACCAGCGTGTGGTCGTCGCTCCAGGTTCGCGGATCATCGGGGACCGCGAGTGAGCGCGAAACCTGTCGCGCAATCACCCGTCCCAGGAAGCCCTGTGGGCGGACATCGGCGAGGAAGAACGGGAAACCCTGCCACAAGCCTGACGAATCCGAAAACTGTTCGGCCCACGCCGGCGCCGTTTCCGCCCAGGTGATGCGCCAGCGCCGTTCGTAGAGCGATTCCAGAGTAGCCCAATGCCGGGCGCGTCCGGCTTCATCCATCCGGTAGATCGGCCAGCGATCCCCCGCATTCTGCACGGGACGGCGCAGCAGGTAGCGGGTGCTCCGGGTGGCACCCAGGGTCACAAGCTCATCACCAAATTCCGACAGCACCCGCACGATGGTGGTGCGATTCACTCGCAGAGCCGCCGCCAGTTCGGTGGCCGAAACCGGTCCCCGCGTCATCAAGAGCGGGGAAAGCATTTGCCTTGTGATCTGGGCAGGTCGGGCCATAGGTGCGGGCGGTTGAGGTGGAATTATGCATCAAAACTTCAGCGAAGCAACGCGTTCTCTTATCCTGTTTATCAATGCCTTATCCAAAGAATCGATCTATTAGTGCCTCAAAACCTCAGGCAATCGAATGCGGCAGGCTCAGAGACAATTCAGCCAACGGCGATCGCCCTCACTTCACAGGGCACCCGCTGGATTTTTTCCAGCGCCACACGGAGGTCTTCGGCGAGCTTGTCCACCGTCGCGGCCGGAAGGTCGCCCTCCACGGTCATCATGATGTAGCTGCGTTCCTCCAGATAGCGGACGATGACACCCTGCACGCGGAGGCGGCGGGTTTTGAAACTGTATTCGTCGCCAAAATCCTCCGATTCCGGCACGGGATCGTGGGGCACCGCGGGCGAATAAAGTTTCGCCAGGGCTCCCTGGTCGCGGTTTAGGCCAAGGTCATCCAGCCGCTTTGCCATTCGGGCGGCCTCTTGCTCCTCTTCGCGGTCCATTTCTTTGAGGGATGCGATCTGTTCTGCCAATTCCGGATCGCTTTCCAGCAATTCGGCCGGCACGTTGTCGAACAAGGACCAGTTGGGAAGGAACCGATAATTCCGGAGATCCCCGAGCGCCAAGGATTTTCGGTCCATGCGCTGCGCCATGAGTCGCGGCCACTGCCGGCGGGTGAGGCGTTCCCAGCGCCAGCCTTCGAGATGCAGCCGCCAGTCGTCGAGATTGTCGAGGAGAGGCGTGTCGTCGTCGGTTCCTGGATCGATGATACCGCCGCGGACGAGAATGGAACGGCCGTCTTCCGCCAGGGTGGCGGTGTGTTTGTGCAGCCAGCCGGGTCCTTCGCCGGTCGCCTCCCGCAGCGTGGCGCGCCAGGATTTCGTGTCCAGCTCTGCGAGGTTCGTCCGTCCGGGAAGGCGCTGGTCCGGGTAGCCGAGATTGCCGATGAGAATGATGCGGTCGCCCGCGAGGGTGGCAGTGTGAAAGTCCACGGGCGGGAATTCCTCTTTCGGATAGCCGAAGATGTCGAGCGCGCCGTCGGGATGAAGGACGATGACGTCGTTGTAGATATAGAAGTCAGGATCGTACCAGTCCTCGTGCTCGCCGGCGATGAAAACGGTCCGGCCATCCGGAAGTTTGACGGACGGCTGGCCCATGCGGTCGCAGCACCACCCCGGCCCGGCATCCATCGAAGAGGGGCCGTTGAATTTCTTTGCGGCCCAATAAGGATCCATCCGGGTGCGCACGAGCCATTCCCAGAGCGGGTTGTTCATGCGCTCCGGATTCGCCATTCCGAAACGCGGCGCCCGCCACGCGGCGTAAACTTCAGGAGTGATGGCGGAGGAATCCTGAGTTTCCGGATCAGCGAGAGTGAGGCCGGTGAGGGAATGGAATTCTTCTGGATCAGTCATCGGCTGGAGGGAACTATCGGAAGCATGGCCAAGCCCGGTTGCCGCGGTCGGCCGGGCTGCGGAACCGGCTGCGTGGTGCGAGACGGAAATGCATGACAGCCACCGGCCCCGGCGGCAATATCGCATTCCTGTCCTGTGGCATGGCACCGGCGGAGTCCTGTTCACTGACGGCTTGCCGCGGCAAATCCACCGCGCATGATCCGGCCACACCATGAATCGCTTCACCGCCTCCCTCCTCGCCGTCTCCTCCTGTGCCATCCTCGCTGTCGCGCAGGAGAAAAAGGAAGCCGCTCCCGCCGCGGCGCAGAACGCCCTCACAGAAACGGAAACCAAAGCCGGCTGGCAGCTGCTCTTCAACGGCACCGACCTCACCGGCTGGCACAATTTCAAAAGCGACAAGGTGCGTCCCGGCTGGCAGGTGCAGGACGGCGCGCTCGTGTGTGCCGATCCGCACGATGCCGGCGACCTTTGCACAGCGGAGCAGTACGACTGGTTCGAGCTGCAATTGGATTTCAAAATGGGCGAAGGTGCGAACAGCGGCATCATTTACCACGCCACCGATGCCGGCGGCGCCGTGTGGGCCACCGGTCCGGAACTGCAGCTTGAGGACAATGCCAAAGCCAGCGACCCCGAGCGCTGCGGCTGGCTCTACGGACTCTACAAACCGGAGATCGATCCCAAAACCGGCAAGCCGCTCGACGCCACCAAACCCGCAGGCGAATGGAACCACCTGCGCCTCGTCATCTCGCCGGAGAAATGCGTGCACGAAATCAACGGCGTGAAGTATTTCGAGTACGTCCTCGGCAGCGACGACTTCAAAAAGCGCGTCGCCGCCAGCAAGTTCGGCGCGATGAAAAACTTCGCCAAATTCGACAAAGGCTACCTCTGCCTTCAGGGCGACCACGGAAAGGTGAGCTTCCGCAACATCAAGCTTCTGCCGCTGAAAGCGGCGAAGTGACGCGGCGGTCGTCTCCGGCCAGGAATCGGCAGGCCACTGCTCAGGCCTCAGCACCTCCATCGCATCGAAGACGAGCAGCCGGGCCTGGCTGTGGCGCCGGCTGAGGGCGGTGCGGTGCCATTTCTGCTCCAGTTGGCTGTGGACGTGCCGGAGCCCGGCCGTGAGGAGTTTGCGCCATTCTACATCGCGGAAGACGAGACCTTTGGCGTTCCGGGGTTTCCTGGAGACGACGTACAGTTCCACGGTTTTCTCCAAATTCATCGCAAACATTATGTTTCAGAAGCATAATACCTGCGGAGCACTGATGAGCCGGCCACGGGACGGCACGCCATCCCGTTCACCGGGGGCCTGGCAGCGGGGAAACCCTGTGCCATGCTCACGGCATGAAATACGCCGAGCTTCTACTCCGAGGCGGGAGCGCCCGCCGCACTTCTCCTTGCCCGGCCCGGCATCCGGCGTCAGATGGCCGGCATGACCGTTCCCTCCGGCGTTACTCTTCCTGAAATTCCCATCGGCGCGCTGCGCATGGATGGGCGGCTGCCTGTGTTCATTCTTGGGCCGTGCGTCATGGAATCCGAGGACTTTCTCTGGAAGATCGGGCGCGCCATCAAGGAGGTCGCCGATGCGGAGGGTGTGCCGTTCATTTTCAAGGCCAGCTACGACAAGGCGAACCGCACGTCCATTTCGAGCTATCGGGGGATGGGATGCAAAGACGGCTGCAAGCTCCTTGCGGAAGTTGGGAAAGAACTTGGCGTGCCGGTGACGACGGATGTGCATTCGCCGGAGGAGGCGCGCACGGCGGCGGAGTTTGTGGATGTGCTGCAGATTCCGGCGTTCCTCTGCCGGCAGACGGATCTCATCACCGCTGCGGCGGAGACGATGCGCGTCGTGAACGTCAAGAAAGGCCAGTTCCTCGCGCCGTGGGACGTGAAGCACATCGCGGCCAAACTCATTGCGGCGGGCAACGATCGCTTTTTCTTCACCGAGCGCGGCGTCAGTTTCGGCTACAACACGCTCGTGGCCGACATGCGTTCGCTCTACTGGATGCGCGAGCAGGGTTATCGCGTGTGCTTCGATGCCACGCACAGCGTGCAGCGCCCCGGCGGTCAGGGCGGCACCAGCGGCGGGGACGGCGTGCTCGCTCCCGTGCTCGCGCGCGCCGCTGTCGCCGCGGGATGCGATGCGGTTTTTATGGAGACGCATTTCGACCCCGCGCAGTCGCTCTCCGACGGGCCGAACATGGTGCACTTCGACGACCTCGCCGCTGTGGTCAGGAAACTGAAAGCGCTGCATCTTCTCTCCAATGCAGCCTGACCAGCGCTGCGCCAGCGCCAGGCTGAGTACCCGGCAATTCTGTCAGGGAGCAGGTACTGCCGTAATCGGAGAAGGTAGTTCAGCCAGGAATTCAAGAATATCCGTCAGGGATCGCAGACGATGTTTCTCTCCGGCGGACAAAACCGCTACCGTCGCCCCTTCGCCCTCTGTTTAAGAGCATTCTTCCACTGTGCGAGTTCCTGCCCCCAAGCCGCGTTTCCGGGGGACATCGCCACTGCCCGCTCCATCGGAGCCACGGCGCGCCGAAACTGTACCTGACTCTCACCCTCCCGCCCGAGACGGAGTAGAACTTGGCCCATCCGCAAATGGGCCAGCGCCAGATCACGCTGCCATTCAACGGTGGAGGAGTCCAAAGCCGTCAGCCTTTGGCAAAGGCGGAGGGCTTCCAATAAGTGTGAAAGGGCTGACGGGGCATTTTCCCCGGCCATGAGGATGTCGCCGACCCTGGAATGGGCCACGGCGAGGCCGCGCTGCCAGTCGGCGTTGGAGGGATCGCGGGCGGCGAGGTCCTGGCCGAGGCGGAGGGATTCAGAGAAGGAGGCCAGCGCGGCAGCGAGGTCGCCTTTGGCCTCGTGAATCCCGCCGAGTCGGGAATGGGTCACGGCGAGGTCGCGCTGCCAACCGGCGTTGGAGGGATCGCGGGCGGCGAGGTCCTGGCTGAGGCGGAGGGATTCAGAGAAGGAGGCCAGCGCGGCAGCGAGGTCGCCTTTGGCCTCGTGAATCCCGCCGAGTCGGGAATGGGTCACGGCGAGGTCGCGCTGCCAACCGGCGTTGGAGGGATCGCGGGCAGCGAGGTCCTGGCTGAGGCGGGGGTATTCGGAGAAGGAGGCCAGCGCGGCGGGGAGGTCGCCTTTGGCCTGGTGGATGTCACCGACCTTGGAATGGGCCACGGCGAGGCCGCGCTGCCAGTCGGCGTTGGAGGGATCGCGGGCGGCGAGGTCCTGGCTGAGGCGGAGGTATTCGGAGAAGGAGGCCAGCGCGGCGGCGAGGTCGCCTTTGGCCTGGTGGATGCCACCGACCCTGGAATGGGCCACGGCGAGGTCGCGCTGCCAGCCGGCGTTGGAGGGATCGCGGGCGGCGAGGTCCTGGCTGAGGCGGAGGTATTCGGAGAAGGAGGCCAGCGCGGCGGCGAGGTCGCCTTTGGCCTGGTGGATGCCACCGACCCTGGAATGGGCCACGGCGAGGTCGCGCTGCCAGCCGGCGTTGGAGGGATCGCGGGCGGCGAGGTCTTGGCGGAGGCGCAGGGATTCGGAGTAGGAGGCCAGCGCTGCGGCGAGGTCGCCTTTGGCCTCGTGAACGTCGCCGAGAAGAGCATGGGCGCTGCCCATCAGGCGCGGGGTGCTGTGTTGGAGGGCCAGGGCAAGGACGGCGCGCGCCGGGCCTTCCAATTGAGCTGCTTCTCCCCGACCGACCCGATACCACAGAGGGGCAAGGCGGGCGATGGTAAGGGCGGCTCCCGTGAGCCAGCCGGCATCCGCCAGTTCTGTAAGAGCAAGACAGAGGGCGGCCTCGGTATCGGGGTGAATGTCCAGTTCGTGAGCCAAGGCCTCGCCGTCTGTCGCGGCGGCGTCCATGTCGGCGGCAAAGAGGTGGAAGAGGGCCTCGATGCGGAGGTGGGGAGCGGTGCCAACCAGGACATGATCGCGGGCGCGCTGCGCGTATTGTTTCCACAGAGCGGGATGCTCGGTGCGGAGGTATTCGCGGAGGGCGAGCCGGGAGGCGTCGTGGACGTTGACGGCACCTTCGCCGCGGGCGGGGAAGGCCTCGACATTGCGGAGTTTGCGGAGGCGGTCGAGGAGGGCGGAAGCTTCCTCCAGAGTGGTGCCGAGCAGGGCCGCGAGGAAGGAGGCATCGCACCAGTGGGGGACCGCGGCGGCGAGGAGGGCCTCACGGAGGCGGGCGCGTTCGGTGTCCGCGAGGGCCGGGAAGGTGAGATCCACCGTACAGAGGGCGATGAGGGGCGGATTTCCCGCGGCGGCCTGGAGGATGCGAAGCTGAGCGTCGAGGTCCATGGCGGGTCAGGCGGCGGGGCCGAAGATAGAGGCGAGGAGGGCGGCGCTCCCGCCACAAAGATCGTGAGTCTGCTTCACGTAGTCGAGAGTGACAGACTTCCTGTTCTCCGACGCGTAGGCCTGCCAGTCGTCGAGCGTTGGGGCCGTGAGCTTGATGATGGTGGCTTCACCGGCACTGCCAGGGTGGGTTTGCCCGGCGGTGATGACGCGCAGCCAGGGAGCGCGAAGGAGACGGTTGAGGAGAGTCTCGCGCACCCAGCGGTCGGCTTCGCCGGCGGATTCGTAGGTGTCGAAGATGAGCAGGGTCGGCTGTTCCTTTTTGGCCAGCGCCTCAAGGATGGCCGTGAGCCGGGCGGCGAGGTTGCCCATGGCGGGGACCGCCACGCCGAGATGCTGGACGAAGGCGGTGAGGCCGCCCTCGACATCGCTGGTGCCGCGAAAGTCAAAGCGCCCGCAGCGGCAGTCAGGGAGGAACCTGAGAGCGTTCCTGAGGAAGGAGCGGGTGAGGTGGCTCTTGCCGGTCTCAGTGACGCCGTGAATGCACAAGAGCCGCTGGGGCGCGGTGCGGGTGACAAGGGCAGCGAAACCGTCGCGCGCGGGGCCGTGATCGGCCAGGGGCCAGGAGAACGCGGGCGCGGTATCCGGCCAGTCGGCGGCGGGAGCATCGGGAGTGGCGAGGCCCGGATAGGGGGGCTCGGGATCGGTGAACAGAGCAGCGGCGGCAGACACGGGTGCGATGCCTTTAAGGACCGCAAGGATGGCGGCGTGGGCTGTGTCGCGGTCGAGCTTGTAGAGGTCGCGGCGGATGATGCCTGCATCCATTTCAGGGACTTCACAGGCTTCAATGCCCAGCGGCAGGATGCAGCGTGCGGTGCTGTGATCCATGTGCTGGCGCAGGAAAGGATTCCATTCCACGACGCAGGCGCCGGATTCCCAGTAGTCGGCGGAGAAGAGGGGGATGAGCCGACGGCATTCCTTTACGGCCATGCGCATCTGGTCCGTCCAATCGGTGCCGACATGGAACTCATCCATGAGCACGGTGGTGTAGCCGGCGCTGCGGACGACCCAATTGATCCACCGCGCCCAGTCGGTGCGCGCACCGCGGTAGCTGATGAAGAAGTCAATGGAGCCGGTCATGTGGGGGCGGATTGTGAACTTGTCAGGCGGCGGGGCAAGTCAGAAATGAACGGGCCGGGGGCTGGGGAGCGGGCGATTGTCTTATTGCGCCGCCGGAAGGCTGGCGGCATGGAGCGGGCCATGAAGCCACTGCTCCCGACCGCGAATGGCCGCCGCCCGCTGCGGCGGTTGAGCCGTGCGCGGGCATGGCCGGCGGGGCTGCTCCTGGCAGGATGCGCGGCGCTGGCGCAGCAGGCTCCGCCGTCCGACGAGGAGGACGTGCCGGAGGTGGAGGAGCCGTGGGATTTTACCATAGGCCGCGGGCACGACCTGACGCTGCTCGACCGTCTGGTGCCGGTGGGCCAGACGCACGGCGGACTGCGCTATCCGGTTTACAGTGATCCGAAGGACGGCAAGCCGCCGGTGCTGGAGTCGCAGTTCGAGAGCCGGCAAATGACGCGGCTGGACGAAACGCACCTCAAGTTTCAGAACACGGTGGTGAGTATTTTCGGCGACGAGCGGCATCCGGACATCGCCACGCGGATGATTTCGCTGGTGGAGGCGGTTTACGACCTGCGTCACGACCTGCTGGTGAGCCATGAACCGGTGCAGATTCTGGACCGCCGGGCTCATGTGCGCGCCGGGGCCGTGGTGCACGACGCGGTGAGCGGAATCACGGTTTTCAGCGGCGGAATGAAGGTTTATTTCAACGAACCGCCCGCGGCCCCCGCTCCGCAACCACCTCCGACCCCGGCTCCCGGCCCATGACATGAAGACCTTCTTTCCGGCCCTTCTCGCCCTCACTGTGCTGACGCTGTCCGCCCAGGAGAAAAAGCCTGCGCCGTCGAATACGGACAAAGCCGCCGCGGAGGCGCGCGACCGCCTCAACAAGCTCAAGCAGGACGAACGCAGCAAGGACCTCATCAAGAAGGCCGAGGCTGCCCTCAAGAAGGCCGATAAAAACAGTTCCGCCGCCAAAGCGGAGGTCGAGCGCATGACCAAAAAAGACGAGCTGCCGGAGGAAAGGGAGGCGCGCTCCAAACTCGAAAAACTGAAGAACAGCGTGGACCCGAAGGACATGGAGGAGTTTGAAAAGCTGCTCAAGGAGTCCACCGAAGCCCTGCGCGAGGAATATAAAACCTATCGCGAAAAACAGCGCAGCGAAAAGCCCTCCCCCGCCGCCCCGTCTCCCGCGCCCGAACCCGCACCGGTGAGCTTCGATAACGTGCCGGCGCCGGATGCCATGCCGCTGCTGCAGCCGCCCGCCTTTCCGGTGAGCCCGCTGGTCACGGCGGAGAACGGCATCATCCCCGGTGAGCGGGATCCGCGGCACCCTGACGTTGTCCTGCCGCCAGGCGATCCGCGCCGGCGCACGTGGGTGCTCACCGGAAATGTCCGCATCCGCCGCCCGTCTTTCGCGCTCGATGCGGACGAGGTGGACCTGCTGCTCAAAGAAGGCGAGTCGGCGAACTTCAGCGGCAATGCCAAAGCACCGTCCAGCGACCCCGCGGGCCGCGCCAAAAGCGAAGGCGGTCCGTTCGAGCGCATCGTCGCCCGCGGCAGGGTGCGCGTCATGTTCATCGACCGCACCGGCCGCGTCCAGGTCGGTCGCGGCGGCTCCATGATTTATGAGGAGAAGAGCGGTGTCTTTCTGATTAAGGAATGGCCGGAGGCGGAGATCGGCAACAAGCTGCTGCGCGGACCGGCCAAAAGCTCAGTCATCAAACTCAGTAACATCACTGCCGAGGATCCGGATGTCGAAATACTGGGGCTCAAAATGGAAACGCTCGAGAATGCCCTGACACCGGAGGATCTGCCCCGCACGCCTGACAAGGACGTGCCCGGCGCCGGCACGGTGAAACCCCGCGCCGGAACCGCTCCCGCGCCTGCGCCCCGCTGATCCTCCATGCCCGACGCCGCACCGACCCCGCCCGCGCCCAACGGAGAATTTCTGCTCTCCACCCACGGCCTCGTCAAAATCTACGATGAGCGCCGCGTGGTGAACGGCGTGGACATCACCGTCCGGCCCGGCGAGATCGTCGGCCTGCTCGGCCCTAACGGCGCCGGGAAAACCACCACGTTTTACATGATCGTGGGGCTCGTGCCTCCCAACGGCGGCACGGTTTACTTCAACGGTCAGGACGCCACGCACCTCGCCATGTTCAAACGTGCGCGCCTCGGCATGGGCTACCTGCCGCAGGAGGAAAGCATTTTCCGCAAGCTTACGGTCGAGGAAAACATCATGGGCGTGATGGAAACCATGAAGCTGCCGAGGGCCGAGAAAAAAGAGCGGCTGGAGGGCCTGATGGAACGGTTTGGCATCGCGCATCTGCGCGACAACCACGCCATCACCCTCAGCGGCGGCGAGAAGCGCCGGCTCACCATCGCCCGCAGTCTCGTCACCGAACCGACCCTGCTCATGCTCGACGAGCCGTTCAGCGGCGTCGATCCCATCGCGGTGAGTGAAATTCAGGAAATCGTAAAGAGTCTCAGCGAAGCGGGACTGGCCATACTCATTACAGACCACAATGTTCGTGAGACACTTTCTATCGTGGATCGCGCTTACTTAATATATGAAGGCCGTGTCCGCCGCGAAGGCACCCGCGATTTTCTCGTCAACGATCCGCTCAGCCGGCAGCTTTATCTTGGCGAAGGGTTCAGCATGTGATACAGATTTTCGAGAAATGAGTGCCGGGAGAAGAGCCACGCAGCGCAGGTCCAACGGAGCCGGAGGACGGAAGGAGGACTTGAAGACCGCTGCCGCCCGGCTCAGCAACTGCTCATCCTCCCCCGCTGCGGACCGCAGCGATGCGAATTTCAACCCCAACCAAAACAAGAACATGCAAACAGCAAACGTGGACCTGCACATCACCGTCACCGGACGCCACCTCGAGATCACGGACGCCATCCGCGAGTATGCGCGCAAGAAGCTCGACGGCCTCCACCTGGATTACCCGCGCATCATCGAAGCCAAAGTCATCCTCGACGTGCAGACGCACCACCGGCACTTTGCGGAGATCATCCTGTTCTGCGCCAATCACATTACCATCGAGTGCAGCAGCACCAGTGACGACCTCTATGCCGCGATCGACGAAACGATCAGCAAGATCGCCCGTCGCATGAGAAAGTACAAGACGCGCCTGCTGAAGAATCACCGCCCGCGCAAAGGCAGCGTCAAGCACATCGACGAACACGTCTTCTCCAGCGAGGCCTTTGAAACCCACGAGCACGACGAGGTGGAGCCGCAGATCATCCACCGCGAGAACTACCGCATCCGTCCGCTCTATCCTGACGAAGCCATCACCGAGCTGGAACTGAGCGAGCATCACTGGGTGATCTTCCGCAATCAGAACAGCCACGAGCTGAACATGATGTTCCGCCGCAAGGACGGAGACTACGGGCTCATTGCGCTGCCCGGCAGCAACGGGTCGAGCCACTGAGCCTGCGCCGGCGGCACGGGCGCGGCATCACGCCGGCCCGTGCTGCGGCCGCCCGAAAGCCGCGTCGAGAAACTGCTGCGCCAGTGCCGTTTCGTTGTCGCAGGCGAAACCGTTGATATCCGCCGTCAGCTGCGAATCGCGCAGCGCGCGGACCACATGCCGGGCGCAGGCGTCCTGCAGCGCGGCGGCGCTTTCGGCACAGCCTTCCGCGCGCATCGTGCGGCGAAGGGCTCCGGCCACCTCCGCCGCCATGAGCACGAGATCGCGCGGCGCCTGGTGCTTGTGATCGTAGGCCGTGCACAGTTCCGCCTGACACAGCCGCTCCGGACCCGCATGGCGGTAAAGTCCGTGCAGCAGCCGCACTTCGACGCCCCAGCCGTCATCCCATTCCAGCCGGCGCAGCATCTCTGCGCGCACGCAGAGTTCGCCCGCGAGCGGATAGCGCAGAGATTGCAAAAACCGCGTCCACGCATTGGGACACAGTTCCGCCCATGCACGCAACAGCGGCTGAAACAGCAGCCGGAAGACCCGCCCGTGCAGTCCGCCGGCGCTGCGGGCATAGCAGCCTTTGCACGCTTCCAGCCCGGCCTCCGGATGCAGCACCGGCCAGCACAGGCGCGCCAGAAATTCCGGGCTGTAACCGGCGATATCGCAGTCGTGCATGGCCACGGCGAATATGTCAGGATCGCGCCGCGCCTCCGCGGTGCAATCACGCAGATTGGCACCTTTGCCCGCGGCACTGCGCCGGTGCAGGATCGCGACGCGCCCGCCGAGCGGGCGAAATCTCTCCTCCGCAGCGGCGTGCTGCGATTCAGGCACCGCGTCCAGTCCGACAACGATGCGCGAAACCCACGGAATGCCCGCGAGCACGGCGGTCATTTCCTCCAGGGCCGCGCCGTCGAGGTCGCGCGCATGACACGGCAGCACCAGCGCGAGCGGACGGCGGCGCGTCCATTCCGCGAGATCGGCATCCAGTTTCCCGGCGGCGCTGTGCAGCAGCGGAAGGGAGAGAACGGGGCCTGGCTGAAGGAGATCGGGCATGGAGTCAGCGGCTTCCTTGCGGCGCATCGCCGGGCTGGCAAGCTGCGCCTGCCGCCGCGCTCGAAAAAGGAGAGACTGGCACTTGCCAGATTTCCCCGCGGCTCAAAGCTGTCGCGTGCCGCCGACCGGGCACTGAGCGTCCCTTTACAGTCCCCGTCCCCATGACCGCGTCCTCCCGCGAACTCGTCTTCACGCACACGCCCGCCTCGCTCTGGGCGGCGGTCATTTTCGTCTCCGTCGTCGCCGTGCTCGCGTTCCTCGGCTGGAAGCGCTCCGGATGGCGCGGGAGCATCGGGCTTCTCGAACTGCTGCGCGTCGTGGTCGCCGCCGGCATCGCCATTACCCTGCTGCAGCCGGAGTGGAAGGAAACCTTCAAGCCGGAGACGAAGCCGGTCGTCGCCGTGCTGTACGACGCCTCCGGCAGCATGGAAACCCGCGATGTGGTGAATCCGGCGGAACCCGCCGCCGAAGCCAAAGCGCGCACCGAGGCCACCGCTCCGCTGCTGGACCCGAAGCTCTGGGACCCGCTGCGTCCGCGCATGGACATCGTGCTCGAGCCGTTCAATTCGGCGGACGATCCGCCGGAGGAGGGCACCGACCTGCACTCTGCCCTGGCGAAACTTTTGGAGCAGCAGCCCCGGCTCTCCGCCGTGGTGCTGGCCTCCGACGGCGACTGGAATACGGGCAGCGCGCCCTCCCAGGCGGCCACGCGGCTGCGCATGCGCGGCGTGCCGGTCATGGCCGTGCAAACCGGCGCGGACACAAGGCTGCCGGACGTGGAGGCGGTGAGTTTCGACGTTCCGACCTTCGCCGTCGCCGGCAAGCCGCTGCGCATTCCCTTCAGCATCGACTCCGCACTGCCGCGCGAGGAGATCATTGCCGTCACCATGACCACTTCCTCCGGTGCGGAAATCCGTCAGGAATTCACCCTGCCCGCCATGGGCCGGCTCCAGGACGCGATGGTATTCAAACCGTCCGAGCCAGGGAAACTGCACCTCACGCTGAGCGTCCCAAAGACCGGCGGGGAGCGAAACGTGGAGAACAACAAACTGGAAGCCGATCTCGATGTGCGCCGCGAGCAGCTCCGCGTGCTGGTGATCGAAAGTTCCCCGCGCTGGGAATACCGCTACCTGCGCAACGCCCTGCAGCGCGACCCTGGTGTGGAGGTGAACACCCTGCTCTTCCACCCTGACGCGGGCGGCGTCGGCGCCGGCAAGGATTACCTCAAGGAATTCCCCAAAGACGACGAGCTGACGAAGTTCGATGTCATCTTTCTCGGAGATGTCGGCGTGGACAAGGGTCAACTCACCCCGGAGAACTGCGCGAGCATTGCAAAAATGGTGCGCGACCAGGCGAGCGGGCTGGTCTTTCTCCCCGGACTGCGCGGTCACACCGCCTCGCTGCTTGCCACCGGCCTGACCGAACTGCTGCCGGTGGTGTGGGATGAGGCCCAGCCGCGCGGCTGGGGCACCGCGGCGCCGGGGAAATTCGTCCTCACCGAAGCGGGCACCCAAAGTCTCCTCACCAAACTGGAGGACACCGAAGAGGCGAGCGCCCGCATCTGGTCCACGCTGCCGGGATTTCAGTGGTATGCCCCCGCCCTGCGCGCCAAGGCCGGCAGCGAAGTGCTGGCCACGCACGCCACGGAATCGAACCAGTTCGGACGCGTGCCGCTCATCGTCACCCGCACCTACGGCGCCGGCAAGATTCTCTACATGGGCGCGGACGGCGCATGGCGCTGGCGGCGCGGCGTGGAGGACAAATATCACTATCGCTTCTGGGGCCAGGTCGCCCGCTGGATGGCCTATCAGCGCAACATGGCGCAGGGAGACAAGATGCGGCTCTTCTTCGCCCCCGACCGCCCGCGCACCGGCGGCACCCTGACATTGAATGCCAACGTCATGAGCGTCACCGGCGAACCGCTGCGCGACGGTGCCGTCATCGCGCAAATCGTTTCCCCCACCGGCAAACCCCACAGCGTGCGCCTGCTCCCCGCCGGTGCCGAAGCATGGGGCCTGTTCACCGGCACCTTCACGCCGAACGAGCCGGGCGATTTCAAAATCCGCCTCACCTGCGCCGAAGCCGGCACCGCCCTGGAGGCGACCATTCCCGTCCAGGGCACCCGCAAAGAGAAACGCGGCGTCCCGGCCCGCCCGGAAGTGCTCCGCGAGATCGCCCAAATCACGCGGGGGCAGTTCCTCGACACCGCCGACCCCCAAAAAGTCCTCGCCTCCGTCGCCGCGCTCCCGCCCGAGGAACTCGTCGAACGCCGCCTGCAACTCTGGGCTCATCCGGCATGGGCCGGCACACTGATAGGACTGCTCGCCGTCTTCTGGATCGGCCGCAAGGCGGCGGGGGTTTTCTGATAATGCGTCGTAGCCCGCCTGATCAGAAAGTCAGATTTGATTTCGACTGCCTCCCGACAGTTCCGCCTCTTTCGATTGCAGCGAAATAGATTCTCTCCAGCCAGTTGGGCATCGGTTCCCGTCGGGAACATCGAATGATGAAACCATCGGCAGCAAAGCTACTCACGGCAGCAGGGCTGTGTGGCGCCGTCGTATTCGCATCATTCGCTCTTCGACCCTCGGTGGAGGTCGCAGGCCGGAACGTCTCCGGACTGGCTGTGGAGTTTGGACTGGGCTCGGATGACGTGATTCACGTCCTTACAAATGAGCTCGGCCACGCTTCGCTGCCCTGGCGTTACCTTATTAAGAGGACCGCCCGCGTCGTCTGCGTCAAAGATTCTGCAGGCAATTTGCTTTGGGAAGGGTTCGAAGCGAAACCGTCCTGGCGCTCCGTAATTAAAATCGATTAGACTGTGCTCCGGATTCACAACCGTCCGGGCCTCCCGCACCTCTTCAGGCAATATGATCCGGCCACGTTTTCGCTTCTTTGCATTCACGGCACTTGCGGCCGTTGTCATGGTGATCGTGTCGTTCGGGATGCTTTACCGGCATGCCCGGAAGCAGGTGGAGCAGAGACTCCACAAATTCAGTCCCGGAGCCTCGATCACATACCGCGGCTTTCGCCCCTCGCGGACGCATGGATTCTACTTCTCGTTCGATGTGCACGGTGACGAGTACAGATCTGCCCACTGGCGACTGATTCCTGAAGGCCACATCGACTTTTCTAAATGACCTCCGCACAATCCTCCATCCCGGCACACGCGCTGCACCTGCAGCCGCGACCATTCGTGAATGCTCAGCGCTTCGTCAGGTCGCTCACGCCGTTCCTGAGAGTAAACAGGGCTCTGATTTCGTCTGTTGTCAGGGCGCGGTTGAAGACGGCGAGGTCGTCCATGAGGCCGGCGTAGCTCAAGCCGGGCATGATGGCGGCTTTGGACGCATCCCACGTGAAAGTCTGCGTGCGCGGGCTGAGATCGCCGGCTTTTTCGCCATCGAGAAAGAGCGCCGCGCTGCCGTTGGGCTTGCCGGTATTGAAGCCGGAGAAGGTGAAGGCCACGTGCGTCCACCTGTCGCCGGCGAAGGGCGGCCGGGCCACGGTGATGAGCGGCCGTTCCGCGGCGGGAATTTCCTCGAACTTGCGGCCTGCCGGATTCCAGACGCTTTTGTCAGCGTAAACGCCGAGGCGGAAGGGAATGCCGGCGGAACGCTTTTCGAACTCCACGAAGAACGCCGCGTCGTCCCACTGTTTGGAGGTGAGTTGAACCGGATCACAGAAGCCGTCGGGCAGGTCTTTCGCCGGGTCGGTGCTCAGCCAGAAAGAGACCGTGCCGGACCAGTCCGGCGCAGGCATCGGGACGTTGTCCTTCGCCTTGTAAAACACGATGGGTCCTTTGCTTTTGGCAAACTTCAGCGCGCCTCCGAATTTCCCCGCGCCGGGAGCCAGGGCGACTTCTCCGCCGGCGGGGAGGCCGGGAGCGGCCTTGTCGCGCTGATGGATGGCCGGCGCGTGATAGAGCGTGCCGTCGCCTTTGGCGAAGGCGGCGTCCGGTTTGTCATCGAAGGCAGCGTGAAATGTCAGGGACTTGCTGGGCTCCGCCACCTGCTGCGCGGTGGCTGCGAGGGCCGGAGTGAGCAGGAGGGCAGCGAATGAGAGGGCGCGGTTCATGGCGGGGCCTGCCCGATACGTCGCGCCGGCGGATGGCGTTTCAGTGCTTCGATTCCGTCCCCGGCCCGGGGCGTGACTGAGAGGCGTTCACGTAGCCGGAAAGCCTCAGCCATACCATGCCTGCCGGGCGGTTGTGACGAATTCGTCACTTTCGCTGCGGGAAATGTCTTGTGCCGGCAGTGCCCTTCCCGCTAAAAGCGGGAGGTTTGTCGCGAGGCAAACCAATGGGTTGCAGAAGGCGGTCCGGTTGGGATCACTTTTCGCGGGAGACTAAGGGGGGATTCCGCAAAGACTGACCAATCGGGCCGCCGGGAGAGCCCGGAGCCGCGCGCGGAGCGGGCCGGATCACGGGAGACGAGATTTGTGGTTGGCAAGGCCGGCTCCCGGCTGCACGCGGCGGGTTTTCCGTCCGTGTCCTCCCCGCCCGCCAAAGTCCCGCTCCTCGCCGCCGTGGCCATCGTCATCGGCAACATGGTGGGCACGGGCATTTTCAGCAGCCTGGGGTTTCAAGTGCAGGGACTGCCGTCGGGATTTCCCATCCTGCTGCTGTGGCTGATCGGCGGCGTGCTGGCGTTCTGCGGGGCGGTGAATTACGCGGAGTTGGCGGCGGCTTTCCCGCGCAGCGGCGGGGAGTATCAACTGCTCTCGCGCATCTATCATCCGGGCGTGGGCTGCGTGGCGGGATGGATTTCGCTGCTGGTGGGATTTCCGGCTCCGGTGGCGGGCGCGGCGCTCGTGTTCGGGCACCATCTCTGCGACATCGCCGGCGGAGGCTCGACCATGGTCGCACGCCTCGCGGCGGCGGGCCTCATCGTGCTCGTGACCGGAGCGCATCTCGTGTCGGTGATGTTCAGCGGGCGATTTCAGTGGATGGCCACGGCCTTCAAGCTGCTCCTGCTGTGTGTCCTGGCGGGGGGCGGATTTCTGCTCGCGGAGGCGCAGCCGGTGAAATTCCTGCCTGCGCCGGGCGACGCAGCGCTCATCGGCAGCGGCGGATTTTTTGTCAGTCTAATCTTCGTGCTTTACACCTACAGCGGCTGGAATGCGGCGTGTTACATCGCAGGTGAAGTCGAGCACCCGGAGCGCAACGTGCCGCGCGCACTGCTGCTGGGCACCGGCGTGGTGACGCTGCTCTATCTGGCGGTGAATGCGGCCATGCTGCACGCGGTGCCGATGACCGAACTCGCCCGCGGCGGCGAGCACCTCGGTTACGTCGCCTCCATTCACACTTTCGGTCCCGCCGTCGGAAGCATCGTGGCCGCGCTCATTGCCTGCGGTCTGGCTTCGGCGGTCAGCGCCATGACGTGGGCCGGTCCGCGGGTAAGCCAGCAAATGGGAGTGGACTATCCCTTTCTCAGCTTTCTCGCGCGCACCAACCGCGGCGGGGTGCCGGTCTTCGCCGTGCTCCTGCAGAGTGTGCTGGCGCTGCTCATGGTCTTCGCGTTCGACGTGGAGGCGATCATGACGCGGACCATGTTCCTGCTGGAAATGGTGCTGCTGCTCACGGTGTGGGGCGTGATCCATCTGCGCATCCGGCAGCCGGATTTGCCGCGACCCTGCCGGGCGTGGGGTTATCCGTGGACGACGATCGTCTTTCTCGTGATGACCGTGTTCATTCTGGCATTCATCCTGCGCACGCGGCCGGAGGACACGCGCTGGGGGCTCGGAATCGTGGTGGTGGGCACCGCGTTCTATTTGCTCTTCCGCAAAGAAAAATCTGGCTCCGCGTGAGCTTATGGAGCATGACTTCGCTCCGCCATGCGCCCGCTGTTTCTCCTTCCGCTGATACCATTCGCCGCTCCCGCGCAGGAGACCGCGCCTTCCTGGGAAAGGGACATCGCGCCCGTTTTTCGCAGCTACTGCGCCGGCTGTCACAACGACAGGGATATGGAGGGGAAGCTCTCGGTCGAAACTTATGCGCAGTTGCGAAAAGGCGGCGAGGACCATGCAGAGCCGGTGAAGCCCGGCGAGCCTGACGGATCGTTTCTGATCCGCTCCATCGAGGGTAAAGAGAGGCCGAAGATGCCGCCGAAGGATGAGCCGCAGCTGCCGGAGGCGGAGAAGTCGCTGCTGAGAAAATGGGTGGCGGCCGGAGCGCCGGGACCGGCGGCGGATGTTTCCATTTTGAAGTCGATGACCGTGCCCAAGCTCGCCGCCGCGGCACGGGAGAAACCGGTGACGGCCGCGGCGTATTCCACGGACGGCGCGCTGCTGGCACTGGCGCGCGCCAACGTGATCGAAATCCAGGACGCGGCGACGGAGCAAATGCGCCACGTCATCACCGGACTGCCGGGCAAGGTGAACGCCGTCCACTTTGCCTCAAACGGCACGCAACTCATCGCCGCCACGGGCATCACCGGCCTGCACGGCACGGCGCAGCTGCGCGAGGTCGCGACCGGCGCGCTTGTCAGGGAGTTCGGAGGGCATGCCGATGTGCTTTACGACGCGGAATTGTCGCCGGACGGAATGACGCTGGCCACGGCGGGGTACGACCGGGTGATCAAGCTCTGGAATGTCAGTGACGGCGCGCTGCTGCGCACCATCGATGTGCACAAGGGCGCGGTCTTCGACCTCGCGTGGCATCCGGCCGGAAAGGTGCTGGCTTCGGCGAGTGCGGACGAAACGGTGAAGCTGTGGCGCGTGCAGGACGGCGTGCGGCTGGATACGCTCAATCAGCCGCAGGGCGGGATGAATGCGGTGCTGTGGACGAACGACGGAGAGCACATTATCGCCGCCGGCGAGGACCGGCGGCTTCACCTGTGGAGATTCGTCAGCGAACACGAGCCGGCGCTGAATCCGCCGGTGCATTCACGGTTCGCACACGAGGCGGGCGTGACGGCCATCGCGTTGAGCACGGACGGAAAGCATCTGCTCTCCGCTGCGGACGACCGGACTTTGAAACTCTGGAGCGTGCCGGATCTGGTCCTCGAGCATGCCTATGCGGTGCAGCCGGATGTGGCGTCCGCACTGGCGGCGCGCGGCAGGGATTTTCTGGTGACGCGCATGGATGGCGGAGTCGGGTTGGTGGCGGCGGAAGGAAGTGGAAGCGACGGGAACAAAGGAAATGATGCGCCGGCGGGCATCCCTGCTTCCTATCCTTCCCGTGACGCCCCTCTCACCCAAATCAAAGAAGTCGAGCCCAACAACGATCCCGCTGCCTCCCAGACCGTGACGCTGCCCGCGGAGATCAGGGGCGCGGTCAGTTCGCCCGGCGATGCGGATTTGTTCCGCTTCCGCGTGCAGCGCGGCGAGCCGTTGACTCTCGAAGTGAACGCGGCGCGCTCCAAATCGAAACTCGACTCACGTCTCGAGATTCTCCATGCCGACGGCACGCCGGTGGAGCAGGCGGTGCTGCAGGCGGTGCGCGATTCGTGGTTCACTTTTCGCGGCAAGGATTCTGATACTTCGGACGACTTCCGCCTGCATAACTGGGAGGAGATGGAGCTGAATGAATACCTCTACGCGAACGGAGAAGTTGTGAAGCTCTGGCATTATCCGCGCGGGCCGGACTCCGGGTTCAAAGTCTATCCCGGTACGGGCCAGCGCCATCCGCAGTTCGGAACGCCGGCGCTGGTGCATGCGCTGGGGGCGCCGGCTTATGTGGTGACGCCGCTGCCTCCAGGCGCCCAGCCGCCGCCCAACGGACTGCCCGTATTCCGGCTTTATTTTGCGAACGACGACGAGGCGGCGCGGCGGCTCGGGAAGGATTCGCAGCTGCTGTTCACGGCGCCGGAGGAGGGTGAGTATCTCGTGCGACTGACGGATGTACGCGGCTTCGGTGCTGAGAGCGGATTCGATTACACCCTGACAGTGCGCGGACGGCGGCCCGGGTTCAAACTCAGCGCCGGCGGGCTGAATCCAAAAGTCAGCCCCGGGAGCGGGCGAGAGATTCCGCTGAGTCTCGAGCGATACGAGGGCTTTGACGGGCCGGTGACGGTGAACATCTCGAATCTGCCGCCCGGATTTTCCGCCAGCACGCCGGTGGAAATCCAGCCGGGCCAGCACGCTGCCATCGCCGTGCTTTATGCCGCGCCGGATGCCGCTGATCCTGACAAGGACCGGGACGCCGCGGTGAAGATCACGGCCACAGCGGAAATCGACGGCGCGACCGTCACGCAGGAAGCCGGAAGCGCCGGGGACATCGCCCTCGCGCCGGCCGCGCAGGTCACGGTGGAAATTCTGCCAGGTGCGGATCGTTCGCACGTGAAGGAAGTGCCGGGCCAGCCGCTTGAGTTTTCCATTCGTCCCGGCCAAACCATCAGTGCGCTGGTGCGCGCCGCACGGCACCAGTTCACCGGACGCATCGAACTCGGCGGGGACGACAGCGGGCGCAATCTTCCCCATGGTGTCTATGTGGACAACATCGGTCTCAACGGACTGCTCATCGTCGAGGGCCAGACCGAACGCGAATTCTTCATCACCGCATCGAAGGTCGTGCCGCCGGGAACGGTGCGGCGCTTTCATCTGCGCGCCACGGCGGACGGCGGCCAGGCCTCGCCTGCCGTGCTGCTGCGCGTGATAGAATGAGGCGAACGCGCCGCCGCCGTCCCGCACATCCGGGCGCGGAATGCACTTCCGCATTGCCCAATTGCGGAAACCGCGCGTTTTCGCCGTCCCCTTCGCCTGTGAGATTGTTCCGTCACTTTCTTCCCCTCTGCGCCGCCCTGCCGGCCGCCTGCACCGCGCCCCCGCCGGCCACGCAGCCGCCGCTACCTGACCACGTGCAGCCCGCCGGCGACTGGACGGCGCCGTTCGACGGCAAATCGCAGGCCGAGCCCACGGCGTGGCTGGATCAGTTCGACGACGCCGGTCTGCGCCGCACGGTGGAGGAAGCTGTGGCCAACAACCCGGATCTGCACGCGGCGTCGGCCCGCATGCGTCAGGCCCGCATCCGGGCTGTGCGCGACCGGGCGGCGCTGCTGCCGGAATTGACGGCGGGCGCGCGCGCTTCCCAGAGCGGGGACCGCGCGGGACGCTGGGACTTTGACAATGACTACGCGCTCTCCCTGACAGCTGCGTGGGAACCCGACGTTTGGGGCCGTCTGCGCGACAGCACCGCGGCTTCCCTGGCCGAGGCGCAGGCGGCGGAGGCGGACTATGCGGCGGCACGGCTCTCGCTCGCCGCCAATTCCGCGCGCGCCTATTGCAATCTGATCGAGGCCGAGCAGCAGGTGGCGCTCGGACAGCGGACCGTGGAGTCCTACGAAAGCCAAATGGGCATTGTGGACAAAGGATTCGACCGCGGACTGCTGGGCGCGGCGGATGTCAGGCTGATGCGCAGCGATGTGGCGGCGGCGCGGTCGAATCTCGAAGCGCGCCTCCGGGCGCGCGATGCGGCACGGCGTGCCCTGGAGGCGCTGCTGGGGCGTTACCCTTCGGGTTCCATCGGTTCGTCCGACCGGCTGCCGGGGCTGCGGCGCAGCGTGCCGGCGGGACTGCCGGGCACGCTGCTGTTGCGGCGCCCTGACATTCTCGCCGCGGAACGCCGCGTGGCCGCGGCGCTGAAGAACGAATCCGCCGCGCGCAAAGCGCTGCTGCCGGCCTTTCGCATCACCGGCGGCGCGGACAGCGGCGGTTTCCGGCTGAGCGACCTGCTCGACGAGCGCAAACTCGCGGCGGTGCTGCTGGAGTCCATCACCCAGCCCATCTACCGGGGAGGCGCGCTGCGCGCCGACGTTCGCCTCAGTGAGGCGCGCCGCCAGGAACTGGTCAGCGATTACGCCGCTGTCGCCATCGAGGCGTTTCGCGAGGTGGAGACGGCGCTGGCGGCCGAGCCGTTCCTGCGCGAACAGATCAGGGCGCAGAGCGCGTTTGTCAGTGAATCCGAAGCCTCGCGGGACATGAGGCTGGCCCGCTTTGAACGGGGCATCGCGGAGGGCGGTGCCGTCGCCGTGCTGACCGTGCTGGAAACGAGGCGCCGCGTCTTCGACTCGCAGAGCGGTCTGCTGCGCCTGCAGAATCAGCTGCTCCAGGCGCGGATCGATCTGTGCCTCGCGCTCGGGGGAGGATTCTAACCACGATGCACAGAACACGAACCTGCCGCCATGAATACTGAAACGGTCGCCAGACTGCGGGAATTCGGTGCCGGGACCGGCCTGATCCTTGGCTCCGGACTCGGCGGTTTTGTCGAGTGCCTTGAAGCGCCGGCGCGCATTCCCTTCGCGGCGGCCGGGCTGCCCCAGTCCAAAGTGAGCGGCCACGCGGGCGAACTGATTCTCAGCTCGCAGCGAAATGTCAGGCTCGCGGTGCTGAGCGGACGCGTTCATCTCTACGAAGGCTGGAGCGCGGCGGAAGTTTCTGCGGGCGTTCGTCTGCTGGCCGCAGCGGGAGTGCGCAGACTGATCCTCACCAATGCCGCGGGCACGCTGAATCCTGACTTTCCTCCCGGCCGCTGGATGATGCTCCGGGATCACATCAATCTCACCGGTCAGTCACCACTCACGGGCGGCGCGCACTTTGTGGACATGAGCGAAGTGTATTCCCGTTCCTGGCGCACAAAGTTCGCCGCCGCGGCCGCGCAGCGCGGGATGCCGCTGCACGAAGGCGTGTATCTCGGCGTTTGCGGGCCGCAGTACGAGACGCCGGCGGAAATCCGCGCGTTTCGCGTCCTCGGCGCGGATGCGGTGGGAATGTCCACCGTGCTGGAGGCCATTCAGGCGCGGGCGCTCGGCATGGAAGTCGCCGCCTTCTCCTGCCTGACAAACTGGGCCGCGGGCATGGCGGGGCCGCTGCATCACAGCGAAGTGATCGCCGCCGGCCGGGCCGCGTCGGAGGATTTGGCATCGCTGTTGCGTGACGTTCTGGAATAGCGCGCACCGGAGTGCCTTCGCGAAGGCCAGGAAATGATTCACGCCGGGCCCATCGAACCGGGACAACGGTTCAAACATAGGAGGACGCCCGATGACAACAAAATGCAGAATCATGGGCTTGCTGATTTATGGTTATTATATAAAGCTCCGATAGTTCCGGTGAGCCGACCCTTTTAGCCGGAAATCATTTCCCCCTCACCCTGCATTATGCCCCTGCCCGACGAACGTGCCGAGCTGCTCCCGGTTGTTGCCGATTCATCCCCCGCCACTGCGGACCCCGGGGCCGAGGCGGCCGAATTGCGCCGCGAAATGGCGGCCATGCAGCGCGACATGGAGGAGCGCACGGCGCAACTGCGGCAAAGTGAGGAGCGGTTCGCCGCGGCCTTCCGGGCGGCACCACTGCCGCAGGCGATTTTAAATTACGCCACGGGCCAGGTGGTGGATGTGAATGAGGCCTTCACGGAGGCGACCGGATTCAGCAAAGAGGAGGTGCGGGCGCATTCCCATGCCATGCTGCAGCACACGCAGTTGATCCTGCCGCTGCGGGAGCCGCAGCCGCTGCACGCCCGGGAGTGTGAACTGCAGCACAAAAACGGCGAACCGCGCCGCGTGCTGCTCTCCACGCAGCCGACCACCGTTATGGACCAGCCGCATCTCATCATCATGGCTGAAGATGTGACGGCGCACACGGAACTGGAAGAGCATCTGCGGCACACGCAGAAGATGGAGGCCATCGGTCAGCTGGCGGCCGGGGTGGCGCACGATTTCAACAATATCCTGACCATTATTCAGGGGCACTTGAGTCTGCTGCTGAACACGGAGGATTTTGCCGCGACGACGCACTCCGCGCTGTCGGAAACGCTCGCCGCCTCGGAACGCGCCGCGGCGCTGACGCGGCAGCTGCTGGCCTTCAGCCGCAAGCAGCTCTTCCGTCCCTCGCCGATGAATCTGAACGCACTGCTCGGCGGACAAAGTTCCATGCTGCGGCGGCTCATCGGCGAACACATCGAGGTGGAGCTTGCCTGCGAGGATGGCCTGCCGGAAGTGCTGGCCGATGCCCCGAGCCTCGAGCAGGTGGTGACGAATCTGGTGATTAACGCGCGGGATGCCATGCCGCGCGGCGGCCGTCTGCGCCTCGCCACCGGCGTGGTGGAGGTTTCCGCGGCCCGCGCCGCGCAGAATCCCGAAGCGCGCGAAGGGCAGTTCGTCCGCTTCAGTGTCACCGACACGGGACACGGCATGGACGAGGCGACCCGGGCGCGGATTTTCGAGCCGTTTTTCACCACGCGCGAAGTCGGCAAAGGCAGCGGCATGGGCCTCGCCAGCGTCTATGGCATCGTCAAACAGCACGAAGGCTGGATCGAGGTGTTCAGCGATCCCGGACAGGGCGCATCGTTCTTCATTTATCTGCCCGTGTCAGGACCCGAACCGTCCGCGCAGGCGCGCCGGCCCGCCGGCGGCGTGAGTTTTACGGTGCTGCTGGTGGAGGACGAGCCCGCGGTGCGCAGCGTCATGCGACAACTGCTCCGCCACTGCGGCTGTGAAGTCATCGAAGCGGGCGACGTCCGCGACGGCTACGCCCGCTGGTCGGAAAACAAGGAGCGGATCGATCTGCTCGTCACCGATGTCGTGATGCCCGGCGGCGCCACCGGGCACGACCTCGCCCGTCAACTGCTCGAGGAACGCCCGGACCTGCGCGTCATTTACAGCAGCGGCTACAGTGCCGACCTGTTTCAGCAGGGCAGCAGTCTGGTGCCGGGACGCAATTTCCTGCCCAAACCCTACGACGCCGAGAGCGTCTTCCGGCTGATCCGCCGCGTCGCCGCGGAGAAACAGGAAGTGCTCGCGGGGTAGCGCTCCGGCCGCCGCCGCCGCGCGGCCATCTTCTGGCAGGAATTCCTGAGCAGGGACCGGGATGGCTGCAGCGATCTCCGCCGGCCGTCACACCGCCGGTCGCGATTACGGTTAGGATCTCAGCGGCAACCGCCAGTGGCGGCGGGGTCATTTGTCAGAGAAGAATTGCTTGTCAGCGGTGCCGGAATCCGGTAGTCAACCGGCGTATGTCCCGCCCCCGATTCAGACTCATCCTGGCAGCGTCTCTGTCATCGCTGCCCGCATCCGGATTCGCCGCCAGCGAGGGCGAAATTCCGGGACCGGTTTTCATCGGCAGTATTGTCGAACTCCGTCAGCGGGTGCTGGATCACAACTGGGCGATTCAGGCGAAGATCATGGAGTATGAAGTCCGCCGCCGCACCCAGGAGGCGGCGAAGGGGGCTTTCGATCCGCAACTGCTCGCTCAGTACCGCTACGAGGACACCGCCCGGCCCAACACCGTGGAGCAGCGGCGTCAGCTCAACGGCGTGCCTTTCCTGATCGAGCAGAATCACCTCTGGAACACCTCCCTGGAAACGCTCACGCCGCTCGGCGGCAAGATCGGACTGACAGCGAGCGTGAGTGAGTTCAAAAACAACCTGCAGCAAATCACGACGGGAGGATTCGGCGCCACCGGCGATCCGGAGACGGTGACGTTCACGGGCATCAGCTTTCGTCAGCCGCTGTTGCGGGAGGGCGGTCGCCGGACGGCCACGGCGGCCATTCGGGTGGCGGCCTGCGAAACGGAGCAGGCATGGCAGGACTTCCGCCGGCAGCTCATGGTGTCACTTTCCTCGGCGGAACTGGCCTACTGGAATGTTTACGGCGCCGCGCGCCAGATGGAATACATGGCGCAGAGTATGAAAGTGGCGCAGAGCATGGAAACCGATGCCCGGGCCCGCATGGCGGCGCAAAAAGGATCGGAAGTGGAACTGGCGACGGCGCTCGCCGGAGTGGAGGAGCGCAGTGCGCGCCACACCGTGGCGCAGCAGCGGCTGGTGGAGGCCAAGGCCGTGCTGGCGGGCTTTTGCGGAGCCTCGATGGCGGACGGTTTCGATGTCAGCACCACCGCACCGCCGCCGCCAAACCAGGTGACTCCGGATGTGCAGACCGGCCTGTCCAGCGCGATGCAGACCAATCCCGATTATCTCGGAAAACTCGCCGAAAAGGACGCCGAGGTAATCCGCGCGGAGTTCATGAAGAATCAAAAACTCCCGCAGCTGGACTTCACCGCCAGCTACGGACTGAACGGCCTTGGAACTGACCTGAACCGCTCCTGGGACGACATCGAAGGCGGGCAGTTCGATGCCTGGGGACTGGGACTGGAGTTGCGCATGCCTCTGGGGAACCGCGAGGCCAGGAACCGTTATGCCGCCGCCCTGGCGCGTCAGAAACTCGCGGAGGACGCCGTCAGCGACGTCCGCCAGCAACTCGGCAATGCCATGGACAGCGCAGTGGAAAAGGTGATCAGCACCCGCACCGCCCTCGGCAATTATTACCGCTCCGTGGCGCTCAATCAGCAGGTGCTCAATTCGCGCCTCGTCGATCTGAAGGAGGGCAAGTCCGACGCCCGGCGCGTGCTCGAAGCCGACGACGACCTCAATCAGGCGAAGATCAGCGCGGTGAGCGGATTGATTCAGCACCGCCAGGCGGTGCTGGAGTACGAGCTCGCGGCCGGGCAGGTGCTGACCAACCGCGACATCACCATCACCAAGGACCAGGTCGTCGCCAAAACCCGCGAACTGATGAAGCAGAACAAGATCCCGGCCCGGCAGGCCGAGGAGTACTTCCATGCCGTCCGCGACGTTTTGCTGATAAAGTAACACCCCATGAGCAGACTCTCAGGCATGACCGGCGCCGTGGCGCTGATCCTTCTCACTTCCCTGCACGGCCAGGAGTGGCACACGGGGCTTTGCCAGGGCCGCGTGGACACCACACTGAGCTTTCCCGTCGGCGGCATCATCTCGCAGATTCTGAAAAAAGAGGGCGACACGGTGCGTCAGGACGATGTCATCCTCGAACTCGAAAGCGGCCTGGAGTCGCTGGAGGTCGCACGCCAGACGCTCGCAGTCGAGGCGGCGAAAAAAGACTTCGAGCGCACCAAAAAGGTGCTGGCCAACGGCGGTTCGGTGACTCAGGAGGAAGTGGATCAAAAGGAGGCGGTGTGGAAAATCGCGCAGGTGGAAAAGCAGCAGGCAGAGGAACAGTTGAAACGGCGTCAGTTGCGGGCCTCCGCCGGGGGCGTGGTGGATGATTTGTTCGAGCTGGAGCGCGGGGAGGCCATCGCGGCCAACGCTCCCGCGGCCCGGGTGCTGGACATTACAGAGTGCCGCTTCAATGCTTATGTCAGGGGCGACGCCCCGCACGGATTTGAGAAAGGCGGCGAGGTCGAGATCGTCTTCACCAGCGGAGAGAATGAACTGACCCTGACCGGCACGGTGGAATATGTCAGCCTCGCAGTGGATGCCGCGAGCGGGCTCCAGGAGGTGCGCGCCGTTTTCGACAACCGGGACGGGCGCGTGCGTTCGGGCTGGCAGGGAAAAATGAGGCTCAAGCCCGCGAAGTGACATGGAGTCCGGTGTCACTGTTGCGTCGGTTCAGACCGGTTGGCCTGCGATGGAGGAATTGGCGGCGGGCAGCCTGCCGCCGAAGGAATTCTGGAGCCGCTTTGCCGCCGGTCTGCGGGAAATCACGGGAGCCGCCATCGTGCTGGGCATGCACCGTGCCGGAGATCAGCCGTGGCGTGTCATCGCCTCCGCCGTGGACGCCGCTCCGGCCCGGAAACTGGGCGGCGAGGAATTTGTCAGGAGCGCGCCCGGCCTGGCGGAGGCGGCCTGCAGCGGAGAGCCGTTTCCGCGCCCGTTCGGCAGCACCGGTGCTCTCGCCGCCGCCGCGCCGGTGACGTCGCGGCGCAACGGGGAGCAGGCGGCGGTGCTTGCCCTTGCCGCCGGCACGATGTCCGCCGCGGCGCTCGATGCGCAGGTGCGCGCAGCAGTGCTCATTCCCTCCACCTATGAGGCACGCCTCGCCATCGAACGCGCCGAGTCGGGCAGCCGCAGTGTGACCGGTGTGCTCGATTTGATAGCCGTGGTCAACGCCGAGGAGCGGTTCGGCGCTGCGGCCCTCGCGTTCTGCAACGCGCTCGCCTCGCATTTCAGATGCGAGCGTGTCAGTCTCGGCTGGCTCTCCGGCGGCTACTCCCGCCTCGCCGCCGTCAGCCGGCACGAACAGGTGAACCGGAAAATGGAGGCCGCCCAGCGCATCGAGGCCGCGATGGATGAATGTCTCGACCAGGATGAAGCCATCAGTTTCCCCCCGCCCGCGGAGGCTTCCTTTATCGCGCACGACCACCGTAAGCTTGCCTCCGCCGGCGGCGGGAGCCCGCATCTTTTCACGGCTCCGCTGCACCAGTCCGGAGCGCCGGTGGCCGCGGTGCTGTGCGAGCGGGACTCCACGGCCTTCAGCGCTGTGGAGATTGCGGGCATCCGGCTCGCCTGCGAACAGGCCGCGCCGCGGCTGGCGGTGCTGCGGGCGCACGACCGGTGGTTTGGAGCGCGCTTTGCTGCATGGCTGCGGGAGCGTGCCGCCGGGCTGCTCGGCCCCCGCCGCACTCTGACAAAACTTGCGGCACTGCTGACCGCGGTGCTGCTCGCCGTGCTCGTCTTCTGGAAAACCGAATACCGCGTGGAGGGGAACTTCGTTCTCCGCAGCGGCCAGGTCTCGAACCTGACTTCACCGATGGAAGGCTATATCAAAGAAGTGCTCGTGGAGAGCGGCGATGAAGTGCAGGCCGGCCAGGTGCTGCTTCGTTTGAATACGGACGCGCTCCATGTGGAGGAAACCGCCGCAGTGGCGGAACTGGAACGCTACACCCGGGAGGAGGAAAAGGCCCGCGCCGCCAACGCCGTGGCGGAAATGCAAATCGCCGCCACCATGGCGCGCCAGGCCGCCGCCAAACTCGACATCGTGCGCTTCCGGCTCGCCCAGGCCGAAATTAAAAGCAGCATGGACGGCGTCATTCTTGAAGGCGACCTCAAGGAACACCTCGACGCCCCGGTGAAACTCGGCGATCCCCTCTTCCGCATCGCTCAACTGGGAGATTACACGCTCGAGATCGAACTCGACGAACGCGACGCCCATGAAGTCTCGGACGGCGCGTCCGGCGAGTGCGCCTTTCTCAGCCGGCCGGAGGAATCGCTGCCCATCAAAGTGGACCTCGTACTCCCTTCTGCGGTCGAAAAGGAAGGCGTGAACCTCTTCGCCGCCCGCGCCCGCATCGAATCGCCCCGGGCCGATTGGTGGCGTCCGGGGCTCAGCGGCGTTGCCAAGATCAACGCCGGTGAACGAAGCCTGCTCTGGATCGTCTCGCACCGCACGGTGGACTTCCTGCGCCTCAAGCTGTGGTGGTAGGAGAGTTCAGGCTTCGCCTCCCGGCGCGACTCCCACGCTCACGAACGCTTTGACTTTAACCCAAGTTCCGCAGTTGGCCTCCCCGCGAAAATATTTTCTCTCGGGCCTCG
>CAZFZN010000018.1:0-86275 GCA_964523105.1 uncultured Akkermansia sp.
CGATTTCGCGCCACACCGCGAACGGGATCGGCCGGGAGATGAATTCCCGGACATCCCTGTCAAAGTCACCGATGTCCCCAAGCTGTCCGCTGACGAGGGCATCGTGAGTGAGGAGCATGTGTTGAATCACGAAGCGAACGAGACGGTCTTCCGCGGGAGTGATCGGAAAGAGGTTCAGATCCACGTCAGTCTTGCGGATGCGCTCCAGAGCCGGATCGCTGAGCAGCGTGCGCCATATATCGCGGTAGCCTTCGGTAATTTTGATGCGGCTTTCCAGTCGCCGGGAGCGAACGTCATTTCGCAGGGCCACCCCGGAGAAAACGAGGCCGGCAATGATGCCGACCGGCTGCAGCCAGCCCAAAGGATTCTCCAGTATGATTTGCATGACCTCTGTCATGCAAACCATTCTACCAAATCAGGTCAGAGCCGCAAGATCGCCTCTGGCCGCCAGAACGAGTTCGCGCGGCACGAGCACTACTTCCTCATCAGCTCCGCAACCGGCCGTAGGCGGGAGCTTCCCTGCCACCGCACCGGTAATCCGGATTCCGATGACGGCGATGTTGCCGTCATCCAGTTCCCAAATGTCCGGACAGCCGTCACCGCCAGCGGTTCGCTTTCCCCCTTCGTGGGGATCGGGGCCGAGGCGACGGGCGAAAACTGGGTCAGAGATATTCATGGGTATCCGGTACTATTGTACCGGCGACTTTCAAGCGGATTCGTCAATTCTGCTCAAGAGTGTCTGACTCCTCCAAAAAAAGTAAACTTGTCCACGCCCACCTTCGCTCCATGCTGCGGAAGATGCGGGAAGACCGGGGGTGGTCGCAAACGAAGATGGCTGAAGAGTCCCGTTTGGGCCGCAAGGCGATCTCGTTCATTGAGGAGGGACAGCGTCAGCCGAAACTCGACACGCTCATCAGGATGAGTGTCGCCCTTGAGACTCCCCTCTCGGATCTCCTCAAAGAAGCTGGTTGGTAGGAAAACTTCGGACGTCCGAAGTCTGCACCGTCGGCGAGTTATCCACAGGCCAAGGTGACACCTGCGGTCATGTGCATGGTAAACTGGAAGGCATGCAGAAGATCACGCGGATATCCGCGGGCGTAAAATTTGAGAGTGATGTGCTCGTCTTCATCGACAGGCTGGCGCGGGAGCAGCAGCGCAGCCGGAGTTTTATCATCAATGCCATCGTGCGCTGGTATCGTCGGCGGATGGAGGAGGAACTCAGAAAGGTCGAGCCGCAGAAGATGCCTGAGCCGGTGATCCGGCTTTAGAGGTTCATGCGGGCGGGATCATCGCACAACGAAACAGCAGTCACGAGCCGGGAATCGATTCCGGCGGCTTTGGCGTTTCAGGGGTTCAAGGCCCCGACCTCGAACACGACCTACACTCCCAATCAGTTCTTTGATGTGGTGCTCCCCCACTTCTCACGCGGGGTGGTGCGCATCGTGGCCTATCTGATCCGGAAAACGCTGGGCTGGTGCGATGCCGACGGCAATCCTCAGGAGGAGCAGGTGCAGGTCACTTATTCTGAGCTGGAGCGCAAAGCCGGCGTGAGCCGGGACATGATTCGCCCGGCGCTGGACGATGCCCTCGCCGCGAAGATCATCGAATGCGTTCGTGAGGGACGACCGAAGCTGGCGGGCGATGCCGGGCAATCCGCGCTCTACCAGCTTCGCTGGAGCGATGCCCCCTACACCACCCGCCCCCAGGAGTTCACCGGGTTCTTTGAGGGTGAAGGCAACCGCACGGACATTCCCAACGAGTTTTTCGATGTCGTGATTCCCCGCGAGCCGCTGATCGTCATTAAGGTGGTGGGCTCGATCATCCGTCACAGCATCGGCTTTCAGGCGAAGCACGGACGCCGCCGGCAGCAGGTCGCCATTTCCTATCAGCACATCCAGAACTATGCCCGCGTTTCCTGCCGGCGCGACCTGGCTGCAGCCATCCGCACCGCCATTGAGCGGCATTACATCATCCGGCTGGAGGAGGGTGTGTTCAGTCCTTACGGCCACGAACAGCGTCGGGCGACCTACGCGCTGCGCTGGTGTGATTTACTGATCGGTCGGAAAAACATCCCAGCGCCGGATCGGTCGGAAATCCCCGCCAGCATCGGTCAGAAAAACACCCCAGCGGATCGGTCGGAAATTCACCCCAGTATTGAAACGAAACCAGTAAATGAAACTCTAAACGGGCAACCGGCGGCTGACCCGGAACTTTTAGGAAAACTAAAGGCGACAGGGTTCAGCGACAAGACCGCGGCGAAGTTGTTGCGGGAACACTCTGAAGATGTCATTGTCAGGCAATTGGCGTGGCTGCCGCACCGGGCACCGGCACGAAGCCCGGCAGGGTTGTTGCGCCGGGCCATCGAGCAGGACTGGCCGGCACCGCTGGGACTTCGGACGTCCGAAGTTGAAGGAACGTCAGGCAGGGAGTTCGCGCGGCACTTCTACGCGGCCTTCGCCGGCAACCACGGCGAGCCGATCAACGAGCCTTCCTCACGCGAGGCGGAACTGGCCGGTGCTTTTGTGCAGCGTTTGCTCAAGCTGTCGCCGGGGGAGCAGTCAGTGGAAGCGTGGGGCCGCACCTTTGGCCGTCTGGCCCGAGAGCAGCGGCAGCCGTTTCGGTCGCTCTCGCTGGCGATCCGCCAGTTGGGCGACGCCTTTCTGGTGCAGATGGAAAAGCAGCGCCTCCACGCTCAACTGGAGCGCACCGCCCAGGCCCGCGAGGCTCACGAGGCGCAATACCGTCCGGCATGGCTCGCATGGCTCGTGGAGCAGGAGGCGGAAATGAAAGCCTCGCAGCCTGACGATTACGCCCGGTTCGTTTCCAAACGGGAACGCGAATACGCCGACCTCGCGGCGAGCCGGACGCCGTGGGCGGCAGCCATGCTCACGGCGTTCCACAGCGAGGGCGCGCGTCTTCATGCCTTCCGGCAGTTTTTCGGTCTGCCGGACTTCTGGGCATGGGACGCAGAAATTAACAGCCACCGATTTGAACTAACCGAATCCAAAACATGAACGTCATCACCGTCATCAACGCCAAGGGAGGGTGCGGCAAAAGCACCATCGCCATGAACGTCGCCAGCGGCCTGGCCCGACACGGCAGCCGCGTGCTGCTCATGGATCTCGATCCGCAGGCGCAGGTTACCCAATGGCTCAGCGCCGGCGACGGACTCAGCGCCGACGGCACGCTCGTTTCCGCCCTCATGGGGCAGCAGACGCTTTCCGATGTCATCCAGCCCACCGGCTTCGAGCGCCTGTCGTTTGTCGCCAGCGCCGACGGCCTGGAAGACCTCGGGCGCGAGATCAGTCAGACCGAAGGGTATCCTTCGATGCTCACGCAACTGCTCGCCGAGGAACACATCTCCGACCGCTTCGACTACCTCGTCATCGATTCACCGAACCAGATTTCGCCAATCATGGAAAACGCCATCTTTCCGGCGGACATCTTCATCGTTCCGTTCGAGAGCACCAAGGCCGTCAAAAGCTACGCCAGCATTTACAAGCTCCTGCTCAAGCTGCGCCCGTCCGCCGACTTCCGGCTCCTGCACGTCCTGAGCAACCTTTCACGTCTCACCGGCCTGCGGAAGCGCGTGCTCACACTGCTCACGGACGACGCCCTGACCACCGCCCGGACGGAAATCCGTTCCTGTGGCTGGCTGGCGCAGGTGGACGAAAACGGCGGCAGCATTTTCCATTACCGCCCGCTGTCCAAAGGCGCGCAGGACATGGCCGCCCTCGTCGAAGAGGTGCGGGAATTATCCACTAACGGGCCGATCGCCCAAACGGAGAGTGCTTCCCTCGAGGAAGTCTCCGCAGCAATTTCATGACCAAACTACCCGAAGGAAAGAGCCGTCTCGACATGGTAAAATCCGGATTCACCGGCGGCGTGCCGAAGCGCGGACGCTTCGTCATCACCATCGAACGGCTCCTCGAAGACCCTGACAACGAACGCAAAGTCTTCCGCAACATGGACGACCTCATCGAATCGGTGCGCCGGCACGGCATCATCGAACCCATCACCGTTACTCCCGACGGCGAGCATTATCGCATCGTCACCGGACACCGGCGCTTCCGTGCCGCCAAAGCGGCTGGCCTCTCCGAAATCGAAGTCCTTGTCCGCGAGCCCGACGACAAGACCACCCGCCGCTTCAAGAGTCTCATCTCCAATATCCAGCGCGAAAACATCGGCGCCGTCGAACTCGCCGAAACGCTCCGTGCCCTGTTGGAGGAGCAGGCAGTGCCCACCCAGCAGGAACTCGCCCGTCAGATAGGGAAGAGGGAGCAGTGGGTCAGTGAAATGCTCCGCATTCTTGACCTGCCGGCCAGACTTCTGGAGCAGCTCCGCGGCCCCGGCAGCGCCATCGGTTATGACACGGCGCAAAAAATCGCGCGTGTTGGCGATCCACGCCTGCAGGAGGAACTGATTGCAGCCGCTCTGGCAGGGGAGTCCAACCGTGCCATCCGGCATCGCATCGCCGCAGCCAGGCCGGCGGAGACCCGCCCTCGCCGGCAGGGAAGGGCAGCGGTCATTCAGTTCACCGAAAAGTTCGAGAACTGCATCGCCACCGTGAAGGCGAAGCCGGGGCAGGGAGCCCGGCAGGCAATGATCCAGGCGCTGCGACTGCTCGAAAGAAAAGTGCGCGATGATGATTCCATCCAGTGAGCAGGGCGCCACCATTACCACACCACACATCTGCAAATTTGACAAGACCCGCCGCTCCTTTATCCACAGCCGACCCTCTCGACAAAACGGTGAATCCGCGCAAGAATACATCCACGATGAACGAAATTGCCGTCACGGAACCAGCAGCCAGGCTGGCAGCCCTGCGCGCCGAGATTGCCGCCGGCATCGAGCAGGCCGAACGTAGAGAGTTTGTCGAATTCATGCCGACGGGATCATTACTGATTGACGCGCCCGGCGCGCTGCCGTCCTCTCGACAAGCTCTGCGGGCCGCGATATAATAAAACCATGAGCACAACCCTCGAACGCATTCGCAACGAAGCCAGAACTCTCCCGCTCGATGAGCGTGAGGCGCTCTTGGCCGTGCTGGATTTTGATCTTCACGGCGATCGGGGGCAAACCGCCGCTGACCCGCAGGTTGAAACCGCATGGGATGAGGAAATCGCGGCACGCATGAAGGAGGTTGAAGACGGCACCGTGACGCTGCTTACCACCGCGGAGTTCGACCGCGGAACAGACCAACTCTTCGCGGAACTCGGTATCCAGCGAAGGACATGACTCCGGTCGTATTCCATCCGGCAGCGCGGGAGGAGTTCGATGACGCCGTCCGTTACTACGCCGCTAATTCGCCCGACCTGGCGATTGCTTTTGAAGCCCGCAACGCAGAATACCGGCACACCATCAGCCGCACGCCACTGCTTTATCACCCCCGCAAATTCAGTGTCCGCCGGGCCAATCTCGCCCCGCGCTTCCAGGAATGGTACCTTGCCTACTATCTTTGGCGCGACCAGGTGGTAATTCTTGCCATCGCCCACGCCAAACGGAGGCCCTACTACTTCCGCAAACGCATCGGGGAAGCGCGGAGCATGTTCTGAAAGCCACTCCATCCCCGCCACTTCATCACTCCGCCACACAAACGTCAGTTCGTCAAGACTGCCGTCCTTAATGGTGTCCGCCGCGCAATTACCGCGGCGGTTTTGTCTTTTAGACTGCCGCGCCACGCACGGCGTAAAGGACACACAGCGCCCGCTCAGAAAGCAGGCCTGAATTCCAAAAGACGGCTCAACAGAGCCGTTTTCCTAACGGCATTTCGCGAAATATTTGTTGCGCGACATATCAAACCGGCTCCCCTGCAAACGGGGCTACTTACATGGTATGTAGGGGTTCGCACTGAGTGCGGCGACCATTTCGCGGCTTAACAGCGCGCTACGGGCTCCCCGCACGTGTTCGGGCTGAGCGCCCGACTTCGCGCTTTTTCCTCCGGCTAACGGGTCACGGTGATGTCTAGCCAACACTCCGATGACCAAACAGCGCGAAGTCGGCCGCTCACGGCACGGCAAAGCCGATGCCGCTCGCCCTTCACACGTGCGGGGTCACGACTGGCTTCACACTGCACACCAGTTCCTATCGGACACAATCTGTTCACGACCGACTCACCACTCACGACCCGCACGCCCTTCAAGAAAGGGCGAGGGCTGCGCAGCAGCCAGCGGACGACTCGCGCGGCCCGCCGAGACACCACTTGAAAAAGCGCTCCGCGCCGCAGGCCCTCCCCTGTTTCGGACGTCCGAACTCCGTTTCATCCGGCCAACAGCAGACTCCGCCGGCGGTCTCGTTCCTCACCTTGCCGGCGAAGACTGCTGTCCTCCACTCCACCACAAGGTCACCCACACCGCCCGTCCCCGTTCCTGCTCCGGGCCTGCCCCCTGTCGCCCGTGTCCCGGACAGGAGCCGGCGCCGGGCCGTGTAGCATCAGTTTACGGACGGGTTCACGACTGTCATCCCGCCCGCTGCCAGCAGCAGACTCTCTCCGGCTGACGGCTTCTGAGAAGCCTGCCGAGAAGAGACTGCTGTCTCTGCCACCCCGCTGGATTCGTCCTGCACCGTCATCCCCCGTGCGGCGAGCCGGACGCGACTTCCCCGCTGGCCCGCGTCGCCGCTTCCCGGCTCTGCCTTCTGCGGCTGGCCGTGGGAACTCTCCAAGTCCAAACGGGACACCATTAGTACGGGTTCGGAATCAGAGTAGCGGTTCACAGCCTGCGTTGAACGAGATTATCCATCCTTGCTTCCCCCACGAGCGGAACACACTGTCGCACCGATGCCATTGCGAAACTCATTGCCACTCTCGTGTGTCGCATCTGCCTTTCCGCGCTCGTAATCTGCACCGCCTTGGCCTACGACATTAGCGTATCGATCCTCGAATTCACTCTATGAGAATACGAAGTTTAATCCTTTCCAATTTTCGGTGCTTCGGAGCAAACCCGGTGACGGTGGGGTTCGATGACTTGACGGGCCTCATCGGTGCGAATGGTGCAGGAAAGACCGCAGTGCTTCAAGCCTTGGTGCGATTGTTTGGTTCTATCCCGGCCGAGCGCCGCTTGACGCGTTCAGATTTTTATGTCCCCGTTGGGGATGAGGACGACGAGGAGCCGGAAGAGTTGTCACTATACCTAGAGGTGCGCTTGGAGTTTCCTGAGCTTGCGGAGGGCGGAGTGGGAGCAGTCCCCCAATGCTTCAATCAGATGATCGTCGATGCGCCTGCTGAAGTGCCGTTTTGCCGAGTCCGACTGGAGGGGATATGGCGGGCGTCACATCAGCCCGAAGGCGAGATCGACGAAGCGCTCTCGTGGATTCAAACGGCGGAGGTCGCGGTGACCGATGACGACAAAGTGAAAATGGACAGCTTCGATCGCGCGCGTATTCAGGTGCTATACGTACCGGCATCGCGCGACCCGGCGCGTCACCTGCGGCAAGTTGCGGGCTCCCTGATCCACCCCCTACTTCGGGCGGTGCAATGGGCTGAAGCCACGCGCGAGACTGCGGAGGAAGCCGCCGAAAGTGTGCAGGAAGCGTTTCGCGGGGAACCAGGGGTTCAGCAGATCGAGGCAGCCATTGCGGCACAGTGGACGGCGCTGCAGGAGTTTGTGGCTTATCAGGATGTGCGGTTGCAGCCGCTCAGCGCGCGGTTCGAGGACCTGCTTCGGTATGTAGAAGCGACCTTTCGACCAAGCGAAAATGCGCGGGCTCAACCGCTCGAACGGCTGAGTGACGGGCTTCGGTCCCTATTTTATTTCTCGCTGGTCGCTGCTCGTTTCGCTATTGAGGAGGCAGCACGAGCAGCAGCCGCGGCAGGCGAGGACACACCGGCCTTGGAGTTCGACGAGTCGGCGCTGCCAGCGTTGACGGTATTCGCAATCGAAGAGCCCGAAAATCATCTAGCCCCACACTACTTGGGGCGAATTCTCGCATTGCTTCACGAGATCGCCGCTCGTCCAAACGCTCAACTCCTGCTGAGCAGTCAGTCACCCGCGATTTTGAGCCGCATTGCGCCGGAACAGGTCCGGCATTTCCGACTGAGTGGGGCCAATGGAACGGCGCGAGTGAGGGCGATCCACCTGCCGGATGCTGATGCAGGCGAAGTCCACAAATACGTGAAAGAAGCGGTGCGCGCGTATCCCGAACTCTATTTCGCCAGCCTCGTGGTGCTGTGCGAGGGCGACAGCGAGGAAATTGTGCTTCCACGACTGGCAACCGCCGTGGGACTCCCACTGGACCGGCGCTTCGTCTCCGTCGTTCCGCTTGGCGGCCGGCACGTGAATCACTTCTGGCGGTTGCTCCGGGATCTCGGCATTCCTTTCGTCACACTGCTCGATCTCGATCGCGAGCGTGTCGGCGGCGGGTGGGGCAGAATTCATTACGCCTGTCAGCAAGAACTGGAATTTCGTCCTTTAGTCCATCAGCGATTGCTCCGCGATCCGCAGGACGCAACCCACACGCTCACCGACGACGAACTAGCCGAACTGCCCAATCGCGACGTGGCAGACGAGGAAGGATTGGCTGCATGGCTCCAGCATTTGGAATCGTTTGACGTCTTTTTCTCAGCTCCGCTCGATCTCGATTTCTTGATGCTCACGTCATTCCCGGAGGAGTATCACGCAACTGCAGCGGACGGCGGAGGCCCCCAGATTCCTCAGGCGGAACCAGCTTACGCGAATCGCATCCGACGGGCATGCCGAGCCGTCTTAAAACCAGAAGGGGGCGATGGCGCCACCTACACTGACGAGGAAAAGCTTGAATTCATTTGGTATTCGTATCTCTTCCTCGGCCGCGGAAAACCCTCGACGCATCTGCTGGCGCTGAACCAAATCGAACACGATGCACTCGGATTCGGGGCTCCCGGAGTCCTCCAGCGGTTGATTCAGCGCATCGAGCAAAAGATCAACCCGCTTCCCGCCCCTCAATGAGCCGGCGCATTTCGCCCTCCGAGTGGATTCCGCGTGGCGTAGCCGCGTTAGAGCCGAAGGCCGAGGCGGCAGTGCGTGATTCGGCGAGTGCCCTGATCGTGGCTGGCCCTGGCGCTGGCAAGACTGAACTGCTGGCGCAACGCGCAAGCTATTTGTTGGAGACCGGACTTTGTCCCTCGCCGAGGGCAATCCTCGCCATCAGCTTCAAACGCGATGCCGCTAGAAATCTGCGCGAGCGTGTAGCCGTACGATGCGGCTCCACGCTGGCTCGACGGTTCTCATCCTTAACTTTTGATGCCTTCGCAAAGAGCCTCGTAGATCGGTTTCGCCTCGCGCTGCCTGAAACGTTCCGGCCTACGGCGGATTACGCGATCGATTTCACTATTGATCGAGATGCATCGTTACGCGACCGAGTAAATGCCGCCGGTTTGGAAGCCGGCGCTTCGCTCGCGCAGCTTCAGCGGGTGAATGCACAGAAGTTTTTCAAAACCGGTGTGGTGGGTCGTCAGCTTTCCAGCGAACTTGCCGCAGATGCGGACCTCTCAATAAAAGTCGCGTGGATTTTTTGGCAGCACGCCCTCCACGGCGGGCAAAGGTCAGCAGTTAACTTTCAAATGCTCGGCTGCCTCGCTGAATTGCTGCTCCGCACAAATCCGGCGATTCGTGACGCGCTCCGGGCGACTTACGCATTCGTCTTTCTTGATGAATTTCAAGACACCACGGGAATCCAGTATCGGCTTTTGCACACCGCTTTCCACGACTCCGATGCTGCGCTCACCGCGGTGGGCGATCACAAGCAGCGAATCATGCTCTGGGCCGGTGCGCTGGAGGGTGTTTTCGATGTCTTTCGACGGGAGTTTCATGCCCGGCCGCGCGATCTGGAAATGAATTACCGATCCGCACCGCGACTGGTGCAGATCCAGCATCATCTCATCGCGTCAATCGATCCGCATGGTTCGCTACCACAAGCGGCGGACGACGGCGCAGACGGCGAAGGTGAATGCCGATTACTGGTTTTTCCGAGTGATGCCGCCGAGGCGGCGCATCTCGTGGGGCAAATCGAGGAGTGGATGTATACCGGGGGGCTAACCCCATCAGACATTTGCATCCTCGTGAAGAAACTCGCCGACCCTTTCTCGCGATCATTACGCGCAGCTCTCGCTAACCGAGGTATCCTAAGCCGAGTGGAAAACGACCTCCAAGACCTCCTCGCCGAACCACTTACTAGCATGGCCTGCGCCTTCTTGCGCCTCGCTAGTCAGCCTCGCGATCCTGCAAGTTGGAGAACATTGACGGACCTGCTTCTGCGCGCGCGAGGATATGCTACAGCTGAAGAACAGGCGATGCGCCTCGGACGCGATCTCACCGGCATGGTCGCTTCACTGCGGGAGCCGCTTGTGGCTGCAAACACTCCTGAGGACCTAATGGAACTGATTCGCGCCATGATCGAATTTCTCGACGCGCCCACTTTCCGCCGACTGCATCCTCAATACTCACAAGGCGACTTTTTTAAAAAAACCATTAGCGATTGCGCGCAGATTTTGGCGGAGACTCGCAACCGCACTCCAAACTGGACTACTGCGCTCGACGACTTTCTTGGCGTGCAAAGCATTCCGATTATGACGATCGCCAAGAGCAAGGGGCTCGAGTTTCATACCGTAATCGTCTTGGGTCTGGAGGACTACGCATTCCACCATCCGCAAGGAAACCCTGCTGAGGAGGAGTGCAACTTTTTCGTCGCGTTTTCCCGTGCAAAGAAGCGGGTGATCTTTACATTCGCTGATCAGCGGAACGGTCGATGGCAACAACGAGAGCAAATTGCCCGCTACTACAACGTCCTAGAAGCTGCGGGTGTGGCAATCGAGATCGTTAACGCCTGATCGCTGCGGCCCTCGCTCCTGCTGTCCCTCACCCGCAGCACCACACCGCCCGTCCCCGTTCCTGTTCCGGGCCTGCCCCCTTTCGCCCGTGTCCCGGACAGGAGCCGGTCCTTCGCCGACCCGCGAGGCTTCCTGATGATTCAGTTATAGTCGATGTCTACCTCAATCCCGAGCAATTTATCTTCCGCGGAATCATCTTTGAGTTCGAGAACGGTCTTTTCTCCAATCGCTTTTCGGAACAACTCATCACCCATAACTCCCCTAACAGCGTCAATTTGATCTTGATTTACCGTAGCAATATACTGAAAATCTCGCTCCTCAGAAACCTCTGCTGCCATTCGTAGGATTTCTGCGCGTTGACGAGGATCAATGTCGGAAAATAAGCGGCTGTCATGACAAAGAAACCGCACCTGATGATTTCGTTGAAGTGCAATGAGTGTTAAGTCATAGGCAAAAATTTTTGCTTCGTTTATGCCATCTGAGGCATCTGAAATAATCTTCGCGTCAATTTTGAACCGCGTCTGATTTTCGCCGGAATCGTTTTCGATTGTCAGCCCGCATTGCTTCTCTGGATAGATTCGCCTTGCAAATTTACGGAACATATCTGCACCAGCATTCACTACTGGTTGATTTTGGTCTAAATACTTGGCGGCTTCAACGCTCGCCGTCGCCAACTCGACTTGAAGTTCAGCGCTGCGATCTTTGTATTTCTTAGTCAATGCTTTGTAATCCTTTAACCGCTGAAGTTGATTTCCAATGGCATTCACCCTGTCTTTCAAGGAAAGCAACTCGCCCAATGCTCCGTGCTCATTCAGATACCTTAATTTGGCGTCTAATTCACCGTTCAGCGATGCCATTCGAGTTTCGGCGGCCTGTAAGCGCTGCTGGTGTGCATCACGTTCCTTTTTCAGGCGGGCCTTTCTTTCGACCAGCAATCTCGAATGAAATTGCTCCACTTCTTCTAGCCGTCTGAGCAAATCGGGTGCGAAATGAATCTGCGCCTTTTCGTAGACCTCTCTGACCGCTGTCAAAGAAACATCAGGTCTCAACTTCAACGAATCTTCGATCTGTCGAAGTTTCGCCGCAAGTGCCACCGCCGTATTCCTAACCTTCTGTAACTGTGTCTTTAAGTCCTGAACCTCGACTTCCACGTCATGGTAGTTTTCAGCGACTCTGAACGCAACAAGACTCCCTTCTAATGTCGCAAGTTGCTCCTCAAGATCCCTAATGTCAAGATTGACGTCCTTTTTCCCATGAAAATATTCTTTGATTATGGGATCCTTTGCAAAACGACCGCTCATTTCCTTCATGGACTTAAGCTCCTCTACCAAATTGTATTTTTGGACCACCCAATTAACATCTAAACCCAGCAAAAATGCTGAACGAATTTGCTTCTGAACCGGTTTCTCACTATAGTGAAGACCATCCCAATGCGCGTAAGCCATCTTGCCAGGCCTTAAAAAGGAACCTATCAAAGAGCGGAGAGTCAAAAATTTTATGTCCTCGGCTTGCGGAAAGACTTTTTCTTGAAGCAACTCGCGGAAGGAAGTGAGCGACAACGACTGTGCCCCGTATTGAACTAAGGTTGGTTCTGAAACCTTTCTAGTAATCGAGACTTCATGGCCATCCACTTCAACGCGCAGGGTAAATTCCCAACCGTCCAATTTTTTATTGAAGTCTTCTTTCGGCTCTGCGCCAAGACAGTAATTGATGAGGTAAAGCAGCAATGATTTCCCTACTCCATTGTAAGTTTGACTATTGTCCTCATTTCTCTCGGCCTGCTTTGCTTGGCGTCCCACGATAAAGGAAGGGCCGCTGCGTCTGAATACGACGCTGTGAAAGCTTGATTTGTTTGACGTAAGGGAAATCAGGCGCATCGGAGCAGATCTCCTTTCTCGTTTAGGAGCCTGTTGAAATACGCGGAGAAATCCGAATTCCGGCGAAAAACGGTGTTTTCACGGTTTCTGTCAGGAACAGGGCATGTGGCGGCGGGAGAGAGTGTGATTTGTCAGTCGCAGGCCAATGATGTTCCCAATCGGCTCTCAGTGCCCGCCACAGGCCGCAAAGAAGAGCCCTCGCGGCCGCTCCTGCCGCGGCGGTCTGCTTTGGCGTGCCCCAGCCGGTGAGCTTGCGCATGATCAGGCAGAGATTGAACGCGAGGATGCCGCACAGATAGCGTTTATTGATGTTTGTCAGGCCCCGCAGCGTGGTGCGTCGCAGGCCTCCGCTGTCCAGGGTGTGGGCAAAACCGCGTTCGGTCTTTTCACCCCGCTGCCGCAGCAGGTCTTTGCCGCTTTGGCTGCGCACGGCGCGCGATGCTTTCTGCACGGCGGTGCGCATTTCCGGCTCAAGGTTTTCCAGTCGCCGCCGCGCGGCCTGCGCATCTCCGATCACGGTGCGCGCTCCGGTCTCATGCTGGATGACGGCGAGTTCGCCGGCGGCGTGATAGCCTTTGTCGGCGGTCACGCTTTTAACCCGGGAGGCTCCTTCGCAGTGCCCCTCGCCGTAGAGATCCTCGACGGTTTCCACCGCTTTCACGATTCTCCCTGACAACTCCTGCGTGTCGCCGGCATCGCCGGGGCGCACTTCGGCGGCGATGACCGCTCCGCTGCCAAGGTCCACGATGTGCTGGGGCTTGTAGACCATGTCGCAGGCTCCGGCTTTGGTGCGGCCGACTTTGGCGTCGGGGTCGTGAGGGTTGTGCCAGTCCTGGTTGCTGGTTTTGCGGCCTGCGCGCTGCCGGTCAAACCGGGCCACGGCGGCGGCATCGCTGGTGTCGATGCCGGCTTTCGCGGCCAGTTCCCTGACATAGTCGCGGTAGCTTTGCTCGGTGTTGCGGCGCACCAGTCCGCGGAGGCTGGCGTTGGCTTCGATGATGCTGCTGTCGATGCCGAGGTCGCGTCCTTTGAGCAGGCCGTGGGCTTTGAGAGCTTTGAGGATTTCAAGATGGGCGGCGTCAAAAACACTCTGCGGCAGCCGCTGCCGAAAAATGGTGAAACTGGAATGGTCAGGCGTTTGTTCGGTGAGGCTGTAGCCGAGGAAGCGCCGAATGGTGAGGCTGTCGGCGCAGCGTGCGGCGATGCCGCGGTCGCTGCCGAGGCCTTCGAGAAAGCCGACGATCATCATCTTGAAGAGCACGACGGGATCAATCGGCGGACGCCCGCCGCTCTGCGCTCCGGTTTTGTAGTAAGGCTCGCAAAGAAGGTGGATGTTTTCGGTGAAGCGCATTTTAGCGAGCACGGCATTGAGCTTTGCGTAAAAGCCGTCCTGCGGCCCCGTGACCACTGCGGCGGCCGGAACCCAGAGTTCCTGCTGCGCATGCTGCTGATCCTGTCGGCGGAATTTTCCCATGCAGCGCAGAATATCAGATGGCGCGCGCCGCGGGCCAGGAAATTCTGCTTTGTCAGGAACAATTCCGGAGTGAGGTTTTTCAACAGGCTCTTAGGTCGACGGCTCGTAGCGCATACAAGAAGTGTAAGGTAAGGATGAGCTCTTCGAGCCCGATCTTCTCCGGGAGCAATTTCTTTTCTGTTTTAAGGGTGCGAACCTTTTCCCACAGGTCATCGAGTGCCATCGGGTCTGTCAAGGAGTCCAATGCAAAAGCTCCGAGACCCAAGACAGTCTCGTTTAACCGAACGTGTTTTTGAGGAATTAGTTCCATTTCAAAATAGCGAGGGATCTTCGTATATGTCACACGTTTCGAAAAAGTAGCTCATGAGGACGATGGCTGCATCTTGTGTGTGCTTCGTAAGCGGTCGTGGAGATAATCGGTCAAGGAGCGCGAAGAAAATTAGGTCTCCTTGCAACGCCCCCTGCGTAGTGCCAGACCTCAGATTTTCACGTGCTTCTATGTAGAGCTGGGCCAGCCTGTCTCGGATGGCCATCTTGGAAAAATCACCGTGGCTCGCGAAGAATCCCTCAACGGCACCTGATTGCAGATTTCCGGACTCGAAAAGTGCGGCGACATTGGAGGAAATTTTATTGAGATGCAATTTTTCCTTAAAATCAGGAACCCTGAGAATGGCATCAGGCGAGATAGGCTTTCCGTTCGAAATCACGTGCCGAAGGACGTCTGTAAAGACCCCGTAGTCTAAATCAGCGATGTCTTCGGGCGACGGGAGCTGCCCAACCAACCGAATCAATTCGCGATCCGCTAGGTTACGAATGGCGCGCATTAGATCAGAATTCAAAAATGGGCGGCATTCGCGAAGGCCATGAGTTTGCTTCAGTTTGAGAAGCTGCGCTTCAATAGTTGGATACGCACCTTGGAAGCGGTCATTCAACACGTAGTAGAATTCCTGCACCGGTGACAAGGAATTCCAGAATTCGAGCAACCCCTTAAAGTCGGTTTCTAGTTTCTTTTCCGCCTTTGTTATGTTGGACTCCAAATCTTCTGGTGCGTAGACCTGAAAGTACTTACCATTCGGGCCGCTAAATCCGTCGTTCTTCTTGTCGCCCAAGGATCCCTGTGGCTTGACTGGCCTAAAGTCCGGATCACCCAATGTCATGACTTCAACAAAGAAGTCTTCGTATGCCTGCCCCACGCTCCGTAGAAGACGCACTTCTAGAAGACGTTCTGCAATGACTTGCTGTTCGGGCGTGAGAGGCACTCTGACCTTATTGAAAACTGCGGCTGATTTGCAAAGGATTTTCTGAGGCGTTAACGATTTAGATTTTTTAAAGTGAGGGTGACCCGGGTTGAAGTTTGTTAAAATTTCCAGTTTGTACCCTGCCGCCTTTTCGCCTCCGCCGAATGGATGCTACAATTGTGTAATTCATCCCCCGCAGCCAGCCCCGATTACCCGGTCTGCTCGTTCCCAATACACGTTTGCCGACCGTCGTTGCCCACGGATGAAGCCGCCGCAGTTTGAAGGGGCGATGGCTTCACCTGCGCACCTACTGGAGTCGCGGCTGACTCCGGCGCATGAATGGCGATTTCATTTACATGGCGAATCGGCAGCAATGGGGCGGAGGATCGACTCCGGTGGCTTTGAGCGTGGAGGATGCGCGGCATCACTGCTACATCATCGGGAAAACGGGTTCCGGAAAAAGCACGCTGCTGCGCAACATGATCCTCCAGCACATATCGCTGGGGCATGGCGTGGCGGTCATTGATCCGCACGGCGATCTGGCGGAGTCATTGCTGGAACATATCCCGCCGTGGCGGGCGGATCATCTCTGCTACTTTAATCCGGGCGATGTGGAGCACCCAGCGTCATTCAATGTGCTGGCCAATGTCGCCCCGGACGAACGCAATCTGGTGGCCTCTGGGATTGTCGGTGCGTTCAAGAACATTTTTCCCGACTCATGGGGACCACGTATGGAATACATCTTCCATCATGCCATCACGGCGCTGGCGGAATGTCCCAACGCGACGCTGCTCGGCGTAAACCGGATGCTCACCGATGATGCCTATCGCCGCTGGGTCGTGCGGCAGGTGACGGACCCTTTCGTGCGCGATTTTTGGGAGGTGGAGTTTGAGAGCTATGATGCCCGCTTCCGCCGCGAAGCCATCTCCCCCATTCAAAACAAGATTGGACAGCTTCTCCAGTCGCCGGCCATTCGGAACATTCTCGGTCAGGTGAAGGGCCGCATCAGCATCCCGTTCATTATGGACAACCAGCGGCTTTTTATCGCCAACCTCTCCAAGGGCAAACTCGGTCACGACAAGACCGCGCTGCTCGGCTCCCTGCTGGTGAGCCAGTTTCAACTCGCGGCGATGTCTCGCGCGAATCAGCCGGAGGAGGAGCGACGGGATTTCTTTCTGTTTGTGGATGAGTTCCAAAACTTCGTGACGGAAGCCTTCGCTTCCGTGTTGTCAGAGGCCCGCAAGTATCGCCTCTGCCTCACGCTGGCGCATCAGTTCACCGACCAGCTTGCGCCGACGCTGCGGCAGGCGGTCTTCGGCAACGTCGGCACACTGGTTTCCTTCCGCGTCGGCTACCTCGATGCCCACGCCCTGCATCACGAATTCGGAGAGGGATTTGTAGCCCAGCAGTTCGTGGATTTGGCAAGGTTTGAGACCTTCATCCGCTTGATGCAGGATGGACAAACGCAGCCCGCCTTCCGCGCCATCAGCGCGCCTCCGCTATCGCTGGGTAAAGGCCGGCGGGCCAAACTCATCGCTCGCTCCCGCGAGCGGTTCACCGCGCGGCGCAATGAAGTGGAAGCGAAGCTGGAGCGATGGTTGCGGCACACGGTCTGAGTCTTTTCCCGTGCGCACCTTTTTGCTATACTAAACGCGGACATCTGCGGAGCCGCGCGGAGCGGGCGGTCAGCCTGAAGCCGGTCTCAATTCCGAGGCCGGTTTCTCCTGACATCCCAACCCCCGCAACACTATGAGCACCGCAGAAACCCGGCGCGACCCGTATCAGGCCGTGACCGATTTGATCCTTGAGCATCTGGAAAAAGGCACCGTCCCGTGGCGCTGCCCGTGGAACCGCGAAGTCGGCCGCCCGTGCAACTTTCAGTCGGGCAAACCCTATCGCGGCATCAATGCCCTCCTTCTCGGCTGGCGTCACTGCGGCTCACCGTGGTGGTTGACCTACCGGCAGGCGCAGGAGCGCGGCGGACAGGTTCGCAAAGGCGAGCGCGGCGCGATGGTCGTGAAATACGGCACCTTCAATGCGAAGGATTCGCCGCCGGACGGCGGTGAAGCGCCCGCAGAAGGCGCATCGAAGAGGAAGCTCGGCTACCTGCGCACGTTCACGGTATTCAATGCGACGCAGATCGACGGCATCACCTTCCCCGCCGCCGATCCGAAGCAGCCGCTCGCCACCTGGCAGCGCAAAGAGCAGGCCGATGCCATCATCGCCGGAATGCCGAATCCTCCGTCCATCAGCGAGAAGGACATCACCCGCGCCTGTTACAGTGTCGGCAAAGATGAAGTGACCGTCCCGTTGCTCAACAAGTTTGAGAGCGTGGAGGCTTACTACGCCACTGTCTTTCACGAAATTTGTCATTCCACCGGTCACAGGACGCGGCTCGACCGCGACACGCTGACCCAGCATGATGAATTCGGCGGCCCGGACTATTCGCGCGAAGAACTCGTGGCGGAAATGGGCGCGGCCTTTCTTGGCATGGAGGCGGACATTGCGCTCGACCGGCACGAGCAGTCTGCCGCTTATCTGAATGGCTGGCTCTCCGCGCTCAAAGCGAAGGAGCACCGCAAGTGGATCGTGCAGGCCGCCGCGCAGGCAGCAAAGGCAGCCGACTACATCCTCAATCGCCACGAAGACACCGCGACAGCCTGATTCCGATGCTTATCACCAGCGGCGTCCCTTCACCGGGATGCCGCTTTTTGCTATAATGAATGCATGAGCACCACCCCAGCGTGCCGGTCTTTTTGCTTCGTCACACGTCGTACATACCGGGTGCAGCCGCCCGGAGCTTCTGCCTGCTATCCTACGACGCCGTTGGACGAGTGGACTGGCGTCTCTGCGTTCAAGGACCGAACGTCAAATCCCAATGGCCGTTTGAGTTGCGCTATTCATTAACGTCCAGAACGGATTTGAGTGCATCTCCCGCTTTATCAAGACCAATATAAAGACCGTAGTCAAACATTGGAAATGAGCTATCAATTACATCGGCATATTCTGATAGTAACGGCATCGCATCCGTGTTCTTCGCGTAATCAATGACTTCGCGGTATGCCGGCAGGAGATAGGCGTTTGGATACCACGGACGGGGTTCCAAAATAAGCCGGTAGCCATCTTGCGACATCACAAATTCAAGAAAAAGCTTTATCGCTTCATCTTTATCCGGAGTAAGGCGATGCGATGGAACAATAAAGGCGTCACACCAAGTCGGCGTGCCCTTCGAGTCTGTACCGAATGGGAACTGCCGGACTGAAATCTTGTCTTTTGCCAGCGGCCATTTGTCGCCATCCCACGGTTCGTCTTGCGAATCTCGCTCAACGTGATACATCCGCTCTGAATATCCAAGCAGTGCAGACCGTTCCTCATCTGCGAACGTCTTAGGATAGACATATGTTAAGTCGTGGAGAGCTTTCTTCGAAGCCCGGTGTTTAGGATCAAGCTCTTGTGTGAGGCGCCAGATGGCGAGGACAGCATCTGCTCGAAGATGCTCTTTGACTTGGGCTTCTGGGACTGCGGCCAATGCCGTGAGATGTTTTTGGGCATACTCTGTTCCGTAGATGTCAATCACGGCGTCCGTATAGAACTCTCCTAGCGTTCCTCCTCCCCAAAGATCGGCATAAAGATATCTGCCATCAGGTGTACCTAGCACTTTCAGAATTTCATCAAAAGACTTCGCCTTAGAGAGGGCCTCATCCGCCTCCCAATGCACAAAAAAATTGCCACATACCCAATGGGGAACTACTTTCTTAGCCCACGATTTTTCTGCAATCCGCCTTGCGGGACCGATAGGAGTTTTTGGAAGTTGAATTAGATCGGCGATGTCAAGTAACGGTAACTCTCCGTCCTTTACCAACGCCTCAAGCACACAAAGGTCGATCTCGGCAATATCGAAACCAAGCGCCTTTTTGGGATCCCCATAGGTGTCTGTAAGAGTGATATCAACATCAACGTCGGAGCCCTTCGATTTACAGTAGGCCTCAAAAGCTTCCTCTAATCGCTCAATTCCGTCGCTCCCTTCCGGGACGTAAGGGTACATCCCGACATGGAGGTTAGTTTCCGCAATCGAACTAGATGCGAGCAATAGTGCCGCTGCCACTTGGGCGAATATTGTAGCATTCTTCATCTGTTTAATTCTTGGTGTGTGGAACTGGAAATTGCTTTAGTCCGCGTCTCCTGTGGAAAGAGACACTTTACGGGTAATGGGGGGCGGTTTCAGAATTGGTGGTATGGGAAATGTCGTACGCGTTTTCTGCCGCCAAAGCAGTTGACCCAACTCGTACCTCATGAGGCCGCAAATATCCCCTCAAGGGGCGTTGGATCAACGCTCTCGACCGGCACGAACAGTCCGCAGCCTATTTGAATGGCTGGCTCTCCGTGCTCAAAGCGAAGGAGCACCGCAAATGGATCGTGCAGGCTGCTGCACAGGCAGCAAAGGCAGCCGACTACATCCTCAACCGCCCCAAAGACACCGCGACAGCCTGATTCCAATGCTTATCACCAGCGGCGTCCCTTCACCGGGATGCCGCTTTTTGCTATAATGAACGCATGAGCACTATCACTGAGCGCCGTCCGCGTTTTCGTCGCGAAGCCGCGGCCCTGCAACCCATGCACATGACCGTGCGGGATTTGGAAATCCTGCGCTGTGTTGCCGCGCATCGCTTTCTGCGTTCCTCTCAAATCGCTGCACTCGTTGGCGGGAGTGCGCGGCAGGTTTTGCGCCGCCTGCAACTGCTCTACCATCACGGCTACCTTGATCGCCCGGCGGCACAGATTGATTACTACCATCGCGGCGGTGGATCGCAGGAAATGGTCTATGGACTCGCCAGCTGTGGAGCCGGACGGCTGCGGCGCGACCTCGACATCCCCTTCTCGCGCATGGACTGGAGCGGCAGGAACAAACGCGCCGGGCGTTTGTTTCTGGAGCATGCGCTCATGGTGTCCGACATCATGGTCGCACTGGAACTCGCGTGCCGGAAGAGGCCCGACATTCGTTTCCTCACCGCTGACGACATCCCGCTCCCTGCCGCAGTTCTGAAAACTCGCGAACCATTCCACTGGCACGTCAACGTGAGCACGCGGCATCGTGTCGGCGTCATCCCCGATGCCGTGTTTGGCTTGGAATACGCCGAGCTGCCGGAAGGCCGGAACCGCGCATGGTTCTTCCTGGAAGCCGACCGCGGCACCATGCCGGTGATGCGACAGAACCTCGACCAGACTTCGTTCTTCCGCAAAATGCTCGCCTACGAAGCCACCTGGACGCAGAGCATTCACCGCACCCGCCTGGGCCTGCCCCGCTTCCGTGTGCTCACCGTCACAATCTCGCCGGAACGAGCCGCCAACATGGCCGCAGCCTGCGGAGCGCTTGAGCGCGGACAGGGGCTTTTCCTGTTCGGAGATACCTCGGCTCTCCTGTCTGGTCATGCCCTGCTGGAGCATCCCTTCCAAACCGCCCGCCACGGAGAACACACTTCGCTTTCGGAGCACTGAGCGCGCTGCTCTTCCGTCCGAGCGCGATGTGCTATACTGAAGCTAGAGTAACGGACGCGATGGTTGGCAGCATGAAACCCAGGCCAATTCCGGCGCGGGCTTCTCCTGAACAACCACTATGAGCCAGCCAATACCCAGCCCCACCCCGCTCTTTGCGCTCGGAGAAATCCGCATCACTCCCGGAGCCGAAGCCATCCTGACACCACCGGAAGTCACCCGGTTCCTTCACCGGCATCACCATGGCGATTATGGAGACCTCGATGAGGCGGACATCGCCATGAATAACAACAGTGCCGCCCGATGCTGCATGGTAATGTCTGCCTACCGCACCGCTGACGGCACGGAGTTCTGGATCAAAACCCACGGCACCCGTTCCCATACGCTCATCATGCTCCCCGGCGAATGAGTCCATCATCCTATTAATCGCTCCTGCCCATTACGGCAGGAGCGTTTTTTTCACGGACCACACGGCCCGGGCGCTGTCAAGATGCCGCCAGGCCACCTGTCTGGTACGATGTGAAGCGGAGGTGTGTGCAATTCCGCACTGCCCCGTTCAACAACACACCAAAGTACATTCTATGGGCAAACCATACATTGACTTCACGGCGGTGAAAGCCGCGGTGACGATGACTCAGGCATTGGAGCACTACGGCCTCATGCCGACACTGACTCCAAAGAAAAACGGCGAGGCGCTCGAAGGCCCCTGTCCGATCCACAAGGGAACCAGTCCCGATCAGTTCAAGGTATCCATTCCAAAGAACTGCTGGAACTGCTTCTCCGACTGCAAGTGCGGCGGCAACGTGCTCGACTTCGTGGCGAGGATGGAGAACTGCGATGCGCAGGAAGCCGCCATTCGCATGAACGAATGGTTCCAGCTTGGCCTGGACAAGCAGCCTCCTCCTCCGCGCGACGACCGCAGCCGGCAACAATACGAAAAGGCTCCACCGGCGGCAGCGCCCGCACGGCACTCTAACACCGTCATGCAGACTCCGCCCGCGGAGCCGCCTGTCGTGGAACCACCCGCAGAGGAGGAAGGCCCAAACAGCCCGCTCAAGTTCGCGCTCAAAGACCTGCAAACCGATCATCCCTACCTCGCCGAACGCGGCCTCACGGCTGAAACGGCGACGGAGTTTGGACTCGGCTACTGCAAGCGCGGCACGATGGCGAGCCGCGTGGTCATTCCCATGCACAACACCAGAGGTGAGTTGGTGGGCTACGCAGGCCGATGGCCGGGAGAACCGCCGGAGAAGCGCCCGAAATACAAACTGCCAGAGGGCTTCAAAAAGATGAGCGAGGTTTTTAGTCTGCACCGCGCCCTGCGCGAGCCGGACGAATCCCCGCTGATCGTAGTCGAAGGATTCTTCGACGTGATGAAGCTCTGGCAGCTTGGCTGGCGACGCACCGTTTCGCTGATGGGCAGCCACCTGTCGGCGACGCACGAGCGGCTGCTGGCGGAAGCCGGCAGTCACAGCGGGATCGTCCTGCTGTTCGATGAAGACGACGCCGGACGCGCCGGCAGAGCGAAAGCCCTGCTGCGACTGGCGACGAAGGCTTTCGTCAAAGCAATGCCCCTGCCGCGCGAAGGCGTGCAGCCGGATCACCTGACGGAAGATGAACTTCACACCCTGCTCGACTGACATGGACGTTCACTGCACCACCTGCGGAGAGCCGTGGGACACGTATCATCTGTGGCAGGACGCCATTTGGGAGACCGGCCTCGATGAAGAACAGGTCAGCAAGTGGAAACAGTTGCCGACGGAGGAAAAGCTCAAGCCGTTCTACCGGCGCGAGTTCGAATCCGCCGGCTACGAATTCGGCCAGTCGGTGATCAACGTCATCCGCTGCCCCGCCTGCCCGCCCGACGCGAAACCCGATCCGGCCAAACTCTACATGAAGGCTGAAATCGAAGCGATGCTCGCCGGAGACGAAGACGGACTCGCCTGCCACTACGAAGACCTCGGCTTATGATCCTGCCATCCGAACACGCCAGCGGAGCGACTTCCGCCCCCGTGAAATTCCCGCTTGGACAGTTGTGCGCCACGCCTGCTGCCCTTGCCGAACTCACGCACGAGGACATTCAGACTGCCCTGAAACGCCATCTCCGTGGCGACTGGGGCGATCTCGACAAGGACGACAAGACCGAGAATGAGTTGTCGCTCCAAAAAGGATTTCGACTGCTCTCCGCCTACCAGGGCGCGAACGGCACGAAGTTCTGGATCATCACCGAAGCCGACCGCTCCGTCACGACCGTGCTCCTTCCCTCGGACTACTAAAATGCACATTCGCTCTCCCGAGATGAAGAGCCACAGGCGAACTGTCATCGCCCGCCAAACCTCTCGCGCAAGAAAGCGCCGTCCCGTCCGGGACGCGAGAGTGTAATCACATCCCGGACAACCTGCGGAAACAGGCGGACGGCAATAGAGAGTGATGCCGAGTAAGTCAATGAATGCAACCGTGCGAACGGTGCTCATGATTTGCCCTGCCTCAGCACCGGAAAAATCCGGTGAATCGAAACGGCCCCGTTCAGCGACAGACTGAACGGGGCTTTTTGCTGTGGAATAGCATGCCTTGAGTCGGTCAAACAGAATGCGGCTGCGGGCGTTGTTATGCGCGTCACCGATCCCATATTGATCGGTCAAATTTCGAATAGCAGACCCGGATCACTGTGGTCGGACTATAGGAGTTTCCCCGATTTTTTGCCGCTTACAGTTGAAGGCTGTCACGACTGACAACAAACCGTGTATATCCTGGTGGGAGTCGCGGACGGAACCATTACTTCATCGAATATGATCAACGTCTCAAAAGATTTTCGCGCTGCATTCCGCCGGGAACCCCGAATCTCTTCCTGAGCCACAGCATTTCGACCAGGTTATGAATGTTCTGCCCCCGCTTCCCTTGACTCAGCGCCGGCGCGCTGATCTTGTGAGTCTGGGTGCGGGTCTGATGATGTTTGGTGCAGGACATCTGCTTTCGGGAGCGCTGTCCGAGTCCCAGCGCCCGGGAATTCTGGTGCTGTTGAGTATCGTCGTGACAGCTGCAACTGCAGGAGCTGTGGCAGTGGGGTTGGCCGGACAACGGGAAACGGCTGCCGATTGGCAAGCGGCGCGGCTGGGCGCGAGGACAGGACTGTTTTCCGCTGCTCTGAGTGCCGGAATGCTGGTGCTGGCCGCGAAACTGTCCGGAGCGGAGGGCATTCTTTCCATCTGGCTCGCAGCAGCGCTTTGCATTTTGCCGGGGGCAGTCTGTGGCATGGGGGGCGCCTCGATGGGCTTCAAATTATCGGCCGGAACCAGCCCGGAATCCGGGACGCGCGCGGAGGCGCCGTCGGTGTCAAGTGGCACCGGGGGTATCTCCTGGTTGGCATTGCCAATTTGGGGCCTCGCAGTTTGCGGCATGAGTGCGCCTCTCTATCTGAATTCCTGGCAGCGCTATTCTCCGCTTTTGAAAATCCAGGCGGTGCCGGGCTCGTCGGCAAAGCCAGCAGAGCCGGTGGAGCCGGCGCTAACTGTGGCTCCACCACAGCCACCCCCTCCGCCGTTTGAATTCACGCCGTCTTCGGAACTGGGCAGCACCAAGCCGCTTCAATGGGAGATATTCGCGCACATGACCCTGGCGGAGCTTGACGGAGACGGCCCTCTGGCGTTCACAGCAGACGGCCGGTTCGTGGCCGGAATCGCATCGGGGGATGTGGTGATTTACGACATCCACACCCTCCGCACCGAAAACACCTGGACGATGGGGTTCCCTGTGAATGCGCTCGCCTTCTCACCGGACGGCAAACAGCTTCTGCTCGTGAGCGGGGAGTCGCCGCCGCGCATCGGGGTGCTGCGAAGTGAAGGCTCCCGCGTGATCATGCTCCCCCAGCCCCGCAAGCGTCTCGTGCCCGCCGAGCAGCCGGTCTGGCTTGGCCCGAACGACGTGGTCTTCCTGAGTTCCGGCGCGGTTCCCGCCCGACTTGACCTGGCATCGCTTGAAATCAATCCCGCTGCGACTGAGGAAAGCTGGAAGCGCCGGTCGAACACTCAGCTGGACAAGTGGACGGTGGAGGGGCAGCCGACCTGGCCGGAGCGTTCCGCCTGGCAGTTCGCAGCGGTGCGGTTCGCAACCGAAACCGAGCTTCCGGAGGTCGAGAGTGTGACAGATATTTGGCCCATGCGGTTCGGACTGGCGCTCGGGATTATCGACCGGACCCGCGCCCTCTCGCGGATGTTCCCGAGCATTGATTTGGCAGCGGGCGACCGGTTTTTCGCCACTCCGAACGGCTCCATGTTTGTCAGGTGCCGGGGACGCAGAGTGGAGATATTCTATTTTCAACCGTCCGCCGCGACACCACAGTCGGCATGGTCCGTGACGATGCCCTGCGACCTGAATGACCTTCAGGACCCGGTCATTAAGCAGGCCGTCGAGGAGAAGGCGCTGTGCGCGTTCGCTTACCGCCCGCTCGTCAATCCGCTGAACAATCAGGTCATCGGGCCGGACCGGGGCCGCGTGCTCGCTTCAGTGAGGATCGCGACGTGGCAGGGCTCGCAAGCACTTTGCGCCAGCGACCTCCACTGCGATGACCCGTCAGGCGAGATCGTGATCGCCGACCCGCACCGGTGGCACGGATCCCGTCCGGAGTTGCTCAGGATGCCGGTTCCGCACCGGTGGTGGTCCGCCGCGAAGCCCGCCGAGTTCTCACAGCGATCAACGCCGCTGCCTGTGCTCGACAATCAGCCGAGAGTGGACACGCGATTCGAGCGCGGAGCAGTCCGCATCACGGACATTCGCGAATACAGACCGCCCCCTCCGTCGCTGCCGGGGCCGCCGTCTCCGGCACAGCCTGCGGTTCCCACCGTTCCGGCATCCGCTCCTGCTCCCCCTGCGAACGATGGCGAATTGATTCACCGGTTCATCATTGAGCACCACCGCAAGGCATCGGCAGGAGACTTCGCGGGCATTGCGGCGGACTATGCCGACCGCGTCGAATACCTCACGAAGGGTACGGTCACCCGCGCCTTCATCGAACAGGACGCGCGGAAGTACCACGAGGCTCACAGCCGTGTCAGGGAATGGAGCCCGGAGCACATGACCGTCCGCAAGGTGGCTCCCGGCCGGTACGAGGCGGAGTATGTGCTGCACTCGGAGACTGTCCTCGCCAAAGACGGCGTCACCAGCCGGACCACCGTTCCTCTTCGGCTGGTGATCGTAATGCAGGACGGAAAACTCAGGATCGTGAAGCAGGTCAGGATTCAGCAACCCGGTAAAAAGCCATGATTGGATTCTTCAAGCGGACCAAGTCGGTAGTGCAGGCGCACTGGTATGCGCCGATGCTGGACTACGAAACGGACGCCGCGGAATTCTACGCGGCCATCAAAGCCGAGGTCGGCAGCCGGGAATTTCCCGGCGTGGAAGTTTCGCATATCACCTTCAAGGAGGGCGGCCTGCTCTCAAGTGCCCGAGAGTATCTGCGCATCCGCCGCGAGCGGCTGCTCTTCGACGTGGGTTGCGGGCCGTTCGGCAAATGCTGGTATTATTCCTGCCGCGGCTGCATCCTCCCCCGCCGCATGACCTTGTGGGAGATTCTGCTCGCTTTCGCCACCATCGGCAGTTTTGCCCTGCTCTACATCATGTCCTTCGGCATGACCATCGGCCTGATTGTTCTGGGTGCGACACTCATCGCCATCGGAACGCTGCTGATGCAGGCGGGCAAATGGCCGGGACTCGATGACTTCCTCACCAATCTGCCGGTGGTGGGAGGCATCTACGAGCTGTTCTTCCGCCGGGAAACCTATCACCGGCAGGACACGCGGCTCGCCTTCTGCGATCTGGTAAATCACTTTATCCGCCGCAAGGTGGAGGAGGATGCTCTCGCACGCGGGCGGCAGGAAGTGCAGTTCATCGAGCAGAAGGACGTGCAGCAGCCGATGGGCTACAAAGACCTCGCAAAGGATGTTCTCCACCAGTTGATCGAAAGCACGAAGGATGGAAAGCCGAAGAAGCACGCATGAGCACGGTGCAGGAAAAGCTGGCTGAGAACTTCCGGCGCTGGGCCTCGCGCGGGTGCGGGAAGCTGACATTCCCTGAGCCGGTGTCCCCGCGGCCTCCGTTTGTTCCATTCCCTGGCCATCGCCTGGCCGTCGCTCGTCAGCCTGATACGGGACGGCGGGCGACGTTTCTTTCCCGCCTGACGGATCGCGTGACGCAGGCGATTGGCCCGCCAACCGGGCGGGAAATCGCCCTCATCGAAAATGAAGTGGATGAACCGGATCCGGACTGGCTCGGATGGGATGAACCTGAACTGGTGGAGCTTTCCCTGCTGTTGCCGCCCGATTTCACGGCCAGTCAGGAAGCGATGGCGCATTTTCTGTGCAGTATTTCGCTCGCCAGCCAGCCGGTGACGCTGGAGTGCCTGGGAACGCAGGGCAGGGTGACGGTGCAACTCTGCACGCATCTTGAAGATGCCGATCTGGTAGCCGGACAGTTGGCGGCCCATTTCCCGGAAATCATTTGCCGTCATTCCATGGGAGGAATGGATACCGTCTGGGGTCCTCCTGATTGTGAGGATGAGCGTGTGGTGATCGAGTTCGGACTCGCCGGTCCGTTCATGCTGCCCCTGGCCTCTGCCGGAAAGTCCGATCCCTTCGTTGGACTAACCGGCGCGCTGGCCGCGCTGAATGCGGAAACCGCAGGCATTTATCAGGTGATCTTCACACCGCTGAGCGAGCCGTGGAGTGTCCATGCCCTGGCCGCAGTGACTCGCGAAGACGGCAAGCCCTTCTTCGATGATGGTGCCGAACTCGTGAAAGGGACGCGGGAGAAGATGTCCCGCCCGCTTTACGGCGTCATCGTTCGACTCGCGGCGCGGGCTTCCTCGTTAAGTGAAGTCTGGCAGGTGGTTCGCCGCATGGCGGCACCGCTGCGCCTTTTCAAACGCCATGAGGGTAACGAACTCGCGCCGGTGCCCAATGACGACTATGAGCACCACGGCCACTGTTACGACCTCGCCCTGCGCCGCTCCCGGCGTGTCGGAATGATTCTCAGTCAGGATGAACTCATCGGCTTCATCCGATTCCCCACCGCTGCGGTGCGCACGCCCGCTTTCATCCGTGTGGACGCCGGCACTCGCGCGGTTTCGCAGCCGGCATCCTCCACCAGTGGCGTGTGCCTCGGTATCAATGAGCACGCCGGCCTGAGCGAGGAGGTCTGGCTGACTGCAGAACAGCGGGTGCGCCACCTGCACATCATCGGCGGCAGCGGCAGCGGCAAAACCACGCTCATGCTCAATCTGCTCCAGCAGGACATCGAGAATGGGGCCGGATTTGCCCTCCTCGATCCTCACGGTGACCTTGCGGACAAAGTGGTGGGCATCATTCCCCTGGAGCGCATGGATGACGTGGTGCTCCTTGATCCGGCCGACGAGCAATTCATCGTCCCCTTCAACTTTCTGTCGGCACACAGCGACTTTGAGAAGACGCTGCTGGCCTCGGATTTGGTGGCCATCTTCCGCGCTCAGTCCACGTCATGGGGCGATCAGATGAATACCGTCTTTGGAAACGCGATCCGCGCTTTCCTCGAAAGCAGTGAAGGAGGCACGCTGGCCGACCTCCGCCGCTTCCTGCTCGATCCCGACTGGCGCGAGCGATTCCTCACGACCGTGACCGACCCGGAGATTGTGTTTTATTGGAAGCGCGGGTTCCCGCAACTCGGCGGCAACAAGAGCATCGGCCCCATCCTGACACGCCTGGAGACTTTTCTCGCACCGAAAGCGATTCGCTACATGGTTTCGCAGCGCGAGAACAGGCTCGACTTTGCGGAGATGATGGACAGCGGCAAGATTTTCATCGCTAAACTCCCGCAGGGTCAGATGGGCAGAGAGAACTCTCACCTGCTGGGCGCGCTCCTCGTCGCCAAACTCCAACAGATGGCCATGAGCCGCCAGCGCATGGACAGTGCGCAGCGCCGCCCGTTCTTCGTTTATGCCGATGAGTTCCAGAACTTCATCTGCCCCAGCATGGCGGAAATTCTCAGCGGTGCGCGCAAATACGGCATGGGCTTCATCCTGGCTCATCAGGACTTGCGTCAGTTAGAGCGCGACAAAGAAGTGGGAGCGGCGGTGCTTTCCAACGCGTTCACCCGCGTCGTCTTCCGCGTCGGCGACAGCGACGCCCGCACACTGGCAGAGGGCTTCGCCCACTTCCAGCCCCGCGATCTCCAAAATCTGTCCATCGGCAAAGCCCTCTGCCGCATCGAACGCGCCGACAACGACTTCAACCTGACCGTTCCATTGCCGAATGAGCCTGACGCTGGTGAAGCCGCCACCACCCGGCTCATTCATACCAGAGCCTCCCGTCTGTCCCATGCGCGCCCCCGCGCCGAAGTGGAAGCGGAGCTGTATCCGCCAACCCCTGAGCCACCGACGAAGCGCAACAAAGAAACGCCGCCGCCGGAACCGGAAAATCCTCGGAAGGAAAGTTCCCCTGCGCCCGCTCCCGTATCACCGGAAACGCCACCGGTGCCGTCTTCGGTTTCAGAGACGGACACCGAGGAGCGTCCAGCGGCCCCTTCGCACAATCCCGGCAAAGGCGGGCCACTGCACATCACGCTGCAAAAGCTCATCAAAGCCGCCGCGGAGGCCAGAGGCTTCCGCGCCGTCATTGAGTCACCCACAGGCACCGGCAAGGAAAGTGTCGATGTCGCGCTGCTGCGCGAAGACCAGCGCATCGCCTGCGAAATCTCCATCTCCACCACTGCCGAACAGGAACTCGGCAATGCCCGCAAGTGTCTCAGCCTGGACTTTCAACTTATCGCCCTCATCCTCGCCGATGACCGCCGCCGCACCCAACTCAGCAATGCCATCGCCACCAGCTTTTCGCCCTCTGAACAGTCCCGCCTGCGCTGCTTCACCGCGGAGGAATTCATCGCCTATCTGACCACCCTGCCGGAAGCGCCCGTCTCCAAACCCGGAGAGAAGACCATCCGCGGCTGGAAAGTAAAACGCACCCACGTCAAGCTGACCGATGAAGAGCGCGCCGCCAAATCAAAGGCAGCCTTCGAGTTGCTGGCGCAGGAGATGAAACTGCCTCCGGAGGCATGAGCCGCTACTTCGTTTCCGAGCCCAGCGAAGGCACCGCCCCCACCGCCTTCCGCAGTGTTTCCAACTCCGTGTGAGTATAGCGGTCATTGATCGCCTTCGAGGCATGTCCGGTAAGCCGTTGCCGGAGTTCCTGCGACACCCCGGCATTGGCCATCGCCGAATTGAAGGAGTGGCGCAGTGAGTGGAATGTCAGCGAAGAGCGGTTCTTCCCTTTCGCTCCCCCCTTCTGAGTGACGGTTGCTTCGATTCCCGCGCTCTTCATGAGGGCCTTGAATCGCTCTGAAAGACCGTGGGCGCCGCCAATCTTCCGGGCTGTGGCGACGGGAAAAACAGTAGCGGCGGCGGATTTGTCCGGGGCGCCATCCAGCCATTTGCGGAGCTCGGGATGAATGGGAATTTCGACAAATCGGCGGGTCTTGCGCTGGCCGAAAGCAAGGCTCATTCGCTTAAGGTCCACATTCTGCCAGCGCAGCGCCACCAGATCGCCAAGGCGCGCCCCCGTATAGTAACCGGCGAGGATCAGTCCTTTCCAGTTTCGGTCGGCTACTCGAATGAGCTTCGCTACATCCTCGGGAGTGAACACGCCTTTCTCGATGGCGTCAGAACTTACCATCTCCACCGCTTCCGCCGGGTTGGTCTGGATTAGGCCCTGTCGGCGGGCAAGGTTGAGTGGTCCCCGCAAAATCTTGACCGCTATGTTGGCTGTCGCCGCTGCCCTCCCTTCCTTCAGCAGTTGATCGCGATACTTGCGGATGTCGGCTACCGAGAGCGCGGCGAGAGGCTGGCTGCGTTTGCCCGCGGGCAGGAACTTTAGAAATGATTCGATTACGCCTTCGTAGCGTTCTGCGGTGCCTTTCGCCTTCGCCCCCTTCTTCTCCTCCACCCAGCCGCGCAGCCAGTCTTCGATGCTGGCATTGCGCAGGATTTCCCCCGTCGAGATTTCCATCATCTTGTTGATGAACCCCTGAGCGGATGATTCAGAAAGCATCCCGCGGGCCGCGAGGGTTGCTGCCTCCTCCACCAGATGAAGCAGTCGGCGCTGCTTGTCATCGTCCGGGAGCGCCTTGCGCCCGCGTTTCTCCATCTCGGCTCCCGCCGCTACCGCTTCCGACTTGCTGGTCTTCTTGGTTGAGAGGTAGCGTCGCCTTCCCGCATTGTCGAAGTAGGAAACCCACCAGTAGGGCGAACCGGTTTTTCGGAAGATAGTAGCCATGAGTGCGTCGGGATTTTGGCAACAGTAGTGGCAACACTTGAGGATGTCACGGACGTTTTTTGATGTCACGTTTCCCGAGAAATCACCAAAATGCAGGGAGGGGGAATTGTAACACGGGTTCGATTCCCGTAGGGGTCGCCACTCCGGAAATCGAGGGTGAGGAATGCGGCGCGGAGCGCTGAAAAAAGAGCGTGCCTTTTCGGAGTCTGCCGCTATGACACCCGGCAGCCAAACCTGACCGCTCCGCATGTCCAGATTCCTCCGCCTCGCCGCTGTTCTGCTTCTCTGTCTTTCCGCTTCATCCGCGCAGGTGGCGCCGCCGGCTCCGGCGCCGCAGAGTGCCCCGGCGGAGAGTGCCCCTGCAGCCGCTGCGACTGTCCCTGACGAAGGGCGGGTGGACAAGAAAATCGACGCGCTGTTCAAGCCGCTGGCGGATTTTGCCGGCGAGACGATTTTGCGGCCGGTGAATGTGGCGGGGGTGCAGGTGCCGTGGGTGGTCTTCTGGCTGGCGGCGGCGGGTTTGTTTCTGACGGTTTATTTCCGGTTCGTGAATGTGCGGTCCTTCCCGCTGGCGATGCGGACGGTGCAGGGAAAATACTCGAAGCCGACGGATCCGGGCGAGGTCACGCACTTTCAGGCCTTGAGTGCGGCGGTTTCCGGCACGGTGGGACTGGGGAACATCGCCGGGGTGGCCATCGGTGTCGCCAATGGCGGCCCGGGGGTCATTTTCTGGCTGTTTCTGAGCGGATTCATCGGCATGACCACCAAATTTGCCGAGTGCACCCTGGGGGTAAAGTACCGGGAGATCGCGAAAGACGGCACGGTGCACGGCGGCCCGATGTATTATCTCAAGAAGGGCTTCCACGAGCGCGGGCGTGCCAATCTCGGTGCGGGTCTGGCATTTTTCTTCGCGGTATGCTGCGTCTTCGCTTCCTTTGGCGGCGGCAATATCTTCCAGGTGAATCAGACCGTGGCGCAGCTCATCGAGATCACGGGCGGCGAGGGGACCTTTTTCTACCGGAACGGCTACGTCGCGGGACTGGTGATGGCGGTGCTCACGGGACTGGTGATCATTGGCGGCATCAAGGGGATCGCGAAGGTCACGGGCCGGCTCGTGCCCGCCATGTGCCTCATTTATGTGATCTCGAGCCTGCTCGTGCTGGTGGTCAACATCACTGAGATTCCCGCCGCCATCGGGTTGATCGTGTCGGAGGCCTTCACGTGGAAGGCGGGAACGACCGGCGGCCTGCTGGTGGCGTTCATTTGGGGCATGCGCCGCGCCACCTTCAGCAACGAGGCTGGAATCGGCTCCGCGCCCATTGCGCACGCGGCGGTGAAGACCTCGAAGCCGGCCAGTGAGGGCGTGGTGGCCCTGCTGGAGCCGTTTGTGGATACCGTCGTCATTTGCACCATGACGGGGCTGGTGCTCATTGTGACGGGGAATCTCACGCCGCCCGCCGGAGAATTCGCCAACCCCGGCGTCACGATGGCTTCCAATGCCTTCAGCACGCTGCACGGGTCGTTCAAGTATATCCTCTTCCTCAGCGTCTTCCTGTTCGCCTTCTCGACGCTCATCACGTGGAGCTATTACGGGCTGCAGGCATGGCAGTATGTCTTCGGGCGCAGCAAAGCCGCCGCGTGGACTTACAAGCTGATCTTCCTTGCCTTCATCGTCGTCGGCTCCGCCGCCTCACTGGGCAATGCGGTGGACTTTTCCGACGCCTCGCTCTTCGCCATGAGCATTCCGAATCTCATCGGCGTGTATTTTCTGCTGCCGGTGATCAAGCGTGAGTATCACGACTTCCTGGAGCACGCGAAGCGGATCGACCACGCGGGCTGATCCTGACTTTGCCCACGGCACGCCAGCGGTTCCGGCCGCCCGCCGCGGCCTCCCGAACCGCAGGACGAGGATGGGAGTCCGGTACGCAGGACCGGCCGCTCGGTATCCGCACTTTTTCCCTGGATGGCCCCGTCATGGTCTTTTAAGCCAAGCCCACGCACTCTCACTGCGTCACCACTCCGCCCCCCTTTCATAGTGCTGTTATGACTCTCACCACCGCGATTCGCCGTGCCCTGATTCCGCTGTCCACCTGTCTTCCACTGCTCGCCGCGCCGGTGGCGGTGGACGATGTTTATACCACTTTGGAGGATACTCCGGCTTCGCCTGAGGGGCCGCCGCTGCTGAGCGTGAACTTTGACGCCGGGGCCGACGGGTTCACCTACGCGGACAACACCTTCGGGACCAACGCGGGAAACAACGCCGCAGGCAGCCATGAGGCATCCGGAGGATTTGGCAGCTCCGGCGGCCTTGAGGTGACGGTCGGAAACCGGCCCCCCAACAACAGCGGCGGAGGGCGGCAGTCGTCCGGCGGCTGGCAGCGCACGTTCAATCTCGATGCGGCGGGCACGCTGCAGTTCTCCGGCCGCTACCGCCTTCAAACGCTGGGCGGCATGGAGGACAACGAATACGGGGACTTCATTCTCGACGTGGATGGCACCCGCTACGGTCCCGAGGGCACGGCACCGGCCCTGCGCATCGCCCGCCTGCTGGGCCCGAATGAGGAAAACTCCGGCAACAGCGCCGAGTCCGACAGCGGCTGGCAAACTTTCGCCCTGAGCATTCCGCTGACCGCCGGCAGCCATACCCTGACGCTCGGCGTTTACAACAATTCCTCGACGGCATTTGGCGAAGTCGTGCAATTGAACCTGGACGATGTCGTCATCGGGCCGCCGCCGGGCAGCGGCTCGGTGTTGTTCAACGACACCGGCGGCACCGGGACGGTCACGGCGACGCGACTGACCAGCCCGGCCAACGGAGTGCTCACGTTCGGCGCGAACGGCAACTTCACCTACACGCCCGTGCTGAACTGGAGCGGCACCGATTCCTTCACCTACCGCGCTTCGGACAGCACCGGCGCCAGCAACCCCGCTACGGTGACCATTAACGTCACTCCGGTGAATGATGCACCCGCGGGTGGCACTGACAATTACTCGACGGCGGAGGACACCCCGCTCACGGTGACGGCTCCCGGAGTGCTCGCGAATGACACGGATGTGGACAGCGCCGTCCTCACCGCCGTGAACGTGACCCAGCCCGCCAACGGCACGGTGACACTCAATTCCAGCGGCTCCTTCACCTACACTCCCAACTCAAATCATGAAGGCGTCGATGCCTTCACCTATCAGGTCAGCGACGGGGCGCTGGAAAGCCCGCCGGTTACGGTGAACCTGACAGTGACCGGCGTCCCGGATGCGCCGGAGACGGCGGACGACACGTATTACACTCCCTCGGGCAGCGCGCTCATCGTCAATCAGGCGTCGCAGCCGGCCGGCTCGAACGTCACCTTCATCATCGCCGCCCCTGACACTCCCTCCGGCGGCACCGCGCAGCCGGGCGACCCTTGGAAATACCTCGACAACGGCACGGACCAGGGCACGGCATGGCAGGCACTCGAATTTGACGACAGCACGTGGAGAACCGGGCGCGGCGAACTGGGCTACGGCGACGCCGACGGCGAGAACCGGCCGGAGTTTACCGTGATCGAGGACAATCCGGTGCCGGGTTACACCTCGAATGCCAGCGACCGCTACATCACCACCTACTTCCGCAAGGTCTTCGAAGTGGAGGACTTCCGCCGCATTTCCGGCCTCACCATGAGCCTGCTGCGCGATGACGGCGCCGTGGTCTGGCTCAACGGCAACCGCGTCTTCTGGGAGAATGGCCTGAACAACGCCACCTACCAAACCCTCACCAGCGGCAGCATCGGCAACGAAGCCACGCACGAATCGATCCCGCTCACCGGTGCCGAGCAGTACCTGCGGGACGGCGAAAACGTCCTGGCGGTGGAAATCCACCAGCAGTCCACCAGCAGCTCGGACATGAGTTTCGATCTCGGGCTGACCGCGCTGGACCGGCCCTACGGCGGCGTTCTGGCCAATGACAGCGATCCGGAGGGCCAGCCGATGACCGCCGCCGTGGTGCAGCAGCCGGCGCACGGCACGCTCACCTTCAATGCCAACGGCACGTTCACCTACAACGCCGCCGCCGGCTTCCAGGGCACGGACACCTTCACCTACACCGCCAGCGACGGCAGCCTGACATCTCCGCCGGCCACGGTCACCATCACCGTCGGCCCGCCCTTCAATCAGCCGCCCGTCGCCGCACCCAACACTTACAATGGCACGGAGGACACCGTGCTCACCGTGGCGGCGGCGAACGGCGTGCTCGCCAATGACGCGGATCCCGAAAGCCAGCCGCTCACCGCGGTGCTCGTTTCCCAGTCGGCCAACGGCACGGTCGCGCTCGCACCGGACGGCTCGTTCACGTTCACTCCGGCTGCCGACTGGAACGGTGCCACCACATTCACCTACCGCGCCAGCGACGGCCTGAAGCTTTCGCCCATCACCACTGTCACGCTCAATTTCGCGGCCGTGCCGGATGTGCCCGTGGCCGTGGAGGATGTCTATCGCACCAGCACCGGCACTCCGCTGGTGGTCAGCAGTGTCTCCCCCGGCACCACCAGCCCGGTTACACTGATCGTGGCCGCCCCGGAAACGACCGGCGGCGTGGCGCAGCCGGGCGACACATGGCGCTATCTCGACAACGGCACCGATCAGGGCACGGCGTGGCAGGCGATCGATTTCAACGACTCCGGCTGGAAAGAGGGCGCCGGCGAACTTGGCTATGGTGATGAAAGCGACAACCGTCCGGAGATCACCGTCATCGAGGACGACGACACGCCGGGCTACAGCTCCTCCAGCAACCGCTACATCACCTATTATTTCCGGAAATCCTTCTCCATCGCGGACCGGCTGCGCGTTTCCAATCTCAGCATGTCGTTGCTGCGGGATGACGGAGCCGTGGTGTATCTCAACGGCAACCGGCTCCACGCCGACGGCTCCCTCGCGACCGCCAGTCCCCTGACGTATCTGACGCCGGCGGACAACACTTCCAACGAATCCACGCACGAACTCATCCCGCTGCCCAATGCGGCGCAGCATTTGGTGGACGGCCTCAATGTGCTCGCGGTGGAGGTGCACCAGAACAATTCGACGAGTTCGGATGTCAGTTTCGACCTCGGCCTTGTCGCCGAGGAGGCGGGATACGGCGGGGTGCTGCACAACGACCGCGACCCCGAGGGCAATTCGTTCACCGCATCCCTCGTCACCCCGCCGGCGAACGGCACGCTCTCCCTCGCGCCTAACGGGACGTTCACCTACACGCCCACTCCGGGTTATCGCGGTACGGATACCTTCACCTACCGTGCCGTGGACGCCACCGGGCCCTCCGCGCCGGCCACGGTTTCCATCATCGTCAGCAGCGGCGTGAATCAACGGCCCGCCGCCGCCGCCGATGCCTACTCCCCGGTGGAGGACGCGACGTTCACCCGCAGCGCCGCTCAGGGCGTGCTCGCCAACGATACCGATCCCGATGGCGACGCGCTCAGCGCTGTGCTCGTGACCAGCACATCCAACGGCAGCCTGACACTCAATGCCGACGGCTCGTTCACCTACCTCGCCTCGCCCAACTACAGCGGGCCTGACAGTTTCACCTACCGGGCGCGCGACAGCGGCAACCTTTACAGCGACGCCGTCGTGGTGAGCCTGACGGTCACTCCCGCCAACGATCCGCCGGATGCCGCCGGCGAAACCTATGGCACCGATCCCGGGCAGACCCTCAACGTTCCGATCGGTCAGGGCGTGCTGATCAACGATTCGGACATCGACGGCGACAACCTCACCGCGCAACTCGTCGCGCCGCCGGCCTCCGGCACGCTCAATCTCAGCGCGAACGGTGCCTTCGTTTATACGCCTGCCGCTGCGGGCACGTTCACTTTCACCTACGCCGCCTTCGACGGCACGGTCCAGTCCGCGCCCGCCACCGTGACGCTTATCGTCAACGGCCGGCCCGTCGCCGCGGCGGACAGCTATACGACCGATGAAGACGCGCCGCTCTCGCGCAACGCCCCCGGCGTGCTCGGCAATGACACCGATCCGGAAAACGAACCGCTCAGTGCGGACCTGATCACGCCGCCGGCCAGCGGCACGCTCGACTTCACCGCCGGCGGCTCCTTCACCTACACGCCGAACGCCAACTACTTCGGCAGCGACAGCTTCACTTATACCGTGACCGACGGGAAGCGCACCTCGCTGCCGGCGACGGTCTCGATCACCGTGACCGCCGTGAATGATGTCCCGGTGGCCGGCGCGGACAACTACGGCGTGCTCAAGGACACGCCGCTCACCATTTCCGCCGCCAACGGCGTGCTCCGGAATGACACCGACGTGGACAGCCCCGCACTCACCGCCACACTCGTGCAAACGACTTCCAGCGGCGCGCTCACGCTCAACAGCGACGGCTCCTTCAATTACACGCCGAATTCCGGCTACACCGGTCCTGACACTTTCATCTACCGGGCCGGCGACGGCGCGCTGCAAAGCACGGACACCACTGTCACGCTGAATGTCGCCGAAGTGGTGGAGACCGTGCTCATCAGCGAAATCATGTTCAATCCGACCAACGGAGTGGCGGCGCAGGAGTATATTGAGCTGCTCAATTACGGCAGCGTGGCGGTGGACCTCGGCGGCTGGAAATTCGATGCCGGCGTCAACTACATCTTCCCGTCGCCGACGCCGCTCCCGGCGGGCGGGCGCATCGTGGTGCCGGCTGACCCCGCTGCTTTCGATGCGCGCTGGCCGGGCGTCAACAACCGCACGTCCACCGGCTGGGCCGCCGGCGGCAGCTCTCTCAGCAACAGCGGCGAGCGAATCCGGCTGGAGCGCCCGGACTTCACGCAGCCCGGTGAGTTCATCAGCGTCAATGAAATCGAATACAGCGACGAAGGCGACTGGGCGGTGCGCCGGGTGGAGACGGTGGGCAACAACACCGGCTGGCGCTGGAACAGCGGCGCCGACGGCGGCGGCCAGTCACTGCAGCTCCGCACGCTGCAAATCAGCAACGAATACGGCCACAACTGGATGTCCGCCGATCCCACGCCCGGCGCGGCCAACACCGCGGCGGCCGCGACGAATCTCGCTCCCGTCATCCTCGACGTCAAACATTCCCCCGCGGTGCCCGGCCCCGCGCAGCAGGTCCATATCACCTGCGAACTCGTGGACGAAAATACCGCCGGCCTCAGCGCCACGGCCTACTGGCGGCTCGCCGTTTCCAATCCGGCGGCCTTCGCGGCTGCTCCCATGTTCGATGACGGACTGCACAACGACGGAGCGGCCGGCGACGGCACATTCGGCGCCGCCCTGCCCGCCCAGACCGCCGGGAGCATCGTGGAATTCTATGTCACGGCCACCGACGGCGCGGAATCCCGCTCGTGGCCTGCCCCCGCTCTCAGCGCCGGCGGCAATCCGCTCAGTCAGGCCGCCTCCGCCAATTGTTTCTACCAGGTCGATCCCGAAGCATGGGCCGGGGACCAGCCGATCTACCGGCTTATCATGTCGCGTCCGGAGGGCGATGCCTTCGTCTCCACCGACTACGATCGCGGCGAAGGCAGCGACACTGACAAGAACGTGACCGTCATTTTCGGTCAGGGTGAGGACATGGACATCCGGTATCAGGGCGGCGTGCGCTATCGCGGCGCCGGCAGCCGCGGCAGCTATCGCCCTCACAACTGGAAGCTCAACCTCCCGCACGACCGGCCGTGGCAGGACTGGAGCAACTTCAATCTGAACTCCCTTTCCTCGCACGTGCTCGTCCTCGGCAGCCGCCTCATGCAGGGCGCAGGGCTGGCCACGGAGATCGGCACCGCCACCGCCGTGCGCTTCAACGGAGAAAACCGCATGGTCACGGGCAATCCCAGCGGCGTCGCCGTTTACGGGCTTTATTCCCACCAGACGCCCATGGGCAGCGAGTGGGCGGACCTCGCCTTTCCCGCGGATCCCGGCGGAAATATCTACAAGAAGGGCCGCGGCGGCAGCGCCGGCTGGCGGCTCCGTGAATCCTCGCCCGGCGTGCCCAACATCTCCGGCTACCAGAACGATGCATGGTTCAAGGAAACCAATGTCACGGAAAACGACTGGACCGATCTGAATGACTTCATCCGCACCATGCGTCAGGCGACGAGCAACGCCGTCAATCCGCCGTCATTCGATTTCGATCTCGCCTCCACCGTGGCCGACCTCGAGCAGTGGGCGCGCTGGTGGGCTTTCTGCGTCATCATCAATCACCGCGAAACCAATCTGAGCAACGGGGTGGACGACGACTACTCGATCTACATTCGCAAGTCCGACCGCAAAACGATGCTGCTGGCGCATGACTTCGACACCACCTTCGGCGCCGGCGACACCTCCTCGTCGCCCGCCGCCACCATCTGGCAGGCCTACGATACCTCGTTTGTCAGTGAAAAGAGCTTCACGTCGGCCGGGCTCGACATCCCGCGCGCCATGTTCTACAACAACCGGTTCGTGCGGCGCTTCAAATGGCATCTGCGGGATTTGCTGAACACGGTTTTCAGTCAGGCCAACTTCGACGCCGTCGTGGAGAGCGCGCTCGGCGCCACCACGGGTTCCGGCCCCTGGGTGCCGCAGAGTGAACGCGACCGGCTCCGGTCGTTCATGAACTCCCGGCGGAATTACATCCTGACGCAACTGCCGTCAGCATTCACCGCGGTCACCAATCTGCCGGTGAGCAACGGATTCCCGACCACCACCTCCGCGAACGACACCGGGATGAGCGGCTTCCTCGACGGCGCCATCACCGATCGCGTGCTGATCAACGGAGTGCCCGCGTCCGTGAACAACCACGACAACACATGGACCGCCGCCGGCGTGGCCGCGGGACTGCTGCCGGGCATCAATACGGTCAATGTCACCGCCCTCGATGCCGCCGGTGCCGTCGTCGGGAGCCGCACCCTGGTCATCCATTTTGACGACGGCAGCACTGCGGCGAAGGACGGCAGCCTCGCGGCGGACGAAATCTGGTCGGCGGCCGGCGGTCCCTATCTTATCAGCACCGGCGTCACCGTCCCGTCCGGCGTTACCCTGACCATTCAGCCGGGAGCCAGCGTTTATCTCGCCGCGGGTGCCGGTCTGACGGTGAACCCGGGCGGACGGCTCGTGGCGGAGGGCACTCCGGACCGGCTGATCCGCTTCACGCGGCCGCCTGGCACCGCGGGCACGTGGGGCGGCATCACAGCCGCCGGTTCGCCGGAGGTGCGGCTGAGCGACGCAGTCATTGAATTCAACGACAGCACCGCCATTTCCCTCACCGGCGGAAGCACAGGCGTTCTGGAGCGCCTGACATTTCTGAATGGCGCGCGGGCCTCGCTTCAGCTCGACGCCAGTTCATGGACGGTGAGCCGTTGTTCCTTTCCCGCCATGACGGCCGGCTCGTCCTTCACCACGGTGAACGGAAACGGCATCGCGGCGGGCGGGCAGGGAGTGATTCGCGACTGCAGCTTCGGTGCGGTCAGCGGCAACAACGACGTGATCCGCTTTTCCAACTGCCACCGCCCCGGCCCGGTGCTGCGCGTGCTGAACTGTGAGTTCGCCGGATCGGGGGACGACCTCATCGAGCTTCGCAGCGCCGATGCATGGATCGAGGGCAACGTCTTCGCGCACGTGCACAAGGCGGGCACGGACAGCGCCGCGGCGGTCGTCGCCGGCGACTCCGGCTCCGGAAAGAGCGAGGTCACATTCGTGAGGAATTTCGTTTACGACTGTGATATCGCCGTGACCGCGAAGGAAGGCAGCTCCGCCGCCCTGCTGTACAATACGATCGCTAACATCACGAAGACCGGCGGATCGGAAACACAGAGCGCTGTGCTCAATCTGGCGGATACGCTCGACGGAACCCAAACCGGCGCGGGCGCGGTGCTCACCGGAAACGTGATCGCCGTCGCGGAAGGACTGACGCGGCAGTATCAAGGCGCGCTCAGCAGCGTGACCTTCTCCGGCAACATTTTGCCGGCTGCCTGGAGCGGTCCGGGTTCCGGAAATGTCGTGGTGGCGGATGCCCTGCTCAATCTTGCGGGCATCACGACTCCGGCGACCGCCACAGCCGCGCAGATCCGGACGGCGCTCGCTCCGCAACTCTGCTCGCCCGCCGCCGGCTCCGGCATCGCGGGCGGGGACCTCGGGGCCACCTTGCCTCCGGGAATTGCCGCCGGCGGATTGCCGCCGCTCACCACCGCCCTGGACAGCGCCTCGATTCAGCCGGGACCGGCGGGAGTCTTTGCCGCGCCGGCATGGAACTTCGGCTATACGCACTACCGCTGGTCGTCCAACGGCACGACGTGGAGCGCCGATACTCCCGTCTCCACGCCGCTCGCCCTGACAGGATTGTCCTCCGGATTGCAAACGCTGTACCTCCTCGGCAGAGAGGACAGCGGTGTCTGGCAAACGGTCCCGACCGTGGTCACATGGAATGTGAACACAGCCCTGCCGCCGGTGATGCTGTCAGAGGTTCTCGCGTCCAATCTCTCCGCCTATCCGCTCGGTGCGACCCGGCCCGATGTCATCGAACTCCACAACTACGGGCCTGCCGGCGTCAGCCTGGCCGGCTTTGGCCTGACCGATGAGTCGGACACGCCGTTCAAGTTCACCTTCCCGTCCGGAGTCGTCATTCCCGCCGGCGGCTATCTGCTGGTCATGGCCGACAGCCTGCCTCCGCAGAGTGGCGAACTGCACACCGGATTCGGGCTCGATGCCGGCGGCGAAATCATCAGCCTGACCACTCCCGCCGGAGTGCTCGCGGACCGCGTTACCTTCGGTCCGCAGATCGCCGACCGCAGCGTGGCCCGCACCGGCGTCCGCCTCGGATGGAGCCTGGCCACGTTCACTCCCGCCGCGGCCAATGCCGCCGTCTGCGATCTCGGTCCGCCTTCCGGACTGCGCCTCAACGAGTGGCTGGCCACGAACGACTTCATCGTCGAGGACGACTTCGTCGAAATCTACAACCCGTCTCCGAAGCCGGTGAATCTGAGCGGCATGATGCTCACGGACAATTTCATGAGCCTCAACGCCCTTCACGCGATGGGGGACTCGGCGGTGCATGTCATCGCTCCGCTGAGCTTCATCGCCGGAAGCGGATTCGTGAGCTTCATCGCCGACGGCAATGAAGAAAACGGCGGCGACCATCTGAGCTTCAAACTGGCACAGTTCCACGAAACGCTCGGCCTCGCCGACGCCTCCGGCATACCGGTGGATTACGCCGTGCTCTCCGTGGCCCGCCGGGACATCAGTGAAGGCCGGGCTGCCGACGGCGGCATCGCCACCGCCTTCTTCACTGTTCCCACACCGGGATTCTCCAATACAACCGACCTGACACTCGAGGTTCCGCTGCGCAATGCGCTGCGCATCACCGAGATCATGTACAATCCGTCGTCGTCCTCGCAGCCCGAGTTCATCGAATTCCGCAACACCGGCGCCACGCCTCTCGACCTGACCGGAGTGAACTTTACCTCCGGTATCACCTTCACTTTCCCGTCCATGATTCTGGCGCCGGGGGCCTACACCGTCATCACCGATAATGCGGCGCGCTTTGCCGCCAGTTACCCCGGGGTGACGCCGGCCGGGGTTTATAGCGGCAGGCTCGACAATGCCGGCGAACGCCTGCGTTTCGAGATCGCCGAGTATCCCGTCGGCGTGCTCGACTTCAGCTATAACGACACATGGTATCCTCTCACTGACGGTCAGGGCGCTTCGCTGCAGATTGTGGATGCCAGCCGTCCGCCCTCCACATGGGGCGACCGCGAATCATGGCAGGCCGGCGTGCCGAGCCCCGGCAGCACCACCGGCTTCGGAGTCGTCGCCGGCCCGGACCGCCGCACCGCGTATCCCGCCGCCGCCGTGCTCGATGGCACGCTGTTCACCGGTCAGTTCGCCGCGGGCGATATCACGCTCGCGTGGAGCAAGGTCAGCGGACCCGGCACGGTGAATTTCACCGCGCCCCCCAGCACGGACACCAACGTGACCTTCAGCGCGCCCGGCGTCTATGAACTGCGCCTCACCGCCACGGCCCCCGGTCCGCTGACTTCGCTGGATCACGTCCTCGTGATCAGTGAGGAAAACTACGACGACTGGGCGCTGCGGCTGCTGCCCGGCCCGGTGCCGCTGGACCGCCTCCGGACAGCCGATCCCGACCGCGATGGCCTGCTCAATTTCATGGAATATGCACTCGGCACGCATCCGGGCCGGAACGACGCCGGTGCGGCATGGACGCTCAGCACGGCGGACGGTTTTCTCTCGCTCGACTACCGGCGCAATCCGACCGCGGTGGCCGGGATTCAGATTATTCCGCAGATCGCCGATGATCTCAATGCATGGGACGAAAGCGAAAGCGGCACGGTCCACGGCGTGATCGACACCACCGGCGGCGTGGAAACATGGCGTGCCCGCGACGTCCAGCCCATCATTCCCGGCCAGCGCCGCTACCTGCGCCTGAAGTTCATCATGCCGTAGGCGGCGGTCCGCCGCGCGCCTTGTCAGGCGATCAGCTCCCGGATGACCCGGCCGCCGAACTGGCTGAGCTGCTTGAAGCGTCCGGCGTGATAATACGTCAGGCGATTGTCATCGAGCCCGAGCAGCCGCAGCAGCGTGACATGGAAATCGCGCACGTGCGCGCGGTCCGCGACGGCCTCCATGCCGAGGTCGTCCGTGGCGCCGATGGTGTGGCCCGCGCGGCAGCCGCCGCCGGCCAGCCAGATGGTCATGGCATTCGGATTGTGGTCGCGCCCGTAGGCCGTGCCGCCGCGCACGCCGTTGTCCGGCGTCCGTCCGAATTCGCCGCACCACACGATCAACGTGCACTCCAGCAAACCGCGCTGTTTCAGATCCGCGATGAGCGCGGCGATGGGCTGATCCACGCTGCGCACGAGATTGCCGTGAGCGCGCTCGATGTAGTCGTGACTGTCCCACGAGCCGTGATAAATCTGCACGAAGCGCACGCCTTTCTCAACGAGCCTGCGGGCGAGCAGGCACTTGCGGCCGAAGGCGGCGGTGGGCTCGTGGTCGAGGCCATAAAGTTCCCTCGTCCGGCTGTCCTCCGTGGAAAGATCGAGCACTCCTGGCACCTGCATTTGCATGCGGAAGGCGAGTTCGTAGCTGTCCATGCGCGCCGCGAGTTCGTCATGTCCGGGATGCGCCGCGGCGTGGCCGGCATTCAGCGCGGCGATAAGATCGAGGTTTTTGCGCTGATGCTCCCGGGTGACACCTTCCGGCGGCGCGAGGTCGGGAATCGGGGAGCCCTGGGGCCGCAGCGGGGTGCCCTGAAAATGCGCCGGCAGGAATCCGCTGCTCCAGTTGGCACCGCCGCCCTGCGGAAAGCTCACCTCCGGCAGCACGATGAAGCCGGGCAGGTTTTCATTGAGTGATCCGAGGCCGTAGTTCACCCATGCGCCGAGGCCGGGATCTCCGCCGAACCGGTTGCCCGTATTCATCTGATACATCGCCGTGGGATGATTCACGCTGTCCACAGTGCAGCCGCGGTAGAAACAAATGTCGTCCGCCACTTTCGCAAGGTGCGTCCAGTTCTCCGCCATGTCGGCGCCGCTCTGGCCTGCCCTGACAAACTTGAAGGGACTTCGCACGTAATAGCGCCGGCCGCTTTCCATCGCCGACTTCTCCCTGCCTTCGCGCACAAACTCCTTCAGGTGCATTTTCTCCAGCAACGGCTTGGGATCGAACGTGTCGATGTGCGATGGTCCGCCCTCCATCATGAGGAAGATAACATTTTTCGCCTTCACCGGTGAATGACCCGGTTTCGGCGTGAGGGGGCCGGATTTCTGCTCCGCGGCGAGCCGGGAAGTGAAGGCGATGCTCCCGAGCGAAGCTCCCAGCGAATACAGAAACGCGCGCCGCGTGGGCGCATGCGCCGCGCGGGCTCCTGTGCAGGGAAAGTAACCGGGTTTCATTTCGGGCTGCGGCACCGGTAATCACCGGGAAGCAGCGGTGCCACTGCCTTTTCGCGGATGCCGCGCGGGACCGTCACCGGTTCGCCCGCGCATGGAGCCGTGGGACGAAATCGCCGCGGCCTGGAAAGTGGTCGGAGTTGCTGTACGAGGTCCTTCATTTCACCGCTGTCCTCCGCGAGGTGATAGAGCCGCGGAGGGGGGACGCCCTGACCGCGCACAACGGTCAGGGTGCCGGCAATCATGTCATAGCGCACGGGCTTCCAGCCGGGCGGGACGCACGTTTTTGAATTGATCGAGTGCGCCTTGCAGTTTGACCGCCGCCGCGGCTGCCCCGCCCTGGAGTTCCCCGGTCTGCAGCGGCTTTCTCTCCTCTGCATCCGCGGCGAGATCGAAGAACTTCCCGTTGCGGTAGAGTTTATAGTTCCGGTCGAAAGCGAATTCATGCACCGTGCGGTTATTACCCTGACGCGGCGAGTACCATGAGTAAATCCAATCGCGCGGGGTTCCCTGCCGGCCGCGCAGCTGCGGCAGAAAACTGCGGCCGTCCAGCGTCAGGCCGGGCGGCGGTTCGATCCCGGCGGCTTCGCACAGCGTCGGGAGGAAGTCTGTCGTGTCCACGAGGTCATGGAGCACCGCCCCGGGCTTGATGGCGGCGGGCCAGTTCACGATGAGGGGCACATGCATTCCGGCGCGGGTGGTGGTGCCTTTGCCGCCGGTCACGACGCGGTCGCCCATGCGCGAGGTGGTGCCGCGGCCGGTGCCGTTGTCGCCGAGAAAGATCAGCAGCGTGTTTTCACGGATGCCGAGCGCATCGAGTTTCTCCACAACCCGGCCGATGAGTTTGTCCATGTAAGTCACCATGTCGCCGAAGTGTTCGGGCCGGCGGTGGATCTCTTCCCCGCGGGCCTGCGGGTCCCACGATTTGCTGTTCGGCGTCGGCTGATAGGGCGAGTGCGTCAGCAGCATCGGGTAGTAGAGGAGGAATGGTCCGTCCTTTTTCCGTTCCATGAAATCGAGAGCGTGCCGGTTGATCAGGTCAGGGCCGTATTCGCCGCCGGTGAAGTCCTTTTCGGCGCCGTTGATTTCCAGCCCGGGATTGGCGTAGCGGGGCGGCCGGCGGGTGTGCTGCCAGAGGCAGTGTTCGTCGAATCCAAAGCGCTTCGGGAGGTCCGGCGTGCGGCCCAGTTGCCACTTTCCGGCGATGCAGGTGGCGTAGCCCGTTTTCTGCAAGAGGCTGGCGAACGTGACCGCGTCCGGTGCCATTTCTCCGAAGCGAACGTAGTTCCTGACATTGGACTGTCCGGTCATCAGCTGCACCCGGGTGGGAGTGCAGAGCGGCTGCGCGTAGCAGTGGGTGAAGCGCGCGCCGGTGGCCGCGAGGCGGTCCAGCGCGGGCGTGGGATAGCTCGTGCCGCCATTGGCGCCGATGGTTTCATAGCCGAGGTCGTCCGCCATGATGAGGATGACGTTCGGGCGGGACGCTTCGGCGCCCGGCGCAGGCTTTCCGATTAGAAGGGAAACCAGGAAGAGCAGAGCGGACAGAGGGTTCATGGGTGCGCGGAGTTTCATGGTGTTCATTCTGCCGCGCTGTCGGAGCGCTGCCAAACTTTATGACGCGCGACCGCGGGCGGGAGCGTATCCGCGCGGTGTTGATGGCGCAGCCGCGGCACCCGGGCACGGATGATGGTCTGGAATTGAAAGGCATCCAGGTGGCGCCACCGCCGCTTTTCGCAGCCAAGCACGGGCAGGCGCCGCCCCTGCTCATCGGCTCATGCTTCTTTACGGCATACCACGCGCACCCCGAGCCGCCGCTCCTTGAGGTCGAATTTCACTGCGGTGAACGTCCAGGGCTCTTCAATTCCCAGCATCCGGCGCAGCAGTTCTTTCCCGGTCATCCGGTCGTTTACCCGGCTTCCGCCGCGATTTCAATCCCACGGAAATGCCGGGAGAACCCTTTCTTCCCTGACGCAGCCCGCTACTCAGCTGCCGCCGGATAAACCCGTGGCATAGCGCTATCACATGTTCAATAGATCCATAAGAACTCATTGGAGTTGAAAAGCGCGAGGCACACATCGGCGAAAGCACGGGTCCTGGCGTCGCAGTCCGGGGGCTGCAGGTCGGGCACGAAGTCCGCGGCGGCGTGCAGCTTTTCGGTGAAGGAAAACTTTTCGCCGGTGTTTTCCTCCACTGCATTGCGGCGCACTTCCAGGGGCGGCCGGACCGCAACGAACCGGGCCCTGGCCTGAATCCCCTCCATTTCGCGCCAGTGAGCGAGGCAGGCGGTTAGTTCGCCGGCTTGAGGGACACGGCCATAAACGAGCAGGAAGGCGCGCTCGATCGCATCGGAGTCGTTCCGGCTCTCTTTCAGAACCCGGGCCGCAAGGGCTAGAGAGCGCGCGTGACTTGCCGGGCTGTTGAAAAACGTGAAGACCTGCGGCGTGACGGTGCTGACTTCGCGGCGCTCGCAGGAGAAGTCCGGCGACGGTGCGTTGAAGACCTCCATCGCGGGGGCGGCGAGGCCGCGGAGTTTCAGCGAGTAGAGCGAGCGGCGGTGACGCTGGGAGGGCAGGGGATTGGGCACCCATGCGGCGGCAAAGGTGCCCATGACCTGCCTCGGCTGGAGCGCCGCAACGGCATTGATTTCGGGCCGGCCGGGAATGCCTCCTGGCGTGCGGTTCAATTCCCCGCTCGCCGCCAGCATCGCGTCGCGCAGTTCCTCCGCAGTGAGCCGGCGCGGCAGGAAGACGGCATAGGCAGCGCCGGCGGCGTCTTTGTCTGCGGCAGCCTGACGGTTGAGAGCCACGGCACCGCGGCGATAGGCTTCGCTCGACATGATGAGCCGGTGCATGGCTTTGACTGACCAGCCGCTGGCGACGAATTCCGCCGCCAGCCAGTCGAGCAGTTCCGGGTGAGTGGGTTTCTTTCCGGTGCTGCCGAAGTTGTTGGGATTTCCGGCAAGGGGCTGACCGAAATGCCACATCCAAATCCGGTTCACCATGACGCGTGCGGTCAGTGGATTCTCCGCCGAAGCCACCCAGGCCGCGAACGCTTTGCGCCGTCCGGCGATGCCGTCAGGGATGTCCGCCTTCGCACCGGGATTGAAGGCGGTGACGGCGCTGAGCACGCCGGGCGATACTTTTTCCCCCGGCGAAGACGGATCGCCGCCTGACAGAATGGACGTCTCCTCCAGTTCACCGGTTTTCATCCGGTCCGGCGGCATGCGCTGCGGTGCATTGACCGAGGTTTGTTGCGGCGTGCGGCCGCTATAAACCGAGAGTGCGAAGGGTTGATAACGCTCCAGCTCCCAGCGCAGCCGTTCGAGCCCTTTGCGGGCGACCCGTTCGAGTCCGAACTCCTCCGGAGTGAAGCCCGTCAGTTTCGGCGGGTATTGATCCTCTGCGAGCCCCGCCTTGCGCATCGCCTCGCGGGCCATGGAAAACACATCGGAAAAGCCGCGCCGGCTGTTGCCCCCGTCACGCTGCAGCCCGGCGACCGCGGCGTTCCACTTCGCCGGATCGAGCTTCTGTTCCGCGTACCAGCGCCGGGCATTCTCCAGCAGCTTCGCATCCAGCCGCGCGAGGGAGGCGAGGTGTTCCGCCCGTCGCAGCTCCGCGTATTTCCGTTCTTCGAATCCCGCCGTGTTCTCGCTCTTCAAAAACGGCGCCGCCCGCTCCGCCAGCTGGGTCGTCGCGAAAACCGCCTGCACCGCATAGTAATCGCGCGCCGGCACGGGATCGAACTTGTGATCATGGCAGCGGGCGCACTGCAGCGAATGTGCGAGGAAAGTTTCACCGACCGCATTCGTCACATCGTCGAGGAACCGCTGCCGCGCCACCTTCGGCACTTCCATCGCGGTCAGCTCCCACGGCCCCATGCGCAGGAAGCCCGCGGCCACCAGCAGTTCCGGATCGCCCGGTGCGATTTCGTCGCCCGCGATTTGCTCCCTGACAAACCGGTCGTAGGGCCGGTCTTCATGGAAGGCCCGCACCACATAGTCGCGGTAGCGCCATGCATTGCCGCGCTCGTAGTCGTTCGCAAATCCGCTCGAATCGGCATACCGCACCACGTCCAGCCAGTGCTGCGCCATGCGTTCGCCGTAATGAGGCGACGCGAGCAGCCGGTCGATGAGACGATCCACCGCAGGGCGGTCCCCGGCATTCGATTCGCGCTCGAATTGCGCTGCCTCTTCCGGCGACGGCGGGAGTCCCGTGAGATCGAAGGTGGCGCGCCTGACAAAAGTGCGCGCGTCCGCCGGCGGAGCGGCCGCCAGTCCTGCGGGCATGGCTGCTTCGAGGAACGCATCCACCGGGTGGCGCCCGGGAGCGCCCGGCACCGCAGGCCTCCGCACCGGCTGATACGCCCACAAGGCATCCGGAAGATAACGCCGGCTGGTCCATTCCGGTGAAAGGCCCCCGCTCGTCGGGACGGGCGTGCCGTCCTCCGCGGCCCACTTCGCGGCATTCACCCGCGCGATTTCCGCGCGCCGGGTTTCATCCGGCCAGGGCGCCCCGGCCCGGATCCACGCCCCGATGAATTCCATCTCTCCGGCGTCGAGTCTGTCCGCCTCCTTGGGAGGCATGGGCTCCCATGTTTCGTGGGAGCGCCCCACCGCATGAAATAGCGGGCTTTGTTCCGGCCGGCCCGCGACCAGCGCCGGCTGGCCGCTCTCGCCTCCCTGCAACAGAGATTCGAGCGAACGCATGTCGAGCCCGCCTTTCATTTTGGCCGGATCGTCGCCGTGGCAGGCGAGGCACTTCGCTTTGAAGAGGGGCGCGATCCTGCGCACGAAAAGTTCCTCGCCTTCCTGAGACTCCGCAGCGGATCCAGCCTGCATCCACGCGGAGCAGATAAGAGGAAGAAATGTCAGGCGGAGCATGGCGGACATGGGATCCGGAATGCTTACCGTCGATGCTGCAGCACGGCAATTCCGTTCATCCGGAGGGGGCTGGCAGTTTCCCGCACCCGGACGCTGTGCCCGGGATGGCCTAGCTGTTCTTGCGGGTTCCGGCCACCAGTCCGGCGCCGTGCTTTCGCAGCAACTCGAAACCCATCAGACACAGTCCCACGGCGGCGAGGGCGAGCACCTGACCCTGGAATCCGAGCGCCGCACGCTCGTTATAGCAGGTCCAGATGAACTGCCCCACACAGAGCACCGCGACGAAAATGAGCGTGTGTTTTCGCCCGATGATATCGACCATGAGAGCGCCGAGCGGCGCCCCCAGGGCCACGATCGGCGCGGCGGCGAGCCAGTTGCCAAAGACGCCGGGCTGAACGCCGGTGGTCAGGTTTTTGATGAGAATGCCGAGCACGGAGGTGAAAGCCATAATGATGACCGAAGTGGGTATCGCGATCTTGAGGTCGGCGCGGCACAGCAGCACGAGAATGGTGTAGATCACCATGTCGATGCCCACGCCGGTGACGGCGGCCACCGTGGCACCGGAGGCAAGGCCGGCTGCGAAACCCACGCGAAAATCCCAGCGCTCGTCAAACTCCGTCATGCCGTGACGCGAGGCGATCTCTCCGATTCGCCAAAGATGCAGCACGCCGAAGCTGGCCCAGACCACCGCGAACACCAGCTTGATCCAAAGTTCCGGAACCAGCGGCGCGAGGGCGAAGATTCCCAAAGGAAGTCCCGCCACTGCACCCGCCATGGCGCCTTTAAGCATGGACCACGCGAGCGGCTGCCGCCGGCAAAGGATGAAGATGGCCGCACTGGTCATGCCGATGGACTGCACGGCGAAACTGAAATCCCGTCCGAGACTGGCGGGCTGGTCGAACAGCAGCACGAGAATGGGAAATCCCACAGTGCCTCCGCCCATCGGTGTGGACCCCGCGACATAACTGCCCGCCGCCATGGACAGCGCGATGGGCCAGTGCTCCGTGACCATGGCCCACCGGTCGTGTCCGAAGACGAGCCATGCCCATGTGGTGTAGAAGGCGGCCAGCCAGAGGAACCAGATCCAAAGGCGTTTTTTCAGCGGGGGATTGATCATGAGCGCCGCTCTGTATCGTCAGGGCGGCGGATTGCAATGACTCTGGAGCCGGGGAAGCGCAGCGGCCGTCAGGTCCTGCCGGGGGGGAGCGGCAATTCCCTGGAAAAGCGATGGGTCCGCGGCGAAAGCAGGCGACCGGACGCCGCGCCGGCGCGACCGCTTGCACCGGCGCGGCCGCGCGGCGGACCCTGCCATTCATGTTCCGACGCTTCCTCGCCAAAGTTCTCACGCCGCCCATGATCGTGCTGGCGTCGCTGTTCATGTTTCTGGAGGACTGGGTGTGGGATCATCTCGCGGCTCTGATGGCATGGCTGGCCCGCGCGCCGGTGCTGCGCTGGCTGGAATCCCGCATCGCCGCTCTGCCGCCCTATCCGGCCCTCGCGCTGTTCATTCTGCCCGGATTGCTCCTGATGCCGGTGAAGATCGTCGCGCTGTGGCTCATCGCACACGGTCAGGCCCTGGCCGGCGGCGGCGTGTTTCTCGCGGCCAAAGTGGTCGGCACGGCGATTGTTGCGCGGCTGTTCGCCATCTGCCGCCCGACGCTGCTCACGGTGAAGTGGTTCCGGTCTGTTTATGAGTGGCTCCTGCGGCTCAAGGCCCGCCTCTATCATTCCGCGCCGTGGCAGGCCGCCGTCGCATGGAAGAACCGCCTCCGGGCGCGCTGGCGGGAATTCACCGCTCCCTGGCGCGGCGGGCGACTTAAGCGGCGCTGGCGCGCGGTGACATGGCTGATGCGCCGGAAATTCCGCAGGCCGCACGCCGCGCCGCAGGCGGAAAAGCGTCCCGGCACGGGAGAGGCGGGAGAATCCTCCTGACACATCGCCGGCTCAGCCCTGCGGCTGGGGCACCATGCCGGTGTCCGGCGGCGCTGCCGCAGCAAGGCTTCCGTTCAGGGCGCGGCGCAGCGCCAGCGGCATCAGCCATGCGGAGACAGCCAGCATCCCCGCGGCGGCGGCCGTGACGGCTCCCGTGAGCCCGTGGCTGCGGATGCCATACCATGTGAGCACGAGGATCAGCGCGGCTTCCCCGAGCAGGATTATTGCCGCGGTGCGTGCTAGGCCGATGCTCCCGAGCATCACGTAATGCAGGTGCGACCATGCGCTGAAAGCGAACAGCACTCCGAACGCCGTGAACTGCGCGGTGGTGATGCCGCCGTCCGTCTTCAGCCACCAGCGCGTGAACCACGGCCCCAGCAGGGAGAAGCCGCACACGACGAGGACCGCGCACGGTGCGAAGTATTTCATCATCTGCACGCGCGCCGCGCCCACCCAGACGAAGTCGCGCCGGTGCGCGGCATCGGCCATCGCCGGCCAAAGCGGGCGTGTGATCATAATGACGAAGCCCATGCCGATGAGCCCCAGTTGTGTCAGGATCCAGTAATGCGCCACGTCCGCCGCGCCGCCGTGCGCGTCGCTGCGGCCCAGCATGAATTTCGGCGCCTCGCGCACCACGATGGGCGCCACCATGCCGGCGGCGAAGAGCGCCAGTCCTTCAAACGTCATGCTGCGCACCAGCCGCCGGTCGATGCGTCGCAGCGAAGGCACCAGCCACGGGCGCTTCCACAGCAGGCTCGCGGCGTTCGCGCCCGAAAAGCCAATCAGCAGTCCATAGACCGCCACGATGAGAAACACGGGCGCGGGGAACACCGCAATGCCGAGCCAGAGCAACCCGGCGGCACAGACGTTGTGCACCGAGCCGAAGGCGTTGCCGATGTGGATCTCCTGGTAGCCCTCCCGCGCCCGCTCCAGAGCCGCGAGAATCATGAGCGTAACGAAGATGCCCAGGCTCACCCATGCGGTTTGCCTGAGTTCGCTTTCGTACGGCGCGAAGGCGTCGCTGAAGAGCGTCGTCATCGGCACCGCTGTGAACAGCAGCGCAATGATCAGTCCGCCGGTGAGCGCGAGTGCGGTGGATACGAAGAACGCGGTGCTGACGATGACTCCCTGACGTTCCTGGTCGCCCGATGCCACGGCGCCCGCGAGGCGCCGCACCATTCCCGGGCCCGTGCCGAGGTCAGCCATGCTCACCAGCCACATGAGCGACTGCATCACGCCGAAAATCGCCGCGCGCTCCTCTCCCAGCAGATGATAGGCGAGCGGGATGGAAATGAGCATCAGCAGGACGTTCCCGCCCTTGCTCAGGATGCTGGTGAACACCGCGAGCAGGATGCTGCGCCTGCGGTGTTGCCGGGGACAGTGGCCGGTGGGCGGGTTCATGCAGGGGCGATCCGGGGAAGTGCCGCCGCGAGCAGCTGTGCCGTCCGCTGACGGGCCGCGGTGAGGTGCCGCGCATCGCGCAACACGAGCTGCGGCAGTGCGGCGATGAATCCGAGCACCAGTCCGGCGGCGCGCTCGATGAAGGGGTTGAATGTCAGGCTCGCGGCCAGAAACGCGAGCATGCCCGCGAACGGCAGCCAGCCGAAATGGAGCGGGGCCGCGCCCGTCAGCGCGGCGCACCTGCCCGCCTGCCATGCCATGACGGTGGCGATGAGGAAGAAGGCGATGTGAAAGCCGAGGCTGATGATTCCGCCGCTGAAAAGGGCGTAAGTCCAGATCGCGTGGCCGGGAAACCAGATTTCGCGGAAGTCGGCGCGGAAGACGTCCTGACTGCCGTAAGTGTAGGCGCAGAGTTCCGGCGCGTAGGCTTCGTCCCAGTAATACTTCTGCCCGATACCCATGCCGAAGGTGTAGTTCAGCGGATCGCCGTTGAGAATTCTGATGAAGGCATCCGTCTCCGCGAGACGTGTCAGGGCGGACGGATCCATGCTGGAGGATTCACTGCCCGTCGCGTGGAAGAGGCGCTCCTCCCAGCGGGTCAGGACGTGAGGATTCGCTGCGAGGAACAGCCCGGAAGCCAGCAGCAAAGCCGCGAGCCCGCCGGCCAGATGCCGCAATTTGGCGCCTCCGAAGCCTGGCGGAAGCATGCCGTGCCTCCGGCTGAACCATGCGCCAATCAAAGCACCGAGCATGGCCGCCCCGATAATGAAAACCGCACTGCGGGTCACACTGTAGGCATAAGAGGCGATGCCCAGTCCGCCCAGCAGCACCGGCCACACCGGCCGTGTGCGCTGCAGAAAAAGTCCGCACATGAGAAACGCCATCAGCAGCGGGAGCGACTGGCTGAGCATTTCCACCCGCACCTGCTCCGGATTCGCTCCGGAAATCACGAGTGCATGGAAGGCCCGCCACACCACGTTGAACGCGCAGGCCAGCAGCATTGGCAGCAGCACCCGGCGAAACGAAACGCCGAAGCCGGAGGCCACCTGACAAACGATCATGCTCGTGAGGACGAGGAACCAGGGGATGATGGTGCGGATGTAGTTGCCCGGCGCCACCTGCTGCACTAGCGCCGTGACGGCGCTGCCGGCGAGAAAGACACTCCACAGCAGAATCAGCCAGCCGAGCGGCCGCAGAAAGAGGACGCGCCACCCGATAACCGCCATCAGCAGCCCGGTTCCTGCGGTGACGGCGAACGTGACCATCTGCAGGGCCGTGCCTCCCTGCTCGCCGCGGAAGTCGAGCGCCCATGAAAGGCAATAGATCCACGTCAGTACGAGCACGGAGCGGCGGCTGGCGGCGGACGTGGCGCCGGCGCCGGGGAAAGGCATCGTTTCAGCACGCATTGTCGCGTTTCACAAAGGTCAGGAGCATGATCTGGAAGTCCCACAGCAGATTCCAGTTTTCGATGTAGAAGAGATCGTACTTCACGCGCTCTCGCAGGCAGGTGTCGCCGCGGAAACCGTTCACCTGCGCCCAGCCGGTGATGCCCGGCTTGACGTCGTGCCGCGCCTGATAGTGCGGGATTTCCTCCTTGAGCGCGGCGATCAGTTCCGGGCGCTCCGGACGCGGCCCCACCAGACTCATTTCGCCGTTCAGCACGTTCCAGAACTGGGGCAGTTCGTCGAGGTTGTACTTTCGCATCAAGCTGCCGCACTTCAGCAGCCGGGGATCGCCTTTTACGGTCCAGCCCACCCCGTGCTGTTCGCTGTCGCGCCGCATGCTGCGGATTTTCCAGATGCGGAATGACTTGCCGTCGCGTCCCGCGCGCGTCTGGCTGTAGAAGACCGGGCCGCGGTCCTCGAGCCAAACCAGCACGCCCAGCAGCAGGATGACCGGCGCGCTCAGCAGGAGGCCGAGCAGCGCGCCGGCGATGTCCGCAGTGCGTTTCAGGTATTGATTGAACGGCGAGTGCAGCGGCAGCCGGCTCACGCCCAGCACCGGCACGCCGCGGATGCTGTCGAGACTCAGGCCGCTGAGCAGAATCTGGAAACAGTTCGGCACGATTTTGAAATCCACCAGTTCCTTCTCGCACAGCACCGAGAGGCCGGTGAGCTGGTCGCGCGACAGATTCAGGTCGCTCACCAGCACCAAATCGATATCCCCGCGGGTGACGATGCGCTGCAGTTCATCGAACTCCCCGGCGATTGAAATGTCAGGGCCGGGTCGCAGACTGCCGAACCCGCCCGGCGGGCGAACCACGCCGGCCACTTCGTAGGTATGGCGCTTCGATTCGGTGAGGCGGGACACGAGATTTTGCGAATCCTCCGACCAGCCGACCAGCAGCACGCGCTCCTTGAGCCGGCGGGCCGACTGTTCGCGGCGCACAAGCCGGTTGAGCACCACACGCCACGTCAAAAGTCCCACCAGACAAAGCGCGAAGCCGATCCCGCAATAAAGGCGCGAGACGGCCGGCTGCACTTTCAGCACGAAGGACACCCCCATGATGCACACCACCCACGCGAGACACGCTTTGGCGATGGACTGGCTGACGCCGGTCAGCGACAGCAGATGCTGCGGGTGATAGGTGCGGAAGTGCACCAGCAACACGCCCATGAGCGCGATGCCGGTGAGTATGTGGCCCAGGTAGTCATTGAAGATCACCGATTCGGCAAAGTAGCCCCGGCTTTGCAGAGGGCTGACGAACCGCACCCAGTAGGCCAGCAACAGCATCCATGCGATGACGGCGAGATCGCCGAGGAAACTGACGATCTCCATCCTGGCGGTGAAGTTGCGGCGGTCGGCGCGGCGTTCGAGCCCGGTGCGGTGGGTGAGGTCACTTGCGGCGACGGCACGGACCGGGGGAAGCGAGGTGAGGGCGGCGGTGTTCTGCATGTCAGGGGAAAATGTCAGGCCCGGGCCGGCGGGGCCGGCAGAAGCGCGGGGGCGCGAAGAGCGGCGGCAAAGTCGCCGCACGCGAATTCCTCCCGCAGGGCCGATTCCGGGGCGGCGTTGAGCACGAACCCCGCCGGCCGTGCTCCGGCCGCTGTCAGACGGTTCACAGTTTGCAGGACTTCGCTCCGCCTCGTCCGTGCGGCGTGCACCACGAGGCACACGGCATCCGCGTGGCGCGCCAGCGGCAGGGCGTCGGCATACCGCCCGGCAGCCGCGGTGTCGATCACGACGCGGTGAAACCACTTGAGCGATTCCTGCAGGAGCCGGGCAAAGGCCGGTTCGCCGAGCACTTCCGCCGGATGAGCCCGCGGCGTCCCCGCGGAAAACAGAAACAGATTGGGCCGCTCCGTCCGGCGGCAGAGCTTCGCCTCGGCGTCAAATTCCCCGCTGAGATAATCCGCCAGGCCGGCGTCCGCGCGGCCGTTGAGCAGGATGTCGTCCAGCACCGGCGCGCGGAGATTGGCATCGATGAGCAGGGTGCGATAGCCCTGCTGGGCGAGGCTGGCGGCGAAATTGACAGCGAGGCTGGTCTTGCCTTCGCCGGGACAGGCGCTGGTGAAGAGAAAGCTCCTGGCGCCGCCCGGCCGTCCCGCGGTGGCCAGCGAGGCGCGCAGACTGCGGATCGACTCCTCGGCCGCGCTGTCCTGCCGGCTTCCATAAGTCAGCAGTTCCCTGCCGGTGCCGGGTTTGAGGCGGGGCATAACAGTGAGGCACGGCATACGGAGCAGACGCTCCGCCGCAGCGGCGCTGCGGATGGTGCGGTCCAGCAGCAGGAGCAGCGCGATGACTGCGATGCCCAGCATGCCGCCGCCAAAAGCACCGGCCGCCAGGGTCAGGAGCCGGCGCGGCTTCCACGGCGCGGAGGGCACGAGCGGCTCGGCCACCACCCGAAGCGCCCCGGTGCCGAAGCCCGCATTGGCCCTCTCCTCGTTCAGTCGCGTCAGGACGCTGGAGTAGGTTTCACGCGAGGACTTCAGTTCACGCGCGAGAGTTTGAAACTCGCCCGCCACGACCGCGAACCGGTTCTGCTGATCCTTGAGCGAGGCAATCTCGCGCTCGATGCGTGCGGCATTTTCCCGGGCTTTGGAGTGCTTCGCCTGCTCCTCCCGGGCGGCGGTCAGGAGCGATTGCCGCAGGCCGCCCGCGATCTCCTGGATTTGCTGCTGCATCGCCCGGTACGCCGGATGTTTGGGGCCGTAATCGGTTTCGGCAAACTTCGCCTGCGCTTCGCCGAGAGCTTTGCGCTGCGCGATGACCGCCTCCTGTGAGGCGAGGCCCGGCACCGCGAGCAGCGCCTGGATGTCCGTGCCGGCGGCGTCGATGCGTGCCATTTGTGCTGCAAGTCCTGCGAGCTCCGCGCCGGCCCTGACGGCGTCGGTTTCGAGAACTTTGAGACGGTCCTCAAAGCCGTTGGTCTTCATGTCGGAAGGCGACTCCTCCAGCGGCAGCGCCGGATAATCCGCGCGGAATTCATTCACTGCTTTTTGTGAGGAATCCATGCGGCCCTTCGCCTCCCCGGCCTCCCGCTCCAGCGCCGCGATGGCTTTTTCCTTGAGAGGCGAGATGGAGTCGGGGTCGCGCTGCACGACGAGATCGATGATCATCTGACAGATGTCCCTCGCGCGCTTCGGATCGGTGTCCTCAACGTGAATGACGATGTTTCGGGTGCCGCGCTCCAGGGTGGCGGAAACGCGGCGGCTCAACGCCATGACCGCCTGATCGTCTGTCAGTCCCTCCCCGGCCTGCTCGCCTGCGAGGACCGGATCGTGGTGAAGCTTGAAGCGATGCGCCACTTCCAGCAGCACATTCTGCCCGGCGATCTGACGCTCGATGCTGCGCAGCATTTCCAGCGACTTCAAATCCTCGCCCCGCATCGTGGTGGAGGGAATCAGTTCACTGCGCTCCTGCACCACGCCGATTTCACCGAGCGCCAGATACAGGACCGGGGACCGTTTCAGATAGTACCATGCCGCCGCGATGCACAGTCCGGTGCAGAGCAGCAGCACCGGCCAGAACCGGCGCAGCGCCCTGACCGCTGCACTGAAGTCGATGGCGGGAGGATCCGCGGCGGGCGGCTGCATGAGTGATTGCAGCAGTTGCAGCTGCAGCACCGGCAGCGACGCCGTGGCGTCCGGCGGACGGGGCGCGCTTTCGGCGGCCACGGGCGTGAGCAGCTTTTCGGCGGACGGGCTGGATTCGTTCATGGCGTGAGGCCGGTTAGAAAGCGGCTTCCTTGACCCAGATGACGTCGCCGTCGCGCAGCGGAACATCGGTCTGCGGATGGCGCAGGATGTTTTTGACATTGACCTCAAAGGTCCGGCTGCCGCGCTTCAGCAGGACAGTGCGCTGGTTGGCGCGGGTGTTGAAGCTTCCCGCCGTGCCGATGGCCTCCAGCAGCGTCATCGTGCGGTTGCGCGGCAGGGCGAAATTCCCGGGCCGGTTCACCTGCCCGGCCACGGTGAAGCTGGCGCGCGCGTATTCGACGACATTCACCGAAACCTGGGGCTTTTTGAGCCAGCCGTCAGCGTAGAGAGCCTCGATGCGCGCCCGCGCCTGCACCGGTGTCAGCCCGGCGAGCGCGATGCCGCCGATGAACTGCAGTGATACGGAACCGTCCGCGCCGATGGGGCCGCGCACGCTGAGTTCGTCGTGCTTGAAGACGCGGATTTCGACGGTGTCGCCGGCCCGCAGTTTGTAGGCGGAGTTGCCGGCATCCTGCGCCGCCAGCACGCCGGCGGACGCGGCTAACATCAGGACGTGCACGAGTTGCTTCAGTCGGTTCATGTTTTTACGGCGATAATGTGGGAATGGATGTTGTTAGGTGTCGGGGCGTCAAAAGTCGCAGGCAAAGGCCAGGCCCGCCTGCGCGGCATCGAAGTCGTAGAGATCGATGGTCGAGTCGTCGTGGCGGCGGCTGTAGTAGAGTTCGAGGCGGCGGCCCTGCCTCAGCTCGTACCGCAGACTGGGCCGGATGAAGAAGTACTCGTCCTTGCGCCGGCTCCCGGGTGCTCCGGCCCTGGCAGGTTCGTAATCCAGCTCTTCATAGCCCGCTTCGATGCCGGCTGTGAGAGACCGGCCCAGACTTTGCTGCACACGAAGTGAAGCGCCGGTGCGGGTGACGTTTTCACCGTCCACCGAGCCGCTGGCGGTGACGTCCCGATAGACTGTTCCGCTGATCGCAGTGCGTGCCGTGGGGCGGTATGCGGCGGTGATGTCGAAGACCGGGGTATCCTGCGAACCGGCCTCCGTGTCGCGCCACTCCATGCCGCCTTTGGCCTCGAGTGTCAGCTTCCCCGCCGGGGCCACGCTGACTTTGACGAGCGCGCGGGTGAAGTCCTGCTTCTGCTGCCCCTCCACATTGAGTTGGCCCATGGCGCCGCCCACCGCGACTTCCGTCCGGCCGGAAAACCGGTAACCGACGTAAGTTTCCGCGACCCATTCATCATAGTCCTCCAGCGCTCCCTCGCGGTAATGGACGCTGTTCCAGCCGGCGCTGGCATCGATCATGGTATTGCCGCCCAATTCATAGCGCGCGCGAACCCGGGCCGCGGCTTCGTCGCGATCCACGCGGTCACTCAATTCAACCGTGGCGCCGGAGAGCCGCTGATACCGGCCGTCCACACCCAGCACGAGCCGGCCCAGCCGTTTCTGAGCATCGAATCCCAGACTGTGATCCAGGCTGTTTTCCTCACTGTGGCTGGCGAAGACGCTGGCGGAAGCCGCATAACCCGCTGAGACATAGGTGCCTTGTTTCGAGGTCACGTCACCGCGCTGATATCGCAGAGAAGGTGTCAGCAGGAACACGAAATCCTCCTCCTCTTTGCCCGGACGGCTCAGGGAAATATTGTCGTCGTAAATGGCCCGGGACTCCACCGAGAGGGTCCATCGCTTCTTCGCTTCCACCGGAGCCAGGGCCTCCAGCGGGGCATTCTCCATGCCTTCCGGCATCAGCGGGATGGCCGGCTCCAGCGGGGAAAGCTCCGTGGTGACACTCACCGGGCCACCGGCCTGCGCAGGAACACTCGCGCTGCGCACGGGTACTCTTGTGGCCCGGGGAATCGGTGCGCCGAAACCAGCTGGAGCACTGTCCGTGTCCGCTCGCAGCTCCGCAGCAGCGGTCGAAATCCAGAGTGCCGCCATTAATCCCGACACGATGCTGCCGCGGCGGCATCGCAGGCCACTGGGGCAACAGAAGGCGGTCGGGTTCATTTTTGAAATTGAGAAAAAATCTTACAAGTGATTCTAAGTATAGGCAGTTCGTCGGCGGTGTCCACAAATTTTATAATTTCAAGGCTCAATGCTTCCTTTTAGCAATGACTGTATTCGCGCCCCGAGCGCCTTCGGCTGCATTACGCCGGGAGAATGCTCAATGACCCTTGAAATTCCATTCCGTATTGCAATTCTGGTTTTTAGAATTATCCGTCTTAGCCCGGCGTATTACAAATTTCACCACCACGATCCCGCATGGAACTCATCGCCTTTCAAATCGACATCGCATGGCATGATTTCGAGGCCAATCTCGCAGGGATCACTGCCCTGCTTGAAATTGCCCGCCCGGCTTCCGGCGCGCTGATCGTGCTGCCGGAAATGTGCCTCAGCGGATTCAGCCGGGAGGTTGCGGCCGCGACGGCGGGCTGCTCTGCGGGCGAAAGCGCCCTGGCAGGGCTGGCAAAAGCCCATGGCGTCGCGATCATGGCCGGTTTGGCGGTTCCGGGGACGAACTGCGGCGCGAATGAATCCGTGACGTGGGGGCCTGACGGGCGCGAACTGGCGCGCTACCGGAAATTGCAGCCCTTCTCGCTCGCAGGAGAGCAGGAAAATTACCCTGCCGGCGACCGGGTGGTGACCTTTCAATATGGCGGATTCACCATCGCGCCGTTCATCTGTTATGATCTGCGCTTTCCGGAACTCTTCCGCGCCGCGGCGGTCAAGGGTGCTGAACTGATCGCCGTAGTCGCGAACTGGCCGAACCAGCGTCAGCACCACTGGACCACGCTTCTCAAAGCCCGCGCCATCGAAAACCAGGCGGCGGTCATCGGAGTGAACCGGGCCGGCACCGATCCTGAATTCACCTACGATGGCGGCAGTCTCATCCTCGGACCGCAGGCGGAAGTGCTGGCAGAGGCCGGCAGCGCGCCCGGTTTCATCCGTGCGGAGATCACTCCCGAACTCGTGCGCGAATGGCGCGACCGCTTTCCTGCACTGCGCGACCGCCGTTCCGACTACGCCCAGCTGTGATGCCTGCGAACCGGACAGACTCCTTTCCGCTGACGCCTCTGCAGCAGGGGATGCTCGCTCATGCCCTGCAGCATTCCGGGTCCGGCTGCGACGTCGAGCAAATGGTGTGCACGCTTCCCGAACGGGTGGATGCGGTCCGCTTGCGCGCCGCATGGGAGCGCGCAGCACGGCGCCATGCAGCGATGCGTCTTTCTTTCGACTGGCCCGCCGACGGGCCGCAGCAGTTCATCGCTGAGAACATCACCCTGCCGTGGACGGAGCGCACCATACCGGCAGCGGAAATCCCGGCGTTCCTTCACGCGGACCGGTACACTGCATTCGATCCCGGCACCGCCCCGCTCATGCGCTTCGCTTTGCTGCGTGCCGCGGAGAACGACTATCGCCTTGTTTGGACTTTTCACCATCTGCTGCTCGACGGCCGCAGCATCGTTAAAGTGCTGCACGAAGTTTTCGCCGACTACGACGGGGCGGAACCAGCACCGGCTACAGCCGGAACAGAGGCCCTCGGGCGATATCTGGAATGGCAGGAATCGTCCGGGCATGAGGCGTCCGGTGCCTTCTGGAAATCGCACCTCGCCGGCATCCACGGCCCCGGGCCTGTTGTCATCGGGAACCTCGGCGCGCTCACTCCGCAACCGGCGCAGGACGAAGCCGGCCACGTCCTCAGCGCTGCCTCCACGGCCGCGCTGGAGCGCCTGGCTGAAAATTCCAGCGTCACGCTCAACACCCTCGTCCAGGCCGCGTGGGCTCTGCTCATCAGCCGCTATACCGGCGAGGATGCGGTGATTTTTGGCGCCACTCGCGCCTGCCGTCACGTTCCGTTCGACGGAGCCCGCGACATCACGGGCCTGCTCATCAACACCGTTCCTCTGGCCACCGTGATCGCCGGCGAGTCACCGCTCGTGCCCTGGCTGCAGTCTCTTCGCAAAGCGTGGCTCGACCAGCGTCCTCATGAATTGACACCGCTGCCGCTCATCCGGCGCGCCGCAGGCCTGCCTCAGGACCAGCCGCTCTTCAATCACCTCGTCGTCTTTGAACACGAGGACTTCACCGGGGCGCTCCATCGGCTGATGCCGGCGGCGCAGCACCGGCGCTTCGATCTTCGCGAACTCACCACCGTTCCGCTCACGCTCCAGGCCTATGGCGGCGCCTGCCTGCGCCTGCGCTGCGCGTTCGATACGTCGCGTTTCGATCCTGACTTCATCCGGCGGATGCTGGGACACGTGGCGCACCTTCTGGCGCAGTTCACGCAGCAGCCGGACGCTACGCTCGACACCTTCACGCTCGCGACTCCGGAGGAATGTTCCGCCCTGCTCGCACAGCCGGTGAAGGAGTTTCCGTCCGGGATCACGATTCACGCATGGTTCTCAGAAATCGCTGCGCGCTTTCCGGATTACATGGCGGTCACCGGTTCGCACGGTGCGTGGACCTATCAGGAACTGGATGCCCGCTCCAATGCCGTCTCCGCTGCGCTCATCAACGCCGGCACGCAGCGCGGAGATATCGTCGCCTTCCTCCTCGAACGCACCGGCCACATCCCCGCCGTCATCCTCGGCATCCTCAAAGCCGGAGCCGCCTATCTTCCCATTGATCCCGCCTGTCCCGTCGAGCGCGCCGCCTTCATGACCGCCGATTCCTGCGTCAAAGTCCTCCTCACCGACACCGCGCACGCCGCCAAAGTCCCCGCGGGCAAATTCGCTGTCATCAACTGCGACACTCTCCCCGACTCCGCCGCTGCGCCTGACATCTCAGCGCACAGCCCCGACGACACCGCCTACATCATCTTCACCAGCGGCAGTACCGGCCAGCCCAAGGGCTGTATGATCAGCCACCGCAACGTCGTCCGCCTCATGCGCGCCACCGAGCCCTGGTTTGCCTTCCATGACCGCGATGTCTGGACTCTTTTCCACAGCAGTGCTTTCGACTTCAGCGTCTGGGAAATCTGGGGCGCGCTGCTCTACGGCGGACGCCTCGCCGTCGTGCCCTGGCTCACCACGCGCTCGCCCGAAGACTTCTGCCGCCTGCTTTGTCAGGAGGGTGTCACCGTGCTCAACCAAACCCCCAGCGCCTTCCGCCAGCTCATCGCTGCGGAATCTCTGGCGCGCAGCACTGATCCGTCTCTGCCGCCTTTTTCGCTGCGTTACGTCATCTTCGGCGGCGAGGCCCTGGAAATGCAAAGCCTGCGCCCCTGGTTCGAGCGCCACGGCGATCAACAGCCGCTCCTGGTGAACATGTACGGCATCACCGAAACCACCGTCCACGTCACCTGTCGCCCCCTCTCCGCGGCCGACCTCACCAACGGCTCCGTCATCGGCGAGCCCATCCCCGACCTCCAACTCCACGTCCTCGACCCGCGCAGCAAACAGCCCGCGCCTCTCGGCATCCCCGGCGAAATGTACATCGCCGGCGCCGGCCTCGCCAAAGGCTACCTCAACCGACCTGATCTGACGGCGGAGCGATTCCCGCAGTCGTGGCTTTCCACTCAGTCCACCCCGACTTCCCGCCTCTACAAAACCGGCGATCTCGCCCGCCGCCTTCCTAACGGCGACCTCGAATTCCTCGGCCGCATTGACGACCAGGTGAAAATCCGCGGCTTCCGCATCGAACTCGGCGAAATCGAAAGCGTTCTCTGCACCCACCCCGCCGTCCGTGAAGCCTGCGTCCTCGTGCGTGAGGACCGCCCCGGCGACAAACGCCTCTTCGCCTGGTTCGTCAGCGCCACGCCGCCCTCTGCCGCCGAACTCCGCGAGCACCTGCGCACCCGCCTTCCGGATTACATGATCCCCGCGGCGTTCGTGCCCCTGAGCGCCTTCCCGCTCACCACCAACGGCAAGCTCGACCGCCGCGCCCTGCCCGCGCCCGTCGTGGAAACCGCCGCGCGCACCTTCACCGCGCCATCCACGCCTAACGAGCACACCCTCGCCGCCATCTGGGCCAAAGTCCTCCGCGTGGAGCGCGTCGGAATCCACGACAACTTCTTCGAACTTGGCGGCGACTCCATCCTCTCCATCCAGGTCATCGCCCGCGCCCGCGAAGCCGGCCTGACGCTCACTCCACGTCAGTTGTTTGAGAATCCAACCGTGGCTGCACTGGCCGCTCTAGCCATGGACACACCGGCGACCACCACGTCCAGCGTCCCCGCCGAAATCACCGGCCCGTTCCAGCCCTCGCCCATCCAGGAATGGTTCCTGACGCAGGAACTCGAAGGCGCGAATCACTGGAATCAGACGTTCCTCTTCACCGTCAGCGAACGCCTCGACTCCGCCGCTCTCACCGCTGCACTGCGCGCCATCATCGCGCATCACAGCGCGCTGCGGCAGCGCTTCATCCGCCGCAACAACGTCTGGGAAGCCAGCATCCACGCGGAGCCCGACGACGACATCCTCACCTGCCACGACTTCTCCACCTGCGAGAATGGCCGCCTCGTGCGCCAGATCGAACGCGCCTGCAAAGTCGAGCAGGCCCGCCTCAGCTTTGAGTTCGGCCCGCTGCTGCGCGCTGCCTACATGGACTGCGGCGAAGACCGCCCCGGCCGCCTGCTTCTCACCGTCCATCACCTCGCCGTGGACGGTGTCTCATGGCGCATTCTCCTCGAGGACGTAGAAAAAGCCTATTGCCTCGCCGCCGTCGGAAAGCCCATCACACTCCCCGCTGCCACCGCGCCCTTCTCCGCATGGGCCGGACAGGTACGCCAATGGGCAACATCCGCCGCCGCCCAGGCCGAAGCCGCCTTCTGGCAGAACGCCCTCAAGCAAAGCGAATCCGCCGCCACGCTCCGCAGCGAAGGCGACGACGGCTACGGCTCCAACACCGAAGGTGACACCTGGACTCTCTGCACCCGCCTGAGCGCCCCCGAGACCGACGCCCTCCTCCAAAAAGTTCCCGCCGCATTCAACGCCCGCATCAACGCCCCGCTGCTTGCCGCGCTCGTCCACTCGATTCATCAGGCACAGCCTGTTCCCGGCGGCCTCACGATTCACCTCGAAGGCCACGGCAGAGAATCCCACATCGGGGGCGACATGGATGTCTCCCGCACCGTGGGCTGGTTCACCACCATCTTCCCCGTCTGTCTTCAGCCTAACACGGACCACGCAGCCAGCATTCGCGCCGTGCAGCAGCAGCTCGACGCCCTGCCTGGCAATGGCAGCGGCTTCTCCGCGCTCGGTCTCAAGCACGAAGCCGTCATCCTGTTCAACTACCTCGGCCGCATGGACAGCATCACCGACGGCAGCGAACTCTTCCATTTCGCGCCCGAGTCCACCGGCCCCTGGCACTGCCAGGCCGCAGAACGTAAGTACCAAATCGAGATCAACGCCCGGGTCATCGGTGGCGAACTCGAAGTCGCATGGACCGCCGGGCGTCAGTTGCACAGTGAAGAGCAAATCCAGCAGTTCGCCGACGGCTTCCAGGCCGCGCTCCAGCAAGTCATCGCCGCCAGCGGCACCGTCGCCGCCGCACCCCACACCGCTCTCAGCGGACTCGATGAAGACACCATCGCCCGACTCATCAAAGGCCAGACCGGAATCGTGGAAATCAGCGCGCTCTCGCCGATGCAGCAGCTCTTCTACAGCGCCAGCCTGACCAGGCCCAACGCCGGCTATGATCAATGGCACTGCCACCTCCACGGCCCGCTGGATATTGAAAAACTCCGCGCCGCCTGGAGCCAGGTCATCGCCCGCCACAGCATCCTCCGCAGCAGTTTCCACAGCGCCGGCCTGCCGCATCCCGTGCAGATCGTCCGCGAAGGCATCGAGCCGGAATGGACCATCATCGAAGGCGGTAGTAACGCCGACAAAACCATCGCCAAACTCCTCGCCGACGACGCCGGCCAGCGCAACGACCTGACAAAGCCGATGCTCAGCCGTTTCACCCTCGTCCGCATCGCCGCAAATCACCATTTCCTCCTCTGGAGCCTCCCCGACCTTCACCTCGACGGCTGGTCCTGGCCGATCGTCTTCAGCGAAGTGAATGCAGTAGCACAGGTTTCCAGCCTGTGTGGCGTTTCAGCGGGCTTCCAGCCTGCTGAAGCATCCAGTGCAGGCGCGAAGCCCGCGCAATCCTTCACCGCCGGGACGGCTCTGCTACCGCCGGCGCAGCCCTACCGCACCTGGCTCGAATGGCTCTCGAAACAGTCGGATGAAGCTTCCCGCACCTTCTGGAAACAAAACCTCGCCGGTTATACCACCCCCACTCCGCTCCCGTCCGACCTGACGCCCGGGCCGAAAGCCTCACGCCGCACCGCCGAAGTCAGCACCAATTTCAACGGCACTGCCATCACTGCCGCCGCCCGTTCACTTTCCCTCTCACCCGGAGCCTTCGTTCAGGCCGCGTGGGCGCTCCTCCTCTCCCACGCTTCCGGTGAGGACGACATCGTCTTCGGCACCGCGTTCTCCGGCCGTCCCGCTACATTGCCCGGCGCGGATAGCATCGTCGGTCCTTTCGTGAACAATCTGCCGGTGCGCCTGCCCATCGACCGCGACGCCCCCGCCTCATCGCTGCTCCGGTCGCTGCAAGCCGCGCTGCTCGACCTCAGCGAGCACCAATACACGCCCGTCACCGCCATCCAGGACTGCACGGACATCCCGTGGAAGAGCCGCCTCTTTAACAGCCTCGCCGTCTTCCAAAACTACACCGTCCCGGACACCGCGAAGCATTTCGGCGAAGCCAAGATCACCAATTTCACCGGGCCCATCCACACCGCCTATCCGCTCACCCTCGTCGTCACGCCCGGCGACGAATGGAATGCCGCACTCATCTTCCAGGAATCCGTCTGCACGCGCGCGAGAGCGCAGACCATACTGAATGACTTCGCCGCCCTCCTCAGCGCGCTGGCCGAAAATGCTGCCGCCACCTGCGCAGAAATCCTGACCCGCTGTCAGCTCCCCGCCGCGTGCGCCACCACCAGCGCCGCCACACCCCTGCGCCGCCCTGGCGGCACCGCGCCGCGCACGAAGATGGAGAAAACTCTCGCCGCCCTCTGGCAGCGAGCCTTCGGCATCGAAGACATCACCACCGAGGACAACTTCTTCGACCTCGGCGGCGGCTCGCTGCTCATGGTGCGATTGCACGCGGCGATCAGTCAGGAACTCCAGCGCGATGTCCCGCTCGTGGACCTCTTCCGCTTCCCCACCATCGCCGCCTTCGCGCGACACCTCGATCCCGCCGCCAGCACCGCCACCAGCGCCGTCCGCGTGGTGGACCAAACCCAGTCCCGCGCCGCCGCCGCCCGCGCCGCCGCCAGCAAAGCCCGCGACCTCCGTACGCGATGAACTCAGAATCGCCAACTGCCCGCAGCAAGGCCGTCCCGGCCTTGTCGAGTCGCGCCGACACGTCACGCGCGCTCCAATTGCCATGTGCAACCACCAAGGGCGGGACGCCCTTGCCACGGCTCTCCCGCAATTCCGCACTTCCTCATGCCTGCTGAAACAGACACTCCTCTGGATGGAATCGCCATCGTCGGCATGGCCGGACGCTTTCCTGGCGCGCCGGATATTGACGCGTTCTGGCGCGTCCTGACCGAAGGCCGTGAGACCATCACCACCTTCGACCGCAGCACACTGCCCGCTGAAGAGCCGGCTAATGATGCCGACTACGTCCCCCGTCGCGGCATCCTGGAAAAGCCGGAGTGGTTCGACGCCGCATTCTTCAACATCGCTCCGCGCGAAGCCGAAGTCATGGACCCGCAGCAGCGCGTCTTCTTGGAACTCGCATGGCACGCGCTGGAAAACGCCGGCTGCGATCCGCAGCAGTTTGCCGGCTCCATCGGCGTCTTCGCCGGGATGAGCAACAATTCGTGGCTCCAGCACCGTGTTCTGCCCAACAGGGAACTCCGCCAGCAGGTCGGCTACGAGAACGCGATGATCTGCAACGAGAAGGACTATCTCGCCACGCGCACCGCGTACAAACTGAACCTCCGCGGCCCTGCGCTCAACATCTACACCGCGTGCAGCACCTCGCTCGTGGCCGTGTGTCAGGCGGTGCAGGCGCTGCAAAGTTTCCAGTGCGACGCCGCTCTCGCCGGCGGCATCAGCATCAAGTGGCCGCAGGAACGCGGCTTCACTGCGCAGGAGGGCAGCATCTATTCGCCCGACGGCCACTGCCGCCCCTACGATGCCGCCGCCACCGGCACCGTCTTCAGCAACGGCGCGGGCGTCGTCGTATTGAAACGACTCGAAGACGCCGTGCGCGACGGCGATCACATCTGGGCCGTTATCAAAGGCGCGGCGCTCAACAACGATGGCGCGGATAAAGTCAGCTTCACCGCGCCCAGCGTGGACGGGCATGCAGAAGTCATCTCGCTGGCCTACGCGCTCGCCGGATTCGAGCCGGACACCATCGGCTACGTCGAAGGCCACGGCACCGCCACCCCCATTGGCGACCCCATCGAAGTCGCTGGCCTGACAAAAGCCTTCAGACAAGGAACAGAGCGCACCAACTTCTGCGGTTTGGGATCGTTGAAGTCCAACACCGGCCACATGGACGCCGCCAGTGGTGTGGCTGGATTGATAAAGGCCACACTGGCTGTGCATCACGCGAAGCTGCCGCCGACGCTGCATTTCAAATCGCCAAACCCGGCGCTGATGCTGGAGACCACGCCGTTCTTCGTCGTGGATAAGCTCCAGGACTGGAAATCGAACGGCCCGCGCCGCGCCGGCGTCAGCAGCTTTGGCGTTGGCGGCACGAACGCGCACGTGGCATTGGAGCAAGCCCCCGCAACCGTGGCCCAGGCTTCCAGCCTGTGTGGCGTGTCCGCGGGCTTCCAGCCTGCGGAAGCCAGTGCAGGCTGGAAGCCCGCGCAAAACGTCACAGCCAGGATGGCTGTGCTGCCGCTCTCCGCCAGATCCCCCGCCGCGCTTGATTCCATCTGCGAAAACCTCGCCGCATGGCTGGAAACTCAAGACGCCCGGCTCGCCGACGTCGCATGGACTTTACAAACTGGACGCCGCAGCTTCCCCCACCGCCGCGTCATCGTTGCTGCGAACAAATTGGAAGCCATCGCGCATCTCCGCGCCAAAGCCGCGGCGGTGAAACAGGACCGAAGCAATGTCCCCGTCGTGTTCATCTTCCCCGGTCAGGGCGCCCAGCACCTGAGGATGGGCGCCGGGACTTACGCAGCGGAGCCGGTCTTTCGCGAAGCTTTCGATCAATGCGCGGACCTTTTCGCATCACACGGGATCGATCTGCACGCGCTGCTCAAAGTGGCCGGGGCTGCCAGCCCGCAGAGTGAAGACTCCGGGCTGGAAGCCCGGGCCACGGACGCCGCCGCTCTCAATGAAACGCGTCACACCCAGCCCGCGCTGTTCGCCGTCGAATATGCTCTCGCGGTTCTACTAACATCGTGGGGCTTCAAGCCCGCCGGAATGCTAGGCCACAGCATCGGTGAATATGTCGCCGCCACCCTTGCCGGCACGTTTTTCTTGGAAGACGCCGTAAAGCTGGTCGCCGCGCGCGGTCGCATCATGTTCGCCCAGCCTGCCGGCTCCATGCTCGCCGTGCGGCTCCCGGAAGCGGAAGTCGCCGCAAAGCTGCCGGCCACGCTCGACATCGCCACCATCAACGGCCCCGGCAACACGGTCGTCGCCGGGCCGACAGATGACATCACAGCCTTCGCAGCTGTATTGGAAAAAGACGGCATCAGCGCCACGGTGCTGAAAACCAGTCATGCCTTTCACAGCCGCATGATGGACGGCGCGCTGGAGGAATTCCGTGCGGCTTTTGAAGGCATCACGCTCCGCGAGCCGGAGACGCCGTGGATTTCCAATGTGTCAGGCAAAACGATCACCGCCGCGGACGCGACCTCGCCCGACTACTGGGTGCGCCACCTCCGCAACGCTGTGCGCTTCGCCGACGGCATCGCCGCTCTGACCGCGGAGGGACCGTGCGTGTTCATCGAGTACGGCCCGGGCACATCGTTCGCGCCGCTCATCCGCCAGCATCCTGCGGCGAAGGACTGCGAATGCGTGTCGCTGTTCCCGCCTGCCAAAGACGAAGGCACCGGAGAACATCGTGTGCTGCTCGCCGGCATTGGCAGGCTGTGGATGGCGGGCGTGACGATTGATTGGAAAGCCCTGCACAGCGGGCCGCGCAGCAAGGTGCCGCTGCCGGGCTATCCATTCGAGCGGCAGCGGTTTTGCCCGGATGTGGCGTTGCCGGCGGGCACGCAGCGGGATGGTGAGGGGTGGTTGATTTACCCTGATACCATGGCGGGCGATCTCTCACGCCCCTCCGGGGCTGAACAGAATTTGGTGGGCGGCATTTCCGGCGGTTCCGCTTCGCTCCACCACCGGCTAATATCTGACGGCCCTCCGGGCCTCCAATCCATCAGTGCCTCCCGTGCGGCTGCGGTTACCGGTTCCGCAGGAGACAATGCCATCGGTCCCGCTCCCGGAGGGAGCACAGAAATTAGCCGGTGGTGCAGCGAGGAACGAGCGGAACGACCGGACACCGGCCAACAAAAACCTCAAGCCCCGGAGGGGCGTCAGAACCTCACGCGCGCGGCGCACCTCACCGAGGAAATCCGCAGCATCCTGCACCGCGCGTCCGGCCTGGACATCAGCATGGCGGATCCGTCGGCGGAGTTCCTGGACCTTGGTTTTGACTCACTGTTTCTCACGCAGGCCAGCCTCGCGCTGAAGAAGCACTTCGGCGTGAAGATCACCTTCCGCCAGCTCATGGAGCAGCAGCACAGTATGGCGGCTCTCGCGGCGTGGCTGGATGAAAAACTGCCGGCGGGGCAGTTCATGCCGGCTGCTGTAGCGTGGGCATCCTGCCCACCGGCAACGGATCGGGGGCAGGATGCCCCCGCTGCTTCAACACCGGCCGCGGGTTCTGTGGAGGACCGGCTGGCGCGGATCGAGGCGGCGCTCGGCGGGCTCACCGGTGATGCGCCGCCTCAGCCTTCGCCGGCTAACGGCACTGAGGCTTTTACCGTTCGCGTCAAAGAACAGACCGGCTCCGGCGAGAAGAAGATCGCCTTCGGCCCCTTCCGTCCGATGGAGAAAACGCCTGCGGGCTCGCTCACGCCGCAGCAGCAGGCGCATCTGGACAAGCTCATCGCCGACTACGTCGCGCGGTACCCAAAGACCCGCGCATTCACAGCGGAACACCGGCCGGTCTTCGCCGATCCGCGCGCGGTCGGAGGATTCAATCCGCTGTGGAAAGAGATGGTCTTCCCTGCCGTCACCGATCGCAGTGAAGGCGCATACCTCCATGACATTGACGGCCATCAGTGGATTGATGTCGTGCATGGATTCGGCTCCGGATTCTTTGGCCACAAACCGCCATTTGTCGTCGAAGCCATCAAGGAACAGCTCGACCGCGGCTATGAAATCGGCCCCACCTGTCCCATCGCGGGCGAAGTGGCGAAGCTGGTCTGCGAGTTTTCCGGCAAAGATCGCGTCGCTTTCTGCAATACCGGCAGCGAGGCGCTCATGGCCGCCATTCGCGTGAGCCGCACCATCACCGGACGCGACCGCATCGCCATGTTCGCCGGCGCCTATCACGGCATCTTCGACGAAGTGCTGGCTCGCCCGCTCGTGTCGAACGGCGAGTTGCGCACCATTCCCATCGCGCCGGGCATTCCGGAGAGCGCGCAGGCGAGTATCATCGTGCTGGAATACGGCCACCCCGAGTCGCTGGAAATCATCAAACGCCACGCGCACGAGATCGCGGCGGTGCTCGTCGAGCCGGTGCCAAGCCGGCGGCCGGACATCGCGCCGGTGGAGTTTGTGCAGGAACTGCGGCGCATCACGGCGGACGCCGGCACGGCGCTCGTGTTCGATGAAGTCGTGCTCGGCTTCCGCACGCATCCCAAAGGCGCACAGCACTTGTTCGGCATCAGTGCGGATCTTGTCAGCTATGGCAAAGTCATCGGCGGCGGCATGCCGCTGGGTGTGCTGGCGGGCACGAGCCGGTTCATGGACGCGCTGGACGGCGGGCAGTGGCAATACGGCGACGACAGCGCGCCGGAAGTCGGAGTCACGTTCTTTGCGGGCACCTTCATCCGCCACCCGCTCACCATGGCCGCCGCGCGCGCGGTGCTGCACAGGCTCAAAGCCGAAGGCCCGGCGCTCCAGGCGGACAATGACGCGAAGGCGGCGCGCTTTGTGGATAAGTTGAATGGGCTGTTCGCGGAACTCGGCGTGCCGGTGGTCGTGTCGCGCTACAGCAGCCTGTGGATGCTGCACCCCGAGCCGTCGCTGAAGCATTTCAGCCTGTTGTTCTATCATCTGCGGCTGCGCGGAGTACACATCTGGGAAGGGCGAGGGAACTTCGTGAGCCTGGCGCACACGGAGGCAGATTTAGAGAAAGTGCTCGCTGCATTCCGCGAGAGCATCCTCGCGCTGCAAGCCGGGGGCTTCCTGCCCGGCGGTGCGCCTCAGCCGGTGGTCGTTCCGACGACGCCGGCGCAGCGCGAAATGTTCCTGCAGTCGCAACTCAGTGCCGATGCCTCGCTGGCTTGCCACGAGAGCCTGACTCTGAAGCTCACTGGCCCGGTGGATGCGGAGCGGGTCGCGCGCGTGCTGGAGCAAATCGCCGGGCGTCATGATGCGCTGCGCGGCAGTTTCAGTGCAGATGGCATGATGATGACGGTGGCTGCGAAAGCAGCGTGGCCGCTACGCGTGGTGGACAGCGCTGCGGAGCAGTGCGCGGAGGAGGATTTTCTGAAGCCGTTCGATCTGAGCACCGGCCCGCTGGTGCGCGCGACGCTCGTCCGCGGCCCAGCCGCCGTGGACTGCTCCAACTTGTTGGAGCCTTCGGCAGCGGCGACTCGTCGCCGGGAGAGCGGCTCAGCGAACGGAGACAACTTCCATCATCGGAACGGCGCGAATGGGACTGCGCCTGAGCGAACGGGCGTGAAACCCCGGCAACAAGTTGCCGCAGCCGAAAGGCTGAGACAAGTCTCAGCAGTCCAGGGCGGCTCCGCTGCACTCATTCTGACGGCGCATCACATTGTGTGCGATGGCTGGTCGTTCGGCGTGGTGGTGGAGGAATTTTGCCGGCTCTATGCGGAGGAAGGTGGGGCCGCCGGCCCGGCGGCATCCTATGCCTCCTATGCCGTGGAGGATGCGGAGCGCCGGAAGTCGCCGGAGCATGCGGAGCAACTGGCATGGTGGAGGAACAAGTTCACCAGCGTGCCGGCACCGCTGGCGCTGCCGGCGGATCGCCCGCGTGCTGCTGCGCCGCGCTATGAGTCGGCGATGACGCATCGCGACCTTCCGGCGCAACTCACCGCGCGGCTGCATCAATTTTGCGCGGAGCGGAAAGTGACACCGTATCACGTCGCGCTGGCGGCATTTCGCGTTCTCGTGGGGCGGCTGAGCGGACAGAATGAATTCGTCATCGGCACGCCATCGGCGGCGCAGATTTCGCGGGACTTGCCTGACTTGGTCGGGCATTGCGTGCAGTTCCTGCCGCTGCGTCTTTCTCACGCCGCAGAGGACACGGGCGAGACTTTGCTCGCCAGCACGCGAAATGAAGTGCTCGATTCGTCGGAGAACGATGGGGTGACCTTTGGCGAAGTTCTGGAGCAGTTGCCGCAGTTGTCCGCGGCGGCGCGGCGCGGGCTGGTGCCGGTGAGTTTTTCGTTCGAGACCATGCCGCAGCCGGTGTCGTTCGCGGGGATCAGCGGCACGGTGGAGATGAATGCCAAGCGGCGGCTGTCGTTCGAGGCGAGCTTCTACGTGCAGCACAGCGACGCGGCGATTCGCCTTGTATGCGCATGGCAGACGGCGCTGTTCGATGAAGCGACCATTGAGCGCTGGCTGGGCCACTACTGCACGGTGCTGGACGCACTGATCTCTGCGCCGGCGGCTCCGGTTTCCAGGCTGCCACTGCTGACAGCGGCAGAGCGCGAGTCGCTGCTGCATGGATTCTCGTCAGACGTAAAAGTTCCGGCGAACGAGCGGTGTCTGCATACCTGGTTTGAGGACATAGCGGCGAAGTTCCAGAGTCGTGTGGCGGTGAATGGCGGCGGGATGGCGCTGACTTATGCGGAACTGAATGCGCAGGCGAACCGCCTCGCGCACCGGCTGCGCGCGATGGGCGTGACGCGCGAGTCGCTGGTGGGGATTTGTCTGGAGCGCACGCCGCTGATGCTGGTGGCGGTGCTCGGGATTTTGAAAGCGGGCGGGGCTTATGTGCCCATTGATCTGAGCTATCCGGCGGAGCGGCTGGCGTTTATGCTGGAGGATGCGGCGGCGCCGGTGCTGGTGACGCAGAGTTCTTTGGAGGGGCGAGTGCCGGAGACGAAGGTGCGGGTGGTGCTGGTGGATGAGGCCTATAGACCGGATATGGCCTGTGAGGCGCATGCGAATCCACCCTGCGTGAACGATAAACACGATGCGGCCTATGTGATCTACACCAGCGGCAGCACCGGAAAGCCGAAGGGCTGCGTGGTGACGCACCACAATGTAACGCGGCTCATGCGCGGCACAGAGCACTGGTATGGCTTTGGGCCGGAGGATGTGTGGACGCTCTTTCACAGCATTGCGTTCGATTTCAGTGTTTGGGAAATCTGGGGCGCACTGCTCTACGGCGGGCGCGTGGTGGTGGTTCCGTTTGAAGTGAGCCGCTCACCGGATGAATTCCGTTCGCTGCTTTCCAGTGAAAACGTGACGGTGCTGAATCAGACGCCGAGCGCGTTCCGGCAACTTATCCGGGCGGACGAGCGCGCCACGACACCGCTGGCGCTGCATTACGTGATCTTCGGCGGCGAGGCGCTGGAAATGGAGAGTCTGCGCCCGTGGTTTGCGCTCCACGGGGATGAGAAGCCGCGCCTTGTTAACATGTACGGCATCACCGAGACGACGGTGCATGTGACTTACCGGGCGCTCAGCATGAACGATCTCGCGGGCGGCAGTGTTATTGGCGAGCCGATCCCCGATTTGCAGGTGTATGTGCTGGACCCGGTAACGCTGGAGCCTCAGCCGATTGGCGTGTGCGGCGAGATGTATGTCGGCGGCGACGGGTTGGCGCGGGGGTATTTGAACAGGGATACGCTGACTGCGGAGAGGTTTCCGGCGATGGAATCGTGGCGTGGACCTCTGCTTCACGAGGATACCATAGACGGGGAACGGAGGTCCCCGCGACGGCTTTACAGAACCGGCGACCTCGCACGGCGGCTGGCGAATGGCGATCTGGAGTATCTGGGGCGCATTGACCACCAGGTGAAGATCCGCGGCTTCCGCATCGAGTTGGGGGAAATCGAGAGCGTGTTGAACACCCATGCTGCGGTGCGTGAGTCCGCGGTGTTCCCTCAAATGCATAATGGCGAGCAGCGGCTCGTGGCGTGGCTCGTCGCAAAGAACACGCCGCCCACGCACAACGAATTGCGCGCGCATCTCTTGGCGAAGCTGCCGGACTACATGGTGCCGTCGGCGTTCGTGGTGATGGAGAAGTTTCCGCTCACCACCAATGGCAAACTCGACCGCGCGGCACTGCCGTCGCCGGAGAATGCGGCGCTCGCGGTGGCGGCGGAGACGTTCATCGCGCCGGAGGGCGAGCGCGAGACGAAGCTGGCGGCGATCTGGGAGAGCGTGCTCGGGCGCAATCAGATCGGGCGCGAGTCGGACTTCTTCGCCGTCGGCGGCACTTCGCTGAATGCGCTGTCGGTCATGGAGCGCGTGCATCGCGAATTCGGCGTGAAGCTGCCGCTGGGCGTGATGTTTGAATCGCCGCGGCTCAGCGAATTTGCCGCGCGCATTGAAGTTGCGGCGCTGGAGCCGGCGAGTCATTCACCCATCACGTGCATTCAGCCGGAGGGCGACGGCACGCCGCTTTTCCTGCTGCACGGCGGTGACGGCGGCGCTCTTTTTTACCGCAACCTGCTGCCGAAGCTGGGCCGCGCGCATCCGGTATGGGTCATCGAATCGCCGGCCATCACCGACGACGCCTGGCTGCTGGCGCGGCACAGCATTGAGTCGTGTGCCGTGGAGTATTTGAAACTCATCCGCAGCGTGTATCCGTCAGGCCCGGTGATCGTCGGCGGCTACAGCTATGGCGGCGTGGTGGCGTATGAGCTGTGCCAACTGCTGCGCGAGCAGGGCGGCGAGGCGGAGATGCTGCTGCTCTTCGACACCGAGAATCCGGCGAACGGCCCGCGCGAGTACAGTCTCACCGAACGCATCGCCGCCGGCTGGCGACTGGGCGGCAGCGGCGTCGGCAGCAAGATCAAGCACCTCGCCAGCCGCTTTAGCGAAGGCCTGCGCAGCAAAGGCAAACACGACGCCACCGTCGCGGAAGTGCGCAAGCTCACCGACGCAGGCCGCGTGGCCGACACCGCCGAATTGCGCACCGCGCAAATCCACGAGACGCATGTGGACGCGCTGAATGCCTGGGAGCCTGAATTCTACGACGGCCCGGCGGTGCTGTTCCGAACCGATGCGATCAGCGACAAGTACGAGCGCACCGAGGACTACAACTGGCGCGCCACCACGCCTTCTTTGAAAATCGTGCGCGTGGGCGGCGATCACCTTGTGCTTTTTGAAGAGCCGTGGGTCAGTGTGCTGGCGGAGAAACTGCACCTTGAACTGGACGCTCTGCGCACCGAAGCGGCGACGCTATGAATGCACCTCCGGAGCCGGTTTGGTCTGCACTCTGGTGCGGAGTGGACCTGCGCGTCTTCACCACGGGCGGGGACTCGCGGCTTTTACTCGATGCTGCCGCAAGTGTGTTGAGCGGCGACGAGCAGGAACGGGCGGCACGGTTTCACTTTCAGAATGACCGCGAACGCTGGATGCGCTCACGGGCGCTGCTGCGTCTGGTGCTGGGCGAGAGGCTGGGCCTGAATGCGCAGGCACTGGAGTTCAAAACCGGAACGTATGGGAAGCCCTCACTGAACAGGCAGGGGGACAGGATGTCCCCGCTGCACTTCAATCTCTCGCACTCGGGTGAATATGCAGCAGTGGCCGTATCGGAGCAGCCAGTGGGCGTGGATATTGAATCCTGGAATCCCGGCCTCGACGTGCATGAGATCGCGGGCTTTTCTTTTCATAGCGATGAGGCGGAGGCCGTGCGCCACAGTTCGGAACCGGAGCGGCTGTTCCGGCAGCTCTGGACAGCCAAGGAAGCGGTGATGAAGTGCCACGGCCAGGGCATGCAGATTGCCCCTCGCAGCGTGCGGCTTGAATTCCGGGAAGGGTTTCCGGCAGCGGCGGAACGAATGGATTTCGATCCGGAGGACTTCCCGGACTGGACGAAACACTTCCAGCTGACATCCCATGAGATGCCGGGGCAATGGACGCTCGCGGCTGCATTGCCGGCGTGAAGACACGGGAGCGGTGGCCCGGCTGCTCCTGCTCTCCCGATGGAGCGGGCGTGACAAACCGGCGGCAGCGTGTAGGAGAGGCGGCCTATGAAACTCACCTTCGTTTTTCTTCCACTCGCGTGCTCCGCCTTCGCTGCCATCGGCGCGCCCAACGCCGCCGGCACACTCCCGCAGAACGGACGCCTTGCTGTCGTGGGCGATTCCATCACCGAGCAAAAGCAATACTCGAAATTCATCGAAGCCTACATCGTCGCGTGCAGCGGGCGTTCGGACGTGCGCGTGTTTCAGTTTGGCTGGAGCGGGGAGCGGGCGGATGGTTTTGCGGCGCGGGCGGCGAATGATCTCGCGGTGTTCCAGCCGACGACGGTGACTCTTTGCTACGGCATGAACGACGGGAGTTATCAGCCCTTCAATGACCAGATTGGCGGCGCGTACGAGAAGAACATGCGCCGGGTGCTGACGACGCTCAAGGAAATCGGCGTGAAGCATGTCGTGGTCGGCTCGCCGGGCGCGGTGGATACGTTTTTCTTCAAGCGCGACAACTTTGCGCCGAAGTCGGGCGCCGACGGCTACAATGACAATCTGCGGCAGCTCGGCGGTATCGGAAAGAAACTCGCGGGAGAATTCGGTCAGCTGTTCGCGGACGTGCATCAGCCGATGATTGACGCGATGCTCAAGGCGAAGCCCGTGCTCGGCGAAAAGTACGACGTGTGCGGCGGCGACGGCTTCCATCCGAATGCGAACGGGCACCTCGTGATGGCGCAGGCGTTTCTCAAAGGTCTCGGCTGCGATGGCGACATCGGCACCATCACAGTGGACCTGAACGGAGCCGCACAGGCGACCGATGGCCACAAAGTCTTGAGCAGCGCGGCGGGTTCGGTGGAGTTGGAGAGCACGCGCTATCCGTTCTGTTTTCAGGGCGATGAGAAGTCGTCCGGCGGCACCCGGAGCATTGCGCCGTTCATTCCCTTCAATGCGGAACTGAACCGACTCGTTCTCAAAGTGGCGAATCTGAACGAAGCGCAGGCAAAGGTGGAATGGGGCGGCCGGACGAAGAGATTCTCCAAAGAGCAACTGGCGGCGGGCATCAATCTGGCGGCCGAGTTTGCCGGCGCGACGCCGTTCGATGCCGCCTTCGGTGAGTATCTGAACCGCGTGGGCCAGAAGCAAAACTACGAGACCCTGCTCATCAAACAGCTCGTGACCAATTTCCGCCATTTCGGCGGCGTGGCGCAGGAGGACAAAGAGGTGGCGGCGGCATTCGAAACGCTGCGCGCGAAACTCGGAGCGCACCAGAAGGTGCTCGACGACAAGGCGCGTGAGGCCCTGCAGCCGGTGAAGCATTCCATCAAGGTTACGCCGCTGGGAGCGGCGGAGCTGGAGGCTGAAGCTCGATTTGGCAGGGAAATCGGAAAAGGGGAGAAGTGAAACCCCGCCCTCCATCATTTCCCTTGCCGCCGGAGCGGCGTCATCCACAATGCCCGCGCACCGCAAGGCGGTGACAAGCCGGACCGGGGGTATAGCTCAGTTGGTAGAGCGTCTCGTTCGCAATGAGAAGGTCAGGGGTTCGAATCCCCTTACCTCCACCAGGTCCGGCAGCGGGGAGGGGGAGCGGATATTTGTTTGCCGGATGCAAAAGTCTCCCGATAGTCGCGGCTCCGCCCGCCGCTTTGCGCGGAATTTCGGGCGGCGCTTCCTGCAATCTCTCTCCATGCGCCTCCCCGTCATCCTTTCCATCGTCCTGGCTGCACCTCTCGCCGCCGCGCCGGCCACCGTCGAACTCAACCGGGGCGGCTCGGTGAAAGGCGAACTGCTCAGTGAATCCGGCGAGAAAGTCGTCGTGGACCTCGGCTTCACCGTGCTCAGCGTGCCGCGGGACGCGATCACGCGCATCGTCAAAGAGGAAACCAAACCCGCCCCCGCGGCGGCCTACAATGAAGACCTCTACCGCGCCGATCCGAATGCCCGGCCCCAGGCGGTGAAGGATTTGGTCAGGGAAATCGGCGACCGCGTGGTGCTCATCAAGACGCCCTCCGGCCTCGGCTCCGGTTTCATCATTCACCCTGACGGCTATCTCATCACCAACGATCACGTCGTCTCCGGGGAAAACGAAGTTACCGTCACCGTTTTCGGGAGCGGGACGGAGCGGCAGACCTACAATAACGTCCGCATCCTCGCCACCAGCGGCGACCTCGATCTCGCCCTGCTGAAGATAGAAACCCCTGACAAGAAGCAATTCCCCACGGTGCCCCTCGGCGACGCCGACGACATCAAGCAGGGCCAGCCCGTCTTCGCCATCGGGGCCCCGCTGGGCCTTGAGCGCAGCGTCAGCGAAGGCATCGTCTCGCTGCGGAACCGCAATGAAGGCGGCAGCCTCTACATTCAGACCACCACGCAGATCAATCCCGGCAACTCCGGCGGCCCGCTCTTCAATCTGCGCGGCGAAGTGATCGGCGTGAACAACATGAAGATCGTCGCCACCGGCGCGGAGGGCCTCGGCTTTGCCATTCCGGCGACGACGCTGAAGAACTTCCTCAAAAACCGCGACACCTACGCCTTCGATCCGGCAAATCCCAACGCCGGCTTCCGCTACAACAAGCCGCCGAAGCCGGAGTCCGCGCCGGCACCGGCACCGGCGGTGAAATGAACAGGATGCCGCCTCACAAAAAATGAAAACGACACGACTTCTGGCGCTGCTGTGGCTGGGTTTCGCTCCGCTGGCGCCCGCGAAGACAGACTTCGCCGCGCTCTTTCCCTCCGACACTGTGGTTTATGCCGAGGTAGGCGATCCGGAGAAACTGGCGAAGCTGCCGGAGCATCCGGTGGTCAAATGCCTCGAGCCGGGCCGGTTGGGCGAATTTGTAATGAAGGCGCTGGGCGGCCTGTGGGACGGCGAGAGCATGAAGGATCTGGAGAAGGAAACAGGATTGAGCCTCGCAGAACTGCGCGGCAGGTTAACCGGCGGCCTCGCGGCTGGCGCCTTCGATGCGAAGCTGGCGATGAAGGATTCCAGCATCGAGTTTGCCGTCGTCGCGGAATACACCGGCGGGGAGGCGGAGGTCGGCAAACTCTTCACCGCGGCGATCCGCATGGACAAGGAATCCATGGAGGAGGATCACAAGCTGATGCAGGAGGTTCACGAGGAGATGAAGCAGGAAGCGAAAGCGGAGGGCGAAGAGGAGCCGGAGGCGCCGGAACTGGAAATCAACTGGCTGCAGGACCTGACCCGGGAGGGCGAGCAGACCAAAGACCACTCCGGGACCGCGCTGCACATTTATAAAATGAGCGCAGCCGCCGCGGAGAAGCGCGATGCGGAATGGGACGAACTCGCGTGGTGCGTGCGCGACGGCCTGTTTTTCCTCGCCAGCGGGGAGGAGCCCCTCCGCGATATGCTCGACCGCGCCGCCGCCCGGCGCACCGAGGGCACGCTTGCGGGCAGCCGGCATCACGCCGCCGCCCTCGCTGAATCCGCCGGGTCTGAGGTTTTTCTCTGCGGGCATCTCGGCGAAGTGATGCCTGCGCTCATGCAGATGATGAAGGAGGAGAGCGGGGCCGAAACCTCCCGCGGTCCGGTACCCACGCCCGCGGTGATACTCGGCACATTCGGATTCGACAAACTCCGCATGATTTTGTTCGGCCTGAAAATCGAGGACGACGCGATGACATTGCGCGCCGGTTTCACGCACGAGGGCCAGCCGGGATTCTGCAAACTGTTCCAACTCGCACGCCAGGACCCGCCTGCTATTTTCCCCGTCGATGCCCGGGATGTCTCATGGATGCCGCTCGACCTCAAGGCCGCGGTGCAGCAGGCCGAACTGCTGTTCGAGAGCATCCTGCCGGGCTGGGAGAAAATCCTCACCATGTCGCTCGCCCGCAGCGCCACGCCGCTGCCGCCGGTGGACTTCAGGAAAGAGGTGCTGCCGCACCTGGGCAGGGGTTACTTTCAGGTCACCAAATCCTACGCCGCCAGCACGGCCGAGAGCGTGGAGGAAAGCGAGGACGACGTGCTCGCAGACGTGAAGGCCATCAACATTTCCAATCCGAAGATCGAAGGCGCGGTCTTCGGCATCGGCGTCAGTGATCACAAGGCGCTCCAGCCCGCGCTCACCGCCTTCATGGAGAATCTCGACAAGCGCGGCGCGAAGGCGCAGAAGCGCGATTACCTTCAATTCTCCGTGCACGATATCCGCTCCGGATCCTCGCCGGAGTTGCCACTGGTCTGTGTGCTCACGGAGGAATGGCTGCTGCTCTCCGTGGGGCGGCAGGAACTCCTGGAGAGCATGCTCGCGCGCATCGCCCGGCCGGAGGGAGAGCATCTCTTTTCCCGTCCAGACATCGTCGCAGGATTCAAGGCCCTGCCGGACGATCCCGGAGGCAGCACCTACGGCGACCTTCGCGAACTCGCGCAAATCCTTGCTTACGCGCTCGCTGCCACGCTGGCCGACGAGACAGAAGAAACCTTCGACGACACCGACTCGCTGCTCAAGGACTTCAAGTTCCCCATCCACTCCTTCGAGCGCTCCATCTTCACCGAAAACGTCACGCGCAGCATCATGCGCATCATGCCGCGCTCAGCGGAGTGAGGCGCTCCTTCCCCAACTCACACACCACACCAATGAAATACCCCAAGCCCCTGCTCTCCCGCGCCCCGCGACTCGCTCTGGCGCTGTCTTCACTGTTCGCTCTGCGCTGCCTTGCCGCCGATCCCGCGGCCGTGCTGCCGGATGAGTCCGTCGCCTACATCGAGATGGATTCGCAGGCCATCTACAAGCTCGTGGACCATCCGGTCGTCAAAGCCATGCCGCTGGCCGACCTCGAGAAGCTTTTCCTCAAGATGTCAGGCAGTTCGCCGGAGGAGGCCGCCGCCATCGAGAAGCGTCTCGCCGAGGCCACGGGCATTCCCTATGAGGAACTGGAAAAGAAGTTCGGCCGTTTCGCCGCCAGCATCCACGATCTCGATATCCCTGACAATCCTTCGCCGGAAAATGTCGGCGCCGAAGCCTCGCTGGCTTACGAATTCGACGGGGATGAGGCGCTGGTGCAGAAATTCGTCGAAGCCATGGCGACTGAAGTTCTCGCCGAGGCGGAGAAACAGGCCGGCGGCGAGGCCGAGCAGATGAAGGAGTTCATCAGCAAGGCGAAGGACTTTTTCGAGCACAGCACGGCCGAGCACGAGGGGGCTAAAATTCATGTGTTCAAACTCAAGGACACAGAGGAAACGAAGGAGGCTCCAAAATTCGTGCGCGAGTGGGCGTGGGCGGTTCACGAAAAGATGATCCTCGCCTCGTCCGGTCAGGACGGCGTGGAGGAAATGCTCGACCGGCTCAAGAGCGGCGCCAACACCGGCTCGCTGGCCGCCTCCGCTCATTATAAGAAGGACCACGAAAAGGCCGGCCCCACGGTGGGCATGGCCAGCCTCAACCTGGAAACGATCCTCGGCCTCGTGGAAAAGCATGCCCTGCCCATGGCGGACGGCATCGAGATCGATGTGAAGAAAGTCTGGACCGCGCTGGGTGCGGACAAACTCCAGAGTGCCGTGATTGCCGCCGGGGCGGAAGCTGAAACGCTCGACCTCGCGATGCTGCTGAACTGGAGCGAAAAGCCCGGCCTCTTCGGCATCTTTGCCGTGCCCGGTCCCGGTACGGCCCCGGCCTTTCTGCCCAAAGGCCTCGCCGCCGCGGGCTATCAGCAGCTCGATTTCGACAAGACCCTCGACAACGCCATCAAGCTCGCCGCGCAAATCTATCCGCCGGCCGAAATGGTGGTCGAAACCGCCCTGACCGCGGCCAAGGGCCAGGTGGGCGTGGACATTCGCAAGGATCTGCTCGGTCAGCTCGGCCCTGACATCTGGGTCGCCTCGCGCTACGACGAGGAGGGCATCAAGCCGCCCGGCCCGCTCGGCGCGTCGGAGATGGCCCTGCTGGGGCTGCTCGGCATGAACGGCGTCTATGGCGTCAGGGTCAAGGACTCCAAAGCCTTCTCCCTCGCGCTGGACTCCATCATCAACAAGGTCGCGTCCCGCGAGGCCGTTTTTGAAACCCGGGAATATCAGGGGTTCACCATCAACAATGTGAAAGATGCCCCGGAGGAGTTCAAAGTCGGTTATGTCCTCACCGATGAATGGCTCATCCTCAGCATGGGCGGTCAGGAGGTGCTGGAGCAAATCCTCGCGAGGCTCGGCAAGGACGGTGAAGACGGCTTCTTCGCGCAAAAGGCCATCGCCAAATCGCTCGACAGTCTGCGCGGCGGGCAGATGTCCACCACCGGCGGGGATGTGGGCGCCAATGCCAAAGCGATGCTCGGAATGTTCAGCGGCATGATGAAACAGGCGGGCGGCGATGCACCGGAGATTCCCTTCGATGAACTCAGCAAGCTGCTCGACGTGCCCCTCATCATGGTGGACAAAACATGGATCGAGGACAGCCATGCCGAATACCGCCTGCGGCTGGCGCCGAAGGGCGAGTGATTCCCTGACATGACGGACAGCGCCGCGGGCCGTCCCCGCAACATCATCTTCGACTGGTCCGGCACCCTGGTGGACGATCTCCCGCCGGTGCTGGAGGCCACCAATGCCGTGATGCGCGCCTTCGGGCGGGCGGAACTGACGCGCGAGGAATTCCGGGCGCAGTTCCGCCTGCCGTTTCTGCACTGGTATGAGGAAGTGCTCCCGGGCGTGACGCCGGAGGCGCTGGACCGCGTCTTTCTCGACGCCTTCGCGGCCTCGCGGGAGCCGGTCACCGTGCTGCCGCACGCGCGGGAGTTTCTCCACTGCTGCGCCGGCGCCGGCACGCGCATGTTCGTGCTCAGCAGCGCGCCGCAGCACGCCGTGGAGCAGCAGGCCCGCGAACTCGGACTCCACGAATACTTCGAACACCTCTACGCCGGCGTGCGGGACAAGCGGGAGCGCATCGGCGGCATTCTGCACGAACGCGCCCTCGTCCGCGAACACACGCTGCTCATTGGCGACATGCGCCACGACATTCACACTGCCCGCGCCGGCGGCATCGCCTCCGTCGCCGTGCTCACCGGATACGAATATCCTGAAGTCGTCGCCGAGGCGGAGCCCGACCTCACCGTCAACAACCTCGCCGAACTGCACGCGATGCACTTCAGCGCGGACGGATACCAGGCCGGGCTGAAAATCTCAGATGCCCGCGGAGAGACGCAGATACTTAACAGGCTGGAATCGATGCTGCCCTCGTTAGAAGGGTGAATGCTCATCAAGCGATCGTCCGTGTTCGTCAGTGCCCTTCGGCGGTTGTTGGACCATCCATGTTGTTTTTCAGTCTCAGGCCGCCAGCCGGTGGGTTGGTTGTGGCTGCCCCGGGCGGAACGATTCCTCCGCCACCCGCCGCGCCCGGATGCCGCGCGGTCCGTTCTTCAGGGCCTCCTGCACGGCTACTGCCAGCAGTTCCGGCGCGCCCTCTGCCCTCAGATTCACCAAAAGCGTAGCTTGTGTCACCGGCCCGGCCAGTTCCCGCCGCAGTTCCGGCTCCCCGTCATTCCGCACCAAACTCACCGCCGCCATCGCCTGTAGTCCGGGCGTCCCGCCCGCCTCCTTTGACTTCGGGCGGGACGCCCGAGCCACTTTCTCAATCTCCTCCGCCACCAGCGACATCTTGAAATGCGCCACCTCCGACCGCGTCGCCCGCAGCACCGACCGCACCCGCCGCGCCAGATCAAGAAGCCATGCATTGCCATCGAACCCGCCATCCCTTTCAGCCTTCAGCCTTCGGACTTCATACTTCCCATTGTACCACCCCAGCATCGCCTCGCCTTTTCCGTAGCGTTCGTAGTCCACTTCCATTAGGCTCCGCGTATGCCCGTCACGATTGGTCAGCGCCTCAAAGAGCGGCTCCAGTCCCGTTCCGTCCCGGCTGGCCACGGCCATGATCTCCGCCTCCGGGTACTCCCGCCCGAGCGCCTCCCGCAGCCGCGCCAATCGCTCCGGCGCGATCACGTCCGTCTTGTTGATCACGATGATCTCCGCCTCTTCAAGCTGCTTGCGGTAGATGTAGTTCACATCCGGCGAAAAGATCGGCTCCGCCTCCACCCCAAGCGTCTGCATCGCCCGGTAGGGATCCACCAGTACCGCGTACGGGGCCATCGCAAAGCCTGCTTTGTAAATCCGCTCCAGCGGCAGGCTCACCGTCGCCACCAGGTCCGTGCAGCTCCCCACCGGCTCCGCCAGGAACACCTCCGGCTGGCTCTCCGCCGTCAGTCGCCCCAGCGCCTCCACCAGGCTCTCGCTCCGGCAGCAGAAACACCCGCCCGCGATTTCACTGACGGGCAGATTCAACTCCTCCATCAGCGCCGTATCCACCAGTCCCGCCGCCTGATCGTTGGTGATGATCCCAACCCGCTTCCTCCGCCGCTGCAAATGCTGCGCCAGCCGCAGCAGCGTTGTCGTCTTCCCGGATCCAAGGAATCCCCCCAGCATGATGAACCGGGGGCCAGCAGGTTTTTTTCGTGTCGGCATAACTTTTTACTTTACGCCCCCCCCCCCCCCCCCCCTCCCACGAGACACAAAAAATTCTAGATTTTTCCAAATCACTACCAAATC
>CAZFZN010000018.1:86285-140095 GCA_964523105.1 uncultured Akkermansia sp.
GGGGGGCGCCGGGTTTTTTTTTGTGTGGGTGATTATTTTTTTTCCCCCCCCCCCCCCCCCCCCCCGTCGTGTAAAGGTAAAAAATATTGGTCTATCTGCTACCAAATCCGTCAACCTCATCCTCTTGAATCTCAATGCAAACCCGCCGCTCTTTCTTAAAAACGACCTCCGGTACTGCGCTCGCATTTGGAGCCGGAGTGCTCACCATGCAATACGCCGGGGCGGAAGTCCCTTCAGGCTGCGACCCAGCTCCCTCAGGCTGCTGGCATACCCAAAAGAGTGGTATCTGCACAAATGTAGTTTACTGCGGCAGTGACGGTGGCGGCATAGGGCCAGGAACATGTGTTCATCCGGGAGGATGCTATTACTATATCCCCTGATGCTTTGGAACAGAAACCACATTTTAGGCGCGGCTAGCGTCTTAGCGGTTGCCGCACTGGTGTGGCACCTGATGTCGGATGATTATCGTAAAACGGCGGACTTAAATCCAGTCGGTAAGATTGAAGTACAGAACAGTTCTGATGCGAAATCACCGGGTCTGCGCAACGGACTCGACAAGTCGCCGGCACCCGTAATTCCTGACGTAGTCGCTTCGAGTGATAGGACAGCCGAGTTCAGAGGATTCCTGAAGGATTCCCCGGATGAAGTAGTTCGATTGGTGGCGATCTTTCTCTCTGCTCGGACAGAGGAGCAAAAATTGCAGGCTGCCAGGAACCTGCAGAAAGCTTCCCCAGATAATCAGATTGGGTTCTTGTTCGAGGCTTCACTGGGTGATGTATCCAATGAGCGATTCGGATTCCTCATTAGTGAATGCGCCAAGAAGCAGCGGTTTACTGCCAATGCGCGGTTAGCGAAAGAGTTTGCAGCGGAGCAATTCCAACTGGCGGGCCTTCCTGTCTCCGAGGCCCGGAAGTTGGCGAACGTTGAGTTCGCGAAATTATCCTACGAGACATCTACTGCTGTTCGTTCGGTGACAAGAAAGCTCAATTCATTGACTGAGATTTACGATCCCAGCGAGGCTGTCACAGCTGCGAGAATTATAGCCTCCACCCCTGACAATTATTGGGATGTTCGAATGCTTGGGAATACAATGGAGGCAACAGTCCTTGAACGGCAGTTTACTCCAGGCGACTTGTACTCGGACGATGGAATTAGCGTAGCGGAAAGAAGACTCCAATTAAAAGAAAGCGCAGAGAACTTTGATAGCTTCGTCCTCCGAATGCCACAGCTGCTCAAAAAGCTAGATAATGAAGAATCCGAGCAGGTTCAGCAGATTCTGCAAACGGAGGGTCAAGTGGGCGTCTGGAATTGGCTTGCAGTCAGAAACGGAGAGCAGCCAATTCCGAAATGACCTCCTTAGCGGCTGATATTAATTCTTATGGGAGAAAACCAAGGGGACTGATAATTTGCGCTGGAGGTTATCGTTATTTTTCCAATCTTTGGGTGTTGATCCGCATCTTGGAAAAGATCGGTTTCAATCTGCCAATCGAGCTATGGATGACTTCCGGCGAGTGGTCGGCATACCTAAGTAAACTGATGAGCTGGAATCGCCTCGGTTTTCAGATTTGTGAGGCGCAAGTCATGGCTCGGTCGGTTCCGCATGGCAGCCGTTGGCAGTGGTTGCTCAAGCCGTGGGCCTTGCTGCACACGAACTTCCGCGAAGTGCTCTATCTTGACGCCGACAGCTTTCCGGTAATGAACCCTGAGTACCTGTTCGATCACCCAGCCTACATGGAAACCGGCGCGGTGTACTGGCCGGACATCGGGGCGACCAGGAAGGAGAATCCCATCTGGCAGGACATGGGTGTGCCCTATCGTTTGGAGCCGGAGTTCGAGAGCGGGCAGATGCTCATTGATACGGTGCGGCACCGGGAGCCGCTGGAGTTGGCGCTGGAGATGAACCTGCAGGCGGAGAAGTATTACAAAATGATCTGGGGGGACAAGGACACGTTCCGGTTTGCCTTTCACAAGTACGGGCGGCCGTTCACGATGATCCCGCATCCGCTGCAACTGCTCAGCATTCCGGGGCGGCCGCACGGGGATTTCGGGGTGATGTGCCAGCATGACTTTGACGGAAACCGGCTGTTTCAGCACCGGAATATGGCGAAATGGGATTTGCTGGGACACAATCCGCGCATCCCGGGGTATTTGTTTGAGGACGAGAGCCGGGAGTATTTGGCGGAGCTGCGTGCCCTTTGGAACGGGCGCATCAACTGGAGTCCGCCGAAGAAGAATGGTCATGCGCCCGATCTGTGGGCGGAGCGCCGATCGCTGGTGAAGGAGTTGCTGAGCGGGACGTGGCTCGCGGAGGACCGCAGGCCGCGGGCGCGGGGGTGCTGCCGGCCGGTAGAGAAGTGGACGGAGGCGCGGGTTTCCAAGCCGTGGGGGAAGGAATTGACGATGGAGGAGGAGAGGCAGCGTGCGGCTGCGACAGGCGATGCGAATTCGACAATAGACAAGAATGCTACGCAGCAGGCAGATACTCCCATGCAGACGGTTCCCAAGCTGGAGGGCGCGGAGCCGGCGGCTGCTCCTCCGTCGGTGCCGGTGGAAGCTCCCAAGCCATTCAAGATAGCGCCGCCGTGGCAGACGGGGCTGCGGTGCATGGAACTGGAGTTCGCGGCGGATGCTACTTTGAGCAAAGGGGCGTCGCCGCAGGCATACTGGTGGGACATGGACCACGAGGGCGGGGAGTGGCGGCTGAAGCTGTCGAATGAGAAAGGCGTGGTGGCGAATCTGCGGCGGCGGGAGAACGGAGAGTGGCGGGGGACGTGGGTGAAGGCCAAAGGAGCAAAGCTGGTGCTGCGGCGGGTGGACCGGGTGTACGGGGAAGTCCGTAGCGTGGGCGTCCCGCCCACAAAGCAGCGGAGGTCTGGTTCTGCTGCGCTGGTGGGCAGGATGCCCACGCTACACATGGCCAACCACGCCTTCGGAATCGGGGATGCGATCACGGGGCTTTACACAGCGGTGGGAGCGGCGGAGTTGGGACATAAAGTGGTGTATCACACGCGGTATCCGCGGTGGCTGGAGCGGGCGTCGCATCCTAACCTGACCATCACGGATGCGGAGCCGCCGAAGGGCACACCGGACATGGACACGGATCATTCTGAACAACTGCGCTACGCCAGGGACAAGGTGCGCTGGTATGCGGGGCGCGTGGCCGGGAAGCTGCCGGTGTGGAACGGGGCGCGTCCGCAAATTGACCGCGAGGTGAGGATACCGCGGGTGGATTTTCCGCGCTACGTGGTGATCTCGCCGTTCGCTGCGTGGGAATCGCGCGACTGGCCGGAGATGCACTGGCGGCGGCTGGCGCATCTCATTCGCGAAACCGGGCGCGAGATGGTCGTGATCGGCACGGAGAAGGAGGAGGAGCGGATCGCGCGCACTTTTGACAAGAGCTATGCCTACTGGGCGATCAAGAAGGATGACTCCTGGGTGGAGTGGGTGACGGATCTGATGCTGGGCGCAGAAGCGGTGCTGGGACTGGACAGCGGGATGATCCACATGGCCGGCCTGCTCAATGTGCCCGCGGTGAGCATCCACGCGCACCTGCCGCCGGAGTTTTTGTTTTCCTGCGCGCCTTCAGTGCGCAGTGCGGGGGCGAAGACAGCGTGCAGCTTTTGCCGCTGGCAGGAGGACCGGGGATTCAATGAAGGATGCAACGCGGCGTGCTCGGCGCTCGCGACCGTGGGGCCGGAGCGTGTGATGGAGGAGTTGAACGCGGCGCTTGAACCTGACGGCAAGCCCCGGCGGAGAAAATGACACTCCCATGCGCTGCTCTGTCATCAGCCTCGATCGGGCCGCGGAGAGACGGAAACGGTTTTTCGCCGCTGCAAAGCGGTACCGCTGGCAGGCGGAGGTATTTCCTGCGGTGGATAAAGCAGACCTGATCGTGACGCCCCGGGGAAAGACGAAAGCCCGCGTCTCCCATCGCAGTGATGATTCTATCAGCCTGGAAGCTGTGGCCGGAAGCTGGGGACACATATCACTGGGGCCTGGGCACTACGCCTGCGCACTCTCGCACCTGCTGCTCTGGAAAAAACTGGCGGCATCCGGAGAAAGTCACTGGTGCATCTTTGAAGACGATGCCGTGCTGGAGCAGCGCTACGTTGATCTGCCGCTGCCGCGGGATGCCGACTTTGTATTTCTGAGCGACCGCGTCCAGAGTCTCGTCCCGCGGGGGATCAATTCCCAAATGGAGTTTGAACGGTGGATGGCGACGACACCCTTCGCGCCTTTGGTGCCCGGCTGCGGCACCGAAGCCTACATAGTCACCCGTAAAGGAGCGGAAACCGGCCTCAAACTGATGCAGCCCATGTTTTGGCCGATAGACCTGCAACTTATGGCCTACGGGCATGGCACTGTGGCCAGCGGACACCGCATGGCGCAGGAGCGGCGCGACCCGAAGGTGGAGTGCAGGCTCTACGCAAGTACTCAGACCTACACGCGTCATGTGGATCATGGCGTGAGCTATCTCAACGAATAGAGGCTGCGATGGTGCCGAAAGTATTTCACTCAGTCTGGCTGGGCCCAGCTCCTTTGCCTGAGCGGGAAAGGCTGTGGATTGCAGGCTGGAAGCGGATGCACCCGGGCTGGGAGCATTGTTTATGGACCGATACGAACCTGCCGCCGCTGCGCCGCCCGGACTTGTTTGAAGCCGGACGGAACTGGGCTCAGAAATCCGATGTCCTGCGGTTTGAGCTGATGGCCGGCTGTGGAGGCGTCTATCTGGACACGGATATGGAGTGCTTGCAAACCATTGAGCCGCTGGTGGAAACGTGTCGCGCCTTCCTGGGATATGAGAAGCCCGGAAGAATCGCCCAGGGGATTATCGGAGCGGAGCCCGGGCACCCCTTTTTTTCCATGATCATGGCGGCGCTGCCGGAAGGCATGCCTTATCGAGGGTGCAATCTTTCAGAAACCGGCCCTGACTTTACGTCAAGAATCCTGCACCGTTATGCGGACGGGGCTCCCATGGTTTACCTTGACGAGGTAGGCTCCGGGAAACGAACCGCCACACTGGTGAAGGACGAACTCGCGCTGTTCGAGCCCTGGGTATTCTATCCATACTACATGGGTGAGTCATGGGAGCCGGAGAAGCACCCGGAGAGCTTTGCGGCCCATCATTGGGCCGGATCGTGGCTGGGTGGATAATTGGGCCGGTAAAGCTCCGGATTGAGCGCCGGATCGTTGTACATTTTGAACTGCCTGTAGAGGGTGAAGCGGCGGCGTCCGGTGCGGAGGTCGTCGAGCAGTGACTGAAGGCATCCGGTGAGATCGGCGCGCTGGCGCTGAATGACGGCGAGCTTTTCCGCGCAGGTGCGGCGGTGTTCTTCCGTAGCGGTGGATCGCAGGGATTCCTCCTGCATGTGATATTCCTTGAGTGCGAGAATGGAGAGCCGGTCCACGATCATGCCGGGAGATTCGGAATGGAGCGGAACGTCAGGACTGGCGGCGGTAAACTCCACGGCGAGAAGTTCATCCATGCGCTCGATGAAATCATTCCGCTCCTGGTTGAAGCGATCGATGGCGCGCTTGGCCTCGACGATGCGTTCCGGCGGGAGGTCCCGGCGGCGGGCGACGTCTTCCTCGTGCCAGATGCAGAAATTCCGCAGGTGGTTCTCCTCTACGAGACGCAGGAACCCATCGCCGTTGGCGACGGGCGGGGCTTTGTGCCAGTGGCGCACCCGGGTTTGGTGGAGGTCGGAGATGTCGGGTAACTGCATGGGATGAGAAGTGAGGCGGTGGCGGCTGTCGAGCGCAGTTGGAGGGCTGGGGTAATCTTTGGGCACAGCGGGGAACTGGAGCTGCGGATCGTCCAACACACCGACGCGGTGCGCGGACTTGATGAGGCCTGCGTTCTGTTTTCAATTTCAGGTTTCATTCCGCACGAGCTGCTTTGCCGGATCCCCGGCGAACAGCACTCCCAGAAACGTTTCCGCCGCGGGCGGCTCATTGAGAATGACGGCGCCGGACAGGATGCGGCGTTCCTGCATCACCAGCGGATGACGCGCGCGCAACTGTTCCGCCAGGGCGCTGAGCGACGACAGCCCCGCGGCGCGGACATGGCGGTGGTAAAAGATGCGCCAGGCCACGGTCGATTCCGGCGCGGCATAACGGCGCGCCTCCAGGGTGGCGCGGCCCATGGTGCAGCGCGGATTGATTTCCACCACCGGCCGCAGCCGGACGCGCCCGCCGGCCTCGCGATGCACGAAGGCGTCCACGCCCAGCCAGCCGCGGAATCCGCTATCGCCGATCACTGCGGCGAGGTGCTGCGGGAGCACGGTTTCGTAAAGTTCCCTCGCCGAGCTTTCCTGCAGCGCGCGCGCCGCGTCCGGCGGCAGCAGTGAGCCGAACTTCCGCGCCGCCGCGCAGGCAATGAACCGTCCGCCGCTGTCATTGATCAGACGCACCATGCCGCGCAGCCTCGGCACCCCGCCGGGCACCACATCGTAGTGCGCCGAGAAGTCGGCCACGCGGTCGAGCCAGGGCTCGACAACCACGCAGCCCTGCTCCGTCAGCACTCCGCGAAGCCATTCGCTTTGGGCGGCGGGCAGCGGGCCGGGCTGGACTTTCAGAATGCCGCGACCGGCCAGTGCCCACGGAGCTTTGTACAGCACGGCCGCGTGCCCTCTGTCGAACCATGAGGCCGTGGCCTCGAGGACGGCGCGTTCACTTTCACAAACGATGCCGGAGAGCGCGGCGGAATCGTCAGGCAGGGCGGCGAGCAGCCGCGCGGCGGTGGCTTTGGAATAGAGGGCGCGCACGGTGTCGTTCCAGGGCAGCTCGCCGCGCGCGAGGGGAGCAAGCACTGCGGCGGAATCCGCACTCCAGCCCCATGGGCGCAGCGTGCCGAGCTTGCGGGAGCGCAGCGGGCTGTCCGCGGCGAGCCGGCCGGTGGCATCGAGCACTTCCAGTTCCGGAGGGGCGATGCCGGCGGCCTTGAGCGACTGGAGATGCTCCCGCGACGGCTCGCGCTGCACGAGCACCATGTCGTCAGGATGGCACAGCAGCAGCGGCAGCAGATCGAGGTCGCGCGCCAGTCCGGCGGTGGCCCGCTCGCTTTTTCCCGCGTCCGGATTCCTTGTCAGGGCGCAGCGTTCCGCGCCGGGATTGAAAAGATAGACATCCGGCGTGCGCCCGCGGCTTTGCGCGGCGATCTCCACGGCCGCGATAAAGCCGGGATCGAGTCCGGCACGGCGGCGGCCCGCGGCATTGAACGGCACGGTGCCCCGGGCCCGCGCCGGGCTGAGCGGAAAGCGCAGCACTTTGCGCCATGCCTCGAAGTCGCTCTCGTCAGGGTCTTTCCACTTCCGCAGCCAGCGCAGGCCGCAGCCGACGTGGCCGATTTCATCCTCGTAAATGCGCGTCATGAGCGCGGCCGTCGCGGCATCACCCATTTGTCCGAAGAGCTGCGCGAAGTGATGCGAGTAGTCGAGATTCGCCTGCTCAAAAGTCAGGCTCAGGCGGCTCACATAGTCGAGCGGCGACTCCATGTCCGACACATGCCGCCAGAAAAAGCCGTTCACCGGCAGGTCGCCGAAAGCGATGCCGCCGCGGGCCATGTGCTGCATGTAGAGACGCGTGTGCTCCTGCTCCTCGCGCAGGGTTTGCAGCAGGGCGCGGCGAAAGGCGCGCGGGGCGCCGGGGAATTTCAACAGAGCCAGCGCCATCAGTTCCACGGCGAGCAGTTCGTGGTTGGCGAAGAAATGGAACAGCACGGCGCGCGGCTCGTCGCGGTGCAGCTCGTGCACGGGCGGCAGCTCCGCGCGTTCGCCCCGCCGCGCCATGCGCAGGGCAGGGGGGCGGCCGGGGGAATCGGGCGTCAGGATGGCCGGGCCAGGCGATTCGTCCGTGACGGGGCCGTCGGGCGCCGCCAGTTTTTCCTCCAGCGACTCCGCAAAGAGCACGCGCCGGGCGAAATCGTGGAGTTCCATGCGCCGGCGGTAACCCGGGCGGCGGCGGCGGCAAGCGGGGTCCCGACTTTCAACCTGCAAAGGAAAATGGAGTCGAAGAAAATCACGGATGGACCCAGACAGATACGGATGGGCAGATGGATTTGGATCCACCCTGTGGATGAAACCGGATTTGAACCTGACTGATTGAGCATTCGTGGTTGTACTTTCCCTGGCAGGATCGCCGCTTCCCGCAGTCGTCGCTCGATCGGACGATCCGGGGGCGGAAACGCAGCGCTAATTCCTCCTCACGCGGAAAAACCTCATCAGTTGATTCCCGGAGGGATAGGCGCGGATTTCGGTCCTTCCCTGGCCGATGATGCCGGTTTCAAGGTCGTTCCAATGGGCAAGATCGGTTGAGGCCTCCACATTGTGGGACGCGCCCTGCAGTGCGGGAAAGCGGAGTTGGACCCTGGAGCCATCAGTCATTTGCACAGCACCGACTTTGAAATCGGGGGCGGTGGAGGAGTTCAGCGGATGGCCGCCAAACTCAACCTCGCAGGCGTCGTTGTAGCCATCGTCATCGGTATCGGCCCGCGCGGGATTGGTGCCGTAAATCACGATTTCGTCATGGGCACTCAGCCCGTCGCCATCGATATCCGAGGTGTCGGGCACGAAGCTCGCGAATATTGTCTTATCAGCATCCATCAAAACTGACAGCGGGTTATCCGTTCCCGTGGCATCGCCGGACCACCCGCCGAAGACATAGCCGGGGCCGGGCGCGGCGCCGGGCGTGGCGGTCGTTCCGGTTTCGTAATCACCACCTCCTGACACAATCCCCTGGCCATTGCTGACCGCAATCGAGAGCACCGCCCGGGGGCTGAACACATAAGCCGCTCCGGAGGAGGAAGCCAGGTTGTCGTTCTGGTTGCCGTTCACTCCCGTCGCGCTGCCGTCCTCCCATGGCGCCCCGACGACCAACGTGCCGCCCGACACCGCGACGGAGTATCCAAACCAATCGCTGCTTTCGGTATTGGACGCCTTGAGGTAGGCCTGCCGGGCCCACGCGGTGCCGCTGCGGCTAAACAGATAGGCCGCTCCGGACTGAGCGGCTGAGTTGTCGGTCTCGTCGCCGTTTACCCCGGTCGCAAAGCTTGATTCCCTGTTTGCCCCGACGACCACCCTGTCGCCGGACACCGCAATGGAATAGCCGAAGAAGTCGCCGGCTTCGGTGTTGGATGCCTTGAGATAGGCCTGCTGGGTCCAGTCCGCCCCGTTGCGAACAAACACATAGGCGGCGCCGGAGTTTTCAGCCGAATTGTTAGCCTGACTGCCGTTCACGCCCGTGCCGCTGCTGTCTTCGCTGGGAGCCGTGACCGCCACCGTATCGCCGGAAACCGCGACGGAATATCCAAACCAGTCCTGGAATTCAGTGTTGGACGCTTTGAGGTAGGCTTGTTGCGTCCATTCGGCGCCGTCGCGCACAAAGACGTAGGCAGCTCCCGCGTAGGGCAGGGAGGTGTCGGCCTGATTGCCGTTCACTCCGGTCGCGCTGCTGGATTCGCCCGGGGCTCCGGCGACCAGCGTGTCGCCGGATACAGCGATCGAAATGCCGAACTGGTTGCCCGCTTCGGTGGTGGAGGCCTTGAGGTAGGCCTGTTGGGACCACGCCGTGCCGCTGCGCACAAACACATAGGCCGCCCCGGAGGAACTGGTCGAATTGTCGGCCTGGTTGCCATTCACTCCGGTCGCACTGCTGTCTTCCAAATAAGCTCCGACGACCACCGTGTCGCCGGACACCGCGACGGACCAGCCAAACTCGTCGGTGGCTCCGGTATTGGACGCTTTGAGGTAGGCCTGCTGGGTCCATGTCGTGCCGCTGCGCACAAACACATAGGCCGCTCCGGACTGCGCGGCTGAGTTGTTGGTCTGGTTGCCATCGACCCCGGTCGCACTGCTGGATTCGCCAGGCGCTCCGACGACCACCGTGTCGCCGGACACGGCAACGCAATGACCAAAGTTATCGCCAAATCCGGGGTTGGACGCCTTGAGGTAGGCCTGCTGTGTCCAGGTCGTTCCGTTGCGCACAAACACATAGGCCGCTCCGGCGAAAGAGGCTGCATTGTCAGCCTGGTTGGCGTTCACCCCGGCCGCGCTGCTGTCTTCGCCAGGAGCCCCGATCACCACCGTGTCGCCGGACACCGCGACGGAACGCCCAAAATCATCGATGGGGTCGGTATTGGACGCCTTGAGGTAGGCTTGCTGCCGTGCGACCGGATCGACGGTGATGGGATACGTTGCGCCCGCGTCCTCCACCACCACGCGAAATTCCGTGTTTGCGCCGCTATCCGCCACGAAACGCGTGGGCACGACTTTCCCGTCAGCATCCCAGGCTTTGAGACCGCCGTAGGTCAGGGTTGCGATACCGTCATCATTCAAGAATGCCACGCTGGCCCCCCCGGCGGAGATTTCCGGCCGCAGGCCGCCGCGCACGGCGAGGTTGAGATGGAACGCGCCGCTGCCGCCCGCGGACCCCGGGCGATGGCTGAATGTCCAGCCTTGCTCCAATCCCCGGGAATCGTTCACAAACCACTCCGTGAGGCCTTCCCCGCGGATATAGAAAATTTCGCCGCCATCCCGCCTCACCCCGGTCGCTGCCCCCCATCCCGCCAATTCCAATCCCCACGTCCAGCCTCCTGCATCAGGCGTTACGGTGAATCCCCGGCCGTCGAACTTCGTCAGCCATGCCTGACCCGGATTGCGGGCCTGATAGCCTCCCTCTGTATCGGCGACGATGGCATGCCGGTGCTTCTCGTATGAGCTCCGGATGCCTGACCAGTCGGCGTCGTTCAGGCCTTGTGGTGTTTTGGACGGCTCACGATTCGCCGGCACGGGCGCATCCGCACCGGGTGAACAAGTCATGGAAACGAGCAGACCAACTACGAACACAGGGAATGTTTCCATAGGGATGTCGCCGGTGGTTCATCCGGCAGATTTCTGCTAGAAGAGTACCTGATGGTGATCCGGTGAGCAAGAATGAATGCTGCGAAATTCCAGGGATGAAATCCGACGCTGGGAAACGGCCGCCCAACGGCCGGTGGATCTGTCAGAGCGGCGCATCTGCCAAGGCGCAATAGTGGACAGACTGTTCACCACAGGGAGTATTCGGGAGCATGCAGTGGCCGTGGCGGAAAAGACAGGGTGCCGGCTGTGCAAGCAACTTGCCGGGACCCGGGCTCATTAAGGCAAATAGTGCTGCGATGAACGCCCGTAGGGACGCCCCGGATTCGTCCGACTCCCCTGAAGACCCCATGTCCACACTCATGAAATGAGCCCCGGAACGGCACTCCGGATTCGCGGAGTTCCATGCGCCGGCGGCAGCCCTGGTGGCGGGGGCGGCCAGCGGGGTCCCGCCTTTCGAGACTTGGCAAAGCCCGGCGGCTGTGCTTGTCTCGCGCGTCCCGCCGCTCCGCCTGCCAATTCCCAGCCCTGCCCGCCGTGCCCCCCAAACTTCTGCGAAATCTTTTTCTCATCCCGGTCATCCTGTGGGCGCTCTTCGAATTGATCTGCTGGCTGTTCGTGCGTTTTCCCATGGAGCCGCTCCGCAACCTGGACCTCAACAATGACATCGCCGGGTTCAAAAAGGAGGTCCGGATCGTGTTCGGCGACGATCAGGTGCGTTATCTCGACTGGACGGAGGGCGCGAAACCCGATGGAACGGTGCGCATCCTCTGCGTCGGCGGGCTGGCCACGCTGGGCATGCTGCAGGCGGCGGAGGACACATGGTGGGGAAGGGTGCACCAGGGCCTCAAGGCAAACGGTCTGAAAGTGCAGACGGCGGCGCGGGGATTCGACCGCACCACCGTGCTCGAGATGGCCGTGGGCCTGACGCTTTTGGTGGAACGGCTGAAACCGGATGTCATCGTGCTCAACGCCGGCTTCGATGACGTGATCGTTCCCGCGGCGGACTATGTCTATGATCCTGACAAGCGCGCCAGGCTGTCGGCGCCGGTCGCCCCGTCCTCCCTCAAACAAATGGTGCTCAAACTGAGTCAGGCCGCCCGCTTCAAGCGCTGGTGGAGCCGCGACAGCGAAGCCAAACAGATGCAGAACCAAATGGGGCGGAAAGACGTGTATAAGAAGTTCTTCGAGGAGCGAAAGGAGGCGATCGCCAAACTCCCCCTGCATGAGGGCATCCTGCGCATGGGCAGCTCCAACGATCCGGTGCAGGAGTATCTCAACGGCCTCGCCGCCATGCGCGACCTCGCCGCGACTCACGGCGCCGTGCTTGTCCTGACAGGAGAGGCTGCGCTGCATGACAGTGTCATGAGCCACACCGCCCAGAGCAGTCTGCTGGCCTACATCACGCTGGAGAAACCCTCGCCCGACGGCAATGCCCCGGCGGCCCGGCCCGATCCGGCGTGGGTCATGCGCGAGATGGACCGCTTTGCATCCAAAGCGGAATCCTTCGCGGCCGACAACAAGCTCGCATGGGTCAACCTCAACGGCCAGGTGGAGCGCTCCTCCGATAATTTCTTTACCGACGTCATCCTCACCGACGCCGGGGCGGCGGCGGCCGGAGCGATTCTGCTGCCCGTGGTGGAGAAAGCCGTGCGCGGCGGAAAGTGACCGGCCCGGTTGTCCTCACAGTCAGAAGCGATTCTTTACCACTGCCCGGGCAGCCCGCCGCTCTCCGGCCCAACGAAATCAAATCATGTCCCCCACGGTTTCATTCATTGCCGGATTTCTCGCCGCCGCGGCCATCGCGTGGCTGTTCCGGCGGCGCGGGATGAAGCAAATCCGGGGACTGGAACAGGAGCGCGAAGAACTGCTCACCGAGGAAAGCCGCATGTTTTCGTTTCTGCACGAAATCGGCGAGAATCTCGCGCATGACCTCGGTCTGCGCCGGCTATACGAAGACATCGTCAACGGCGTCTCGCGCGTCGTGGGAGCCGACGGGGCGGCACTTTATCTGCACGATCCGCGCGCCGGCGGCGCCCTTGTGCCGGCGGCCCTGACAAAGGATTGTCCGGCACTGATCGAACTCCCGGAGCCGTTGCTCGGCGAAAGCTCGGCCGCGCTCCACAGCCGGCTGCTGCTCACGGCGGCCTCCGCTTCCGAAGGACTGCTGGGCGTTTGTTACGCCTCGCAGACGCCGGTCAGCACCGGGCCGCTCCTGCTGGGCGGAGGCCACTGGCGCGGCCGCCTCGCCTCCTCTCAGGCGGGCATCAGCGTCATGGTGGCGCCCGTGACGTCAGGGTCGCGCCGGCTCGGTGTGCTCGCCGCAGTGCAGCTGGCGGAGAAGGAGACTTTCACCACGCATGAGTTCGAGGTTTTCCGCAGCGCCGCCGAGCAGAGCGCTTTCGCGCTCGCCAGCGCCCTGACACATCAGGAGGCGATGGACAAGCGCCGCATCGAGGAGGAACTCCGCTCCGCCAGCGAAGTGCAGCGGATTCTGCTGCCGGAAATGCCGCCGGAGTTTGGCGGCTGGCGCATCGCCGCCACCAATTCCGCGGCCAAAGTGATGAGCGGCGACTACTACGATTTCATTCCTCTCGACTCCGGCCGCGCCGCCGTGATCGTAGCCGATGTTTCCGGCAAGGGCATTCCCGCCAGTCTTGTCATGGCCACCTGCCGGGCGCTGCTGCGCGGACTGGCCCGCGGCGAACGCTCCCCCACCGCCACACTGGCCCGGGTGAACCGGGAACTCTGGAACGACGTGCGCGAGGACATGTTCATTTCCCTCGCAGCCTGCCTGCTCGATCAGTCCAGCCCCCGCGTCGTGCTGAGCCGCGCCGGTCACGACGCCCCGCTGCTTTACTCCCGCGCCCGCGGCACCATCGAACCGGTGAAGCCGCCGGGGCTCGCACTCGGCGTGGACAGCGGCAAGGTTTTCGAGCGGGTGACCCGGGACCATGAGTTCACCATGGAAAGCGGCGACTGTCTGCTTCTCTACACCGATGGAGTGAACGAAGCCGTGAACGGGGAGGGGGATGAATTCGGCATGGCGGCCCTGACTGAAACCTTCCGTCAGGCGGCGCCCGGCGGTGCGGCTTCCGTGGTGCAGGCCATCATGGCGGCCGTGCAGGGCTTTGCGGGAGACCAGCCGCAACACGATGACATCACGATCATCGCCATCGAGCGGGTGTGATACCGCTCCGCACCTGCGGATGAGTTTGTCAGTTTGAACGAAATGGACTGTCCGGTGCTCCAAGTGCGGGCAGTCGCATTCTGGACTTGCACAGCCGGCCCTCAGCCGACGACATGCAGCCTTCACGCCCCGCCATGAAATTCACCCCGCTCACCCTTGCCGCTCTCGCCGCATTCACTCTGCCGGCCTGTGACACGGTCGATCAAATATTCGATCCCCAGCCGCCCAACCACGCCGAGGATCCCGTGGCGGTGGTGCCGGCCGATTTCCTCTACACGCGTTATGCTCCCCTCAACGAGTGGCTGGACGAGGCCGTGAGGGTGCAGATCATCGATACCCCGCTGATGTCCGTGTTCGACCACCCCGCGCTGCGCGGACTGCAGTATCACATCGTGAAGGCTCCGCCGGACAATCCGACGATCACGATCGACAAAATCGCCCTGACCCGCCGGCAGTTGCTCTGGGTCATCGCCCACGACCACCAGTTTCACATGACTCCGAACTTCGGCCCGAACGGAGAGGTGAATTACATCGAAATCCGCAGCCGCAGTGTGGACCTGCCCAAGAGCGGACGCTACAGTTAGGCCTGACATCCCGCTGATCATGTCCGCCGCAGTCGTCAACTTCGGTCCCGAACCCGGGTCCGTCGAAATCCGGGAAAAGGAAAAACCGTCCATCGGCGACGAGGACGTGCTCCTGGAAGTCGCGGCCGTCGGTGTGTGCGGCAGCGACCTGCACCAGTGGACCGCGTCGCACAGCTGGCCGGTGAACTACCCCGTGGTGCTCGGCCATGAATTCAGCGGACGCGTCGCGCAGACCGGCCGGGCGGTGAAGCGCTGGCAGGAGGGCGACCGCGTGGTCAGCGAGACCGCCGCCGTCATCGATCCGGACAATCCGATGACGCGCCGCGGGCTCTACAATCTGGACACCACGCGCAAAGGCTTCGGCTACGGCGTGGACGGCGCCATGACCCGCTGGGTCCGCGTGCCGGCGCGCTGTCTGCACCGCGTTCCTGACAATCTCGCGCTGGAGCGGGCCTGCCTCACCGAGCCCTGCAGCGTCGCGTGGAATGCCGTCATCAACAATACCCGCATCACGCCCGGCGACCGCGTCATCGTGCTCGGCCCCGGCACGATCGGCATCCTCTGCGCCGCCGTGGCGCGCCTCGCTGGCGCCGAAGTCGCCATCACCGGACTCGAAGCCGACCGCCACCGCCTCAACATCGCCGCGCAATACGGCTGCACGCCCATCGTGGGAGACGCCACCGGCTGGGCGCGCGAACGCGACGGCCTCGGCGCGGACGTGGTCATCGATGCCGCCGGCGTTTCCGCCACGCTCAAGGCCGCCATTCAGCTCGTCCGCCCCGCCGGCTGGATCACCAAAGTCGGCTGGGGCCCGCAGCCGCTCGATTTTTCTCTGGACCCGCTCGTGCAGAAGAACGTGACCCTCCAGGGCAGCTTCAGCCACAACTGGCCCGTCTGGGAACGCGTGCTGGCGATGCTCGCCAGTGGCACCTTGAACGTCGAACCCATCGTCGGCGGCCAGTGGCCGCTGCAGCAATGGCACGAAGCCTTTGAGAAAATGCACCGGGGTGAAGTGGTGAAGAGTGTGCTGATCCCCGGCTGACGTCCGCTGCCGGCCTGCAGACCGGAGCGCATTCTGTCTTGCAAAGCCACAGCGCCGCCCCTGTAGTCGCGGCCTTTCTCATGGCTAAACTCACCTACAAACAGGCCGGCGTGGATACCAAAGCCGCCGCGGAACTCGTCGGCGATGTCTTCGGTAAACTGCGCCGCCGCACCGAGTCGAAGCGGAAACTCTTCGGCGCGTTCGGACTGTTCGCCGCGGCCTACGATCTCAGTTCCTACAAAGAGCCGGTGATCGTGACCGGCTGCGACGGGGTGGGCACCAAGATGGAACTCCTGCTGGAACACGACCAGCTGGAAACCGCCGGCAAAGACCTTGTGGCCATGAATGTGAATGACGTTCTCACCACCGGCGGCGATCCGATTCTCTTTCTCGATTACATTGGCATCGGGCACATCGACAAGAAACAGATCGCGCGCCTCATCGCGGGCATGACCGACTGGCTGAGCGCCTGCAATTGCATTCTCGCCGGCGGGGAGACGGCCGAAATGCCGGGCATCGTGCCGGATGGAATGATCGAGCTGAGCGGCTTTGCCATCGGGGCGCTGGAAAAAAAGGACCTCGTGAAGCCGGAGCGCGTCGCCGTGGGAGATGTGCTCATCGGTTATCCCAGCGATGGCTTTCACGCCAATGGCTGGAGCCTGGTGCGCCGCGTTCTGAAAAAGCATGCCCGCAAATTCAGCGCGAAGGAGATCAAAGGCATGCTCGCACCGACGCGGCTCTATCACAAGGAAGTGGCGGCGCTGAAAAAGTCAAAATGCGACCTCAAGGCCATGGCGCACATCACCGGCGGCGGCCTGACGGAAAACCTGGAGCGCTTCCTCGGCAGCAAAGGCGCGGACATTTCCATTCCGGAATGGAAGCTGGGGGCCATTCCCAAAGTGCTCGCGCAGTGCGATCCCGCGGATCAGATCAACACCTTCAACATGGGCTGGGGCTGGGTGGCCATCGTGCCGCCGGGTGACAAGAAGAAGGCGCTGAAAGCCGGCCCCGGTGCCCGGGAAATCGGCGTCATTACCAAACAGCACGGGGTGCGGGTGACGGTCGGCTAGTCAGGGGTGCCGGCTGCGCTGTCTCACCGCTTTCTGGCGAGGATCAGAGCGGATTGTCCGGCTTCGTGCTTGTAGCCCACGCCGAAGTCCATGCTGCGGACATTCGGTCCTCCCGCAGCGTAAATTTCCGCAAGGCGCGGCTGGTAATAGCTTTTGAAAATGTCGAGGACGCCGGTGTAACGGCCGTAAAAGTTCAGATTCCACGAGTCGTCGAAAGCCGTCAGCGGCACGCCGCTGTCGTCCTGCAGAATGGCATCGCTCTGACTCAGCACCGCGCTGCGGATGATGCCGAATTCCTCCGTGTGCATCAGATAGGAGGCGCTCTTCAGAAAAGTGACGCAGCGCCCGAAGGTGCGGATGAAGGCGAGGTAACGCGAATCGCTCCGGAGTGCGAAATCGGCGAGATTGCCGGTGAAGTAGATGATCTGTTTGCCGGAGGCATTGATGATCCATCCTGGCCATGCCCCGCCGTGATGTCCGGCCACCACGCCGCCGCCGGCGTCGAGTGAGACGGGCTGCACGCCGGAGATGTCGTAGCCCAGCCGCGCGAGAAACACCAGCACCACCGGCACCGTGCCTTTGAGCCGCGTGCGCTGGAGGTCCACGCGCATGTCCCTGGTGATGAAAAACGAGAAACTCAGTGAAGACGTGAGGCTGGTGTAGAGCCCGTCGAGCGCCGTGTTCATTTCCGGCTCCGTCAGGGTGGTCAGGCCGGGCAGCATTTCGCTTCCCTCCAGACCGCAGAGCAGCACCGTGCGGCTTCCGGGAAAGAAGGCTTCAGGGAAAAGGATATCCGGCCCGCTGAAGGGATACCAGAGAGTGGCCGGACTGCGCAGACCTCCGAGTTCGCTGCGGCTGAATGCGGCGATGCGCGGCTGGCGCTGCACGCTGAAGCGGCGCCAGAGTTCGTCCATGTTCTGCGCATAGCGCTGCCAGTGTTCCGTTTGCCTGATGGCGAGCAGCGGCGAGTTGACGCCGCCGGGCATGCCGGCGAGGAACCGGGCGGCATCGTTCCAAGCGGTCAGGGGCGCATCGATGGTCACCGCAGTTTGCAGCACACCGGCCTGACGCACCTCCACCCCGTCCTGCGCACTCTGCTGCGCACAGCCGGTGAGAAATCCAATCACGGCGGGCAGGACGACGGCGGCAAAGAGTCGAAAGGACATGAAATTGGGAGACGTGAGGGGGCTCGATGGGGCTGCGCCGCACGGATCAGGTCACCGCGGCAATTCTGGCGTCGAAGAGTTCCAGCGCCTCTTTGATGAGCGGATCATTGCGGAACTCCTCTTCGATTTTGGCGGCGCGGGCGGCGGCATCGGCCTCCTCCGATTCCCGGGACTTCTTCGGGGACGGCTTTTCGGCGGCTGGTTCCGGCGCGGCGGGCGCGGGTGCAGGGGCACTGACTTCCGGGGCCGGAGCGACCTCCACGTCGGCACTGACCTCGACTTTGAGCAGCAGTTTCTTTCCGCTCAGGTTCTGAATGATGTCCTCCAGCGCAGACTTGACGTTGGGGCGCTCCAGGCTCTGGCCGGCAATCCGGTGCGATTCCGGTACGCCGATGATGAAATTCTTGCCATCCGCGCGCAGGAAACTCGCCTCCGCGGCATAACCGCTCTGCATCGGATACTTCCGTCCCAGTTCATCGCGCACCGCCTGCCACATCTCCGTCCCGGGTTCCATGCGGCCGGCCGGCTTTGGATCCGGGACAACGGCTTCCGCCGGAGGAGGCGCGGCCGCGGCCACCGGCGCCGGCGCCGCCGGGGAATTCACTGCGGCCCGCACGGCCGCCGCCATGCTCAGGCGGGGGGCGTCGTCCTGCACGACGGCAGGTGCGACGCCGGCCGGGGCCGGAGTCCACGTGCTGCCTTCCAGTGCGCCCCGCAGGTGGAGAATGACATCACTGAGTGAGGCTTCGCCAAGCACCTGAGAGGCGCGGATGATGCCGATTTCAAAATAGAGCCGCTTGTTCGGCGCCCATTTCATGTTCGCCTCCACTTCGGCGAACTGGTCGATGATGAGCATCAGTTTCTCGTTGTTGGCGAGAGCCGCCTGCTCCGCGAGATCACCGGCGATTTCCGGCGGCAGGTCGCGGGCGGCGATTTCCGGATCCACTTTGTGCACGAGCACGTTGCGGAAGTGAAAGATCACATCCGCCAGGAGCCGGGACAAATCCTTGCCGGACTCCGCCTGTTGATAGAGCCGAGTGAGCGCCTCCGCGGTCCGGCCGTGAAGAATCGCGCCGCAGATGCCGGACACGGTGTGGTGACTCGTGAAGCCGAAGACATCGAGCACATCCTGCTCCCGCACCGTGTTGCCGCAAAAGGCGACCAGCTGGTCGAGCATGGACTGCGCGTCGCGCATCCCGCCGTCGGCGCCGGTGGCGATGGCGTGAGCGGCCAGCGGATCGAGCGCCACATTTTCCAGTTTGGCGATGTGGAGCAAATGCTGCGCGATGAGCGGCGCGGGAATTTTTCGCAGATCGAAGCGCTGGCAGCGGCTCAGAATGGTGGGGAGAATCTTGTGCGCTTCGGTGGTGGCGAAGATGAACTTCACGTGCGGCGGCGGCTCCTCCAGCGTCTTGAGCAGGGCGTTGAACGCCTGGTTCGAGAGCATGTGCACCTCGTCGATGTAATAAATCCGGAACTGCCCGCGGGCCGGCGCGAAGTTCACGCCTTCACGCAGCGCCCGGACGTCGTCCACGCTGTTGTTGGAGGCGCCGTCGATCTCCGTCACGTCCAGACTGCGGCCCTCGGCGATTTCCACGCAGATGTCTTCGTCAGGGTCGAAATCCACCTTCGGGCCGCCGGTGCAGTTCAGCGCTTTGGCAAAAATCCGGCTCGTGCTCGTCTTGCCGGTGCCCCGCGGGCCGACAAATAGATAGGCGTGGGCCAGCCGGTCGCGGGCGATGGCGTTCTTCAGCGTGCGCACGACGTGGTCCTGCCCGAGCACGTCATCGAACGTCTTCGGGCGGTATTTGCGGGCAAAGACCTGGTAATTCACAGCGCGCACGGGGCAGCGTCCGCGCTGGATTGCAAGGGAACTCGCCCCGCCGCTCACGGCGAAAATTTTCCTCACCCGAATTGCCAGCGGGCGAATTTTTGCCAGGCTCCGGCCATTCCCCCGCCACCCCGCCTCCCCATTTATGGACCTCGACGGACATTATCTCATCACGAAGACCGCCATTCAGGAAACCCGCGGAAAAATTTCCTTCTTTCCCGCGGCGGCGGATCTGGCCGCGGTGAACCGCGATATCGAGGACCTCGCCGGGGGCCACTGGATGGACTCGGGACAGCGGCATCACTTCATGGCCATCAAAGGCGAGTCGCCGGAGAAGGCTTACAACGCTGCGATGGCATGGATCAAAATGCACGCCGAGGAGGCGGCGAGGATGTATCTCGGCGGCGTGGGACAGACGCTGGCGCAGGGGGCTTGTTCCGGCGTGGTTTCGACACCGTATGGAGCCGCCGTGAACTATCCGCGTCAGGTGGCGGCCCAGGGCTCGGTCTTCAAGGGGCAGAAAACCGTGCCATTGGAATTTCCGGCCCGCAGCGGGGAATTCGGCACCATGCTCTGCACCGGCGCCCGTCCGCTGGGCACCGCGGCGCATGCCGTGGAGGACAGTTTCGCTCCGGACCACGTGCTGCGCGACGGCGGCAAAATCGTGGAGATCAAAGTCTATGAAGGCCAGGATCACAAAAAGCACGACAAGGAAGACCGCGAATGGGAGGCAGCCCGCGGCCGCTTTTCCGCCAAAGGACGCGCCGCGGTGGATGCGGTCATCGATCTGTTTTTTCTCGTCGATGCCGCGGTTCGTGCCAAACAAACGGTGCTGCTGGACTGGCCGGGCTTTGTGGACAAATGGTTCCAGCCCGCTTTCAAAGGAAAGAGCACTCCACTGACAGGTGTGATCCCCCGGCGGCGCCCGTAGTGAAAAAACCGGAGCAGTTCATCGCCGCCGGCCCGCAGCACCATCAGGTCAAGAGCGGGGAGTCGCTCTCCATCATTGCCGGGCACTACTACGGCGACGTGCTGCTCTGGCCGGTCATCCACGATGCCAATCGCGCCACGGTGAAGGATCCGAATTTCATCCAGCCCGGATGGATCCTCAATATTCCCGAGGCATCCTCCATTTCCGACGGCGACAAGCCCGGTCTCCGGGAGCGCGGCCTGCACTGGCGGCGCGCGCATTGAACCCGGCCGGCGGCGGCCGGTTTGGCACGGCGAACCCTCAGCCGTTGAAGTAGGTGTAACTCTTCAGGTTCCGGCGGTAATTGCGGTAGATGTTCTCCTTGGTTTCCTCGTCCAGCTTCCGGTTGGTCGGCGGTTCGTCTGTCAGCGCACGAAAACGCTTCAGCAAATCCCGCGGCGTGTATTCGAGATAGGAAAGCACTTCGGCGGCGGTATCGCCTGGCAATTGCCGGCTGTAACTGATCTTGCCGTTCCGGATGCGAACGGAAACCACGCTGGTGTCGCCGAGCAGATTGTGCAGGTCGCCCAGCGTCTCCTGGTAGGCGCCGACCAGAAACACGCCCATCATGTAAGGCTCGTTGTTGCGCAGCGGGTGCAGCGGGATGGTGGTCTTCTTGCCGGCGTCGTCCATGAAGCAGTTGAGCACACCCTCACAGTCGCAGGTCACGTCGGAGATGACCGCCTGGCGCGTCGGCTGTTCGTCGAGCCGGTGGATGGGAGCGACGGGAAAAAACTGATTGATGGCCCAGACGTCCGGCAGGCTCTGGAACATCGAAAAATTGCCGTAATAGAAGTCCGCGAGGCGGGTCTTGAGGCCCTTCAATTCCGTGCCCTCCTCCAGTCGCTCGGCCACTTTTGTCAGGACGTGCCAGTAAATCCGGTCGCCAAGGGCGCGCTCGCGAAGACTGACGACGCCGGTGCGGAAAAGCGTCAGCAGTTCGTCGCGGTAGAAGATGATGTCCGTGTAGGTTTCCTGGGCGCTGAGCTTGTCGAGATTCTCCACCACTTCCATCATGCTTCGCAGGGTGTCCGAAGCGCTGCGGGGCAGCTTGGGCAGCGGTTCGTCGCTGGCCATGCGGTTCACGTCGAGAATATTGAAAACGAGCACGCTGTAGTAGGCGACGATGGCGCGGCCGCTTTCCGTGACGAGGTCCGGATGGTCGATGCCCGCGTCGTCCATGATCTTCTGCACCGCTTCGACGATGTCGGCGCAGTATTCGCGCATCGAGTAGTTCTTGCTGTTCTCGTCCGCCACGCGGCGGCCGGAATAATCCACGGCGAGGCCGCCGCCGAGATTGAGCAGGCCCATGGGCGCGCCCTCTTTGACGAGATTGGCATAAACGCGTGCGGCCTCCTGAGCCGCGAGGCGGATGGTGCTCACTTTCGGAATCTGCGAACCCTGGTGATAGTGCAGCATGCGCAGGCACTTCAGTTTTCCGGCATTCTTCAACTCATCGATGACACGAATCGTCTGGCTGAAGTTGAGCCCGAACGGACTGCGGTCGCCGGCGCTGTCCGCCCAGTGTCCGCTGCCTTTGGTGCTCAGTTTGATGCGCAGCCCGAGCGTCGGCTCCACGCCGAGCACCCTGCTGCGCTCCAGTACGAGGTTCAGCTCCGGCGGCATTTCCAGCACGATGACGACGTTCAGTCCCAGCTGCTTCGCCTGAAGCGCGAGGTCAATGAACTCCGCGTCCTTGTAGCCGTTGCAGATGAGCAGCGCCTCGCGGTCGTGCATGAAAGCCAGCGCCGCGAGCAGTTCCGGCTTGGAGCCGACCTCGAGTCCGTGGTGGTACTTGCGCCCGTATTCACAAAGCTCGCGCACCACCTGCTGCTGCTGGTTCACCTTGATCGGATAGACTCCGCGGTACTTGCCTTTGTAGCCCTGATTGCGGATTTCCTCGCGGAATATTTCGTTCAGTTCCCTGATGCGCGCGTAGAGCAGGTCGGGGAAGCGGAAGAGCGCCGGCAGATGGAAGTCTTTGTTCTTCTTCATCAGCCCGCGGATGATTTTCAGCAGGCTGACTTCCGCGAACACCCCGTCGTTCTCCAGCCGCACGGTGGTTTCGCCCTCCTTGTTGACGCTGAAAAATCCATGCCCCCAGGACTCGATGCCGTAGAGTTCTTTCGAGTCGGCCACGCTCCATGCGTTGTCGGCGGGCGGGAGGGCGGCGCCGGGAGCGGCGGCGGAGGGCGCAGGGCGGCTGTGCATTCCTGGAGTTCTTGAGTGTTGGCGGAGGAGGGTTGAGGCGCGCGAGAATAAACGGTTTTCCCCGCGCTGCGTGGGAAATTTTGACCCCGGGAAAGATTTTTCGGCTTCGCGGCGGAGGCTCTCAGCGCAGCGGTTCGTCCGTCTCCGCCTTGAGAATGTCCTCGACAGTTTCGCGGCGCGAGATCTGCGTCACGGAACCGTCCTCCTCCAGCCAGAGCTGCGGCGCGCGGCCGATGGAGTTGTAGTTACTGCTCATGGCATAACCGTAAGCGCCGGCGTCGTGAATGAGCAGCAGTTCGCCGGCGGAGAGTCGCGGCAGCGGGCGCGGCTGAATGAGTTCCGCCTCGTCGCGGGTGAAGACGTCGCCGCTTTCGCAAAGCGGGCCGGCGATCACCACGGGCTCGGTGTCCGTGTCGTCCTCGCGGCCGGCGACGCTGATGCGGTGCCAGCTTCCATACATCGCCGGGCGTACGAGGTCCACGAATCCGGCATCCACCATGGCAAAGGCCGCCCCGCTGCCCTTTTCGTTGTCCCGCGTGTGCTTCACATCCGTGACGCGCGTCACCAGCACGCAGGCCGGTGCGACGTAGTAGCGGCCCGGCTCGATTTCGAGCCGCAGCGTCCGTCCCGCGGCGCGGCTGATCTGCTCCTGCGCCCCGGCGAAGAGCGCGCGCAGGCGGTCGAGCGGCGGTTTTACCGATGGATCGCGATAACTGTGAGGCAGCCCGCCGCCGAGACTCACCGCCTCCAGCGCGGGACACAGCGGGATCAGTTCCGCGAAGACGTCCGCGAGACGCGAGAGATTGTCCACCAGCTCATCGAATTGCGGTCCGCTGCCAATGTGCGCGTGCAGCATGGCCACGTTCATGCCGGCTTCCGCCACCGCGGCGAGCACCGGATCGAGATCATCGTGCCAGATGCCGTGCTTGCTGCTCGGTCCGCCGGTGTCGCAGGCATTCACATGCCCATGGCCGAACCCTGGATTCACCCGCAGCGACACCTTGCCGCGATAGCCCGCGGCCGCGAGTTCGTGCACCATGCCCGGCGAACCCACGTTCGGCAGAATGCCATTTTCCAGCACCACGGACAGCGCGTTGTCCCGAAACACATCCGCCGTGTAGCAGATCACCGGCGGATTCATCCCCGGCGCATGGCCCGCGTGCAGCGCCCGCAGCACTTCATTGCCGGACACGGCATCGATCCAAATCCCCGCGCGCTGCATTTCCTGCAGCACCCTCGTCGCCGGGCACGCCTTCATGGCAAAGCGCGGCTGAATGTCCGGGCCGTCCGTGATGGATTTGATCTCCCCGATGCGGCGGCGGATAAGGCCGGCATCATAGAGCCAAAACGGCGTGCCGCAGCGCGCAGCGAGTGCTTGAAGGCGATCGGGGGAAATCATGGGTGAAATGGAAGGGCGCGAGGAATGCGGGTGATCCGCCGCGAATCAAGGTGGAACATCCAGGCCGCTCCAGGCCGCCCCGTCGATCACCGCGAGCGACCTGGGGGAGTGGAGAAGGCCCGCACCTGAATCGACAGCGCGTAGCTTGCGGGACACCCGGGCATTTACTGACAAGGGCGCAGCTTTGGCTGCAATTGGGGAAAATCACTGCCATCGCTTGTTCTATTGAAGGTTCGGCCCGGAAGGCCGGCAGATGGCAAGCGGTGATGGAGCGAAGCGAAACCCCCGATAACAACTCCAGCCTCGCAGGAATCTACATGTTACCGGAATCTACATGTTACCTGCGGAATCTACATGTTTCCTGCGGAATCTACATGTTTCCTGGGAACTTGCAAAGAAAGGCGGTTGACTTCCCCCCCCTCCCCGCCGTCATGGCCCTCCCGCTCCCAGCGTTCCACCCGCCCCGTCTTTCACCCTCAACGCCTTATGCCCCGCCCACGCCCGTTTCCCTACACCGGCTGCCAAAATTTACATGTTACCTGGGAACTTGCAAAGAAAGGCGGTTGACTTTCCTCCTCCCCGCCGTCATAGCCCTCCAGCTCCCAGAGTCCCGTCCATCGCGCATTATCAACGCCTTATGCCACGACCCCGTCCCTTTCCCTACACCGGCTCCCAGACCGGCGTGTTCCATGTCGTCTCGCGTGTCGCGGGTCGCGAATTCGCCCTCGGCGACGAGGAGAAAGAATTCTTCACCCGCACGCTCCACGCCTACGCGCGGCTGCTCGGCATCGAAGTCCTCACGCACTGCACCATGAGCAACCACTTCCACCTGCTCCTGCGCGTGCCGCCCCCGCCGGATGCCGGCACCGCCGGACCGACGCTCGACGAACTCCTCACCCGTCTCGAAGCCGCCGTCGGCGCGGAGCAAATGCGGCAGATTCGCAAGAACCTCGACCTCTGGCAGCAAAACGGCGCGCACGATCTCATCGAAGCCTGGCGCCAGCGGCAGGCCGACGCCATGTATTCGCTCAGCGAATACATGAAGCGAGTGAAGCAGCGGTTCACCCGCTGGTATAACAAACGCACCGGCCGCGTCGGCATCTTCTGGGAAGACCGCTACCGCAGCACCATCGTTCAAGACGAACACACCGCGCTGCGCATGATGGCGACCTACATCGACCTCAACCCTGTGCGCGCCGGCCTAACCGACGACCCCGGCAACTACCGCTGGAGCGGCTACGCGGAGGCCATGTCCGGAAAAGTGGAGGCGCTGGAAGGTCTCGCGCGCGTCACCGGGCGCACGGCGGAGCGGGTGCATGGGCGGGCGATTCCAGAGAAGTCAAGGACGTGCGGGAGCACGTCCCTACCGATTTTAGAAACGGCCCCACAGCGCAAACGCCGTCACCTCACGGCGCTGGTGCACTACCGCCAAATGCTCGGCCTCGCCGGACGGCCGCGCACACGTCAGGATGGAAAACTCATCCGCCGCGGCGTCAGTGCGAAAGTGCAGGCGCGTCTGGAAAAGGAAACCGGCGTCCGTCGCGAGCAACTGCTGCAGCGCATGAGACACTTCACACAAGGCGTCATCTTCGGCAGCCGCGAATTCATCAACGAATGGTTCTCACGAAACCGAAGCGTCGTGGCCGGAGCCAGCCGCGAGCACCGCCAGACCGGCGCACGACCGTTGGGCCGCTCGTGGAAAGGCCTCTACAGCCTGCGGCAGTTGCGGCAGTGAACCTGAAAGCGGGAATGATGGGGAAGTGGGACAGCTTTTCCGTCAGGGTAAGCCGCCTGCGCGGCGTTCACTATTCAGGACAGTCCGCAAAATGCGGGTGAGCCGGAGGCAAGACCCGCGCCACTTTACTTTCATCGCCTGGTTCAGGATGAACCCAGCGAGGCGTGCCATCACTGGAGGGAAACAGCGCTTTGGCAGATCGAAGAACCGCCGCTGCACGTGCGACCGACCGGCTCTGGCGTGAAGCCTCCCGGTAACGGGTGAAGCCTCCGGTGACGGCGAACTGCGAAGCACCGCGTCGAACTGCGGAATCCGCAGGGCGGGTCAAAGATCCCGCCGTTTCAGCAACCATCCGGCGAGGGTCATGATAAGGGCGGCGAAGGCGAGGGAGGAAATCCAAATCGGCTGGAAGCCGGCGCGCGGCTTGGGTTTCGTCTCCGGGGTTTCGGAAGTGGCGGCGATGACGTCGGCGGCGACGGCACTGAGGCCGGAGTCGCCGATGCGGATGCGGCGGAAAAGAGCGCGGTAGTTGTAGCGGGGCCGGGGCTGCGGGCAGGCTTCGCGTTCCAGCCATGTCATGGAATCGCGGGAGCGCGGGAGGACCATGGCGGCTTCGCGCACGGCGCTGCCGATGAGGATTTCGTTCCATCCGCTGCCGGAGGTTTCGCCGTTGGCGGTGCCGGCGGGGTCGGGTGCGGGAGGCTCGATGGTGTCCTGGAGCGCCCAGACTGAGCCGGCGAAGAGCACGGCCACGAGCAGGGCGGCGGTGGCGGAGCGGGTGACGACTCCCATGAGCATGGCGACGGCCTGGAGCGGGATGAAGAGGAGAGCTGCGAGCGGAACGGCGAGCCAGAGTTCATGAATCCACACGCCCATGTGCCAGCGCACGGTAAGCCAAAGCCCCGCCGTGACCACGACGGTGTGAAACAGAAGGTATCCGAGCGAGCCGAGAAACCGGCCGCCGAGGATGAGGCTGCGGCGGCGCGCGCGGGGCACGAGCAGGGCTGCGCTGCCGGGCTCCAGGGTATCCGGCAGGACGGCGGACGTGGCGAAGAGTGCGAGGATGACCGCTCCGCCGGCGACCCACCAGCGCATGACGCGTGCGACGATCCAGCAGTGCATGGTGTGCACCCAGGGAGTGCCCTCGCGCAGCCAGAGGTTGTCGGTGGACTTGAGCCCGAAGGCGAAGGACCAGCCTTTGTCGTGGAAGGCGACACTGGCATAGGCGAGGACTACGAGCACGTTGAGCCAGAAGTGGAGCCAGAAGAGCCGGCGCCGGCGCAGCATGATGAAAGTATCGCGTGTCAGAGCGAGCAGCGTTCTCATGCGGCGCCTCCTGTCTGACTGCGGCCGGCGCGGAGGGCTTCGAGGAAGAGTTCCTCAAGCGACTGCCGCGCGGGCGCGACGCTGATGATGAGCCAGCCGCGCTCGCGCACGGCGTCCACCACCGGCTGGATGAGGTGCGGGCGCCGCGTGGGGATGTTCACCTCCGTCGCGCCGGCTTCGTATTTCATCACTCCTCCGAGCTGCTCCACCAGCATGCGCAGCACGGCATCGTGCGTCACATCGCCCTCGATGCACATTTCATAGCGCATGCTCTCCGCGGTGAGTTCCTCCATGGTGCCCTGACGCACGACGCGGCCGCGGCTCAGGATGGCCACGCTGTCGCAGAGCGATTCCAGCTCACCGAGCACGTGGCTGTTGATGAAGATGGTCTTCCCGCGCTCTTTGAGCTGGAGAATGATGTCGCGCATTTCCTTCCGGCCGATGGGGTCCACGCCGTCGGTCGGTTCATCGAGAAAGATGAGTTCCGGGTCGCCCATGAGCGTATAGGCGAGCCCGAGGCGCTGGCGCATGCCCTTGCTGTAAACGGAGGGCCGGTCGCGCCGCCATGCCTGGAGGCCGGTGAGCAGAAGCATTTCGTCCACGCGGCGCCGGCGTTCGCCGGACGGCACACCGTGGAGCCGGGCGGCGAAATCGAGCATGCCCTCCGCGCTGAGGTGGTGCGGCCATGCGGGATTTTCGGGCAGGAATCCGGTGCGCCGCAGCGCCCGGCGGTTGCCGAGAGGCAGGCCGAGCAGGGTGCCGCGACTTTCGTCCGCCCGGATGAGCGTCATGAGCACCTTGAGCAGCGTGCTCTTGCCGGCCCCGTTCGGTCCCAGCAGGCCAAAGACGGTGCCCGCCTCGACCGACATGGCCAGGCTGTCCAGTGCCACTACCCCGTTGGGGTAGATTTTGGTCACAGACTGGAGGTCCAGGGCCGGCATGATCGGGATGAGCAGGGGAAATTCGCGCCATCCTGCCGTTTTGGCACCAGGCGTCAAGCTTTGCGCAGCTTTCGTGCCGCCTTCCGGTCCGGAGTGTGGCGGACGGGCGGGGCGCGGGAATTTTCACGGGAAAAAGCTGGCCAATTTAGTTCGGGTCCCTTAAATTCCGGGACTTGAATCGGCAGTTGCCCCAGGCGCGGCAACTGCTTTACGATTTACGCCACATGAAGGAACTCATCACCCAGGGAGGCCCTCTGATTTTCCTGCTGCTCGGCTGCAGCCTGCTCGCCGTGGCCATTTTTTTGGAACGGCTGTTTCATTTTCACCGGTCCAGCGTGGTAGTGCAGGACCTGCTGCAGGGGTTGGGGAACCTCGTGAGCCGTAAGAATTACGTGGAAGCCCTCACGCTCAGTGCCAGCACACCGGGGCCGGTCGCCCGGGTGCTTAAGGCGGTGCTGACGCAACACGACGCCCCGCGCGACGAACTCAAGGCCATCGTGCAGGAGGCCGGCCAGTTGGAAGTGCCGCGCCTGGAGCGCCACCTCGCCGTGCTGGTGGCCATCGCTTACATCGCGCCGCTTATCGGGCTGCTCGGCACCGTGCTCGGACTGCTCGATACCTTTTTGCCGGTGGCGCAGAATGGCTTCGCCACCGCGACGGAGATGTCGCGCGGGATATACAAGAGCCTCGTCAATTCCGCCGTCGGCATCGCCGTCGCCATTCCGTCCTACCTGCTCTATGCATGGCTGGCGTCGTCGGTGCGGCAGTTCATGCACGACATGGAGCGCGCGGGGATCGAAATCGTGAACATGATCGTCCAGAGCCGGCAGTCCAATGACATCGTGGGCTTCAAAGAGGGCGCGCTGGCGGTGATCGAGGAAAAGAAGCGCAAGGCCGGGGGCGGGCCGCGTTAATCACTGCGGAGTCATGAAACTGGAGAGCACCATCAAGCTCCGGCCGGACTTTCTCTACATCGCGCCGCTGCTCAATGTGGTGATGCTGCTCATGGTGTACTTCATGCTCAACAGCAGCCTCATTGTGCGCAGCGGCGTGCGCGTGGACCTGCCGGTGAGCGGCTCCAGTTTGAAACTGATCGAGCGCGCGCACGTGGTCACCATCACCGGCGAGGACATCCCCCGGGTACTGCTGAACAACGAGGAAATCGCCATCGGCGATCTCGCCGCCAAACTTTCCGCACTGAAAAAAGAGAGCCGCTACGTGTTCATCAATGAAGACAGCAGCGCGTCGCACGGACTTTGGCAGCGGGTCGTCAATGAGATCCACGCCGCCGGCTGCGATCCGGTCAGCGGCACGCGGCCCGAGGGCGGCTGACAGGCGACTGGCTGTCAGGCGGACACTCCCGCGAGGGTCACGCCGCGCTCCTGACAAAGGCGAAACACCTCCGCCTTTTCCAGCAGGAGCGTCATGCCCGCCTCCACCGCGATGAGCCGGATGCCGGCGGCGGCGGCGGTCTCGATGGTCTGCACGCCCACCACGGGCACATCGAAGCGCAGGTCCTGGCCTGGCTTGCTGACCTTCACCGCCGTGGCCCTGCCTTTGCCGAGGGCGCCGCCGCGTTTGAGGCATTCGTTGGTGCCCTCGAACGCCTCCACCGCCAGCACCGTGCCGCGGCGCACCACCACCGTCTGGCCGATGTCCAGCCGGCTGGTCTCGCGCGCGATTTTGAATCCGAAATCCGCATCCGCCATGTCCTTCGCCTTGAGCACCGGTCCGGCGATGTGCCCGGCCTGCGCGAGGTCGTGCTCCAAAAACACCGTCGCCGGCAGCAGCGTGATGCCGTCTTTGGCCAGTTCGCCGGCGATGCCGCCGAAGATGCTCTCCGCATTCCGCTCCTTGAGACGGGCCAGCATCAGCAGTGTGCGCATGTCAGGGCGCAGTTCGAACAGATTCGCCGGGGCGATCTGCCCCACCATCACCGCCTCCTGCGCGCCGCAGCGGCGGAAGAATTTGATCATGCGGCCCAAATGCCCCACGCGCATCCATTCGATGTCATCCACCGACGCCTGCAGGTCCGGACGCGTCTCGTTTTCAAAGGCGGCCGCCACCAGCCGCCGCACGCCGGCACGCCGCGCCGCCGCCGCCATGGTGGCCGGATAGGCGCCGTTTCCGGCAATGATTCCGAGAACTTGAGGAATGGATTCCATGCCGCGAGAAAACCGCAGCCCCGGTCCGCGGCAAGTGCAGGTCTCAGGGAGCCGGCGTTTTGGCCTCCTTTTTGCGAAAGCGCACCAGGTGATTCTGCGCCGGAAAGCCCTGCGTCGCGCTGAACCGTGGATTTCCCTCCGCGAAATCAAAAACCGTGGCGTTGGGGGCCCGGCGGCTCAGTTACTGCGGTACCGGCTCGGGCATCAGTTGGCAGGCAATGTCGCGAACCAGGACTTTTGTGGGCAGTGACCACTGCCGGTGGGCGGGACTTCACCCGAGTGGCGAGACGGGCTGCATTTCCAGCACCGGATCCTCGCCAGGATTTTGCCGGACGAGGACGGGCGTGTAGTCGGCCGGAAACCGCGACTCCGCATTCGGTGGGGAGGAAATTTCCGCCGTGTCAGGCACTGGGTTTTGCAGCATCTGTTCGAGGGCGTCAATGTGCTGCTCCAGCGTGCCGCCGCGACCAAACCGGTTGCCGGTGCCATTGAGTTGCGCGGCCCACTGACGTGCTGCGCCCGGATCAATGGCGGCGATCTGAATGGCGTAGCCGCGCACGTAATCGGCAAACTGCGGATGATTGCGATTTTGATTCAGCCAGTGTCCCGCACCCTCGGGATCGCGCGCGGCCCAGGAACTCATGATGCTCTCTCCGACCGGTCGGCCCAGAAGATTCGCGGGCTGCCAGGCGGATGCCGGGACTGACGGAATGGCCGCCACCGGTTCAGGAATCACGGCAGCTGGCAGCAACGGAGCCGTTTGGCGAGTAGCTGCGAACGGCGCGGTTCTCGTCGCCGGAAGTGAGCCGGCGAGCGGCGGCGCACTGCTGCGAGTCGCCGTTCCCGCGTCGGGTGTAACGGACGCTTCGCGATGCAGAAAAACTGCGGCCAGGAGCGCGACCAGGGTGACTCCGAAGATGATGCGGAGGATGGGTTTCATGGCTGTGTTTATTTCTTGAGGGCTTCGCCGGCTTCGACGCCTTTGGAATTGCCGCGGCGTTTCTCCTCCCAGTTCTGAATCTGGCGCTGCTGGAGGGCTTTGTTCGATTCGTCGATGTTCTGGAAGTACTGCTCCTTGCCGAGGACTTTGGGTTTGCCGGCGGCGGGTGCTCTGCGGTTTGGCGCGGCCTGGCCGTTGGCGGGCGCTGCAAAAGGATCGGCACCGAACGTCTGCGGAATCTGCGGAGGATCGAACCCGAGGTGCGTGGTGCCACGGTGGAAGGCGTAACGGTTCTCGCCCTGCTTCACGATGACTGTGGAAGTGCCGGAAATTTCGCCGGCTTCATAGACACCGCGCGGATCGGTGGTGCCGCTCTGCACCTGCTGGCTGGCGCTGCCGAGCGCCTTCACTTCGGCATCGGCGAGGGCCTTGCCGCTGGCGGCGTCGGTGACGTTCACCCGCACGCTGCCGGATTGGTTTTCCTTCACTTCCAGTTTGAGCGGCGAAATTAAGACGAGGCCGCTGGTGAAGAGGTTGTCGCCGCGGACGATGGCGAGGTAGGCGCCTTCGTCTTTCACTGGCAAGGTGAGTTCCTTCTTCTTCAGGTCGTAGTCTTTGCCTTCGCCCAGCGCGAAGGCCTCACTGGCCTGGGGAGCGATGCCGGCGAGGTTGATCTTCGTGATGTTGCTGAGGCTCTTCTCCCGCAGGTAGAGTTTCATGAGGTCCACTTTGTAGAGCTGCACGGCGCCTTCCTTGATGTTCCGGTAGTCGAGCGTGAGCTTCACCGGTTCGCCGGGTTTGAAGATGCTGACTTCCGGCAGGCTGACTTTCTTTTCCTCGAACCACGCGATGGCCTCGGCGGCGTCTTCATAGACGGACTTCACCTTCTGATACCACTCGATGGCCAGCGCGGGCTGGCCCTGCGCGTGATGCACCTGCGCGGTGACATAGCGCGCGTAGTCGCGGTCCTTGCTCTCGCCGTTGGCCACGGGCGCGGCGGCGGCGAGGGCTTTGTCGAACTGCCCCTGCCAGAACCAGCCGAGCGCGGCCATGTATTTGAAGCTGTCCGCAAAGTTGCTCCCGGCGTAGCGATCTGCGCCTGCTGTCGCCGCATCCACCATGCCGGCGTAGTCCTTGAGCGAGAAGAAGACGTTCACGAGACTGAACGCGGCATCGTCGGTCTGGTCGTCGGCGGGATAGAGGGTGATATAGCGCAGCAGCAGGTCGCGACTGCGCTTGAGGAGTTGGTTCTTCTCCAGCTTCGGCTGGCCCTGACGCACCACGATTTTATCCGCGCCGGGGGCTTTGGTGCTGAGGCTTTGCGCGAGGCCGCTGAGGCTGTCCATCACGTCGCGGCTGTCGGGGAATTCGCGCCAGAGTTTTTCCTGGAAGTCCACGCCGCCGATGTAGTCGCCGGCGTCTTCGAGCGCCGCGCTGAGGCTGCTGTCCTGGAGAAACGCGCCGTCCAGCGCGCCGCGGAAGACCGTGGCCGCCCGCTCGAATTCATTGAGCCGGCGATAGGCCGCGCCGACGCGCAGCAGTTTCTCGAACGGAATAACGAGCCGCGGATGGCGCTCGGTGAGCAGTTCAAAGGCCCCGATGAGCGCGCGGGCGTCGCCGTCGTCCTTCTCCGCGAGAATCCACAGCCGCATGCGCGCGATGTCGCGTTCCTCGTCCTGCGTGACTTTGCCCGCGGCGACGACGGCATCAAGATGTGTGAGGCATTCCGCACCTTTGTTCTGCGCGAAGGTGAGGCGCGCGAGTTCGAGATGCTCGGCGCGGTTCATTTGGTAAACGTCGGGGCTCGGCGTGCCGGGCGGGAGAATGGTCAGCGTGTTCGCCTCACCGCGGCGGCAGCGCGAGGGATCGTAGGGATCGGCGAGCACGGCGGCTTGCGCGGTCCAGGTGCCCGGCGTGAGCGCGATGACTTGATAGCGGATGTCCTCCATCGTGCCCGGGCCGTAGCGCAGGCGGAGGAAGTTGCCGTGGCGGTCCACGCGGTCCGCATTGTGGCGCAGACTGCCTGCGACGAACAAACAGCCGGCGGGGATTTCCTCGTCCACCTGGAGGAAGTTGCCGTGCGAGCGCCAGGTGGGGTCGGGATGATTGCCGATCTTCACCGTCACGTTGATGAGCTGTCCGTAGGCGGCCTGCGTCACCGGCGAAGTGCTCGCGGCGCTGAGGCGCACGTCTCCGGCGGTGTAGTTGTCGTGGAAGTAGGTGCGCCCGGCGATCTTCGGATACTCCCAGGACTTCGGATCATCGGGAGCGGTCTCGCGGATCACGGCGGCGATCACTGCGGCGGGGGCGGCACCCTTCACGCGGATGGTGAGCTTGCCGTCCCTGGGCATGGGAAGAATGGACCCGACGGGAGCGATGGAATTTCCGTCGGCAAGAATCTCCACGGTGTCTCCGGCGGCAGCCTTCGGCAAACTGCGCGCCCATTCCGCCAGGGCCTGCATAGCCTGGCCGCGGCAGCGCGTCGTCCCGCCAGGTGAGGTGCTTTGGGAATTGAGCAGCCACAGCGCCACACGGCGGGCTTCGGGGGCGCCGGGACTGAGCTTTGCGAGGCACCAGAGTGCGGCGGCGGTGGTTTCCTCCGGCGCGTTGAGGCCGGCCACGGATTTGCTGCCGGGCCAGTAGAGCGTGTCATCGCCGGTCGCGGATTTGCCGGCGGTGCCGGTCTTGAGAAGTTGCGTGAGCACTTCCTTCGCCTCGTCCTCGCGGCCCGCATAGATGAAGGCGGCGCACAGTCGCGACAGGGCCACGGGTGTCAGGGTTTCGCGTGAGCGGTAAAGCGGATTGAGCAGCGAGAAGTCCGCTTTCCCAGCGGCGGCCATCGCCTGGAGCGTGGTGGCCTTGCGCTCAAAATCGGTCGCACCGATGCCGCCATAGCGACCGGCGACGAAGGCCGCGGTGCGCTTCAGCAGCATGTCGCTGACAATGACGCCCGAGCTTTTCGTTTCCAGCAGCGTGCGCCATGTGAAACCGGTCGTCAGCAACCCTGGAGCAATATCAATGTTTTCCCACGCCCAGCCGCCTTCGTGCTCGGTGACGGCGAGTTCTGCCACGAGCAGTTCGAGTCGCGCGCGCAGTGCGGGCTTCGCATCCTCATTGGCTCCGGCGTATGCGGAGAGCACATGCAGCAAATCGCTCGCGGCATTCTGCGGTTCGCTGGCGTCGGCGAGTTCACCCGCAGCATTAAGCGAAGCTCCAGGGAACGACGCAAGGTCCGCGGCTTTGGTGAGCCGGAAGCCGATGGCCTTCTTCACAATGGGCGCGGCGAGCGGCTTTCCTTCCGCATCCAGCGTGATCGTTTCGTCGCCGGGCAGCGTGAGGGAATGTTCGCCCTGGGCGAACAGTCCGCCGGCGGGGACGACGGAGGTGACACTGAGGGACCGCGCAGTCAAGCTTCCCTCCCATGCGGCACTATCGTCGCCTGACTTGACCGTTATCTTCAGCGGCTGTGAGACACCGGCCTCCAGCGCGGTGGTGTTGAAGATCATGGATGCCGTGTCCCCGGGCCCCGCTGTCAACTTTCCTTTGATGATGTCCGTAAAGTTGCGGGCCACGGTGACAGTCAGTTCCAGATCGTATTCTGCTGCGGCAGCCGTGCGGTTCTGCACGAAGACGGGAATTCCATAAGCCTGTCCCGGCGTGACCTGATTCGGCGGCACAACGCGCAGATCCAGCTTCATCTGCGACGGAATAAACAGCACATCTCCCGCGAAGAGCGAAGTGCCATCCACGGCATAGGCGATCATGGCTTTGGCCGCGGGGCCTTTGAGTTCGCCGAACTTCTTCACGCCGGAAGCGTCGGTGTCCACGATCGTGTCGAGGGTTTGGACCGCAGCACGGGCATGTCGAAGACTGCCCGTGTTTGCTCCATCTTGCGTGTCGAACACGGGCAGGCTGGAAGCCATGCCCGTGCTACGGGCCTCATGTTCAGTCCATCTTATATCAGGCACGCCTTTGGTGAGGATCTTCACCTCTGTGCCGAGGGCGTCGAGTTTCACATCGCGCAGGCCGGGATTGATGACGAAGACGCCGCGGTTTTTTACTCCCGTGGCGACGAGGAAAGAGTTCCCCCGCATGAAGCTCCGGTTGTTGTCCAGGAGCAGGGTGTTGCTCCCATTGAAGGAAAGCTCCGCCTCCTGGATGTTGCAGAGCAGCATCATGTCGTTGAGCGCGGCGACGAATTGATCGCCCTGCTTCCGCAGCGAGGCGCCGGTGTGGGAGAAGGCGGCGCTGCTTTCGATGCTGAGGCCGGTGGCGCGCGTGGGGATGATGATTCTCGGCTCGGACTTGTGAGGCTCGCCGCTCAGGGGATTGAGCGGACCACTTTCGGCGCGGGTGATGACATGCGCGGCGACGGGATTCCCGGCGAGGTCGGTGGTCTTCACCGAGTAGCCGTCGCCCTCGGCGGCGAGCGACACTTTCAATCCGCTGCGCACCTCGAACGGGCGCGAGGCGATGTGGACATTTCGCCCATCCATCGCGGCGACGGTGATGCGGAAATTCGGCGCGTGCGCGGCAATGACGGGAATGTCGAGCGTGTTCGCGCCGGCCTGGAGCGCGACGAGTTGATGGCTGAAAAACTCCTGCGCGTGAACGGTGACGAGCGCGTTCGGATGCGCGAAGCCTGACTGCACGCGCAGCTTGAGCGTCTGCCCGGCAATGAGCGGCACATCCGGCGCGAGCAGGCGGAGTTTAGCGTCGTCGTCGCCGCCTGCGGCGCGCAGCGTGGTCTCGGCGGTGATGTCTTTGCCGGCTTTGTCCTTGCCGGAGAGTTTCAAAACGTAAGTGCCCGGCTGCGGCAGCGTCACCGGCTGCACAGCCTCGCCGTTGTCGCCGGTTCTGATTTCGACTTCCGAAACCGGCGTGTCGACGGACGGATTCGTGAAGCCGCTGATCCAGGGAACGCCTTCCAGCACGCGGCTCGGTTTTGGCGCATCGCGGCGGACGATGGAGAGCTTGAAAGGAATCTCTCGTGTCTCACCACGAATCACCAAGAACGAGTCATCCCGCTCTGAAACATCCAGATCGAAGCTCTCCCCCGCCATTACGACTGACGGCACTTTGCTGAATCGCGCGAAGATGTCGGAGTGGTACACTACGAACCATTCTTCCGCTGTCTCTGCCAGCTTGGGAACCTCCAAGGCGACCGAATATGGAGGAACCTCGCGAGCGGAGAGCGTAATAGTTGGGAACTCGTATGAGACAACGCCTTCCGCATCGGTTGTCACAGCTTTCTTCGCACCATCCGGCATAGTCAGCACTCCCGGAAGATTACCAGCAGGAAGGCCATTGGCCCAGCGAGCCTTAAAGGTGCCCTTCAGCGTATTGCCACGGGCGACATGGTACATTTTGTATGGCGACGTCGGCGAGAACGAATGCGTGACGTAGCCACGGCTTGGCTCAGGCTGTTCCTCCACGCTGAAAATCCCCTGCACGCTATTGGCGTCGTTGAGGAAGACACGGACTTTGTAGTCGCCTTCAAAGGCGGAGGGTGGAAGCCGGAAGCTCCCGCTACAGAGGCCGAGCGCATCCCACTTGATGTCGCCTTCATACATGAGCCGCCCGTCGGGAAGTTGCGCGCGCCATTTCCAGCTGTCGCCTGGAGGGGAGACGGGGAAGGCGCCGTCCTTCACGTCGCGGCGGATGGCTTGCCAGCTGACGGTGTCGCCGGCCTGGTAGCTGCTGCGGTCGAAGAAGACACGCGCCATTTTCTCCGGCTGGGTGCTGAGCGCGAGGCCGGCGGTTTCGAGGAAGCTGCCGGCCATGCCCTGCGGGGTGCTGACAAAGGCGCGCACGGTGCCGGTCTTTTCGATGCCCTCCGGCTTGGCGCGAAAGACGCCATCCGCGCCGGTGGTGCCGGTGGCGATGATCTTTTCGCCGTCGCTCAGCAGCACGCTGGCATTGGCCACGGGCTTCTTGTCGGCGCTGTGGACATAGGCGAGTAATTCCCGGCGCGCGGATTCGACGAGCACGTCAATGTCGCTGCGCACCAGCAGCGTGGTCGCCTGCCAGTCGTCGGCTTCCACACGGACGATGTAAGCGCCGGGCTTGCCGTCGGGGAATTCGACCGGGATTTCCTGCTGGATGCTGCGGAAGCGGGAAAAATCCTTCACGTCAACGTCCCACGTCTTGTCAGGCGCGATGAGGTCGATGTCGAGGAGATCAATCGCATCCATGCGGTGGCGGCTGCGGAAGAAGGCTTCGACGTCGAGCGGGTAGCGGCTGACTTTGAGCTTCTCGATGTTCCGCAGGCTCACTTTGACCGCAGGCGTTTCATTGAGGCGAAAAACGCGCTCGCTGGCGACGGCGAGCGACTTGCTGCTCATGAGCTGCACGCGCTGCTTCGCCGGCCCGGCCCACTGGCCCCAGGTGACGCGCTTGAATGCAGCGAGTCCGTCTTCGAGCCGCCCGAGTTCGTCGCTGAGAATGAGCGCGGTATTATATAAGGCGAGTGATGACTCCTCGGTGTTCGGATACTTGCCGATGAGACGCGACCATTCGGTGATCGCATTCTGGAAATGCGGCATCGTTTTATCCGTGGGCTGTCCCTTCTGCACCAGTCCGGCGGCGTAATGAAACTGGCCGTAGATGAAGAGAATCTGCCGCGCGCGGGCATCGAGCGGATAGCGCGCGAGGAAGCCGTCGAAGATTTCGCGCGCCTTCTTTTCATCGCCCGCGGCGACGGCAGTGAGACCGCTTTGGAATTCGGCGTCAATGATGCTGCTCTGCGCACGCTGCCAGTCGGCGCCGTTGGGATGCGCGGCGATGTACTTTTGCCACTGCGTGATGGCTTCGGCATAGCGGCGGTGGTCGTAGTGGATCTGACCGATGCGGAAGGCGGCGGCCTGCTGGCGCTTCAGGAGCGCTTCCGCAGGAGTCTGGCCGGTGGCGGCGTCGGGCTTGCGGTTGGCTTCGGCGTTGGGGTCGAAGGTGTAGTTTTTCGCTTCGATGAAGTCGGTCCATGCGGCGATGGTTTGGTCGGACTTGTCGGACGAGTCTGACCTGTCCGACTGATCCAATGTGCGCGCGATGGCCTCGGAGGCATCCGGTGCGGCTTTGTGCGGGGCGTGAGCGGTGAGGAAGGCGCGGAGTTCGCGGAGGTAGTCCTCGACGGTGTAGTTGGGCGCTGCGCCAAGCGCGGGGAACGGCACGGCGTTGGCGAACTGCTGGAAGGGGCTGCCGATGGGGCCGACGGCACCCTGCGGGCCGGGCAGCAGCGGAGCCGGTGGAGGAGTGAAGTTTTGCTGCACCTCATTCTGCAAAGACTGCTGCTGCATCTCACGCTGTTGCCGGGCACCCTGCTGCTGTCGGTTCTGCTGCTGAGGGCCGAAAGTTCGCGCGTAAATCCACGCAGCATCACCGGCGTAGTCGAGCGGCTCGATGCCTTCCGGCAGGGCTTGGAGTTTGCTCACGTGCTCCTGGAGCTCTTTAGCCACCGCACGCGCATCGCCGTAGCGGCCCAGCGCGAGCAGATTCTCCGCCAGGTGCAGCCGCGCGGCGAGGCGCTCCTTGTGTGAGGGTTTACCTTCCGGCTGCGGCTTGCCGCCGGGCAGCGAGAGCGACCAGGTGCTGTCAAAAAGCAGCAGCCACGCATGGAAGGCGGCGTGCGCGGCATCTGGCTGACCGGACTTCTGCAGCAGCGTCGCCCTTTTGTAAAGAACCGCGGAGCGCAGGCCGGTAGTGATGGGCATGTCGAGGACTTTCTCGCAGAGGTTCGCGGACTTTTTGTAGTCCGGCTGCGGCGGGTTCACTTCGCCGGCAGCGACGGGATTCACGGCTTCGTCGGCGACTTCGAGGAGCGCCTTCACCAGCGCGTCGCGGCGTTCGGGGGAAAACGCACGCGCGGCTTCCGCGGCATAGATCGCTTCGGCGTCCTTGTGCTTTTTGGCGGCGGTGAGCGCGGCGGCTTTGAGGAATTTCGCTTTCAAAGCCCACGGAGAATCCGCCGGCACCCTGTCCGCGGCGGCGATGGCTTCATCCTGCCGGCCGGCGAGATGAAGACTCAGTGCCTGAAGGTAAACCGGTTCGCCCTGCGGCAGAGCGGCGAAGGCGGCGGCGGCTTCAGCGAATTTCTTCGACTGCAAAAGCGCCGCGGCATCATCGAACGGCGCGGCGCGGAGGGAAGTGACGAGAGTGAGCAGGGACAGGAGCAGGGACTTTTTCATGGCGCGGATGGACAGGGCAGGGAGGGAGAGGGAAGCGTGCTTTGACAGCAGATTCTGTAAGACTGTTGTAAAGCAGGGTGAGGGAATTACGCCTGGCCCCGGATAACTTCTTCCATTTATTGCTGAAAAATTAGCATGAATGACGGCGCAAACTCCCTGGCGGACACGCCGCGCTTTGGCAGGTTCGATCATGCGCCAAGACTCAAACACCCTCGTCGTCCTCACCGGCGCCGGCATTTCGGCGGAAAGCGGCCTGCCTACCTTTCGCGCCGCCGACGGGCTGTGGGAGGGGCACCGGGTGGAGGATGTGGCCACGCCGGAAGCCTTCGCGCGCAACCCGGCGCTGGTGCATGACTTTTACAATCAGCGCCGGGCCGCCCTCGCGACGGTGCAGCCGAATGCCGCGCACGAAGCCCTGGTGAGACTCGAACGGGCGTGGCCAGGGGAGTTTCTGCTGGTGACTCAGAATGTGGACGACCTGCACGACCGCGCCGGCAGCCGGCGCCTGCTCCACATGCACGGCGAACTGCTCGGAGCGTTATGCGGGCGCTGCGGGTCGCGTGCCCGCTGGAGCGGTGAAATGAGCCGCGCCACGGAATGCCCCGGCTGCAGCCGGCCCGGCGGCGTGCGTCCGGACATCGTGTGGTTCGGCGAAATGCCCTATCATATGGATGAAATTATGGACGCACTGGCGCGGTGCCGGTTGTTTCTCGCCGTCGGCACGTCCGGTCACGTTTATCCCGCCGCGGGATTTGTGCGAACGGCGGCTCTGCGCGGAGCCCGGACGATCGAAGTCAACCTCGCCGACACTGCCGCCTCCGAGGCCTTCGATGAACGCCGCACCGGCACCGCCACCGCGGTGCTGCCGGCACTGGTGGAGGAGTTGCTGACGGGGGCGGATGACTAACCGGGACGCCGGAGCGCGCCGCGCAAACCGGCACGGCCTGGCGGGTGATTCTTGAAAGCCGTCAGTGACCTGGTGACCCGGACGGCGGTCTTGTCCGGCGACTACCCCGGCACCACGCCTCAGCCGTATTTCCGCACCAGGACCGTGAAACGGCCCTAACTGGAAACCGCAGATGCCCGTGCCGTCACGGCCCGCACTCTCCCTGCCGGTCATTGCAGCGCGGGGGGAATTCGAGGTCTCAGTCGCTTGATTACCCGGTCATGTCGAAGTAGTGCCAACGGCATGAATGCCCTGCTTCGCCTCACGAAGTTGTGTCAGAGCATCCTGAACCGGAAGGTTCGCGCTGACGGGAGAACTCAATTGCCCCGCCTGCGAAGCAGCCGGGGCCTCAAGTGGCGGATGACCACCGCCTGCCTGATCCCCTGCGCCGCCGGCGCCTTCGAACTCGATACGGTAAGCACCTCGATCGCGCGCGCCGGAGAAACCGTCACCCTCACCGGAACTGGATTTGATCCCGCCGGAACCTGGCGCGTATTGATCGGCGAGACCGAGGTATCTCCGTCCAGCGTGACGGCGGAAGCGATCGGATTCGTCGTGCCGGCGGGAGTGAGACCGGGGCGCCTGGGACTGCGGGAGGAAGGCGGAGCCCGGGAAGTGACCGACACTGTGCTGGACATCACGCGACTTGTCAGCGCCGGGTTCGATGCATCGCTGCCGCTCAACGTTTCGGGCTACGGAGTCGGGACTTTCGCCGCGGACAGCGAACAAACCGCGGCTCCGTTCTCCGTCGATATCAGCGTCGGCGAGCCGACATTCGTGTCCGCGTCGCGTCTGGAATCCGAACCGGTTTTCATGGCCGTGGCCACCGACACGACCGCATCGGTGACCCTGAGCGCACGCTCGACGGCACTGGCGATGCTGTTTTCTTTTCCCGGAATCTACACTTCCGATCCAGAGGACGCCGACACTCGCCTTGCCTATCTGAATGGCCTTCCGGCGATGGGGACAGCTGAAACCGCCATCAATTCCGCGGTGGCGGCCGGCATGGATTTCTCCGGTTCTGCGGCATTGCGCGCGGCTCTTCTGGAAGCGCTCGTGCCGGCTTTGGAATTCGCCACCCGCGAGGCACCGGCGGCTCAGGCCGGGCGCGGTCCCCGGGCACCGCGGGATGCGCCGCCGGGCGATCCGCCCTATCGTGAAGATTACGTCGATTCGGTTTTCGATGTTCCCGCCGGTTCGCCGCCGTTTCCTCATTACCTCGCCATCCCCGGGTTCGATGAAGAGGACTTCCGGCAGTATGTGTCCAGGACGGCTCCCGGGGATCCGTCAGGGACCCCGCTCATTCAGTATTCGAGAAACGACCGGGGAGTGCCGACTGCGGTGTTCCCCTTCGGGGACCGGAAATGGGAACTGCTTCCCTATCTGACATTCGAGGGCACGCCCGTGGATCATATGCTGGCCGCCTATCGCATCAGGACCAATGACTTCAGTTCCATCAGTCAGATCCGGAATCAGGAGGGAAGCCTCAGCCAGGTGTATCTCCGGTCGGACAACTTCCCCGTTTTCACGGACATTTTTTCCGGCGGAGGCTCCACGAAACTCGCCGGCTATCCTTTGTCACTCAGTCCCTACATCGACAAACTTACCAAAGCCATCTGGCCGACGCAGGCCGGAAACCGGGAGGTGGTGCTGCCGCGGGACCAGTCAGGGCTCTATCTGATCCGGATGTTCAACGGAACCGTCGTTTCGCCGCAGGACCAGTTGATCGCCGCGCTGCCTGACGGAAGCACGAAAGCCAGGCTCATGTTCACTTTGAACTGCTCTCTGGCTCTGATGGAAACGGTCGGCGTCATCGTTAAGGGAGGAAAGCTGCGGGGCGCCGCCGTCACGGTGAAGGGTGCGAAGAAGTCATCCGGAGGCCTCGTCACTCCGGACGACATCTTCGCCATCGCGCGTTCGATGGCCATCGAGATCGACCGCAAGCTGGCGCGCGGGCAGCCGGATTATGCCTTCCTGGTCGATGTATTTCTGAAAGGAGTGCGGCAGGCGGCGAAGATCGCGACCGACAAGGCTATCTTCGAGCCGTTCAAACCGTCGCTCAAAAATGAAGTGGCCCGCGTCAAGAATGTGCTCTCAGCACTCGACTTGCTGACTGATATTCCGCAGGCCGGAGCGCGCATTCATTTCACATTCAACCTGGGTCACTATCTCGGACTGGCCGCCGGCTCTCAGAACGTCTGGACCACACTGGGAGTGGATTCGCTGCTCGTGGCCGTGGGCGACCCGCTGCGGCCGGAGATCACGCGGTTCAGTCCCGCAGGCGGGCAGCGCGGATCGGTGGTCGTGCTGCACGGGCAGAACTTCTCCGCGTTCAACGAAGACAACCTGGTGCGCTTCGGAGACCCGGGGACGTCGCCGGAGGATCCGCTCAGCGGATCGCCGCCGGCCCTGGTGATCGCTGCCAGCCGGACGATGCTGGTCGTGGAGGTCCCGGAACTTCCGGGTTCGAATGCGCCCGTCGTCACGCCGGTGTTCGTCACCGTCCTGGAAAAGGGAACGGTCTCGAGCCAGCGCCTCGCCCCGGGGCGCTCCGGGTTCACAGTGCTGGCGGATCCGGAGATTCTCGCGATCAATCCCGACCCTCCTGTGGCCAACGGACTGATGGAGATCGCGGGCCAGGGATTTGATCCGGAATTGTCCCGCAACAGGGTCTTCATCGATAACGGAATCGAACTGCCGGTGAGCGGGGGCGATTCAACCAGGTTGATGGTGCGGGTTCCCAACACCGATGCTCCGGTCAACGTGCGCGTCGTGTCCGGATCCAGAGGCAGCAATGTCGTCACCTTCACTCCGGTAAGACCCGAATATGTCCCTGGAGATGCTCCGGCAGGATGGGAATTGGTGGTCAGCACTGTCGCCGACGGAAACGCGGCGGATGCCCATCTCACCCTGCGTGAGGCGATGCTGCTGGCCGCGGGCGGAGAAACGGGCTCCGGACTGGGGCGCCCGATCACGCGACGGCCGGAAAACTCGCCTCTGCCCTGGGAAAGTTTTGAGTCCGACTGGATTTTCGGATGGGACCGGCAGGATCAGACGCCAGGAGTTGCCTCCAGGGATCCGATTTATTTCGAGACCCGGCTCGATGGCACGCCCCTCGTGGCGGGCGGCGTCCTGCCGGGTTTGCGCAGGTATGATTCCGTCAATGGCCGGGGCGTAACAAAAACGCTGATTCAGGGCGGGGGGTTCGTGATCGATGGCGAAAGCCGGGTTTCTGTGAGTGGACTGACCCTGTCCCAATTTCCTGCAGCGGGAGTTTCGGTCAGTGGTTCAAGTTCTCAAATTCAGCTGAGTTCCCTGCACCTCCTGGCGGGCGGCACGACCGGTATTTCCGTGAATGGTCCGGTCAGGGAATTGTTTGTCAGCGGGTGTCTGATTGACTTTGTCTCCGATGCCGGAATTTTTGTCAGCGGGGGGGCGCATACGGGGTTCTTTTCAAACACGGCCGTGCGGAATGCCATGGGCCATGGGGTGGTTCTCTCGGGCGCGGTGCAGCAATACAGCTTTGACGGGGTGGATGTGCGGAACTGCGGCGGGAGCGGCATTTCTTTGAGCGGCACGGGTGTGAAGTGGAACCGCTTTTTGGGCGCTCAGAGGCAGTTCGTTTTGGAGGGCTTCCCGCTGCAGCCGGTGGAGTGTTCCGAGAATGGCGGCTATGGAGTCCTCATTGAGAACGGAGGATCGGACAATGAGGTCGATGCCGGAGACATTCGTTCCAATTCACGCGGTGGCGTTAGAGTGACAGGCGCAGCCACGTCACGGAACCGCATCGGCCCTCCGGAAACCACTTATGCCAACTTCTATCCGATCGTGAGCGGAAACGCCGGCGCCGGTATTCTGGCGGAATCTCCGGGGACATCCATTGGCGGACTGAACATCGTGGGGAACACCGACGGGCCGGAGTCTCCCGGGCATGGCATTTTCATCACCGGACCTGCAGCGACGGACATTACGGTCCATGCCGTCAGGATCGGCTACGACAACCGGAACACAGTTCCCACCGCCATGCCCAACTCGGGAAGCGGAATCGCGGTTTCCAGCGGAGCGAAACGCATTCTCCTCGGAACGCTGCGTGATGAAATAGATAACGTTCTTGCCCGCAATTTCATCGGGGGCAATGCCACGGATGGCATCGTGATAGCAGGGCCGGGAACGGCGGATGTCCGCATCAATCACACGGACGTGGGCCGGATCGACAACGGTGCCGCCATCGCTCTCTACCCGTTTTATGCCCGTCCCATCACACTGTTTCCGCTGGGGAACGGGGGCCACGGCATTTCAGTGAAGGACGGAGCCCGTGATGTAGTGATCGGTTCCCGGCAGTTCGTGCGCGATGTGCACGTCGTGGCTCACACTGCAGGCGCGGGAATTCGCATCGCGGGAGCTGATACGACGAACGTCACCGTGCTCGGCTCTCACATCGGGACCGGATATTTCGGTGAAAACGAGGGCAATCTCCACGGCATTCAGATCACAGAGGGAAGCGGCGGTAACATGATAGGGCTTCAAGGGAATCCGGTCGTGGATGCCATCGGACCGGCCGGCAGGCTTTATGCCATGGCCTCACACAATACCATCATGGCGAATCTGCAGTCCGGCATTCTGCTGGAGGCCGGCGGCGCCTTCCAAAGCACGGTCGTACCGGGTCAGCCGCCGCCGACTCCCGCCAACGGCAATGTGATTATCAATAATTACATTGGGACCTTCAACCGGCTTTCGGACGAGGACTCCACAAATCTGCCGAATGGCACCGGCATTCTGATACGCGGGCAGGCCTTCGCCAACCGCATCGGCGGCAATGCGGAGGGCGAGGGCAATCAAATCAGCTATAACAACCGTGCCGGAATCGAATTTTCGGGAGTGACGATTCCCAATCCGGCCCTGAGCAACCGGATCACCGGCAATACGATCAGTCTCACAGGCTCATTCGTGAACTGGCCGTCGGACTACGCGGCGGCGACGGACGCGCAGTTCACAGGCATCGGCGTGCTTTTCACCGGAGGGGCGGGCGGAAACATCTTGGGCGAAGAGAGCAGTTCGTATAACAACCTCAACAACAATGCGGTCGGAGTCATGATCGACGGACCTTCCGGAGGCGGCGGAGCGGGCAACCGGATTGTCCGTTGCCGGATGAGATCGAACGGCATTGCCGGCGTGATGTTGCGCAATACGGGCGGCAACACGGTTGGACCGCAATGCATCGAGCGGCAGAACGGCCTCGCGGCCGCTCCGTTTCTTACCTATGGCGGAGTCGCTGTCATTGGCGGGCCAGGCGGAAACCGGATCGTGGGCAACATCATCGGGAGCGACGAATTCCCGTCAGTTCTGGGGAACAAACCGGACGGAATCCTCGTCCTCAATTCTCCCGGAAATCAAATCGGTGAACCGGGTTCGCTGCTGCAAAATCAAGTCGTGAGCAGCAGCCGGCACGGAATCCTGGTCTCCGGTGCCGGATCATCCGGGAATCGAATTCAAGGCAACCGTATTGGAGTTCGCGATCACCCTGTTGCCTGGAGCGCCCCCAATGCCGGCTCCGGCATCCAACTGGAGAGCGGCGCGTCCAACAACCGGATTGGCGGGCCGTTCATCGTCACCGGAGGCGGCGTCGGAGTCACCGTATCCGCAGGAAACATCATTAGAGGGAATGGCAATCATGGCGTCCTCGTCGATGGATCTGCCACTGCAGGGAACGAGATTCTGGACAATTCGATCACCAGTCACGCGGCCGGGCGGGGAATCGAGAATATCAACGGCGGGAACCATGAGTTGCCACCTCCGGTCCTGACGTCGGTCAGCTCCGCGCGGATAGAGGGAACGGTGGACCGCGCCCGGGTTCCGGACGGAAGCACCGTCCAGGCATTTGCCGATACCGGCGACGAGGGGAGAGACTTGATAGGAGAGACGGTGGTGAAAGACGGGAAATTCACCCTGTTTCCCGCTGCAATCACCGCTCCACGGGTCAATGCGACGGTCACACACCTGACGACGCACTCCACTTCCGGTTTCTCTGTGCCCGGCGGGGGAGGGGATGTGCAGGGGCTGACGGTCAGGCGGCGGGCCGGCTCGGCGCCGCAGTCACGGACGGTGCCCGCCAATGAGCGGAACGCGATCCTTGTGCCGGTCGAGTTCACGGCGGTCAATGCCGATGCTTTGGTGGACCGGATACGCCTCACAGCTTCCGGCTCTGCGAACGAGGCCGCCGCGTTGGGCGGACTGAGCGTTTGGCTTGATCGCAACACGGATGGCGCGATTTCCGCCGGTGACACAGAGCTCGTCTCCGGAGTCGTTCCACCCTCGAATGATGGCACGGTCGAGCTTCCGTTCGAAGTGATCGTTCCTGCCAATGCGACCATGCAGCTGCTGGTGACCGCCAATCTGACCGGGGCCGGTGCCGTCGGTGAGACCCTGGAATTCAAAGTGGCCGACGCGCAGGCCGTGGACTCCTTCGGCCAGCCGACGCCTTTTCCGCTGCCGGAGAACGGCGTTTTTCCGGTCGCGGGCGATCTCCTGACATTGGGCGAACCGGAAGTCCTGACTGGTTTTGACGGCTTCCTGCAGGCGGCTTTCCCGGGCATAACCGATCCGGCGATCATCGGTCCGGATGCGGACCCTGACGGAGACGGAGCCACCAATTTCAAGGAATACGCGGAAGGCACCGATCCGGCGCATGCCGGTCCCCAGGGCAGTCTCACGGGGGATTTTGTCGGTGGAGAACTGGTGCTGCAGTTTCGCCAGCGCAACGACGACCCGAAACTGACGCATACGGTTCAGTTCATGGACGGAACCGGCAACTGGGCTCCGGATGCCGCGCGCATCCTCGAGGACAGGGTCGTCTCGACCAGTGGCGCCATCGACCTCCGTGAGGTGCGCGTATCGCTCGCCGGAGTTCAGTCCGGCCGCTTCTTTGCGCGCATTTCGTGGACGCTCGCGCCGTAGGGAGCTGTCAGGGGTGTGAGCGGAAGCGGAGAGGCAAGGAATCGAACCAAGCCCGCCAAGGATCACTTGGCGACAACGGTTTTGAAGACCGCGGTGAATATTGGAAAATGGCCGATTCCGTGACGGTGTATCTATTCTGTATCTGTTTTCTGTTGCTTTCTGCCGTGATTTGGCGCTATCTGCCGCCATGCGCAAAACAGTTTCCATCCTCCGCGTGCGGCATCCGCGCTATCGTTTCAAAGTCGCCTACAAAGAAACCCTGCCGGATGGAACGCCGGCCCGGCGCTACGCCTATTTCGCCACCCAGCCGGAGGCCGCGGCGTTTGCTGAGAGCAAAGAGACGGAACTGGATAACCACGGCACGCGCCACGGCAGCATTGAGGAGGACGAACGCGCGGCCCTCATCAAATACCGCGTTTGGGCGGCACGCCGCCAGGATGCCCCGTCGCTCTCCGCGCTCATCGCCCGCGCCATCGCCGCGCATGAGACGGCCCGCCCGCCGCACACCCTCGGCGAGGCCATAGACGCCCGCATGGATGCCGCCGACCGTCGCAAGCTCAGCGCCCGGCATCAGGACGACCTCAAAAACCGGCTGGAGCGCTTCCGCCTTGACTTCGGCCCACGCCAGCTTGCCGACCTCACCCTCCGCGACGTGGAAACCTGGCTGCATCGCCTCGACGTCGCCCCGCAGACGTGGACCAACTACGCCCGCGTCATCGGCAGTGTGTTCACCCTCGCCGTGAAACGCGGCTATCTCCCCGCCAATCCCCTCGCCGGCCTCGATAAGCCGAAGATCATTCGCAAAGCCCCGCCCATCCTCACGCCCTCGCAGCTTACAGCGCTTCTGACCGCCGCACCGGATGCGCTCCGCCCCCTCCTTGTTCTCCAGGCCTTCTGCGGACTCCGCCGCGCCGAGGCCTGCCGCCTCCACTGGCACCATATCCACCTCGATGGTGCTGCGCCGTACGTGGAACTCCCCTCCGAAGTCACCAAAACCAACCGCCGCCGCACTTGTGAAATCCCCGCCTGCGCCGTCGCCTGGCTCAGACCCGTCGCCGGCTTGCCCTCTGCGCCCCTGGGCATGAAGGACAGCCGATACCGCAAGCTCCTCGATGGCGCCGCACTCGCCGCCGGTATCATCTGGGAGGAAAACCTCCTGCGCCACAGCTTCGGGACGTATCGCCTCGCGGTGACCAGGAATGCCGCGACTGTCGCGGAGGAAATGGGCAACAGTGCAGGCATTGTCCGTACTCACTACGCTAACGTCGCCAGTCCGGCCGATGCTGCCGCGTGGTGGAAAGTAACGCCCGCTCCGCCAGCCAAAACCGTTCCGTTCCGCAAACTGCGTGCCGTGTCTTGAGATGAAAGACCACTCCTCAGAAGATCCGAAGGAACTAAAGCGCAGACGGGCCAGGAAAAGCCTGGCCGAGGAGATGCCGCGCGAGGCTCACATTAAGAGTCACCTTTCCCTGCTAATGAAGCAGTATATCCCGCTGCTAGAAGGCGAGGCACCGGAACGGGTCAGCTCGTTTCTTTATTGGCGCACGTATTTCATACCGGAGGTACTGCGGCTCCAACTCGGCGAGCATTGGATGAACCAGCAGGACGCCATGAGTTTCCTGCGCTTTATGAGAGGCTGCGACTGTCCGTTTCCGCCTCACTTGTTGAATTGTTCCAGCCTCGCCGCCGCGGAACACAGCGCGGACAATTGCAGAAAAGGCGCGCTTCTCCACCTGCACAAGAACATCGGAGCCGGCAACGCCGGCTTTTTTCGCGCACTCGCTTCTCTCATGGAGCGCGCTCCTGAAAAAGTAGAAGAGGACTATCCTGCTTACGTCAGAAAAATCGCGCAGCATCTGATTAGGCACCGATTCCTCTACAAGACCGGGGACCGTGCCCCACGCGGGAAGAACTACCTGCAAAAACTGGTTTTGGCGGTCACAGATGTTTTCATTGGCGCAGAACACCGGCTACCCCGCGTTTCTGAATTGCGCGCTGGTCTTGCCATTCTCATGGAAAAACCGCCGGGAAAACGCGAAGTCCTGGCGGCGCTTCGATCCATCGGTCTCGCCGGGGTGGACCCGCCGGTGCTCGATCCTTGATTCGTGGGGTTCGCAATTATTCCGGACCCCATAGCGACAACTCACGCCCGATGGCAATCTTCGGCGGCTTGTTCCTATGAACGAGACCACGAAAAACCAAAGCGGGAGCGCCGGCCTTGCTGCGCTCATCACCCAAATCGAAAACACCGGCGACCTGACGCTCCTGCCTGAACTCCGGCAGCGTGCCACCCAAGCGGGCAAGTCCAACGGGCCGGACCTGATGAACAAGAGGGAGGCCGCGGCCTACCTCACCATCGCCGTTCGCACCCTCGACGATTGGCGCGCCGCCAAGCGCATTCCGTGCATCACCGTCGGCGGCATCATCCGCTTTCGCCGCAGCGACCTTGATAACTTCCTCGCCGCTCACACCACACAGCCGCGTGACGCCACAGCCTTCCGCCCGCGCCGCCGTGCTCAGTCTCCTGCTTCATAAAGAAAGCCGGCGCGCCCTCGCGGACGGCACCGGCTTCGCACTGGCCAAAGTGTCCCGGACCATAAAGCACGCAGCGCCCGGCGCAACAAAACTTGCGCGATGAGATCGAATTCAGATTCACCAGCCGCCCCGTGCGCGGCACCGGCTCCCCTCCTGCCCTCCGCGGCGCTGGGAGTCTGTGCGGACGACGAAATCGGCCCCGCCCAGCCCACCGTGGACGCTTATTATGATAGCGCCCGGAAGGAATACCTTATGCGAAACTCAGGCGGACGCTGGCTTTCGCACAGTGAAGCGGGATTCAAACGTCTGCTCAAATCGAAAGGCATTTCCGGCTCACTGTCCGATGATGAGAAGAAAGCCGGCGAGACTCTTAATGGGATCGAAAAAGAATTGCTCGCCCTCCAGGACACGCGCGACGTGAGATTCTGCGGTCCGCTGGCCGGCCGGCCCTCCGGATTCTATGAAGAAAACGGCGAACGGTTTCTGGTCACAGAAAGCCCGCGCCTCATCACTCCCGCGCCAGGCGACTGGCCGCTCACTCGCGCCGTGCTCACCGGACTTGTCGCCGGCCCTGACGAGCCGGAAGCCGGTCCGCAATGGGATTCCCTGCTGGGCTGGCTGGCGTCCGCAGTGCAGAGTCTTTATCAGCAGCGACGCCGGCCCGGTCAGGCCCTCGTGCTCGCAGGGCCGGCGGGATGCGGCAAGAGTGTCCTGCAGAACCACATCGTCACCGCGCTGCTGGGCGGACGCTCTGCGAAGTGCGCGCCCTACTTGCAGGGCAAAACCACCTTTAACGGTGAACTTTTCGGGGCCGAGCATCTCATGCTGGAGGACGAGCACCCCGACACCAGCATCAGGAGCCGGCTGGCCCTCGCGTCCAACATCAAACAAATCTGCGTCAATGACGTGCAGCCGTGTCACGCCAAGCACCGCCCCATCATCAATCTCGCGCCATTCTGGAGGCTCACCATTTCCTTGAATGACGAGCCGGAACGCCTGCTCATCATTCCCCCGCTGGCCGCCGACATCGCGGACAAGATCCTCATTCTGCGCTGCCGTCCTTTCGCCTGGCCGCAGGCAATAGGCACGATGGAGCGGTGGGCCGCCTTCGTTGCGGCAGTGCGCGACGAATTGCCCGCGGTCGCCGATTACCTGCTTTCCTACCAGGTGCCGCCGATTCTTCGCAGCGACCGCTATGGCATTGCGGCATGGCATCACCCCGAACTCGCCCGCGCCCTCGACGAAATGGCCCCGGAGGCCCATCTGGCCCTGCTTATCGCCCGCTGGCTGGAGCCGCGCCATTCCTGGCAGGGCACCGCGGATACCCTGCGCGCGGCCCTGCTCGACGACGCCAGCACCCAGCGCGACGCTCGCGAACTCCTGCACTGGCCGAATTCCTGCGGCACCTATTTGGGCCGGCTGGAAGCCAAGCCGCGCCCGCCCCTCACCGTGCGGCAACACCGCACCGCCGACCGCCGGGAATGGCACATCACTTTGGCCCAAACCTGAATTCCCTGCGTCATGGTGTCATTCCCGCCCCTGAAATGACACCGTGACGCACCAAAACAGAAATTACCCGAAATCCATGCTCGACCTCGCCAAACTGGAAAACGTCCGCCAGTCAGCCGCCAAACTCACCGCCCGTTGCCCGGCTTGCCATGAATCAGGCGGCGACCGCGCCGGCAACCATCTCGCCTGCTGGATGGACACCGGGAAATTTGCCTGCGCCGCGCATCCGGGCGACACGGTCCACCGGCAGCGCATTTGGCAGCTCGCCGGGATGGCCGGTGACCGTCCACTGCCGCGGCCTCCCTCCCGCCGGGAAATCCTCCGTCGCAGAGCATCGGCGGCACTCGCCCGGCGTTCCGCCGCACTCGCCGACGCAGCCCGCCAGCAGGCCGCGCGTATCTTCACCCTCGATTGGCCCGAGGCAGACATTTGCCGCGAATCGCCCGTCATTCTCGACAGCCAAGAACCCGATTGGCATCTACTCCTCTCGCGCCTCTATCCGCCGGACGCGCTAATCTGGATAGGCGATCCCACGGACTCCGGCCCCGGTCACGAATGCCACTTCCAGACGTGGCCGGATTGGTTCGAGAGCTATCCGGGCGACCCGCCGCGCCCCATGACCTGCCCGGACACGTTTCAGCCTGGCACCTTCAGCCGCAGTGCCGGCAAGGTGCATTCCTCGCCGTTCCTGGTAGTGGAGGCGGACGAAGCCATCGGCCGCAAGCCGGCGACACCTGACGAACGCACCGAGAATATCCGGCGCAATCTCTGCCTGCTGCGCTGGCTTCGCGAAGAACTGCACTGGCAACTGCGCGCCATCATCCACACCGGCGGCAAATCCTGTCACGGCTGGTTCGACCGCCCCCCGCCGGAGCACATCGCCGAACTCAAATTCATCGCCCCCGCGCTGGGCATGGACGCCAGCGTGTTCACCCCGGCGCATCCCGTCAGGCTCCCCGGCGTCCGGCATGAGAAAACCGGCCAGCATTCGCGGCTCCTCTACCTCACCTGATTTCTCAAGCCCCCGCAGGCATTCAAAACATATGGAACCCAAACGACGATCCCGTCCCGCAGTCGCAACACCCGCCGCCCCGCCGCCGGCCCCGCCAGCGCCGGCTAATTTTGTCGAACGCACCGCCGGCGGGCAATTCCGCCCGGGGCATTCCGGCAATCCCGCCGGCCGGCCCCGCAGCGAAAGCGCCGCCCTGCGTCAGCAACTCGCCGAGCGCGCGGATGAAGTGCTCCGCACCGTGCTTGATGCCGCGCTCTCCGGCGACATGGCCGCCGCCAGGATGATCCTCGACCGCGTGCTCCCGCCCCTGCGCCCACAATCTGAAAGCGTGCGCATTCCCATCGAAACCGGCGCCAGCCCGGCAGCCGCCGCCGGAGCCATTCTGAATGCCGCCGTCGCCGGCAGCATCACCCCGGACGCCGCCGTGCAATTGTTGAGCGCCGCGGCCAGCCTCTCCCGCATCATCGAAACCGAGGAACTCAGGGTGCGACTCGAAGCCCTCGAACGAGCGGTCAAACCTCAACTCCCATCCCCGCACAAACGCCCGTGAAAACTGCCACCCTCTACGCCTCCCTCACGCTGCCTCAGCGGCTGCGCGCGATGGTCAGCGCCTTTGGTCGCGCGGATAACGAGGAATTCGAGAAACTCACGGATTCCGCCGATACCGGCTGCTATAGCGTGCGAAAGGTGAAGCACCACTTGGGTGGCCTTGCGCACCTTGCCGCCATACACAACACCTGGCTGCTGGAACCCTGCGCCAAATGGCTCTTCAGTCAGACTATCAGCGCGGAGGAAGCCCGCCATTTCAGCGCCGGGGAAGTGGAGGTCATTCAATCATTTCGCATTCAATCTCTGGTCGAAGCCGCCTCCATTGAAGCCGCCTTCACCGCACGGCTTACAGCCGTCGGGATTGCGGCATCCGACTGGCAAGCCTTCCGCGAGCGTTTCCTCGGCGCGCCCGCAAAACACCTGCTCGAACTGTTCCTGCCACGAACCGCAGGGCGGCAGGACCCCGTTCTTGTGGCTCAATGCAGGGACGCCATTGAAGGCTACCTGTTCAAAGATACCGCATAGCCACCTGTTCCCAGCCTGCTTTTCAGGCTTCCGCCCGGATTGCGAAATATTGGGAAAAAAGCCGGAGCCGTCATTGGGCAGGGCCAGTTACGGAGTTTGCAATCTCCCGGCGCAGACGCTAGCAGCCTGTCGGACTTAATTGCACCCGTCTGCTTCCTGCCTGCTACCCAC
>CAZFZN010000019.1:0-116690 GCA_964523105.1 uncultured Akkermansia sp.
AAAAAGCCGTCGCCTGACTCCGCCCCGTCAAGAGGCGGCCCGCGTTACGCTTACGTTGGGCTCCCGCCGCCGACACTTCCTCTGCCGACTCCGCAATGCCCCGCGCCTCCTCCGCCCGCGGAATCGTCGGTTGGTCACAGGATTTGAACACGGAAGAATTTCTTCGCACCGGAGTTAGCCGGCGAATCAAAAACTTCCTTGATCTGGCCGTTGCCAGAAATCGTCGTGCCAAAATTGAACCATGTGCTCATGTCATAGGAATACTGCACTTGGTACGTCTTGCCAGCCTGAGACTGCCATCGAAGGTTGACCGCCGGTGCAATTTCGAGTGCTGGCACAAGTGTGGGCGGTGGGGGTGGCGGGACAACATCACCCCAAGTGAACCCGAGTCTGAACTCATCGACCACCACGGACGTTGTCGGCCCTGCGGAGTCCGTAGATTCAATTCCTAAAGCGAGCCCATCGAAGCCCGCAGCAGAACCGGGGCCTCCGCTCGCACTGGGATTTCCGTAACTGCCGTACGTGGGGTTGATCCATGCCGAGTAGCCATTCGGACGAAGTTCAAAAACTACAAGATGTGTCTGAAGACCGTCACCGGGGACAACAAAACCCCGGCCGCCGCCGGGGTTCAAAATCCACAACATGCCAACAGGAGGCGATGGATTTGTTGGATTAAATCGGATTGTGACGAGGGTCGTGCTGCTGCGCAGAAGGCGTATTTCGATTTGGTCGCTTCCCGTTCCGGAAGTTGGAAATCGCATCAGGAAGCTCCCGAAAATCGTGGTGTTCTGATTGGGAAATGTGCGCAACACACTCAGCGAAGCGGGAACCGGCTCAGGAGCCGTTGAAAGCTGTATTGCACGACTGCCCCCTTGGATCAATCCCCCGCCGGCAACTTGGTACGAAAGACTCGGAACGGGGGACACGATCTGAAATCGCGAGTCCGACAGCCCGGTCCCTGCCCATTCGGAAGACCAGCCGAAAGCATCTACCGATGTGCCGGCAATTCCATTTCCAACCGTCAAGCCAGTGAACGGCTCAGACGATATCAACTGGCCTCGCGCTTCTGTCAGGAAGGATGCTGAGAGCCAGATAAGGCAGAGGAAAGGGCTTGTGTTCATTGTTGCAAAAGACGTGAAGATTTGCGGTCAAATCGGAGAGTGGCGTCGAACGCGACTGTCGAAAGCCGATTTTCAGCCCCCTGGGTATGTGGAGCCTTCCGCCTGAGCGGCACGTCGATCAAGGGCAGTCAATGCCTGAGAGGTCTGAGACAGATATGGGGAAGCCCTGATAGAGGAACATGCCATCCCGGCCCGCAGTATCCCTCCGATCCAACACGATCAGTTTTGGCGATCCGACTGGAAGGAGCGCCGCAAGGGGATCAAAAATTACCAAATTCTTGCCGTAGAAGCGTGTACTCTGGAACAGTATTCCCGAAAAGCCTGCGCGCCTTGCTGCATCCGCCACAAACCTGGGCACGAAGTATTCAGGTCGCCAATTACTCTCCCTGTCCGGCTTCGCACTTAAGTGGTCACCGAAAATGAGTGCCACTGGCAGCAGTGGAATATCGACTGGCTCCCCATCGTGATCGGAAACTCTGTCGTCGTCCGCTTGCCATGGGCGAAGGTCGAGGACTTTGCTCAACCGTTCAATCTTCCACGCCTGAACCCACGCCAGTGTCTCTCCAGACGAAGTAGCCTCCGCAGCTGCTGTCTTGGAGTCATCAGCCAGATACCAGCATGCTTGTCCGAAATGGTGGAAGCGTCCTTCTGAAATCTTGTGCTTCTTCGGGTCCGGCGGTCGTAGGTCGTCCGTTGTCATTGGGGCCGGACTGTCCACTCTCCTAGCTCGAAACCAGTTTTCGTTTGTGAGCGAAGTCTCGGTGAACGCTCCGATCTCCTGCACAATCCTCTTTCCGGTGGAATGCAACGCGCCGAGGTAGGGTGTCGTCTTCAGGGATTGGGCAAACTCATGCAGCTTTCTACTGTGCCGATTTAGCGCTTTTTCAATCCGCTGCTCGTGGCTGATCTCGCTCTGCGGTTTTACTCCGACATCCTGCGGAATCTCGATTTGGCTGTCGCACTTCGGGCATCGCAGTTTGCATACAACGTCGTCCCAGAGACTCTCGGGAACATCATGTCCCCTCAGCAGGTCCATCACTGGGAGCGAGGATCCCGTAATCCAGCAGACAGGTTCGCCACCTTCGCATGGCTGGTCATTGGGACAACTGACGATGTCGCTTTGGAGAATTTCTGCAAAGCGGTCAATTCGTTGGGACATGTTTTTCGAGTGACTCAAGCCTGTGCAGGGGTTGGCCATACTTGAGGCGCGAGATACCATGCACTTCCGCTCCAGCAACCGCACGCTTCACCGAATGGGGCGAGAACATTGTGCGTTCCGGAAGTATTCATCGGCCGTCGGAGCGCGGGGCGCATTCGACGATTGTAGACGAGGCCACGATGGCCGCCGAAGCAGCGCATTCGGCTGGTTGCAGGACGGAGCGAATCCGCTCCAGTGCCGGCATGAAAACGCCTGAACTGTCGCGCCGGCATTTTATGCGCCTTGGTGCCGCGGTGGCAGCAGTCCCGCCTGTCGCTGGGGTCGCGAGGAACACTGAAGGCCCGGTCATGGAAAGCGGCGGCTGTTGTCTCACGAAGTCAGGTGATTTCTACAACGTGGAGCGCGGCGACCCGCTGCCTTACAAGCTGCCTGTCGAGAAGCAGCGGGAGATCGGGATGGTGAGCGAGACCGGGCAGCTTGAGGTCATCACAGATCCGGAAAGCAATTCCAGGATCGAGCGGCCGCTGCTCAAGGCCAATGGCACGGCGCTCACTTTCGACGCGCTGATGAAACTCGCGGCGACGAAAGCGACGAGTTATTTCAAAGTCATCACCTGCAACAACCTCTCCGATCCGCTCGGGCACGGGCTATGGGAAGGTGTGCCGCTGCGCGATGTGCTCTGGCTCGCGGGGCCGGTCGAGAACCTGCGCCACGTTTATTACTACGGGCATCACAACGAGGATCCGAAGCAGATGTTCAAATGCTACCTGCCGGTGAACCGCATCTTTGAAGACCCGCCTGGCGAACTGCCGGTGCTGCTCTGCTACAAGCTCAACGGCGAGTTCCTCACCGGCGAACGCGGCGGCCCGGTGCGCATGATTGTGCCCGAAGCCTACGGCTTCAAATCCGTGAAGTGGCTCCAGCGCATCGTCTTCACCAATGATCATCAGTCCGACGACACCTACGCCAACGGCAACAACGACATCAACAGTTGGCTGAAGACCTTCGCCCGCTTTGCTGCACTGCCGGAGAAGATCAAAGCCGGCGAAGCCCTGACCATTCAAGGCAACGCCCAGTCCGGCCTTTCCGGCATTGCCAAAGTGCAGTACTGGCTGCGCAATTTCAATGACCCGCTGCCCGCGAACGATCCGGATTTCGCCACTGCGTCCTGGCAGGATGCGCAGATCGTCCCGTTCGATCCTGACGCGATCAAAGGCTTCGATGTTGCGAAGCTGCACCCCGTGCAGTTCGATCCGAAGACGCAGCAGCCGCGCGAATGGCCGCTGCGCTACACGCTTTGCCGCTGGACCGCTGCGCCCGTCCGTCCCACCGCCGGAAGCTACGAACTGCGCTGCCGTACCATCGACCGCGCCGGTCACGCGCAGCCGATGCCGCGGCCGTTCCCGAAATCCGGCAGGAACCGGATTCAAACTTTGAAACTGGAGGTCGTGGCGTAGTATTCCCGGAGTGCGTCCGCTCCTACACAATCCACTCTCCGTTCTGGGCCTGTTAGCCATTCTCGTCGCGCGGCTGCCGGCGACGGAGTCGCTGTTTGCGCCGGAGCGGACGGGGAATCCGTCAGGGCCGGAGAATCAGTTCTATGAACTGGGCACGGTCTTTCGCGCGGCGCTGCCGGGCACGGTGACCCATCTGCGCGTGTATGCGCTGCCCGCGGAAACCGGCACGCACACGGTGCGGCTGTGGCGCAATGACACGGGCACGGTCATCAGCGGGCCGCATTTCTGGACCTACGCCGGCAGCGGCTGGATCACGCTCGACATTCCCGACGTGAACATCCTCGCGGCTACGGACTACACGGTCGTCGTGACGACGGGGGCGACGAATGGTCAGGGCGACCGGCCGTATCCTTTTCGTGCGGGCGATCTCGCGGCGCCGGGCGGCAACGGGGCCAATCTCACCCACCCGGCCAGCGCCGGCGTTTTCTCCACTACTCCGGGCGTGCGTCCGGTGAATACGTTCAATGGCGCAAACTATTACCGCGATGTGGTCTTCGAGGCCACGCCGCCGGAAGGCTACGTGGAGGATACGGAGTTCAGCGTGCGGCGCGGCATCTTCACCGATCCCATCAGCGTCGCCATCACCTGCGCCACGCCGGACGCGGAGATTCGCTATACACTGAACGGCGCGACGCCATCGGAGTCGAGCGCGCTCTACACCGCGCCGCTGCTTTTTAACAGCACCACCACACTTCGCGCGCGCGCCTTCCGCCCCAACTGGGTCCCGACCAACACCGATACCAACTCATACATTTTCCCCGCCGACGTCATCGGGCAGACTGCCGCCACAGCGCAGGCCTACGGCTGGCCGGCGGGTCCGGTGAATGGTCAGGTGCTGCGCTACGGCACGGATTCGGCGGCGGCATCGCTCTACACAGCGGCGCAGAAGTTCGCGGCGCTCACGCAGGTGCCGAGCATCAGCATCGTGACCGATCAGGCAAATCTCACCGGCTCCGCCGACGGCGTGTATGTGAATGCCGGCGTGCCGGAATTTGAGCGGCCGGGCTCTGTGGAACTGATTCATCCCGATGGCAGCGAAGGCTTTCAGATTGACTGCGGCCTGCGCCAGCGCGGCGGACAGAGCCGCGGCGACAACTTCCCCAAGAAGTCGTGGAACTTCTTCTTCCGCAGTGCCTACGGCCCGGGCAAACTGCGCTACCCGCTCTTCGGCACGGAGGGCGCGCGGGAGTTCGATACGCTTTCGCTGCGCTGCGAGCACGGATACGCCTACGCCGATCCCTATCCGTTGAATGTGCGGCTCGATTTCACCAGCCTGCGCGATGTCTTTAACCGCGACCTCCGCGGCGCGTCCGGCTGCCAGACGACGCGCTCGCGTCCGTATCATCTTTATCTTAACGGCCAGTACTGGGGCCTCTACGAAACGCAGGAGCGCGCCCAGGAGGACTTTGGCGCGACGTATTTCGGCGGCACGCCTGACGAATATGACGGCATCGCCAGCACCGGCCTGCCGGAGCGCGAGACGGAAGTCACCAGCGGAACCATTGATGCCTGGCAGGCGCTTTGGAGCGGCGCGCGCGCGGTGAATGCAGGCGCGACCCCGGCCAACTACTTCGCCCTGCTCGGCCGCAATGCCGACGGCACGTCCAATGCCGCGCTGCCCATGCTGCTCGATCCGCGTGAACTCGCCAGTTACATGCTGCTGCACTACTACACCGGCCACGCGGATGCGCCGCTCTCCGTATCGTTCAACTACGAGCGGCCCAACAATTTCCGCTGCCTGCGCCGCCGCGGCCTGACAGACCCATGGCACTTCTTCGTGCATGATGCCGAGAGCAGCACGCGCGCCGCACAATGGGACGCCGACCGCGTGAACGACAACCTCGCGCTGCTCACCAGCCCCAACCGCAATAACATCCGTTACAGCAATCCTGAGTGGATTCATGAGGACCTGCTGGCCAGCGCAGAATACCGCATCGCCTTTGCCGACGAGGCGCAGCGACTGCTTCGGAACGAAGGCCCGTTCACCGCGGCGCGGGCGCTCGCGCTGTGGAATACACGCGCCGCGTCCATCAACGAGGCCGTCATCGGCGAGTCCATCCGCTGGGCGCAGACGAGCCAGGAGAATCAGGTGAACTGGAATGCGGAGGTGAATGACGTGCGGAACAACTTCTTCGCCACGCGCAGCGCCACGGTGATCGCGCAGTTGCGCACCCGGGGAATTTTTCCGGCGGTGGAAGCGCCGGTATTTTCCCAGCGCGGCGGTCAAGTCTCCGCCGGTTTCCAACTCACGCTCACCGCAGCGGCGGGCGGTGCCATTTATTTCACCACTGACGGCAGCGACCCGCGGGCCATCGGCGGCGCCCCTGGAGTGCCGGCCTACACGGTGCCAATCACCATCAGCGCTCCGATCCTGGTGCGGGCGCGTTTTCGTTCTACCGGCGGCGAATGGAGCGCCGAGGACCGCGCTTTCTTCACCACCTTCACACCGGCCACGGCAGCGAACCTGGCGCTGACGAAGATTCATTACAATCCACTGCCGCCGACCGACGCCGAGCGGGCCGCGGGCTTCAATGACGACAATGACTTCGAGTATCTGGAGTTTCAGAACACCAGCAGTGCGACCATTGATCTGCGCGGCGTGCAGGTGAATGCGGGTGTGGCTTTTACATTCCCGGCCATCACTTTGGAAGCTGGTGCGCGCATCGCCATCGCGGAGAATGCCGCCGCTTTTGCCTTCCGCTACGGCGCGGGCCTGCCGCTGGCGGGCGCGTTCTCCGGCAATCTCTCGAACGGCGGCGAGACGCTGCGCATCGTGGATTCCGCCGGTGCGGTCATCGCGCTTGTCACCTATGACGACAACGAGCCCTGGCTCGAACTGCCCGACGGTAACGGCCCCTGCCTCGTGCTGCGCGAGGCGGGTTTTGATCCGGCGCTGCCGGCAAGCTGGCGCGCCAGTTATGTGAACGGCGGAAAGCCGGGCACACAGGATTCCTTCACCCTGGCTGACTGGCGCGCGGAGCACTTTTCCGCTGCAGAGCTCGCTGATCCAGCGATCGAATCCGCGTTGTGGGGTGATCTGGCGGACCCCGATGCCGATGGTGTTCCGAACTTGATTGAGTATGCGCTCGCCACCCTGCCCGGTGATTCCGCCAGCAGCCCGCAGTTCATCTCGATCAACGGCCTGACCAGCTTCCGCATTCGCGAAGGCCTCGCCGGCATTACCGTCACGCCGCAGATCAGCAGCGACTTGAAAACATGGCAGCCGCTCGTTCCAGTCAGTATCAACAGTCAGGGCGACAACACCGCTGCCGCTGCGGTTTCCCTCGCCATGAGCGGAGCCCCGCGCGGTTTTCTGCGTGTTCTCGTCACCAGGCCATGAAATCGAACCCACCCGGGGTGTTGCGTGCGGGGTCCCGGGTCTTTTCTTCGCCGGAGTGCCTGGATCACCAGTCGAGGCCGGGATCGCGCAGTCTCCGGCGCAATTCAGTCATGTTCCAGAGCCAGACCTCGCTGGAAGTGCCGAGCGCGGCGAGCCAGCGGCTGTCGAGTCCGATGCAGGCACTGCCGAGAGCTTCCCGGGCAGTGCTTTGCAGACGCAGGACTTCATCCCATGTGCCGGTGCGAATGCGAGCGATGTCTTCGCGGGTGTGCTGGATGAGCAGGAGTGAGTTATCAATACTGAACACGGTGTTGCCGTAGAGACCCGACGCCTGGCGCGGCCAGCGGACGACGATTTGCCATGTGCGCGTGTCGAGCACGCGGTTCTCGTCGTCCCCGCCGAGGCTCAGCCATGCGCCGTCAGGACTGAAGGCGGGAATGACACCATTGGCGAACTTTTCACGGGGAACTTCCACTGCGCTGCCATCGCGGCCTTCGACGTCAAATACTCACGCGGGTTGCGCATGAAAGCAGCCAACGCACAGCAGTCGCGCATCGGGACTGAGGCGGATGCAGAGGGGATCGTCGCCGCTGTCCACCTGGAACCTTCGGAAGACAATGCCGTCGCGCCTGACCGGGATTTCACGGCGACCCGCTGAGCGCCGCGCAGCAGGCGCCACTGCGACGTGAACTGGAAGCGCCGGGCTTCTTCGACTGGATCGTTTCATAACATGAAACGCCCATTCGCCGGAGAGCGGCGGATGGGCGCATGCGGGAGTGCGTGCCGGAACGCGCGCCTGCTATTTGGGGGGAGCGTCCTTGAGTTTGTCAGCGGCGTCCTCCAGCTTGTCGGCAGCCTCCTCGGCGGCGTCGCGGAGTTCCTCGTTCGGACGGCGGTCGAGGGCGTCGTTGACCGCGTCCTTGACTTTGTCGCCCGCTTTCTCGACTTCCATTTTCGCCTTTTCGGCGGCTTCCTTCGCAGCTTTCGACGCATGCTCGGCCGCCTTTTCGGCTTCACTCCGGCTGTCACTGTCGCAACTGCACAGGAGTGTCAGGCCCGCCAGCAGCGGAAGGACGCTCAGACCGTGGAGATGGAACCGTCCGCGGGTAGAAGTTGGTTTTTTCATGACGGTGGGTTTCTATGGGATGGGGGGTGGAATCGGGCAGGAACGCTGCCGGTTGCAGGGCTTTCAAACGCTGGGCTTTTTGCCGGTCATCAGGGAGACGAGGAACAGCACGAGAAAGACCACGAAGAGGATCTTGGCGATCCATGCAGCGGTGCCGGCGACGGCGAAGAATCCAAGCGCGCCGGCAATGAGGGCGATGATCAGGAAGACAATGGCGTAGTGTAACATGGCAGTGGTTGGTTTGATGTTGTGGTTCTGGTTTGGGGTTCCGCAGGAGACCGCGTCCGCGAGGAGCACGGTCCCTGCGGGGCCGGTGTCCGGTTGCCTCCGGGGGAGGCAGGCATCCGGGACTTCCGGCAAATGTTTCGCTTTCCTCAGTCCGGTCCTGACTTTTCTGCCGGGAGCGCAGGGCGCGGGCGGAGATGAAACCGGTCCGGGGAGCGCAATCCGGGACCTCAGAGTTCGGCGATGGCCTGACGGATTTCCTCTTTGGTGCAGCCGACTTTCTTTTGGATGCGGCCGAGGGTCTCGTCCTCCTTGCCTTCGACGAAGAGCAGATCGTCATCGGTGAGCTGGGCGTACTTCTGCTTCAGCCGTCCTTTGACTTCATTCCAGGAGCCTTTGAATTCGAGCGTTGTCATGGTTGGTGGAGTTGGGGTTTGTTTTTCGGGACCGCAGAGAGCGGTCGCCTGCCCTCTTCTTTGCAGGGCCGGTGCCAGTCATGGCGGACCGGTTTTCAATGAACTGAACATCAATGGATTAACGCGATTGATTCCGTTTCATCCTCCCGTGCCGGAACGCAGGAAATCCGGGCACTCTGCATGAATGAAGCGGCTGCCGTCCGGCGAATTGCCCGGTGACTCCGCGAAGACCGGAAGTTCGCGGATGCAGGCCGCCACCGCCCCTCCAGGAAATTCTTCCTTTCATGAACGGGACTCCCTTCCGCAGCCTGTTTGCCGTCGTCTTTACCGTGATGACCGCGGCGGCGGTGATTTTCATGGCCACCACCTGGCTGCGCCTCCACGCCGGGATCAAGGACGTGGTCATCACGCGCGATGCCCTTTTGAAGTGGGAGCGGTTTTATTCGCTGCTCAACGGCGCGGAGACCGGCCAGCGGGGCTATCAAATCACAGGCGACGAGAAATACCTGCGCCCCTACGAGGAAGCGGATGGAGAAATCATGTCGCTGGTGGTGGAGTTGACGGATCCGGCCACGTCGATCGTCGGAAACCGGGAATCGCTCGCAGAACTCCGCACTCTCACCACTGACAAGATGGCGGAGTTGCTGGAGTCGATCACCATCCGGAAGCGCGAAGGCACCGATGCCGCCAAAGACTTCATCCTGACCGGCAAAGGAGCGAAGCTCATGGACCAAATTCGCGAGCGCGTTCTTCCCCTGATCGAGCAGCTCCGCAATGCCGTCACCGTGCGCACCGCCGGCATGCGCGCCGATTTGAAATGGGGCGGCATCAGTGCCGCCGCCTGCGGACTGGTGGCGGCCGCCGCGGCATGGGTCAGCGTGCGGATGCGGCGCCAGCTCCATTTTCAAATGGAGGAGCAGGGCCGCCTGAGCGAGGAAAAGGACAAAGCGGTGGAGGCGGACCGGCAAAAGAGCGCCTTTCTCGCCACCATGAGTCACGAAATCCGCACGCCGATGAATGCCATTCTCGGATTCGGGGAACTGCTAGAAGGCGAAGTGGAGTCCGGCAAACAGAAGCAGCACGTCCAGGCGATTCTGAGCGGGGGCCGCTCGCTGCTGCAGCTCATCAATGACATTCTCGACCTCTCCAAGATCGAATCCGGCATGATGGTGATGCACCCGGAGCCGACGGATGTGCATGACATCGCCTCCTTCGTGATCCAGCTTTTTTCCAATCATGCCTCCGGCAAAGGCGTGGAGTTGAATCTCGAAGTGCAGCGGGATCTGCCGCGTTCTCTGCTGCTGGACACCGTGCGGCTGCGGCAGGTGCTGGTCAATGTGGTGGGCAACGCTCTGAAGTTCACGGATCACGGCCACATCACCCTGCGGATCGGCGGCGATCAGCACGAAGAGAGCCGCAGCCGTTGGCGGCTCATTGTCGAAGTCGAGGACACCGGCGCCGGCATTGCGCCGGAGCGGCTGCCGGAGATTTTCAAACCGTTCGTCCAGGGCGGCGACCGGCCCGTGGCGGAGCGGAAAGGCACGGGTCTCGGGCTCGCGATCGTGAAGCGCCTCACAGAACTGATGCACGGCAGCATCAGTGTGGAGAGCGAACCGGGCCGCGGCACCACCTTCCGCATGGAGTTTCCGGAAATCGAAATCTCCGCGCGGCTGCCGCAGACGGTCACCGGACCGGAGACGGACGTGGACTTCAATGAACTCCGCGCCTCGTCACTGCTCATCGCGGATGACAACGACACCAACCGCCAGCTCGTGGAGCACCTGTTCGCCGGCACCCATCACCGGCTGCGGCTCGTGACCAACGGACAGGAGGCGGTGGACGCCATCATGGAGGAGCGCCCCGATGTGGTGCTCATGGACATTCGCATGCCGGTAATGGACGGACGTCAGGCCCTGACAACCCTGCGGTCCGCACCGGGGCTGGAACTGCTGCCGGTCATCGCCGTGACGGCATCCAGTCTCTCCGCCGAGGAGGCCGGGCTGCGCCGCGCCTTCAACGGCTATGTGCGCAAGCCCTTTTCCCGCGCCGAGCTGTTCAGCGAACTCGCCCAGTTCATCCCGCGGGCGGAGAAGCCGGTGCAGACCTCCGCAGACCAGCCGCTGGATGAAGCCGGACGGGCCGCCCTGACGAAACTTGTCGAGCGGCTGCGGGCCTGGGAAAAGTCGGACTGGCCCGGCCTGCGGGACGGCATGGTGGTGAATGAAATCAGTGACTTTGCCGGCCGGCTGAAGACGGCGGCGGAGGAGGCTTCCTGCGAATCCCTCACAGAGTTTGCCGCCCGGCTCCAGGCCGGCGCCGACAGTTTTTCGGTGACGGTGCTGGAGAAAACCCTGGCGGAGTACCCCTCGCTGGTTTCGGCTCTGGAAAACCGCCTGCACGCATGAAGAGCACCCTTGCCCCGCCCATGGTTCTGGTCGTGGACGACCAGGAGCAGAATGTGCGTGTCGTCGGCACTGTGCTGGCGCAGGCGGGGTTCGAAGTGGGCGCGGCCACCAACGGCGCGCAGGCCCTGAAACGGATCGAAGCGCGCCTGCCCGATCTCGTGCTGCTGGATCTGCTCATGCCGGGCATGGACGGCATCGAAACCTGCCGGCGCATCAAGGCGGATGTCCGGTTCACCGATTTGCCGGTGATTTTCCTGTCCGCTGCGGATGACTCGGAGCACGTGGTGCAGGCCCTGGAGGTCGGCGGCGTGGATTACATCACCAAGCCGTTCAACAAGTCGGAACTGCTCTCCCGCGTGCGCACGCACGTGGCGCTGAAAAAGGCGCGCGATCAGTTGCGCATGCTCGCGGAGGACAAGGATGAAATGCTCGGCATCCTGACCCATGACCTCAAGAACCATCTTGCCGGAATGAGGCTGAGCGCCTCGCTGCTGGCGGACCGGGTCGCGGAGATGCCGCCGCGCTGTGCGCCGCTCGTGGAGAATATCGTGCAGTCGTCGGACAGAATGCTGGCGTTTGTAAAGGAGTTCCTCGCCAATCAGACGGCGGAGCGCCTGACACTGAAAATCGGTCCCGTGGATCTCGCGGCATTCCTGAGCAGCGTGACCGCCGATCACGCCCCGGCCGCGGGCGCCAAGGGAATCACTTTCGATCCGTGTGACGCGGACGGACCGATTTCTGTCATGGCCGATCCCGATGCCCTGCGGCAGGTGGTGGAGAATCTGGTGAGCAACGCCGTGAAATTCACACCGCCGGGCGGAAATGTGAGGCTGACCTGCCGGGGACTGGACGACAGGACCGCGGAATTCACGGTGCAGGACAGCGGCCCCGGCTTCTCGGAGGAGGACCGCAGCCGGCTCTTCAAGCGCTACTGCCGCCTCTCTGCGCGGCCGACGGGCGGAGAGCCGTCCAGCGGACTCGGCCTTTCGATTGTGAAGCGGCTCGTGGAGGCCATGAAAGGCTCCATCACCCTTGAAAGCGAGCCCGGCACCGGAGCCTTCTTCCGTGTGGAGCTGCCCGCAGCGCCGCCGCCGGACGGCCCGCAGATTCAACCCGCCCTGACCAGTTAGTGACATGGACATCCTGATCATAGACGACGAGAAAATCATTCGCGACGCCGTCACCCAGATCGTCGAGGATCAGGGGCACTATGCCGAATCGGCGTCTGACAGTGCCACGGCCTTCGATCTGCTGAAGGATACCGCCTACGATCTCGCGCTGCTGGATGTGAACCTTGGCGGCGAAAACGGTCTGGAACTTCTGCCGGAGATCCAGAAAAAATACCCTGCCCTGCCCGTCGTGGTCTTCACGGCCGCGGCCTCCGTCAAAGTGGCGGTGGAGGCGATGCGGCTGGGGGCACTGGATTTTCTGGAGAAGCCGTTCACGCCGCAATCCCTCGGCATCGTCCTCTCTCGGGTGCAAAAGCACCGGCAGCTGGCCAAACAAGTGACGGAACTCCAAACCCGCGTGGCGGCGAGTGCCCCGGAGCCGGTGTTCGAATCGGAATGCCCTGCCATGACGGAAGCGCTGGACGTGCTGTTTCGCGCCGCGGACACCAGTGCCGGCATCCTGATTCTCGGCGAGAGTGGCACGGGAAAAAGTGTGATTGCCCGGGCGGTGCATCAGCGCAGCGGGCGGGCCGCGAAACCGTTCGTCACCGTGAACTGCCCCAGTCTCTCCCGCGAACTGCTGGAGAGCGATCTCTTCGGCCATGTCCGGGGATCGTTCACGGGCGCGATGAAGGACCACTGGGGCAAAGTGAAGGCCGCGGAGGGCGGCACGCTTTTCCTCGATGAAATCGGTGAGTTGCCGCTGGAGATTCAGCCCAAACTGCTCCGGCTTCTCCAGGATCGCGAATACGAACGCCTCGGCGACAACACCACGCGCACAGCGGATGTCAGGGTGGTGGCCGCCACGAACCGCGACCTCGCGTCGGAGGTGGCCGCCGGGCGGTTCCGCGAGGACCTGTTTTACCGGCTCAATGTCATCACCGTGACCATGCCGCCGCTGAGGGAGCGCCCGCAGGATCTGCTGCGCTTTGCGGAGGATTACCTGCGGTTCTTTGCGGCGCAGTGCGGCCGCCGGGTGAAGAAGTTCGATGACTCCGCGCGCCGCAAACTGCTCGCATGGCCGTGGCCGGGAAATTTGCGCGAGCTGCGCAACGCCGTCGAGCGCGCCGTGATTCTGGCGAGGGACGCCGCGGTCACCGCCGCGGATTTGCCGCAGGGCAGCGCCCCGGCCGCCGGAGCTTCGGCGGAGGCGGCGGCACCCGGACAGCTCGTTTCCCTGGCGGAACTCGAAACGGCCCACATTCGTTATGTCCTGGGCCGCACTCCCAGTCTGGCCGCGGCGGCGGAAGTGCTCGGCATCGACCAGACGACGCTCTACCGGAAGCGGAAGAAACTTGGCCTCGACGATCCTGCGCTGGCGCAGTCCGGCACGGACGCCTGATCGCCGTGCATTCTGCCCTCCCGCAACGGGGCGCGGCACTCAATTTGCACGGGGCAGGCGCAGGAAGGGAGCCTTCCCCCTGTAGCTCAGTTGGCTGATTTCCAACGGGTTTCGACGGAACGCAGGGGCACGGCATGCGGCTTGCAAAGAGGAAAGGCGTCTTCGGACGATCCACCCAAATCAATACCGCCATGAACACCTCTCAACTCTCCGATTCGCTCGCCGGCATTCCTGACAAGGCTGCCGGTCTCGCCGGTGATGCCGGCGATTTCGCCCGCGAAAATCTTGTGAAGCCGGTCCGAAATCTCGTCCATGAGTCCCGCCGTCAGCTCCACGACGCCGCGCAGTCCGTGACGGAGCGGCTGGGCCACACCGCAGAGGAGGCGGCCGCAGTTTTTCACGATCGCCGGGAAAGGACGGCCAACTGGGTTTCCCACAATCCGTTCGCCGCCCTCGCAGCCGCTGCCGGAGCGGGAGTGTTGCTGACACTTCTCATTCGCAGACGCTGACCGCCCTCCACAGCACCCCAGCTCAGAAAAAATCCGCCGTTCCGATCATGTTCCGCGAAACCCCCATACCGGCTGCGCCCGCCGTCCCGCCTGTTTCAGGCATCGGCGAAAGCGTGCGCGAGACCCTGCGCACGGCGAGCCGGTTCGCCGCCCTCCGTCTGTCCCTCCTCACAGCGGAGGCCGCGGAAGCCGCAGGACACTTCCGCCGCGTCGCACTGGTCGCGGCCGCGGCGGGAATCGGAACCGGCATGGCATGGTTCGGCGCCTGTGCCGCTCTGGTGCTGTGGATCGCGCAACGGTGGTGCGGCGGCAACGCCGTGCCGCCGCTGCTGGGCCTGACCCTCCTCCATCTCCTCGCCGCCGCCGCCGCCGTGCTCTGGCTGGTCAAACGCGGCCGCCATCCCGGGCTCTTCGCCGCCAGTCGCGAGGAGTTCGCCGAAGACCGCAAATGGCTCAACTCATGAATACCGAAATCGCCCATCTCCAGGCCCGTCTCGCCGCGCAGCGGCGCCTGCTCGCTTACCGCACCGCGGAAATGAACCAGGCACTCAACCTGCCGCGGCGCATTCACCGCGAACTGCGGGCCCACCCTCTCAAATGGACCGCCCTCGCCCTGACCGGAGGTCTGGTGGCCGCACGCGCGGTCCCGATCGCGTTTGCCGTGGTCCGCGCCGCCGCTTCGCGCAAGCTGCTCGGAAAATTCGCCGCCACCCTCGCCCCCGTCGCCCTGCGGGCCGGCCTGAACAGAATCGAAGCAGACCGTCAGCGCGCTGCGCTGCGGCGGGCTCTCCTGACTGATTCCGAATGAAAGCGGAACTCCGCCCCCTGCTGCTCGCTTCCCGGCTGCTGAGCGGAGCGCTCATCATCGCGTTCCTCTATTTTGGGAAAGTGGTGTTTGTGCCGCTCGCGCTGGCGCTGCTGGCGGCCTCCGCGCTCCAGCCGTTCGTGATGCGCCTGCGGCGCTGGCGCTTTCCCCGCGCGGCGGCTGTGATGACGGTCTGCCTCGCATTCGTTCTGCTGCTGGGCGGTCTGACATGGCTGATCGGCGGACAGGTGGCCGCCTTCGCCGACGAGCTGCCCGCCTACCGCAAGAACATCGTCGCCAAAGTCACAGAGGCCCGCCGCGCGCTGCGCGGCGGCACGATCGAGAAACTGCAAAGCACGATCGACTCCGTGGAGCAGGAGGTGAAGCAGCAAGCAGCAGCCGAAGGCGATGAAACCGCCGCCGCCGCGCCGGACGAACCTCCCGCGAAGCAGCCGGAGCCGGAACCGGTGCCTGTCGTCGTGTCGAGCGACTCCCGCCTGCTGGATATGGAGTCGCTGTCCAGCCTCAGTCCGTTTCTGGAGCCGCTGGCGACGCTGGGTTTGGTGGCGCTGCTGGCAGTGATGATGCTCCTGCAATGGTCCGACCTGCGCGCGCGGCTGCTGGTTTTTCTCAGTGCCAATCTCACCGGCACGACACATGCGCTGGACGATGCCGCCAAACGCATCGGAAAGTTTCTCGGGCTGCAGTTGATCTACAATGCAGGGTTCGGGCTCGTGGCCGGCGCCGGACTCTGGCTTCTGGGCGTGCCCTACGCCGCGCTGTGGGGATTGTGCGCGGCGCTGTTTCGCTACGTGCCCTACGCCGGTCCCCTCGCCGCCGCCGCGCTTCCCGCCGTGGTGAGTCTGGTGACGTCCGACGGATGGACTCAGGTGGCGGGCGTGGTGGCGCTGTTTCTGATTCTGGAACTCATCAGCAACAACTTCCTCGAACCCTGGCTTTATGGTTCCAGCCTCGGCATTTCTGAAATCGGCATCGTCGTCGCCACGGTTTTCTGGACATTTCTGTGGGGCCCCGCCGGGCTGGTGCTGGCCACTCCCCTGACAGTTTGCCTGGTGGTGCTCGGACTGCATGTGCCGTGCCTGTCCTTTTTTGCCAGACTGCTGAGCGACCGGCAGCTGCTCGCGCCCCACCACCGGCTGTATGAACGCCTCGTGGCCGGCGATGAGATGGAAGTGCAGGAAATCATGCGCTCCCATGCCGGGGAAAAAGGCCCGGAAGCATTCGGTGAGGAACTGGCCGTGCCCGCGCTGGCACTGGCGCGGGATGAACAGCTGCGCGGACGCATCCGCGACGACAAGGCGCACACCTTCGGTGAAATGCTCTCCGGCGATGAGACGGAGAGGAAATCAGAAACCACGGGCGGCGACCCGATAGTGCCGCTGGTGCTGCGCCCGGCGTGTCCCTTTACCCAGGCGGCGCTGCCATTCCTGACGGAAAAGCTCCAGGGGCTTCCTGTGAGGATCATTCCCTCCACCGCGCGCGATTTCTCAGGCCAAATCCTGGAACAAATCGCCTCCGCCAGCACGGCTGCGGTGATCTGTCTGCCCTGCCTGCACGAGGATGATCTCCCCCGCCTGCTGGGCACGGTGAAGCGCATCCATTCCCAGTGCCCGGAGGCGGTGATCATCGTCGCCCGCTGGGACGGCGCGACCTTTTCCCGCGAAGAACAGGAGCGGCTCACGGCCGCCGGCGCCACCGCGTGGAGTTCCTCACTGCAGGAAACCCGCAACCGCATCGCCGCTCATGCCGGCGACCTCGCCGCGCGCACGGCACCGGCCGCCGGCGCCGTCGAAATCAGCGATGCACCGGCTCCTCCCGGGCTCGCTTACGCACAAGTTTGAATCCGCAGATTGACGCCGCCGGCAGCCTTCGCGACCGCAGCAAATCATGGCTCCCTCCCGCTGCCTCGTGCTTCTCACGGCCGTCTCTGTCTGTCCTCCCGCTCTCGCGGGGCCGCAGTTCTCCGGCGTCTTCACTTCCGGCGCGGAAGGCTATGCTTCCATCCGCATCCCTGCAGTCATTGTGACCAAAGCCGGCACCGTTCTCGCCTTCGCAGAGGGCCGGCAGCGGCCGCACGACCAGGCGGAGAACGACATCATCATGAAGCGCAGCACCGACGGCGGCAAAACATGGGGACCACTCAAACTGCTCCACGACGACGGCGCGAACTCACTGAACAATCCGACCGTCGTCCAGCACCAGCAGAGCGGCCGCATCTTTCTCTGGTACCAGCGCATTCCTTCGCATCTTCAGGAAAGGGATAAGAAGATCTCCACCGGCCTCGAGGGGCCTGACATCTACCGCAACTTCATCCTCACCTCTGATGACGACGGCGTGACATGGAGCGCGCCGCAGGATGTAACCGCCACCACCAAGCGCCCGCAGCGCGCGACCACCATCGCCAGCGGGCCGGGGATCGGCATTCAGCTCACGCGCGGGCCTCACAAGGGCCGGCTCATCGTTCCCTTCAACGAAGGTCCCTACGGCATCTGGCAGAATTACGCCGTCTTTTCCGACGACGCGGGGAAAACGTGGACCTTCGGCGATGACGTGCCCAACGCGCTTCAGGCAAACGGCAAAAGCTGGATCAATGAAGTGCAGATGGCGGAACTCAGCGACGGCAGCGTCTTTCTCGACACCCGCCAATTCGGCGGCGCAAAGGTGCGCAAGTCGAGCGTGAGCCAAGACGGCGGCAAAACGTGGTCGCCCGCCGCGGAACTGCCGCAACTCACCGACCCCAGCTGCATGGCCGGCTTGCTGCGCTACTCGTTCGATGACGCCGCCGGCAAAGGCCGCCTGCTGCACACCGGTCCTGACAGCACCAAACGCGACCACGGCACTGCCTGGCTCAGCACCGACGACGGTGCCACCTGGCCCGTGAAGCGCCTGCTCTGGGAAGGCGGCTTCGCCTACAGCGTGCCCGCCAAACTCGCCGACGGCACGGTCGGCGTGCTGTTCGAAGCAGACGGGTACAAGACGATCAAGTTCGCGCGGTTTCCCATCGGCTGGGTGGAGGGGAAGTGACCGGAGAAATACGGTATGGAGTTTGAACGCGGGGACGGCAAAGTGGTCCAAGAACGGCTCAACCACTGTTCCTTATGAAGACCGCCCTCGCCGCCATCACCTGCATGCTCGCCGGGATCGCCGCGCCGCTGCCGGCGCAGGAGGTGAAAATCGCCACGGTGAACACGGCACGCATCCTGGAGGATTTCGCGCCGTGGCAGGAGGAACTGCAGCACCAGCAGAAGGCGCGGGAGCAGTTCGAGCAGAAGCAGCGGGAGAAGGCGGAGGCGAAAGACCGCTACCTGGAATTGATCAAAAAGTGGGAGGAGCTGAACAAGCAGGCTAAGGACAAGGCTCTTCCTAAAGCAGAAAGGCAGCAGGCGGAGAAAGAGAAGGCGTCCGTGGCGGAGGAAGCGAAGGAACTGGAGCGCCTCGACCGCCGCAGCGGCCGCGAGTGGGGCACGCCGGAGGAAATGTTCACTCAGAGCCTCGCGGAGCGCCGCCGGGCGATCCGCAACGAAGTGCAGGAAGCCGTGACCAGTGTCGCCGCGCGCGAACACTGCGGTATCGTCCTCGACACATCCCCGCGCGCCGATGGCGGCGGCGGCGGCCTGCTGTGGGCGAATCCCGCGAAGTTCCCCGATCTCTCGCCTGCGGTCCTGACGGAACTGAACCGCCGCGAGGAAATGAAGAAACTTTGCGCCACCGTGAACGCCGCGGAGTTTTTCTCCACCGGCCCCGTTGGCGAACCCGGCCAGCCGTCGGCGGCGGAGACCGCGCTGCGCGAACTGCTCAAGGCACCCGATGCTGCGGAGCAGTGCCGTGCGCTGCTACAGGACGGCAAGCCGGTGGGGAGACTCTACGGATTCCTCGGCCTGCAGTTGCTGAATGCGAAACGCGGGGCTCCGCCGGAAGCTCAAATCCGGCGGGATAGAAACACCGTCCGCACGATGCGCGGGCGCAACCATTCGAGCTACTACGTGCGCGAAGTCGCCGCGCAGATCGAGCAGGGGAAATGGAAGTGAACGGGCAGGGCGAGGATTCTAAAGTGGACCTTAGAATAAGACGAGGATTCTAAGGTGGATTTGCACTCGGCGGCGTGCGCCCAGAAACCCCAGCTTTCGGCTGGGAAGTGCCCGGCATGGCGACCGGGAACAACGGGACAGCCCGTCTCAAGTCTTTCTCCTTGAAACTTCTGTCAAATTTGACCACCGGCTGCTATCGTCTCCCATGCGCTTCATAGATTTATTCGCCGGACTTGGCGGCTTCCACCTTGCGTTGGAGCAACTGGGCCATCGCTGCGTGTTTGCTTCTGAACTCGACACCGAGCTTGGCAAAATTTACGGGCGGAATTTTGGACTCATTCCGCACGGCGACATCCGGAAAGTCCCCCTCATGGATGTTCCCGATCATGAGATATTGTGCGCGGGCTTTCCCTGCCAGCCGTTCTCAAAAGCAGGCGAGCAACAGGGATTCGACTGCCCGTCCTGGGGGAATTTGTTCGACCGGGTAGTGGCCATCCTCAGGCACAAGTCTCCTGAGTTCGTGCTTCTCGAAAATGTCCCTAACTTAATGAAGCACGACGGGGGCAAGACTTGGACAACAGTTGTTCGCAGGCTAAAATTAGCCGGCTACGAAAGCGATGCCTGTGTCATGTCCCCACATCAGTTCGGTGTGCCGCAGATCCGTGATCGCGTTTATATTGTTGCGAGAAGGAAATCCCTGAGGGGATTCTGCTGGCCGGACCAACAGAACCAGCCGGCTCTGCATGTGAACACCGTGCTTGATGCCAACCCGTCTGACGCAAAGCCACTCACCCGCCAAGTCATAGATTGCCTTGAAATGTGGCAGGAGTTCATCAGCCGTTACCCACAAACTCAGCAACTACCCAGTTTCCCTGTCTGGGGCATGGAATTCGGTGCTGATTATCCGTGCGAGAACCGCACGCCCTACGCCATGCAGCCTTCAGAGTTACGGAGGTTCCGCGGCGCATACGGCAAACCGCTCGCCCGCGTCCCGGATGATCAGTTGCTTGCAGCGCTGCCGCCTTACGCCCGCACCAAACAGAAGAAATTCCCCGACTGGAAAATTGACTTTATTCTGAAGAACCGCGCGCTCTACAAGGAGAACAAGCACTGGATTGATCGTTGGAAGGATGAGTTGTTGGCTTTTCCACCTAGCCTGCAAAAGCTCGAATGGAACTGCAAAGGCGGGGAACGGGACATTTGGAAATACGTCCTGCAATTCCGCGCATCAGGTGTGCGGGTAAAGAAGCCGAACACCGCGCCATCGCTTATCGCGATGACCGCGACACAAGTTCCGATTATAGGCTGGGAACGACGCTACATGACACCGAGGGAATGCGCAAAGCTTCAAAGCATGGAGTCGCTGAACGAGTTACCGGCTAATGCGACGGCCGCTTACAAGGCGCTCGGCAACGCGATCAACGTACATGTGATGAGGCTGGTTGCTGAAGCTCTTATTGGGCACGGGCGAGGGACCGGACCCGGCTCCAGGCAGAAGCATTTGGAAAGGAGGAATCATGCCCAAAACGCCTTCACTGCATAAGGTCAACATCCGCCCGAGTGTCAGCGTGCTCTCGGTGCTGAAGCACCTGAATTACAAGCCGTGGTTCGCGCTCGCCGAGTTCGTGGACAACGCCATCCAGAGCGCCGTGAACAATGAGGGGAGCCTCCGCGCAGTCGCGGGAAAAATGTACCGGCTCAAAGTCGAAATCGAAGTTAGCCCGGCCGACGGAGGCCACATCACCATCAGGGACAATGCGGGTGGCATCGCCCTCGCAGATTTCCAGCGCGCTTTCCGTCCCGCTGATATCCCGCCCGATAGATCCGGGCTGTGCGAATTCGGAATGGGTATGAAAAGCGCGTCGTTCTGGTTTGCCCCGCGGTGGTCGGTTCGGACTTCCGCGCTCGGTGAAGTAGTCGAGCGGCAGGTGAGCTTGGACATCGAATCAATCCTAGCGGAGAAACTTGATGACCTCGACGTGACCGAGCGCAAAGCCGACGCGGATACACATTTCACAGAGCTTGTGCTCACGAACCTGCATCAGACGCCGCAAGGCAGAACACTCGGAAAGATTCAGGATCACCTTTGCAGTATTTACCGTGTCTATCTCCGCGAAGGATCGCTCGAACTGAATTTCAACGGCACGCAGTTGAATTATTTAGCACCAGGAGTGCTGAAAGCGCCGCATTTCAAGACACCTGCTGGACCGGCTTTAACTTGGCGGAAGGAGATTGACTTCGACTTTGGGGACGGTCTCCGCGCCCACGGATTCGCTGCGCTATTTGACGTGGCGAGCACTACCAAGGCAGGCTTCGCGCTGTTCCGCAGAAAGCGCCTCATTCAAGGAAGCGCAGACGAGGGGTATCGGCCTCACGTCATCTTCGGCAACCCGAACGACTACACGTTTCAGCGTCTTTTCGGTGAACTGCACCTCGAAGGATTCGATGTCAGTCACACGAAGGACGGATTTCGATGGGACGACAACGAGGAACCGTTTCTGCAACTGCTTCATCAGCACCTCGACGCCGATCCGATGCCACTCATCAAGCAGGCGGAGGGACATCGCGTGCGGCCAAAGACGGAGGACTACGTTCGCGGTGCGGAGAGAGCGAACGAGCGCACCTCCGAGACTATCCAGAGGTTCGTGCCGCCGCTGATTCAGAAACAGCACGACTTGGGGCCGGATACCGGGCCGGTTCCCGCAAAGCTGCCTAAAGTCGAAGCTCCGGCTTCCGTCCGTGAAATCGAAGTCGAGGTAGAGCGCGTAAAGTGGCTCATCAGAATCGAACTCTCGACCGACCCGGCAGTCGGCGATTGGTATTCCATCAGTGATGCGGCGAAACCCTCGCCCAATTCCGCCGGACACCGACTGATATGCCTGCGCCTCTCGCTCACACACCCGTTCATGCAGCAGTTTTGCGGGACGACCGCGGAAAAGATTGAACCAATGCTCCGCATCGCCGCTGCACTGGCGTTAGCAGAGACAAGCGCGCGGGACAGTGGCGAGAAGAATGCTGGCACCGTTCGGCGAAACTTGAACCAACTACTGCGCCACGCTTTCTCGGAGCCCTAGAATTTTATGCCCGACAACCCGCCAGCCGATTCCAGCGTGGAAACCGTTCGCTCCGCCGACAGCGCGCCACCACCGGGAGCATCGTGGTGCCCTGTCATCGGCGAACAATTGAAGCAGACGTTGGATGCCAAAAAGCATCTGACCGCAGAAGAGCGAGAGACAATCGAGCAGCAGACAGCAGCGATCCTTGGCAAATGCGTGCCGCCGTTAGCTGGTGAAGGGCGCGCGACCGGGCTTGCGCTTGGCTACGTGCAGAGCGGGAAAACGCTCTCGTTCACATGCGTCGCCGCAATGGCCCGCGATAATCGCTTTCCGCTCGTGATCGTCATCACTGGCACATCGGAGTTGTTGTTTCAGCAGTCCAGTCAGCGCCTGAGAATCGACTTAGGCATTGACGATTCCAAAAGTCATCAATGGCGCTGGAAGTTTTTCCCAAATCCAAAGTTAAGACACTATCACCACGACAGAATCAGGGACTTACTCGCGGAATGGCAGCAGCCGCGCGTGCGGGACAAGCAGACGTGTCTGATTGCAGTGATGAAGAACCACGTTCACCTCTCGAATCTCGTGGAGTTGTTGGGGGCGCTCAACCTCCACGCAGTGCCTACGCTCGTGATTGATGACGAAGCGGATCAGGCCGGTCTGAACACTCTCGTGAAGCAGAACGACGAGAGCCGAACCTACCAGCGGCTTCTCGCGCTGCGTGATGCGCTCCCGCACCACACGTATCTCCAATACACTGCGACACCGCAAGCACCGCTGCTCATCAACATCATTGACGTGCTCTCGCCGCGCTTTGTCGAAGTCTTGGAACCGGGGCACGGCTATGTCGGGCTGATTGATTTCTTGGAACGCAGCCCCGGTCTAGTACGGCCAATTCCAGACAACGAGATTCCGTCCGCCCAAAACCAACTCAACGGTGCGCCGGAGAGCCTGCGGGAGGCGTTGCGGCTATTTTTCATTGGAGTTGCGGCGGGAAAACTACTGCGAGGCTCTGAAAGCAATCGTTCAATGCTCGTCCACCCCTCACGCTTGAAAGACAAGCACGCGAACTACTTCAAGTGGGTGTCAGCGGTAAAAGAGGAATGGCTCCGGCTGCTGAATGCCGACGGCGATCCCGATCAAGCATCGCTCGTGGCGGACTTCCGAACTGCGCACACAAACCTCGCCGCGACATATACAAACCTCCCGCCGTTCTCGGAAATCGAGGGCGTTCTTTGGCAGGAAATCAACAGGACACAGATTCGTGAAGTGAATACCAGACTCGGCCCTACGCAGGCGATTGATTGGCTGTCTGACTACGCCCACATCCTCGTTGGCGGGCAGTCAATGGATCGCGGATTCACCGTCGAAGGGCTGACTGTGACATACATGCCTCGCACCAAGGGAGTCGGTAATGCCGACACGATTCAGCAACGCGCACGGTTCCTCGGCTACAAGCGCGGCTACCTCGGCTTATGCCGCGTGTTTCTCGAAAGCGACGTACAGCGATCGTTCTCGGTCTATGTCCGGCACGAAGAAAATGTCCGCGCACAGTTGCGCGCACAGTCTGCTACTGGCCGTTCACTCTCGGAATGGCGCCGCGCGTTCTTCCTCGACCGTTCACTCAAGCCTACGCGACGCAACGTCCTCGATTTGGATTATCAGCATGTGAACTTTGCCGCTGACTGGTTTTTCCCGCGTGCGCCTCACTTCACGACGCAGTCCGTGGCACACAACCGCGCCTACGTTACTGCGTTGGAATCGCTGCATTTCAGCCCAATGGGTGGCCACGCGGAGCGAACAGATATGATGCAGGCCGGATATGCGCGCGTCAGTTTGGCTGATTTCTTCAGCGACTTCCTCACTCAGATTCAATTTGCCGACCCGAACGACAGTCAACGATTCACCGGACTGCTGCTGCAAGTGCGGGAGTTCTTGGATCAGAACCCAGACGCCACCGCCAGCATCTATTTGATGTCTTGGACTCCAACATCAGGCCAGATTCCGAGGAACCGCAGCTTGGACGATAATTCGGAAGTGTCATCATCCGGCGCGTTCTTCCAAGGCGCAAGCATCGGGCGCGGGCGACTCAAGACCGGCGAAGTGTATCCGGGTGATCGGGCGATTTATTCTTCTGATGAACTTACGATCCAAATTCACCTGCTCACGCTCAACAGCGCAGCCGGTACGCTGGTATGCGAGCGAGTGCCGGCAGTGGCAATCAAGCTCCCGGCGGCAATGGGCTGCGATATGCTCATCCAAGATTTGCCTCCATGAAGCTTTCCGATCTCACACGTACGTTTGACGCGCTGCCGTTACCCCAACCCGGCACTCCTTCATCCTGTTCGTTCAGCGCCGTCCCGCTCGCCCCTGAAAACAATCACAAGCTCGGTAAGGACGAAGGCGGCTGCCCATGTTTGCTGATTTTTACCGGCGCGACGGTAAAGGCCCGGCCAAGAGTGCCGCTGGTTTTGGAGAACATTGCCGTGCTCTTTGATTTGCGATGTCACGTCACGGCACCAAGAAGATCCCCTCAGCAAGGTACATTCACAGTCATCAAGTGCGTCGCCACAGACCCGGTAGTTCGTTCATACTTCCTTACCTTGCTGCCCGGGATTTCGGCGGCAGTTGGAACCACGGGCGAAAAGGCTAAGGTTGCCTCGGTTGTTGAGGATATCGTCGAGTTGTTCCGCGCACTCAGTGCTGTGCCCGGTAAGGAAATTCAGGGGTTGTGGGGGGAACTCTTGCTCATCCATGCAGCAAAAGACCCGGCTGTTCTGGCGAATGCCTGGCACGCTGATCCTTCCGACCGTTACGACTTCAATCAGGGACCAGAGCGCATCGAAGTCAAAACGACATCCCATACTCCCCGGCGGCATCATTTCACGCTGGAGCAGCTTTATCCGCCCGCAGGCACTCAACTGATTGTCGCCTCCATCATCATCCAGCGTTCAGGGGGAGGAATGAGCGTCTTCGATTTGCTTGATGGCATCAGCCAGAAACTGAGCCGCCAGCATAAACTCCATTTGCGCCTGACGCGCCTAGTTCATCAGACTTTGGGCAATGTGTGGCAAAGCGCCCGCGATGCGAGGTTTGACTACGAAGCTGCACGGCAGTCGGTTCGCTACCTCGACAGCAACCAAATTCCAAGAGTGCCCACCCCGCTGCCAGTGGCTGTTTCACACGTCAGTTTCGTGGCTGACGTTGAGAGCGCGCCGTCATCTCCTCTCACAGCGAGCAAACATCACCACAATCTTTTCCAAAGTCTCCCACCTTCAAGGAGATGAATGCCTATCTCGCCCGCGGACTATTCACGGACTGCGTGCCAAGTCCGTGCCGCCTCACGCCAGCGCCGGCTTTACGATGTGGCCGGCGATGTCGGTGAGGCGGAAGTAGCGGCCCTGGAATTTGTAGATCAGCTTTTCGTGCTCCACGCCGAGCAGGTGGAGCATGGTGGCGTGGAGGTCGTGGACGTGGACGGCGCCGTCGAGGATGTTGTAGCCGTAGTCGTCGGTGATGCCGTGCGTGGTGCCGCCGCGCACGCCGCCGCCGGCCAGCCAGAGGCTGAAGCAGCGGGGATGGTGGTCGCGTCCGTAGTTGTTGGCGCTCATTTTGCCCTGACAGTAGGCGGTGCGGCCGAATTCTCCGCCCCAAATCACCAGAGTGTCGTCGAGCAGGCCGCGGCGTTTCAAATCCATCACCAGTGCCGCGGAGGCCTGGTCCGTCTGCTGACACTGGCGCGTAATGCCGCCGACGACATCACCGTGCTGGTCCCAGCCCTGGTGGAATAACTGCACGAACCTGACGTCGCGCTCGATGAGCCGCCGGGCGAGCAGGCAATTCGCGGCGTAGGTGCCAGGGGTTTTGCTGTCCGGGCCGTAGAGCTTGAAAGTTTCCTCACTTTCGCCGGAGAGGTCGGCCGCCTCCGGCACGCTCGTCTGCATGCGGAAGGCCATCTCCGCCTGAGCGATGCGGGCTTCGATCTCCGGATCCAACTGCCGTTCCGCCTGGTGGGCATTGAGTTTGCCAAGGGCGTCCAGCATCCCGCGGCGCACCTCCGGCGAAACGCCGTCCGGATTGGTGAGGTAAAGCACCGGTTCTTTTCCTGAGCGGAACTGCACTCCCTGATGTTCGCTGGGGAGAAATCCCGCGCCCCAGAGCCGTGAATAGAGCGGCTGATCGCGCGAGGCGTTCTTCGACACGAGGACGATGAAGGCCGGCAGGTTGTCATTGAGGCTGCCGAGTCCGTAGGACGCCCACGATCCCATGGAAGGCCGGCCCGGGATTTGGCTGCCGGAACAGAAGAAGGTGATCGCCGGATCGTGATTGATGGCCTCCGTGTGCATGGTGCGGATCAGGCAGAGTTCGTCCGCGATTTTCTGTGTCCACGGCAGCAGGTTGCTGATCTCCATGCCGCAGCGTCCGCTCTTTTTGAAATCGGTGAACGACCCGGCCATTGGCAGCAGGCTTTGATTCCCGCTCATGGTTGAGAGCCGCTGATTGCCGATGATTTCCTTCGGCAGCGCCTTGCCGTGGCCGACGCGCAAAACGGGTTTGAAATCAAACGTCTCCAGGTGCGACGGTCCGCCGGCCTGGAAGAGATAAATGACGCGCTTCGCCTTTGGCGCGAGATGCGGCGCCGGCAGCACGCCGGCGGAGGCACGGACGTCGTCGCCGAGAATGCGTGACATGGCCAGCGCGCCGAGTCCCAGAGTGGAGCGGCTGAGAAACTGGCGGCGAGTTTGTTTCAGGAGAGCTTCGGAAGCATTCATGGCGTGTGTGGCATCAAAGTGGTTTCATGCCCCAATGGGGCGGGACAACACAGCCCGGGGCGCAAGCCCCGGGTGGGCTGTTGGATCAAATCTAAGCCCTGAAAGGGCGGGGCAATTCATAGCCAGGGATTCAGCGAATGGTGAGCGCCGCGTCGGACGCGAGCAGGGTGGAACAGACGATGGTGAGAGCGGCGAGGCGGGCGTCGTCTTTGCCACAGACGGCTTTCGCGGCGGCGAGGTCGCCGGTGAAGTGCTTTACTTTGCTGTCGTAGAGCTGCCCGATGGCGGACAACTCGACCGCGTCCGGCGGACGCGAGGTCAGCAGCAGAAACGCGCGCTGCATCTGTGCCTCCGCTCCTTCCGGCTGCTCGCGCACGACGCGCGCCGCGAGCTTCTGCGCACATTCAAAGAAGCTTTGATCGTTCAGAAAAATGAGCGGCTGCAGCGGGGTATTGGTTGTAAGCCGGCGCGGCTGGCAGATTTCGCGGCTGCCGGCATCGAGCGTGAGCATCGCGGGCGGCGGAGCCGTGCGTTTGCGGAAGGTGTAGAGGCTGCGGCGGTAGAGGCCCTCGCCTTTGTCAGGCTGATACTCGCCGCCGGAAGCGCCGGCTTCCGACCACACGCCGGGCGGCTGCCACGGCTTCACGCTGGGGCCGCCGATTTTCTCCACCAGCAGACCGGCTGCGAGCAGCGCCTGGTCGCGAATGGCTTCGCCGGAAAGCCGCGACGACGGGCCACGGGAGAGCCATTGATTATTCGGATCGCGCTCACGCTTCTCTTTGTTCGTGGCGGACGACTGGCGGAACGTCGCGCTGAGCACCATGCGCCGCAGCATTCGTTTCACATTCCAGCCCTGCTGCATGAAATCGTGCGCGAGGGTGTCGAGCAGTTCCTGGTGCGACGGCGGATCGCCCTGCATGCCGAAGTTCTCCTGCGTCGGCACAATGCCGGCACCAAAGCACTGCATCCAGAGGCGATTCACGGCCACGCGCGACACCAGCGGATTGTCGCGGTGCGTCATCCACTGCGCCAGACCGAGGCGGTTCTTCGGCGCGTCTTCGGCAAACGGCATCACCGCCGACGGCGCGCCGGGCTGGACGGGGCGCTTGAAATCCGGCGAGGCATAGTCCCCGCGGGTGAGAACATGCCATGGTCGCGGCCGCGGCGAATCCTTCATCACCATCACCAGCGGCAGGCGGTGTTCAAAGTCATCTTCGAGATGCCGGCGCGCGGCCGTGACGGCATCATGCGCCTTCGCAGTCTCCGCATCCACGCGGCGGAGAAAATGTTCGCGCACCAGCGCGAGGGCCGCGGCATCGCCCGACTTCGCCTTTGTCAGGGTCGCCGCGAGCGCGGGTGCGTGGAGGTCGGCGACCTCCAGCGGCGAGAGCGCGGCGCGGAAGACTCTTAGATCCTTCATCAGGCCGTCGGCAAAGCCGCGGTCATCTCGTGGACGTGCCCCGACTCGCATCAGGTCAGTGGAGATGCTCTTGTCCAGACAATTCTGCTTCACCGGGGCGGCCACAGGCTGGCCGTCGTAGTAAATCCGCAGCCCGTCCGCCGTGGAAGATCCGTCCCAGGTCACGGTGACCTGCACCCATTTCCTGACCGGAAAATTCTCCGCCGTCTCGACCGAGGCCGCGCAGCCGGGCCACAGGTGAATGCAACTCCAGCGCAGCTTGCCGTTTTCCATGAGCAGTTCGAATCCTGACGCATCCGCCATCTGGGAAAACATTGCCGGTCCCGTGTGAAAAATGAGCGCCCGCTGTTTTCGTTCCGGGGTGAACAGTCGGACCGAAACCGTGAGCGGCTGGTAGCGGTTCAGGCCTTTGACGCCATCGAGCTGGAGCACGGTATCCCCGTCGAACTTCATGCCGCCGTCCGCGGGCGTGAGTTGTCCGCCGGACATGGTGCCGGGCGCGGCTTTGGCCACAGCGTTGGGCAGCTTGCCGTCCACCACGGCATTGAGCGGGAAATGATCCGACGGCACCGGCGGCGTTAGGCCCGGAGTGACTCCGAGCCATTCCTTGAACGCATTGTCACGCCCTGCCGCGGTTGCTTTTGCCGCGGCAAGGGCGGCGTCCAGTGCCGCGCGGCGCTTCGCAATTTCCTGTTCCTGCCGCGGATCCGCCAGGCGCATCGAAGGCTCGGGCGCTGTCGTGGAAAGCGAGTAAGGATAAAGCCCGCACTCGTCTATGCTCCCAAACATGGCGCAGAGACTGTAGTAGTCCGTCATTGGAAGCGGGTCGTACTTGTGATCGTGACACTTGGCGCACTCCATCGTCAGGCCGAGAAAGGCCGTGCCCGTTGTGTGGACGCGATCGGAAACATACTCCTGGCGGAACTCCTCTTCGATGGAACCGCCCTCCTGCGTCTGGCGGTGCAGACGATTGAACATGGTGGCCAGTTTCTGCTCCCGGGTGGCCTTGGGCAGCAGGTCGCCGGCGATCTGCCATGTCAGGAATTTGTCGTAGGGGAGATTGTCGTTGAACGCCTTAATGACCCAGTCCCGCCACGGCCAGACGAAGCAGTTGTTGTCCGACTGATATCCGTAAGTGTCGGCAAAGCGGGCCACATCCAGCCAGTCGAGGGCCATGCGCTCGCCGTAGCGCGGCGAGGCGAGCAGAGCGTCCACCTGCTTTTCAAAAGCATCCGGCGCCGCGTCCGCCAGGAAGGCCGCGATCTGCTCCAGCGATGGCGGCAGGCCTGTGAGCACGAACGACACCCGCCGCAGCCATGCCGCGCGTTCCGCCTCCGGCGCGGGCGACAGGTTCTCCTGCTCCAGTTTTGCCAGGACAAACCGGTCGAGGTCATCGCGCGGCCACGCGGTCTGCTGCACCGGCGGCGGCGTGTGCGCTTTCACTGGCACGTAGGCCCAGTGCTTCGTGTAGCCCGCGCCTTCCGCGATCCATTGCCGCAACACCGCACGGTCAGAGTCGGTAAGCGGGCGATTCAACTTCGCCGGCGGCATGAGATCATCGGGATCGGTGGCATGAATGCGCCGCAGCAGCTCGCTCTCCTCCGGCTTCCCCGGCACGATGGCCCGCGCGCCGTTCTTCAGCGCGGCGGTCGCGCCGTCGAAGGTATCCAGCCGCAGCCCGGCCTCACGCTTGTTGTCATCCGGCCCGTGACACGCAAAGCAGCGGTCGGAAATGAGCGGACGCACGTCGCGATTGAAGTCCACCGCCGCGGAGAGACCGTGGCCGGACAGAAACAGAGAAACGGCGAGTCGGGCGGAAAATGAACGCATGCCGCCCAAGCTTTGGCCAAACGCCGGGGCTGCGCAACGACGAGAGTTGGCTTCATCCCGTTCCAACGGGAGATCGTCCTGTCTCCGACGGCCAGCTGTCGAATTCGCCGGTCCGTTCTCTTTCCTGCGGGCCGCAGTCAGCAAACGAGGCTTGAACCCGCAGCGGCGACCGGCAGTCTGCCGGCTCAAAAATGAATGCTGAAATTTCCCCCCTCGACGTCAACGGTCGCGCCGGGCTTGCCGGATTCTACCGCAAGGTGCTGCTTGAGGACGTGATCCCGTTCTGGCTGCGGCACGGACTCGACCGCGGGCATGGCGGCATCCTGACTTCTTTGGACCGCGATGGCTCGGTGCTGGATACCGACAAGAGCGTGTGGTTTCAGGGCCGCGCGGGGTGGATGTTCGCAACGCTGTTCAATACGCTGGAGCGTCGCACGGAATGGCTGGAGGCGGCTCGGTCGTGCGTGGAGTTTTCGCGGCGGTGGTGTCACTCGGCGGATGGGAAGATGTACTTCACCCTGACGCGGGAAGGCGCGCCCCTGCGGATGCGCCGGTATGTTTTCAGCGAGGCGTTTGCGGCGATCAGCTATGCGGCCTTCGCCAAAGCGTCGGGCGAAGCACGCGCGGCGGAGGACGCGGTGCAGATGTGGGAGACTTATCTGCGCTATTCATTCGATCCGGGCGTGATGACGTCGAAGTTCGAGAGCACGCGCCCCATGAAAGGCCTCGGGCCGCTGATGATCGGGATCGTGACGGCGCAGGAACTGCGGGAGAATCTCGGCGACGTCCGCACGCGCGGACGGACGTGCAGCGAGTGGATCACGGCGTTCATCGATGAAATCGAACGCGACTTTCTTAAACCGGAGCACGCGGTGCTGCTGGAGAATGTCGCTCCGGACGGCAGCATCATCGAACACGCGGACGGGCGCACGCTGAATCCGGGCCACGCCATCGAGTGCGCATGGTTCATCATGCACGAGGGCCGGCTGCGCGGAGATAATGCGATGATCGCGCTGGGTGCGCGGATTCTCGACTGGATGTGGGCGCGCGGATGGGACACGGAGCATGGCGGGCTGCTCTACTTTACCGGCCTCCATCGCGGGCCGGTGCCGGAATACTGGCACGACATGAAATTCTGGTGGCCGCACTGCGAGGCCATCATTGCGACCCTGCTGGCATGGAAGCTCACCGGCGAAGCACGCTTCGCGGCCCTGCACGCGCAGGTGCATGACTGGAGCTTCGCACGCTTTCCGGATGCGGAGCACGGCGAGTGGTTCGGGTGGCTGCACCGCGACGGCACGCCCTCGCAGCGCGCGAAGGGCAGCCTGTTCAAAGGCCCGTTCCACCTGCCGCGGATGCTTTGGCTCTGCTGCCGGGAACTGGTGCAGGCCGCAGATTGACACCGCGGCCCGGATGCCGGAAACATGCGGCCATGATGACACGACTGCTCCCCCTGTCCGCGATCCTGCTCTCACTGGGCGTTCACACCGTCGCTTTCGCCGATAACAAGCCCTCGCCGCCGCCCCGCGCGGAGGAAAAGCAGCCGGCGGAGAAGACCGCCAAAGAACCGCTGCCTGACTACATCCGGTATGCCGAGGACAACCAAAGCGTCCGGCTGGAGATCGCGATCAAGACCTTCGAGCTGCCGTCCGGGCAGAAGATCGATCTGATCGGTGTGGTGCACATTGCCGACGACACTTACTACCAGGAATTGAACAAGAGGTTCGATACCTACGACTCCGTGCTGTTCGAACTGGTGGGCGATCCGAAGCGGCTTACGGAAAATGCGCCGCTGACGGAGGCGCAAAAAGAGCAGCAGCCCGGCGGCGGGGCTGTCAGTTTCATTCAGCAGGCGGCCGGAAAGTATCTCAAGCTCACCTTTCAACTGGGAGCGATCGACTACACCAAGCCAAACATGGTGCACGCGGACACCACGGCGGAGGAGTTCGCGAAGATGCAAAAGGAGCGCGGTGAGACCATGATGACGCTGTTCTTCCGCGCGATGAAGGCGCAGCTGAGCGGAGAGATCGATACCACCGCAATGGGTGAACTCGACACCTTCGGGCTCATTCGCATCCTGATGAGCCGCGACGCGGCGGCGGAGTTCAAGAAGGTGCTGGCAAAGATGTTCGACCAGTCTGAATCCATGACTGCGGTGATGGAGGGGCCTGACGGTTCGGTGATCCTCAGCGGGCGCAACGAAGTGGTGGTGAAGAAAATCAATGAGGTGCTTGCCGACAAGAAGCAGCGGCGCATCGCGGTGTTTTACGGCGGGGCGCACATGCCGGGGATCGAGAATTCGCTGCTGAAGGAGATGAAAGCGAAAGCCGCGGGAGAAGAATGGCTCGCCGCATGGACGATGCCCAAAGAGGAGAAGGCCGCGAAGCCGGCGGACGGGGAGAAGCAGCCGTGAGACCGGGAGCCGGCTTATCTCGGCATGGTGAGAAACTCCGCGCTGGTCAGCAGCGCCCACAGTAAATCGCCGGCGGCGCGGGCCTTGTCAGGCTGAGCGGAAAGGAGCGTCATGGCGCCTTCAAGCTCGCCCGCATCGGGATCCCGGCCCAGAGCGGCGCGGAACACTTCGCGCGCACATTCCTCCGGATCGGCGAGGGCGGCGAGGCGCGGCACGGCTCCGCCCGCCTCCGGCTTCAGCAAGGCGGCCAGCGCGGGCGAACCGGACAGAAACTGCGCCTGCTGTGAGGTGGCGTTGTATTCACGCGGCTGCACGTCCGGCAGCGCCTGCACCGTGGCCTGCAGCAGAGTTTCATCCTCTGGCGAAAGTCCCGCGGCGATGCGCCATGAGCGGGCGAGTTGCTCAGCACTGAGGGGACGCTCAGCGGCGGAGGCGAAGGCATCGGGCGGAGCCGCCCCGGAGCCGGACAATGCATAGGCGCGGCTGAGCACGAGGCCGCGGATCAACCGGCGGGCATCATAGCCGTTTTCAAAATCGCGGGCCAGCCAGTCGAGCAGCTGCGGATGGCTCGGCGCATTGCGCGCATTCATTTCATCGGCCGGATGCACGATGCCCCGCCCAAAAAGGACGGCCCACATGCGATTCACAAAGGCGCGGGCGAGCAGCGGATTCCCGCTGGTGGCGGCTTCGGCGAAGGCGGCGCGCCGGGAATTCTTAGGCACCTTCAATTTTCCGTCGCCGGATTCATACTGGTCGGGGCCGTCGTTCTCTTTTTGGCCGTCGGAGGGGCGCGACTCCGCGAGCGTCACACCGGTCAGCAGTGTCACCAGCGCCGGCTGGGATTCTTTCTTCAGATTGGTGAAGTTCATGTGCCCGCCCACGGCGGATTCACTCACCTGATTGACGCCGTCCACGTTCTTGCTGCGGCTGTAAGCAGCGACGAGCCCCCAGTAGTGCGCCTGCTTGATTTCCCGGGCCAGCGGATGGTCGTGGCACTGCGCACAGTCGATGCGCGTGCCGTAAATGACGGGCGCCACCGCCTCGGCGATCTGCTGATATTCGTTGCGGCGCTCGTAGAGAAACCAGGAAGCACCCCGACGCTCCGGTTTGTCAGGACGGCCGGTCAGGAAATCGCGTACCGTTTCATTCCAGGGACGGTTGGTGCGGAAGGCGTCCTCCAGAAAGTCGTGCCAGCCGCTTTTGCGCCGGCGCTCCGCGGTGTTGTCGCGGCGTCCGCGGCCCATGAGCAGCACGTCCCACAGTTCGCGCAGGTGCACGGCGCCTTCCGGCGAAGTCAGCAGCCTGTCCACCAGTGCGGCGCGTTTGTCAGGGGCGGGGGACGCGAGGAATTCCGCCAGTTCGGCAGCGGTGGGAATGCGCCCGGCAAGATCGAGCCACACGCGCCGGCACCACGTGCGGTCGTCCGCCGCCGGCGCGGGCGCGACGCCGCGTGACTGCCAGCCGGCGGCGAGGAAATGATCCACCGCTTCTGTGACGCCCGGGAAATCCGGCAACTCCGCCGGCTTCTGCTGCTGCGAGTCCTCCGCCAGCGCGGCGATCCACTGCCGCACGGTTTCGATTTCACTCTCCTTGAGCTGCTTTTTCGGCGGCATGTGAGGATCGGAATCCGCGGCGAGATACTGATACAACCGGCTTTCCTCAGGGTTGCCGGGAACGACCACGGCCCCCTCATCGCCGCCTTTGAAGACGGCCTCCGGGGTATCGAGTTCGAGTCCGCTTTTCTGTTCGATCGGACCGTGGCACTTCACACAATGGACATCGAAGAGCGGCTGCACGCTGCCGGCCCAAAGCGCCGCCGCATCGCCTGCCAGGGAGGCCGGAGCGGCCGCAGTGAGAAGGGCGGGGATCAGCGGGCGAAGCATCATGAGTCGGTGAACGGTCAGCACCAAACGCTTCGTGCGGGGCGGCGGCGACTACGCAATCAAGGCCGAACCCTCACCTGGGCAGCAGGCTGAGGTACTTTTGCCAGCCGGCCTCCACGGCTTTTTCCTTTTCCGGAAGCTGCGGCTCGGCCATGGCGAGTTCCTGCTTCGCCTCTTCAAGGCGTGCGGCAAGTTCGCTGAGTTTCTTTTCCATTTTCGGCAGGTCCTCAGGCTTCGGCGCCGGACTGGCGGCTTTGGCCTCGTTGATGGCTTTGATCTCCGCCTCCAGCGCCGGGATTTCGGTTTTGAGACTCTCCACCTGTTCCTTCAATCCGGCGACTTCGTCGCGAAGAGCGATGACTCCTTTGTTTTCCAAAGCGGCCTGCCAAAACTGCAGCGCCCGCTGCGGAGCGGCGAGTGCCGCCAGCGCGGCATCGATGGCGGGCTTCACTTCGGCGAAGGCTTTTTCGGCATCCGCCATTCGCATTTCCTTCTCCGGCATCGACTTTGCCATTTCCTCCTTTTTGGCGCGCATGGCGGCGGCGTCCTGCTCCCGCTGAGCGGCGGCTTTGGTTTTGGCCGCGGCCTCCGCCTCCAGCCTGGCCATGGTTTCCGCGAGGGCGCGGGCTTTGTTTTCGAGAACGGTTTTTGTCAGGGCGTCGAGGGACTGCTCGGCTTCACTGGCCTTGAGCAGAGCCTCCTGGACCTGACCGGGCATGTTTTCGGGAGTGGGAGGCGGGGCGGCGGGCGTCATTTCCGCGAGCTGCTTTTTGGTCGCCTCCACACCGGCGGCGAATTCCTGCTGCGACTGCGCGAGCTTCGCGGCTTCGGCTTTCATGATCTCCGCCTCTTTGGCCATGGCGGCGGCGGCGGCCTCGGCATCGGCCATCGACTTTTTCGTCGCTTCGATGTCGGCTTTGGCGTCGGCCATCGCTTTCTCTTTGTCAGCGGCTGCAGCTTTGGCTTTCTCCACTTCCGCCTGTTTGGCGGCGAGGTCGTGGTTCACCGACTCGAGGCGGGTGGCCAGCGCGGGGGGATTGTAAACCAGCTCACCGAGCGGGGGCGCATCCTTCGTCGCGTCGAAGACTTTGATGTCTCCCGCCGCGCTGCCGGTGATCACCGTTTTGCCTTCGTGGGTGAAGGCGGCGCGGAGGATCATCGGTCCGCCGCTCGGCACCCAGTCGCGCGTCTGATTGCCATTGCCGTCCCAGATGCGGGCATGGCCGTCCCGTCCGCCGCTCACCATGCGTCCGTCCGGCGCGAAATGCAGCGCGAGCACGCCGCCGTGGCTGCCCTGCTTTTTCACCTGGCCGCCATTCTGCATTTCCCACCAGATCCAGTTTCCGTCCTCGCTGCCGGACGCGAGCAAATTGCTGTCGGCACGCCACGCGAGCGAGGCGATCATTTTCTCGTGGCCCTTCAGGTTGTAGAATTCGCCGCCCGTGGCGGTCTCCCAGACGTAGAGGCCGCCGTTGCGGTCGCCCGTCGCCAGGAGCACGCCGTCGGGACTGAAGGTGACGGCGGTGACCCAGTCGGTATGCTTCTTCATCTCCGCCATCTTCTGGCCGGTGGCAGTGTCGAAAATCTTCACGCGCTTTTCGCGGGTGCCGATGGCGATCTTTTTATAGTCCGGCGTGATGTCCGCGGAGGGGATGCTTTCGAATTCCTCGTTCAGCGTGATGACGCGCTTGCCGGTCTTCACGTCCCATGCGGCGATGATGCCCTTCTTGCCGCCGATGCCGCCGCCGGCGAGCACGAGCGCGCCGTTGCTGGTGAAACTGACACTTTCCGGAAATCCGCCCTCGGGAAACGGCAGCACGCCGAGCAGCTGCTGATTGTCGGTGTTGTAAAGCAGCACCTGCTTGGTGGAGCCGACGGCCATAAGCGGTGCCCACGGGCTGTGCGCAATGGCCGTGACGGCCGCAGGCCGCGGCGCGGCGATTACGGGTTCCAGCAGCAGGTGCTCGGGCATCGCCGGCGGACCTTCCGGCTTGCCTGGCTTGGCGCCGGACATGGCGATGTCGTTCTTCTTTTTGACCTTGGCGGTGCTGGTCGCGGTTTCGAGCAGACCGCCGTTGATCCATGTGGCGATGACATCCAGCTCCGCCTGCGGGAGTTTGTCGCTCTTGGGCGGCATGAACGGCTCCGACTGGTGCGTGATGACTTTGAAAAAGGTGCTGGAGGCGGCATCACCGGGCTCAAGGTTCACGCCGCCGCTGCCGCCGGCCATGGTCGCGCCAAAGGTGGAAAGGTCGAGGCCGCCCTTCTTCTTCTCTGCGTTGTGGCAGTTGAGACAGCGGTTTTCGAGAATGGGGCGGACGTGGTCCTGGTAAGTGACTTTGTCCTGGGCGATGGCCGTGCCGGTAATGATTGCGCTGAGCGCAAGGATCCTGCGGGTCATGGGTGTGGTCGTATGTGGAGCGCGGAAGGGCGGACTGGTGAGGGGGGCCGTCCGGCAACACGGGGAACGAACCGCAAGGCCCCGGCTTTTCAAGAGAACGTCAGGGGAGGCCCCGGATCACTGCACCACCACCGAGGAGCCGGGCAGGGCTTTTTGCAGGTCGGCGGCAGAACTGGAGTCCACGCGGGTCTTCCAGAGAAAGACGTTCTTGAGTTTCCGCAGGGACTTCAGGGTTTCCAGGCTGCCGGAACCGACACCGGTGCTGTGGGCCGCGAACCAGTCGAGATTGGTGCAGCCCTTGAGGGCGGCGATGCCGGTGTCCGTCACGCCGGTGCCGCTGAGATTGAGTTTGGTGAGGCGCGTGCAGCTGCCGACCACCGCCATGCCGGCGTCGGTGACTTTGGTGTCGCTGAGGTCAAGGTCTGTGATGTTCGGAGCCAGCGGCTTGAGCAGTTCCATTTCCTTGTCGCCGATGGCGGAAGGTGTGGCGACGAAGGCCACCGCGAGCAGTTTGCTTTCGGGCGCGACCGGGTGGACCACCGCCCCGAGGGCCTTAAGCTTTTTAATGGCATCCTCCGGCGGCACGCTCAGACCGGCGGCGAGCGGATCGGCGGGCCCGGTCCGGCCGGCGCCAGGCACCGGCGTCACCGTGGCGGCGGCATCGCTGCCCTTCCAATCCCCGAATTTCGCGCCCTCCTCGATCCACTGCTTCACCAGTTCGATCTGAGAAAATGTCAGGGGAGTGCCCTTATCCTTGGGCGGCATGGCGTCCTCGTGAGCCTGCGGCAGGAGGATGCGTTCATAGATGAGGCTCTTGTCCGGATTGCCCGGCTCGATAGCGGTGCCGCTGGTGCCGCCCTTGAGCATGTGCGACGGCGCATCCATGCGCAGCCCGCCCTTGGGATTCTGCATCTTGCCGCTCGCATCCCGCTTCGGCGCGTTGTGGCATTCGGCGCAGGACTTGCCGAAGATGGGCAGGATTTGGACGCGGAAATTGATCTCGGCGGCGGCGGCGGGCGCGAAGGCGAGGGCAGCGAGAAGCGGGAGTGTCGGGGGGCGGATCATACTTGAGTGCTCAGTGCTCAGTGCTCAGTGCTCAGTGTTCAGTGATGGCCCGGTTCTGAAACTGAGCACTGACCACTGTGCACTGAGCACTTTTTCCGAGAGCGCGCTTACGCGAACAACTCCGCCACGGGCTTGCCTTTGTCCGCGATGGTGAACGGGCGGCCGCTGGGGGAGATGACGACCTGGTCCACGGGGAGACCCAGAGCGTAGGCGATGGTGGCATTGAAGTCCTGGGGAGAGGTCATGCCGTCGAGCACTTTGCCGCCGCGTTCGTCCTTCTTGCCGTGGATGACACCCCCTTTGATGCCGCCGCCGGCCATGAGGCAGGTATAGGCGGCGGGGAAGTGGTCGCGGCCGTTTTCGTGCTCGGTGACGATTTCCGGCGTGCGTCCGAATTCGGTGCCGAGGGCGACGAGCGTGTCCTGGAGCATGCCGCGGCGGTGGAGGTCCTGCAGCAGTGCAGCGAGCCCGTCATCGAGGTCTTTGGCGCGGGCAGGGACGGCGGTGAAGTTGTCGTAATGCGTGTCCCAGCCGCCGAGGGTGACCTGCACGTAGCGGACGCCGTGTTCGACGAGACGGCGCGCGAGCATGCAGCCCTGGCCGAAGCGCGACGGGCCGTAGAGGTCCTTCACTTCGGTGGGCTCGGCCTTCACGTCAAAGGCCTTGAGGTCCTCGCACTTCATGAGGCGCAGCGCGTCGCTGTAGAGATTGGCGTGCTCGCGGATGGAGGTGTGGCTGACCTGCGTGTGGAATTGCTTGTTGAGCGCATCGGCGAGGCTGAGGCGCTTGTTGAAATCGCTCTCGCTGACACTGCCGGGCTTCATGCTGTCCTGGAGGCCCTGCCCGGGTTCGCCGATGGGCACGCCGCCGTATTTCGCGCCCATGAAGCCGCCGCTGGCGTTGTTGGGGTCGGTGCTGACGGCCACGAAGCCGGGCAGGTTTTCATTCCGCTTGCCGCCGAGGCGGACGACCCACGAACCGATGGCCGGGTGCACGATGGTGCCGCGCATGACATAGCTGCGCTCCATGAGATACTGTCCCTGCTCGTGCGCGCCCTGGTTCGTGTTCATGCCGTTGAAGAGCGCAATGTGATGCATCATCTTCGCGGTCCTGGGCAGATTCTTCGACAATTGAATGCCGGTGACGCTGGTGGGAATGGCTTCAGTTTCACCCATCACGTCCTTCTTTTTACCCATCACATCGAAGGTATCGAGGTGGCTCATGCCGCCGGACATCATGAGAAAAATGACGCTCTTGGCGGCGCGGGGACGCGTGGGCACGAAGTCCGCGGCGGAGGCGACATGGCTGCCGATGAGCGGAGCGATGGTGACACCGAGAGTGGTCTGCGCCATGCGGCGCATGAACTGGCGGCGGGAGAATTCGTCGGGGGAGTGGAGATTCATTGGTTTGGAAAGATAGGAGATTGGAGCTTTAGAGATTCAGAGGATGAACATGAACTCATTCGAGTTCAGCAGGGCGTAGATCATGTTCTTGATCCCTTCGCGGCCCTTTTTGGCTTCGGCGAGCATGAGGTCCATTTCAGCCGGAGTTGGATAGCGGGTGAGAATGGCGAGGAACGCGGCCTTCACTTTGCCCTCCGGCGTGGTGGCGGCGTCGATGGCCTTGTAAATGACCGCGCGGCTGTCGCCCACGATGTTCTTCTCCACGTGGCCGTTGATCAGGGAGAGCACCTGGGTCACGTCGCTGTCGGAACTGCTGCCCTCGATGACCTCACGGCTGCTCTGCCCGAATTTGCGCAGGAAGTGCGTGGGCGGCGTGGGCGAAGGAAGCTCCGAGGCGCGCAGCAGATCCTTGTTGTAGCCGTTCCACCTCGCGGAATCACTCATCATGGCGGCGGCATTGGCGTCCTTGCTCGACATCATGGTGGAATCCATCATCATCTCTTCGCCGCCACCTTTGGCACCGCCGGCGGCGACCTTGTTGACCCACTCGGTGATCTGCGCGGGCTTGAAGCCGATGACCTCCTTGTAAACGTCATAGACGGATTTCCCGAGATTGCGGCCCTGGACGACGGCCACGTGGCTCAGCGCATTGCCTTTGCGATAGTCGATGTCGGGCACCACCAGCGTGGCCATGCTGTCCCAGATTTGCTCGGCGCTCATGCGTTTCACGGCACGTCCGTGGAAGGGATAGGGTTTGCCGGGGTCCACGGCGTCGCGATTGGTGCCCAGCGCGTAGGTGCGGGTGTTGAACAGCACTTTCTGGAAGGAGCGCATGTCGTAGTTCAACTCCTTCATGACCTGCTGGAGGTACTCCATCACCTGAGGGTTGCTGACCACGGTGCCGGCGGTCTCCTTCGACGGCATGACGAACTTATCGACCGGCTCGAACAGCCCGACGCCCATGGCGCGTTTCCACAGCCGGTTGGTAATGATCAGCGTGAAGCGCGGGTTCTGCGGTTCCGTGATCCATTCCGCGAATTCCTCGCGCGCATCCTTCATGTCGCGGTTCCTGCTGCCGCTGGCGCCGGGATAGATGGACTTGGCCGCCACCACATCCTTGGGTTTGCCGCCCTTGCCGTTAAAGTCGTAGGGAAGCGCGATGTTGCCTTTGCCGTCTCCATAGACGCCGAAGTCGTAGATGTTGTCCTGCAGCCAGCGGTAAATCTCGCGCTTCGTGCGGTCCTTGTCGGCTGTGTCCCCGTTGTAGAGTTCGTTCACGTACTTGCGGGCTTCGTAGTTCGGGGTGCCGGTCTTCAGTCCGTGCGTGAACGCCGCCATTTCATAGAAATCCTTCTGCTTCCACGTGTCGTAAGGGTGATCATGACACTGCGCGCACTCGATGTGGGTGCCGAGGAAGATGCGCGTCGTATTCGCCATGTTGTCGAGCGGCATGCCGCGATCGCGCTCGAAATAACCGACCGCGCCTTTGCCGGGTTCCCAGCCGCCGCCGTTGGTGGTGAGAAGCTCGCGCACCATGACGTCGTAGGGCTTGTTGGCAGCAATGCTCTCACGCAGCCAGCGCAGGTAGGGCACTCCGCTGCGCACGCCGTCGGTGCCGAGCCTGCTGGTGGCGCGGAGAATGTCGGCCATCCAGTTGTAGGTGTGGCTCACGTAGCCTTCGCTGTTCACCAGCTTGTCCACCAGCTTCTCGCGTTTGTCAGGGGCCGTATCCTCGAGGAAGGCTTTCGCTTCATCGTAGCTGGGAATGCGTCCGATGCAGTCGAGATACACGCGGCGCAGCCACTGCGCGTCGTCCGCCGCGGGGATCGGCGTCACTTTGGCGCGCTGGAATCCCGTCGCCATGCGCTTGTCGATTTCGAGCGCCGTCTTTTTCACCCACGCGGGGTCACTGCCCGGGTCCGCGGTCTTCCTGGCGAGTTGCGCCTGCGCCGCGGTACCGGCTGCGAGAAATGCCAGCGTCGCGCCGGCCAGTCGGAGGGAGAGTCGAAGTCGTGTCATGGTGGTGGTGGAGTTGGAGGGCGAAATCGTGCTGAAACGTCCGGTACCGGCCGGGAAATTAGGGGAACTTGGCGCTCCCGAAAGAAATTTTTCGTGAAAAGCCCGGTCTTTTCCGCTGTGGCGCAGACCCGTCCGCACCCGGCTCAGAAGGACACCCGGATTCTGATGAACCCCGCCCAGGTGTCGTGCCCTTCATTCAGGCCATCCCCGCTGCTGGCGTAGTCGAGGCTGAAAATGAGCGTCGTATCCGGGCTCAGATAGGCGGTCAGACCGGCGCCGGCGATCGCGGCGGCGCGCTCATCATTGAATTCATAGGACGCGCCGCCATAGAGGAACCCGGTCCATCGCGCCCCGAATTGTTTACTCACGGAGGCCACAAGGGCGTGACGGTTGATGCGGTCCTCGAGCAGGGCATCGAGCGGGTCTTCGAGCCGCCGGCCATGGAAGAAGAGGTGGCTGAGCAGCGTCTCCGGCGGGCGTCGCCGGTCCATGTCCTGAATGTGCCCGGTCCAGGCGAGCGTGACCGCGGGTCGGGTGGGCGTTTCCTCCAGCAGGGTGCGCACGAGGCGGAAATCGAGCGTCACTCCATCAGCGATTTCCGCGTCCTCGATTTCGACGCGCCGCCAAATGAGCGCGGCGTCGAAGACCCAGCGTTCGCCGAGCGGCTTCTGATACCGCACCGCGGCGCTGTGCTGGACCCCTCCGAGCGCCATCAGCAGCAGGCTGTCGGCCGCACGGTCGCCGCTGCGCAGGCTGAACTGCCATGCAGGATCGCGATAACGTCCGAAAGCCGCTCCCAGGACCGGACCTTCATCACCGGCACCGGCGCTGAGTTCGCCGTAAAAACCGCGACCGGTGAGCCGCCTCCAGGCGAGCTCCGTCTGCCATCGCTCCACATCTCCGCGACTGATGACCTGCTGGTGACCGAGCCCGACTTCATCCCACAAGCCCCGCAGGTATAACGCATTGCGGCCTTCCCCGAACGCACCGCTCGCGACTTCGATGCCGGTCGTCCACAGATCGCCCTCCCGCATGGTGGCAAGGCCCATGCTGTGCGTCACGGTCGGCGCGACGCGCGCTTTCAGTTCACGGCTTTGCTGCGCCGCGTGAAACTGCTGGCGATTGGTCAGGCCGGGATCGCTTTCCACGGACCGGAAGTCCTCCGCCGCCTCTTCCCACGCTCCGGAGCGGGCTTCGGAATCGGCAAGGACCAGACGGGCCTCGGCGACGGTCCGGCTGGTCCAGCCGGTGCGGACCACTTTGTCCAGCAGTGCGCGGGCTTCATCGGGTTTGCCTTCGCGACTCAAGACCGCCGCCTCCAGGGCGAGCGCGTCGAGATCATCGGCCGGCGCGGGAATTAGTGCCAGGGCGCGGCGCGCGGCGGCCGGATTGCCGGTGCGCACCGCATGTTCGCCGGCGATGAGCGAACGGTCGCGCGACATGAGCCGGATTCTCGCCCGGGCCACTTCCTGCTGCGCACCGTAGCCGGGATCGGCGGCCACCACTTCATAGGCCGCCGCGGCGTCCCCGAACATGCGCGCCGCGGCAAACGCATCCGCAAGGGCGAGCTGATGCGGGAAGAAATCGAGGTACTGCGACTTGAGGTCCATGAGCCACTCCACCGCCTCCCGCGACCGCCCCGCCTCACACAAAGCAAACGCCCGCTCCGCGACTGCGTCCGCCTGGTAAGGATCGCGGCGCCCTTTGCGGCCCGCCGCGGATGGGAGCGGTTCGGCACGCCGAATTTGCACCCGGTCCGGCAGGCCGTACAGTTCGTTGTCAGGCACCGGTTCCGCCTTCCGCACCGTCTGTCCCTGGCAGGCGCAGGCCAGCGCCGCGGTGAGGGCGGCTGAGAGACACGGGTTTGACCGCTGAGTGAGAAGGGGCATCACGCTGATCCGTGGGGGGAAACTATGGAGCGGCCGGTGCCTGCGGTTGTATCCAGCCGGGCGCGTTTGTCGATCTCATTTTCCGCGCCGCCCGGACGAAAAAGTTGAAACTCCTGCTGTTTCGCCTGCAACATGGCGCCGGAAGAACCGATGGAAGCGTATGAAGCCGGACGGTCCGCCCGGATTCGCCCCGTTCGGCGCTATCAGCCGGCAACCTGCGGGAACGGTTCGATACCCCTGTCGAATCGTTTCCGCCGGTAATGGCCGCATGCCACCGGGACCGCGTCTGCACCAGAACCTGTCGAGGCCGTGCCCCGGGAATTGCCCGGATCAATACCGGTAGTGATCCGGCTTGTATGGGCCGTCCACAGGCACGCCGATGTAGTCGGCCTGCTGCTGCGTGAGTTTGGTCAGCTTCACGCCGATCTTCTCCAGGTGCAGGCGGGCGACTTCCTCGTCGAGCTTCTTGGGGAGTACGCGGACCTGAGGGCCGGCGGCGGCGTAGGCCTCGCGGTTCTTCCAGAGGTCGAGCTGCGCGAGCGTCTGGTTGGAGAAGCTGTTGCTCATGACGAATGACGGGTGGCCGGTGGCGCAGCCGAGGTTCACGAGGCGGCCTTCGGCGAGCATGTAGATGCAGTTGCCGGTGGGGAAAGTGTAGCGGTCGAGCTGCGGCTTGATGTTGAGTCGCTGCACGCCGGGCAGGGCGTTGAGCTTGTCCACCTGGATTTCGTTGTCGAAGTGACCGATGTTGGCCACGCACGCCTGGTCCTTCATTTTCGCCATGTGCTCCACCGTGATAACGTCCAGGTTGCCGGTGGTGGTGATATAGATGTCGCCGCGGCCGAGCGTGTCCTCGACGGTGGTGACTTCATAGCCTTCCATCGCGGCCTGGAGGGCATTGATGGGATCAACTTCCGTGACGATGACGCGCGCGCCCTGGCCGCGCAGGCTCTGCGCACAACCCTTGCCCACATCGCCGTAGCCGCAAACGACGGCGACTTTCCCGGAAATCATGACGTCGAGCGCGCGGTTAAGGCCATCCACCAGTGAGTGGCGGCAGCCGTAGAGATTGTCGAACTTCGACTTCGTGACGCTGTCGTTCACGTTGAAAGCCGGCACGAGCAGCTTGCCCTGTTCGGCGAGTTTGTAGAGACGGTGCACGCCGGTGGTCGTTTCCTCGCTGACGCCTTTCCAGTCAGCCACGATCCTGTGAAAAATGCCAGGCTGCGCGGCGTGGACTTTCTTGAGCAGATCCTTGATGACCTTCTCCTCGTGGGAACCGCTGGGGCTGTCCACCCAGGTGTCGCCGTTCTCCAGTTCGTAGCCTTTGTGAATGAAGAGCGTCACGTCGCCGCCGTCGTCCACAACGAGTTGCGGGCCGAGTCCGTCGGAATTGACGATCGCATTCCACGTGCAGTCCCAATATTCCTCCAGGGTCTCGCCCTTCCACGCGAAGACCGGCACGCCCGCAGCAGCGATGGCCGCAGCGGCGTGGTCCTGCGTTGAGAAGATATTGCAGCTCGCCCAGCGCACCGTCGCGCCAAGAGCGACCAGTGTCTCAATCAGCACTGCCGTCTGGATGGTCATGTGCAGCGACCCCGTGATGCGCACGCCGGCCAGCGGTTTGTCAGGCGCATAACGCTGGCGGATGGCCATGAGTCCGGGCATTTCCTGCTCGGCGATATCAATTTCTTTGCGGCCCCAGGCGGCGAGGGTGATGTCGGCGACTTTATAATCGGCGGCGATGGCGGGAGGATTGGAGTGGCTCATGTTCTTGGAAGTCGGGGTGTTGAAGATGGAAGAAACGTTGTCGCGGGCCGGGGACAACACATTTACGAATCAGGATGCGTTGATATGTCACATCGAATTACCGCCGTCAAAAGGGAATTTGGGATGGCAGGTTTGCCGCAGTTCAGGGGGGCCGACAGGGCCATGCATTCACCGGGGCTGGAATTTCCCTGTCCTGCCGCACGCGCCGGGCTGTCGCGCGATGGTTGTGCGACAGGCGTTCCCTTGTTTTTCGTCAGTTCAACTGCATAGCGGTCCGCATGTCCACGACTGATCCCGCCTCCACGACTGCCCCCCTGCTCTGGACGGTGGGTTTCTCCGGAAAGCGGAATCTCAGCGCCGCTCAAGAGCAGCACCTGCGAACCGGCCTGCGGGGAGCGCTCGATTTCCTGCTGAAGCAGGCGGCGCAGCAGGTGTCGCGGCTCACGGCGGTGTCCTCCGTGGCGCGGGGCGGCGACGTCCTGTTCGCCGAGTGCTGCCTGACTCCCGGCCCGGACGGAAAGCCGCTCGCGCCATGGAAGGGGCTGCTGCCGTTCGGCGAGGCGGATTTCTTTCGACTCGACCTCCGGGATGCCGGCGCAGAACAGCCGGCGCGTCTGGCGGCGGCCCGGCGGTGTTTGGAGCAGAGTTACCCTGGAGAGGGAGTGAACGTGGGTGATGCCCCGGGATGCGATCCTGACGACAAGGACGACCGCGACGCGGCTTACATGAGTTGCGGCTACCGCACCGTGGACGAAGCGGATGTGATGATTTTCGCCGTCTTGCCGGAGGAGTGGCGCCGCGTGGCGGACGCCAAAAACAGCTGGGAGCGGGAAATGTCAGAGTGGTCGAAGCGCAACCGCGACGCCGCGGCCGAGTGGGAAAAATGGAGCCGGGGCATGCGGCGCGAAGGTCATCAGCCCCGTCCGCCGGACTTGCCTCCGCCGCCGCCGTTTCTCCGGCTCGACGGCACGGATCACAAAGCGGGCACTCTCTCCACCGCACGCTATGCCCTCGCGGCCAAGCGTCCGTGCATTTTCCTGAATGTGGACGCGCCCGATCCCTGGCAGGACGCGCTCCTCGTCAAAGCGGCGGCGGCCCGCGACTGGTTTGTGGATCCCATGGTCACGCCGGTGATGAAATCCCTCCTCGAAAAGTCCGGACCGCTGCGCACCGGCGGGGACGGCCGGCAAACCCTGGAGGATCTGCACGGGAGGCTCAACGACGCGGCCAATGCCTATCAGAACGAGGCGCGGCAGGGCCTCAGTGCCACACTGCGCTGGCACCTCCTGGCCAGCAGTATCGCAGCGGTACTCGCCACGGTGCTGCACCTCGGCGATGCCCACTGGAGAATGCTGCACGCATGGAGCACGGCCGGCCAGGTGGCCCTGTGGCTCATCGTGCTGCTGGCCCTGCTCAAGCCGCTGCTCGCCCTGCGCGCCATGCGCCGGGAGGCCGCTTTGCATCACGCCGGCACCCGCGGAAACTGGGTGCATCACCGCATCCTCGCGGAAGTCTGCCGCGGTGCGCTTGGACGCTGGGGACTGCCGCGCCAGCCGCTCGACGCTCTCGACGAGGAGGACTTTCCCAAAATAAAACGCCTCATTCGCAGCTTGCGCCTCATCCGGGAGCTGGCTGACAAACAGGTGAAAGCCCAAATCCCCGGACCGGCGGAAGTCCTGCCCGGTGAGACCGCGGCAGAGGCCGTGTTCCGCGAGGCGTGCCGGGGCTATGCGAAAGACCGCCTTGAGGAGCAGGCGCAATACTACGGCGGGAAGCGGTGGGAGGCGCTCCGCACCGAACACTGCTGGCACCGCTGGTTCAAAATCTCGCTGTGGACCGCCGTGACCTGCGGCTCTGCGCTGGTCGTCTATAAACTCACCCACGTGCTCCACGCGCCGCAGACAACAGGCGACGTGAAATGGCCGCACGCGAACATCTTCGAGTGGATCGCCGCGCTCGCCATCATCGCTCCTTTCTATGCCACCTACGCCCTTGGCAAACTGACCATTACCGACTGCCGCCGCCGCGCCGCACGCTATGATGAAATGCACCACTACCTGCTGCGTCTCGCGGCCACACTGAACGCCTGCCAGGCAATCCCCAGCCGCCTCCGCCTGATCGAACAGGCGGAGCGCATGATGATCGAGGAACAGCACGAGTGGTTCTCCGTGACCCGGAATTTCAGCGTGTAGCACCGCACCGGATCACGCACCGGCGGAACCCGCGGCGCGTTGATAATTCCATGCCCCGGGTTTTCCTGTAACGAAACCGCCCTCCCCGGCGTAAGGTTCGCAATGTTTCCCGTCCGCTTCATTCTCCTCACCAGCCTGCTCACCGCCGCCGCCGCGCGCGGGGGGGAGTTCTCCGCGGAGCAGCTTCAGTTCTTCGAAAACAAAGTCCGTCCGGTGCTCGGCACGCACTGTGTGAAATGCCACGGACCGGAGAAGCAGAACAACGGACTGCGCCTCGACTCGCGTGCCTCCATCGTCAAAGGTGCGGACTACGGCGCCGTCGTCGAAGCGGGCAAACCGGACGCCAGCAAGCTGCTCAAAGCGATTCGCCACGACGCCGGCGTGGAGGCCATGCCGAAAAATGCTGACAAGCTCCCGGACGACGCCATCGCCGCCCTCACCGAATGGATTGCGCAGGGCCTGCCCTGGCCGGCGGAGACTGCGGCCCCGCCGCCGGAAAAATGGCGCGAGCACTGGGCCTTTCAGCCAGTGAAGATGCCCGCCGCCCCTGCGCCGGAGTCGGTGCCTGACGAGTTTGCCGCATGGCGCGGCACGGAGCTGGACCGCATCATTTTCCAGAGCCTGACAAAAGCAGGACTCTCCCCTTCCCCGCCGGCGGACCGCGCCACGCTGATCCGCCGCGCCTGCATGGCGCTGCTCGGATTCCCGCCAACATTCGAGGACGTGCAGGACTTCGTCAGCGATCCCTCGCCCGATGCCTGGGAGAAACTCGTCGATGAACTGCTCGCCTCGCCGCATTACGGCGAACGTCAGGCGCGGCGCTGGATGGACGTGGCACGCTACGCCGACACCAAGGGCTACGTCTTCCAGGAAGAGCGACGCTACGCCTACGCCTATACCTATCGCGACTGGCTCATCCGCGCCTTCAACGACGACATGCCCTACGACCAGTTCCTCATCCGGCAGATCGCCGCGGACAAAGCGACTGACTGGCAAAAAGATCCCGGCGACCTCGCCGCGATGGGCTTTCTCACGCTCGGGCGCCGCTTCCTCAACAACCAGGCCGACATCATCGATGACCGGCTCGACGTCATCTTCCGCGGCACCCAGGCCATGACCGTCGGCTGCGCGCGCTGTCACGATCACAAGTTCGATCCCATCCCCACGGCGGATTATTATTCGCTCTACGGCGTCTTCGCCAACAGTCACGAACCTGACAACAAGCCGGAACTGGGCAAACCCGAACGCACGCCGGAGTATGAAGCCTTTGAAAAAGGCGTCGCCGAGCGCGAAGCCAAAGCCGCGGCCTATCGCCAGGAGAGGCTCGATGAATTGAGAAAGCCGGACGTGCAGGCGAAATACCGCACTGCCGCCGCGGAGGCGGGGGACCGCAAGGACGATGGCCTGCGCCGTTTTGCCAGGGAGCGCGACCTCAATGCCGCGGTGCTCAGCAAATGGCTCGAATGGCGCCGCGGTCCTGGCAAGGACGCGCCCGCCGATGCCGCGCCGGACCTGACCGGCCTCAAGCCCGACGACCTCGTGCCTGGCTACAACCGCAAGGAGCGGGAGAAGCACAAGGAATTCCTCAACGCCGTGGAAAAGTTCAAGGCCACCAACCCCGCCGCGCCCGCGCGCGCCATGGTGATGTTCGACAACAACTCCTTCAGCGAGCCCGTCATCTTCATCCGCGGCCAGCCCGGACGCCGCGGCGACAAAGTCGAACGCCGCTTTCTCACCGCGCTCAGCCCTGACAAGCCCATCCCCCTCACCGAAGGCAGCGGACGACTCCCGCTGGCCAAAGCCATCGCCAGCCCTGACAATCCGCTCACGGCGCGCGTCATGGTGAACCGCTGGTGGTCGTATCTCTGCGGCGAAGCCCTGGTGGACACGCCCGGCGACTTCGGCGTCCGCACCGCGCCGCCGCTGAATCCCGCGCTGCTCGACCATCTCGCCGCGAGCCTGGTGCAGGACGGCTGGAGCCTCAAGAAACTCACGCGCCGCATTCTGCTCAGTGCCGCATGGCAGCAGAGCAGCGCCCCGCGCCCTGACATGGAGGCCAAAGACCCGGAGAACAAACTCTTCTGGCGCCAGAACCGTCAGCGGCTCGACTTTGAAAGCCTGCGCGACAGCCTCCTGCGCGTCTCCGGCGCGATCGATCTCACTCTCTACGGCAAGCCCGTGGACATCCTCGCCGAACCCTTCCCCAACCGGCGCACGCTCTACGGTTTCATCGACCGCCAGAACCTGCCCGGCCTGTTTCGCACCTTCGACTTCGCCAGTCCCGACACCACCGCGCCGCGCCGCTATGAAACCGTCGTCCCGCAGCAGGCGCTCTTCATGATGAACAACCCGTTCGTCGCCGCACAGACGCGCCGCATGGTCAACGAACTGCACGCGCAGCCTGACAAAGACCCGCGGCACTGGATCGCGCACCTGCACCGCCGCATTCTCCAGCGTGAGCCTTCGCCTGAGGAAATGGAAACGCACCTCCGCGCCGTGGACGCCCTGCACCGCGAACCCCGCCAAACCGCCACGCGCTGGCAGAATGGTTTCGGCAGTTACGACGAGGCAGCGAAGACCGTGAACTTCACCCCCCTGACATGGTTTGGCAAAGATCGCTGGTCCGCTTCCGAACAAATGCCAGATCCGCAGCGGGGCTGGGTGCAGCTTTCTGCAAACGGCGGCCACCCCGGCGACACCGCGCACGCCGCCATCCGCCGCTGGAACGCGCCCGAAAGCACCACCGTCCGCATCACCGGAGAAGTCCACCTCCCCGCCAAACAAAGCACCGGCGTTCGCGCCCTCATCGTCCACAGCCGCAAGGGCGTGCTCTGGAAGTCCGATGTCGCGCCGGGTGCGAAGATCGCCGCCGAACCCGGCACGGTCGCCGTGCAGCCAGGCGATACCATTGACTTCATCCTCGACTGCGCCGGCGACACCAACAGCGACAGCTTCCAGTGGGCTCCCGTCATCCGCGACACCATGAGCGGGCACACTCTTGCCAGCGCGGCAAAAGACTTCGGCGGCCCCGGCACCAGTGCCTGGGAAGCCTACGCGCAGGTGCTGCTCTGCTCGAATGAGTTCATGTTCGTGGATTGAGTTCCGCAGGCGCAGCGATCAGTTCCGTCAGACCCCGGCGGTAGCGCACGCGAACGAAGATCACGAGCAGCAGCGCCAGCGTCGCGAAAATCCACGGCCACCAGGGCATGGCGAGGCTCAGAAGTTTCACGTCCGTCTGTTCCTTGCTGAGTCCCGCCAGAGCCGGCGCCTCCTGATGCCGCAGCCATGCAGTTTGCGCACCGTAGAGGAGCATCACGAGTCCGTAGGCGAGGTTCATGGTGAGCCCTTTGAAACTCAGCACCGTGGCGCGGTGCGCGGAGTCGCTGACTTTGTTGAGATACTGACTGAGAAAGTAATGCAGTGAGCGCATCGCGAGCCAGAAAGGCACCACGAACAGCACCCCGGCCCAGCCGTGCCATGCCGTGACCTGCCAGGCGATGCCGGCCAGACCGAGCGTGATGAGTCCCGCCACCATGCCCATATTCTGTGAGGGGCGCAGCAGGCCCACGAGTTTTTCCACCACCAGCGCGGTGCCGATGCCGATGATGCTGCTGCCCGCGAGAATCACGCCGTTGGCGGCTTCATCGATGCCGAGCAGGCGGTAGTAATTGCTCCCTATGGTGTAGAACAGCCGGGTGAAGGAATCGTAGAGCAGTCCGGTGAGGATCAGCACGACCGCGGCCGGACTGCGGAGAATCCAGCGTCCGGTTTCGAGCATCTGCACGAAACTGGCGCGCGCGATTTCTCCCAGCGGCGCGCGGTCGCTGGAACGCGGGTGGGTATCCACAAATCGCAGACTGACAGCGAGCGTGGCGAATGCCATTCCCAGGTTGAGCCACAGGGGAATCCTCATGCACTGCTCTTTTGTCAGACCCGCAAATCCCGGCAGATGATTCATGAAGTCGTGACTGTAGGTGGCGGCGCCAATGAGAGCGACGATCATGAACGTGATCGACTGCCAGCGCATGAGCCGCGCAAGCACACGCGTCCATGCCTCATCGCGGCCCTGCGCCGGAATGGCATCATAGACGAGCGCTTCGTCCGCCCCGCTGCAGCAGGCTTCGGCCAGTCCGCTCACGATGCGGTTGGCCATGAAGAAACTGAATGTGAGCGCCCCGGCCCCGACGGGCATCAGGCAGAGCAGCAGCATTTCCACCACCATGAGGAAGGAGGAAAAGACGACGAGGTGCTTGCGTCCGAGTTTATCCGCCAGCGCGCCGCTCGGCACTTCAAACAGCACGATGCTCGCCGCCCACACCAGGTTGAGCGTGGCGAACTGCTCGAGTGAGAGTCCGAAGTCGAGAAACAGGATGGTGTAGATCGGATAGTAGAACCGCGAGTTGAACAGCACGCGAAACCACAGAAAGGCCGCGGTGTTGCGGGCGGCGATGGCGGCGGTGTCCGTCATGTCGAAAGGTAATTTGTTTCAGCCACAGACGGACACGGATAAACCCGGAGGGTTTTGGCTTCCGCGTGAACCCGCTGATGGAGGAATCTGTGTAAATCTGCGTCCATCTGTGGCTCAAGACTCTCCGGACTCAGCGGTCATTGCGCAGGGCTTTGGCCGGCTCCATGCGGCCCACCATCCACGCCGGCGGCACGGCGGCGAGCGTGCAGAGAATGAACGCGATGCCGCAGATGATGATCTGATCCAGCCCGCGCAGGTCCGCGGGGATTTCATGAAGGCCGTAAATGCTTTCGGGAAAAATGTCGCGGCCGAAGGTCTTTCCGATCCATTTGCTGATGTCGTTCCTGAAATAGAGAATGAGGCGGCCCAGTCCATAACCCAGTGTCGTACCGAAGAGACCGACGATGAATCCCTTGGTGACGAACAGGGAAATGATGTGCGAGGTCTTCGCACCGAGCGCCCGCATCATGCCGATCTCGCGGCGCTTCTGCACCGCCATGGTGATCATGGTGTTCATGATACAAAACGCCGCCACCAGCGAGATGAAGCCGAGCACGATGTACATCATGCTGCGCTCGTTGGCCACGGCTTCGAACTGCTGCCGGTGCCGGTCAATCCAGGTTTCCGCATGCCAGCCGTCGGGAATGAGTCCCGCCGCTTCCAGTTTCTCCACCATCGCCGGCGCCTCGTAGGGATCGTCCAGTTCCAGCTGGATGCCGTCAACGGCTTTGCCCGCACCGGCGAGATGCTGTGCGGTCTTGAGCGAGACATAACCGATGCCCCCCTGCGTGCCGGCGCTTTGCTTGTCGTCGTCGAAAACACCGGTGATCGTCAGATCCAGCGGCAGCGGATACTCGCGGTCCTGTTTCTCGATCTCCTCCTGCTTCTCCTTGTCGCCTTTCGCCTGACGCTGCTCCTCGATGATGTCTATCCCTTCATTGATGTAGCTGGGACCGAAGAGATTGACGCGGCTTTCACCGACTTGAATGGGACCGGACTCGCTGCCGCGGGTGAGCTTCTTCGCGATTTCATGACTGAGCACCGCGGTCTCGCCGCTGATGTCAAATTCACCCCAGGCGGAGGGAATTTCAAATTCACCGAATTTGCGCACGCGTTTTCGCAGTTCCTGAAAGCGCCCCTCCAGCTTGCCCATCTTCTTCACGTCCTCGGGATCCACGCCAACAATGATCGCCGGCGCCAGCGGGCGCGTGCGGTCGAGGCCGGTGACGCTGCTTTCCTCGTCGTTAGTCAAAGCGGGGGTATCAGCGTCCGGCAAAGTTGGTTCGCCGGACTTGTCTGACACGTCCGGCTGGTCAGTTGTGTCCGGCTGCTCCGGCCCGGCCGCACTCTCCGGAGCTTCCGGCGCAGGCGCATCACCCGGCGGAGCCTCGCCGGGCGGAGGCGGGACTTCCGGCGTGGGAGCTTCGCCCTCCTCCGGGGGCGGCGCAGGAGCGGATTCGTCAGGCGGTGCCGGCTCCTCCGGCGGCAGCGTTCCCGGCTTGATCTCGACGGACATGGCGTCGTGCTCCTTGGGCGGCGCGGCTTGCAGGAGCGCCACCACGTTGATGAACGGCGAGGCGCTTTCCACGCCGGGAAACGACTTGAGTTTCGGCAGCAGTTCGAGCCAGAACGTCTGCAATTCTTCGCTCTCCTCGTCGCCGGACCGGGCGGTGAGAAAGTCCCGGTTGTCGTCAAAGAGATGAATCGGCGGTTCCACCTTGAGCCACTCGTCCTTGATGCGCTTCTCGAACCCGCTCATCACGGCGATGACCACGATGAGCACGCCCACGCCGAGGGCCACGCCGAGGATGGAAATGACGGTGATGATGGAGATGAACGTGCGCTTCGGCTTGAGGTAACGCAGCGCCAGAAACCAGGAGAACTTCATGCGATCCGCTAAACGAACTACTATTCGCGCGCTATCGGTATCCTGCGGAGATTTTAGCAACTCGCCAGCGCTGGACCGGTCTCATGATAATCAGCCGCCTTTCCAGGCAACCACCCCGGCGCCGCAGTTTCCGCGGGATTCCGTTTGCCAGCCGCGCCGGCCCGCCATCAGTCGCGCGCATATCTCAACCCTGACCCGACTTATGCCCGCCAAGACCGCCGCCGCACCCGCCGAAGACCGCATCGCCACCGCCCGCGCCCGCAATCTGGAGGCGGCGCTGCAGCAGATTCATAAAGACTTCGGCGACGGCTCGATCATGCGCCTCGGCGACAACCGGAAGATGGACATCGAGGTCATTCCGAGCGGAAATCTGCTCATCGACCGGGCGCTCGGCGCCGGCGGATTTCCGCGCGGGCGGATCATGGAGGTCTTCGGGCCGGAATCGTCCGGCAAGACGACGCTGACCCTCACCGTGATCGCGCAGGCGCAGAAGCGCGGCGGGCTGGCGGCGTTCATTGACGTGGAGCACGCGCTCGATCCGGAATACGCGCGCAAGCTCGGCGTGAAGCTCGACGATTTGCTCGTCTCGCAGCCGAGCAGCGGTGAAGAGGCGCTGCGCATTTGTGAAACGCTCGTGCGCTCCAATGCGCTCGACGTGATCGTGGTGGACTCCGTGGCCGCGCTCATCACCAAGGCGGAACTCGAAGGCGAAATCGGCGACAGCACGGTGGGTGCGCAGGCGCGCCTGATGAGTGCCGCGATGCGCAAACTGACGGCGCTCATTTCCAAGGCCCGCACCTGCTGCATTTTCACCAACCAAATCCGCGAGAAAATCGGCGTCATGTTCGGCAACCCGGAGACCACGCCCGGCGGCCGCGCGCTGAAATTCTTCTCCAGCGTGCGCATCGACGTGCGCCGCATCGGCCAGATCAAAAACAGCGACGGTGTGGTGACCGGCAGCCGCACCAAAATCAAAGTGGTGAAAAACAAAGTCGCACCGCCCTTCGGCGAAGCGGAGTTCGACATCATGTACGACGAGGGCGTCAGCAGCGTCGGCAGTCTGCTCGATCTTGCGCTGGAGCAGGAGATTTTGCAGAAGCGCGGCTCGTGGATCAGCTACAAAGGCAGCCAGCTCGCCCAGGGACGCGACGCCGCCAAGGACATCCTCAAAAACGACGACAAGCTCTACGCCGAAATCGAAGCGGCGGTGAAGGATAAACTCGGCATCAAGACCGCCGGCGGCGCTCCTCCGAAGCTGAGTGAGGAGCCGATCCGCGATGAGGTTTGAGTTCTGATACGGGAGCCTCGCGCCAACCGGCCGCGCGCTTGCCGGAATGACCGCGTCAGGGTTGTTCCGCTGCGGCCCGATTGGACTCAGCCACGCGGAAATGAGCGCGGTCAGCTCCGGCCGGCGCATCCACTTTGATCGAAAACCTCGCGCCGTCCGCGGTGACCGTCCGGATCGCTTCCCACCCGGTGAGATCGGGCGAAACCTCGACCGTATAGTCTCTGCCCGCGGTCCCGGTGACGTCGAGAGTCACGGAATGCGTTTCGGAATCATAACGAATGCCCTCGATGGCCAGCGGCAGCGCCGGCGGCTCCGCGGGCGGGCGCTTCCAAATGTTCCCGCTGTTCCCCACCGCGATCAGCGTTCCGTCAGGGAGTTTGGTGAGGGCGGAGAACGGTTCGCCGCTGCCCCGCGTGATCTGCCACTCGATGCCATCGGCGGATTCGAGAAAGTTGCCGCTAAAATCCACGGCGACGATGCGTCCCGCCGTGTCGATCAGCGCATCCATCACAATGGCCGGAAGCGGACTGCCCTCCGCGTCATGCATGCTCTCGCTCAGCACCTGCCATGTGTCCCCGCCGTCCTCGGTGCGGTGCGCCTTGTTGGTGAAAGTGAACACGGCTCCCGTCTGTTCGCCCTCCCAGACCGCCGCGTGGATTTCATTGATGCCTGGCGTGGTCAGGACGTCCCATGTTTGCCCGCCGTCGCGCGAGCGCGCCATCTCGCCGCGGCTGACGAATCCGAAGATCTCGGAGTAAGTGATTCCTCCGGTGGCGAAAAATGTCTGCCCGCCGGCATGGTGCAAATCATCGAGAAACAGTCCCGTGTCCGCCACCGGACTCCACTCCGCCCCGCCGTTGACCGTGGCGAAGACGGCGCCGCCCTTTGTCAGGAGGCCGTTCGCTTCATTGATGAACAGAATGTCGAAAATGGATCCCGCCGAGGCTTCGAAGCCGCCGACATCCGCATCCCAGTGCCCGCCGCTGTCGCCGCTGTGATAAAGCCCCGTGCGCCCGATGAAAACGTCCTCCGCCGAGCGCGCGGCCACGCTGACAAAGCTGGCGCTCGCCGGTGTCGCCACCGGCGTCCACGACTCTCCGCCGTCAGATGTTTTCAGCAACGTGCCGAAAGCACCTGCTGTGTATCCATGCTGCGCATCGGCAAAGTGCACCGCCACGAGATCATGGGTGGTCTCGGTCCGCACGCGGGTCCAGGTCTGACCGGTGGCGGGGCCGGGAAAGGCGGTGACGGCGGCGATAACCGGGAGCAGCCGCGTGGCGGAACGCAATGGCATGGAGTTCATGGGAAGGGGAGGATGAAGCGGTATTCGTCCGGAATCGGAAAACATTTCCGGAATTCCGCCGCGGCCGTGCGGGACGGAAGGCTGAACCGGGATTCTGAGCGAGTGTCCTCACAGAAAACTCCGCACGCCCGGCCCATGGGACCGGCAGGGGCTGTCATGCATTCAATCCGGCAGACACGCGGTCTGGACAGAGGCGCGGCCCGGGGGCAATCTCAGCAGGTTTCACCCGTTCAGACCATGAACCGCCGCCAGTTTCTCCACAGCACCGCCGCTTCCCTCGTCTGCTCCTGTTGCCTTGCGGACGACGACGCGCTCACCCGTCTCGGCGGTCACAGGCTGCAGGCCATTGAACTCAAGCGCGTGCCGTTGCCGTGGCCGCGGGAGGTGGGGAAGAATTCCAAACTCGACCGGCACGGCAAAGGCCCGACGCTGACGGTGTGCGTGCTCAAGACAGATCAGGGCGCAGTCGGCTGGGGCGACTTCCCGGCACGTCAGGAAATCGCGGCTGAGTTGTCCCAAAAACTCGCGGGCAAACCGATTTCCGATCTGATAGACCCGGTGAGCGGGATTCTGAACCGTGACTGGCGGCCGCTGGACATTGCGCTGCACGACCTTGCGGGCGTCATTCTAGGACAGCCGGTATGGCGCATGCTCGGCGCGAAGGAGCCGCATCTCTATCCGATCTACTCGGGGATGGTATATTTCGACGACCTCGACCCGGCGGAGAAGCCCGCAGGAATTGACCGGGTGCTGAAGAATTGCGCGGCGGACCGGGAGATGGGTTATCGTCAGCTCAAAGTCAAAGTCGGTCGCGGCACCAAATGGATGCCCGGCGACGCCGGGTTGAAGCGCGACATCGATGTGATGCACGCGATCGCGAAGGCGTTTCCCGACTGTCAGCTTCTCATCGATGCCAACGATGCGTGGAACGTGGAGACGACGATCGCGTTCCTCAAAGGCATCGAAGGCATCCCGCTGGTGTGGATCGAGGAGCCGTTCGTGGAAAGTGACCGCGCCTGGCGGCGGCTCCATGACTGGATCAAGGGCACGGCCTACAAGAACACGTGGCTGGCGGACGGCGAACAGTACAACGACTTCCCCGTGCTGGACAAGCTCGAAGCCGACGGCATTCTCGACGTGCGCCTGACGGATATCGTGGGCCACGGCTTCACGCCCTGGCGCGGCTGGATGCCGAGGCTCGTGAAGACCGGCACACTGGCCTCGCCGCATTGCTGGGGCTCAGGGCTGAGCACAGTGTACGCCGCGCACCTCGTCGGCGGGCTCGGCAACGGCTCGACGGTGGAAGGCGTGTCGTGCAGCCACGAGCATGTGGACTTTGGCGAAAACGTGATCCGTGACGGCAGGCTGCAGCTTTCCAGCAAGCCGGGCTTTGGGCTGAAACTGCGTTAGGATTCAGGCTCCTCCGGCAGGTCCGAAGCAAGCCGGCCTCCGGGTCAACCTTCAGACAATTGACAGCGAAGTTTCCTGTTATTGTCTGGACGCATCCCGGGGCTCCGCTTAAACTCCGCGCCGAAAATCCGATGCTGCGTCATGTCCCCTCCATCACCGTTTTCATTCCCGGTCCGCTGCGCGACGACTGCGGGGGCGCGGCGGAACTGGAACTCCCGGCGGCGCATCTTCGCGGCGTGCTGGCCGGGCTGGAGCAGCGCTATCCGGCGCTCCACCGCAGTGTGTGCGACGAAACCGGCGCGGTGCGGCGGCACATCAATCTCTTTATCAACCACGACCACATGCGCGACCGGGACGGGCTCGATACGGTACTCGTCGCGGGCGACGAGGTCTTCATCCTGCCTGCAGTTTCCGGCGGCTGAACCCGCTCCACTTCCCCCACACCATGAAAGACCGCGTCATTCTCAGCATTGGCACCAAAAAAGGCCTTTTCGTCGCCGAAGCCTCGAAATCGCGCCGGAAGTTTGACCTGCGCGGACCGTTTGGCCGGGGCGTGGCGGTTTATTCCGCGCTCATCGACACGCGCGGGACCCCGCGGCTTTACGCGTCGAGCTGCAATGCCTTTTTCGGCATGAAGGTGCTGTGCTCCACGGATCTCGGGAGGAATTTCAGAGAGACGAAATCCGCGCCCGCGTTTCCCAAAAAGGATGGCCGTGCCCTCGCAAACATCTGGGCGCTCGAACCCGGCAAGGAACGCAAAGAACTCCTCTGCGGGGTCGAGCCCGCGGCACTCTTCCGCAGTCGCGACGGCGGTGACACATGGGAAATGATCCCCGGCATCAGCAATCATGAACACGCACGCCAGTGGCATCCCGGAAACGGCGGCCTGTGCATGCACACCATCGTGCGCGACGGCAAACGTGTGCATCTCGGCATCTCGACGGGCGGACACTATCTGTCAGAGGACGGCGGCGAAACTTTCCACGCGGCCAACAAGGGCGTCGGCGCCGGCTTCACACCCGATCCGTTTCCGGAATTCGGCCAGTGCGTGCACAAAATTGCCAGTCACCGGGATGCGCCCGGCCGGCTCTACATGCAGAATCACGGCGGCTGGGCGGACTGGGACGGCCCGGGCGGCCCGCGCCCTGACATCGGCGTGCTGCGCAGCGACGACCACGGGCACACATGGTATTCCATTGCCAAAGGTTTGCCGTCCGATTTCGGGTTCCCCATCGCGGTGCATCCGCATGATCCTGACGTGGTCTATGTCCTGCCCCTGGAACCGATGACGCGCACCTGCCCGGGCGCCGCGCCGGCGGTCTGGCGCAGCGAGAACGGCGGCAAATCATGGAAAAAAACCGCCGCCGGCATGCCGAAAAAATCCGCTTACTTCACCGTCCAGCGCGACGCGATGGATCTGGACGAAATGGCATCCCCGGCGATTTACTTCGGGACCACCACCGGTCAGCTCTGGATGGGCCGCGACGGCGGCGAGAAGTGGGAGTGTCTTTTCGATTCGCTCCCGCCCATCCATTGTGTAAAAGCCGCTGTGGTGTAGTCGGCTGGACCGGGGTCAGCCGGCAGTTGGGCGCGACCGCTTTGATCTGTGCCCGGAGTTGCTGCGGGAGAAAAAAGAACCGCCGGGGAACGCCCGGCGGTTCTCCAGACTGGACTGCGATCAGTCCGGCGCTCAATGCCGGCGCCGGCGCGCGAGGAAACCGAGACCGGCGAGTCCGAGCAGTGCGGTGGACGGCTCCGGCACGAGAATGCCGTCGAACTGAAACTCCGCAATTTGCATGGAGTTGGCGGTCGTCAGGTTGGTGGTGGGGAAGATCACCTTGTAAGCGGTGTAGGCGCTGGAGTTGGCAAAACCCACCGGGCCTGAATCCGTCAGCCGGGCGGCGGGCAGCGACAGTCCGCCCGATGAAATCAGCGTCCAGATTTCCCCTTCGTCGCCGCGTCCATTGATGGAACTGACGAGCGCACTGTTCGTGCCCCAGATTTCGTAGGAGGAGGGATCGCGTTCCGGGGCATCGTTGGCGGTGGTAATCGAAAAGCTGTTCACAATCGACAGACCGGAAGCCGGGCGAACGATGAACCCGGAACCCTCTTCACCGAAGTTGAGATACTTGGTGCCGCTGGCTCCATCGAACAGATTTCCCGGATGCTCGCCGGTGGGATAGGCACTGCGGCTGTCATTGTCGATGCCCACGGCAGCCGCGCCGATCCCGAGAACGCCCGTCCCGGTGCCGCCGGCGCCGGTGAAGAGCTGCAGCTCGGAAAACTGCATCGAATTCGTCGCGCTCCCCTGGTTGGCAACCGTCGGGAAGATAACTTTATAGGAGGTGTAGGCTGCCGAATTGATGAAATCGACAGGAGTCATGGCCGTGAGGCGGGCGACGCCCGTCTGCAGCGCGCCGCCACCGATGTAAGTCCAGCTTTCGCTGATGCCCCGGCTGTTATCCGCGGAGGTGATGGCGGAGTTGGTCCCCCAGATCTGATAGCTGGTGGGATCGCGTCCCGCTGCATCGTTGGCCGTGGCAATCACCATGCTCTGCACCACCGAGGCGCCACCGGTTGGAGTCACGATCAGCCCCGAGCCGCGCTGGCCGAAATTGAGATACTTGGTGCCGGTGCTGCCGTCGAGCACCATGGCCGGCGTTTCTCCGGGTGAGGGATAGCTGCTCCCCGCGGATCCACCCTGACTATTATACACGCCGCCGGGGTTGGTGTTGATGGCAATGACGTAGTCACCGGGCGCCAGAATGTTCACGGCATGGACTGTGAGGGCGGTGATCAGAGAGAGGCCGGCACCGGTCCACAGTGGTTTGAAGAGGGGATTGTTTTTCATGATTCCAGCGGCTTTTAGGAGCCGGCCCTCCAGGAGTCAAGGTGATTATTTCGTCAGTTTGAAGCAGAAAAGCATCGACCGGGAATCTCCCGGAACGAGGGGATAAATTCTCCCTGGACGGGTCCCGCCCGGACGCCGCCTCGCCCGCCGCATTCGTGTCCCCATCCACACGCCGCGGCGCGCCCCCGCAGCGCAGGATCAACTACTGATGCCACTCGCCGGTGAACGGTTTGTAGAAGTCCTTCCACTCGCGGTCGAACCACACCGGTGAAGTCGGAAATCCCTCCTGTCCGAGCGCATCCACGGCCACGACGTAGTAGCGGCGCGTGTCCTTGCCGGCGGCGGGATCGGTGAATGTCGTCGCCGCCTGCGGATCGGCGGTGAGCCGCGGAATGGGGTCTTTGTCCCAGCGGCCATTCATGCGGTAGATGCGATAGCCTCTAAGCGACTTCTCCGGATTCGCCGCCCACTTGAGGTGACATTTCTCTCCCTCCTCGCGGCTGAAAAGTGACTGCGGAGCCGAGGGAAAACTGAAGAACGGCGGCGACGGACCACTCTCAACGCCCGCAGCATTCACCGCGCGCACGCGCCACGCAAAGACAGCGAACCGGTACGGCTTGCCCGACAAATGGAGGTGCTCGATGTGCAGGTTCCGGTCGTACACAAGCTCGCCGGTCGCCGTCTGCGGCTTGTTCAGATCAATGTCCGTGTCGGTGAACTCAGGACTCTTCACCGGTTCGGAAGTGATCCGTTTGAACGCGCTAATACGGCGAATGGCGCCGACGGACGGCTCCTCCAGCGGCGGTGTCTGGCCGCGCAGGCGCTTGAGCTGATCTTCACTGAAGACCTCCACCACCGCGCGCTCGACGTGATATCCCGCAACTTCTCCGCCGGCCGGTGCCTTCCAGGTGAGTTCGACACGCGTCGGCGAAATCACAGATGCCGTTCCATCCTCCACGACGCTCGGTTCCTTGCGCGGCTTCGCATTCTCCTTCCAGTCGCCGGCTTCGCCAAAACGATAAGTCCAGATCTGCTGCTCGCGCGGCTTGGACGGGCAGTTCTCCAAAAACGCGAGACCAAGTTCCGGCGCGAACAGCAACTGCCGCGCGCGATTCCCTGACGGATCGGGTTCCTGCGCCGGATTCAGCTTCGTCCACTTGTTTTCACCGGCATCGTAGGACCACGAAGTCAGGGTGTGCTTCGCGTTTTCCTCTTCGCCGGTGGTGTCCTTCGTGATCGCCAGCACCAGCTTTCGGAACGGATCGAAGGTCAGCACCGCATCGTTCTTGTCGGTCGGCGGCATCATGGCCGGCCTGGCGTCGCGCCATTCGTTCTTCTTGAAATCGTAGAGCCAGGTGTGGGGGTCGTCGTTGAATTGCGAGCCGAAGAGCACGTGCACCCTGCGCGCGGAGTCGTAGGCCATCTGGCCGCCGCTGCGGGGCTCCGGCTGAAACGGCGGCTTGAGCCAGCGCCACTCATTGCGGTGCGGATCGTAGGCCAGCGTCTCTTTCGGCCCGCCTTCACCGCCGAAAACGAGCGCCACCTTTTCGTCCGTGTCCCACGTCGCACTGCGCAGCGGTGCCACGTGCGGCGCAGGCAGCGGGCGCATGTTGCGCCACGCATTCGTCGCGAGGTCATACGTCCACACCGACGAGTCGTTCAGATAAATCTCCCGCCACCACTGCCAGCCGTGACTGCCGCTGAACGACGGGAACCGGATGTAACGCGAATGCTCCGTATCGAACACATTCTGCGCATCGCAGCACACTCCGGGCGGCGAGATGTTCGTCTCCTTGAGCGTCCACTTCGCTGTGAGCGGATCATAGGTCCAGATCTCCGATCCCTGTTCCCCTCCCCCGCCCTGATTGTGCCCGCCATAGCGGATGATGACGCGGTGCTTGTTGTCCCACACGCACGCGCCTTCGTATCCGAGTCGCGGTGAAACCGGTGTATCGGCGAGCGGCGTGCGCTTTTGCCAGGTATTGGGCGGTTGCTCAAGCCGAGCCGCAACAGCGACAAAGTGGTCCGCGCAGTCAAAGTGGTCCGCGCAGTCCTCTGTGCGGATTGGCTCCGCCGCACAGAGACTGTGCGGACCACAGGCTGCTGCCGTCAGCAGTAAGACGGCCCGGAAGTGAAGTATGTGTTTCATGGTCAGGAAAATTGCGTTGTCACTTGCCGGCATCAAACAGAACGACCTCATCGATAAACAACTGAGGCTCCCGCTCACCTTCCGGTTCGATGAAGAAGAACAAATCATCCACAAGATGCCCCGCGGCGAAGAGGGTGGTGCCGCCGTCGTTCCGTTTCGCATTCTCGGTGAAGTCCAGATATTGGGTCGTCCATGTGCCTTGCGCCGCGTCCTTCATCACGATGTGCCGGTTGTCCTGATCGGTCGCGTCGAAGATCTGCACAGTCATGTCGCGCGCGCCGGTGAGGTGATAACGGAATCGCAGTTTCGTGCGTTCGCCGACGGGGCGCGGCGGTTCTATTTGCAGGCGCAGCCATTTCCCCTTCCCGTCCTGGCGCGGCACAGCCCGGGCGACGCTCCAGAACGATCCCTCGGGCGCGCCTGACCTCTCCGTGACGATGTCCATTTCACCGGGCCAATACTTCGGCTTCGATTTGGCATCCGTGCCGGTGTCGAACGCGGCAAGGAAAATGACACGGTTCGGAAACGGCTCCGTTTCCGGCGGCAGCGCGGGATCATTCGCGAAGAAGATCACGTCATCGATGATGACCTGGCAATCCTTCGCGCCCGGCTTGCCGAAATAGAACTGAAAGTCATCCATGCGTTCGCCCTCTTTGAACGGCACCCCCGGCGTGCCGTCGTTGCGCCGGGCATCACGGCTGAAATTCACCGTCAGCTCCGACCACTTGCCCTGCCTGAGACCAGTGACGCGCACGTGGTTGTTGTCTTCACTCGTCAGGCTGAAATGCTGGAGCAGCGCCTCGTCTGCGCCTTTGATCCGGTAGCGCAGGTAGAGATGGTTCTCTTTGCCCATCATCGGACCCGGCACGGGATTCATGCCGGTCTTGAGAGCATGTCCATTGCCGCCCGAGCCCGGCGTCGCTGCAAGCGCCGTGCGATTGCCGGGGTAAGCGGGAATGTCCTTCGTCTCCGCCGTGCCGAACCACGCGTAGTCCGGCGTCTGTCCTTCAAAGTCACACGCGGCCCAAATGCGGTGCGGGAAAGTGGCCGGACGTGTATGATCTGCCACCGAGGTGCCGCGCACGGAAGGCGAACTTACTGTATTCTGAGCACTGACCGCGACCACTGCAGTCAACGAAATGACGCAAGGAGCGAGGAATGACAGTTTCATCACTGGTGCGCTACTTGAGAGTGGAAACTTCCGGACTGCCGACAGAGAACACCCGCTCGATGCGGTTATTGTTTCCCTGCTTGTCTTTGATGGACACGGTCAATCGGCCCCAGGGCAACTCTTTGACAGGCTCGTCAATTCTCAGGCCCCAAACGCCCTGAGTGAGCGGCCGAAATTGTGGCCTGAGGTTCTCGCCGGCGGCGATGCCGTTGACGGGAAAGTCCGCGCTGACGGTGAAGCTGTCTTCGTCGAGGCCCGAATAGTAATCGTGTGCGCCGATGACGATGCGGTCGAGAACGGAGTTCGGGCCGGTGACGGGCGACGACACGGTTAGCACTGGCCGGTTGTCGTCGAGGAACCAGCCGAGGCTTTGCGGCGCGGCGTGGTCGAGATCGATGGGGCAGCCAAGATCGATCCAGCGGACGATGGTGAAGCGGTCTTCGTCGCTGAGGGCGGGGACTTTGATGGTGCGGCCGTCGGGAGTTTTCCAGGTTCCGGCGACGGCGTCGGGCGGCGGCATGGGCTTGCCGTTGTAGTCGAGGTCGTAGCGCGAGCGGGCGTGGTCGGTCGGGACTCGCTCGCCTTTGAGCGTGAAGTATCCCGCGCCGGGTTCCGGCTCGGAGGGATGATCGTCGTTGGAGAATCCATCGAGCCGTTCGCCGAAAATTTTCCAGACGAGCAGGCTGCGGCGCGACTGCATTTTGCGTATGGTGCGCGAGGCGTTGGGATAGCCCCATGAATCGTAGCCGACGGGCTTGTGTCCGAACTTGGCGCCTTCATCGAGCGCGAGGCGGTAGTAGGTGCCGGGGAATTTGCCCTGATGTTCGTGCTGAATAAATTCGCTGTCGGCGTCGAGATTGAGTTTGCCGGCGGGTTTGTCGCCGCTGTGACAGGCGGTGCAGCTTCGTTCGAGGATGGGGCGGATGTCGCGGAAGTATTCGACGTTCACCGTGGCGTGGACCTCCGGTCCGCTTTTCTCAGACAGGGACCGGAGGTCCCCGCCACGTTTCAAGCCGACGTTGTCCTCTGCGTTCCACTTCTGCTTCGATTCATCGCGGTCCTTCGTGGTGAGCACGGGTGTGGAGTTCACGAGATCCCAGAGCTGGTAGTCGTCGCGCGCGGCGGCGGTGAGAGCGAAGTCGGTGGGCTTCTGGCTGTGCGCGTGGCAGCCGCCGCAGTTGGTGCGCACTTCACCGGGGCGCAGCTGGTGCCATGTTTGCGATGTATTTAGCACCATGCCGCGGCGGTCGATCGTCTGGAAAGTGAACGCGGTGTCGGCGGGAATTTTGGCAAGGAAGCTGGTGTCCGGCTCGCCGTCGGGATCGCGCGGCTGGCCCTTCACCGTTTCCTTCGCGGTCATGCCGAATTTGCGCACGGGAATCTCACCGAGAATGCGCAGGCGCTCGTTGGCGTGATTATGGAACCGTTTGCCGGAATTTGCGCCGCGGTGCCGGTCGGTAGTCGGCTCCATTGCCAGAATGCGTACCGCGACGATGTCGTTGTTCTCGTAAAGACCGATGTCGCCGCCCTGGTTATGCAGATTGAGCGGCATCCCGTTGCCGTGACTGGTGAAGGCATCCAGTCCGCGCCAGGGATCGTCGTCGCGGCCGGCATACTCCGCGGTGACTTTGCCCGGCGGCACCTTGCCGTTCGGATAGCTCTCGCGCTTGTAGAGACTCGACGAGCCGACCAGCCCGAACGGAGTGCCTTCCGGCAGGTGTTTGCTGAGCGAACCGTCATTGGCCAAAGGCTGGAGGTGCTCCGGTTCTTTGATGCCGTAGATGCGCTCATAGGGCACGACCGCACGCGCCCAGCTTTCGTTGAAGTTCGGGTCGTTCTTGATGAGCCGCATCTGCGCGGGCTCTTCGATCACCGCGCCGTTTTTGATGAGATAAATGCCGCCGTCGAGTTGCGGTGGATGCGGATACTGATGATTCACCGGACCCGGCGAGTAAATGGTGAGCAGGTGATTGTCCGGTGCGCCGGAGGGGTGTGTGAATTTCCCGACGGCGGGCGATTTCGGATTATCGAACACCGATGGATCCGCCGGACCTTCCCCGCCCTGCGAAAACGGTGTGAGCGATACCGATCCCAGCGGCATGAACGGCATTTGGTACCACTTCGGCTTCGCGTTGTAGAACCGCCCGTAGCGCCACGGCGGATTGCTCGCCATGTGCGCCGGACCGAACGCCGGCTCGCCCGCCGGATGCGCAGCGGGCAGCTTAATGAAAGCGCCGAAGCCGGAGTTGTTCTGATTGTAGTATTCCTCCACCACGAGCGAGCCGTCCGTTAGTTGAGTTTGAAAATGGAATCCATTCGGCGCGCCGCCGGGATCGAACGCGCTCACCAGCGGCTGCCAGTTGGTGCCGTCCGGATGGATCGTCCAGATGCCCCACAGAATGTCGCCGCGAATGCCCTGCGTCTCCAGCGTGCTGAACATGATGCGCCCGTCCGTGAGGACGACCGGATGCAGCGCCCCGGCGATATTGAAGTGGCCGATCTTCTCAATGTTTGTGCCCGGGCCGACGTCGGAGTCATCCATCACGAACAACTGCAGCGCGATCGCCGGATAGCCCTTCGACGGCTTGAACCCGTCGCGGTTGCTGGTGAAGACGAGACGCCCGCCTGGCAGCGGACACGGCCCCATGTTGAAGACGCCGTAGTCGTAATGCGTCCGTCCCTCCTGCGGCGTGCGATAGTCATCGGACCACTTCGCCGCGCCGGTATTCGGCGTGAACTTTTGGTCGGTGAGCTTGACCACGCGCCGTGTTTTCAGATGAATCTTGAAGATGTCCGCGCCCTTCGCCGAGGGCGACCATTGATTCGGCTTCTGCAAATCGTAAAGGTGCGAGTAATAAACCCACTGCCCGTCGAACGATACCATCGGGTCCGTGATCGAACCCTCACCGCCGGCCACGAGCAGTTCCTCTTTCCCGTCCGGATGCAGCAGCATGAGGTCCGCGCCCGGCTCCATCGTCACCGGCTGCGAGAAGTCGGTGTAGAACCGTTTGTGCTTCTCATCGCCGGCCCGCTGCGCGCGGACATAGACGATGTCATAATCGTACTTCACCGACGGATCCGTCGAGACGTGCGGGACTTTGACATCGATGTCCGCTTTGAAGAGCGGGCCTTCTTCGGCGGCGGCGGGCAGGGCGAGCAGCGCGGCCGCAGCGCGGCTGGTGAAAAGGAATCGTTCCATCATGACCGCAGACTAAGCCGGCAGCGCGGCGGGAGGCATCTCCTGTTTCGCGTAGTGTGCGCGGGCCGGATCCCCGGGCATTGCAGTGACACATTGCACTTCCGATTCCCCGCTCTACCGGTCTCCGCATGCCCGCCGAAAAACAGGTCATCCAGGTCGAAGTCAAAGCCGTGCTGCCCACCAGTGGCGGATGCGCGGTATTTTTGGGCAATGCGGACAAGGTCTTCGTGATTTACATCGATCACAGCGTCGGTCTGGCGATCAGCATGGCCATGCGGCGCGAGCCGCGGGAGCGCCCGCAGACGCACGACCTCATCGGCAGCATCCTCGCGGGATTCGGAGCGAAGATCGAGCGCGTTGTCATCAATGATTTCAAGGCCGGCGTTTACTACGCCCGGCTGGTGGTGGTGGCGGAGAACGAACTCTACGAACGCAAGATTGTGGAAATCGACGCCCGCCCCAGCGACAGCATCGCCCTCGCCGTGACCGCCAAAGCGCCCATCTATGTCACGAAACCGGTGTGGGAGGACGCGGAGGACATGAGCGAACTGCTGCAGAAAATGGAGGAGCGGGGCTCGCCCTTTTCCGGGGGCGAAGAGCCCCCGCCGGAGACATGACCAGGCGGCGGCTCTGACAAATTCCGGGGAAACAGATTGCGCGGGTTCCGCCGGTCTGGCATGGTCGGCGCGCCATGCGAGTTCCGTCTTTTCTCCGCGTCTTCTGCCTCCGGGCTGCCGTACTGCTGTTCGCTCCCGCCATGCTTCGCGGCGCGCCCCTGGTGCTTGATTTTTCCCCGGCGTCAGGGAGTCCGGGCACGGAAATCGTCGTGGCGGGCACGGGATTCGGCACCGACTCCGGAGCCGTGTCGGCCAAGGTGGGCGGGGTCACTGCAGGAGTGGTGAGTGTGACGGACGGGGAGGTGCGCCTCGCTGCCCCGGCTGCGACGGGTACGGTGGAAGTGACGGTGAATGGCGAGTCGTCGCAGTCGCTGCTGCCCTTCACCGCGACGCGCACGGTGAGCGGGACGTTCGTGCCGCCGGCGGGCATGAACGCGGCGGGGTATTACACCGGCAACCTGCGCGAGCCGGTGCAGAGCCTGACGTTTTCGGTGCCGGTGTCGCAGATGGCGGTGGACCTGGTGTGGGCGTGGCGCAGCGCGGACGATTCCATGTTCGGCGCGCCGGTGTTTCCGGGCGCGGCCACCGTGCAGATCGATGCGGCGGGCACGGCGCTGGCCATGTTGGCGATTTCACCGGCGGCCCCGCGCGGAAATCCAGTGGCGGTGCAGGAATACCTCGCGCGCGTGGCGGGATCGGCGGAACTGGCGGCCGTCGTAAGTCTCATCGAGCAGGCGGGTGCCGGGGGCTACAATTACGTGGACGACGCGCGCTACGCGGAGGCATTCGAGGACTTGCTCATCAAAGCGGTCACCCCGCCGCCGCAGGGGAACGGTCCGCGCGATCTCGTGCATCCCGGAACCGGGCGTGTGCGCGCGCTGCTGCCGTCACGCGGCATCGCCCCGCTGCGGCTCAAATACAGCCTCACTGACGCCGCCGACGGCAATCTCCAGGTGAAAGTGTCGCCCTCGGACACCGACCCCACGCGCCTGCATCAGAATGTGGAGATCTGGCGCGTGAACCCGTCGTGGTTCAACGACGGCTTCGCTCACATCGACCGGATGAATTTCAGCGACCGGCCCACGCTGCTGAGCAGCGCGCCGCAGGCGACAGGATTCGTCTCCGCCAAGCTGGGCTCGGCAAATCTCGACCTGGGCGAATGGATCGCGAAGACCGTACCCTCACTCATCTTCGGCGACTTCTTCAAAGTGGAGGGCGATGCGAAATTCACGCTGCCGCGCGGCGCGCCCGGCGTTTATGTCATCAACTCCTACAGCGGAAACTACTGGTACGGGCTGCCCAACATCGATCCCGGCGCGACGCAGGAGCCGCTCATCGGTCAGATCGACGTGAATCACCAGTGGCGCGACGCGGCCATCACCAATGTCATGATCGAGGCCGTGGATCTCGTCTCGGCGGTGCTGCCGGATTTCAAAGTCATCGGGAGCAAGGAAATGGGCAAGATCGTCAAATCCGTGAGCACCAAAGTGACAAAAACAGCCACCGCCTACATCGCGGCCAACGGAGGACTCGACCTCAAAGGCGCGGGACAAATCACCCTCGCGGCGGTGGGCGGCGTTTTCAAAGCAAGTGTCGGCATTATCGCGGACAAGGTGGCCGGCAGGGACTGGGACGGCCCGGTGAAGCAATACGTGGGCGCGATGTTCAAGACGATCAAGGAACAGCTCAGTGCGCTGAGCAAACTGAGCAGCGCGCTCCAGTCCATTGAGCGCGGGGCCTCGCTCCTCGCTCCGTTCCACTTCGCCATGGAGCGCGCGGTGGTGACGGTGGGCGATCCATTCGCACCGTCCATCACGGCCTTCCATCCGGCGTCGGGCCGGGCGGGCGATCAGATTCACATCATGGGCGAGTTTCTGCCTTCCAACGCCGCGGGATATGAGGTGAACTTCATCACCTTCGCCGGCACCGGCGCGCCTCCGCCCATCAATGCGCGTCTGGCGGCGACGGTGGTTTACGCGACGTCCGGCTCATGGACGATCAATGTACCGTCCGCGGCGCAGTGGGAGGCGGCGTTCGGTCCGGGGGATCGCTCTGTCTTTCTCGGCATCCGCAGCACGGCGACAGGAGGCGAGAGCGTCACCAGCGCGAATCCCGCGCCCAACTACCAGTGGCGCTATCGCGCGCCGCCGCAGCTCACGGGCGTGAGCCCGAATCCCGCACGTTCCAGCGGCCTGCTGACGGTGGAGGGCACGTTCGATGCCGTGCAGGACCGCGACATTTTCGTGGAGATCGACGGCTCGGCATACGGCAGTTCGCTCACGGTCTCCGGCAACCGCGCTCAGATTTATGTGAACAGTCTGACAGAGGGCGCGCACAGCCTGCGGCTCGTGTACCGCAGTTCCAACTATCAGGTCGTGGCGGCGACGAATGCGGTGAACTTCACCGTCGCCGATCCCTATCCGGTCATCACGGCGAATGCCCCGCGGCGCATCCAAATAACGCAGCGCAGCATGAACAACGTGGCCGACGGTGAGATCACCATCTACGAAGCGATGGCGGCGGCCGCGGGCACACTGGGGCGGAATTTTACGGTGCGCCCGCAGGGACAAAGTGAAGGCGATTTCGAGTCGGACTGGATTGATTTCCCGCCCGCGGTCACCGGTTCGTATGGCGAAGGCTCGGGCATCCGGGATTCTGTCAGCATTTGGCTCGATGCGACGGGGCCGGCTCTGCAGTCGGTGACGTCGGCGCTGCCGCTGCCGGGCGATGGCGACAACCTCTATCTCAACGGCATCATCTTCGACGGCGCGGGCACGCCGCCGGGCACGATCGGCTGGGATCTGCGCGGGGCGAAGGGCCACACGCTGGATGGCAGCGTGGAATTCCGCAATTTCAGCGGCGGCGGCATCGTGCTGGGCAACGGCGCGCAGTGGAACAGCGTCTGGAATGTCACCGTGACGAACTGCGGCGGCGATGGCGTAGTGCTCAGCGGCAACGCGAGCGATAACTATTTCCGCTACCTCAAAGTGAACGGCTCGCCCGGTGTCGGCGTGCGGCTCAGCGGCGCGGGCGTACTGCGGAATGAGTTCGCCAGTGCGCAGTCCATTCCGCTCTTCGGCCCGCCGGATGTCATGCGCGTGACCAACAGCGGCGGTCACGGCGTGCTCATCGAGGGCGGCGCATCGGCGAACATCGTGGACATCTGGGAGGCGCGCCGCAATGGCGGCGACGGCATTCGCCTGACAGGTGCGGGCACGTCCGGCAACTACATCGGCGGCGCGGCCATTCCCGGTTATCGCGACGCGGCGGCAAACACAGGACACGGCCTCAGCATTCTCGCCGGAGCCACCGCCACCGTGGTGCAAAACGTGGCCGCCGGCGCGAATGGCGGCGACGGTTTCCGCATCGAAGGCCCCGGCACCGGACAGAATCAACTGCGCAGCATCGCGCCGGGATTCGATTACTCGCAGAAGCTGCTGCCGGCATTCGTTTCGCGGAACACGGGCGTCTCCGTGCGCATCGTGAACAGCCCCAACAACTCCGTCGGCACGCAGAACCGGGGCTTTTTCATCAACTCGCCGGAGTGCGCGCTCGGCGGCAGCAGCGGCGGCCCGACGATGCTCATCACCGGCGCGGAGTCGCATCACAATACGATAGACACGGCCCTTTTCGGATTCATGGAACCCTACGCCGCACCGATCGACACGCCGGCCGGCCTCCTGCTCGCGCCCGCGGCCACACACGCGCTGCACATCACTGACGGAGCGCACGACAATGAAATCGGGCACGCCACGGGCGGCCTTGGAGTGTTTTTTCTCGGCGTGCCCAACGGCTCGGCCATTCTCATCGAAGGCAGCGGCACGGACAACAATCGCGTGCTCGGCTGCACCTTCGGACTGAACCGCGAAGACATCACGCTCACGAATCAGGAGGTGCGCCGCGGCATTCACCTGCTCAATGGCCCGCGCGGCAATCGCATCGGGGAAGCGGGGAACCAGCTCTTCGCCAACGGGCAGGTGCGGGTGCAGCCTTACAATTCCTTCGGCCGGATTCTCGAAGCGGGCGTGCGACTGGAGGGACTCAGCGCCAGCCTCGATGCGCAGGGGAATCCGACCAATGCCAACATCGTCTTCAACAGCCGGATGGGATTCACCGTCTTCGGCGGCAATCTTCCGCCGCAGCATCCTGAGGTGGGCGTGCATCTGAAGAACAGTGTCACCGGCCAGTGGATCGGCAGTCTGAACCGCAACGAGGGCAATCAATTCAGCCGCTACGGCCATGCGGCGCTGTGGATTGAGAACGGAAACATCCCTTCGTTTGCGGAGCGCAACCGCATCGCGGGAAACTGGAGCAACGTGGGCGCCGGCTCGAGCGCCAGCGGCAACGCCGATCCTTTCGCCGGGCCGGTCACGGCGCAGGCCGTGCTCATCACCGGCGGCACCGGTCAGGTGGTGGGTGAGGATTTTGCCGCCTACAATCAATGGAACGGCTCGCGCGTGTCTGTCTATGTCGAAGGCGGCAGCGGGCACTGGCTGCGCGGCAACTGGACGGACAGCGGCGTGAAAGGCAGCATCTTCGTGCGCCACGGCAACGGACATCGCATCGGCGGCCCGGGCAGCTGGATGAATCAGGTGACGCGGTCCGGCACCGCCGGCGATGAGAACACGGCGGGCATCATCCTCGCCGGCGGCGGCGGACACCGCGTGGAGAATAACGTGATCGGAGACCGCGGCACCGTGGACACCATCTGGGGCAGCCGCAGCCACGGCGTGCTCATTCACGAATCCGCCAACAACCGCATCGGCGGCACTGCGCAGAACGAGGGCAATCTCATCGTGCGCAGCGCGCGGCACGGGATTCTCATCCGCGGCACGGCCAGCACCGGAAATGAAGCGGGGAGCAATCGCATCGGCACCGGCGCGCCGCTCAGCCCGAATCCTGGCAACCTCGGCGACGGCGTGCGCCTCACCGGCTATGCCCACGACAACTTCATTGGCGGCGAAATGGTGCCCGCCGGCACTCCTGCGGGACTCATGACGCTGCCCTCGCCGAACACCATTCACAACAACACCGGACACGGCGTGCACGTGAATGACGACGGCACCGTGGGGAACCGCATCCTGCTCAACAGCATCGCCAACAACGGCGGCGAGGGCATTTTCCACAGCACCGGCGGCAATCGCCTGCAACCGCCGCCGGATGCCGTGCATCTTGAAAAGGGCCGCATCTTCGGAACCGTCAATCCCGCGACCACCCCGGCAGGCAGCCGCATCGAGGCCTTCATGAACGTGATCGCGCCGCAGCCGGAGGGCGACATCTTCCTCAACAGCGGCCTCGTGGGCGCGGACGGCACATTCAGTTTCAACGCTAACTTCCTGCCCGCCGGCGGCATCATCACCGCCACCGCCACCCATGCGGTGACCGGCGACACATCGAAATTCACCACCGGCACCGTGCTGCCGCCGGACACATTCGGCTTCGCCCTGGCCGTGCCGCAGGGCGAGTCCGCGCAGACCAGAAACTGGCCCGCCGGCGCGCCGTTCAGCGCTGTGATCCTGACTGCCGCTGCGGACAGCGCGACGGTGGAGGTGCGGAAGCTGAGATTGAGAGCGACCGGCACCGGAGGCTTTGCCGCAGCCCTGGCCGGCGTGTCGCTTTTTGAAGACGTGGACCGCAACGGCCAGCACTCCGCGCCCGACCGCGAACTCGCACCGCTGACCGCCTTCAACACCGGGGAAGCGGAACTGGAACTCACCGGAGCGACCGTCAGCGAAGACGAACAGCGCCGCTGGGTGTTGCGCCTGCATCCCGCCCCGGGCATGGCGCCCGACGGCACGGTGCGCCTCGAAATTTCCGACGCCAATGCGGTGGACGAATACTATTGGGAACCGCTCGGAGCCAGCGGCGTCCGCGCCATCTGGCCGCTGCAAAGCGCGCTCCACCAGGCCGGCGGCGTCCCCGATCCCCGCGCCGCATGGCGCACCGGCTATGGCCTGCCCGCCGACGGCTCCGGCGACGGCGGTGACCTCAAGGACCCTGACAAAGACGGTCTCGTCAATCTGCTCGAATACGCCCTCGGATCGTCCCCCGTGGACGGCAAAGAAGCCGCGCATCCGGCCGCCGCCCGCACCGCCGCGCCCGACCGCATCACCTTCACCTACCAAAAACTTCGCACGGACATTGTCTATACCGTCGAAGCTGCCACGTCGCTCAACGGCCCATGGAGTTCGACCGGCGTGGACCAGGGCGGCGCCGGTCCTGAAATAACCGCCAGCGTGGCGCTGGAGAGCGGTCGCCGGTTTCTGCGGCTCAGGGTGCAGTGAGTCAGCGTGTGGAGACGGCGCGGGCGGTCACGCGACGGCGAATCAGACCGACCACGACCCCGGCACCGAAAATGATCAGCGCCACCACGGGCGCGGTGCTGACGGTGGGGTCGTCGCTTTCGATCGCCTGGTAGAGGCGGTTGCCAAAAAGCACGGCGCAGACCAGCGCTCCAAACACAGGCACGAGCACCGGGATTTCAAAACCTCCTCTTTCCTCTCCCTGGCGCAATTTCAGCACCACGAGCCCGGCGTTCATCAGAGTGAAGACCGCCAGCAGCAGCAGCACGGTGGCTTCCGCCATCGCTTTCACGTCGCCCGCCAGGATGAGCAGAGTGACGATAATGAAAAGCACCACGACCGCGACGTGCGGCGTGTGACGGCGCGGGTGAATCGACGAGAGCACCACGGGAAGCAGTCGCTGCGTGCCCATGCCGTAGAGCAGCCGGCTGCCCATAAGGTAGTTGAGCAGCGCCGTATTGCCGATGGCGAAGATGGTGACCGCAAAATAGACGCTGCCGATTCCGCCAAACCACGGCGCGGCCGCGGCGGCGACATCGTCCAGCGGGTTGGCGCTTTCTGAAAGGCGCTGCCAGCCGAGCACGGAGACCGCCGTCACGGCCACGCCGACGTAGATGAGCGTGCCCACGATCATGGCGCCGACGAGACCGAACGGCACATCCCGGCGCGGATTCTTCACTTCCTCACTGACATTGAGGATGTCCTCGAAACCGATGAACGAAAAAAACGTCAGCACCGCGCCCTGCATGATCAGCGCCATGGTCAGGCCGGTGGCACCGGCATCCGCCTTCGTCGCCGGCGGCGTTTCAAAATAATCGACACTGCCCCAGTAACGGCAGCCCACGATGATGATGAAGATGAGTCCCGCGGCCTCGATGGCGGTGCAAAGAGTGTTGAGGCGGATGCTCTCGCGGATGCCTCGGAAAATGACGAACCCCACGCATGCCGCGAGCGCGATGGCGGTGAGTTTGACGAGCGTCACCGCGGCATCCGTGCCGGTGAGTTTCAGCGCGATGGCCTGGAGTCCCGTGGCCATGCTGGTCAGGCCGCTCATCATGACGCTGATGCCCACCACCGTGCTGAGGACGGGAGAACGAAACGCCTGTCCCGTGATGAAGGCCGCTCCGCCCGCCCGCGGATGCCGGCTGCCGAGGCTGGCATAGCTGAGACCGGTGAGCAGCGCCCCGACCATGGCCGCGAGAAAGGCGGCCCACACCGCGTTTCCCATGATGCCGGCGGCTTTGCCGACGAGCGCATAGATGCCCGCGCCGAGCATGGAACCGAGTCCGTAAAACAGCACCTGCCACCCGTTCATGGTGCGCTGCAGGGCGGGAGGAGAGGAAGAGTCGGCGTCCATGCGCCGTTCCGATAGGCGCATCCTCCGCAGCGCGCAAGTCTCTGACAACAAAGATCAGGCCGCGCCGCCTTTTACGCGGCGACAAATTTCGCGCAGCGTGCCCTCGATGTCGCCGCCGGCGGTGCGGAAGGAATCCGAGTCGATCGTCAGCGGCGCCCCGATTACCACCAGCGGCGCGCCGTATTCCGGACAGCGCACCGCCTGTTCCAGGCTGAGCCCGCCCACGGCCTGCACCGGAATGGACACGGCCTGCACGACCTCGCGGAGCTGATCCAGCGGGCTCGGCATGCGCTCCCCGCGGGCGGCAATGCCGCGGCGTTCATCGTAGCCGGTGTGATGCACGATGTAATCGCAGCCGAGGTCCTCCAGTTCCCGCGCCGCCGCCACCATGTCAGGGCAGGCCATGTTGTCGCCCATAACCTTGCAGCCGAAATCGCGCCCGGCCTGCACGACACACTTGATCGTCTCCGGATGCGCCCGGGCCATGACCACGACGTGCGTCGCCCCCGCCTTGGCCATCATCTCCGCCTCCAGGTAGCCCCCATCCATCGTCTTGAGATCGGCCACGATGGGAACGCCGGGAAAATTTTCGCGCAGTGCACGAACGCCGTGAAGTCCCTCCGCCAGGATCAGCGGCGTGCCGGCCTCCAGCCAGTCCACCCCGGCGCGGATCGCAACGGCGGCGGTTTCGAGCGCTTCGGCAATGTTGGTGAGATCGAGGGAGATTTGGACGATGGGAGTCATGCGCCGTCCCATGCCAGGGCGTGGCGCAGGCGAAAGCACTAATTCGCAGGGATTCGCAGGCTGTGCTCAGTGCTCAGTGCTCAGTCGTCTTTGATGGTAGCGGATGCCTTCCGAACTGCGCACTGCGCACTGTGCAATTCCCGCGCTGGCGGGCAATACTCCGTCCGCACCGCAATCTCACCGCGGCATCACCCCACAACCACCCGCAACTCCGCTCAGGCGCGCAGGAAGTTTTGCTGATGCACGTCCGGGTTGAGACGGAGGCGGGCGCGCACCTTTTCCAGCGTGGCGGGCCCGGCCTGAATTTGATAGCTCACAAAGTAACCGTCGGTGAGCTTCTTGCTGCCGTAGGGAAAGGTCTTTTTGCCGAGATGATCGATCTGATCGAGCTTGGCGCCGTCGAGTTCCATTTCGCGGCCGATGCGGCTCACGATGGCGTCCACGGTTTCCTCTTTGCCGCGGGTGTCGAGAACGATGAGACCTTCGTATTTACGATTCATGCTGGGGAGTGGGGGTGTTTTCCGCGGTGCCTTCAGACTGGCGGGGCGCGCGGGGCTTTGGTGGGGGTTTGTCCGGTTGGTTGAAATGATTCATCGCAGCCGCCATGCCGCGAAGGGCGGCCATGCTGACAGCCTCGACGGCATTCTCAAGCGATTTATCGAGGGCCTCCTTCCCCGCCGGATCGAACGCTCCCAGCACGTGGCCGGACAGGTTTTTCCCGTCCGCCGCGCCCACTCCGAACCGCAGCCGGGGAAACTGATCGGTCCCGAGACAGGCGATCAGGCTGCGCATGCCGTTGTGCCCGCCCGCCGACCCGCCGGCGCGCAGCCGCAGTTTCCCCTCCGGCAGCGCCACATCGTCGTACACCACCAGCACCTCCGCCGGTTCGATCCGGTAAAACTGACACACCGCCGCCACGCTCCGGCCGCTGAGATTCATATAGGTCTGCGGCTTCAGCAGCAGCAGATCCCCGGCGCGGGCCAGCAGGGCCTCGAACTTCCGCTCCCTCGAAAACGTCACCCCCAGCCGCACCGCCAGCCGGTCCACGATCATGAACCCCGCGTTGTGGCGCGTGTTCTCGTATTCCCGTCCCGGATTTCCGAGACCGGCGATGAGGCGGAGAGAGGACAATGGTGCAGCAGAGGTGGACTTCCAAAAAGATTGGCCACCGGAAAAGGCAATCAGGAAACCCGGCCCCGTCACGTTCCCCGCGTGTGCCGCAACTCCAGACATCGGCCGGCCATGCAGGCCGCAAGGGTCCCCGTCGCAGCCGGTGATGAAGGCCTGCCTCCCGGACTCGCCGGTGCGCCGGCCTGACAGGCCCCGCGGCCAGCCGAACGGAACTGAATCCTTCGCGCGCACGCAGGCCGACCTGGCCCGCACGCGCTTCCCGCGGAGTCCCGCCGCACCAAAATCACCCCGGCACCGTGAACCGCGGGTTCCGGCTCAGGAACTGCAGCGGGTTCTGATAGAGAATTTTGTCGATGAACGCTCCGTCATAGCCGCGGCGGCGCATTTCCAGCGCGGTCTTCGGGACGGCCAGAGGATCACTGTGCCCCCAGTCGCAGGCGCTGTTGAGCCAGATGCGTTCGCGGCCGTAAAGCTCCAGCATGTCGATGGCGCGGTGCGGCGTGGCTTTGCTTTCCGGATACAGTGTGATGCCGGCCCAAAATCCGGCGTCGAGCACAAGCGGCGCGGTGTGTTCCTCCACGTGGTCGATGATGACCCGTTCCGGCTGAATGGCGCGGTGGTTTTTCAGCGCATCGAGAATAAGCCGCGTGCCCTTGAGCTTGTCCTCGAGGTGCGGCGTGTGCACGAGGATGAGTTGATCATGATCGGCAGCGAGCTGGATGTGCTTTTCGAGGACGAGCAGTTCGTTCCGGCTGTTTTTGTTGAGGCCGATCTCGCCGATGCCGAGCACGTTCGGCTTCTGCAGCAGTTCCGGAATCAGGGCGAGGACATCATTCGCCAGGCCGAGGTCCTCCGACTCCTTGGGATTGATGCAAAGCCAGCAGTAGTGCGGCAGATGGTACTTTTTCGCACGGCGCGGCTCGTATTCCGTGAGCTGCAGGAAATAGTCGTAGAACCCGTGTTTGTTCTTCCGGTCGTAGCCGGCCCAGAAGGCGGGTTCGCAAACGGCGGCGCAGCCGGCGGTGACCATCGCGTGATAGTCGTCAGTGGTGCGGCTGACCATGTGGCCGTGGGGTTCGATGTAGCGCATAACGGGTGTGATGGCAGTCTTATTCTCAACAGCGGGACACGCCAGCGGCTTTTGAACCGGTCGGGTGGTCGAGAAGCCTTCAATCCCGCCGGCAACAAAAAACCCGCCGGGCTGCAGCGCCCGGCGGGTTTGTCAGGAGATATCTGCATTACGCGCGCCGGCGGCGGGCCAGGCCGAAGAGAGCAAGACCGCCGAGCAGGGAAACGGAAGGCTCGGGGATTTGTGCAAAGGCCACCTCGCCCACGCCGACGCGGTCGCCGCCCGGCGTCTCTCCGCCGCTTCCGTTGCCGGGAGCAACGAACCAGTTGTCGGTAATCGTCATCTGAACGTAGCGGGCATTGACGGCACCAAAGCTAAAGCTCATCCGGTTTGTCGCGTCGTTCGGCAGAGCACCTGGAATCGGAGCACCACCGAATGAAGGATTGTAGGTGATGGAAGTGCCAAATCCGCCAGGTCCGTCTGCTTCTGTGGCGAATCTGAGGTTGAAAGCGGCCAACCCGTTCGCATTGGAGGCATCGTATCCCCAGACGCTAATCTCACTCAGCGACACATTGGCCCCGAGGTCGAAGGTCACCACGGGAGATCCAGCCACAGCGATGTAGTCGGAAGGAAATCCACCCGGAGCATCGGTGACCCAGCGATGTGTCGGACCGCTGCCAAGCTGGGTGTGCGGCTCAGCGGCATCATAGCCCACGCCCGGTCCCTGGATGAGGTTCGATGCCGGCCAAAGGTCCGAACCACCGGTGCTCGAAGTGGCTGAAAGGACCGGATAGAATGTGGCGGCTCCCGCAGAGGAGACGATGGCGGCGGCGACAACGCTGGCAGTGATCAGGGTCTTCATGGTGGTGAATTCAGTGCTTTTTAGGAAATTTTCACGATTCTGCCAACGCTATTCTCCGGTATTATTGTGCTCTGCCTGCCGATGGTGAACCGAGACGGGCCCGGCGTTGATGGCGACCACGAGGTCGGCACGATGATCGCCGTTCACGTCGGCGGCGAGCGCAGCGGCCATGTCCTGCGGGATGACGATGCCGCTGCGATCGGCGCGCAGAGGGGTGAAGCCGCCGGTACCGTCCCCGATCATAAGCAGGCCGAGGCCCCCGTCCATGCGGCCGGTTTCGCGCTGCGGGGAGAAAAAGTTTTGTGCGAGGAAAAGGTCGGGCTTTCCGTCCTGGTCGGCATCGAAAAAGACCGCGGACCGCGCCGGAGAGGTCTGTGCCATGCGGGGCATTTCGCGGAACACGAATTTGCCTCTGTTATTGAACAAAAGACCGCTGGCCGCGACGGTGGCCTCCAACCGCAGCGAGGCGTCCAGTTTCTCGGGAGTGTAAATGTCCTGGAGCGAGGCCAGGGCAAAGGCGTGGTAGGTGGTGAACTTCGAGCGCAGAAACGGCATGGCCTGCGAAGAACAGCTCCGCCCGCGCACCGGGAGCAGTCCCGCGCCGCTGGTCTTGGCCTCCACAATCTGCGGCTCGCCGCTGCCGTCGAAGTCGCCGAAGAAACACAACTGCGGCTTCTCCGCCGACGGATGGTATTTCGTGTTCAGCCCCAGATTCCCCGCGGCAAAATCGAGGTCGCCGTCGCCATCCACATCCGCCGCGGCCAGCGACAGCCACCAGCCGCTCAACTGCGCCAGGCCTGCGGCCTCCGTGGCCTCGGTGAAATTCCACCCGCCGGCGTTTCGCAGCAGTCGCAGCGGGCCGTATTCGATCGCCAGCAGCAAATCCGCCAGCCCGTCGCCGTCCGCGTCCGCTGCCAGCGCGTCCGTCACCATGCCGATGCGCTCGAACTGCGGCATCGGCACCTCCACAAACTTCCCGCCGCCTTCGTTGCGCAGAAACCGGCTCGCTCCGGGCCGCGGCCACGCGCCCGGCACCACTCGACCGCCCACGAACACGTCCTGATCGCCATCCTTGTCAAAATCCGCCACCGCCACCGCGCCGCCGCTGTCGCGCAGGTTAGGCAACTCGCCGTCGGTGAAGTTCCCGCGTCCGTCATTGAGATAAAGATGATCGCGCTGAAACGGGCTGCCCTCGTCGCTCTCCACCCCTCCACTGACCACAAACAAATCCTGATCACCGTCGCCGTCGGCATCGAAGAACGCGCAGTCCGTGTCCTCGCAATCCGCCGCACGATCGAAGGCTGTCGTCGAGACCTTTGCGAATCCATTCGCCGTCCGCCGCCACAGTTGCCCCGCCTGACCCGCCGCGCCGCCAAGGAAAACATCCGCCAGCCCGTCCCCGTCCACGTCCGCCATCGCCATGCACGGACCGAGCCGCGACAGGCGGTTAGGCAGCAGCGGCTGGCGCGCAAAGTCGTCGTAGTTCGCCTCCTTGTGCACCGCCTCCGCGAGCAGTGGCGACGGCGTGAACATCGGCGGCTCCGCTTTCACCGCCGCCTCCGGCGCACCGCCTTCCGTAATCACATAACGCCGGCCCGCCGCCAGTTTCTCCAGCCGCTGCACCAGGCCCGACGGCCAGTGAACCGTCACCGATTCCGCCACCGATTCGGCGCCGAGCCCGAAATGCAGCGCCGGCTCATCCGCCGACATGAATCCCCCGCCCGGATTGAAATACCGCATCTGCATACCCGACGCCGTGCGCACTTCCACCCGCGCGCCAAAGCCGTCGCGATTGCTCCGCTGGCCGCGCAGTTGAAGTGTCAGGCCTTTCCCCTTCGTGCCCCCATTTCGCAGCACCGACACGCCTTCGCCGAAGTTGTTCACCACAAGGTCGAGATCGCCGTCGCCGTCCAGATCGCCCTGCGCCGCACCAAAGCTGATGCCCTGCTCGTCCACGCCCCAGGCCGCGCTCACATTCGTGAACTTCAATCCGCCCTCATTGCGAAACGCCAGATTCTTCTCGCGCAACTCCGGCGCCTGCATCCACGCGTCCGCGCCCGTGATTCCCTGCGCCTTCAACTTCTCCGCAAAGTCGCTGTCATTGTAGTCGCGCGTGAAGCCGTTGGTGAAAAACACATCCTCGCGCCCGTCGTTGTCGTAGTCGCCCGCCTTCACCGACCACGTCCAGTCGCTGCTCGCCAGCCCGCTCAGGTGCGCCGCCTCCATGAAGCGCGGCGTGCCGCTGTTCACAAAGAGCGCATTGCGCATGTACTGCCGCGGCTCCGCCGTGTCGAGAAACCACGCCACCGCATCCATCGCGCCCATGCTCATCTTCTCGCGGTAGTGCGACGTCGCCGACATGTCGGTCACCAGCAGATCGAACAGCCCGTCGCCGTCAAAGTCCGCCGTCACCGCGCCCATGCTGAACCACGGCGTGTGCGGCAGCGACTCCAGCGCCACATCGGTGAACGTGCCGTCGCCGTTGTTCCGGTAAAACTGATCCGGGTCGGTGAAATCATTCGCCACGTAAAGATCCGGCCGCCCGTCGTGGTTCGCATCCCACCAGATCGCGTCCAGCCCGTGATAATTCCCGCGAATGCCCGCCGCCGCCGAAACATCCGTGAATGCCAGCGCGCCCGTCTCCTTCAACTCATTGCGGTAAAGATGATCATACTGCCCCGCCTTCACAAATTGCTGACGGTCCGGCAAGTTGATCACACCCACCAGCTCATCGAACTCCTTCGGCACGCGATACCGCCCCGGCTCGCCCTCGTACTTCGGCTCCACCGGCGCCTCCGGCTCCACGCGATTCGTCACCAGGTAAGCATCAAGGTCGCCGTCCCCGTCATAGTCCGCGAATACCACCTTCACATTCGCTCCCTCATGCGCCAGCCGCACCGACTGCGGCGCACGCGCAAACGCCCCGCCATGGTTCAGGAAGATCGCGTTCTCCGCGCGATACCCCAGCACCGTCAGATCAGGATCGCCGTCATTATCCAAATCCGCCCACGCCGCCCCCGTCGTCAGCGCGTCCCATTTTCCAATCCCGCACTGCTCCGTCACATCCTCAAACTTCCATCCGCCCAAATTCCGGTAAAGCCGCGACCCGCCATGCTGCCGGGTCAGAAAAACATCGCACCGCCCGTCCCCGTCATAATCCGCCAGCGCCACCCCGCCGCCCGCAAATCCCGTCTTCAGCAACTGCCTCTCATGCTCCGTCCGCGGCTCCCAGCGGTGCACAAAATCAATCCCCGTCTCCACCGCCGGCAGCTTTTCAAAAAGCGTCCCCTTCCCCGCCGCCCGCACGGCGAGGGCTTCGCTCACCGGCGGAATTGCCTCCAGCGGCGCAGGCGCAGTGACCACCAGCGAAGCGGGTGCCGATGCCTCCGGCTTGTCGCCACACCCGGAAACAGCGATGGCGCCGAGGACGGCAAGCGAAGGCAAACGGCGGTTCATGCGCGCCTCTTTGCCTCCGCCCGGGAAGGCTTGTCAATCTCGTCCTCTGTCCTGCGCCCTTCGCCGCGGCTTGACCCTTCGCCAGCGCCCCAGTAAGCGTCCCCTCCGGTTGACCGGCCATCACTGCCCCATCCTTCCCTCATGTCCGCCAGCGCCAAAACTGCCGCCAACGACTCGACCGCCAACCCCGGCTTTGAACACACCGACACCTTCCGCCGTGACCCCGCCATCCTGCGCGACACGCTGTTGCCGAAGTTACTGAGCGGGGAGTTGAGCGTGATGGGCACTGAACTACTAAAGTGAAATGTTTTAGTATTCAGTTGCCTATTCGGACTGAACTACTAATTTGCAACGCATTAGTAGAACTTTGCAAGGAAGCCGATGCGTATCCCGCAAACACCGCCAAGACTGAACGATCTGATGGCTGAAGTGAAGCAGCCGGAGCGGATGATTCACTTCTTTTCCCTGATGCGGCAGGTGAAAACGCAACGGCACTACCTGCACTGGGACAAGCTGCGTCGCTACTCGCCGCCAGAGGGGATGAACCACCGGGAGTGGTGGCTGGTGCAGAAACTCTCGCGGATGGACGCGCTGAAGCCGATCCCGCTGAAGGACACGGCGCAGGGGGCGTTCCAGTTCGCCGTGACGGAGACGGTGATGGAGGAACTGCACCAGATTGATCTCGGTGCAGGGGGGCTGGTGAGCATCCCGGAGCCAATCACCAACCCACAGACGCGCGACCGGTATCTGGTGAGTTCGCTGATGGAGGAGGCGATCACTTCCAGCCAGCTCGAAGGCGCGGTGACGACGCGCGAAGTGGCCAAGGAGATGATCCGCTCGGGCCGCAAGCCGCGCGACAACAGCGAGCAGATGATCCTGAACAACTACGTGACGATGCAGCGCATCCGGGAGTTGAAAACTTCCGCGCTGTCGCCGGATCTGGTATTCCAGATTCACCGGCTAGTGACGGAGGACACACTGGATGATCCAACAGCGGCAGGCCGCTTTCGCCGGGCGGATGAGAGGCGCGTGGTCGGTGATGACTACGGGCAGGTCTATCACGACCCGCCACCTGCGGAGGAACTCACGGAACGGATGGCAGCGATGTGCGCTTTCGCGAATGGCGGGACGCCGGGCTACTTCGTGCATCCGGCGGTGCGGGCGATCATCCTGCACTTCTGGCTGGCCTACGATCATCCGTTTGTGGACGGTAACGGACGCACGGCGCGTGCCCTGTTCTACTGGGCGATGCTGCACAGCGGTTACTGGCTGTTCGAGTTCATCTCCATCTCCAGCATCCTGCGCAAAGCGCCGGCAAAGTATGGCCGCTCGTTCCTGTACACCGAGACGGATGACAACGACCTGACGTATTTCATCATCGCGCAGACACAGGTGATCCGCCGGGCCATTAGGGAGTTGCACGCCTACATTGAGTCGAAGACGGCTGAATTAAAGGACGTGGAATCGCACATGCGGGCGCTGGATTTGTTCAATCACCGGCAGGTGGAAATCATCCGGCACGCGCTCAAGCATCCGGGGCAGCGTTACACCTTCGCCAGCCACCAAAAGAGCCACAACGTCGTGTATCAAACAGCCCGCACCGACCTGCTCAATCTCGGCGAACGCGGAGTCCTGGAGAAGCGCAAGAAGGGCAAGCAAATGGTCTTCATCGCTCCCGCGGATTTGTCCGCCCGGCTTATGAAACTTGAGAAGGAGGCCGGTGCATGAGCCTGAATGATCCTATCGACGAAGACGCCTCTCCTTGCCGCGAGCCGGCCCTACGCCAGCGCCTTTGCCCGGCTCCCGGCTGTTACTTCATCCTCGCCAACCGCCGAAATGTGCGCCAGGAAAGCCCGAAAGCTTGCCGCCGCATGATCCGAATCGCCCTGCCTGAAAACTACGCCGCCAACGGGCACGCCCGAAAAGCGCCCTCGGGACGCCGCCGCCGTCTTCGACAACTTTCCCTTCGACGACCCCGACAGCCTGGGAGAAGCCGATCCGGAGACAGCCCCGGGCCCCGCAATCTTTTCCGCCACACAGGGGCAACCAACCGAAGGCAACTGAAACAAGGACGCCGACGTGTGTTGGCAATGGAGTGGAGCGAGACAGACTGCCGAAGGCAGCCCGCAGGGTGGACACGGAGGCGTTCATCAATTCGGCGTCCCGCCGAAGGGCAATGCCAACTTCGCATGGGTGCAGCATTTCATTCGGCACCTCGTCCCGCAGACTGCCTGCGCGATAGCGCAATCCTTCAGCGCGAAGCCTTACCGCAGGTCGTGAGCGAAGCGAAGGACAACATGGCCTGAGTTGACTTTGTCTCCCTCCGGTGCGCTCCGGCTGTCCTCGCCAACGGCAGCATGTCCTCCAACCAGTCCGGCGAGGGCGACCTCCGCAAGACCCTCATCGAGGCCGACCTGTTGGGCTGCATGGTCGCTCTTCCCGGCCAGCTCTTCTACAGCACGCAGATTCCCGTCTGCCTCTGGTTCCTTGCGAAAAACAAACGAAGCCTGCATCCAACCTGGCAGCCGGCTTGAGAATAACTTGACGAATCACAGACAAAGAACACTTCAATACCCTGAAGGGAAACCACTATGTCATCACTCTATCTGAATCGCCTATCCGCCGCCGAACGCACAGCTCTTCTGCGCGAGCTGCACCAGCGCCAAGCCGGAAACTGCTTCATCTGCGGGAAGACGATCGACCTTCAGCTCCACAAGGATTCGATCGATATTGATCACGTCATCCCCACCACGCTGAACGGTCCGGATAATCCGGGTAACTTTGCCATCACGCACGACTCCTGCAATCGCGGCAAGCAGGACAGCGACCTGCGAGTCGCCCGCATTATTGCGCGGTTCGACGACATCAACGAGAGCGTTGCGGCCGAAAGCCGCGCAGCGAACCTCGGGGACATCCTCAAGTCTTACGCCTCCGGCAGTTTCAATTTTGCCGTCACCACAGACGGTGCTTCCGTCCGCTTCTCCCTTCCAGACATTGGCAAGAACGAGATCATCACCCTGCCGCTCTACACTGATGCCCTCTCCGGGTTTCAGTTTTTCTTTGTCCAGTTGCCGATCCAATATGTTCACCACGATGGCAAAATGAACCCCCGCGCCATCGGCCCTAACATCAAGAAGCTTATCAAGGAGTTCCACCTAAAGCGGCCCCAGCTTCATGTTGCCCTCGGCTGGATCACCGTCAAAGCCGGTGAGGCAGCCCAGGTCCGGATCTTTGACGGCCAGCACAAGGCCGCCGCCCAGATTCTGCTCGGTGCCAAGGAACTGCCAGTTCGGATTTTCGTGAATCCTGATCTGGACACGCTTCTCACCGCCAACACCATCGCCGGCACCACCCTGCGCCAAGTCGCGTTCGATAAGTCGGTCCAGCGCAACCTTGGCAGTGCCCTGCTCGCGGATCGGATGCAGCGTTATCGTGCGGACTGCGGCCTGCCCGAGGACAGCGAGACCTTTTCCGAGCAGGATCTCCAGCGGCACTTCAAAGGCGAAAGCCGCGAGATGAAAAAATACATCCTCGACTGGATTCGCAGCAGCATCACCCACCACAAGGACAACAAGCTGCGTGACTTTATTGAATATGGTGGACGGGGCTCCGAGTTTCCGCTCAGCTACAGCACTATCGAGAAAACCTTCTACTCATTCCTGATTGGCTCGGAATTGCTTTCCACCAAGTTCAACCACCGCGCCGAGGAAGGGTTGAACCCGCGCCAGTTGGAGATCGAGCAGATCGTCAACTTGATGAACATCATCGCCGAGGAGATCTTCATAGGGAAATTTGATCCAGCCATCGGTACCAGCCGCATCGAAAACAAGGTTTCCAAGGGCGAGGACGTTCCCGAGCCGCACTTGATCGCCTACCGCATGGCCAAGGAGGAAATCATCTACAACTGGCTGCGCTACATTAAACAGGTGATTCAGATGGCCTTCGTCAACGCGGGCATTCCGTTCGATGAAAATGCCCCGCTACAAAAGAACCTGCCGACCAACGCATGGAACAATCTCCGTAACTTCATCAGTGGGCTGAAGAGGCTTCCGCTCTGGGTCAACCGGGACATGGCTACTTCCGTCTTCGGAGGCAAGCGGAACAACGACTACTGGAAGCAGATTTTCGAGGAGGGCCAGACGCCTGACGGCCAGAAAGTCCTCGGCCAACGGCTCGACCTCATCAAGATGATTCAACCACCCGATGCGCCTAACTGACGCCGCGACCAAGGTGCACAGACGAAATCACCCGCCGGTCGCAAACAAAGCCGACGACATGGAAAACAAACCGCTGAACCAATACAGCCGCACATTTGACTCCTTCGCCCGCGGCTCAGTTGGGCTTCGCCCAACGCTGCGTGTTGTCCACCTCGGTCGCCCCGCTCGGCTCCCCTGATTGCAACAAGGAGAAGCGCCGTGCCATGGCGAATCGGTTGACTCACCTCTCGGCGGGTTCGCCCCGCGGGCAGCCTGTCGGCAATTTGCTGCGGCAATCTCCGCTCCGCTTCGGTTGTATCGCCTCCCGATGGTCTGCTCCGCAACAACCACGGCGGGCGGTTAGCCTTACGGCCACTGCACGCGGGCGCGGAGGAAGACCTTGCCGGCGGCGGGGAGTGTGGTGGCTTGCAGGCGGCGCAGGGTGTCGAGTCGGATGTCGCTGGTGAACAGAGTGGCGGCGGGTTGCCAGGTGAGCATGTCGGGTGACCACTCGGGAATGAGGATCACGTCTTCAGCAGCGGGATTGAAGGGGATATCCCAAGTGAGCTGGCCGTTTTGCACCAGCGCGGTGGGCGGTGTGGTGCCGAAGGCGTGGGCGGCGAGGTTGGTGAGGCCGTCGGCGTTGTCGTCGGCGTGGGGATTGCCGGTGAAGGTGACGGCATCGGTGCTGCCGGGCGTGCTCCCGGTGGTGCTGGCGCGCCAGTTTTGCGCGAGGGAAGGATCGGGATTCGTGTGCGGCTTGATGAGCGTGAGGCTGGGGCCTTCGCCATCGGGCGTGACGGGCCAGGGGAGCACGTCGTCGTAGATAAACTCTTTGATGACCGCGCCGTCCCACGCGCGGAGGCGGACGTGCTCGCCACCGTTATCCAGCGCGGACGCGGGGCCGTAGCTGCCGAGCACGCGCGGGCCGGGCGCGGGGAAGTCGGCGGCATTCGCGGCAAGGATGGCGCGTTCGCCGGGCGCGAGTGTGGTGCCGGAGGCGAACGCGAACTGCACACCGCTGTCGAATTGCGCGCCGGTGAGGTCCACGGGCTGCGCGCTGATGTTCATGATTTCAAGAAACTCGCCGGTGTCGGAGGAGCCGGGCGGATTGTAGTGCAGTTCGGATACGACGACGTTCGCAGCGCTCGCGGGCGTGCCGGTGAAGAAGTAGCCGAAGTTCAGGCCCGACCATCGGCTGGTGGTGGTGGAATACATCCGCGCTTTGACCATCGCGGAGACATTCACGGTGAAGGGCGCGCTGTAGGCCGTGCCCTGCGGCGTGCCGGCGGCGGAGCGCGGGTCGCTGCCGTCGAGCGTGTAGTAGATGATGCCGGTCTCCGCCGTCGCATTGGAAAGCGTGAGGGTGAATGGCCCGGGCTGCACGCCGGGCGCGGGGGAGAAGTTTGGCGGCTTCAAATACTGCGTATCTATCCAGTCGGCGCGCTGCGTGAGAAAGCTCTTCATGCTGGTGAGCCGCGAGTTCCATGTGGCGGTGCTGAGTCCCTGGGCGTTGGCGATTTCCGTGGTGATGAGCGCGGCCTGCTGATCGGCGATGGCGTTGAGGTTCGCGTTGGCGTACGGCCCGCGGCGGAGTTCGAACCAGCGATCGATGTATTCGCTGAGGAAGTCGGGGTCGGCGAAGAGCCGCGGATACCACAGTTCGCTCTGGCGGTAGTAGAGCGTGGTATTCGGCGTGCCGGAGTAGGCGCCGTTGTTGAAGTCCCACATGGGGCCCATTCGCAGTTTGAGTTCGCCGGAGGAAACCCACGGATACATGCTCAGCAGCAGGCCGTCACCCTGACGCGCGAGATTGAGAAGCTGGAAGTAGTCAATGAAGTCGCGGGTATCCAGATGCTGCCGGTAGCCGTTCAGCGGATCGCGCCATGTGGCGTTGTTGTAGAGCACGTCTTCAAACTGTCGGAACCATCCCTCGATGGCCGTGCGCTGCACGGCGGTGATTTCGTAGCCGTTCGGATCCTCGAAGTTGATGAAGCAGTTGTACTGCCGCGGAATGTCGTCGCCCACCTGCGTGGCGTTGTTGGCCACCGTTTGCAGAATGCGGTTCGGTCCGGCGGTGCGGAAGAACTGCGGCGAGGTCGCGCCGTTCGCCGCGGGAAATCCCGTCTCCGGCTCCGGGTCCATGCGATTGAAGCTGTGCAGCCAGCCGCCGGTGCTGCCGTCAGCGGAGAGCGGTTCAAAATTCATGCGGTCCGCATCGCGCTTCACCGACTCCACGAGCGCATACAGGCCGCGGCGGTCGCTCGCGTCGAGATCGCTGCCGTCCTCATTCACATAGACCTCCACGTAGCGGAACTGCGGCGCCCAGCGTCCAGTGAGCCGGCTCAGTTCCCAGATGTAGGTGTTATAGATCATCGTCGTATCGTACGACGGATGCGGATGGTAGAGGATCCAGTCGCTCTCTTTGGCCATGCCGAGCAGCGACACGCCGTTGTCCGAGTCGTCCTCCTTCCATGTCTCAACCGAGTAGGGTTTGGGAAACCATGTGGAGGAAAACGCCCCGCGCACGCGCACCCCGGCGCGCTCCGTGCGTGTGGCCGAGCCGAGCAGCGTCGCGCGGCCCGTGGCGGCGTTGCGGTCGTGCAGACTGAGCATCGCGGGCTGCCGCGGCTTCTGTTTCAGGCCCGCGCCGGTCTGCGTGGAGGTGGTCCAGCCTTTGTCGGGAATGCTGCCCGCGCCGAAGTTCTCCACCACGAGAATCGGCAGCGGCGAAGTCTTCGCCAGCAGCGCCGGCGCGAGTTTGATGTAGCCGAAGCTCTCGATGCCGCTGAGCTGCCCCGCGAGCACGCACGCGGCGCGGACGAGTGTGGTGCGCGTGATCTGGATCGGCGCCGTGTAGGGCTGACCGTTGCTCAGCGACGGCGCGGTGCCATCCGTAGTAAAAATGATCGCCGCGCCTGGCGTGGGCGCTGTCAGAGTGAGCGGGAAGTTCACACCGAACGTGCCGGGCAACTGCGACGCCACCGGCTGTTCCGGCGCGGCCGGCGTGCAATTCACCGATGCCAGCAGGCCCAGCGTCGTCACGGGTGCGGCGGGATCGTTCGAGTTGATCCGCAGCCACGCAAACCAGCATCCCGCCGCGCCGCCGGAATGGAAATTGAGCGTGATCGTTCCCTCCGCACCGGCCGAGATGCTGGCCGGAAACGACTGCACGCTGAAGCGCGCCGCATCCGCGCCGTCAGGCACAACGGACGCAAGCGTGAGCGCCTGCGTCGCGCCGGTATTCTTCACCGTCACCGTGCGCGTGACCGTTCCCGGCTCCGTGGCGTGATTCCCGAAATCCACGATGCCCGGCGCGGCTTCGATCTTCACCGCGATGGGCGCGGGCGTGTATTCGAAAGCAATCTCCCCGAGCCCCACGCGGTCGCCCCCCGCCGCGCCGGTGCCGGTGAAGTAATTGTCCGTGCAGGTGAATTCCACGTAGCGCGCCGTCACGGGAGTGAGCGGATGACTGTCGCGCGTGATGTCCGACTTCGCGCAATTGAACGGCCCCTGCGCCCCTCCAAATCCCGCCGTGCCCTGCGCCGCTGTGGCAAAGCGAAGGTTAAAGGTCTTCACGCCGTTGTCGTTCTGCGTCGTATAGCCCCACGTGCTGATTTCTGTGAGGTAGCGGTCCTGTCCCAGATCGATGATGAGAACGGGAGCCGGCCGGAAGTTATAATAATCCGCCGGGTATCCGCCCGGCGCATCCGTCACCCACGATTGTCCCGCAAAACCATCGTGCGGCGGCGAGACCGCAAAGCCGACGCCCGGCCCCTGATGCAGCCGTCCAATTGGATATAGCTCCGCGCTGTTGGGGCTGGTGACACTGACGGGCGTGTAGAAGCTTGCCGCACCACTCGTTACCGCGGCGGCGGAAAGCATCCAGATCAGAGCATGAATCCTCATTGCGCCCGTTCCTTCATTCAGATTCGCCGCCGCGCCAAGGGGTTATGCCCGGTTGGCGATTTACCCTGAAAACCGGTATGAGTTTGAACAGGAGGTAACGGAGGTAACGGAGGTAACGGAGGCTCAGGAAGTTGGGCTCGAAACGGGCCGCGCGCCGAATTCGCCCTGCGGGTGAATGGCTGTTTCCCTGCAACTCATTGCTCCTCTGTTTCCTCTGTTCCCTCCTGTAAAACCATTGCTCTTTTTAGGTTTACTGGTGGGTGCATAGCACAGGCTACACGACAGAATGGGGACACACCACATTCTCACGCCCTCCGGGGCTTGCGGCCTTTTCTTCACAGCGATCCGGTGGTTCCGCTCCGGTGTCGCTTCACCCCCGGCTACCATCAGCCGTCCCTCCGGGAAGGACGGGCGGGCACTTGTCGTCAATGCCACGCACCGCTCAGGAAGCCTCAAACTGAAAACACTGCACGCGGCCCCACGGCGGCCAGATGCCGAGCTTCCGCTGCGGCTGACCGGTGCTCCCGGCCACCATCAGCGTCCCGCCGTCCGCACTCCAGCACGCCCGCGTAATTCGCTTCTTCGTATCCGTCGCATGCACCAGTTCGCCGCTCTCCGCGGAAAAGACGGCTGCGTTCCATGTCCCCTGCGCCTGGCGACCGGCCATTACAAAATGCTTTCCCTCCGGATGCCACGCCAGTGTTTCCATGAGCCCGTTGCCGTGCTGGCCGTCTTTGATCTGCGCGAGCAGCGCGCCGGTGCGCCAGTCGCGCCGCTGCCAGGTCATCTTGCCGTTCCCGGCCATGGGGTCGGTCATCGGCCCCATGCCGCAGCAGAGCAGCGACTCGCCGTCCGGCGCAAACGCCAGGCTGTAAATGCCGCCGCAGTAATGGTGCGTCTTGATGCTGCCCCACGAGGTGAAATCCGGCGTCGTCCACTGCGCCGCCGGCTCCTGTCCGGGTGATTCGAGATCCCAAATCCTCACGTCACCCGTCATGTTCGCGGCGGCGAGATGTTTTCCATCCGGGCTGAAGGCGCAGCTGAGCACCGGCGGCAGATGGGAAAGACTCCGCAGCAGCGCACCGCTGAGAGTGTCATACACCCTGACAGACGGCTCCCGCTCCGCCGCCGGCTCGTATTTCCATCCGCCGGGCAGGTATTGGCCGGTCACCGACGCCACCCTCGTCCCGTCCGGTGACAGCGCGAGTTGCCAGCTCCAGAAATCATGCGCCTGGACGCGGCGCCAGGTTTGCCGGCCTTCGGTGTCGTGCCACAGCAGTTGCCCGTCGTAGCCTCCGGAGATCACGGTTTTTCCATCCGGCAGCAGCACGCAGCCGGAAGCGTAAGAGGAATGCGCTCCATCCATCGCCGCAGATTTTCCGGAGGCCAAATCCACCGACTGCACGCTGCCGTCCACGCAGGCGGCAAAGGCCCGGGATCCGTCAGGCGCCACGGCCAGGCCGAGCACGCCGGTGGGCAGGAAATAATCTTTGGTGCGATTCAGTTTCATGTCAGGCCAGCAGTTCACGGATCGGCTCCGCTTTATTTTCCACGCGGTGAAACGTCGGCATTCCCGGCAGATCGAACTCCGCATAAGGATCGATGCCCAGCGCGGTGAAGATGGTCGCGAAGAGGTTCTGCTCGTTGTATGGCTTCTCCGCCACATCCACGCCGTCGGCATCCGTCGCGCCGGTCACCGCGCCGCGCTTGAGGCCGCAGCCGGTCATCATGAGGCTCCACGCATTCGGATAGTGATCCCGCCCGCGCGCGGCATTGATCCACGGCGTGCGTCCGAACTCACCCATCGCGATCACCAGCGTATTCTCCAGCATGCCGCGCTCTTCGAGGTCGTTCACCAGATGGAAAATCACGCGGTCCAGCTCCGGCACCAGCATTTGATGAATCTCGTGCTGGAAGACGTGGTTATCCCAGTTCATTCCGTTGGCGACCATTACGAACGGCGCGCCGTTTTCGGCGAGATGCCGCGCCAGCAGGGCGTGCTGCGCAAAGCTGCCCGGACCGTAGCGGGCGCGGTCCTTTTCCGGCAGCCGGTTCAAATCGTAAAGGTGCGCACTGGCCGTGAGACCCTTCATGCGCTCGAACGCGGCGTTCTGACTTTTGGCCACGGCACTGCCGCGGTCCCGCTCATACTTTTCATTGAGGAACTTCCGCAGCGCCTCGCGCGCTTCCCGGTCGTGCTGCGGAATCGTTTCGGCTTCGCCGGAAAACACTTTGGTATAATCGCCGCCGAGCCGCACCGGCGCGTGTTCGCTGCCGAGCCAGCCGGCCCAGTTTCCGGCTTTGAAAGCTTCAAACTCATTGCCGCCCGGGATGGGGTCCAGCAGGATGAAATTCGGAATCGCGGCGTCCAGTTGTCCCATCGCCTGGGAAAGCACGCAGCCGAGCGTGGGCCGCGTGAAGCCGGCGCGGTCCGGATTGCCGCGCTGCAGCAGTCCGATGGCCTGGAAATGCTCGCTCTGCGCCGTCTTCATGCTGCGCACCACATTCAATTTGTCAGCGATCCCCGCGCACAGCGGCATCAGTGAGGAAAAGTGCACTCCGGGCACGTTCGTTCGCATCGCGGGAAACGGTCCGCTGCTCGCGCGTCCCGGTTTCGGATCCCATGTTTCAAACTGACTCGGCGCGCCGCACAGCCACAGCAGGATGCAGCGCTTCTGCGCCCGTTTTGTCTCCTGCGCAAAAACCGGATTGTGAAACAGCCCGGCGAAACTCGTCACCGCCGCCAGCGCTCCCCCTGACAATCCCTTCAAGAAGAGCCGCCGGTGCAGCACGTGCTCGTCAGGCGTGCAGGCTCCGGGAGGAACAGCGCTTTCTGGATTGGAAGTGAAGGAGGTCACGGGGAAACGCGCCATCCGTAATCCTTCGTCCGGTGCGGTCAACCCACGCAATCACAGGGCGCGCGCATCACGGGAGCAGGGCGGCGCGGACGCGGAACAGGGTTCGCTCGCCGGAAATCCCGCTGACGGTTTCCAGATGCTCATACCGCACCGTTTCGGTGCCGTCGAGGTTGTCAGTGATCGACGGCGTGATGGCGGTGACATCGGTCCAGTCGTGCAGCGATGTACTGAACTGCAGCACGAAGGAAACGTCAGGACGACCGCCGGCCGGGCGCCGGTAGCTCAGCGTCAGATTCCCGGCTGGAGCCGATGCATCCCGGGCCAGTGTCATCACCGGACTGGAGCCGCTGGCCGGATCGCCGGCGAAGGCGTATTCCAGCAGGTCGTCGAATCCATCCTTGTCGAGATCGCTCTGTGGCCCGCTGCCGGCGCCGGGCGTGCTGCTTTGCCAGCCGGAGAATCCTCCGCCGGGAGCGTTCACATCCCAGATGAAGTTCTGATACGCCGTGGAGAATCCGTCGCCGGCCCCGGCACTGACGCTGAAGCGGCCCGCGGCGGTGAGCGTGCCGCTGATCAGTCCCGTCAGGGCATCGATGCTGAGACCTGGCGGCAGATTGACCGCCGAATAAGTCAGGGCATCACCGGTCGGGTCGGTGGCGGTGAGCTGGAGGCTGACCGTTTGGCCGGTGGAATGCTGCTGATCCGCCGGATCGCTGAGCACCGGCGGCAGCGAACTGCCTTCGGCCAACAGCACATAACGGTCCACCGCCGGCTGGTTCACCACGTCAGTGATTCCTGACGGCCAGTGCACGATCAACTGAGTGACGGCGGTGCCGGCTCCGAGGCCAAAGTGGGAAGTGAAGCTGTGGCAGATACCGTAGCCTTCCCCGCCGCGGACTTCGCGGATTTGCTGGCCGAACGGTCCGGTGATTTTGACGCGCGCTCCGATTCCGTTGCGGTTGCTCTGCCTGCCGCGCAACTGCACGGCCAGCCAGTGGTTGCCGTTGCCGTTGTTCATCCACAGCCGGTCGTTGCGCGAATTGCTCGGCGTATTGTAGGCGCTGCCGTATCCCGCATAGATGTCCACGAATCCGTCGTGATTCAGATCGCCGCAGGCGATGGTGTGCAGGTTCAGACTGGAGAAGGGATTGGCCAGTTGCGTGAAGGTGCCGTCGCCGTTGTTCCGGTAAATCCGGTGAGGGCGCTGCGGATCGGTGATCACATTGGTGACAAGGAAGTCCAGCCAGCCGTCGTTGTTGAAGTCGCGGAACGCCGCCTCCAGCGGCTGGAACTGTGAGCTGGCGATCTGCAGCCCGCCCGCAGCGCCGGTGTCGCTGAAAGTGCCGTCGCCATGGTTGCGATAGAGCGAACTGTTGCCGGTGTGGTTGCCGATCCAGACATCCATGTCCCCGTCGTTGTCCACATCGGCGAAATCGCTGATCCAGCTTTGTTCGCCGGTGGCAAGGCCGGCGGCGGGGCCGGCTTCGACGTAGTTGATTTTTCCGTTACCGTCCGTGTCGCCGTCATTGCGGAGGAGCTTGTTGATGCGGCGCGGGTCGCGCGGATCGGAGGTGCCGAGCCGGCACTTGCTGATGTAGAGATCGAAGTCGCCGTCGTTGTCGAAATCCGTCCATGTGATGCCGTAATTGCCGCTGCTGGGCTCGCCCTCTCCCAGATTCAGCGGATCCGGCGCCGCGGCGTTGATCAGGGCCGCATCCGCCGCGAATCCTCCTCTGCTGTTATTCCGGAACTTCCAGCTCTCGCCGTCGTCATGGCAGCAGAAGAGATCGGCGGCACCGTCGTTGTCGAGATCCATGAACCCGATGGCCTGCGCGAAGATCTGGTTGTCTGATCCGGCAATCGTGTTGCGCGTCCATGCCGTGGCGGCGGCATTTCCCTGGAAAATGTGGACGCCGTCGTAAAAGCCCGCGGCGGCGATGTCGTTGATGCCGTCCTCGTTCACATCCGCGATGGCCATGCCCCAGGGCTCTTCATTCGAGGGACTGCTGGTGCCAAAGTTGTAGGCGGTGAAGTCCGCGCCCTCCGGCTGCTGGAAACGAATCTGCAGCGACTTGCCGGTGTGCAGCCTGACAATGTCGTCGCGGCCGTCGCCATTCATGTCCGCTACGGCCACCGGCGTGCCGCTGTAGCAGGTGTTGTTGGAGGCATTGGTGCCCGGCACCCGGGAAATGCGGTCCGTGAAGGCGATGGTCGTGGCCGTGGCGGCGCTGTTGGTCGTGATCGTGACCACGGCTGAGTTCGATACTCCGCCGCGCCCGTCGCTGGCCTGATAGGTGAACGAGTCCACTCCGGTCCAGGCAGGATCGGGCGTATAGGTCACGGTGCCATCCGCGTTGTCCGTCAACGTGCCGTGCGCCGCCGCGGAGCGGTTGATGAGGGTCAGCGGATCCCCGTCGGCGTCGCTGTCATTGGTCAGCGGATCGACGGTCACGGCAGTCTGAAACGCGGCGGAGGCGACATCGGTCAGGGCCACCGGCGCGGTGTTCTCCCCGCTGCCGGTGGTGGGCAGAGTATTGATCCATTCTGAAAGCAGCTCCACGCCTGCCGTATCGATGGTATTCCGCCCCAGCGGCGGCATCTGCTCGCTGCCGGTCCGGTTCATGCGATAACGCGCCATGCTCTGCGCGAGGCTCTGCGGCTTGATGACGCGGGCTCCGGCGATGCCCTGATTGTAATTGAGCGGGCCATTGACGATGTTCTGCTGCGCGAGCGGAGTTTCGAACCGGGCATCAAAATAAGTCTGGGAGGCCGCGCCCGGCTGGTGGCAGTTGGAACAGTTCGAGGCAAGGTAGCTGCGCGCCCGCAGTTCCAGCGGTGCTGACAAGTCGTCCATGCGGGCGGACTTTGGCAGGGAGGAAATTCCGGCTTCGTCCAGGGGCGCGGAGAACATGCCGATGTGATTGAGCGCCCGGAGCTGATTGTCGGTGACGCCGCCGGGATAGAGCAGATCGCGGTTCAACTGATGCACGCGCGGCCCGAGCACACCGCCGGCATTTTGATTGTGACAGTTCACACAGTCGAGCCGCCCGGGATAGGTCCACGTCTGCGTCCGGCTGCCGCCTTTGGCCGTCGCGATACTGACGTCCTCGGAAACAGCTCCAGGCCCGGCGAGATCGGCGTCCGAGTGGTCAGCGCGCCATTTGTAGGTCAGACCGTAAAAGACGTCGTCGTCTCCCTTGATGAGAAACCTGGTCTCGAGCCGCTTGCGCTGCGCGGGATCGACATCGCTCACCGGAAGTTCGAAGTGTTTCATGAGCACCGTGCCGCGCGGCACGTTCCAGACATGATTGGCCTGGATGGTGATCTGCTCCGCGGCGGAGTCGTGAGTGCCGTCATTCGGCACCGCGAGCCAGCGGGACTTCACGGCATGGTCCGAAAAAAACGGAGCATTCAGGTCGTACGGAATGAAAAACGCCGCCGGAGTCAGTGACGTCAGGCTGGTGAAAGCACCGGTGGCGGAGAGCGTCGCGGGCGGCAGCGCACTGCTGGTGGCAGTGGCGGGAAAGACGCCGTTGAGAAACTTGCCCACCGGCAGTGCCGTCGTCAGGCCGTAGGGCGACTGTGCCTGCAGTGCCGTGCTCAGCAGGCACAGCGAAATGAAAATGCGGAGGCCCGCCGGAAGTTTCATGGGAGAGGAATCCCGCAGACGGCTATCGGGCGCGGAATGCCTGCGAGAGTAGCGGGTGACGGCGGCTTGTCGAACAGGGACTTCTGTCAGTTCCGCAACGCTTCGGTTATGTTTCCGTAGCGGTGACGGGTTTCACTGACCGACTGCTCGCGCATCCAGCGCGTGAGTTCGAGACGGCCGCTGGCGGAGATCGGGGCCTCGATCCAGTTCAGACCTGCGGCAAAAGCAGCGCGCAGCACGGCGTCCGGGGGCGTAGCGGTCGTGCGAAGGAATTCCGCGCACTGTGCCAGTTCCGGCAAACGGGAAATGAAAACGTCGTCGCTTTCTGCATCCGCGTGACTGATTGTCAGCGGGACTCCGCAAACTTCCGCGGCGGCACGGGCTGCGGATTCGATCTCTGCATCCGGTGCATCGAGGCGCAGCACCACACCGCGGCACGGACGGTAGCGGAAGACATTGCTCTCGCAGCGCAGCGCGGAGGGATCGTGCTCTTTGGAAAAATGCTCGCGCCAGGCGACGCGGTAGTTTTCCGCAGCCTGAACAGCGTTGAGTGGCGCGACATCTTCGCAGTGCCGGAAGAGGTTCACGTAATTCGCCCCGCCGGCTTTCGCGCCAGGACCGATGCAGCTGCGCTTCCATCCGCCGAACGGCTGACGCTGAACGATGGCGCCGGTGATGGCGCGGTTGATGTAGAGGTTCCCGGCTTCCGCGCGTTCCCGCCAGAGCGCGATTTCCGTCTCATCCAGCGAGTGAATGCCGGCTGTCAGGCCATAGGCCGTCGCGTTCTGGAGGGCGATGGCTTCCTCAAGATCACGCGCCCGCATCAGGCCCAGCACCGGACCGAAGCATTCCGTCTGGTGAAACCACGACCCCGGGCGCACGCCAAGTTTGATGCCCGGCGACCACAGACAGGGATCGTCGCCGGATCGATGCGGCTCCAGCAGCCACTCTTCGCCCGGCTCGAGGGTTGTCAGGGCGCGCAGCAGTTTGCCCTCCGGCGCGCGCAGCAGCGGTGTCACGATGCTGGCGGGATCGTTTGCCTGACCGACGCGCAGACTCGCGGCAGCATCGCGCAACTGCCGGCGGAAGGCGGGATCGTCATAGACTTCGGCCTCCAGAATGGCCAGGCTTGCCGCGGAGCATTTCTGCCCCGCGTGTCCGAAAGCCGAGCGCACCAGGTCCTTTACCGCGAGATCGCGATCCGCCATCGCGCTGACGATCAGCGAATTCTTCCCGCTCGTTTCCGCAAAGAGCCGCAGCGAGGGCCGCCATTCCTGAAACATCCGCGCGGTTTCCCAGCCGCCCGTGAGCACCACCGCCGCCGTGCGGGGATCGGTGATGAGTACACGGCCCGTTTCACCGTCATCGCAGCGAACGAAATGCAGCACGTCGCGCGGCACGCCGGCTTCCCACAGCAACTGCGCCAGCAGCCAGCCCAGCCGCGGCGTTTCCGGCGAGGGCTTGAGTACTGCCGCGTTTCCCGCCATCAGCGCCGCCAGCACGCCGTCGCAGGGGATCGCGAACGGGAAATTCCACGGCGGCGCGATGACCACAGTGCCCAGCGGCGTGTGGTTCCCGCACCTAATGTGGTCCGCACAGTCCTCTGTGCGGCTGGCACTCTCACCGCACAGAGGACTGTGCGGACCACTGTAATATCGCGCAAAGTCCACGGCCTCCGAAACCTCCGCATCCGCATCCAGAACGGCTTTCTTCCCCTCCTCACGCAGCAGGGCGATGATCTCAAAACGATGCGCTGCCATCACTTCAGCACAGCGCCGGAGAATCTCCGCGCGCGCCGCGTCACCGAGAGCCTCCCACGCCGGCTGCGCCTTCGCAGCCGCACTCAAAACACTCCCGACATCCTCGATGGGACCGGGGAGCGCGGGCTTCCGGCCTGGTGCCGAAGCACGCGCTCGATCCAGTTTCTCCCGGTTCTCCGCCTGCGTGAAATCCGTATCCGGCTCGTTCCAGAATGCCCCGTCCTCTTTCAGTGGTGCCGCACGGCGCGATGCGCTGCTCACTTCATTCCGGCGCCGCCAGCCTTCCAGGAACCGCGTCTTCTCCTTTTCCCACGCTTCACTGCCGGGCGTGAAGGCAAACAGACCGCTCAGGAAGTTCTCCGGCGCGGTATTTTCATCCAGCCGCCGAATCAGATAGGCCAGCGCCGCCCCGAAATCCTTTTCCTGCACCACCGGCGCATACACCAGCAAACCGCCGGCAGCCTCCCGCACCGCGCGGGCCTGATGATTCGCCATGCCTTCCAGCATCTCGATCTCCACCGCGTCGCGCACGCCGCGTTCCTCGCGCAGCACCAGCGCCAGCGCGATGTCGAACAGATTGTGACTCGCCACTCCCACGCGCACGGCCGCGGCATTCTCCGGACGACAGGCGAAATCCATCAGCCGGCGGAAGTTCGCGTCCGTCTCCGCCTTCGTCGCGTACGGCGCGGCGTTCCAGCCGTGCAGTTCCGCCTCTACCTTCTCCATCGCCAGATTTGCGCCCTTCACCAGCCGCACCTTCACCGCCGCGCCACCGCGACTCACGCGCCGTTTCGCCCACGCGGTCAGGCTTTGCAGCGCATTCCATGAATCCGGCAGATACGCCTGGAGCACGATACCCGCACGGCTTTGGGCAAACTCCGGCTCGTCCAGCACATCACAGAACGCCGTCATCGTCAGCGCGAGATCGCGATACTCCTCCATGTCGAGGTTCACAAACTTCCCGCCCGGCAGCGCGGCGCGATAAAGCGTGCGCAGTCGCTCCTTCGCCGGCTCCACCGACTCACGGAACGCCACCACGCTGATCTGACTGAACACTGCGGACAACTTCACACTCACATAGTCCACGTCAGGCCGCGCCAGCAGCGCCAGCACAGATTCCAATCGGTGCGTCGCCTCACCTTCACCGAGCACCGCCTCGCCGAGATGATTCACGTTCGGCTGCACGCCCGCCGCGCGCCGCTCCGCCAGATAGCGGCTGAACGCCGGTTCCTCCGCGGGAAGAATCACGCCGCGGCTGTCTTTCTTCAGCCTGCGCTGCACTGCGCGCATCACAAAAGCAGGCAACACCCGCGACGCGGCCGCGCCCATGCGCAGCATCAGCCGGTCCAGCCAGGAAAACCCGCGCGGCAACCCCATTCGTTCCAGCAGTCCGCGCCACATCCGCGCCGCCCGCGACGGCGAGGTCGTGCGGATCAGCCGGTCGGTCATGGCCATGCTCAGCGATTTTGCCGCCGGATCGCCGATCAGCCCTGCCATTTGCTTCGCGCGGCCTTTCTCCTGCCGCGTCATCGCCGCCAGCGCGGCGCACAGCAACCCTTCGGCTAATGTGACCGCTCGCGCGGCTGCGCAGCCGTTTTCGACTGCGGGAACTTGTCCCTGCTGGTGACCAACGGACTTGTCCGCGTCGCACGCTGCGAAAGGCACATCAGCACCAGCGACGTCCGGCGGCAACGAGTTGCCTTGCACAAGGCAGGAACAGGTTCCCGCAGTCCAGGGCGCTGCGCGCTTCAGGATCGGAAGTTCAGAGACGAGTGGAACAGACATGTGCTCACGCTCCCTCATTGCGCGCCATCGTCTTTGGCATTCCCTCAGCCCGCGATGCCGAAAAAACACAAAACGCCCCTCACGCCGCCGCGTGAATTTCTCTCGCATCCCCGGGCCGAGACCGCTATTCTCCTGCCATGAGTGTCACCAGAACCATACCAGCGGCTGCACTCCGCGAACTCAATCTCCATCCCGGGGACTCGCTGCGAGTGCTCTCGGAAGATAATGGCACCCTTGTGGTGCAGGTGCAGCATCAGCCCCTCGCCGCAGCCGATCCCGCAAAGGCCATCGAATGGGTGCAGCGAGCGCGCGGCACTGTGAAGCTGGAACCGGGAGAAACCGCGGATGACGTTCGCATGGCATATTACCGGGAGAAATATGGCCTGCCGGATTAACGAGCCGCCATGACCGTGTTCCTCGATACCAACATCCCGCTCGATGTGCTGATGCAGCGTCCATGCCTGGTGGATGAAAGCGCGGAAGTCATCACAAGGTGCGGCGTATTGGGCTGCCGGATGTTTATCGCGTGGCATGGGCTGGCTACTGCTTTCTATCTGCTGAAGAGGGGACGGTCACTGGACGCCGCTCTGGAGCAAATCGATCAGATTCTGGAATGGGCCGCCGTGGTATCCTGTGGCGACGCGGAAGCCCGGAAGGCGCGACATCTCGGCTTCACCGACTTTGAAGATGCCCTTCAGGCGGTATCCGCGAGTGCCAGCGGCGCAGATTGGATCGTGACGCGCAACGAAAAGGACTTCGCGAAAAGCATCGTGCCGGCGCTGACTCCGACGGAATTCCTCGCGCGGTTCCCCGTGCCTCAAACCTGAGCGCCTCAGATCCCGCGCCCTCCGATGCCAGGACACAAAACGCCCCTCACGCCCGTCGAGCAGATGCGGCACGATCTCTTTGCCCGCGCGCCGGGACTGGAGGTGCTCGAGCGCCTCATGGAGGGCGCCGACGATCTCGTGTTCTGCATCAAAAACCGGAACGGGCAGTATCTCGCGGCGAACGACACCTTTCTGCGCCGCACGCGCCTCGCCTCGCGGGAACAACTGCTCGGACGCACGGCGCGCGAGGTCTTCCCCGCCCTGCTCGCCGCCGGATATGAACAACAGGACGCGCTCGTCTTTCGCACCGGGAGCGAAGTGCGCGACCGCCTCGAAACGATCACGCACCGCGATGGCACGCTCGGCTGGTATCGCGCGGACAAAGTGCCGGTGCGTGACGCCGCCGGTGAAATCATCGCGCTGGCCGGCATCTCCCGCGACCTGCACATTCCCGCGAGCGGCGATCCGCGGCTGGGACGGCTGGCGGGAGTGGTGGAAGTCATCCGCCGCGATTTTGCCAAGCCCCTTCGCATCGCGGACCTGGCAAAGAAAGCCGGCCTCAGCGCCAGCCGCATGGAGCGCCTCATGAAAAGCGTGCTCCGCGTCTCGCCGCGGCAGTTGCTCACCCGCCAGCGCGTCGAAGCCGCCGCCGCTCTGCTGCGCGACACGGCACAACCACTCGGCGACATCGCGCTGGACTGCGGCTTCTGCGACCAGCCAACCTTCACCCGGCAGTTCAAGGCCACGACAGGCATCGCGCCGGGCGCTTATCGCCGCATGACGGCTCAGGCATAACGATCCGGAGAGAACAGCGTGAGATCGTGAGCCGGCGGCTCGCTGTTCAAGATTTGCGCAGCGAGCATTCCGCTCACCGGGCCCATGCTCAGGCCCATCATGGCGTGGCCGGAATTGATCACGACGTTTCCCAGCGCGAGGTGCGGCCCACATGGGGCATCCCGTCGGGGCTGCACGGACTCTGGCGGGGCCAGGGAAGCGTCAGGCCGCAGCCTTTGCCGGCCTGCATCGGCAGGCGCAGGTCGGGTTCGCGCGCCAGCAGCGACGAGCACGATCCGCCGGCCACGGCCATGGTGACGTCAGGATCGAGCGCAGCAAGGGTTTTGGCATCGGGCACCCCCGCGGGCACCCCCGGCGCCCTGACATGCTGCGCCGCTTTCGCCTCACCGTCGAACGCGTGAGGTGCTTTGGCAGAGCAATACGGGCCCCATTGTCACCGGACTGCCAATGTGCCCCTGCAACATGGGCTGGTGGCCCGGGAACTTGCAGGAACTTCGGGTCACAGGAGTTCTCTTCGAGGGACCGCGTTCTTCAGGGATGCGCAAAAGGGGCGCCCGAATCCTCACAGTGAACGGAGGAAGGCGTTGAGGGCGGCGCGATCGCCGGCGTTCAGTTTGCGCCATGCTTCGCGCGAATTCGCGGCTTCGCCGCCGTGCCAGAGAATGGCCTCCTCGAGCGTGCGGGCGCGGCCGTCATGGAGCAGCAGGCCCTCACCTTTCTCATCGAGGGCAGCACCGAGGCCCCAGAGCGGAGCGGTGCGCCACTCGGTCCCGGTGGCTTTGGCTTCGGGGCGGCCGTCGGCGAGGTCGGGCCCCATGTCGTGGAGGAGAAGATCGGTGAAGGGATGGATCGTCTGCTCCGCGAGGACTTTGAGGCCGCCCGCGGTCCCGGTTTTCAGTTCCGGCACGTGGCAGGCCTGACAATTGAGTCCGGCGAACAGGGCCTCTCCGGTGCGCACGGCGGCATTGTCAGGATTGCGCCGTGCGGGCGGCGGGAGAAAGCGCGCGAAATCCGCGAGACTTTCGGGATCGCCGCGCTTCGCATCGAAGAGCCCGCCGCGGCCGCCGCGGGAGGCGTCGTGCAGCAGGTCCTCCTGAGCGGGCGTGGCGTCGTGCGGATTGAAGTAATTGGTGATGCCCATGTCCTCACCGAGCGCGCCGCAGACCTGACGCAGCAGGGTGGGCATCCATGCCTTCCAGCCGAAGCGGCCGGGGACATCCTTCGTCGCGTGGAAGCCCTCCCAGGTTTCTTCAAGGTTCACGCGTCCGGAAATGCCGTCGCCGTTCTTGTCGTCAGGGTCGGCCATGCGCAGCAGGGTTTCATCCGGCACGGCTTCCAGCAGCCCCATGCCGTGCAGGGCGGGCGCGAGCCGGGGACTGAGGGCGACATCCTCCGGCGGCGTGCCGTAGTTCCAGCCTGACGCTTTGTAATGAGGCACGCGCAACGTCCATGCGGCGCCGTCCGCGGACTGTTCCGTGCGGCTGGTCCAGGTGACGGCCACACTGCCCTCGGCCTCGACTCCGGGCACACCGAACGGAGAAAGCTGCGCGCCGTAAGCATCGAGGAGCGCTTCGTCTTTCACGCCCACTCGGAACACGAGGGACTCGCCCGGATCGAAGGCATCCGGGGTCAGGCCGCGGCCTCCGCCGGGGTGACAGGCGACGCACGAGGCGGCATGGTAATAGGGTCCGAGGCCGGCGCGGTCGCCTGGTTTCGCCGGATTCACCGGCCACTCCAGCTCGAAGAGTTTTTGTCCCTGCTCGAAGGAGGCTTCCTGCTTTTTTGTCAGGCCCGGCAGCGGCGCCAACGGTCCGGCCGTGGCGCAGCCGGCGGCGGCGTGGAGCAAAAGCCCCAGGGTGAGCAGGTGTCTCATGGCGGGCCACTACCATGCGCCGGCACCGTTGGCAATTCGGCGTGCCGGGTTCGCGGGGCGCAATCGCGGGACCGCGGCGCCGGCCCGTGCGGTTGCGAAAACGAGCCGTTAGAATTGCCGGTGCATGGTGAGCCCGAGTCCCGGTATGTCAGGGAATACGGGCACGCCTTTTTCCAGACGCACGCCGTCGGCGATGTCCTCGGCGATGAGCAGGGCGCCGTCCATGTCCACATAATCGAGCAGCGGGAGCAGCTGGGCGATGGCGGAAATGCCGACGCTGCTTTCGCTCATGCAGCCGACCATGACTTTCAGGCCCAGGCGGCGGGCCCCGGCGATCATGCGGCGGCCCGGCGTGAGTCCGCCGGCTTTGGTGAGCTTGATATTGATGCCGTGGAAATAACCGGCGCAGCGCGCCACGTCCTCCTCCACGAGGCAGCTTTCGTCAGCGATGCAGGGCAGAGCGCATTCGGCAAACACGCGCTTCATGCCGTCCCAGTCGCCGGCTTGGAGTGGCTGTTCGAAGAACTCCACGCCGAGCGCTTTCATTTCCGGTGCAAAGGCGATGGTCTGCTCTGCCGTCCACGCCGTATTGGCATCGATACGGAACGTCGCCGCGGTATGTTGGCGCAGCTCGCGGATGATTTCGAGATCGTGATCCGTGCCGAGCTTGATCTTGTAAATGGGCCAATCCGGGAACTCGTTCATCTTGGCCACCATCTTCTCGATGGGGTCGATGCCGATGGTGTAGTCGCTCACGGGCACTTGGGAAATATCGAGGCCCCAGAGCTTCCAGACCGGCTGGCCGAGACGGCGGCCCCAAAGGTCGTGCGCGGCTTCATCGAGCGCGCAAAGGGCGAAACGGTTGTGCCCGAGCACCGGCAGCATTTGCGACCACAGCTGCTCCGGCGTGTCCCACTGCGCCGACTCGATTTGCGGGCGGACAGCTTCCAGGTCCGCGCGCATCGCTTCGGCGGTGAACTGCGCGTAAGCATGCGAACTCGCGCCCTCGCCGTAGCCGGTGTGCGTGCCGTCACTCAAAGCCACCAGCAGGTTGTGCTGCACGGTCGTCGTGCCGTGCGCGATGGTGAAGGCGTGCCGCATGGGCAGGTGGAGGTCGTGAAGGCTCAGTTTCATGCGCCGCGCCCATGACTCACAAATTCCGTCCCGGCCAGCAGATTTCCCCGGCGCGTTCCCGGGTTTTCCGCTGGGTGGCCGCACAGCCTGAAGATATTACCCTATTTCCTATAGGAATAAGGTAATTTTCGTTTGCATTGCGCTGCCAGCCGGTTCAGTTAAGGCCGACCCGAACGTCTCCCACACCGAATTATTCCAGAATGGATCTCCTCCGCTTCACCACCGCCGGCTCCGTCGATGACGGCAAATCCACCCTGATTGGCCGCCTGCTTTACGATTCCAAATCCATTTTCGAGGATCAGCTCGCCGCGGTGGAGCGGTTTTCCAAAAAGCGCGGCGACGCGCACATCGACCTCGCGCTCGTGACCGACGGCCTGCGCGCGGAACGCGAGCAGGGCATCACCATCGACGTGGCCTACCGGTATTTCGCCACGCCGCGGCGGAAGTTCATCATCGCGGATACTCCGGGGCACATTCAGTACACACGCAACATGGTCACCGGCGCGAGCACGGCGAATCTCGCCATTATTCTGATCGATGCGCGCAAAGGTGTCATCGAGCAAACCTGCCGGCACGCGTTCATCGCAAATCTTCTGCGCATCCAGCACGTCGTGCTGGCGGTGAATAAAATGGACCTCGTGGAGTACAGCGAGGAGGTCTATGAGCGCATCAAACGCGAGTTCACCGACTTCGCGAGCCGTCTCGACAATCTGGTGGAGATGACCTTCATTCCCATCAGCGCGCTCAACGGGGACAACGTGGTGGAGAAGTCGCCGAACATGACATGGTATCAGGGCAGCACGCTGCTCTATCATTTGGAGACCGTGTATGTGCGCCCCGGCGAGAATCACGTCGAGGCGCGCTTTCCGGTGCAAACGGTGATCCGCCCTCACAGCGATGAATGGCATGACTTCCGCGGTTACGCCGGACGCGTGGCCGGGGGCGTCTTCAAAGCCGGCGACAACGTGCTGGCGCTGCCCAGCGGTTTTCAGTCGAAGATCAAATCCGTCCACACCGCCGACGGGGACCTGCCCGAGGCGTTCGCGCCGCTCTCCGTGGCGCTGACGCTGGAGGATGAGATCGACATCAGCCGCGGCGACATGATCGTGAAGCCGAACAACCCGCCCGAAGTCGGTCAGGATCTGGAGGCCATGATCTGCTGGTTCAGCGAAAAGCCGCTGACGAACCGCGGACGATTCATTCTCCGCCACACCACACGCGAAGTGCAGGCGGTGGTCAAAGAGGCCCGCTACAAAGTGAACATCAACACGCTCCACAAGATCGAGGACGACGTGACCTTCCAGATGAACGACATCGGCCGCATCGCCGTCCGCACCAGCGCGCCGCTCATGTTCGATTCCTACGCAAAGAACCGCATCACCGGCAGCTTCATCCTCATCGATGCCGGCACGAACGAAACCGTGGCGGCGGGGATGATTTTGTAGAAGTGATGGGACGGCAGGTTCAAAGGGGCTGCACCATGTCGCCACTCGTCACTCCGCCGTCATCCTTGAGGTCGCTGCCGACGGACCAAAGCTTTGCTTTGTCGTAGCGCAGCGGATTGCCGTCGTATGGGTCCACCGGCAGTTCGGGCAGGTAGTCGGGCACGAGGGCTCCCAAGCTCTCCGGAAGCTGTCCGCCGTGTTCGATGGTCCACGCGCGCAGCAGCAGGCTGGTGCGGGTGAGGCGGACCTGTGCGATGCTGGAGAAGAGGTTTTGCAGCATCAAGCCGGCGGTCATCATTGATTTATCCTCCTCGTCGGCCTGCTCATTCCTTGATCTCCGCTCAGCACGGAAATCCGCCCATGTCGTGATCCTGATGGCCCGGTTGCGGTGGAAGGCCTCGACCGCCTTGCGGGAAACCTCGTCGTAATTCGTGTCCTTCAATTCCTCCAGTGCCCGCGCCAGCCCGGGCGGCGGATCCTTCATCCATTGGGCCTGCAATTCCCTGAACTCCGCTTCGGGGTTCTCCGAAATTTCAGGCTTGGAACCGGAGGCTGCACTTTCCGGAAAACTCCTGGAATTGCGCGCCGATTGGCTGGAGCCGCGCGCTATTTCATACTGAACCCTGGCCAGATTCAGATAGTGCTCCGTGATGAATCTCTTCACTGGCGCGCCTCCCTGGCGGAATTGTTCGTTCATTCGGAGCATGTAATAGAGTTCCCCCTCCAGACCGCGCTGACAGGACAACTGTACGTCCTCCAAAGGCAGCATTTCCGCGGCGATGCGGCGGGCCGTCGCCGCATCGTTCATAAATTGCCCCACCCATGCCGCGGCTTCTGCTGCCTGACGGGTGAGTCCGCAGCCCTGCAGGGTCTCCATCAGCGGCCCGCCGCCTTCGCTGATGCGGCGGCCCAGTTTCATGATGGCCAAAATGCCCGGCCACGACTTTTCGTGATCGCCGCTCAATCCCGGGAGCACCGCTTCAGCGAGCAGGACTCGCAAAGGAAACAGCACCCGCGGCGCATACTCCGCCGGAATCGGCACCGGCCGGTCATCCCGGACATACTGCCAGGTTTGCAGTTCGAGGATGCGCCGCGTGGTGGCGATGATCTCCGGGTTGTCCATTTTGAACCGAAGGACAAAGGCTTCATCCGCGCCAAACAGGACATCGCCATTCCGATAGCCGGCATATACCAGCGGATGCCTGCCTTTCAACATCGGCCCGATCTGTGGCGCGGGCAAATTACCGGACAGCATCCTGCCATTTTCCGCATCAGCCACCACCGGCAGCGGCGGAAGCGCGGCCAGCAGTTCCTCGATGGTGGCCTTGCGCAGTTTCGGTTCCCCGTCCCGCCATGACAGCCAGCCGATCCACGCCAGAAACGCGGCCAGCAGAGCTGAGGCGCAGAGGACGACGGGCTTGTTCATGGCAGGCGAATACTATTGGCGGCAGGATTGCGCGCAGAGTAATGGGCGGCCGCAGTCCCGCCCACTACATTTTCGGCGCGCATGTGCAGTGCGCCGCCCGGCGGAGCCCGTGATGAATGTCGTGACCGGAAAAAATCCGTTTGCGCCCGTCTGATGCCGCTTTTAGAGGCACCTCCCCCAACCGGCAGGCAAGTGGCCCTCTGAGTTCTTTGGAACGAGGAGCGGTAGCTCAGTCGGTTAGAGCGCCGCCCTGTCACGGCGGAGGTCGCGGGTTCGAGCCCCGTCCGCTCCGCCACTTGCCGCCAGATCATGCGCCCGGTGTTTCGCGACACCGGGCGCTGTTTTTTTGCATCCCGGGGCACCGGCGGCGGCACGGGCCAGGCAGCGGGACAGCGGAGCGGAAGCATCCGGAGTGGAAAGCCTAACCCGGCTTTTGCAGCTTTACATCCCTGCCTGAATCCGGTAGCTCTGCGCTGAACATGCCCGCCCCCACGCAGAGTCAGCGACACGCCGAGATCGAGACCAAGCTCGGCAAGGACAAGCTGTTGCTCAAATCCATCAGCGGGCGCGAGGAACTGGGCCGGCTCTTCAATTATCACGCCGTCCTGCTCGATGCGACCGGCGACGTGGACGGGAACGATCTGGTGGGCACGAATGTGTCCGTGCGGCTCCAGGTGGAGAACGGCGACACGCGTTATCTCAACGGCTACGTGTGCTCCGTGGCCTTCCTGGGGTACGAGCGCGGGCTGGGCACCTATCACGCCGAAGTCGTGCCCTGGCTCTGGCTGCTGACGAAGACCAGTGACTGCCGCATTTTCCAGGATAAGACCGTGCAGCAGATCATCGAGGAGTGTTTCGCGGAACACGGACTCCAGGATTTTCAGTTCCAGCTCCGCCGCAGTTACCAGCCGCGCGAGTACTGCGTGCAGTACAACGAAACGACCTTCAATTTCGTGAGCCGGCTCATGGAGCACGAGGGCATCTACTACTACTGGAAGCACGAGAACGGCAAGCATACCATGATGATCGTGGACGACATGGCGACGCATGTGGACTGCCCCGGGCGCGCGGAGATCGAGTGGCGACCGCACTCCGGGCTGGTGCAGGACGGCTATCTTTACGACCTGCGCGCGCAGAAAAGTGTCGCCACCGGAGCCTTCGCGCACACTGATTACAATTTCAAAAAGCCGAAGGAGGATCTGCGCAAGAAGATGCAGTCGGAGAAACCGCACGCGGCGTCGAAGTTCGAACTGTTCGAGTTCCCCGGGCAGTATCGCGAAGGCGGCGAGGGCGACGCCCTGGCCAAAGTGCGGCTCGAAGAGGCGCAAACGCAGCAGGAGATGATCGAGGCCATGGTCACGGCCCGGGCGGCCGCCTGCGGCTATTACATGAAGCTGAAGAAGGCCGAACGCCGCGACACGGAGCGGCGCTATCTCATCACCGCGACGAACCTGACGATCAGCGAGGACGACTACGGGACCGGCGGAGGCTCCAGCGGACAGAAGTTCGAGTGCCAGATCACCGGAGTGCCGGACAGCTGCAAATGGCGCCCGGAGCGCCGGACCGGCAAGCCATCCATGCGCGGGCCGCAGATGGCGCTGGTGGTGGGACCTCCCGGAGAGGAAATCTACGTGGACGAGCACGGGCGCATCAAAGTTCACTTCTACTGGGACCGCCGCAGCACGGCGAACGAGAAGTCGTCCAAATGGATGCGCGTCGTGCAGCCGGCGGCCGGCGGCGGTTACGGTTTTTCCTCATGGCCGCGCATCGGGCAGGAGGTCATTGTGGATTTCATCGCCGGCGATCCGGACCGGCCCATCGTGCGCGGCTGTGTCTATAACGGCGAGAACAAGCCGCCGTATTCCCTGCCGGGTGAGAAGACCAAGACGGTGTGGAAGTCGAACAGCAGCAAGGGCGGCGGCGGTTACAACGAACTGCGCTTTGAGGACTCGAAGAGCAGCGAGCAGATTTTCCTGCACGGGCAGAAGGATCTCGATATCCGCATCGAAAATGACTCGCGCACGTTCATTGCGAACAACAACGACGTGACCATCGGCAACAACAGCACGACGACGATCGGCTCGAGCGCGGCGACGACGATCGGCGCTCACCACGTGCACACCGTCGGCTCCAATATGCACGTGGATGTGGGCGCAAATGAAGCCGTCAACATCGGCGGCAGCAGTTCCAAAGCCGTGGGCGGGGACACGCTCCTGGAGACCGGGATGAATCTCCACGCCGAAGCCGGCATGGGAGTTTATATCAAGGGCGGCATGAAAGTGGTGATCGAAGCCGGCGCGATGCTGACCCTGAAAGTGGGCGGCAATCATGTGACGATCAATTCCGCCGGCGTCGCGATCGTCGGCACGATGGTGCTGATTAACTCCGGCGGTGCCGCCACGCCGGGAACGAAGGTGGCGAAGAAAAAGCCGGAGAAGGCGCAGAAAGCTGTCGAGGCGAAGAACAGCAGCGCCGGTCAGGTGGAGCGGTCGCAGGGCATGGGTCACGCGGGCAACCCGCAGACGTGGCAGCGGCAGAATGTAGCGGACTACGCCGCACAGAGTGGCGCGCCGTTCTATGGTGGCGGTACCGCCGGGGGTGTCGCCGGTCCAGGGGCGGCTCCCGCCAGCGGCTCGGCCGGCGGCTCCAATGCCGGAGCCGGCGGCGGCACTGGTGGTGGCTACGGTCCCGGCGGCGGAGTGTCAGGCGGCGGTGCCGCAGGGGGCGGAGGCTCTAACGCAGGAGCCGGCGGCGGCACCGCTGGCGGCTATGGTCCTGGCGGCGGAGTGTCAGGCGGCAGTTCTGCCGGCGGTTCCAGTGCAGGAGGCGGTGGCGCGGGCGGCGGTTCCGGCGGAAGCGCGGGCGGCGGCAGTGGGGGTTCCGGTGGTTCCGGAAGAGGGGCGGGGGCTGGCGCCGGTGGATCGGCAGCCGCCGGGAGACAAACCGGCAATGCCCCGGGAACCAGCGGAACGGGAGGCGCAGGCAGCGGCTCTTGATCTTCTCCGGCCATGATGACGCACACCGTTCAGAGTCAGTTGGAAGCTGCGATCGCCTCGCCCGCCGAGGGCATGGCCGGCGATGTCTATGCCATTCTCGACGGCGCCGTGGTCAAGCAGCTGCCGGACTGGTTTGAAGAGCGCGACGCGGCGTACGCCTGCCTTTTTCCCGGAGAGTCCGACCCCATGGTGCTGACGCGCGCGCCCTGGCTGGTGCGCGCCGAGCCAGGCAGCGAAGCGATGGCGTGGATTCTCCAGGAAGGCTGGGCGCGCCACTGGGGCATGTTCGCCGTCGTGCCGCGGGATACGCCGTTCGACGCGGTGCTGGATCACTTCCGCAACTTTCTTCAGGTGCGCCTGCCGGATGAGCGGCTCGTTTTCTTCCGCTTCTACGACCCGCGCGTGCAGCGGCTTTTCCTGCCCAGCTGCGATCACGCGCAGGCGTTCGAGCTTTTCGCCGTCCCGCTGGCATGGGTTTGTGAGGGCGAGAACGGCGACGCTCTGCTGACGCACACTCTCCACGGCGGCACGGTGAAAGTGAAAAAGACGCCGCTCGATTCGTTCCGCGATTCCATCAACATTTGAATCCATAAGCCACAGATGCACACAGATAAGCACAGATGCCTGATGGATGGAACGAGGCCGCTCCAGCACCGCGCCTTGTGCGTCCATCTGTGTCCATCTGCGGCCCTTCCTCAGCCCTAGCCATGCTCCAGATTCGCCCGGACCAGTTGCAGATGTTCCTCGACCACGCGCGCGGCGGGTTTGTGGGCCGCGTGGTGCAGTTTTTGAAACAGAACCGCAGTGAGCATGTGAATGACGAAACGCCCAGCATGGTGCAGCGCCAGATGGCGGCCGCGGAAGGCTACGGCATTCGCACGGAAGCCGCGGTGGTGAAATTCATCGAACTGTGCGCGGTGTTCGGCGAGGACTTTCACGACAGCGGCAAATTCCCGCTGGCCGAACGCATCCTCACGCAGCAGGCCGACGGCACGGTGAAAGTGGAGGAACTGTGCGAGGCGGCGGAGCGCGACTTCGCCGAAGCGTCATGAGCTGGAAAGCTTCGCGCGCCGATGCCGTCTTCTCCGGCGTCCGCACCATCAGCGATCCCGTGGAGCCGGACGCCCGCGCCATTCCACCATGCGCCGCGCGGACGAAGATCCCGTTGCGCTGCCGCCACGAAGAACGCGGCTTTACGTTCACGCTCCCGGCAAAAGGCCGCGATCCCTGGCTCTCGCCTGATGTGCCGCCGCAGAATCGCCGCGCTCATGTCATGGCGGACATGTCAGGCCCGGTGCTCCAGGTGGTTTCCAGCGCTACTCACGAGGGCAGCATGGACACGCTCCTCCTCCGCGCCGACGGCCCGCCGGAATGTCCGCCGGGCACGCCGTCCTTCGTCGTCATCACACCGGATGCCGGCGAACCACAGAAGGTCCGCGTGCCGTCGCGCGACTGGAAACTCCCGCTCCCCTCACCGTTCGCCGCCGAGACCCTGGAAAGCGAAAAACCCTGGGAGCTGCCCGGCGTGCATCCGTTCTGTCTGCCGGATTTGCCCGCGCGCACATGGCGCATCGCTCTGGCCGCGTGTCCATCGGATGCCGCGGGCATGAGCATGCTGGTGAAGTCGTTTCCCGGCGTAACATGGAATGGTCAGGCCCGCGTGACGGTGCAGGCGGAGAACGGCCCCGCACGGCCCGTTGTCGAGAACAGCCTTGCGCTGCGCATGGACGGACGCGAGCGCACGCTGCACGACTGGCGCACGCTCAAGACGGTCGTTCCGCTGCTCGGAATGCTCGACGACCTGACGCGCACCGTGAACGCCGTCGCCGAACTCACTTCGCCGCGTCACTCGCGCGGACTCGACAGCAGCCGGCTCCAGTGGCGCGAGCCGTTCCGCTGGGATCCGATGCCTTCGCTGAGCCTCACGCTGGAATCGCGGCTCTTTGAACAGCCTGCATCCGGTCTGCTCGGGCACTATCTGAACATCGCCATCACCGGCGAACCGCTCGCCGGCGCGGCCGGAGAAGCCAGCGTGCTGCCATTGCTGATGACGAATGCCGAAGCGGAGAAACGCCTCGCGCCCATCACCGGCGGACGCGGCGGGCGCATCGCTGAACTCAGCACGCGCTACGGCATCTATCTCATCGCCGAAGGCCGCTGCACTTTTCGCGCCGGCCTGCGCAGCGTGCGCCCGCTGGAGCCGATCACGCAGGAATTCCTGACGCACGGCGCGGTGAATTTTGCGCTCGAAGGCCGCAGCGAATCTGAATTTGAGAGCCTCGTTGTCAGCAGCACCGCCGCCACTTCCGCCGGCGCAGGCTGCACCCTTGCCGTCGCGCTGGAAGCCCCGCCGGATTCCCCGCTCCAGGAGCCGCGCGACCGGAAGCCAAAAGTGCAGTGCGCCTTCACCGGCCTGCACTTTCACAGCCTGGAGCGAATCAGCGGCGGCGTGCGCCTTCGCCCCTGGCAGCCGCCGCCGGAAAACGAAGAACCCGCGCCGCCCAAACCCGTCGCCATGCTCCCCGCCCGCATGTGGCCCCAGGGCAGCGAGCCAGGGACACCGGCGGAAGTGCCCTGGGTGAATCTATAAGGGAAAACCACCGATGGACGCAGATAGACCCAGATTTTCTAAGAGGATCGGTCAAGGATCCTGCTGTTCCTGGCGCCATCGAGCCATCCGTGTCCGTCTGTGCCCATCCGTGGTTTCTTCTCTCAACCTCCGATGACCGACAAACTCCTGCTCCACCCCTCCGACCAGCCGGTCTTCCGGCTGCTCGTGGACGTGCGTGCGTGCGTTTGTGAAGTGCGGCTCAACGACGTGCCGGTTTGGTCCAATCGCGACGGCCTTGCGGCACGCGCGACGCTCGCGGTGAATGAATGGCTCTTCTCCGGCGACAATGAGATCACGCTGCACCTCACTACTCCGCCGGGCGTGGATGGTGAACCCGGCACGGCCGCCGTGCTGCCTGCCGCGACGACAGTCTCGGCTACGCTGTTATATAAAAAGAACCGCGCGCCCTGGCTCGCCATGCAGGAGGTCCACGCCTGGAGCTACGGCCATGGCAACGACTTCCAGACCTTTCAGCAGGACCAGGCCGCGCAGCAGTTTGTCATTCAACCGGAGCCTGCCGAAGAATCAGAAACGCCCGCGACGCCGGAACCTCCCGCACTGCTCCACCCTGGCCAGACCAGCACGCTGACGCCGGAGCCTGTCAAACTCGACTGGCTCCCCGGCGGCACCGGCCTGCGCGGCGGATTCAATCTCACGCTTCCGCCCGTCTGGCCGCTCTGCCCGTGGGCGCGCGCCCTCGACCTCAGTGCGATGCCGGGGCTTGATTACACGGTGAGCCGGCTCACCCGCGGCATCTCCGATTCCCTCCAGCGCCGCGACTGGGCAGCGCTGCGCCGCCTTTTCGCCGACCGCCGCGCCGCGCTGCAGGCCGCCTATTATCTCAACGACGCCGCTGCGGACGAAAGCCTCACCTTTCCCGCGCTCCTCCAGGATCAGACGGCCAAAGTCGTCGCGCCGGATGGCCCGCAAATCCGCGCGCAGCTTTGCGCCGGCGGCAAACTCATCCGCGCCGTGAATGAAGCCGGCGCGCCCGCCATTGCCATCCTCAGCCCGGCCCGCGGTGTCGCCGCGGAAATGGAGACGCTCTGGATGAATAACGGTCAGGAATGGCGCCTCGCGCGCTGAATTGGAGAACCGCATAGCCGACACATGCCACCATCATGATCATCGGCGAGCCATCCGATATTTCCATCGAGGTGTACCATGAACCTCACGATCCGCGCTGGACCGGCTTTGGCCGCATCGCCGTGACGATTGAGCACGTTCGGCTCGGCGACATTCAGGAGAGTCACTGCTCGCTGTTCCACGGCGTGGATCGCTTTCGCGAATTGTCTTGGGATATTGGGAGTTTGTGGCATCCGTCCTTCAACGGGCTGCCGGATGCCGCCATTTTCGATGTCATCGACCGGGCGCTTTACTCCGGTGAGCCGGAAGAGACCGGACCGGAATACGTTCCATTCGATTTCCTGACCAACACCGGCGAACCGTTCGACTCCTGCAAGACTTTCATCGTTTGCCGGCCCGGGGGACAGGTTCACGTTCTGTACCAGCTGTTCCGCGATGAAATCCGGGGGTCGGCGTGCTGTTCCGCGGCGTCTTTCCAGCGCGTTGCCCGCAGCCTGGTTCACTGGTTCGACGAACAGATTGCGGCCACAGCATGCTCCTGAGCCGCCGCCGCGCCGTGCAAGAAAACCTCCGCCGGCCCCTTGCGCCCGCTGCCAGTCCATGAAGTATCCCGCGCATTCCGGGCCTATAGCTCAGCGGTTAGAGCAGGGGACTCATAATCCCTTGGTCCCAGGTTCGAATCCTGGTAGGCCCACTCTCCATTTTGCGGGCATAAACCGTTAAAGATTAGAGGGATACAACGCAGATCAACGCTTCACGGCAAGGCCTAAAAGTGCAACAAGCGGCAACGAAATACCCTTAAAATGCAATTTGTATTGCCGGGGTTGTTGCCGGGGTATCCACCCGAGGGGCGGGCACTGAGGGACAGCCCGGCAGCACTCACGCGTGACGGGCTGTGACCTATCACAAAGACCAACCCATCACGCGCCGGGCCTTGAAAGATCAATAACGGTGACGGGTGACGGGAAAAACGGTCCATACCACAGCCCCTTTACGCGCTACGCTTCCGCACACAGCCGGTACCATCCCCCATCATTCCTGCCCCCGCTATTTACTATCGTATTCAACCATCAACCCGTCACCTTTATTGAAAGATCAAGGGCTGCAGGGTGACAGGTGAGTGACGGAATAGACGAAATGGGACACCTGCCAAGCCGCTCCCGCAATGAAAGGGGACAGAAAACAGACAGTCGGACCATTACCCTCCGTATCCGCGGCGAGGGCGGGACAGATGGGACATGTAACCTTCCACATTCCGGCGCGCCAATCGAATGCAGGTCGGGAAACTCGCACCTTCAAAACGAAGCGAAAAAGATTCCTTAGTGCCTACGGCTCCCGGCGTTACCACCACCACGGCGGCAGATCACATGGAACAGTGACGACTGGCCGCGGCAGTATCCTTGATAATGCGGGGGATTGAAGGGGGCCGGCGCCGGGCATTCAGCAGTGATTGCAGCGTCTCCGAGGGATTCACTCCGTGATCGCCACTGCCAACGGGCGCCCGTGGACGGGCGCGCTTCCCGACCTCACCGGTGCGAGGGAGGCGTGGAGTCCATCGAGCACCAGCTCTCGCGGCCCTCGGCCATCGCCCGCGGTTCCAGCGGCGACGTGCCGCTGTCAGCGGCACCCGGCGGCGGATCGCCGCAGACAGCCGCCGCGCGTTCCTCCGTTCGTGCCGTGATCGCCAGTGCGCACGGGCGCACGCGGCCGGGAGCGATTCATGGCCTCACCGGTGCGAGGGAGGCGTGGAGTCCATCGAGCACCAGCTCTCGCGGCCCT
>CAZFZN010000019.1:116790-136394 GCA_964523105.1 uncultured Akkermansia sp.
ACGTGCCGCTGTCAGCGGCACCCGGCGGCGGATCGCCGCAGACAGCCGCCGCGCGGTTCTCCGTTCGTGCTGTGATCGCCAGTGCCAACGGACGGCGCCGGCGGGCTTCATAGGACGGTCTCATTGCCGCGTTCCCCCGCGCACCAGCGGCGCGGGATTCTTACGCCGGAGAAAGGCAGTTGCCCGGGATTTTGCCGGCGCTCGAATTCGCGCAGGAGGTCGATCGCCCCTGGCACATTTCGTGTCACGGCCCGCACCGGGTTTTTGAGCATCCGCCGGGCTTTGTCCACGCTCGCGCGCGACGGTTTTCCATCCAGCCATTCCTCCGGCTTTCCGGGCACTGCTTCACTCAGCGGCTTGAGCAGGGCGAGCAGGGCTTCCAGCGAATCGGCGGCGGCGGCCGCCACACTTCGCGCTCGGGCAGCCACTGCCTGCACTTCTTCCTCAGTGCCGCCGGCGAGGCGCACCACGCGCTCCTCGTAGCGGGCCGCCCATGCCTCCATATCGAGCATGCACGCCCGCAGGATGTCCGCCTCCACGCGCATGGAGCGGGCGAGCGTTTGATTCATCGTGATGGCACGTTGCCGTTCGGCTTCATCCAGCTCCCGTTTCCTGTCAGCTTTTTGCTTTTTCATGGTGTCGGAGTCGTTTTGGTGAATGGCTTTGCCCGGGGCTCACATCATGCAGTTTTCCTTGAAGGAAAAATACTTCCCGCGGCCGACGATCACATGGTCAAAGAAGGCCACGCCCATCGTCTCGGATGCCTCCCTGAGGCGGCGCGTCAGTTCCCTGTCTGCGGCTGACGGATCGGGATCGCCGGCCGGGTGATTGTGCATCAGGATGAATCCGCGCCCCATGTCCCCTATCACGGCCCTCAGAATGTCACGCGGTTCCGCGATGCAGTCATTGATGGTGCCCAGCCCCACCAGCGCCCATGACTTCAAGTGATAACGGGTATCGAGCACGAGCACTGCGGCACTCTCCACTTCCGCGTCAAAGTGCGGCAGCTTCTCCACCAGGGCTCCCCATGCCTGCACGGCTCTATCGGCGCGGCGCACCATCAGTTCCGGCGGCTGCCCCTCGCGGCGGAATCGGAGCACTCCACTGCCGGGGCCCGGGACCTGTTCCATTACCAGCTTGTGAGAAGCCACCAGATCCAGACCATGCATCACTCTCCCCGGGGAGGATGAATCGCCGCACCGGTGCGCCTCCACGTCCAACCCTGACGGGGCACTTTCATTGACACGTTCCCGCGGGGGATCAGGCTCCCCAAATGCCTCCAGTGTCTTGCGCGCGAAGGCCGGGAGCTGTGCTCCCCATCGCTCCAGACAGTCGCGCAGCTCCTCCACCCTCCGGGGCGACTCCTCTTGTGCTTCCAGCCACAGGCCCGCAGTGCGCAGGCACTGCAGCGGCTCGGGCATAGCCTCCGCCGCCGCCATCTCATTCGCACCGCGCGCCCCGGGCGCGCCGCGCGGGCTCCGCTCCAGTCGCTTCCGCATCTCCACTTTCACGCTGTCCAGCGCGGCGGGATTCGCCTGCCCTGGCGCGGCGGGTTGAGGCGCGGCGATCACGCATTCCAGCATCTCCAGTGCGAGGGCGGGCAGCTGGCCACGCTTTGACAGGGCCTCCGCAGCCAGTCGCTTGCGCACCGCGCGCCGCTCTCCCAGGAGATACCCCATCCATCCGCACCCTATGCTCACGGCCCGCAGCAGCAGGCTCTCCGGTTCTTCCGGGGCCACCAGGGCGTTCACCGGCGGCGGCGTTTCATCCTCTCTGCGCCGTTCCAGCTTGCTCAGGTCATCGAGCAGAGAGTCCCACGCCGCGCGTTCCGCGGGGTCCACCGCTTTCCGGCAGAGCACCCCCGCCAGCTTCCGCAGCGTGTCTATCACCAGCGCGCTCGCCTCTGCTGTGTCCGGCGGCGGCGGGCCATTCTCCCCGCCGGCAGCGGCGGTGGCAGCGGAGGCTTTCCTTCGGCCCTCGGCTTTCAGCATCCGCCGGGCGGCGGTTGTCAGGGCGGGGCGGATGGGCACCACCTTGCCGGTGGCGGGCGTAGTTCTCTTTTTCATGGCTTGAGTACGAACAAAAGCCGTCAGGAAAGGGGGAAACCTTATCCCGCCACAGCATCACCTGCGCACGGTATTCCTGACGGCTTTTGATTCTCGTTTGGGGTGTTTTCATGGATTCGCCCGCGGGTGATGAAGCCGCGGAAGAGAATTGCGAGGGCCGGTGTTTTCCCCACCGGCTTGTGGCCATGAAAGCAGCGCGGGCCGCCCGCGTCCAGGGCTTTCTTGCGGACGGTGCGCCCCCGCTTTCAATTCCTGTGCCGCGGCGCGGTGCGCTCGCCGGCGGTTTTTGCCGTGTTGCCGATCAGCTCGTCGAGTTTCCCGCTGATCGTGGTGTGCAGCGCGCGCAGTTCCTCCACGGCGCCCGTGGACGGATCGGCACCGCCGCCGCGTGTCCTGTTCCGGGGCATGGGATCTCTCATTCTCGCAGCCTCATCGGTAGCGGGCACCCCAGGGGACGGGAGCATCCCGCGCAGTTTTGCGGCGTTCAGGGCCGGGAAGTTCCATTCGTCTTTGAGAGCCGTGTCAGGATACTTCGGGATGCCGCCAAAGCCGGCCTTGAAGCTCGCACCGCGCATCTTCCTGCGGCCGGTGCGGTCGAAGTATTCCTGATCTTCCGCGATCCGCCGCTCGCCGGCCGCCATTTCCTTGGCGGCGGATTCTGTCAGTCCCCCTTCCTGCATCAGCTCCTGCACGCGCTGCCGATCTTCGCGCTCCTGCTGCAGCTTGTCTGCCTTCTTGTTTTGCCCGCGGCTCCGCAGCCGGGCGATCTCCATTTCCTCGCGCGCGTCGGAGGCGAACTTTTTCTGTTCCACGCTGCGGGCCTGCTCTTCCTCCCAATCACGGGCGGCCTGCTCCGCTGCCTCCGCCTCGGCTTTGGTGGCCTCCTTGAGCTTCTTCTCTGCCTCAGCGGCAGCTTTGGCGGCCGCTGCCCGCTCCCGCAGCATCTGGATGCGTTTGGCGGCCCCCTCGGGATCAGCAGCCGCGGCAGTCCGCTCCGGAAGGTCAGGGATGATGGGGCTGTCCCCCATGCCGGCGCGGCCCGCGCGCAGGCGATTCATGCTGGCGATGTATTCCGGAGACATGGCATCGAGCACGCCGCCGCTGTTCGTCTCCACTTCTCTGAGCCCGCGGAGGATGCCTTCGAAAAGTTCCTCCATCGTGAGCTGCAGGCCCTGGATTTCGGCGGCGGTATCGGCGCCGAACTGCTCCTTCATGATCTTGCGGAGGAAGGGCATGGATTGCCCCATGCTGTGCAGAGCCTTCGCGCTCATTTCGCCCGTGTCCTGAATTCTCGCCAGGGCCGCGGTGACGGCGGTGAGGTCTGCGGCATCGCCGCCAGCCGTTTCGATGGCGTTGCCCATCTCCCGGATGAAGTCGCGCGTCTGCTGCGCAGAGTAGCCCAGCGCGCGCATGTGTTCGTAGGCTGAAACCAGCGGCTCGAATTCGAGCTTCTGCTCCTCCGCCAGACCGGCGATGAAATCGAGCGCCTGTGTGGCTTCCGTGGCAGAGCCGGTTACGGCCGTGAGCGCGTCCTTCATGTCATTGAGCATGGCCGGCGCGCCGGCGGTGCGCACGGCGAGGCCGGTAATGTCTGTGACGACGCCGCGCAGATGCTGATATTTTCCGATGACGCTGCCGATCTGCTGCCGGAATCCGGCCAAGCCTCCTGCAGTGGTGATCGGGATATTCGAGAGTTGCCTGCTTGCCGCAGCACGGAAGGAGCGGGTGTCTGCAGTGGCTTGCGCAAGGTCTGCTTTGAATTTGGTGCGGTCCGCGCGGATCTGCGCGGCGATGGTTGCTTTTCTGGTCGAGGCCATTGGTTTGAGGAGGTGGAGATTGAGGTTGAGTCAGGTGAGGTTACTTGTGAGGCATTACTCCGCCGGCGCTTCCCGTCCCACGGCTTCGATCAACAGTTTCTCTATGATCTCCGCGCGGCTCAGACTGGGGTAGCGCGCCATGAGCCGTTCGCTGGCAGCAAGGGCGGCAGGAGTCATCACATAACTCCACGACCACTCCTGACGAAAGAGCGCGGCGGCGCAGGCAGCGGGCGAAATGGATGGAGTGCCGGCCAAGTCCGCTGCCGTACGCGCCCCCTCACGGCGGGCGTCCTCTGACGCGGCACCCTCTTCAGAGGCGCGCTGGCACGTCAGGCTATAGACTTGCAGAAACGCGGCGCGTTCGCCCGGCCCCATCGTCGCCAGCAATGCCTCCTCCAGGTCCTCCGGTTTTTCAGCAGTGAAACGAAAGGGCTGCATCCTCAACAGAGCGCGCCACTGAGCGGCGGCTTCTGTCAGGCGATGCTCACGGAGTAACTGCGCCACTGCTGTGAGGGCAGCGGCAGCGTTTTCGATCTCGGAAGGTGATGGCGGATTCATGATTTTTACGAAGGGTCTCACTGGCAGGCCCTGACACCTGCGCGAGCTATCTGACATAGTGCATTCATTCTGCGAAGAGGAAAGGAGAAGTGCCCGCGCGCGCCGCCCGATCTTGGACGCGCGCCGGCATCCTTGATCCCCATCGCCAGGCGCGCAGCGTGGCACAGCCGCAGCGGCTCTTCTATCTCACCGGCACGGAGTCGCGCAGCAGCAGCCTCCAGCCTCGCAGGCACATCAGGCCCCGCGCTGTCTGACGCGCTCTGCGGAGCGTCTGGCGGTATCGGGTCGGAATGGTCGTGCATCCGCATCACCTCGCCCCACTTCGCCGCGGCCTCCTGCAGCCGGTGCCCCCGCAGCGCAGCTGCTACGGATTCCAGCGCGGCTGCCGCGCTTTCTATTTCATCCGGTGACGGAAATTCAAAGTGCATACCTTTTGCTTTCGATGTCAGGTGTTGACTCATAGATTGACGGACTTCGCCAACTGCTCGCCGCCGTCGAAGCGTTGAATGCCCCGGCCCGGCGATTCCTCATGAAGTTGGCGGCGCGCCGGCTGGAAGTCACTTCAGCCGACGCGCCTTCTGCCTGGTGGCGCAAACGGAGTGACGCTAACTCCGCAGGATGGTTTGCAGGCAGAAATTTCATTTACCGCAGCGGTTGGGGGCCGGACGATGCAGCGCCGCTGCCAGGGGCGGCTGCGGGAGCGCATGGCGCGATCCCGATCCCCGCCATGATCCGGCCGACGGCGGCCGTGAGCGCCTTTCGCGCGTGTTCACCCTCCGGGGTTTTGGAAGGTGCTGTAAGTGGTCCCGCGTGAAGGAGGGCCTGCATGTCATCCCGCATGGCGGCGCTCATAGCCCGCAGACTGAGAATCTGCTTTTCCAGATCCCGGAGGGAAGCCAGGCGCGACTCCAGGGCTCTCAATTCTGCATCCTGGGCCGCGATACGCGCCATAAGTTTTGCCTCTGGCGTCAGGCAAGCCCGCGCAGTGGCGGCGAAGCGCCCCGGCTGGCCGGCCGCGCGCCGCGGCAGCGAGAGAAGCAGGGCGGCCAATTTGGGGAAGCTCATTACGAACGATGATGGTGCGTGCATGGTCTATTGGTGACAGTTAGTGTTTCTCAGTCTCAGGCCGCTCCCGCGGACGAAAACGACCGCGGCGGGTCTGCTGCGGCGGATCGGCGGCCGGAAACCGGCTTTGGCAGGCTGGGCTTTCGCACCGCGGGCTCGGTGCTCGCCTCGGGCTCGGTGCTCGCCGCGGGCTCGGTGCTCGCCGCGGGCTCGGCGCTCGCCGCGGGCTCGGTGCTCGCCGCGGGCTCGGTGCTCACCGCAGTCTCGGCGCTCACCGCGGTCTCGGCGCTGCCTCCGAGCAGCAGGCGCGCCCGGCGGAGAATCTCAGCGACGTGCGAGTCCTCGATGGCGCCATTCGGCCACGGCTGGCCATTGATTTTCCAATCCTCGGGAAGCCGCCCGCGTCCAATGAATCCAGTCGCCTGAAAAACCCAAAAGTCATTCGCATCAGCCGCCGGGTTCCATTTTCTAACAATCTCCAGCAGCCGCTCGGCCCGCTCCTCATGCCGCGCCATCGATGCGCGATGTTCAAGATCGATGATGCCGGCATTCACGCGCGCCGCGAGGGCACGAAGGGCGGAACGCTCCCCTGCCACGCTCTCGCGCAGCCGCTCCAGCCGGCGCTTCACGATATCGGACGCGGCATCGATTGCCGCCACTTCCCGGCCGACGTCGAGCGCGCTCGCGGCGGTGTTGTCATCCTTCAGCAGCTCTTCCTTTTTGGCTGCGAAAGCTGCCAGCTCACGGTCCATCTCAGTCTCACGCGCAGGGATGGCCTGGACGGCTTTGAACTGCGCCTCCGCCTGGCTCAGAATCACCCGGAGCCCGTTCAGGTCCGGAAGGGCGCTGCGGAGACTCTCATATTTTTCCGCACGCATCCTTGCCCGCTCCAGGCCGAAGGGTTCCCCCGTGGTATGATCGATGGCGAAAATCTTCATCTTGTAGGTGGCGGGCCGGTCGGGCGGATTTGCCCGCAGCGCCGCAGCGGCGGCCTCGGCCTCAGGGCCAAAACCCAGCAGTTCAGCCGGTCCTTTATGTCCAGCGCCGGAGCGCCACCCGATTAAAACGAATTCATCTTTCATAGATTTGATTTGAGTTAGTGTGTTGTTGTTGTTGTGTTGCCGGCAGGAAGCGCCGGAAATGTTATTGCCCGGCGGCTTCGGTGGCGGATTCATCCGGCGTGTTTCCCTCTGCGCACCTTGTCACGATGCGCCCTCCGGTGACCGGAGGCAGTGGCTCCGCGCGCTGCGGGAAAACAGCCAGCTCCTCGGCATCGAAAATCCCGGCAGCCCATAACGCTTCGAACGTCTCCGCCGCCGTTGTCTCCGCAGGAGTGAAGGAATGGAGAGCGATCACCTCGCCGCCGCTCCACACTTCGATGCGAGACACCCCCATCACCGGGCACGCATTGCCCCGCGCCCATGCGGCGACTGTTTCCCGCTGCTCCCGCGGCGGGCACTCCGGCCCGAAGATTTGACAAACTCCGCGATCCCCAAAACCCAACGTCACCGCCACTCCTTCTCCGTTATCCCGCCACCTGCGGGGCAGCGGTGGAAAGCAGGGCCACGGGGACTCCAATTCCTCAGAGAACGAGACCGTGCTTTCCATGCTCCGGGTGAAGATCCGCTCACACGCCTCACAAAGCTCCGCCGCGGGAATTCCGGAATCGCGGCGCAACACTGATGCCTCGCTGAGAAGGTGATCGATCTCCGCAAACTCAGCGCCCCGCACCGCCAGCTCCGCCGCGAGGGATCCTCCGCCGGAGATTTTCTGAATCCGGGCCATGCGCCGCGTGGCGATGAAAAGGCCGGCGCGGTAAAGATGGCGACGCAGCCGATTGAGGAAATCCGCGCACGCCTCCCGCAGCGCAGCCCCGGCGCGGTGCGCCGCAGCAACAGCCGCGCGCCGATCCCGCTGCAACGCCCGCACATCCTCCCGCAGCTCCCCGAGGCGAAATGCGCCTTCATCATTCCCTTCCCCATCCGCCTGCGCAGCCTCGGCGGCGGCCAGACTGCGCTCGATGGCCTCCAACCGCGCAGCCTGCCGCTCGGCAGAGGGCAGCAGCGAAACGGCGATTCTGAAAGAAGTTAGCAATTCGGAGCGCATTGGTTAAAAGCTTGGAGTTTTGAGGAGGTCGTCTCCGCCAGGCGCCACGGCTCCGTCCGCTTCCTCCGCCGGCGGGCACAAGTTCCTGACCATGATTTTCGACCCTGCCCGGGCATGCCGTTGCCCGAATTCAAACGGCCTGCCGGTGCTATCGCGAAACTGCCGGCCCCGCCAGCGCTGCAGCCGTTTCCCCAGCGCGATCTTGGGATTTTTCGGCTCGCCGATCAGCACCATCAGCAGCTCCATCTCTTCCGCGGCTTCCTGCAATTGATCCAAACTATACTCTGCGGCGCCCCCATTCGGCAGATCGTCAGCCAGCTTGCGGAAGAGCGCAGTCCACGCGGCTTCCGTTTCGTCGAGGCGCACTTCTGGCCGTTGGATTGGATCGGCGAAGAGAGCATTCGTCACGATGCCGCCAATGATGCCGGAGAATCCCTCAAAGCTGGCCAATCGCGCGCCTGTGCTGCGCCGGCACTGCCAGGAATCCCAGTGCGCCGTCAATGCCCACATGGCGGCGAGGAATCCGGCGCGCGTCTCATTGCTCGCGAGCAGCTCTTCCTCAATGGGCCTCTCGATCTCCCGCTCTGACACTTGTCCGGCAAACCAGAGATCGATGAGCAGGCAGCGGCGCGCGAGGTCCGGTGAAATGTGGAGGCCGTTCCCGGTAATGAACACGGAAAGATTGTTCTCTGCGTCCACCGTTTGAGATTGCCCCAGGATACGTCCCCGCCGGCGCGGTGATGTCAGGAAGCTCTCCAGCTCTGCGGAGGCAAAGAAGCCCCCGAGATTGTCCACCACAAGGTAATCGTGCCCGTCGGCCACGGTGGCGGTGAGCAGCTTCCCCAGCTCGTTCTCATCGCGCGGGGCGCTTTGCACGGTGACATCTCCAAACACGGGCGCGAGTGCCATCCTCACAAGAAGCGTTTTGCCGCTGCCGGCCTGGTTTGCCTGCACGGCGAAGGCCGGCCGCAGGCCCCCGCGCGTCAGGAGCCGGCAGTAAGTGGAGAACATCGCCGCCATCTGCACGGCAAAGGAGCGGTTCTTTTCCAGCGGCTGCTCAGGATCGTTTTCCGGCCGGGCGAAGGGAAACTCTCGAAAAGTGGAGAGAAGGAATTCGCGGGCCTTGTCAGGCTCCATCGCGGTATCGTAGGGTACTCCGTCCACGGTGAAAGTCTGCGTCCCGGCATCGTAGCCGGCGTCGAGCAGCTTTACCGCCGTGCGCTCTGAGTTTGCCCATGCCGGGAGCCGCACCTGATGCACCGAGCGCAGTGGCCGCAGCTCACGGCGGAAGACGTCGCCGGCGAGGATTCGCACCGCGGCCTCTGTTGTCAGGGAAACGACGGAAACGTCGCCGCCGCGGCCCTCTCTGGTGAATGTGACGCGCTCCTCTGCCCAGGAAACAAAACGGGCCGCTGTCATTGGCTCCATGTCTCCCGTCTGCGGATCCACGGTGACAATCTGCCCGGTCGCCTCGCGGCGGAAAAGCGGCTCCTGATGCAGATGCAGGGCCAGCCCCCGCGCCAGCGCAGTGATAGGCACATTCACGCTGAGCCGCGGGGCCATGCGGTCTTCTGCCGGCAGTTCCGTCGCTGTGAATTTCGCCACCCCGGTAAGCGAAGAGGCAAGCGCGCGGGCAGGGCTGGCCCGGCGTTTGCCGCGGCCGCTCTTCGCTGCTGACGGGCCTTCCTCCGGTGCTCCCTGCTCTGAACTGGCGGCGCTTCCCCGGGCCTTGCCGCCCCGACGGCGGCCCTTGTCCGCTGTCACACTCTCAGTGGAGGCAGGAGCAGCCGGGGCGGTGGCACAGGGTTGCGAAGCAGCCGCGGGCGGCGCGCCGTTTGGCGCGGTGTCAGGATCGGGCGGCGACTGGTCGGGCGTGTGCGTCATTTATTTCAAGAGATCGATGAGACTGACATCCCGCGGCGGGGCTGGATTAAGATAGACAAGGCGCTGCAGCCGCGGCTGATCGTAGCGGCGAAAACCGTCAGGGGTATTCTTCCCGTGCCGCAGGCAGCCCGGCTGCCGGCTCAGGCGCACTGCCGTCATGGCGGCTCCATCGGCTCCCAGAGGGCAGAGCACCGCGCGGGCGACGTCGCGCGCGGCGTCGAAGTCCGCCTTGCTTTCACAGTCCACCCTGACAAGTGCATGCACGGATTTCCCGCCGCTCGTGTAGAGCGCCACGATGGCCAGCGGCAATTGCACCAGGGCTCTCAGCCACGCGCTTTCGTCTGCGACGTCGCTTTCCAATAGCAAAAACGGGAAGCGAGTCACACACGGTTCCCCGCGACGGGTAAGCCGCGGCTCCGGATCCGGAAGGGGCTTCCATTCGCCAGTCACCGGAGCCGTGAGAAACCAGATGCCTTCCTTCGCTCCCGTCGGCAATTCTGACGGCACGGCATCCACGCCGGGCTTGTCCCCGAGACGGCAGGATTCCCCGCCGGCGACGTGCAGGAAGTCGCCCTGGCTGTAAAAGCGGCTGAAGATCAGCACGCGCTCTCCGGGCTGATACAGGGTGTCGAGGAAAAGCCGCGACGTCGCGCGCCCTTCGCTGCGCTGCTCTGCCGGCGACGGCACCGCCACCGGCGAACGCTCGGCGATCCAGTCGAGCGTGATGTCGCGCCGACACTGGCGCGCGAGAAGATCGAGCTTGGCAGAATCGAACGCCGGCACCTTGCGCGCGGCGGGCGCCTGCGGCTTCGCGGCGCAGCCTTCATACCCTGACGGGTGCCGGTTCTCCGGCGTCTCGCCGCGCTCGATGGCGCGCTCAGCACTGGCGATGCGGCTGCGCAGCCGGTGATTCACTTCCTCCACCGTGCCTGCGCAGCTGGTATGGACGCAATACACCGTCGGCACGCCGTCGAGCCGCACGCGGCAGTCACGCTTCCCGTTCCGGCCCGTGTGGTGAATTCTCCCCGGGCACTGACAAAAACCGGACTCGTCAATTGAGCCCAGGATTTCAGCCGCGATGCGGCGGCGGATTTCGGGATGCTCAGCCATGGTACGAATTCGCCGGCAACGGCTGGCGGCGGAAGATGATAAACTCGGGAGGATCCCCACGGAGGGCGCGCAGATTGAATTCGATCCCGGCTTTTTCCTGGCTGGCCTTGTTGAGTGCGCTCGCCATGTCATCCGTGCTCCACTTCCTGCCCCTCACCAAAAGCCACCGGCAGCGCTCCAGATGAAGCGGCGTCGCGCCGGCCGCCTCCAGCTTGCGCAAGGTCTCGCGCTCGAATCGCCTGCGCTCCCGAGTGATGCGGGGGCGCTTCATTTGGCGGCCCCCCCTTCCTGGCCGCGTATCCGCCCGGGACACGCCACGGCCAAGACGGCGGGGAGCACCCGGGGGCTGGAGAACGGCGAGTGGATCAGATCCATGTCTTCCAGGGGGGATCATTAAACCTCCTCAAATTTCTGCCGCAGAGCAGCAAGCACGCGGCTGGGGTCGTAGTATCGCAGCCTCCCAATTTTCAGGGAGGGGATCACCCTTTGCCGGGTCCAATTTCGCAAAGTCCGAACACTCGGACGGGACTCTTTGTCAGGAAAGATGTCTTCCCCAAGTTTTTCAATGCGGACCAAGCCCAGGGTTTCAGGGGCGGAATGTGATTTATCAGTGCTGCTCATGACCCTTGCGCCCGGTGTCAAAACGAAATGCAGCGAGCGGCAGCAGGCGGCGGGCGTATCCATCACCAGCCAGCGGGCGAAAATATGGCCAGCAAGACGTCGTTTCCCGGAAAGGATGCGCTAAAAAGGGCGGCTGAATGGCCGCGACGGGGAGCAGAGCGGAAAATTTTAGGCTATCGGGAAAAATGGTGGCAACACCGGGGGCAACGGCAGTGGCAACGCCCCCAGGACCTGACCAAGACTGCGGCGGATCGGCCCTCCACGCGGCTACCGGGCACGGCGCCCACCCCTGCGGCACATCGCATGCCCCCCAAAGAAAATGCCGGTTCGGGGAAAATGGGTGTAACGGTGGGTGTAACGCCGCCCTGCACCCCAAGAAAAAATGCCGGTTCGGGAAAAATAGGTGCTATGCCGGGTGCTATGCCTTCCTCAGCGCCCCCCGGCTGGCTGCGCAGCGCGCTTTGAGCTTCTCCCGGAGGGGCGAATGGCGAAGTATTCCCGTGCTTCTGCCTCTGTCGGCAGGTGCAAGTAATGGGCATCGATGACGCGCTCACTGTTCCCAGCCTCCAGGGCTGCCCTCCCCTTGCTGCCGGTCAATCCGGTGAAGTAGCTGATGAAAGAATGCCGGCACACGTCGTGATCGAGCGCGCAGGCCTTGCGCACGCGGCGAATGGCCGTGGGCGCACCGTCCGGCAGGATAGGGCCCGGGAAACGCTCCAGCCACTCGCGCAGATTCGGCTGGATCGTCACCACGCGCCGCCGCCCCGTCTTGCTGACATCCGCCGGCACGGTGAGGATACCGCGCTCCAGGTCCAGCAGCGGGCGCCCGCTGGCCTCCTTGCACGGCTGCCGCAGTCCCGGATGCACCGCAAGTTTCATCAGCTCGCCGCCGCGGCCCGGGCGCAAGCCCGCGAAGCAGGCCAGCGCGAAGAAGGGAGCGAGCCGGCCACCACCCCAGGCCTGCACATGGCGCATGAGTGCCCGGGCAGCATCGAGGCTCAGTATCTGCGGAGCCGTAGCGGGAACGTCCGGCCGGGGAATGTCGGCGGCGGGGTTTGCCATGCACCACCGCCGGGTCACGCCCGGGATGGGGCGCCCGTTCTTCACCCCCCGGCACCAGTCGAAAAACGCGTGGAGGTTGCCGCGCTCATTGGCCACTGTCTTGGGCGCAGCCGTCAATCCGGCGCGGCTGCGCAGGCTGCCGAGGTAAGCGGCGACATGCTCCCGGGTGATTTCATGCACGGGCGGCGTCCAGTCAGGATCGATGCTCGGCCCGTTGTACTGCGGGCGCATTCGGATCCAATTCTCAAACGCCCGCAGCGCAATGTCGAGTTCCTGCACTGTCCGCGCCCGGCGCCCGGCCCGCTCCTTGGCCTCCACAATCGCGCGGCGAGCATCGCGCAGCGGCATTGATTCCACAGCCACAGCAGCCCGCCAGTGGCGCGCGTAATGCTCCACCGCCTCGGACAGCGACGGCACCGCCGATCCCGTGGCACACTCGACAGCCAGGGCCGCCAGCTTTTCCAAGGCGTTCTCCGCATCCTTCACCTGCGCTTGTGTCAGGCGGCTGACGATGGGGCGCAGCACATCACCGCGGGTCTCCACTTCCAGCCGCTTAATCGCCATGAAGGCCTCCGCCTGCTGCCGATCACGAAAGCGCTTCCGAGACCATCGGCCACTCTCGTTTTTCCAGCCCTGGACAAGGTAGGTGCGCCACGAGTATCCGCCCTTCGCCTCAACTACTTCCCGGATCGAAAGCCGCCACCTCTCCGCCGCGCGCTCTACATCCGGCCTTCGACCGCGCTTCATCGTCTCCCCCGCAGGGGGCTTTCTGGTTTTCTTGACGGACTGTCGATTCGCGGGCATTCTACCCGTCACCATCTACAAAATCCCCGAGACAAGGCAACTGTATTGCCGGGGTAAATTGCCGGGGAAAGCGGAAGTCTCCATTTTACAAGGCCCCGCACCATATTCGAATCCTGGTGGGCCCACGTGAAAACGCATGATCCCAAAGTGCTGCCAATGCGCGATATAACATGCAGAGGCGGGCAGCCGCAATGAAGTGCGAAGTGCACAACAACCGGAAGCATGCTTTCCGCTGCTTAAGGTGCGGGTTTAGCCTCCTGCAAACCCGACATCGGTGAACTCATCTGAAGAGTGCCCGCCCCGCAGTCGGCTTACCGGGGAGGGAACAGCCGTCCCGCTTTCTGTTCAGTCCCCCTTTTCAGGATCATCATAACCCGGCGGAGCCGGAACCAAACGCAGCTCGACTTTCCAAAATCGACTGCACCGGGGAGCGCTCCGCGATACTCGACATCGGCTGCCGAGCTGCTTCCGCCAAGCGCCGCCGCAGGTGGATTTCAAGTGTCGTCGCAAACATGTTCACTTCGTACCGCTGAGGGGCCAGAACGGAAAATGGAGAGGAAGAAAACCACAGCCGACTGAAGGAAACCGGAGCCCAGCGGAGACAGCCGCAGGCAAACAGGCGAACAACTTCATGTCCACGGATGATCCAATGGGACATGGATTGACACGGATTCACGCATGCATTCGGCCTCACTTACGGGAGGAGGATTCTCCTGTTCATAACCTGTTGAGCATCTGTGTTTGTCGGGGGCCATTCGTGAATCAATTTGCCTGTTAAGGATGATTGGAGCCTGACATTCGGAGCGGCCCGACGGATCTTGCTGCGGCAAATGAAAAACCGCAGCCGGTTTCCCGGCTGCGGTTGGCGTAATTGTTGATGCCAGGAATCAGTCCTGGGGAATATGGATCGTATCGCCGTCCTGTACGACGGGATTGTTGGAGCCGCTGGGATCGAGCTTCCGCATGTCGAAAATGGTCTGGCGTGTGCCGCGAATGAGCTTCACCTTGCGCATGTCGGCAAATTCAGTGGGGCCGCCGCAACTCATGATGGCCTGGTAAAGTCTCATGCCGTCGCGGACAGGCACATCGCCGCGAGGAGAGCGGACTTCCCCGCCCACGGAGACAATGTGCGGAATGTAGTCATTCGGCGTACTGCTGGTGACGACCACAGTAGGGGCCGTGTAGATTTCAGCGGCCCTGTAGGCCTGTTCGATCCTCCGCGCCACTTCCGTGGTGTTCAGTCCGGCCACCGAAATCTCCCTTTCAATATAGGCCACTTTGATAGTCCCCTGCTTCGAGACATTCATCTTGGCGGAAACATTGGTAGCATCCTCCGCGGGGACTTTGAGGTCAATGACGATAGGGTCACCGGGTTTGAGCGGTGTGAGGTTTTGCGCGTTCGCTGATGAACTGAACAGGGCATAAACAAAGCCGAGAAGAACTAAGAGGCATGCTTTCATGAGGTTGGGCGGGATTTGATTTTGGTTTGTAAACTGAGCTGGCGATTAATAATCATCCTTCTCTGCACCGCGGGAGGCGGGAGCGGCGGCGGGACGGCGTGGTCCGGCTTCGTCCTTTTGGGAGGGCTGGACGGAGGGGCGGGCCTTGGCCTTGGTGTCCACGTTGGTGGGCGAGTAGTAGGTATAATAGCTGGTGTAGTACTGGTACTGGCTGTCGCTGCGGACGTCCACGTTGTTGAGCACGACGCCGAGCAGGTTGCCGCCGACGTTTTCGATGGCCTGCTTCACGCGCAGCAGCATATTGCGCGGGAGCTTGCGGTGCTGAATGACGATGATGGTGAGGTCCACTTCGGAGGCGAGCACGGAGGCGTCGGACACACCGAGAATCGGCGGGGAGTCGATGAGCACGAGGTCGAAGCGGTTCTTCACATCCGCGATGAGTTCCGACATGCGGCGGCTGTTGAGAATGCCGGCGGCGTCGGCCGGAAGAATGCCGGAGGGCATGAAGTAGAGGTTCTCGATGGGCGTCTGGAGCACGACGTCTTCGAGCATGAGGGCCGTGGTCAGGTAATTGGTGAGACCGACAGAGTTGTTGATGTCGAAGAAGGTGTGGAGCTTCGGGCGGCGCAGGTCACCGTCGATCATCAGGGTATTGTAACCGCCCTGGGCGCAGATGTAAGCAAGGTTGACCAGAGTGGTGGATTTGCCTTCGCCGGCGCCGCCGGAGACGATGGTGATGGCGTTGGCATCGGCACTGCGGCGGTTGAATTCGATGTTCGTTCGCAGAATCCGGTAGGCTTCGGCGTCCGGACTGAGGCCACTCTGTTTGTGCAGCACGCCGACGTCCTTAGGAATCACGGCGAGCACGGGAACGCCGAGGTAGCGCTCCACGTCGTCGAGCGACTTCACACTGGTATCGAGATACTCGAGGAAGAAGGCGAGCAGCAGACCGAGCACGAGACCGAGGCCGGCGCCGATGCTCAGCAGGAGCATGACGTTCGGCTTGCTGGGGTTCACATCAGGCTTGGATTCTTCGAGCAGTTCGATCGGCTTCTTCACCACCATTTCGTCCACCCGCTGGCGGGCCGCCATCTGGCGCATGGTGCTGAGCAACTGCAGGGCCGCCTCGTAGCGGTGCTTGGCGGCCTCATACTCGCTCTGGTTCTGCTTGTCGGTAACGGATTCGGTTTCCTTGCCATCGACCCGTCTCTTGGCGATATCGATCAGCTTTTTGCCTTCGGCGATCCGGTTCTCGAGATTGTTTTTGAAGATCTCGGCGGCGTCGAGCAGTTGGGTGTAGCGGACGGTAATACCTTCCTTGAGGCCGATGATCTTGGGGTGCTTCGCGCCGTAACCGCTTTTGAGGGATGATTGCAGAGAGGCCACCATCTCCTGGTATTCCGGGTACAATTTCTGAATGGTGGAGTTCTGCACTCCCAGTTCCATGGCTCCGGCGATCAACTGCTCCCCCTTGAGTCCGATGAGCCCCTTCAACTGGCTCTCCATCTGCATCATGTTCGTCTCCAGTTCGTTGAAGTACTGGCGGGCCTGTTCGGCATCACCCGCGGTCGGCTGGATCACCATGCTTCCTCCGAAGCCCCCAATGTTGAGCGGCACCTTGTCCACAATGTTGTGGCGCTTCTGGATGTCGTTCATTTCGAGCCGCGCTTTGTCCACGGCGACGACCTGCTTGTTGATTTCCGAATCGACGGTTTGGGTGAGGCGCCGGAAGCGTTCGACTTCACTTTCGGTGCGGCGCTCTTCGTAAGCCTCGCGGACGGCTTTGGCAATCTGAGCCGCCTCATCGCTCCGGGTGCTCCAGGCGGTGACGGTGACGATTTCCGTGCCGCGCTCCTGCTCGGTTTCGAGCATGCGCTCCAGCCGGCCGGCCGCTTCGTCCGGCGACATGTGCCAGTTTTGATCGAGGCTGAGACGTTTGACGACTTTGAGCAGTGTCTCGCGGGCCGTCATGGTTTTGAACTGCGTTTCCAGCCAGTTGCCGGACATGGTGCGGCGCTGGTCATCGCCCGCGAATCCGAAGACATCGGGCGCGGAACTCTGGAGAATCATGAACTTCGTCCGGCCGGCGAACTTTTTGTCCAGCAGGGCGATAATCACCAGGGATGCGAGGGTGATCAGGAAGAAGGTGAGGAGAATGACTCCCCAGCGGTTGCGGATTACCTGCCAGTAATCCAAGGCGTGCATTTTGGTTTCGGTAATCTGCTCTCTCATGGCGGGGGGCGATTATAGTTGAGGGTAGGGTGGAGGCAAGAATTTCGCAGTTATAATTCCCGGGACGCGGGATCGACAGCGGGGAGTCAGCGAAAAGCCCCCACGGCATCGTGGGACACCGTGAGGGCTGGGATGGTTCAAAAGTTTTTCGGGAATCGTCGAAATTACCAGCGGCTGGTGACACCGAGCTGCAGCATGTGACGGTCGTAATCCCGGCCGGGCATGTCGCTTTCGTTGGTGGTGAAGGAATAGCCGCCATTCAGGGAGACGTTCCTGAAAAGGACATAATCCAGTCCCGCACTGAACGCGAAGGTGTCTTCGGAGAATCCGAGGAAGCCACTTTCGCCGATGTAGTGGAGGCCGAGGTTGCCACTGAGGCGGGAGTTGAAGCGGTGGGTCGCTGTGAGTCCGGTGCGGATATCGGCATCTCCCAGACCGCTGCCGTCGGTGGGGAAGCCATAGACCGCGTACCAGCGCACACTGGTGCGGCGGCTTACGTTGTAATTGAGGGCTCCCTCGAAATAAGGTGTGGTTTCGTCTCCGGCATTGATGTCGTTGTCCCGGATTTCCGCGCCGGCGCGGAAGCTGCCGGAGAAGCGGGGGGAGAAGCGGTGGTCCACACCGGCGAGCACGTAGAGGGAATCGTAGTCGCCGCCGATGGCATCGGAGTCATTGAAGCTGTAGCGCAGGGTCAGGGCACCGGTAGTGGTGCGGCTGAAGGCGTAGCGGAACTCCTGGGCGAAAAGATTTGTCAGGTAGTCACCGCTGGAGTTGTCGTCATAATCCACGCCACTGATCACCCAGCTGCTGACGGTGGAGAACCGGCGGTTCCATGAGTAGGCCACGGCAAGGCTGTTATGGCCGTAGAAATAGGGGTCGAGGCGGCGGGCCACGGTGGCGCCGATGTTGTAGTCCGGCTCCACTTCGTAAGCGACATAGAAGGAATCCGTGATGGTGAGACGGGGGTTGACGCGGTGACGGATGTCGAAACCGATGCGGCCGTTGTGCTGGAAGTCGTCCACATTCGGGGGGGCGTCCCAGTAATAAAGCGGACTGTAGTTGGCGTTGAAGTTGATGGCGGTGCGGCGGCCGTCGCCGGTCAGATAGGTGACCCCGATGGTGGCGGTCACGTAGCCGCTGTCCTCTTCGTTATTGCTGGTGAGTCCGACATTGGAGTCGTATCCGAGGGCTGCTCCCACGCTCCAGAGGAGAGGCTGCTTGCGTTCGAATTCCTGGTCTGCGTTGCGTCCGATGCTGAGATAGCCCTGGGCGCCGGCTTGAGAAGCAACGGAGAGAACAGCGGCAGAGGTGAGAAGACTCAGAGTGTGTTTCATGAGGATGGGTGGAAATTTTGGGGCGTGGGCCGCAGAGTATGGGAGCAATTTCTCCGGCTGGCAAGGTTTTTGACAAGTTTTGATGACTTTCTCCGCCGGAGGAATTTATCGGGGGCTCAGGCAGGAAACAGAAAGGTCCCCGCTACAGCAAAAATCGCCGGGCAGACAAGGGCGGAAAGCGCGACTGGGGGCGATGAGGTAGATACCGCCCACGCCGACCGCACCGGGAAGGAAGGAATCCACACTGTCAGCACCGTCCTCCGCCGGTGCCGCTGCGGCTCCGGGGGCCGATTTGCCCGATGCTTCCTTTTTGCCCGTGTCAGACTCTTCCGGCGCAGAGGTTTTGGAGGCGGTCCCGGCATTGTCGCCGAGGACACTGCGCACGGCCTTTTCGATTTCCTCCACGGCTCCGGGAGCCACCGCGACGGCGCATTCCACGATCGTCGCCGCCATCGCGGGGGCGTGTTTGAGGGCGGTGCGGACGATTTCGCCGGTCAGTTTGGCATCAGCCCGGGTGGCAGTGATGGCTTCCTTGACGATCTCGCAGGCGGCCCGTTCCTCCATGGTCAGCGCGTCCTCCACGGCGATCAGCACTCTGGAAGGCCGCGCCTGGATCTCCTCCCGCATCAGTTTGATCACCGGCGGGACCGTCGCGGGGGCCGGTTCCGCCCGCGCCGGGCCGGAGCCGGGGAGCAGGGCGAATGCGAGGGCAAGCGCGCGAATCATAGCGATGGGGTGGGGCGCTCCGATGGAGCGGGCAGCGGGAATCGAACCCGCATGGCCAGCTTGGAAGGCTGGAACTTTACCATTAAGCTATGCCCGCCGGGGTTCATCGCGGCAGTCTATGAATTGCCGGTTTCAACGCAACAAAAATCCTTAAGCACACTTAAGTAATTTGCGGAAGAGCGCACCAAATCCGCCGACTCCGGCTGCGGACGTGCCCATGATACACAAACCATGCGGCGCGCAAGTCCTCTTCTGGAGCGGTCCGCGCCGCTTCGCCGGGCCGGGCAATGCGGAGGCGCTTTTTCTGACACACGCCGCGGCCACCACGGGGTGGTTCCCGGAACGATCGATCACCCCGTGCACTGGATTGACTGCAGGCTTGAACTGGCGGGTCCGCGGGGTCAGGGTGGCCGGATGACAAAATCCGCCGCCTGCACTGCTGTAACTTTCCTGTTCGCCGCATCTTCCCGCGCGCAGAGCGTGGATTTCGCCCGCGAAGTTCTGCCGGTGCTCTCGGCCAATTGTTTCGTCTGCCACGGCCCGGACGCGGACCGCAAACACATCAGGCTCGATTCGCGCGAAGCGGCCACGAAAGACCTTGGGGGATACCGGGCCGTCGATCCCGCCGTGCCGGAGAAGAGCGAAATCCTCAAGCGGATTCACGACAAAGACGACCCCATGCCGCCGGAAGACGCGGAGAAGCAGCTGATTCTAATTCGCTTTCAAGATGAGACGAACCATGCTTAGGTGCGAGCATGT
>CAZFZN010000020.1:0-131615 GCA_964523105.1 uncultured Akkermansia sp.
AAAAAGCCGTCGCCTGACTCCGCCCCGTCAAGAGGCGGCCCGCGTTACGCTTACGAGCCTAGGTAACATGCAGAGCCTACATGCAGAGCCTCGGCAACATGCAGAGCCTCCGTACATTCGGTTTCATTTTACTCTATACTGGGCTTGGATGGGCGGGCGCTTTAGTGCCTCTTTACCATGCCCATGTCAGCGCGACGACTTCCGTCAGCATGGAGGTTCTCGATGGTCGAGAGAGCCTGAGCGACGACGAGGTGTTCGCAACATTGGTTCGGCACGCCGCCGGGATGGAAGAGATTTCGTGGTGGTTTTTTGCTCCTGCATTTGTGACCTTTTGCGGCGGGCTTCTGCTGAGCCGCAGCCGGCGATCACGAGCATGACCACGCGATTTGAATTGCGGCGAGGCCCAAACGAACCCGCGCAATTTCCCGCGTAACATGCAACCTCGTAACATGCAACCTGCTCAAGTTCCGACGCGCCGCAAGTTCCCAAACGCACCGCAATGTAACATGCCTGGTAACATGCTCCGGTAACATGCCAAGCCCCCCGGACCGCCGCGGCAAAGGGTGGTTGGCAATGGGATTGACCCTGCCATGATTGTCGGGCATTACGGAATCAAATTCCACCCTGCCATGAACGTACTCGACGAACTCAATCAATCCCACGGCTCCGAAATCCAGCGGGTGCTCACGCAGCAGCTCGGGCTGTCCCCGCAGCAGGCGGCCGGAGCACTGAACAAGGTCGGGCCGCTGATTCTCGGCGCGCTCAAACGCGAGAAGGACTTGCGCGGAGAGGAGCATGTCGCGGGGAAGGTGCAGCAGTTCGGCAGCGTGGACCTGTCCGACCCGGGGGCGGCGATGAGTGGCGCCCATACCGGCGACGCCGATCTCGGCGGGTTGCTCGGTGGCAAAGGGAACCAGGCGTCGCAGCAGTTGGCGCAGCACCTCGGCATCTCTCCCGGCACGGCCATGAAGATCATTCCCATGCTGGCGCCGCTCATTATCGGCATGCTGATGAAAAAGGGCGGCGGTGCGTCCGGCGGCACTCCCGGCGCCGGGGGCAGCGGCGGCCTCGGCGGACTGGCCAGCATTCTGGACCGCGACGGCGACGGGCAGATTCTCGATGACCTGGGCGCGCTCTTTGGCGGCAGCGGCGCGAACAAAGCCGGCTGTCTCAGTGCCATTCTCGGCGGGATGCTGAAGAAAAGGTAATCGCTGCGGCGGCGGAGGCGTTGCGCCGGCGGACGGGGCGGAGGCGGCCGTGCTGGTGCAATTCATGCGCGACCCCATACAATTCATGGGCCGCGGCCCGGCCTTTGCTCAAAAAAAGCCTACCGTCCGGGCAACGATGACGGTAAAACCCCTGAATTCTCCTCACCCCCCCATGCGCCCCTTCCTCCTGCCTTTGGCCGTTCTGGCCCTCCTGTTTGCGCCCTCCGTTTTCGCTCAGGGCAACGTCGCCCTCAACAAGCCGGTCACGACACAGTATTCCACGAGCACCAGCAGCAACACTTGGTCGAGCAGCAATCCCACCTACGATGCGGCGAAGATCACGGACGGGGATTTGAGCACTTTTTCCCATCCCGACACGATGGCGGTGACGACGGGATTCAAATACGACATCAATCTCGGGCGCGCCTACGTGCTGGAGCGGCTGCGCATCTACAACCGCAACAACTGCTGCCCGGAACGCCTCAGCAACTACCGCGTTTCCATTCTCGCCGACGACGGCAACGGCGCGCCCGCCACGCCGGCGCTGTGGACGGCGGTGATCCGCGCCAACGGCACCAATTCCGGTCAGGGCGGCTTCGATGAAGTGCTGCCATCCGCCGATCCCGCGGGCACGTTCACCGGCCAGTGGATCCGCGTCGAGAATGTCAGCGGCATGGCTTACAACGTGCAGGCCGCGGAAGTGCAGGCGCTGAGCTTCGATGGCGGCAGTTCTCCGAACCTCGCGCTCTTCAAGCCGGTGACTTACAAAAACAGCGCGCACGCGGTGGCTGCGACGTATCCCGGCTATCCGGCGACGAATCTCACCGATGGCGGCATCACTTCATTCTCGCACCCTGCCACCGGCCCCGCGCTTGGCTCCTACTACGAAGTGGATCTGATGACGTCGCAGATTCTGGACCGCATCGTGCTCTACGGCCGCAGCGACGGCTGCTGTCAGGACCGGCTGGCGAACTTCCGCGTCGCGCTCTATGCGGATAACGCGGGTGCGCCCGGGGCGGAGACGTGGTTTGCGGATTTGCACACCGACGGCTCATGGCCGCCGACCGGCGGGGCGGATACGATCACCGCCGACATGGGCACGGGAACGTTCAGCGGGCGCTACATTCGCGTCATCAATCTCAGCGGCATGGAATACAATCCCCAGATCGGCGAGATCGAAGCCTATCGTCCGCCGGTGCCGGCGATCAATTTCTTCACCACCACCGCGGGGAACATCACCGCGACGGGAAACCCGGCGCTGCCGGCCAGCGCGACGCTTTCATGGAAAGTCACGGGCGCGACCACGCTGAGCATCGACCAGGGCATCGGCAGCGTCGCCGCGCCGGAGGGCACGCGGGTCGTTTCACCCGCAGCGCAGACGACCTACACCCTGACGGCCACCAATTCGTCCGGCACGAGCACGGCGGTGGTCACCATCGCGGTGGATGCCGCGCAACTGCCCGCGCGGATCAATGAGTTCATGGCGGAGAATGACGGCGCGCTCGAGGACGAGGACGGCGACAACACGGACTGGATCGAACTCCATAATCCGAATACCTTCACCCTCAGTTTGACCGGTGCGCATCTGTCGGACAATCCGGCGAACGCCACGAAGTGGGCCTTCCCCGCCGGCGTCACCATCCCGCCGGGCGGCTACCTTGTCGTCTTTGCCAGCGACAAGAACCGAGCCGTGGCCGGAGAGCCGCTGCATACGAATTTCGGACTGAGCAAATCCGGCGAAACGATTTCGCTGCACGGCCCCGGCGGCGTGCTCTGGAGCCGCATTCCTGCGGACTATCCAACGACGGCGCAGTATCCGGTGCAGGTCAGCGACACCAGCTACGGCGTGAACGGCAGCGGCGAGCTGCGCTTTTTCCGTCCCGCTACACCCGGCGCGGCCAATGCAGCCACGGGCTACACCGCCGTGGTGGAGGATACTTTGTTCAGCGTGAAACGCGGTCTGTATTCCGCACCGCAGAGCGTGGCCATCACCTGCGCCACCCCCGGCGCGAGCATCCGCTACACCACCAACGGCGCCAAGCCCACCGAGACCGCAGGCACGCTCTACGCGGGGCCGATCGATGTGACCACCACCACCGTGATCCGTGCCGTGGCCTACATGGCCGGGGCCGCGCCGAGCAATGTGGACACTCACACTTACATCTTTCCCGCCACGGTGCAAAACCAGCCGGGGCTCGTGGCCACCGTCACCGGCAATGCCACATGGGCGCCGCAAATTCCCGATGCGCTCCAGGACGTGCCGAGCATTTGCCTGACAACACCCAACACCGGCGCCTTCAACAATGACACGGAGATCGAGTCGTCCTTCGAGTGGATTCATAATACCGATCCGCTCCAGCACGCGCACGCCAACTGCGGCGTGCAGTACTTCGGAGGCGCCTTCACCAACTTCGCCAAGAAGAGCTTCCGTCTCTACTTCCGCGGCCAGTACGGCGACAGGAAACTCAACGCGAATCTCTTCGAAGGCCACGAGCACGGGCATCACGCGGTGCAGGAGTTCGACAGCCTCGAAATCCGCAACGGCAGTCACGACATGGTGAGCCGGGGTTTCTATATGAGCAATCTTTTCACCGACCAGGTGATGAGCGAGATGGGGAATCTCTCACCGCACGGGCGCTTCATTCACGTCTATCTCAATGGCAGCTACTGGGGACTCTACCATCTGCGGGAGCGCTGGAACGCCGCCATGCACAGCAGTTATCTCGGCGGCTCCAAAGAGGATTACGAGGCCATCAACGGAAACTACAACGTCGGCGGCTGGGCCGATCCCGGTCAGCCCTTCGACGGCGACGGCGCGGCGTGGCAGCATTTGAAAACGAGCCGCACCAACTACGCCACGGTGCGCGGTTTGCTCGACGTGAAGAACTACACCGACTACATGATCACCTGGATGTTCGGCAACGCCGAGGACGAATGGCGCGGCGTGAGTCCGAACCGCCTCATCGGCAATGGCAGCGGCTCGCGCTTCGTCATCAACGACTCCGACGGCTGGCTCTCCATCAACGGCAGCAACGCCATCGCCGCGTGGGACGGCAGTGACAACAACACCGGACGCACCAGCACCTGGAACGGCACCACTTTCACCGCCGGACGCGAAGACGGCGACGGCCCCGGCGCGCTGCTCAGTGCGATGTATTTCACCGCCGGCAGCGATTATCGCACGCTGCTCGCCGACCGCATCCATTTCGCGCTCTTCAACGACGGTCCGCTCACTCCCGCGAAGAATCAGGCGCGGCTCGACGCGATGTGTCAGGCCATTCAGCGACCGTTCCTCGGCGAAGGCATGCGCTGGGGCAATCTCTACCGCCTGCCCGCCGATCCGCCTGGCGGTGCCCAGGTCGGCAGCGACTGGGAGGATGCATGGACCGTGTGCCGCAATTCATGGATGCCGACGCGCACCAATACCGTGCTCACGCAGTTCAGAAACGCCGGGCTCTATCCATCGCTCAATGCCCCGACTTTCTCGCCGAACGGCGGCACCTTCGCCGCGGGTGCCACGGTGGCGATGGCAGTCGCCGCTCCGCCCGCCGGCAGCGTGGTTTATTACACCCTCGACGGCACCGACCCGCGCTTGCCGGGAGGCGCCGTCAGCCCCGGCGCGCTGACCTACTCGGCCGCGCTGCCGCTCACGGCCAATACCTGGCTGCGCGCGCGCACTTACGTTCCTTCCACGCAGGCGTGGAGCGCGCTCCAAGAGCGGTTTTTCCAACTCGACACCTCCTCGCCGTGCCCCGCCGGCTCCGTGGTGCCCGCGGAATTACATTTCAATCCCACAGGCGACGACGATGCGGAGTTCATCGAACTGCTCAATGTCTCTAACGAAGCCGTGAATCTGCGCGGCTGCCGCTTCACCGCCGGCATTGACTTCGCGTTCTCCGAATACCGCGACACCCTGCTCGCGCCGGGTCAGCGGCTCGTTTTGGTGGACAGCGAATTCGTCCACCGCGCCCGCTACGGCTGGGACCGCGAGATCGGCGGCATCTATTTCGACAACCTCAGCAACGGCGGCGAGCAGGTCACCTTCATGAGCGGTGCGACCAGTGTGTTCGACTTCACCTTCGACGGCGCATGGTCGCCGCTCGCCGACAGCGGCGGCTCCAGCCTGACACTCATCCGTCCGCAAATGGGACAAGACCTCAGCGATCCCAACAACTGGCGCCCCAGCACCGCAACTGACGGCACGCCCGGCACCGGCGAACCATCCACACCGTTCACCGGCACGCCCGGTGACGACACCGACAACGACGGCGCCACCGCCCTGCTCGAATACGCCGCCGGCACCTCCGACAACGACGGCACGCAGTTGCCGCTCGTGGAAATGGAGCCCGCCAACGGCATGGCCTTCCACTTCACCCGCGCCGCCGCCGCCGATGACGCCATTCTCACACCCGAAATCAGTGAAGATCTCAATACCTGGCTCTCCGGGCCATTGAACCTGAAAGTCGTCAGCGAAACCGTGCAGCCCGGCGGCAAAGTGGAGGTCATCCTCGAACCGCAGCCCGGCATCATTACAGGTACCCGCTACTACGCGCGTGTCAGGGCGGTGGTGCGGTGATCGCCTCATGAGCAGGCCCGCTGTGTTTAAGTGGACCAGACGAGTCATCGTGTGGGGCATGGCCGTCGCCGGCATTTACTTTGCGGTGTACTTCTGGGCCAGAATGAGCGGGAGGCTGAGGAATGACCTGACGACTTTTCTGAATTCCGACGACAGAAAGTCTCTTCATATTTGTTGGGCACCAGGCGGCATCTGTGAGCATCCTCCTCATCCAGTGGGGCAGGATCCTCTGGTCGCCGTCTTCCGTCCCGCTGCCGCACTGGAGTCCATGGCGCCGGGGTTTTTTCAAAGCACGCTCAAACCCGAGTTTTGTGATGAATTTAAAGGGCGGTTTTCTGAAAAGGAAGCCCGCCGGTTCGTCCGGGTGCTGCTCGGGCATTCAATGGATCCGGGAGCTGCCTTTGCAGGCGGAGAGTTCGACTCCTCAGCGAATTTGGGGATAGCGCGATTCCGGATGTCGGAAGGGGAATTCCGCCAATGGTTTGGCCTCATCGACACGGGGGATGAGTATGTTCCGGGGCCACGGCATTTCTATGAAAGGTTTAGTTGGCAAACACCTGTCTTTTTCCCGGGATGGGCCAACACACTACCCCGAAAATCAGTGTGGTGGAACAATGGCGTGGTCTATGTCAGGGAGGACTACGGCTGCTCCACGCCTGATCTCGAAATAACGCGGCTGGAGTTGTAAGAGGCAGCCTTTGCGGGAGCTGGGTGCACTCGGAAAGTTCGGAGCCCGAATCTTCAAGGCCGGCAACGAGTTTGGCCGGCGCTTTCGTCTGTTGCAGCTCGCATGCAGTTGGCGCATTCTTCTGCCATGAAATCCCCGGTCCAGCCATCTTCCTCCACAGAAACCAACACGCCCCCGCGGCGCTATGTGCCGAAGCCCAAGGGGTCGTGGCGCAAGCTGGTGGGCCGGGCGGAGGACGACGACCTGTCCCCGGAAGCGTTTCGTCTTGGAGCAGAGTGGCGTGAACGCATGAACCGGGAAGGACGCTGAGGCATGTTTGTCATTCTTGACTATGGCTTTACCCGCGAAGCGGCAAAACGCCCGTAGCAAGGCCGTCCCGGCCTTGTCGCCAAACTCCGGCGGGCCACCCGCGGCCCAAACGGCGCATTCCGACAAAGCCGGGACGGCCTTACTACGGCTCCGAGCATAAGCCCTGATTCTCGACGCGAATCTCTTTCAGCAGGTGCCCGGGCTGAAAGTAGAGAACTGGCTGGATTGAGCTTTACCCGGCAGTCGCACGCCGCCGCACTTACGGAGATTCGCCAAAAACTCCCGTTGCCGCGGTGGCGTTTTCTTCCGTCCGCTCCAGCCCGCAATCTAACCGCATTATGAAACTCCATCACACCTGCCTCCTCTCACTGCTCGCTCTAATCTCCGCCGCACGCGGCGACGTCAGTGTCACCAATCTATTCAGCGATCACATGGTCCTCCAGCGCGACCTGCCGTGCCCGGTGTGGGGGACGGCGGAGGCCGGCGAAAAAGTGACGGTAAAGCTCGGCACCACCGAAGCCACGGGCACGGCGGGTGCAGACGGAAAGTGGAGCGTGAAACTGCCGGCGATGAAGATGAACGCCGCCGGGCAGGATTTGGTTATCAGCGGGAAGAACACGATCACGATCAAAGACGTGCTCGTCGGCGATGTGTGGGTTTGCTCCGGTCAGTCGAACATGGAGTGGACGCTCAACGGGAGTAACGGCAAAGAGGACATCGCGGCGGCGAATTTGCCGAACATCCGGCGGATCAAGTTCAACCACGTCTCACTGAACAAGCCGACAACCAATGTGCCCAACAAATGGGAAACTTGCACGCCGCAGAGTGCGGGCAACTTCACCGCCGTCGGCTTCTACTTTGCGCGCCGGGTGCAGAAGGAAACCGGCGTGCCCATTGGCCTGCTCGACGACAACTGGGGCGGCACGCGCATCGAGCCGTGGGTGCCGCTGGCGGGGTTCGAGGCGGTGCCGGAATTGTCGGCGATCGCGGAGAAAGTGAAGGCCCGCGACGCTGCAGCGACGGGCGATCCCGCGCCCATCGGTCACGGTGAGCCGGTCGCGCTGTATAATGGCATGATTGCGCCGGTGGTGCCGTTTGGCATCAAAGGCGCGCTCTGGTATCAGGGCGAATCCAACGGCGGCGAGGGCGACGAGTATTTCCACAAGATGCGTGCGCTCGTCGGCGGCTGGCGCAAGGTGTGGAACCAGGGCGACTTCCCGTTCTACTTCGTGCAACTCGCCAATTTCCAGAAGGACGCCAACACGCCGGAGGGCGGCGACGGCTGGGCGCGCGTGCGGGCCGCCCAGACGAAAAGCCTGACCATTCCGAAAACCGGCATGGCGGTCATCATCGACATCGGCGAGGAAAAGGACATCCACCCGAAGAACAAGTTCGACGTCGGCGAACGCCTCGCGCAGTGGGCGCTGCATCACGACTACGGCAAAAAGGACGTGGTCCCCAGCGGCCCGATTTTCAAAGAAGCCAAAGTCGAGGGCGACAAAATCCGCGTCAGCTTCGACTACGCCGCCAATGGTCTCATCGTCGGCAAGAAGGACGACCGTAAGCCGGTGGAAGCCGTCTCCGGCGGCAAGCTCGCGCGCTTTGCCATCGCCGGTGAAGACAAAAAGTGGTTCTGGGCCGACGCCGTCATCGATGGCAACAACGTCGTCGTTTCCAGCAAGGATGTGCCCAGGCCCGTCGCCGTGCGCTACGCTTACACGATGAATCCCGAAGGCGCGAACCTCTACAACAAAGAGGGCCTGCCGGCCTCGCCGTTCCGGTCGGATGACTGGTAAGGGCTACGCGCGCCGCAGGAAGGAGAGGGCTTCAGGTGATGGATAACGACCGGATTTGTGCAGCGCCCGGCGGAGCCGGAGACGGTCATCCGCATTGAGTTCCAGCAGGCGCACGGTCGCCTCACCGGTCGCGGTGAGCGGCATGATGCGGATGCCGTTGAGTCGAAAGTGAACGTCCCAGCGGTCTCGCCGGGGATGATAAAGCGCAATCAGTTGCCGCGGCCTGCCTGCGAGAGTTCCGAGGTCCGCGCCCTTGGCCACATTACAGCGCAAACAGGCGAGGGCGAGATTACCTGCAGAGCTGGCACCGCGGTGCCGGCGGCTGACAATATGATCCACATGGAACGAGAAATGTGCGTCCTCCTGATGCAGCAGGCAGTATTCGCACAGACCGCCGGCCCGGCGAAGAACCAGGCGACGCAGGGCCGCTGAAACGTCCTGACTCATCGCGCGGCGGCGCGCGGGCGATTCCTGGCGCGGGCTTTGGCGAGGCTCACCACATGATCAAGTTGCACGAAGAGTTGCAATTCCTCACGCTCCCGCGGAGTGAGGGTGCCGTTGCGCTGTTTAGACAGAAGCCCGGCCACCCGCTCCTCAGCAGCCGGCGAGGGGCGATAGGCACCCAGTTTCTCCGGCCCGGCGGAGTCCGCGATGAATTGGACGATTTCCTCGAATGGCTTCATGCCCGGTTTGTAATCCCGGGTGGGGGAATTTCCAACAGACTTTTGCACACGGGGAGCATTACCGGGTGGCAGCTGCAACGCCAGGGCGCGGTTGACCCGCCGCGGCTGCCGCGGGATTCCGCAGCATGAATGTTGCCATCGCCGGATTCGGAATCGCAGGCGGCGCGCTGGCCGTGCTGCTCGCGCGGGCCGGCCATGCGGTGACGGTCTTCGAGCGCGCACCGCAGCCGGGGCCGGTGGGAGCGGCTCTGCTGTTGCAGCCGTCAGGGCAGAGTGTGCTGCGCGAGTTGGGATTGCTGGAGGAAATCGAGGCGCAGAGCGCGCGGCTGTCAGGCATCGAAGCGTGGACGCCGGGCGGATGGAAGTTTTCTGACCTCAGAGTCGCCCGCGCGCTGCCCGGAGCGTACGCGCTGGGTGTGCATCGCGGCGTGATCTTCGCCGAATTGAAGACGGCGGCGCTGGCGGCTGGCGTCAAGCTTAACGCGGGAACTGAAATCGTGGCGGCGCGGGAAATGGCGACAGGCATCGTGCCGGTGGATGCTGCGGGTGAAGCGTTGGGAGAATTCGATCTGCTGGCCGCGTGCGATGGCGCGCGCTCGCAACTGCGGCAGGCGGTGAATCCATCCATGCCGCCGCCGCGTCCTGCTCCGTGGGGTGCGCTGTGGGGCACCGGGCCTTGTGCCGGCGTGACAGATCATCTGAGGCAGGTGGCACACGGCACGCGACGGCTGGCTGGCGTGGTGCCGGTCGGCGGCGGACAGGCCACGCTGTTCTGGGGACTGCATCACGATGAAGTGGAACCGCTGCGCGTACGGGGGATCGCTGCATTCAAACAGGAAGTGGCCGCATTGTTCCCGCAGGCGGAGGAAATCGTGCGCGACATGGCGTCGTTCGATGAGCTCACCTGGGCAACGTGGCATCATGTCCTGCCACAGCGGATGTTCGCCGGGCGTCTCGTGCTTCTCGGCGATGCCGCGCACGCCATGAATCCGCAACTCGGTCAGGGCGCGAATCTCGCGCTGCTGGACGCGGCGTCGCTGGCGCGCCATGTGAACGATCTCCCCGCCTATGAACGCGAGCGTCGCGCGCAGGGCCGCTTTTACGCCCGGCTCTCGGCCTTGCTCAGTCCGTTCTTCCAAAGCCGCGCACCGCTCCTCGGCCACCTGCGCAACGCCGGCCTGCCGCTCATGACGGCTGTGCCCGGGCTGCGCCGGCAGATGGAGCTGACGCTCGCGGGTATGAAGCGCGGAGCTTTCCGACGGTTGTGAGGGAGCAGGGAGACGGCGCAGAAGTCCGTGAACGTTAGGCCGGTATTGATCGTGTGCATTTCCGGCGCAGAAACCCGGCCGAGGCCAGCAGACCCATACCCAGGAGCGCAAATGTTCCGCCGCCTTCCGGCGTCGGTGAAGGAACCGGCTGGTAAGCGAGATGGTCGTAAAGAATCCCGTCGTAGGATTGATTGTCGAGCCTGACCCCGTAGATGGTTTCCCCCGGTCCGGCGTCGATGCGGAGGTAGCCGTTGCGGCCGCTGCTCCCCGGAAGGTAGGTCGCCGAGTTGAAGGTGGAAGTGAATCCGGATCCGAAGTCGAGGCTGATCAGGATGCCGAACTCCGCCTGGCCATAACTGAAACCCAGCGAACTGACACCGCCGCTGAAAAGGAGGTCGAAGTTGCCCCAGCCCCCGTCGTTGCCATAGCTGGTGAGGGGCATTGAGGGGCGGTTGATCAGGCCGTGCGTGCCGTCCCACATCAGCGAGGCATTGAAAGCTGTGCCTGGATCCATCGAGGAATCGAAGGTGAACGGCAGCGTGCTCACCGGTCCATAACTGCCGAGGGACGAAGTGAACTGAACCTGCAGACCGGACGCGAGCGTGGTGTCTTCAAAATCTTCGATGACATAACCGGCGATGCCCATGCTGGCGTCGGTGCGCGGCCAGACGCTGTTGTTGAAGCCGGTGACGGTGACGGCTGCGGCATTCGCGGCCAGTGCGGCAAAGAGTGCGCCGGCAGTTCGCCATGCGTTGCGGAGGGATTGGATTCGCACAGTTGAGTTCATGGTATTGAGTTCTTTGAGGACTGATTGCGGGCGCCCGGTTCGGGATGATGTCGTCACGGCCTCGTCACGACGAGGCTCGTGCCGTTGCTGTCACCGTCGGCATCGTGGTTCGCGCCGGCATTGTAGGTCAGTGTCGCGTGCGTCGCGTTCGTGATTGTCAGGCTTACGCTGGACGTGCTTTGCCGGCTGAGATTGCTGAGGGTGAAAGTGCACCGGCCGTTCGCATCCGACGTGGCGGTAGAGGTGGCGCCGGTGCTCCACCGGACGGAGACGCTCGCCCCCTGGACCGGAGCATCATTGCCGTCGTGCATCGTGACCGTGACGGACGCGCGCCACTTTGAACCTGACTGAGCCACACTGCTTCCGTCGAGATCGCCGCAGTGCAAAGGATTGGCCGGCGGCGCCGGCGGCACGAGTTCGAAGGCGCCGACATACGTGCGCCACGCTCCGCCATTCCCTTTTTGCTTGATCGGGTACTCATGGAAGAGCCAGAAGGTGGACCCGTCCGGATCCATCGCCAGACCGCAGTATTGTCCCCATCCGTCCTGATTGTAGGGACCTTGTCCGGCGCGCGCGATTTGCACGGGAAGCGTGAAGCCGTCAGGATCGGCGGCGCGCCGCCCGGTGTAGCCGATCGCAGCATACTGGCTGGCACCCCCGACTGTAAAGGTGAGGCCCATGTTGCCTTCGGCATCGACATTGATGGCCGGCAAAAAAGCATGCTTGCCCGGGCCGGGATCCACGTTGCCGCTTTTTGCCAGCGTCGTCGCCCCGGGGAATCCGGCGACGTCGAACTGATACCAGCGCACCAGAGCTTCGCCGTCCACGCCGGGATCCGAAATGTGGTGCGCCGTCCAGAGCGATCCGTCCCGGACGACCCCTGTCGTGAACCGCGAGCCAAACGCATACAGTGTGGTCGAAGTTCCGAGCTGAGGCACCGGCGGGGGCTGGTCGAACGCCGGGACCGTCACAGTGCTGTATGTCAAATCAGGAGAAGTCAGGACATCAGCCAGCGCATAGACGGTGACCGTGTCGAAGTCCGGATCCTGGGTGACGAAATACATCGGCGACAGCGGATCATGCACCATGACCGGATGCAGCGGACCGAACAGCGACGTAAAACTCACTTCATGCACGATCTGCGGTGTCCCACCCGACAGGAGCGCCGCTTTGGGTATGGCGGTGATCTGGTTGTGCGAGAACACGGCGGAGTCATATCCGTAATGATTCGTCGTAATGTAGAGCGCCTGAGTATCCACGCCGGCTTTGGGAAAATCAGGCATGGTGAATTCTCCGGCGTTGGCGGGATTCTGGTGCATGCCCCTCATGTTGAGCGGGTGCTTGTACCAGTCTGTCGAGCCGGTTGGCGTGGAATCCATCGAGACCGCAAGATAGACCCTGCCGGTCTCGCCGCCGACCTCCCGCGCGAGCGCGATGAACCGGTTGCTGTGCGGATCGAAAATCACCCAGGGTTCGGGCACCTGATCGCCGCCCACAGTCGCAAAAAAGCCGCCCGCTCCCAGATTCTGCTCGAAGAGTTTCACGCCCTGTTTGTTGTGGATCGCGATTCTCCCGCTGACCATGGTGACCACGGAATCCGGTCCGGCGGCGATGGTCGGATCGGCCGGGATCCATCCCGAATTGATGCCCTCGAATCCTCCGAGCCAGGTCGCGGGTGGAGGCGTTTGTGCGGCGGCCGGCATGGAAAAAGCGGCGCAGGCGAGGGCAAGGCAGGAGATCCGCAGACCGCGGGATGTCGAAGGGCTGATGGGATGGGTATTCATAAGCTGAGTGGATGTTGCAGAGAGTGAATCGGGGCGCTTTGGCCTGAGTTTGAAAAAACTTCGGCCTGCTTCGCCGCCCCTTTCACCTCTCCAAACGCCATCGGCGGGGAAATCCCGCCAATACATTTGCGAACTATGCTCCAGGCACACCGGCGCCCGGGAGTCCCCGCCGGGACGGGCTGCGGCCGGGTTGAAGACCGGAGCTTTGTGTTGGGGACGGAAATGTGGAGTAGCCTTCAGCCGACCGCAGCGTGGAGCTTATCACCATGGGCTCGGGTGTGACCGCCCTATGATGTGCGAAGCACCGTGGACTGCGGCGACTTGTCGCCGCCTTCCGCAAGGGCACTTGTGCCCGCCGGACTTTGGTGGACTTCCGCGCCCTCTGCGCCGCACCGGTTCGCCGCGGACAGCCAACCAAATGGAGACAGCCGAAGGCAACTCCGCGGCGGGGAAGGCGGCGACAAGTCGCCGCAGTCCAAAGCGGCTGCACCGCCATTGCCTCCAGCGATCTCTACATCACGCGGCGGTCACACCCGTGGGCTCCGGGCCACATGCGGCTGGAGCCTGCACGCCAACACCTTCATCAGTGCGCCCCCACAGGCAACGCGGCAGTCTCGGGCTTTTCGTTGTCGAACGCTTCGAGCTTCTGCCGCCATGCGGCGAGTTCCGCCGGCTTGTCCCAGGCTTCGTAAAGTCGCGTCAGCCGCTCCAGCGCGTCGCGTTGGTACTTTTCATCCGCTGACGGGCTCTCCTGCAGGCGCTGGTTACCGTCGTTTAAGAAGGCTTCGGCTTCGACTAGTTTGGCTTCGCGGGCTGTGGTGTCGAATGAGGGATCTGTCATCGCAACCGATGCCAGCGCTCCGCCAAGGCGGCTTTTCACATCACCCACGCGCCAATGCTTCGGATCGTTGGCAACCCGCATGGCAAGGCACTTGCGCAAAAGGTGCTCAGCCTCCCGGGCGCGCCCCGCGATTTCGGATTTCTCAATTCCGCCCTGTGATGCCGAATCGCGTTCCGTCCATGCCCAATCGGTCAACAGGCGGGCGAGGCTGGCTGCCGTACTCATCGCGCCCCCCTCGGCACCGGGACGGTCGCGCTGGCACTTCAGCAGTTCCCGGTAAAGGGATTCCGCCTCGGGGTACCGCTTGTGCCGGTAGTAGAGCTCGGCGGCTTCAGAGAGACGTTCTTCCACGTTCTCCGGTTCATTGGCGTAGCGGAGATTGGCCCTTGTAAGGAGTTCGCGCTCGAGTTGCCCGGCCTCATCGGCGCGCTGCTTTGCCAGCGCAGCATCATTGGAGTCATCCCTGACTCTTTCCAGAAGCACGCGGGCCAGGCCAATGGGTGCGTTTAGGCTGTCTTTTGCGAATCCCAGGTATTTCCGGTAGAGCTCCTCCGCCTCGTCGAATCTGCCCAGCCGCCTGCAGTTGTCGGCGATGTCATTCATGACATCGCGTGTGTCAGGATGATCAGATCCCAGCCTGTTCGTTCGCAGCGTGAGCGTCTCTTTGTCCAGTTGGATCGCCTGCTCGAGGGCTTCGCGGTAGAGTGGCCCCTCGCCGGCGAACTTACTCAGCCGGATCCACACCCCGGCGACTCTGAACAAATCTTCGTCCGTCGCCAAATCGTTTGCATCGCGATCTCGAATCAGGGCGACGGTGTCGCGCAGGAGTTTTTTGACTTCGTCAATGCGCTCAACAGCGCTGCAGGAATCCGCTTTGTCCTGTTTGGCCCTGTCGATGAGCACCTCCGCCAACCTGGATCTGCCCCAGCGACTGTCGCGGTCCTTCTCAAGAAATTTGCGCCACAGATCCTCCGCCCTGTCGAGTTTGCCGGCGTAGCCGTACGCGTTCGCCAGCGCCCCAAGTGTTTCGATGGTTTTCGGGTGCCCCGGCCGCAGCGTGGCCTCCCGCCCCTCGCGGGCAGCTTTCAGGTGCGGGATCGCAAGGTCGAATTTCCCGGCTGCGACGTAAGCTCTGCCAAGACCATGCCTGCAATCAAGGGTAATGGACTTCCTCACCCCGAAGGCTTCCTCGCAGCGCATAATCACTTCCTCGTAAAGCGGGATGGCCAGATCGTGCCGTCCTGCCGCGCTGTGCGCCAATGCCAGAGAACTCCTGCTCGTAAGAGTGATAAGGTCGTTGGGCCCTGAATTATCAGTGTCCCGGTTCACCAATTCTTCAAAGAGCGGCACTGCCAGGCCGGGCTTTCCAGTCTCCACGAGGGCATTAGCGAGATAATGCATAAGGTTGACTGCCTGCTTGTGTGTTTCACCCAGCGTGGTTCGGCTGTTCTTCAGCATTTGTTGGAGGACCTGCAGACCCTGTTCCGTCCTGCCCATTCGCCGATAAGCGTTCAGGAGTTGATCCGGATAAATATCGATTCGATCGGCGGCCTTTGTCAACTCAATCACCTGTTCGCTGAGCTTGCGGGCCTGGTCGCGCTTTCCGGCTTTCTCATACTCGGTCGCCAGGCTCATCATGACATTGATGGTCTTCGCATGCTCAGCACCCAGGTTCTGTTGGCGTATTGCCAGTGCCTGTTCCAGTTGATGGACAGCGAGGGCCGGCTCGCCCAGGTAGCCGTAGCTCTCGCCCAGCGTTTTTCGGATCGCCGCCTCCACCAGCGGACGATCCCGGAACGCCTCCTCGATTTGTGGTTCGGCCGCATCCATTGCCTTGCGCAACGTCACGTCCTTGCCCAGGCCGCCGCTCTCTCCTTCCGGCCGGCCGGCGGCCATGACCTTGTCCCGAAAGAAGGTCAGCACAGCCTCGGCCGAATCCCTTTCCTCATTCGCAACCTCCCTTTCATCGTTCGCCGCCTGCTCGGCCCGCATCGCACGTGTCGCCTGCCACAGGCTTACGACCGTGCCGGCGATGAGCGCCATGGCCACGGCGGCGGCGGCGCCGACGGCGAGTTTGTTGCGGCGAAGGAGTTTACTAAAGCGATAGGCAGCCGTTGGCGGACGGGCGACGACCGGCTCGTGGTGCAGGTAATTCCTGATGTCGGTGGCAAGGCCGCTGGCGGTTTCGTAGCGGCGCGTGCGGTCTTTTTCGAGGCACTTCATGACGATCCAGTCGAGGTCGCCTTTGAGCAGATGGACGAGTTCCGGTGAAGAAACGGCGCGGTGTTGCGCGGTGACGGTGCGTTCCTCCGCCAGCATCGTGCTCAGGCGCGTGGAGGGACGGTTGGGTTCCTGTTCGCGGATGATGCGCCGCATTTCGTTGAGGCCGGACTTGAGCAGTTCTTTGGCGTCGAACGGCGTTTGGCCGACGAGCAGTTCATACAAGAGCACGCCAAGGCTGTAGATGTCGCTGCGCGTATCAATGTCCAGTCCGCTCATCTCCGCCTGCTCGGGGCTGGTGTAGGCGGGGGTGCCGATGAACTGCTCGAACTGCGTGAAAAGCGTCTTGTCCGTGAGCTTCTGCTCGATGGCCTTGGCGACGCCGAAATCGATGACCTTCGGCACCGGCACGCCGTCGTGGAGGGTGACGAGCACATTGGAAGGCTTGATGTCGCGATGGATGATTCCTTTCTGGTGCGCGTGCTGAATGGCGTGGGCGACGGTGACGAACAGATCGAGGCGCTCCCTCATGCCGAGATTGTTCTTGTCGCAGTAGTCGGTGATGCGAATGCCGCGCACCAGTTCCATGACGAAATACGGGCGACCGGTGTCGGTGGCGCCGGCGTCGAGCACGCGGGCGATGTTCGGGTGGTCCATCATCGCCAGCGCCTGGCGTTCGGCCTCGAAGCGCACGATGACCTGCCGGGTGTCCATGCCCAGCTTGATGACCTTGAGCGCCACGCGCCGGCGGATGGGTTCCTCCTGTTCCGCCATGTAAACGACGCCGCAGCCGCCCTCGCCGATCTGCTGGAGCAGCTTATAGTGGCCAATGACCGCGCCGGGGCCTTCTCCTCTCGCGGCCTTGTCCAGCCGCAGCGGATCGTCGGCAAGGAACTGATCGGCCTGCTGCTCGGCGCTCAACATGCGCTCGACGCGTTCGCGCAGGGCGCGATCGGTGCCGCAGGCGTGGTCGAGCCATGCGGCCCGGACCCGCGGGTCCGGCATGTCCCTGGCACCGAAGAAGATGGTTTCTGCGGGAGAATCCGGCTCGTTCATGGGAATTGGCGGTTAGAGGATGCGTCAGCCGTCCTTACGGGATTTGCAGGAGAAACCCGCCAAAAAAGTTCACGGCGCTTTCAAGGCTTCAACGCGTTCGAAGAGCCACGCCTTGGCACAGCTCCAGTGACGCTGCACGGAACGCTCCGAGATTTCCAGAAGTGCGGCGACTTCCGGTTCGGTGAACCCGGCGAAAAAGCGCAGCTTCACGATTTCTGCGCGTTCGGGCTGGAGGGTCTGCAATTGATCCAGGGCGTCGTTGAGCAGCAGCAGCACCTCGTCCTTCGCAGGTTCCGGAATTTCGATGGCATCCAGTTCGATCTTCTCGGCATTGGCACCGTGCCGTGCACGCATTCTGCGGCGAGCGCGGTCAATGAGGATGTGACGCATGGCCTCGGCGGCGGCGGCAAAGAAGTGGCGGCGGTTTTGCCACTGTGCTTTTTCACCTCGAGTCAGTTTGAGATATGCGTCGTGGACAAGCACCGTGGCCTGGAGGGTTTGGCCGGGAGGAAGCAGCGCCAGCTTGTGAGCCGCGAGCTTGCGAAGCTCGTCATAGACCAGCGGCAGCAATTCGTGCGCCGGTCCGGCATGGCTCTGTTCGGTGGCGCTCATGGGCAGGCGGGAATTTCGGGCCAGCATGTCGGGCGTGATGAAAAGAAGCAAGCCTGGTGTCGAAAGCGGCAGGGATGGTCCGGGCTCCGCTGCGGGTATTTGGAAGTCACTGCCGACAACGTTTCCATTGCAACATCATGTCCCCATCGCTGCGATTATTCGGGCGCACCCTGCGCTGGCAGCAGCGAGATGGAAAGCGGCGGCGTAATCACCGGGGCCTGCCAAATATCCCCGTAAGGGGCCGGGTTGGAGAGGCGTCCGCCTGTCGTGAAGAGGAACGTCGAACCATCGGGGGAGAAGCACGGGTCCACCATGTTGGTGAAGTCCGGGAAGGACTCGCCCAGGCTCACGGGCGCTCCAAATGGCGAGGTGCGCGAAGTGCGGCGGGTCATCCAGATGCGGTTGATGCCTGACTGACGCGGCGGGTCGGGACGGTTGGAGGAGAAATAAAGCGTGAGGCCGGCGCGGGAAAGCCAGGGACAGCAGTCCACGTTAGGCGAATTGATGGCCGTGCCGAGGTTCACGGCGGAAGTCCATCCGGCCGTGTCGGCGGCATTCGGGCGCGTGCTTATCCACAGGTCGGCCTGACCGGAGCCGCCGGCGCGGTCGGACGTGAAGAACAGTTCGAGTTCGTCGCTGGAAATGGCGGGACCGTATTCAAAGGCGGAGGAATTGACGACCGGGCCGAGGTTGACGGCATTCTGCCAGGGGGAGACGGCACTCGTCCGCCGGGAGACCCAGATGTCGACCACGCCGCGATTCCCGGGGCGCGGGCTGGGACGCGAGAAGTAGTCGGAGAAGTAGATCGCCAGTCCGCTGGCGGAGATGACGGGAAAGACATCGTCGCCGGTGGTGTTCAGGGCCGTGATCCGCACGGGTGTTTGCCAGGGACTGTCCAGCGAGGCCCGCGTCGAGGACAGAATATCGAAATTTCCCGAACTCTCGGAACTGAAGTAAAAGGTCAGGCCGTCGCTGGAGAAACTCGCGCCCCTCTCGCGCACCGATGAGTTGAAATCCGGCAGCGGCGCCGGTTCGCCAAAGTGGCTGCGTGTCCGGAAGAATCCGCGCGGACCCAGCGGCGCGACCGTCAACTGCTGGAGCGGCCCGTTGGTTTCGACCGTGCCGGGATGCGGCAGCCACGGCCCCGCGAGATGTGTCGCCGACTCGACCGGGAATTGCAGCGGGGACGCCGGCCATGTCAGGACCATGCGTGATGCCACCGGCGTGAACTCAAGCACCGCGAGTCCCCAGTCGCCATCGGCGACATAAACGAAATCGCCGGACACCGCGACATCCGCCGCCCAGCCCGGAGTGTCATAGCTGCCCACCAGCACAGGGGCCTGAGGGCGGCTGACATCGAGCACGAGAACACCGGCCCTGCCGTCGGCGATGAAAAGCTGCTGGCCGGAGACCGCAAGCCTGCCCGGAACTCCGGTCGCCGGATATCCGCCCGCGCGCGCCGGTGCCGCGGGATTGCTCACGTCGATGATTTCCAGTCCGGTTTCCGCGTAAATGACATAGGCAAAATCGCCGGATACTGTCAGCGCGACAGGGTCGATCCCCGTTTGGTAGTTGCCGGCGCCGACAGGACTCGCCGGATTGCTCACATCGACGATTTCGATCCCGGCGCTGCCGGCCGCGAGGCAGGCGAAGCTGCCGGAGACGGCCACGCGGGTCACGACACCGCTGCTTTGCCATGTTCCCACGGACACGGGTGCCGCCGGATTGCTGACATCGAGAATGCGCAGCCCGGCGGAAGTGTCGGCGAGAAAGGCATGGTTTCCGGAAACGGCGACGTCGAGGACGCGGCCGCCGGACTGATAATTGCTGACGTGAAGCGGCGCTGCGGGGTTGCCCGCGTCGGTGATCTGCAATCCTCCCTCATCGTCGGCGATATAAATCTGCGTGCCGGAAATCACCAGCGCGTCAGCGTCCCCGGCCGTGTCGAAGCCGCCGATCCTCGCTGGTGCCGCCGGATTACCGACGTCCATCACCTGCAGGCCGGATCCGCCCTCAGCGAGGCACACGTGAGTTCCCGAAACGGCGATGCCCGAGCAATCGCCGCGCGTGTAGCCGCCGACACTAGCGGCATTGAGCGGATCACTCACGTCCATGATTCGCAGTCCTCCGAACGCGGCGGCGACAAAAGCGTGTTCGCCCGTGATGACCGCGCCGTAGATGGAGGCGCCGGGTTCATAGACGGCGACGGTCACCGGCGATTCCGGATCGCTCACGTCGATCACCAGCCACCCGTTATCGGTATCCGCGACGAACACATAGTTGCCGCGAACCGCCACGCTCCATGCCGCGGCGGCGGGAGCGTTGCCGACGATCACCGGCGACGCCGGGTCGCTGACATCGATAATCTGCAGCCCCCAATTTTCATCAGCGACGTAGGCAAAGTTGCCGGCAACCGAGACCCCGTCAGCATCCCCCGGCGTGTCCACGCCGCCCAGACGCACCGGGGCCGCCGGATTGCTCACATCAATCACCTGCAGGCCGGCGTTGCCGTCCGCCAGATAGACCCGGGTTCCGAAAACCGCCACGCCGGTCGCGTCATTGCTCGCGAAGCCGCCGACCCTGACCGGTGTTGCCGGATTGCTGACATCGATGACCTCCATCCCCGCGGTATCGCTCGCGAGATAAACATAACTGCCCGAGACGGCGAGCGCTTCGGTATAGCCGTTCGTGTCGTAACCGCCGGCGTGCACCGGTGCCGCCGGATTGCTCACATCGATCACCTGCAACCCGGCATCGCCGTCCGCGAGAAATGCGTAGTGCCCGGAAACCACGACACCGGAGGAGTAGCCACCTGTATTGAATCCGCCGACGCGCACCGGCGCGGCAGGATCTCGCACATCGAAGATTTGCAGTCCGGCATCGCCGGTAGCTGCATACGCATATCCATTCTCCACCGCCACGCCCAGAAACGGCCCGCGCTGGAATCCCGGCCAGCTTCCCAGCGGAGTGATGCTACCGGCTCTTACTGCACAGATTGTGATCATACCGCAAGCGGCCCCACTCAACAGCACCCGGGGGAAGCGTGACCGGGCTCCATTCGGATTATGCGGGCGGTTGGAGACCGGCGTCGTCCGTGCCCGGGTTGAGGTCGGGACGATCACAGGAGCTGGGGACTTGCGACGCCGGGATGGATGCAGCGCTTGAGACATAATGCACGGGATTTGGCACCGGACACCGGAGTGAATCACACCGCGGCAGGGAGCGTTGAAAGATGGATCGGCTGCCCGGACGGAGATTTCGAAAATTTCGCGGAGAGTTTTCTTCAAAAACAGGGTGATGGCATGCGATTCTTTCCGCCAAAGGCATTTCATGACACCCGAACCCCACGATCACGGCACTCCCACGCGGCGCAGTCTTATCAGCCGGCTGCGCGACTGGGAGGACCGGGCGAGCTGGCAGGAGTTTTTCGATACTTACTGGAAGCTGATCTATGCCGTGGCGTTGAAATCAGGGCTGAGCAACACCGAGGCCGAGGAGGTGGTGCAGGAAACGGTGATCTCGATCGCAAAGAAGATGCCGAGCTTTGAATACGATCCGGCGAAGTGCAGCTTCAAAGGCTGGCTGAAACATGTGACGCGGCTGCGGATCATCGACCAGTTCCGCAAACGGCGGCCGGAGCGGATGCACAGCGGATATGACAGGACTGGGACGGAGGGCACGGATCCAGTGGAGCGGATTCCGGATCCGCACGGTCAGGCCATTGAGGAGGTGTGGGATCAGGAGTGGGAGGGCAATTTGCTGGATGCGGCCGTCGAGCGCGTGAAGGCGAAGGCGAAGGCGGCACAGTATCAGGTGTTTTACATGCACATGGTGCAACAAATTCCGGCGCGGGAGGTGGCGCGGCTGCTGGGGATCAGCCTGGGCAAAGTATATTTTGCGTGCCGCGGTATCAGCAAACTGGTAAAGGAGGAGTGCAAACGCCTCGAGAAATCCGCCCTCACCGGCGGGCGCTTCGCCGCGGCGGGCGCAACCACCGGCAACCAATGACGACCATGCGTGCCATCACTGATGCTCTCCTGCGAATGCTGCAGGCCATCCCGCTGCCGCTGCGCCGCGAGCCGTTTCAGCGTTACTGTTCCGGTGTTCCCTGCTCAGCGATGCGCCGGCGGCTGATGCGGCAAATCCGCACCGCGTGGCGCGAAACCGAAGACTGAACGCATGGAGACGTCACCGTCAGCGGAGGCCAAGCAGGCCGCGATGCAATCCGCTCCCACGGAGGGCGGCTGGCAGTTTCCCGACGGCGACCGTTCCCGACGTCCTGACATTCCCGACCATGAACTGTTCCGCTGCATCGGCCGCGGGGCTTACGGAGAAGTCTGGCTGGCGCGCAACGTTTTCGGCTCCTGGCGCGCGGTGAAAGTGGTGTGGCGCGACAGTTTCGCCAGTAACGATCCCTACGAGCGCGAGTTCCGCGGCATTCAGCGCTACGAGCCGGTCTCCCGCTCCAGCGACGGCCTCGTGGATATTCTCCAGGCGGGCCGTCAGGACGGGCAGGGCTGCTTTTATTACGTCATGGAACTGGCGGACGATGCGCAGTCGTCGGGCGCGATGGGAGCGCCGGCGCCGGCCATCGATCCTGACACTTATGTCCCGGGCACTCTGACCTCGAAACGGCGCGTGAGCCGGCGGCTTCCGGTCGCCGACTGCCTGCAACTGGGACTGAGCCTGACATCGGCGCTGGGCCATCTGCACCGGAACGGCCTGATCCACCGCGACATCAAGCCCTCGAACATCATCTTCGTGCAGGGCGTGGCCAAGCTGGCGGACATCGGGCTGGTCACGGTGACGGAGGAGGCGCTGTCATTCGTGGGCACGGAGGGATTCATTCCGCCGGAGGGGCCGACCTCCCCGCAGGCCGATCTCTACAGCCTCGGCAAGGTGCTCTACGAGGTCAGCATGGGCAAGGACCGCAAGGAGTATCCCGAGCCCATGACCGGTCTGCACGACTCACTGACCCGTGAAGAGCAGGAGTCGCTCATGGAACTCAACGCCGTCATTCTCAAAGCCTGCGCAGAGAGCATTGCGGAGCGCTATCAATCGGCGGAGGAAATGCAGGCCGACCTCGCGCTGCTCCAGAGCGGGAAGTCGGTGAAGTGGCGGCAGCTGGTGGAGAAGCGGCTCGCCGCCGCCCGGAAGATCGGCCTCGCCGTGGCGGTGATTGCAACCCTGGCGACCAGTGCATGGTTTTATCAGCGCCACCAGACGAGCGAAGCGCAGCGGCAAAAGCAGATTGCCGAGGAGCAGACGGCGAAGGCGCAGCGGCAGACGGAGATCACCGAGGAAATGGTGGTGCGGCTGCAGATCCAGAAGGCCGAGACGCTGCTGCAGCGGGGCGAATCGCCCGCGGGGCTGGCGTGGCTGGCTCATGTGCTCCGGCGCCATCCGGACCAGCGTGTGGCCGCGGAGCGCATCATGGCGGTACTGCAACAGCGCCGGTTTTTCCGCCCGGAGCCGGCGACGCTGCTGCATCCGGCATTTGTCAGTCTCGCGCGGTTCAGCCCTGATGGAACCACCATCGTCACGGCGGCGGTGGATGGCTGCATTCGTTTTTGGGATCCGCAAACCGGGACGGAAAAATGCCCGCCGTACGCGCAAGCCGGCGCGGTGCAGCAACTGACCTTCAGCCCGGACGGGCGCCGCGTGCTTTTGGCCTCGGCCAACGGAACGGTCTGCGTGCTCGATACCGGCAACGGCGGTCTGGTTTTCCCTCCGATGAAACATGAATCGCCGGTCTGGACTGCGACGTTCAGCCCGGACGGCGCGTGGTTCGCCACGGGTACGAAGAATGCGATGCTGCGGCGATTCTCAGCGCTCACCGGGGAGCCGGCGGGCGAAGCTCTGCCAGTTGCCGGCGAAGTGAATGCCGTGCAGTTCAGCCGGGACAGCAGCATGATGGCGATTGCGCTCGAAGACGGGTCCGGGGAGGTGCGGACCACGGTGGATGATAAACTTGTCCACCGCTTCGAACTGAGCGGTCCCGGGCGGCGGCTCGCCTTCAGCCCCGACGGCAAATGGCTGGCAGTGGCGGCGAAAAACAGCACCGACAAAACGAGGAAGATCAGTGCCGACTGGGACTTGACCGTGTGGGAGACGGCATCCGGCCAGGCTGTCGCCGGGCCGCTCATTCACGACCACGTGACGTCGCTCATGTTCAGCCCTGACAGCACGCGGCTGGTGACATCGGACACCGCGGGCGTGGCGGTGGTTTGGCGGGTTCCGTCCGGCGGGGAAGTGTACCGCGTGCCGCACGCTTCGGCAGTGCGGTCCGCGGTCTTCAGCAGCGGAGGTGAGAGTCTGCTCACTGCTTCCACGGATCATACGGTCAGGATGTGGCACAGCGCGAGCGGCACGGCGGCTGCAGAACCCATCCTGCACCCGGGGCCGGTCTATTACGCTGAGTTCAGCAGCGACAGCACCCGCGTTCTGACCGTGCCGCTCGATAGCCGGGAGGTTCGGCTGTGGTCCCTGCCGCAGCCGCGGGATGCGGCGCTTCTGCTGCCTCACGACCGCTGGGTGGTCTCCGCGTCGTTCGATGCCGCGGGCCGCAGCGCCCTCACGGCGACGGGAACAGTCTATCCGATGGCCAATCCCGGCGGCGCCTTCGACTTCGACGACCCGCAGTCGGTCATTGTGTGGGACGCCGCGACCGCGGCGCGCCGGTCTGCGCCGGACTTCCCCGTCCCCTGGGAAGCCGTCGCGGCACGGTGCACCGGAGCCGGTGCGCGCGCGGTTATGGCCGCCCGCAAGTATGCCGGAGGGGTGGAGTTCTACGACGAGGCCCGCCTGTGGGATATGGACAAGGGTGTTCCCATTGGCGAGGTGCTCAGGCTGACTCAAAACATCACCTGCGCTGACATCAGCGCCGACGGATCGAAGGCGGCGGTCAGTGCCGAGGACGGGGTCATCCTGATCATCGATGCCGCCAACGGTCAGGCATTGCTCCCTCCGCTGACCGGAAACGGGAGGCTGAACTCCCTCCGCTTCAGCCCTGACGGAACGCTGCTCGTGACGGCAGCCGGCGACGGAACCGTGCGCATTCTCGACACGAGGGCCGGTGACTTGCGTGAGGGGCCGATCGAGCACGGTGCCGGCGTGTGGTTTGCGCAATTCAGCCCCGCCGGAGACCGCATCGTGACTCTTCCGCTGGATGGCACTGCGAAGGTCTGGTCGCTGGCCGGGAAACTGGTCGCGGAATGCCGTCACCCGGCCAAAATTGAGTACGCGGAATTCAGTCCCGACGGCACCAAACTGGTCACTGCCTCCGGCGACCGCACGGCGCGCCTGTGGGACGCGGCCACCGGGCGGCAATTGACCGAAGAACCTCTCGAACACGCTCACTCCGTGCTCACTGCCCGCTTCAGTCCCGATGGATTGCGCATCGTGACGGCTTCACTCGACAAAACCGCGCGACTCTGGGATGCCGCCACCGGCCTCGCGCTGAGCGATCCCCTGCGCCATGAGGACGAAGTGCTCTCCGCTGCGTTCAGCGCAGACGGACACCGCGTGATCACGGCCTCGCTGGACAGGACGGCCGCCATTTGGACGGTGCAGGTCGCCGGTCGCCGCATTCCCGGCTGGCTTCCGGAACTCGCGGAAGCCGTCGGCGGGCTGCGACTGAATGACCGTGTCCCGGAGCCGGTCCCCCGGGACGACTATGTGAAACTGAAGACGCGCCTGACAAATCTTCCGGACAGCGAACCGCACGTGGAATTGGTGCGGAAGTGTCTTGGACCTTGAGTTCAGTCCCCATTCATCGCTTGTCCTTAAAAGGAAAATAGAACCACGGATGGGCCCGGATGATCACGGATACTCAGCAAGTTGTGTTCACGGGAATCCTCCTCCGGGGAGTGAATCCGAATTCATGCGTCAATCCGTGTGCATCAGTGCCCATTTGGCTCATCAGTTAAGATGAAGTGTTCGCCGGTTTGCCTGCGGCTGTCTCGGCTGCGCTCCGGTTCCCTTCGGTCGGCTGCGGTTTTCCTCCTCTCTATTTTCCTTTTCAGGCTTATCCCACACGCCGCCTTGCGCGCCTGAAGCCCGCGTGCTTTGCCTCGCGATCATGTCTGATTCCGTCGTCACCCGTTCGCGCAAACTCTCTCCCGGCTGCCTGCTTTTTTTGGTAGGCGGCGTGTGGCTGCTGGTTTTGGGCGGCTGGATGTTGTGGACGCTCTACGGGCAGCTGCGGGAAATCCGCACCTTCACCGACGCCGCGGCGAAGCCGGTCAGCCCCGCTCAGCCCGCGGCGGAAGTGGTTGCCGCGCTGCGCTCGCGGATCAGTGAGTTCGGCGCGGCGGTGAGCCGGAAGGAAAAGACGGAACTGCGCCTCACGGTGGAGGATTTGAACAATCTGCTCGCTTCCGGCGAGGAAGTGCAGGGCATGCGCGAAAATGCCAGGGTGGAAAGCATTGGCGATACGGTGAAAGTGCAGATTTCCGTCGCCCTCAACGGGGTGCCCTTCAGCGGCGAGCGGCTGTTCCTCAACGGCACTGCGGAGGTGGCGCCGGCGGTGGACAAGGCCAAAGGCCTCAAGCTCCGCACGCTCAATCTCACCGTTCCCGGGCGCACCGTTACCGAAGGCTTCCTCAATCAATACAAAGAGGCCGGGCATCTCGACACGCTGTTGTTCGATCCCCTGCGCGTCAGCAAAACGCCCGGGGTTGCGGACGTCATGAAACAGATCTCCGGCGCGCGTCTGGAGGCGGGTGCCGCGGTGCTGGAATTCCTGCCCGCGCCGGCAGGGGCCAGGTGAATGCGGCGTGAACCGCAGGCTCCTTCAACGGGCTTGCATTGTTCGCAGCCGCAACCAAAAGACCGCGCCCCCTGCGCCCGGAATCCGGGTCGCGCGATTTTTCTTTTCCATTCGAGTTCACCGGTGCCCGTTCGTGGTCCCCCATTCGCTTCGTTTCATGCTTCGCTCTCTCCTGTTATCCCTGTTCCTCGCTGTCACGCTTCACGCTGCGGACGCCGCGGAGGTGCGCATCTGGCAAACGGTGCGCGGGCAGAAAATCGAAGGCAGCCTCGCCCGCGTCGAGGGTGAGAGTGTCATCATTCAGAGGAAGAACAGCAAGCAGACGGTCACGGTGCCGCGCGAGGAATTGATGCCGGTGGACACGATGTATCTGGAGTCGCTGGAGAAAAAAGCCGCGCCCCCGGCTCCGGCGCCGAAGCCGAAGACGCCGTCCGGCAGTCCCCCGGGTCCCGAAATTCCGCTCCCCGGCGGGGCCGATGAGGACGATGTCGAGATCCCCGGCGATCCGGCGAAGGGCCGCCTTTATCCGCGCACCAAAGACGAAATCCGCAGCGGCCTGCGCACCATTCTCCAGCGCGACAAACCGAAGGACCTCAGCCGCGAAGTCCATGAGGCCATCTGCCGGCTCAATGCCTATCGCTTCCTCAGCGGCCTCTATGCGAATGTCGGCACCGAGCCTCACATGCTCGATGGCGCGCAGGATGCCTCCAAAGCCTGCGCCGAAGCCGGTCAGATCAGTCATGATCTGGGGCACAGCACCAACCGCTGCAATCTCAGCGCCGGGCACCACGACATGGCCTCCACCGTGGATGGCTACATCGGCGACGGCGGCGACAACAACCGCGCCCAGCGCGGCCACCGCCGCTGGTGTCTCAATCCGCCGATGAAAAACGCCGGCTTTGGCCGCGAAGGCACCTTCTCCGCCATGTGGTGCATGGACAGCAGCGGCACCAAGGCCCGCGAAGGCTGGTCCTACCCCGGCCGCGGCCTCTACCCGCGCGATTACATCCGCGGCAATGCTTGGTCCTACTATCACACCGGTTCCCTCCCGCCGGACACCACCGTCAAAATGTGGAAACTCACCGCCCGCCCGGAACAGCACATCCCCCGCGGCGAGACTCCCAAAGGCCGCGAAATCCCCGTCGGCTTCACCCACGTCTATGACAACACCATCAACTGGGAGCCCGAAACCAAAGGCAAACGCGGCATCTACTGGGTCCGCCTCGACGGCCGCAGTTTCCACGAACAGTATGTCGTGGAGCTGTTTTGAGGTGTACGATGCGCCGGACGCCCGCGTGAGGAGGAGCCGGAGAAATGGGACGTGCGCAGCATGTCCCTGCCGGCTTTTTATGGCGCAAAGCGCCCCTGCCGTGCCGGATCGGATGCTGTGCCGCGACTCTGTTAAGCCTTAAGAGGAAAATGGAACCACGAATGGACCCGGATAAACACAGATGCTCAGCAAGTTGTGATGACGTGAATCTTCCTCCGGAAAGTGAATCCGACATCATGCGTAAATCCGTGTTAATCAGCGTCCATCTGTGGTTTTCTTATTCTCCATTTTCCTTTCCAGGTTAAGTATCCCGCTGGGTCACTTCCTCCCAGAAGATCTGGAAATCGGTGTCGTTGAGCGGGCAGGGGGTGAGTTGTGCCGCCTGGGTTTGCTGGAAGGATTCGAGCAGCAGAATCTGGAGATCGTTTTTGGCGCGTTTGGTTTTATCCAGGATAGATTTATCCCTGCGGCGGGTGAGGCGGGTGCGGGTGGCGATTTTTTCGGCGTCGAGGTAGAAGCCGTAGGCTTTGCGGGCGGCGTCGAGCACGCCGGCCTGGTTTCCGGGCGGATGTTTCTCCAGTTGGTCGAGGAGATGGTCGGTCCATTTGACGAAGGCGATCTTGATGCCGAGGCCGCCGGAGATGCGTTCGATGGAGCCGTCGGCGTCGTTGACTTCGACGCTGGTGATGTTGGTGCGGCCGAAGAGGTTGCGGAGTTTGCTGGCGACGGGCAGGGGTTTGAGTCCGCACCGGTGGACGTTGGCGGCGGATTCGAGGAGCGAGTTGGGATAGAGACCGTTGATGAGGACCTGGGCGGGAATGCAGTGCGCGGCCTCGGTGCGGCTTTCTTTCGTGCCTTTGCCGAACTGATAGGTGGTTTTGCCTTTGGAGGCGGAGTTGTCGCCGCTGAGGATGCCGGCCCAGGCGAGCACGCTCAGCAGGGCGTAGAATTCGGCGACGGTTTCGAGGCGGTTGCGTTCGTGGATGCAGGCTTCGGCGCGCAGGGCGGCGATGCCGGTTTGGCCGGTGGTCTGGTAAAGCGGTTTGCGGTCGTCGAGGCCGATGATGGCCGTGCGCCCGGAGCGGCTGAGACCGAGCTGGGCGGCTTCTTCATCGTGATTCATGGGCGGAGTGTGGCCGGGGATGAGGGAATTGGCAACGGAGGCGGTGCGCCTTGCGTTCCGCCGCATGGACGTTATTAGCGCAGGACTTTCCCCCATGCCGCTGCCAGCCATTCAGAATCCTCCCGCCGGAGTCGTTTTCCGCGCGCTTTCCGGCGGCGCGTGGCCGCGGGTGGCGGCGGTGTTCTCCGGCGGCAAGGCGGTGGTGCTGCGGGAAACGGCGGAGGCGGTGGTGTTTGCCGGAGCCCTGACAGATGCCGCGGGCGGCGTGCTGCAATGGCTGGAACTTTGGGTGGAACGGGTCAGCGGGTCGCCGTTTTTTCAATTGGGCGGCGGGGTGCCGGAAGCCCCGGCCCGCGCGGCGCGCTGGCGGGAGTTGCGGCAGTGTTTTGCGGATTCCGGCGACGGCCGGCTGGTGGGGACGGGCGGCGAAGAGTCGCCGGCGCCGGTCTTTCGCTGGAAGGAAAACGGCGATCTGCTGCCGGCGGATTCCGCGGAGGGCGCCGCGCTCACTTTCAATGCAGAGGGCGGGCACGTCCTGGTGCGTTATGCGGCGCCGTTCAGCGCCGGTGACTATGCGGCCGCCGTTTCGTCAGGACAGCTGCCTCCGCCTGGACCGCGCCCGGGGGAGGTCGCGATGCAGCAATTGCGCGACATACGGCACACCCCGGGGTTTTATTTGCGCTGCTGGCAGGGAGCGGTGCCACCGCTCGCGGAGATGCTGCATTTGAAGCTCTCGCTGCTGCTCGGCATGATGCAGGCCGTGGAGTCCGCGGTGCGCAGCCGCCGGCTGCCGCTGCTCAACTTGAAATCGCGGAGCTTTGGCGTGGAATGGGCCGGCGGGAGCAGCGGGCTGGCGCTGTGGACGGTGCAGCCGGTGCTGGATCAGCCGTCTGCAGCGACGCGGTGGCTGGGCGGCGGCGGGGACGATCCGGTGTTTCTCCTGACAGAAGAGCCGCCGCCGGGGATTTATCGTCATCCGGAGGTCAGTGCGCCCCGCTTTGTGAAAGGCAGGCTGCGGCTGAGTCAGATCAAAGCGGCGGGTTCGCAAAAGGATCAGATTGAGGCGGAGGGCACGCTCATTCTGACGGAACCGCTGCCGCGTGCGGCGGACACGCTGCTGATCCACTGTCCACTGGCTGCGCAGCCGCTGCAGGGAACGATCACGGCACTGGAGCCGTCGCGCGGCGAGGTGGTGTTTCGCACGGGCCGCTGGCGTCCGGCGGCGGAGGTGGCGGCGTCGCTTTCGGCAGGTGGTCAGGCGCCGCCGCCGGTGGACTGCGAATGCGCGCTGGTGCCCCGGCTTTCGGCGCCGGCGGATTTGTATTCGCTGGGCGTCATCGCGCTGGAGGTGCTCTGCTGCGGCAGCGGTCAGGGCCTGCCGATGGTGGTGGATGAAGCGTTGCGCGTCATGCAGCGGCTCAGTCAGGAACAGGTTTCGGTGGAGGCGATGCCGGACACGCTCGCCGCATGGCAGCGGCGCGAGCCGGATGCGAACTGGACGTCAGTGCTCGCGGCGCGGCACCTGTCCGCACCGGCGCAGGAGCCGGAAGCAGCGGCGCGCATGGTGCCCCAGGCGGCGTGGTGTGCCGCGCTGGCATGGGCGCTGCGGCTGTTCACCGGTGCGGGGAGTCAGGCTTACTTTCAGTCACCGGGCGATGGTTCGGCGCAGGCGCCGCACCTTGCCTTTGAGAATCCGTTGCGCGATCTCCGCGCTCTGGTGAACCGCACCCGGGCGCTGGTGACGCTGGAATGGAAGGCGAATGTGGACCTGCGCGAGCAGATCATGGCAGCGCTCGGCAGCAGCCGGTGAACCGGCACGAAATAATGGTGAGGCCAAAACCACGGATGGACACTGATGCACACGGATTTGCCGGTGAAATCGAATTCATCCGTTGGATTTGGCTTTGTGTGGCCACGACTGACTGAGCATCCGGGGTGCTCCGTGTCCGGTCGCAGGTCCATGCTCCCTGTTTGAGGTGAACCGGCGCGAAGACACTTTGTCAGGACACAGCCACAGCGCCGGAAATCGCCGTCCTGCTGCGTTCCCGGCTTTTTACAGCGTGCCCTGCAGGTCGAGCCGCTTGATGCGGCGCAGGCTGTAATAATACGGCAGGCCGGTGAACGCGATGGTCATGATCAGCAGGCCGAGGCCGGCAAGGGTAGTGCGTTCGAGCCGTTCCGCGGCCCACTCTTCGCCCTGATGGCGCTCGGCATAAACGCCCTGCCAGACGAAGATGCCCATAAAGAGCAGGATGTAGATGAAATTCAGAATCAGGCACAGCGTGCCGCCGAAACCGGACACGATTTTGGCGGGACTGGAATCGTGGAAATTGGGGAACAGCACGCCGAGGGTGAGGGCGAGCGCCGTGAGGCCGGTGCTCATCACCACGATGGCGCCGACATAGAAAAGGAGTCCGGACAGCGGCATGCCGAGCTTGAGGCCTGACAGGAACATCAGCGAACCGGTGGCGGCCCCGATGATGGTGGAGTAAAGCATCAGCTTTTGCCGCAGCACGCGCTCCATGCCCACCGGCGAAAGCCCCAGCACCCAGAGCCGGCGGCCTTCGAGACTGAACATGGGAAAAATAAATCGCGTGGTGAGGGTGGAAAGCGTCAGGCTGCAAACTCCGAAATTGAGGCTGCTGAGCACGAGCTTGAAGAGCGGCTTGTTGGGATCGGCGTCGGCGGCGCGGTTCAAATTGGCGGCGTAGAGCAGGAGCAGGGTGAAGACGATGGCGCAGGGAATCCACTGCGCGGGGTCGCGGGTGAATTCCTTCAGGTCCTTGCGAATGAGCGCCACGGTGTCGCGGCGCAGCGGCAGCAGACGGTGGAGCGGGCCGGCGTGAAACGCCCGCCCGAGCGCCTGCGCGTAGGGGATGCGCTGGCGTCCGGTGCGGCGGGCGCGCCGCTGCTGGCTGAGATTCCACGCCGGGAAGGTGGCCCGGCTGGCTACGGCGGTGCAGGCCCAGCCCAGCATGAGCGCCCAGCTCAGCAGCACCAGACCGTAGAAGATGCCGCGTGATTCATGGCCGTGCGACCAGTAGATCATCATCTCCGCCATCCATGCGCTCGGCAGGAACCGGTTCATGGTGATTTCGGTGAAGCCCAGCACTTTGCGGAAGCCCTGACTGAGGTCGGTGGTCTTGGCGAGTTCGGCGAAATCGGACGGTCCGGCGAGTCCGGAGACGATGCGCCAGGCCACAAGCGCCATCCCGATCCACAACAACACCCGGAGCGTGCGGCCCCACCAGCGCACCAGAGCGGCAACGAGCAGTCCGGCCACGGCCGCGGGCAGCAGCAGCAGCAGCGGGTACACGAGGGCGCACTTCAAATAGAACCACGCATCCGCACCGAATACGGTGCCCACACTCGCCAGAATGGGCGCGCTGAGAATGGCCAGTCCCCAGCTGCTGACGAGGAAAGACTCGATGATCTTCCAGAGATAGATGGCCCGCGGACTCACCGGAGTGGTCAGCAGCCAGGGCGTTTCCCGGCCGCGGAACAGGCCGCTGTAGAGCAGCACGGCATTGGAGAACACCAGCATGACGAGAAAGAAGAAATACGTCATGTAGAGCACCCGCGAGGTGATCATGAAGCCCACGCCGGGGAGTTTCAGCAGATAGCTCAGGCCCTGACGGAACATGAGGTAGCCGGCGATGAGGTAGGCGATGAGGAAGATCGCGATGGTGGCCGTCATCAGCCGCGAATGCTTCGCGGACTGCGAAGCCCGGGCGCGAAAGGTGCGCCAGTGAACGCGGGCGAGGAGAGCGACTTCGGAGGCGAGGGACATCGGGGAGCGGGGACGGCCCATCATGCCACAGGATTGCCGGCGCGCCTGGAAATTGTGGGCCGGCGCGCGCTCACTTCACAGCCATGAGGTGACGCCGGGTGCGGAAGTAGAGCACCCCGTCGGCGATGGCCGGCGAGGCCATGGCCGGCTCGCCGAGGTCGTTCTCCGCGAGTCGCTCGAAATTGTCGGAGTCGCGCACCACCACGACGCGCCCGTTCTCCGCGGTCCAGTAGAGCCGGCCGCCGGCGGCGACGGGAGACGCGGTGAAGCCGGTGCTGCCGTCGCCGAGGCGTTCGCGCCACTTCTCGTCGCCGGTGGCGGCATCGAAACACGTGGCGACGCCGGCATCGTTGCAAAGATAGAGTCTGCCGCCGAGCATCAGGGGCGTCTGCATGTAGTTGCCGCGGCGCGGCTGGAGCCAGCGGAGATACTTGTTCTTGTCGCCTTCATCCGCCGCCGCGAGGTCGCCCGCGGCATCGGTGCCGATGACAAAAACCGGCGCGAGGCGGCCATGGGCATTGGTGATGGCGATGAGGCCGTTCTGCACCACCGGAGCGGGCACGGGAATGTCGCCGCCGCCCTGCACGTGCCAGACTTCCTTGCCGGTCGCGAGTTCATAACCGGCGATGCGTTCGTAGCCGTTGGCGGCGATGAACGTGGCGCCGTTGTGTTTGTAGGTGGACGGCGTGGCCCATGACGGCTTGTTGTTCCGCGGTGTGCGCCAGAGTTCCTTGCCGTCCTTCAGAGAGAAGGCGGCGATCCACGACTGCTTCTCCACGTCGCACTGCACGATGACGCGGCCGTCGCGGATGATCGGCGAGGAGGCATAACCCCAGGTGTCCTCCGGCGCGCGGAAGTATCCGCCGCGCAGCGGGCCGAGGTTCACCTGCCAGCGCACCTCACCGGATTTTGCATCGAGGCAGGCGAGAGTTTCGTTGAACACGCCCACGAGCGCCTCGCCGTCCGTCGCGGGCGTGCAGTTGGCGTGTGAGGATTTCGGATGACGCCGCGAGGCCGGCACCGCGCTGACCACCGTCTTCTCCCAGACTGTTTCACCTGTCAGGCGGTGCAGACAATACACCCGCCAGTCGTGCTTCACGCCGTCCTCAGAAGTCACGGAGGCGATGTCGCCGTAGAGGCCGATCTTCAGTTCGGCGTTGTCCTGGTCCGAGGCGGCGGTGGTGACAAAAACATGATCGCCCCAGACGATGGGGGAAGCCAGTCCGAGTCCCGGCACTTTGTGCTTCCAGAGAACGCGTTCGCCCTTTGCCGCGTCCCATTGCTCCGGCGGCGCTCCGTCGCCGATGCCGCCGGCCTTCTCTCCGCGAAACTGCGGCCACCACGCGGGACCGGCGGCCGGCGCGGCGGTGGCGGCGGCCAGCATGAGAAAGAGCAGTCGGGCATTCATGTGAAGTGTCAGGGGAGGGGATTCAGTTGAGCGGCGGGCCGAGGATTTCGATGCCCTGTGCGGCGGCGGCGGCCATGATTTTATCCATATCCGGCGGGCCGCCGGCGCTTTCGGCGAAGAGCGCGGCCGAACTGCGGAAGAAATTCTCAAATCCGCCGGGCATCACGAACACCCACGCTTCGCCAGGGATGTCGCTGATCACTTTATACGTGTGCACCGTGCCGCGCCGCAGCCAGACCACAGCACCGGGCTCCGCGACGCTTTCCACGCCGTCACTCACAAAGCGAAAGCGTCCGGCGATGACGATGAACATCTCGTCCTCACGCGTATGCCGGTGCAGCGGCGGGCCGTTTCCCGGCGGAGTCGTCAGATGTGCGAGCGACAGCTGCCCGCCGGTCGCGCCGGCGCTGAGTTTGCACAGCAGCGTGTCGCCGAAGGCGGTGATGGTTTCACCCTCGCCGGGAGCGCGGAGGATGGTGGCCGGAGACGAAATGTCCATGCCCCCGCATAACACCATGCCCCGCGGAGTGGAGAGACGCAGGCGCGTAAATTCTCATGCCGCGCGGCCTGATTTCATCGGCGATTGTACTTGGTTCCGGCATGCGCGGCCGGGTAGAAACGGCGTCATCACTGCGCTCGCGTGCGCCCCTGCGCGGCACGGTGCTCACCCTAACTGCACCCCGGATATGAACAGAAAGCTGACAGCAGCCGTCGTGGCTGCTTTTGCTGCGACCGCCTCTGCCCCTGTGGAGGCCGCAGTCCTCGTCAATCTTGACGCCACCTCGCTCCCGCCCGGAGCCCTGCCGGTCTGGAACAACACCGGCAGCCTTGCCGGAAATTTCACCAGCAGCCCCACCGTGCCGCAGGTGACGAGCGTGACGCCGGGGGCCGGCGGGGGGAACACGGTCAACGCCGTCACTTTCAACGGCACCGCGAACTATTACAGCGGTCCGATTGCGCCGAACAGCATCGGCGGCCAGGGCGCGCGCAGCATCGAAGTGTGGGCGGTGAATCCTTCCACCGTGGACGAGGAAACGCTTGTGGCATGGGGGCACCGCGGCGGCCCGGCGGGGACGAACATGTCATTCAACTGGGGCCACCACGGCACATGGGGCGCCGTGGGACACTGGGATGCTCCGGACATGCCGTGGATCCCCCAGCCGGCGGCCAATCAGTGGCATCATCTCGTTTACACCTACGACGGCGCCACGGTGCGTCTGTATGTGGACGGTCAGGCGAACAATTCGCGCGCGCTCGTGCTCAACACGCACCAGGGATTCAATATCGTGATCGCCGGACAGAACAGCAATGTCTCGCCGTTCCTGCCCGCGGGGTTCAATGCGACGCTGAGCATCGCCAAAGTCAAAGTCCACGATACCTCGCTCGGGCTGACCGAGGTGCGCGACAGTTACAACACCGATGCCGGCACATTCGGCAAGACGCCGGTCTCCAATCCGCCGGTCATCAACTCCTTCGCCGTCACTCCTGAAACGTTTCTGCCAGGACAGCAGGTGACCTTTTCATGGAACATCACCAGCGGCGCGAGTTCACCGCTGACCGGTCTGAGCATCGACAACGGTGTGCCGGCCATCTCCGGCAACACCGGCAGCGTCAGTTTTACACCGACCCTCAGCGGCACCTACACCCTGACAGCGACGAGCGCCGGCGGCAGTGCGAATTCCGCCGTCACGCTGCTCTCCCGCTGCCAGCCGCTCGTGCTGCGGCACCGCTGGTCCTTCAATGAACCCGCGGGCACCGGCACCAACGGCAGGTCGCTGGCGGACAGCGCCGGCGGTCCGGCCGGCAATGCTTTCATCCGCACCAACGGCTCCACCAACGCCACGCTGACCGGTTCGCAGATCACGCTGCCGGGCGGCTCATCATTCATCGCCCCCTATGTGGACCTGCCCAACGGCATGGCCTCCGCGAGGTCCGGTGACGCCACCTTCGAAGGCTGGTTGACTCTCAATACTTCTCAGAACTCAGCGCGATTTTTTGATTTCGGAAGTTCCACGGCCAACGGCGGCGCTGAAATCCTTGCTCCCGGCGGCTCCGGCGGCGGTGACGAATACCTGACGCTTTACGCCCAGCTGAGCAATACCACCACCACCAACCGTCTGGAGATGCGCGAAAACGCCGTGACCGCGTTTCAGGATGCGACCGTGCCCTTCGCGGCGGGAGCGCAGGTTCACGTAGCGGTGGTCTTCGACATGGACGGCGGCCCCGGCGGTGAGCCTCAGGCGCGCTACTATCGCAACGGCACCCTCGCCGCCTCTCTCAATCCGGGAAGGCAACTTGGCGGCATCCGCGACGTCAACTGCTGGCTGGGCAGGTCCAACATCACCAGCGCCAACAACCTCGGCGGCTCGATCAACGAATTCCGCATCTACGACGGGGCCATGAGCGCAGAGGATTTGGCCGCCAGCAGTGCCGCAGGACCCGACGCGACGATCGTCCTGCCGCTGCACGTGGACTGCTTCGCGCCGGAGCGTTACTCGATCTATGAAGGCGAATCCACGCCGCTCGTGTGGAACATCGCCGATCCGCTCAACAACACCGCCACCTCCATCGACCAGGGAATCGGCCCGGTGACGCCGGCTGCGTCCGGTTCGGTGGTGGTTTCTCCCGCCACTGCGACCACCTACACCCTGACCACGACCAACGGCTCCAGCACCCGCACGGCGACGACGTCGGTCACAGTGATTTCCGCGCGTCCGGTCACTGACGACAAGACGTTTCCCCTGCCGCCCAACACGCCGTCGCCCCTGACCCTGACAGCCACGGATCCGCGCAATCTGCCGCTCACTTGGACCATTGTGACGCCGCCGGCCCACGGACAACTCACCGGCACCGGCCCGGTCTTCACCTACACGCCGCAGACGAACTTCGGCGGAGCGGATTCCTTCCAGGTGAAGACCAGCAACGGCGCCTTCGATTCCAATACGGCCACCGTCAGCCTCTACATTCGCGCCGATGCCCCTGTCGCCAACGCGCAGGCCGTCGAGGTTCCGTTCATGTCCGCCAGGCCCATTCTCCTAACGGCGATGGATCCCGACGGTGACCCCCTCACCTGGGCCATCGCGACCCCGCCGGTTCACGGACAACTCACGGGCACGGCCCCAAATCTGACCTACACGCCGGCCGGCGCCTACACCGGGCCTGACAGTTTTACCTTCACCGTCAATGACGGCACCTACACCTCCAACACCGCCGCGGTCAGCATCAATGTCTGCCCCGCCACCGCGCCCGCCGACATCGTGCTGAGCGACACCCGGCTCAAGACGGACGATGCCGTGGGAACCATGATCGCACGGCTTTCCGCCAACGATCCGGGTTGTCCCGAAACGCACACCTTCGCGCTCGTCGCCGGCACCGGCAGCACCAACAACGCGGACTTTTCCATCTCCGGCAATCAGCTCATCTCCAACCGCAACTTCTCCTCCAGTCCCGGACAGAACGTCAGCATCCGCCTCCGCGTGACGGACCAGACCGGGCTGAGTTTCGAGCGTGTGTTCACCTTCACCGTCGGTCCGCCGGACCTGCACGTGAAGATCAACGAAATCTTCTACAACTCGCCGAACAACCGGATTGGCGCGGAGTTCATCGAACTCTACAATCCCTTCGCCGTGCCGGTGAATCTGAGCAACTGGCGCTTCAGCGACGGCGTGGATTACGTCTTTCCGGCCGGCGCTTCGATTCCTGCCGGAGGCTATCTGGTGGTGGCGCAGAATCCGGCCACGGTTCAGGCACTCTGGGGAATCAATGCGCTCGGCCCCTGGACCGGCGGCCTGAGCAGCGACGGGGAAACCATCGAACTGCGCGATGCCGCCAATGCTGTGGTGGATGAAGTGGACTACGGCATCAACACGCCGTGGCCCGTGCCCCCTAACGGCGAGGGTCCCTCCCTGGAACTGGTCAATACCGCCCTCGACAACGATCTGGGAGGTCACTGGAAAGCGGCTGCGGCCGGTTCCGCCGGAACGACCTATGTTGCCCGCGGCACTCCCGGCTGGCGCTACCGGCCCGGCAACAGCGAGGCCTCCTCCCCAATCACCGCATGGCGCGCCACCGGTTTTGCCGAAGACGCCACGTGGCGCAATGGCACGGCGCCCGTCGGAATGTTCAAAATCAACAACAACGTCTCCCAGGCGACCTTTGCGGAAACCGGAGTGATCCTCGGCACGCAGCTCACCGCGGCCAATGCCGGAGCGGACATGGCCACATGGGCCGCCAGCGCCGTGGAATCGCCCGCCAACTACACCGTCAACTACCAGTCGGTCTTCTTCCGCCGGGAATTCAACGTCGCCGGCACGCCGCCCTCTGCCCTCTACCTGCGCGTCATGCACAACGATGCCGCCATCGTTTACATCAACGGCACGGAGGTCGCGCGCTTCGGATTCGCACCCGGCGCGCCGGCGGATCCGCCCTTCAATTTCCAGGGCACCTACGAACGCGGGAACGATCCGTGGAGCGAATTGATCCTGACGGATGCCTCCGGTTACCTCGTCAGCGGCACCAACACCCTTGCCATCCAGGGCTGGGCCAAGAGTCCCCGCCTCCGCCAGGGACCCAACGGTCAGGACGATGCCAACCTTTACAATGTGTTTGATTTCGCCATCGATGCGGAACTCGGGACCGTCACCCAATTTAAGGCTACTCCGGGGCAGCAGAATTCCGTCTTTGCCGCCAATGGCGCGCCCGCCGTGCGCAATGTGAATCACAGCCCCGCACAGCCGGACAGCGGCACTCCCATCATTGTCACCGCCCGGATTTCCGACCGTCAGGGTCTCGGCAGTGTGGAACTGCGTTACCAGGTCGTCGCCCCGGGGAATTTCATTCCCGCCGACCTGCCGCGCACCAATGCCGAGATTCTGACCAACATTGTCAACAATCCCGACTACGCGAAGCTGCCGAATGCCGCGTTCGAGCAGGCATCGAACTGGATCACCGTGCCCATGGGCGACGGGGGAGGGAATTCCTCCGAGATTGCGGGCGACGGTATTTTCACGGCGGTCATTCCGCCGCAGCCGCACCGGTCCCTGGTGCGCTATCGCATCTTTGCGACGGATCTTGCAGGCGCGGCGGCACAGGTTCCCTCCACCGATGACCCCTCGCGGAACTTTGCGGCTTTCGTCTATAACGGGCTTCCGGCCTACACCAACGGCGCCTTCACTGCGGTGCCGCAGGATCTGGAGACGCTGCCGGTGTATCACTGGATCATGCGCCCGGCGGATTTCAATTCCCTGCTCGCCTACAACGGCGCGGACCAGTTCGCCAACAACAATGCCCTCAATACCCTGCTCGCGCGCCGTTATTACAACTTCGAGGGCGCGCTGGTCTATGACGGCAGAGTTTACGACCACGTGGAAATCCGCCTGCGCGGCGGCAACAGCCGCTACATGGGCGCCGGCAAACGCCACTTCCGTTTCAAATTCCCGCGCGGCTATCCCTTGAAGGCTAAAGACAACAAAGGCCGCGCCTATCCGCGCGACTGGGAGGACATGCTCTTCAACAAACTCTTCGGCAACAAAGGTGACTACGACTGGGGGCTGCCCTACATCGCTGGAGAGAAGCTCTGGGGCGCTCAGGGCGTGCCCATGCCCTACAATCACTTTGTTCACTTCCGCGTCATCCGCACCGCCGCTGAAGCCGCCGATGCCGTGAACAACAATGACTTCTGGGGCCTCTATCAGGCGCTCGAACTCCCGGACGGCAAAAACTTCCTCGCCGCCCGCGATCTGCCCAAAGGCAATTTTTACAAGATGAGCGACTTCATTCAGAACGGGGAAATGGATGAGCGCTACCAGGCGCCCGGGGCGCCCGATTTCGCCGAGGACTTCGACAACATCCGCTACAACATCCATCCCGCGACGCCGCAGGCCGACATGGAAAAGTTCGTCCACATGCCGCTCTACTATAAATACAACGCGGTGCAGGAGGCCATTCGCCACTACGACATCTTCATCGAGCCCACCGGCCGCCATCGCTGCAAGAACCTTTACTGGTACTTCCATCCCGGTGATCTCAATCCCGACGGCTCGCGCGTCAATCCGCTCGGTCAGTGCTGGTTCATGCCCTACGACTGGGACGCCAGTTTCGGTCCCAACTGGAACAGCGGCTACGACTTTGTGAACAACGCCATTTACAGCCGCAATGCCATTCCGGATTCGCCGACGTGGGGTGCGTTTCAGAACCGCGACCCGATGCGCATTCAGCACCGCAATGCCATCCGTGAGTTCCGCGACCTCGTCTTCCACCGCAATGAAACCGGCGGCACCGGACCGGTGGATCAGATCCTCGATGACGCCGCCGCGACCCTGACAAAGTTCTGGGGAGCCGATGCCTCACGCTGGCCCGCGCCGGGCGCTGCCTCGTGGCGCTCCATGCCCTCCAAACTGGACGACATGAAAGCGTTTTGCTTCACCGGCTGGAGCACGCTCCCCGGTGAGCCTGCGGTCGGTGCCGGCGGGCGCGCCGCCTATCTGGATTCCATTTCCGACAGCCTCGACGCCGGCCAGCTCGGGGCCACGCCGTCGATCTTCTACACCGGTGGCGCCGGTTATCCCGTGGACGGGCTGTCCTTCAGCGCCTCGACCTTCAGTGATCCGCAGGACGGAGCGGTTTTCGCCGCCATTCAGTGGCGGGTCGGTGAAATCGCGGAGCCGGCGGCGACATCGGAACGCATCCTGGAGGCCGTGGCGGTCTGGGACAGCGGCGAAGTCGCCGGCCCCGGCACGGTTGTTTCCATTCCCGGCAATACCCTGCGCACCGGTCACACCTATCGCGCGCGCGTCCGCTACAAGGACAGCTCCGGCCGCTTCACCCACTGGAGCGCGCCTCACGAATTCACCGCCTCCGCGCCGGCCTACGATCAGGTGCTCATGGAGAACCTCCACCTCAGTGAAGTGATGTACAAACCCGCTCCGCCCACGGCGGCACAGGCCGGATCGCCCAATTTCTGGGTCGAGAACGACTTCGAATATATCGAACTCACCAACCGCAGCACCACGCTGACTCTCGACCTGACGAATGTGCGCTTCACCAAAGGCATCGACTTCGATTTCGCTCCCGGCACGGCACTCGCTCCTGGCGAAACGAAAGTGCTCGTGCACCGGCTCGCCGCATTCCAGAACCGCTATCCGTCAGTGCCGGCCGGCAAAATCTTCGGAGAATGGGACGTCCCCGGGACGAACGGCGAGGGGGACAACCTGGCCAACAGCGGCGAACAGCTGAAGCTCAGCTACGGAGCGGGCAATCCGATCCACGACTTAGTCTATGATGACGCCGCCCCGTGGCCCGCGGAGGCCGACAGCGGTGGTGTCAGTATGGTCTATGCCGGACCGAATACCGTCGCCGGTCAGCCCGATCCGCAGGGGAACGGCGCCAACTGGATCGCCTCCTCCATCACCGGCGGCTCGCCCGGCACCGAGGAGTTCTACACCTTCGACCGCTGGATGACTGCCAATGGCCTGACAGATCCTTCCGCCGATGCCAATCTCAACGGCTGGGACAACCTCGGCGAATGGGCCTTTGCCCGCGATCTCGGCGCGGCTGATCCCGCGGGCGGCTTCGTCACGCTGGGGCCGGACCGCTTCCTCCAGCTCACCTACACCCGCCGCCAACGTGCGCAGGGGGTCGCATGGCATCACGAAATCAGCAGCAACCTCACCGGTGGAAGCTGGAGCCCCGCCAATGTCGTCACCGTTTCCATCGTCGCGCATGGCAACGGCACGGAGACCGTGACGATTTGCTGCACCCTGCCGGTGAATGCACCCGCCACAGGCTCGCGGTGGTATGTCAGGGCGCGCGCTGCGGTTCCGTGACCCCAGCCGTGAATCCCGCGGTTATGGCACGAGCCGCACGCGGAGGCGGCAGAACAAGCGGGTGTCTTCCGGCAGCGGGGCGATGACCGTCTGGTCAGCACCCGGGATGTCGATGAATCCCGGCAGCGGCGTCCATGGTCCGGCGCTGTCCTCCGCGGTCTCCACCGTATAGAGTCGTGTGCGGCCGGCATAACCGGCGCCTGCGGCGGACTGCGCGGTAAAAGTGAACGTCACTGTGGCGCCGGTGCCGGCAATTTCCTGCACGACTGCCGGCCCCGGAACTTTCGGAGCCGTGCCGTAGATGTGTTCCTCACCGTTCTCGATCCCGTCGCCGTCAGGGTCGGCGGCGGGTCCGCTCACGGCGGGATCCGCGGTCTCTTCCAGCGTGAACCGGCTGTCCCGCCATGTTAGATAAGGATCCCGGATGGTGATCGCTGCGGTGTTGGAATCCGCGGTGCCGGCGGCATTGGTGACGCGCACCCAGTAACTGGCGGGCACGGTGAGGGCGGGGGTGGTGAAGGCCGCGAGGATGGCGCCGTCCACGGGACTGGCGGTGTTGCCGGAGACTCCGGCGTACCACTGATAGGAAAACGGCCCGGCGCCGGAGGCGGTGACTTCGAGCAGCGCGGTGCCGCCGGCGTCGATTTCCCGCGGAGAAGGATGCGTTTCAATTCCCGGAGGCATGGCCGACGTGATGCTGACAGTCGCCGCATCGGAGTCCACATGGCCCGCTGCATTGCTGACCCGCACCCAGAATTTCTCCGTCTGCGTCAGCGGCGGAGTGGTGAAGACGGCCTCCGTCGCGCCCTCGACCGGGCTCGAAGTGTCGCCGCTCTCACCGCGGTACCATTGATAGGTCCAGGGCGGGGAAGTGGTGGCCTCCACGCTGAGTTGAGCGGTCGCGCCGCTCTGAATTTTCACTGAAGCAGGATGACTCTCGATGGAGGGCGGCAGCACAATGAAGGCGGGTTCGCTGGTGACGGCCCCCGCCGGATTGGAGATGGTGAGGGTGTATTCTCCGGCCAGTTGCGCCGTGACGGCCGGAATGATGAGCCGCCGCGTGTGCGTGCCTTCGTCCGTGCCGCCGGCGAGTTCGCAGTTGAAGAGGAAGTCGCTGGAGGTGCCGTCCACATTCATGGCCTGCACCGCGAGCAGGTTCGATCCGGCGCGCAGGGCCGTGATGCTCCGGGAGATGTCGAATTCACGGAAGACGACCGCTTCGGAATCGACGGCGGAATTGCCCGCGGCGCTGTTGAACGGGATGTTCGCAAACCGGTTCAGATGCGCCACTTCCGTGCCGTTGAGCCATGCCACGAAGCCGTCGTCGCACTGCACGCGGAGCTTGAGATTGCTGATGGGTGTGTTGCCTGACAGTTCAAAGGGGATGCGGATGAGCGCACTGGTAGGGCGGCCCTGACCGCTCATTTGGGTCTGGACGTTACCGTCGGCGGCGATGTGCGGACGGAAATCCACGGCCGGCGGATTGAAATTGGTGTCGTAGCCGATACCGCCTGTGACTGATCGCCATGCGGCGTCATTGAAAGCGGCTCCGGTGCGCCATGCATCGCCGGGGTTGCTCTGGGCGACAAACAGGCGCCGCGGGCTGGTGAGGGAAACGAGCAGCGTGCTTTCCGCCGGCAGGGCGTCGCCGTCTTTGGACCACTTGAAGAAGAACCCTGACGTCTGCGTGGCCTGGAGATTCACGAAGGCTCCTGCTTGGAAGTTTCCTCCCGCGGGCTGCACGGAAATGGCCGGTGCAGCGGGCGGAGCCACCACGATGGTGAAATCACCTGTAACGATCCGATCATAATCGGCAAAGTCATGAAGTGTGATAGAAACGGGAAACGTCCCCACCTCGACAGGCGTGCCACTCAAGAAGCACGAGGTGGATTGCTCTAAATCTGCGAGCACCATGCCCTTGGGAAACACCCCGCTATAAGTCCATGTTCCCGGGGTTAGCGGACCGGTGAAGCCAGTCACCTGCCACGCAAAGGTGGCAAAGCTGCCTCCGGTGAGACTGACAATGGTTTGTCCGGGAGCGGGGGAGGTTTGCGAGACGGTGGTCGCGCCGCTGACGGCATCGAAGGCGCCGAGGCCGGCGACGGTGGTCACCGTGAATTTCAGCGCCTCGGAGAATCCTGACGTGGAAATGACGCGGGCTTCCGGCAGGAGTTTGACCAGCGGGGATCGCTGCAGCAGCAAAAGCAGGGAACTGAGATGGGCGGGAAGGCCGCGACGGCGGGGCAGCAGTTGGGTGAAAGGACGCATCGGAGGGAGGGGTCGGTTTGGCGGCAGGATGCGCCAAGCCCGTTAAATTGGCACAAAATCCCGGAAATTTCCTCCGTGATGTTTGGCCGCCGGTCAGTCCCGGGGCCGCGTCACTTCAATTGCAGCCGCAGCCGCCTCCGCCGATGCCGCCTCCGCCGAAGCTGCCCTCCCGGGAAAAATAGGCATGCTCGGTCATGGCATGGTGCAGCGGGTCGGTGGTGTCAGCCATGACGGCTTTGCTGTGAATGTCCCGGTCCATGAGTTTGACCCGGGCGAGTTTTTCAGAACAACTCGCGAGGAGCAGAGGAAGGAGCAGAGTGAGGAACTTCATGGCAGGCGGGAAAACGGGGGTGAAGGTTAAGACGGGGGAAACGCTACGCGGCGCAAACTTCCCGGCGGGTGAAGTTTCTGGATGTCAGGGTGCCGGTGTCGGTGTGAATCAAAGCCTCGACTCCGCGCGCCCTGGCGGCGAAGCGCAGGCCCTCGTGCGCGCCGAGCACGCAAATGGCGGTGGAATAGACGCCGGCTTCGAGGCAGCTGGCGGCGATGACATGACAGCCGCGCACGCCGTTGGCCACGGGCCAGCCGGTGCGCGGGTCCACGATGTGGCCATAGCGCCGGCCTTCATGCGTGAAACAGCGCGCGTGATCGCCGCTCGCGGAAACCGCGCAGTCACTCAGCGCCAGGCCGCGCCCGCACTGTCCCGGCCGCGCTGCGTCCTCGATGCCGACATGCCAGAACGGATGCACGCCATTGCCGCCCAGTGCCTGAATGTCGCGGCCGAGATCGATGAGGGCATCGCGAATGCCGCGGCTCCGCGCGAGCTGCGCGAGCCGGTCCACGGCGAACTCTTTTCCAAATCCTCCAAAGTCCAGACCCATGCCCGCCAGCGGCAAAAACACGGCGCCCTTGCGGCGCTGCACTTTGGGCCAGCCGGTCAGGGACAGCGCCTCCTCCACCGCCTCCGGAGAAGGCAGCGCGGTGTGGATTTTCCTCCAGTCCCAGAGCCGGAGCAGGGGAAGCATGGTGGCATCCAGAATTCCGTTAGAGAGATTGAACACTCCCTCCGCGAGGTCGAGCATCCGTTCCATCTCCGCGTCCGTCTCCACCCATTCCCGCCCGGCCGCGGCATTGATGCGCGAGACGAGGGAGGTGTCGCGGAAGCGTGAGAATTTCGCCTCGAATTCGCCCAGCCACGTCAGGGCCTCCGCGGTGAATGACAGGGCGGTGCGGTCGTCCCGGTGACGGAACTGGATGCTGCAGTGAGTGCCGAGCGCGCGAAAGTCCACGCGGCGCACGCCATGCGCGCCGGGGGCAAGTTCACAGGTGACAGGAGTGGACACGGTCAAAAGGCGGCGGTGATGCCAAATGTCCAGATGTCGGCGTCGGGATAAGCGGCCGACGGCGAACTGGAAGCTCCGCCGTTGCCTGACATGTCGTAATACTCGTAGGCGGCGGAGGCACTGAAGGTATCGTTGATGCGCCAGGTCAGTTTGAGGCCGGCGCTGAGGGCGTCGAGATTGGACAGCCGGTAGTCGGCGGAGTAGTTCGGAGCGGAACCGTCCGGCAGCGCGGGAGGATTCTCCACCGGCACCCCGTCGAGCGTGTTCATGAAGAAGTCGGCCTCGCTCTGGTGATAATAGCGAAAATAAGGAACGAGGTCGAGACGGCGGCCGATTTCCTGACGCCATTCGATGAGCACGGTGTGGCTGGTGATGCCGAAGTCGTCGTGGCTGAAACGGTAGGTGCCGTCCACGGCTCCGCGGAGTTTTTCAAAGTAATGCCGGCCGCCGAGCGTGAGCACCTGACGGAAGCGGCTGTCCGGGCGGTTCTCCGGATAGAGATTGACGACGGGAAGCTCGATCGTGCCGCCTTCGCCGTCCGGAATGCTGATGATGTCCGTGCGCTGAATGCCCTTGTAGGGGTCGTTGAGGTAGCCGTCCGACTGGCCCAGTGTGAGGCTCGCGGAGACGAGCGAGTTTTTGTCCAGAATCTGGGTCACGCCGGCGAGGAACTCGAACGTGTGCTTGTTGCGCGCACCGGCGGCGGGGACGGAAACTTCATCGTCGAGGTAGTTGAGACCGAATGTCAGGGTGGTGTTGCGGTCGTTGAGGTCCCAGACGTCCTTCAGCGCGATGCCGCTGGAGAAGTAGTCGGACTCGCTGCTGCGGGACACCTCCAGTTCCAGCAGGTGATCGCCGAACCTGCGGCTGAGCGCTCCCAGCACTCCGGTGCGCACGTCATCCAGCTCCGCGAGGAACGGCTGCAGGCCGCCGGGCAGCGCCCCGGTGGGCGAGGCCCCGCTGATGGCGTCATTGAGCCACTGGAACCGGAAGGACGTGGCATCGTCGAGATCGATCCGGCCGCGGACGTAGTGGGACTCCACGCGGATGCGCTCCGGGCCTTCGTCGTAGTATTGGAATCCGTAGTCGATCTGGCGGTCGGCGAGGATGTCCGCCCTGACAGCAGAGGGAACGGCTAGTGGCAGCAGCAGCAAGGGCCGGCGGGTGTTCATGGTCGGTGGATTTTCGGCGCGGAAACTACACCGTCCGCACTGCGGCTTCCATTAAGTTTCATGACAAGTTCCGGCAAAATCGTAACCGTTCGGTTGCGTGAGGCCCGTGCCGGGGCCGGCGGACCTCACCGGCAAAACCGCGTTGCGCTGCGCCCCGCTGGAAGGCATTCTGCGCCATGCTGGAAGACGATCTGCCCCGCGGCGAAGACAAGAGCACGACCTACACGCTGTCCATCACGCTGCTGCTCATGGCCGGACTGGTGATCGCGGCGTGGGCGCTGAAACGGAATGCCGGAGACAAGTCTCCGCCGCCGCTGCAGCCGGAGAAAGCGCAGTCTGTCAGCGGCGCCGGTGCCACACCTTCCATTCCCGTCGGCGAGGACGGCAAGCCGAAGAGTGAGTATCAGGTCATCACCAACTGCCGGCTCGTGGAGGATCCGGCCAATGACGGCGATACCTTCCGCGTGCACACTCCGCAGGGCACCTTCCTGTTCCGGCTCTACTGGGTGGAGACGGTCCCGCTCAACGGCGGGAGCCCGGATCTGATCCGCGAATTCATGGATCACTTCGAGTTGAAAACCGAGGACCGCCTGCGGGAACTGGCGGCGGAGGCGCGCGATTTCATGGTCAACACGCTGCGCAGCGTGCACTTCCGCGTCTTCACCAAATGGGAAAAGGATGCCACGGGCGCCGTCCTTTGCTTCGCTTATGCCATGGACAGCGATGCCGCGTCGCCGGGATTGCAGAACCTCGCCGAACTGCTCGTGCAAAACGGCCTCGCCCTGATCCGTCCCTCCACCCTTCCGCTGCCGGAGCCGGCCACGACTCCCGGGGACTTTCAAAACCGCCTGACCGAAGCGGAAAACGAGGCCCGGCGTCTGCTCTGCGGCGGCTGGGCGAAAAAGGAAGGTTAGGAGAGCGTTGAATCAACCGCCGCCGGTAGTGTGGACCTCCGGTCCGCCAGTGTTTCCGGGTTCAGGTGGACCGGAGGTCCACGCCACGGTGGCCGGTTGCGTGCTTAATCAGCGTTGCCATGGAGCTCCGGTTTGTCAGGGACCGGTCCCGCAGCAAAATGCACCGCGAGTTCCCGGATGCGCCGGCCCACTGCAGCCAGTCCGTTGAGACGCGTCGGCGAAATCTGACGCGTCAGGCCGAGCCGGTCGAGAACGGCGGTGGTGAAAGCCGCGGCCTGTTCCGGCGCCGTGTCGTGATAGACCCGGCACACCAGTCCTGCCAGGCCGCGCACCAGCGGCGAATCGGCGTCCCATGTCAGCGCGAGGCGTCCCTCGCGGACGCTTGCAGTAAGCCAGACCCGGGAGACGCAGCCGGGCACGAGATTCGCTTCGCATTTCGCTTTATCAGCGAGTCCGCCGCCGGCGCAGGCGGTTACGAGGGCTGCGAGGCGTTCGTGAGGGTCAGGGATCACAGAGAAGTTCTCCACCAGCACCTCCTCGTTATCCGCAGGTGACATGGGGGAAATCATTTCAGCGCCGCATGCACGCGGTGCACGTCGTCGTGTTCGTCGAGAGTCTGCAGGAAAGCCGTGACCTCCTCCCGCTGCGTGTCGGTCAGTTCCGGATAGTCCTTCGGCCGGTAACTCAGCTCCGCCGTGGTCACCGTCCAGCCGGCGGCCTTCAAGGCTTTGCTCACGGCATCGAGCGCGGGCAACTGAGTGTAAAATCGCGCAGCCAGAGCCCCCGCGGGCAAGTCCTCCACCTCCCCGGGGGCGAGAATTTCCAGGTCATCGGCGCCTGCTTCGAGCGCGTCGGTTTCCGCGTCCGCTCCGGCCTTGGTCGTGTGGCCTTCGATCATGCCGACGTGGTCGAACATCCACGCCACGCTGCCCATGCTGCCGGCGCGAAACAGAACGCGGATTTCCGGCGCCGTGCGGTTGTTGTTGTCAGTCAGGCATTCCACGATCACCGGCACCCGGTGCGGCGTGAAGCCCTCGAAGGTCACCGTGGTGTAGGCATCGGCCTTGCCGTCCAGCCCGGCGCCCTTGGCAATGGCGCGTTCGATGGTGTCCTTGTAAACGGACTGCTTTTTCGCCGCTTCGATCGCGGCGTGCAGCCGCGGATTGAATTCCGGATTCGGGCCGCCCATGCGCGCCGCCACCTGAATTTCGCGCACGAGTTTGGTCGTCATGCGGCCCTTCTTGTCGGCGGCGAGTTCCCGCCACTTTTGTTTCCATTGTGCACCCATGCGGCTCCCGATGCGCATGGTCCGCACCGGCGAAAGGGAAAATCATGCCCGCCCGCTTCCGGTCAAAATCACCGTCCGCCACTCCGGTTCAGCGTGACGGAAAATCACCTTGCACGCTCCGGACCGGGTCTTATCTTCCGGCTCATTGAGAAGTAAAACCGGACAGTCTCCTGTAAATGCCGTGCCAGCGCGATCCAGTGCGCCGGTGCGCATTGCTGTCATGGTGGAGCACAGTTGGCCGGGCGGCCCGGGGGCTGCGTCCGCAACATCCGGCGGCTGTGCGAAGTTTTGACTGCATGAAGGAAGCCGGCAGTTGTTTTTCTCTCTCCCTGACCGCCCGTGGCGGCAGCCGGGGCCGCGCCTGATTTTTCCCCAACCCCCAACCCCGCACGCTTATCCCACCGCCTTCTTCCAGACCCCACCACAACCGTTTCCGGGACATGACCCGGGTGAACGAACGCATCCGCGCCCCGCGCGTGCGCGTCGTGGACGGTGAAACGCATCAGCAAATCGGCGTCCTCACCATTCAGGAGGCCCTCCACCTCGCGAAACAGCGGGGACTCGACCTCGTCGAGGTGGCCGCGGAAGCCAAACCGCCGGTCTGCAAGATCATCAGCTACGGCAAGTACAAGTACGAGCAGTCCAAGCACAACAAGGACAAGGGAAAGAACAAGGCCGGCAAGGTGAAGGAGATCAAGTTCCGCATCAATATCAGCCAGCACGACTACACCACCAAGCTGCAGCACGCCGAGGAGTTTCTCGACGACAACGACAAGCTGCGGGTGATCCTGCAATTCCGCGGCCGCGAAGTCGCACACCCCGAAATCGGCATGCAGCTGATGAACCGGATCATCGAGGACCTCAAAACGATGTCCCATGTGGACATGGCGCCGCGCCATGCGGGACGCCTCATCTCCATGACCCTCTCACCGCTTTCGCAGCAGTACCGGCACCGGAAATTCGAGAAGCCCAAAGTCGAATACGTGGAGGACGTGGAGGACGACGACGAGGAGGACGAAGATGCGGAAGCCCACCGTCCGCACCTGCACACCCTCAGCCTCGAGGAAGTGCTCGTGGAAATGGAAGAGGACGACGGCCGTCCCAAGAAACGCAGTTAGGCCCTGAGCCGCGGGAGTTGCGGCGCCTCAGTTCGATCCGTTCTCGAAACGGAAAACGATCTCGCCCGGCTGGCACATGTCGAGGTGGTCGCGCGCTTTCAGCTCCACAAAGAGCGGATCGCGCTCCAGCAATTGCAGCTCGCGTTCCCTGCGGTCGTACTCCGCCTGGAGGGCCGCGCGTTCGGCTTCCAGCAGTTTGCCGCGCTCGTCCAGCGCGCGGTAGTCGGCGATGCGCGGGGCGAGCGGCACGGCGAGGCAGGCGATCAAAATCGCGAATGCCGCCAGCGCTCCGCACTTGATGACGACTTCCCAGCCGCTGGCGGCGGGAGATTCTGCAAGGCGGGAGCGCGGCGGCATCGGCGGTGGGTCGGTTAGTGTTTCATGCGGCCGCCATAGACGGCCTTTTTGCCAAGTTCCTGCTCGATGCGCAGGAGCTGATTGTATTTCGCGATCCGGTCGCTGCGGCTCATGGAGCCGGTCTTGATCTGGCCGCAGTTGGTGGCGACGGCGAGGTCGGCGATCGTCGCGTCCTCGGTTTCGCCGGAGCGGTGGCTGAGCACGGCGGTGTAACCGGCCTTGTGCGCCAGATCCACGGCGGCGAGCGTCTCCGTCAGGGTGCCGATCTGGTTCACTTTCACCAGAATGGAATTGCCCACACCCTGCTCGATGCCCTTCTTCAGAAAGTCCACGTTGGTGACGAAGAGATCGTCGCCCACCAGCTGGGTCTTCGCGCCCATTTTATCCGTCAGCACTTTCCAGCCGGCCCAGTCGTTTTCGGCGCAGCCGTCCTCGATGCTGATGATCGGAAACTTCTTCTGGAGCTTCTGATAGTAAGCCACAAGTTCCGCGGCGGACTTCACGCTCTTGTCGCTCTTCTTGAAGACATACCTGCCGGTCGCTTTGTCGTAAAACTCGGAGGAGGCCACATCCAGCGCGATGAAGATGTCCTTGCCGAGCTTGTAGCCGGCGTTTTTCACCGCCTTCGCGATCACTTCGAGGGCATCGTCCGCACTCTTGAGCGTGGGAGCGAATCCTCCTTCGTCGCCCACGGCCGTGCTGAGCCCGCGGTCGTGCAGCACTTTCTTCAACGAATGGAAAATCTCCGCGCCATAGCGAATGGCTTCGCTGAATGTGGGGGCGCCCTTCGGCATGATCATGAACTCCTGGAAGTCGATGGGGGCATCACTGTGGGCGCCGCCGTTGATGATGTTCATCATCGGCACCGGCAGCACCTTCGCCTTGGAACCGCCGAGATAAGCGTAGAGCGGCTTGCCCTGTGCGGCTGCGGCGGCCTTGGCCACGGCGAGGCTCACGCCCAACAGTGCATTCGCGCCGAGTTTCGCTTTGTTCGGCGTGCCGTCGAGTTTGAGCATCAGTGCATCGACCGCAGCCTGGTCGGCGGCGTCTTTGCCGGTGAGGGCTTTGGCGAGAACGGTGTTCACATGGCCCACCGCCTTGAGTACACCCTTGCCGAGGAAACGCTTTTTGTCTCCGTCGCGCAGTTCCCACGCCTCGTGCTCGCCGGTGCTGGCTCCGCTGGGCACCGCGGCGCGGCCAAATGCGCCGCCTTTCAGTAAAACGTCCACCTCGACGGTGGGATTGCCGCGCGAATCGATGACTTCGCGCCCGGTGATTTTCTTGATACTCAGGTCGGACATTTGAGGTGGTTTCTTATGATGTTAAAGCGCCGGAAAATCAAGGCGGATGACCGGCGGGGCCGGCTTCATCATTCCCGGGCCTGTGAATGCAAGCCGGAACTCCCCGGCGTGAGGCGACGTTCCATCCTTCCGCGCCGTCCGGATTCCGGCCTTGCCGCAGCGGGTCTTGCCGGATTCAAATGAACCAAACTCCCCGCCATGGACTTCGATCATCATTACGACCGCGGATATCGCCGCCTCGACCGCGGCGATCGCCGGCTCAATCAGGAAGGAGCGCGCGGCGGCTGCCTCAGCCTGCTGTTCCGCCATCCCCGCATTCTCGGCGCCCTGGTCTTTCTCGTCATCGGCGTGTTCACCTACTACTCGCGCACGGAAGAGAAGGAGAACCCCTTCACCGGCCAGGAGGTGCGGGTGATCCTGACACCGGAGCAGGAGACCGCGCTGGGGCTGCAGGCGTTGCCGCAGATGATCCGGGAGTTCGGCGGCGAGTCGCGCAATGCCGCCGCGCGCGAACGGGTGAACCGCATCGGCGCGAAGCTCCTCGCCGCGAAGGACGACATCATCACCCGGCGCGGTCTGGACGATTTCGATTACAAGTTTCAGTTCCGTGTGCTGGCGGACCGGCGCACGATCAATGCCTTCGCGCTGCCCGGCGGACCGGTTTTCATCACCGAGGCGCTGCTGGAAAAGCTGCCGTCCGAGGATGCCGTGGCCGGCGTGATCGGGCACGAAATCGGTCACGTGCTGGCGTGGCATTCCAACAAGCAGATGGCGAAAAACTCACTGCTCCAGGCGTATGCCAATGCTGCAGCCGTGGCCACTTCCGACGGCACCGGAAACAGCAGCGCCATCGGCCAGCTCGTCGGTCAGGTGCTGCAGACGAAATACGGCCGCGAGGACGAAACGGAATCCGACCGCATCGGCGTGCAGCTGATGATGGTGGCCGGCTACAAGCCCGAGGCCCTTCTGACCGTGATGGACGTGCTCGAGAAGTCGAAAGGCGAAGGCATGCGGCCTCCGGAATGGCTCAGCAGCCACCCGACTGAAGCCTCGCGCCGCGACGGCATCCGGAAGTTCATCGAATTCTTCCGGCGCGATCCCTACGGCGTTTGGAAATCAAAATAAGCCGTAGCCAGGCCGTCCCGGCCTTAGCGGGGCGGCTTCGCTACGAGGCAACCTTCGCAAAATTCGCGGCCACCGCGTCCCAGTCCACCACGTTCCAGAATGCCGCGATGTAGTCCGGACGGCGGTTTTGATAGTTGAGGTAGTAGGCGTGCTCCCAGACGTCGAGTCCGAGAATGGGTGTGCCCTCACAGCCGGCCACGGCCTTGCCCATGAGCGGGCTGTCCTGATTGGCGGTGCTGCAGACGGCGAGCTTGCCGTCCTGTACCACGAGCCATGCCCAGCCGCTGCCGAAGCGCGTCGCGCCGGCTTTGGCGAAGTCCTCTTTGAATTTGTCGAAGCTGCCGAACGCGGCGGTGATGGCGTCCGCCAGCTTTCCGGCGGGGGCGCCGCCTTTTCCGGGGCCCATCACGGTCCAAAAAAACGTGTGGTTCACATGCCCGCCGGCATTGTTGCGCACCGCGCCGCGGATGTTCTCCGGCACGGTGCTCAGGTCGCGGATCAATTCTTCGGCGGACTTCGCCTCCAGTTCCGCATTGCCGGCGATGGCGTTGTTCAGATTCGTAATGTACGCCTGGTGATGCTTGCCGTGATGGATTTCCATGGTGCGGGCATCGATGTGAGGCTCGAGTGCGTTGTGGGCGTACGGCAGTTGGGGGAGTGTGTGGGCCATAGGATTGGGTGGTTGGATGGTAATCACGGATGTGGGACCGTCCCGCGCCGCCTTCAAGTGAAGATGCCGCCGTGCAGGGCGATGATTTTACCTTGCCTCCGCAGGGCTCTCCTGACTGAATGCGCCCGGCATGTCCCTCATCACCGAAAGCTTCACCGACGCCGCAGCCCCCAACGCCGATGCCATTCGCAATGGCCGCGGTCTCGTCTCGAAGGGCAAGCTGTCGAAGCTCCACCGCACCGCGGACGGATCGCTGATCTTCGGCGAATGCTCGGGCAGCGGGAGCACGCCCTATCGCTGCTCGGTGGATGTCGCAGACGCCGCAAAACCCGTCTGGCGCTGCTCGTGCCCCAGCCGCCAGATTCCCTGCAAGCATGCGCTGGGGCTGGCTTATGCATTTGCGCTGGGCAAGCCGTTCACGGAAGCGGAAGTGCCCGCCGATCTCGCGGAGAAACGCGAAAAAGCCGTGGCCCGCGCAGAAAAGAAAGCCGCCGCCGCGAGTGAGCCGCCGCAGCCCGTGAAGCCGAAGCAGGTCAACAAAAGCGCGCTGAAGAAGAAGATCGAAACGCAGCTCGCCGGTCTGGAATTGCTGGAGACGCTGGTGGCGGACATCGTGCGCCGCGGACTCGGAACGATGGATGCCAAAGCCGCCCTCGCTGCCGATGCGCAGGCGAAACAGCTCGGCGATTCCTTTCTTCCAGGAGCCCAGGGTGTGCTCCATGAATTCACCGCCCTCTTCCGCGGCACCGACGGCCGCTATCGCACGGAGCTGTCAGGCCCGGAACGCGATGCCATGTATCGCGAAGCCGGCGAGCGCCTCGCGCGTGCTCACGCTCTGGCCAAACGCGGGCGCGAGTATCTCCGTCAGCGTCTCGGGGACGCGGACCTGAAACCGGATATCACGTCGTCCATCGCCGCATGGCTCGGTCATGCATGGCAGCTCTCCGAACTGGAGGAATTGGGCTGCTTCCAGACGGATGCCGACATGGTGCAGTTGTCGTTCGAGTGCGTCACCAACCGCGCGCGCCAGCAGTGGATCGATGTTGGCGTCTGGTGCCATCTGCAAAGCGGGCGCCTCTTCCGCACGCTGAACATCCGCCCGTTCCGCGCGGCCGCGCACATCAGGCAGGATGACAGCGCCTTTGATGTGCAGCACACGTCAAAGCTGTTCATCTACCCCGGCGAAGGCGCGCCCCGCGTGCGCTGGGAGGAAGCAACGCCGCGCCCGCTCACGCCCGCCGATTGCGCATGCATCCGCGAAACCGCTCCGCGCGCCGTTGCTGACGTGGTGAAAGCCGCGCGCGAGCAGCTCAAGTCGCCGCTCGCGGAGCGCGAAGTGTGGACCCTGCTGCATTTCGCCAGGCTGGGCAAAGCCGGCGACGCGTTCGTCATCGAAGATGCCGCGGGCGCGCGTTTGGAATTAACCGATCCCGCCGGCGACACCCGCCCGCCTGCGCTGCCTCTGCTCAATGCTCTGCCGCAGGAGGCCTTCGCCGACCAAACACTGCTCGGCTGTCTCCGCCACGACTGGTCGCGAAACCGGCTCGTGATGGAACCCGTCGCCCTCATCACGCCGCAGCAGATCGTGCGGTTTGGATACTGAAATGAAACGCCCGGAATCGCCAAAAGCCCGTAGCAAGGCCGTCCCGGCCTTGTCTTGCCACTCCGGCACTCTCGCGGGTTTCCCTGGTTCATTCCACAAGGGCGGGACGCCCTTGCTGCGGCTTTCTCTGCAAACCGGCCTGGTTCTTGCCAACACTTTTTTCCCTTTCCCATGAGCCTTCCTCTCATCTCCGATACTGCCGCGGAAGTTCACCGACTCACCATCGCCGGCAGCGCGCTGGCCGCGGGCGATTTCCGGCTTCAAAAGCTCCTGCCGCAACTGGAGGCGCTCGGTGCCAAAGCACCCGTCTTCTCACGCATCGCTCAGGGCGTGAAGGCGGTCACTGAGGAATCGGATGCCGCCAAAGCCGGCCGCGCGCTGCTGGACTTGTCCACGCTGCTCACCGCGATTCAATACACCCAGAGCCAGCACGGTGCAGACGGGGAATTCACGCCACTCAACACTGCGGTCACGACGTGGATGCCCACGGTCGCCGGTTATCGCACGCTCGCGGCGGTGGTCGAAGCGCTCACCTCTACCGGCGAGGGCCGCCTCGAAATCGTCCGAGATGCCGCGCAGCGCGGTCTGTTCAAGGATCTGCGCCTCATGCAGCCCACCGTCACGGCGCTGAGCGACCGCTTCGGCGAGTTGGCGGACTTTGTCGCTGATCACGCCATCCCGCAGTTCGGCGCCCCGATCATCCCGCTGCTCAAGGCCGGCTTCGACCCCAAAGGCGGCAACGCCCACGCCCGCCGCCTCCGCGCACTGTGCGCCGTTGATAAAGAAGAAGGCCGCACCTTCGCCCGCGCCGCGCTGGAGGAGGCGCGGAAGGAGGTGAAGGTGGCGGCAGTTGAGGGGCTGGCCGGCTCAGCAGCGGACTACGAAACGATTCTGCAATTCACCAAAGACCGCGCGGAGGATGTGCGCCACGCGGCCATCCGTGCGCTGGGGCAGACACCAATCCAGGACCACGCTCAACAACTTCAGTCAATGTTCGATGGGCCGGACGGCAGAATCGCGCTCGCCGCTGCCGTTGCGAATGGTGGCCAGACTCTCCCGGAAAGCGTCTTCGATTACACACGTAAGCTCGTTTCAGATCCGGTTCCAAAGTCGGATGAGGCTTTCGCGCATCGAAGGTCGGGTCTGCTTCTGGTGGTTCTGCGGGCGAGTGGCGGGCGCAGCGATACAAGGACGCTGGCTCTTTTGGACCTGCTGTTTGCGAACCGGAAAAAACTGAACTGGGATGTGAACATGGCAGTCGCCGAGCTTCTGTACACCATGAATTCACCGGAGCGTGATCGGATGCTTTATGAATCCCCTGAACAACTGGGGGCCGGGCAGCACGTCATGGCTTTCATGGCTGCTTATCGCCGCATTCCCCCGCCCGAATTGCTGCGGCTGTTTGGCGCAATCTTTGAGAAGAACGGTGAAAAGTCAGACTTGTACAGATTGCTGCGCGGCTGGCCGATCCACCTGCTTGTCCAGGATTCGTGGCCGGCGTTGGGTGAAAAGCTGGAACTTGATCCTGGCTGGCTGAAGCTCGCCATGAAGCTTGAAGCCATGCACGTCGTCGCCAATCTCACACGCGAAGGTGATTTGGCCGCGAGGGAGCTGCTCATCAGCAAAGAGCGCTACTACAGCGAGGAGCAGTTGGAGTTCAGAGCAGCAATCTTCCGGGCCGCACCGGATAAAGCATTCGATTATGCAGCCACGGTATGGAAGGCCATTCAGAAGCGGAGCGCACATCCATACGAACTCACGCGGCTGCTGACCAGCATGGCCGAAGTCGTTACCGTGGATCCCGCGGCGCTTGCTGCCTTCGGGGGTTCCATCACTGGAAAATACAAAGAAGCCTTTGAACAGGCGTGTGCAGAAATCAGTGATGCAGCCCGCCGCAAACAGGCCTGACAGTTGTCCTTCTCCCCAGCAAACCACCCACGCATGAAACCATCGACAACGGCCAGACTCAACGGGACACGACTTGGTTGGTTTCGTCGGGCTTTGCCAGGGCGCCGGGCTGCGCTGCCGATGAACTTGCTGACGCGGACTTCCGCATCGCCTCTGAAAACTGAACACTGAGAACTGAAAACTTTCCCACACCATGCCCAACGATCTCCGCCTCCCCGCCGAACTCCTCTACCGCGACGAACTGGACGCGCTGATTGCTGCCGAAAAACACCCGGTTCCGGCCGGCTGGCGGATGTCGCCGCGGTCGGTGCTGACCTACATTTGCGGCGGGAAGGCGGGGAAGAAGGAAATCTCGCCGAAGTACATCGGGCACCAGCGGCTGGTGGAGATCGCCATTGCCACGCTGGTCACGGATCGCGCGCTGCTGCTCATCGGCGAGCCGGGCACGGCGAAGTCGTGGCTGAGCGAGCACCTGGCCGCGGCCATCAATGGGGACAGCACGCGCGTGGTGCAGGGCACCGCGGGAACCACGGAGGAGCAGATCCGCTATTCATGGAACTACGCCATGCTCATCGCCTCCGGTCCCAGCGATGCCGCGCTGCTGCGCAGTCCCGTCTTCCGCGCGATGGAGTCCGGCGGGCTGGCGCGATTTGAGGAAATCACGCGCTGTGCGTCCGAAGTGCAGGATGCGATGATTTCCATTTTGTCAGAAAAGCGCCTGAGCATTCCGGAACTGGCCCGCGAGGTGCCGGCGCAGAAGGGGTTTTCGATCATTGCCACCGCCAACACGCGCGACCGTGGCGTGAACGACATGTCGGCGGCGCTGAAGCGGCGCTTCAACATCGTGGTGCTGCCCTCGCCCGCGGATCTGGCCACGGAGGTGGGCATCGTGCAGAAGCGTGTCAGGGAACTGGCCGCCAGTCTGGATCTCGGCGCTGAGCTTCCGCCGGTGAACGCTGCAGAACAGGTGTGCACCATCTTCCGGGAACTGCGGATGGGCCAGACGCTGGACGGCAAAAACAAAGTGAAGAGCCCCAGCGGCGCGCTCAGCACCGCGGAAGCGATCAGCCTGCTGGCCAACAGCATGGCGCTCGCCGGCAACTTCGGCAGCGGCAGCGTCGAAGCCGCGGACATCGCCGCCGGCCTGCAGGGCGCGATTGTGAAGGATGAAGACAAGGATCACGTCGTCTGGCAGGAATACCTGAACAACGTGATGAAGAAGCGCGGCGCCGCATGGCGGGATCTCTACAAGGCCTGCGAGGAACGAAACGCGGGTGGGAAGAAGGGGAAAGCGGATGAGGAGGATGAAAAAGCGTAGGCCATGAGCAAAGCCCCGCACATCTTCGGAGTCCGCCATCTTTCGCCGATGGGCGCGTGGCAGTTGCGGGCGTTTCTGGATCGGGTGAAGCCGAAGGCGGTGCTCATCGAGGGGCTGGCGGATGCGACGGCATTGCTGCCGGATATTGTCTCCGCGCAGACCACTCCGCCGGTGGCCATTCTGGCATACACCGCGGAACTGCCGGCGCGTTCCATGGTGTATCCGCTGGCGCGTTACAGCCCGGAATACCAGGCGGCCAAATGGGCCGCGGAACACAAGGCGCTGTGCCGGTTCATCGACTTGCCAGGGGATGTATTTCTGGCGCTCGGAGAGCTGGCAGAGAAGGCGGTGCGGGTGATGCGGGATGGGAATGATGAAAAGAATGGGAATGATGAGCCCCCGGATCCGGCCGGCGACTACACAGACACGCCCTCCCATTCCTCCCCTGACTCCCATCCTTGCCATCCCCCTGACGCCCCTGAATCGCCGTTCAATATCTACGAGCACTTCGCCCGGGCTGCCGGCGAACTTGACTACGAATCGTGGTGGGAACGGCGGTTTGAGCATGACACCGCGGACGAGACCTACCGGCTGGCGTCTTATGAATTCGGCAGCGGCCTGCGTGCGGCGGGAGAGCGGGCGCGGAGTGATCTGGCGGAGAATCTCGTGCGCGAGGCGTGGATGCGGCGGGGAATCCAGCGCGTGGTTTCCGAAGGCATCGCGCCGGAGAAGATCGTGGTCGTGTGCGGAGCCTATCATGCGCCGGTGCTTTCGCCGGAATACCCGCCGATGACCGATGCCGAAGTCGCCGCGCTGCCGCGGAGGGCGAGCAAACTCACGCTCATGCCCTACACCTATTTCCGGCTGAGTGCCCAGAGCGGTTACGGCGCGGGGAACCATGCACCGGCTTACTTCGAACTGATCTGGGACTGCCTCCAGGCCGGCGGCGTGGCAGGCGTGCCGCCGGAGTTTCTCTCACGGGTCGCGCGCTGGCTGCGTCACGCGGGCACGCCGAAAAGCACGGCGGAGGTCATCGAAGGCGTGCGGCTCGCACGAACCCTGGCCGGATTCCGCGGCGGCAGCACACCCACGCTGCGCGATCTGGAGGACGCCGCCATCGCCTGCATCGGTCACGGGGAGCGAGCGGCCATCGCGGATGCCCTGGTGCGCGCGGAAGTCGGCACGGCCACCGGCAGTCTGCGCGAAGGTGTCAGTCAGACGAGCATTCAGGATGACTTCACGCGCCAGATGCAGCGCCTGAAGTTGCATGACTACCGTTCGCCGGTCGTGCAGACGCTGAAGCTGGATTTGCGCGAGAACCGGTTCGTGAAAAGCGCTGACGCCGCTTTTCTCGACCTCCATCGCTCCGCCTTTCTGCACCGACTGGCTGTGCTTGGCGTACCTTTTGCAAAACGTCAGGCGGTACAGCAGGACAGCGGTACATGGGCCGAAGTGTGGGATCTCGCGTGGACGCCGGAGGCGGAGATCGCGCTCGTGGAGAGCGTGCTGCTGGGGGAAACCGTGGAGGCAGCCACGGCCTGGAAGTTCACCTCGCGCCTCGCCGATTGCACCGACATCAGCGCTGCGGCGACCATCGTGCGCGAGGCCTGCGAATGCAGCATGTCCGACACCATGGAGCGCGCCCGCGGCACGGTGCAGCGTCTCGCTGCCGGCTCCGCGGCGCTGCCGAAGATCACTGCCGCCGCCCGCGAGATCGCCACGGTGGTGCGCTTCGGCAGCCTGCGCCGCATGGATCCCGCGGCGCTGGAGCCGCTGGTGGCGGAGTTGTTCGTGCAGGCGGCGCTCAATCTCTTTTCCGCCGCCGGATGCGACGATGCCGCGGCCCGCGACATTCTCGCCGGCATGGAGCACCTGCATGCGATCAGTCAGGAACTGCCGGAACTCGTGGACGACGACCTCTGGCTCTATCATCTGGCCGCGCTCGCCGCAGCGGACGACCGCAATGCGCTTCTCTCCGGCTTCGCCTGCGCCATTCTCATGGAACGCGGCCGCATGGACGACTCCGAACTCACCCGCGAAGTCGCGCGCCGCCTTTCGCCCGGCATCCCGGCGGACGTCGGCGCCGGATGGTTCGAGGGCCTCGCGCGCCGCAACCGCTACGCCCTGCTGGCAAGGCTCACGCTCTGGCGCGCTGTGGACGATTACCTCGCTTCGCTGGATGCCGGTGAATACCGCCGCGCCCTCGTCTTCCTGCGCCGCGCCTTTGGCAGCTTCAGCCCGCAGGAAAAACGCCACATCGCCGAGAACCTCGGCGAAATCTGGGGCCTCGGCGCTGAGCCGGTCAGTGAGGCCATTGGTCAGGAGCTTTCAAATAAAGAACAGGAAACGCTCAGCCGACTCAATGAGTTCAGCTTTGATGATCTGTGAGCTGCACAGCGCAGGACGACGTCGTGCGGCTCCGATGGGCGGTGGAATCGTCGCCAACATGGTCACTTTTTGCGAGTGAGGTGCCAAGTCCGCCGCATCCGCTCACGCTGCCGCCGCGGGTCCATGCGTAAATCCATGACGCGGGCGCAACAGACTGAATGCCCGCGAGGGGTATGAAGCTTCGGAAACCGAATCCGGCGCAGCAGGCGGTCCGCGAGCCAAGCCGCTGGGCCACCGGCAGACTCAGGTCATCCTGTGCAGCCTTAGAAGTGAAATCAAACAACGGATGGACCCGGATGATCACGGATGCTCAGCAAGTTGTGTTCACGGGAATTCTCCTCCGGGGAGTGCATCCGAATTCATGCGTAAATCCGTGTGAATCAGTGTCCATTTGGCTCATCAGTTAAGATGAAATGTTCGCCGGTCTTCCTTCGGTCGGCTGCGGTTTTCTTCCTCTCCATTTTCCTTTTCAGGTTCAGTCAGGATCGCCTCCATCCTATCGCTTCTTCACTGCCGGGAGTGAACATCCACATGGCTGTGGCACTCGACATCAGCGCTTCTTCGCCCGCGCAAAGCGGTTCCGGCGCTGATCGGCGGCATCCTCCTGCGGTGTTGCCACTGGTTCAGGTTCAGGCGCGGGCGCTTCGTCCTTTTCCAAGGCGGGCACGGGCCGCGGAGCGGCTTTTGGCTTTGGAACGCGCGGTGCTTTAACCCTCGCCGGGCGGGCCCTTGCCCACTGCGGCATCCGCCATCCCATGCGTGTGATGAGGGCGTCGGCGAGGATGAGCAGCAGGGCGAGCGGCAGCAGCCAGCGGCGGAGGTCGGTGAGTTCGCGCAGCGGCGGGCTTTGCCATGCGGTGGCGAGGTCCACCAATTCGCGGCCGCCGGTCTGAGCGGCGACCTGACGCAATTCCTCCACGCGCGCAGGGTCGAAAGCCCATTCGGCATTGCTGCCGGCGGTGAGCGGGCCGAAGGGGATGGTGTGTTTGCCGGCCTGAATCGCGCCGCGCACCACCTCGCCTTCTGTCAGGTCCACCGAGGCGCGGTAATGGCCGGGCTGCATCCGCTCCCAGGTGGCTTCGCGCTGATTCTCCGCGCGCGCGCCGCTGGCGAGCAGGATGCGCGGCGGCGACTGCGCGAAGGTCTGTTCCCAGTCGCCGGCGTACATCAGATCGATGTTCAGCGCCGTGCCGGCCATGTCCCAGCGCAGGCCGATGTCGGGCGGCAGCGGTTCCCCCATGAGCCATCGCGCCAGCGTTTGCAGGAAGTCGCCGTAGGCCGGCCATGCCCTGACACTTTCCGAAAACTCTCCGCCGAGCGGAAAACTCACCGCCGCCGTGCGCCCTGCACCGCGCCGGCCCCATGCGACGAGCGGGGCGTTGTATTCATCTTTTGTCAGGAGCGACTGCGAGGCCCAGTCGCGCAGGTAACTCAGATTGTAGCCATCCACCCGGGCCAGCCACGGCATCGCCTGCTGCGAAATTTCCTGCCAGCCGCCGCTGGACTGCGTCGCCACCGGATCGGTGACGAACGTCTGCCGCGTCACGGCGAGTGTTTCGGCGGTGAACAGATTTGGCACGTCCTCCGGCCGGTCGGTGAAAAAGATGCGCCCCTTGCCGCGCGCGGCCACATCTTTGAGGAAATCCGCATCCGTGTCCTGTTCGGTGCCGAGGGCGATGACACTGCACGTCGCGCCCTCCTTCGTCGCCTCTTCGAGCAGCGACTGGTAGTCATCGCCCGGCCCGTCGCCCGGCTGCTCGGCATCGGCGGCATCGGCGAAAAGGATGATGTGCCGCGTGCCGTTGCCCGTGCCGCGGAGCGCTTTCCATGCGGCTTTGAGTGCATTGTAGCAAAAGATGCCGCCGCCGCCGCTCGTGATGCGCCGTGCCATGTCCATCATGTCGTTCTTGTTCGACTCCGTGCCAATCTGCTCCATGGGCACCATCTCGTGCGCCTCGCTGTCCACGGCGAACACGGCCACGCTGTCCTGATAACCCATGAACTCGATCGCCTTCGCCGAGCCCTCGTTCGCCAGATACATTTTCGTGCCGCCGCCTGCCACTCCCGCGGCCATGCTGCCGGAGCGGTCCAGGGCGATGGCGATGCTCGCGGTCAGTTTCCGCTGATCTTTCTTCAACTCCATGCTCACCGGCAGCAGTTCATCCACCGCCGAGTGAAAGTAGCCGCCGGCGCCAAAGCTCCGCTTTCCCCCTGCCATCAGCAGCGCGCCGCCCTGACCGGTGACGAAAAAATCCAGCGACGCCAGGAAATCCGCCGGCACGTCCCATGCCGGCACGTTGTTGAAGATGACACCCTTGCAGCCTGACAACTGCCCCGCCTGGAGCGTGCGCGGAGAGTCCACCACCTCCACGTTGAATTGCCTGCCGAGCACCGCCGCCAGCGGATCGTCCGTGTAGCCCGTCACCAGCAGCAGCCGCGGTCCGCCGGTGATCTCGATCCATGCCTCGCTGTGATTGTTCCCCGGATGCGTGTCCTGCGGCGGCGTGATGCGCGCCTCATAGCGGAAGGAACCCGTCGCGCCCGCGCGGTCCGTGAACCGCGCCACGCCGCGGCCTTTGGTCAGCGCGACTTTCGAATCCAGCACGCTCGCGCCGTTTTTCAGTATCGTTACCGGCACCTCGCCGTCGCGGGGTCCGGTCACTTCCACCTCGATGAGAAACGGCTCGCCGCTCTGCACACGCACCGGCATTTGCAGCCGGCGCACGCGAAAGTCATCGCCCGGCGGCTCCGGCAGCAGGCGCAGGTCCAGCGGGATGTTCTCCTTCACCAGCCGGTCCGCGACATTTGCCAGCGACTCGGTGCTGTAGCCGTCGGTGAAAACCAGAATACGCGACGGTTTGTCAGGCTGGCGCAGCGCGATGATGCTCTCCAGTGCCAGGGCGGTGCGCGTCAGCTTGCGGCTGCCGGTGAACGCGCCGCCTCCGTTCGCGTCCTGCGGCACCGCATCCATCGCAAAATCCACCAGATGCAATTCATCGTCGCGGCTGCGGACTGACGACTTGAGCAGTTTGGTCCACTCCGGCAGCCCGCGGTCCACGCGGTCCTCCGTGCTCTCCGAACGGTCCAGCAGCACCCACAGGTCCATCCCGTCCTGCTGCATCCGCGCCTGCGGCCGCGCCAGCAGCACCACGATGAGAAGCAGCGCCCCCGCCCGCAGCGGCCGCCACAGCGCCAGCCCGCGCCACAGCCATCCCGCCAGCGCCAACGCCGGAATGAGCCACAGCCATGCGGGGGTTTGGAAGGTCATGGGCAGGAAATGACGGGATTTACTCCCGGGAGATGAGACATTCCAGCAGGATCGTCAGAGTGATTTCCGGGCGGCGGAGCAATTCGAGTGACCTGAGGCAATTCGGGTGTAAGTCCCTGACATGGAAATTCACGAAAGCATCCGCGCCCACAACCGCGCAGCCTGGGACCGCAAAGTCGCGGCTGGCGACGAATGGACGCGTCCGGTGACGCCGGAGCAAACAGAGGCGGCGCGGCGCGGGGAGTGGAGCATCGTGCTCACTCCGGTGAAACCGGTGCCGCGGGAATGGTTTGGCACCTGTTGGCCGGATTGCGATGTGTTGTGCCTCGCCGGCGGCGGCGGGCAGCAGGGGCCTCTTCTCGCTGCGGCGGGGGCGAGGGTGACGGTGTTCGACAATTCTCCGGCGCAGCTCGCGCAGGATGAAATGGTGGCCCGGCGCGACGGGCTCGTGCTGCGCACCATGGAGGGCGATGCCGCGGATCTGGGTGTCTTTGCCGGCGCGAGCTTCGACCTCATCGTGCATCCGGTTTCGAACTGCTTCATGCCCGACGTGCTGCCGGTGTGGCGTGAATGTTATCGCGTGCTCCGTCCGGGCGGCGCGCTGCTCAGCGGCATCTGCCATCCCGCGACTTACCTGCTCGATCTGGGAGCGGAGGCGCGCGGAGAAATCGTGGTGCGCCATACGCTGCCCTATGCCGACATCACGCACCTCACCGCGGAGGAGCGCGCCCGCATTCTGCCCGGCGAGCCGCTGGAATACAGTCACACGCTGGAAACGCAGATCGGCGGGCAGCTCGCCGCTGGATTTCTCATGGCCGGATTCTACGAGGACAACTGGCGCACAACGGACGGGCATCCGCTCGCGGCGCACATGCCGTGCTTCTTTGCCACAAGGGCGGTGAATCCTGGTGCCTGATTTTGGAGTATGGACCCGGCAGGACGCGGCTGCGGGGCCTGCCAGGATTGAGAGCCATGATGCGTGAGACGGGCGGCGTTCAAAGTTCCCGCACCCGGCAGGGCGCGCCCTGGATTTGCTCCAGTTTGTCCAGCAAATCAGCGGTCAGGAGTTCGACCATCCCGGTCGGCAGCTCACCCTCGACGGTCATTTGGATGGAGTAGTCGCCCCGGTCGCTGTAGCGCACCGTGATGCCCTCCACGCTGATGCGCTTGGTGCCGAAGTCGCTTTCGTCAGGAGCCAGCTTTTCGTGCGGCACCGGCGGGACGAACAGGCTGTCGAACAGCGCGCGGTCAACATTCATCCCCTGCTCGCGCAGCCTGTCTTCCGTCGCCTGGTCCCGCTGCTTCATTTCCTCCATCATGCGGCGCATCTCCCCCTGGTCTGCATCAGGACAATCATCGCTGGAACCGGGGGAAATAAAATCCAGTCCGCCGAGGGATTCAAACAGCCGGGTAACGCAGTTCGCCAGTTCCCAGAGGTGGAGACGGCTTCCATCCTGCCGCAGGAACTCCCGCCGCGGCCACTCCCGGCGGGTGAGCCGCTCCCAGCGCCAGTCGGCGAGCCACAGCCGCCAGTCGTCAATGTTTTCGCGCAGGGAGGCATCGTCATCTGTCGCCGGATCAACGAGGCCGCCGGTGACAGTGATGGATTGTCCGTCTGCGGCGAGTTGCGCCGTATGATTATGCAGCCAGCCAGGTGCTTCACCGGTGCAGGGAACGGGACGAATCCTCCATGTGTCGGGTTCCAGTATGACGACCTGCGTCACGCCGGCCTGACGCTGCGCCGGATAGCCAAGATTTCCGATCAGCACGATCCCCTCACCGGTGAGCGTGGCGGTGTGGAAGTCTGTGGGCGGGAAGACATCCTCAGGATAGCCGTAGATTTCGATGCGTCCGTCGAGGTGGCGCACCACCACGTCGTTGTAGATGTAGAAGTCAGGGTCGTAGTGATCCTCGTGTTCGCCGGCGATGAAGACGACCCGCCGGTCCGGAAGCTGCACTGCCGGACAGCCAAAGCGGTCGAAGCACCACGCCGGTCCGGCATCGAAGGATGCGGGGCCGCCGAACCGTTTCGTTGCGGACCAGGCACTCACCGCGGTGCGGATCAGCCAGTCCCAGAGGGGATTGTCCATGCGCTCCGGATTCGCCGTGCCGCGGCGCGGGGCGCGCCATGCCGCGTAAACTCCGGGCGTGATCGCCAGGGCGTCGAGTGCATTGTCGTCATCGAGTTCGATGCCGGTGCGGGCGGTGAATTCCTCCGGGTCAGTCATGACGTGGCGTTAGCGCAATTCGGGCCGGAGGCCAGCCCAATCGCCGGGGGAGCCGGGTGGTGGCGCAGATTCAGCGATTTTATTCCAAACGCCCGGCGGCAAATCCCCAACAAGTGAGAGTGCGCGTCTCCGCAGCGGACGGCGCGCCGTAATTCAGTCCAAACCAAATCCACTGACAACCCAAACTCACGATGAAAAAGAAAATGCTCGCCGCCATGACGGCCGTCCTCACCTGTGCCGCCCCGCTGGCGCACGCCGCGTCCGATTACCTGCTGGAAATTGATGGCATCAAAGGGGAATCCAGCGATGACGTGCACAAGGATGCGATCAAGATCGAATCGTTCAGCTGGGGGGCCAGCAATCCCACCGCGAGTGGCGGCGGGGCGGGGAAGGTCTCTTTTCAGGATCTCCACTTCACGACCAAAGTGAGCAAAGCCAGTCCGCAACTGCTGATGGCCTGCGCGGCGGGAACGCCGATCCGCAAGGCCACCATTTTCATCCGCCAGACGGGCGGTCAGCAGGAGGCCGGTGAGCAGACCTATCTCAAGTACGAACTGGAGAATGTAAAGATCACCTCCTATTCCGTCAGCGGCAGTTCCGCCGCATCTGCAACGGGTGCGGTGACCACGGGAACTCTTCCCGCCGATTCGATCCGGATCTCCTTCACGCGCCTCACGATAAGTTATGCCGGAGGCGACGGCACCGTCACCAGCGGCTCGGCGGAGCTGACCCTGACACCGCAGTGAATTCAGGCAGACCGCGCGCCATGAAAGCCATTTCCCGGATCCTGTCCCTGCTGCCGTGCCGGTGGAGCGCGGGGATCATTCTGCTGACGGCCGCCGTCAGTCCCTGTTCCGGCGCTGCCGGGGTCTATATGAAACTCGACGGCGTCGAAGCGTGGTCGGTGCTCACCGGCGCTTCCTCGGACTTAAAAGCGGCCACGCCGGAGGAACCGGCAGTGACGTCCGGCTTGCGCCTCACCAAGCGCCCTGACCAAACGAGTCCGCTGCTCCTGAAAGCCTGCGGGACCGGCGCGCCGGTGCGCCGCCTCACGCTCGCCTGGCGCGATGCCGCAGGCACCGTCTTTCGCATCACACTGGAGAATGTGTTCGTCACGTCCTTCTCCGCGCAGACGGACCGGGCCACGCCGCCGGAGTTGCTGGAAGAGTGTGCGCTCCGCTTCACAAGAGTGGAATGGTCGTGGTTCGGAGCGGAGGGAGCGGAAAACGCCGCGGGCGGTACCGGGGTGGAACTGGACGCACTCACGCAGCAGGCGGCGGAGAAAACCTATCAACCTTTCCGCGCCACGGTGGAACGCCGCGCCGGCCAGCAGCCGGGGCTGCGGGTGACCTGTCCCGTGGAGCGCGGCCGCACCTATCGTCTCAGCGCCAGCACCGGGCTGGATGGCCAGTGGGTGCGGCTGGATGAATTCACCGCCGCCGAAGACGGTGTTATGGAACGACTGCTCAACGAAGGCGCGGCAAGGCTCTTTCTGCGCGTCGAGGCGCTCGACTGATCCCCCAAAACGGCGCAGGCGGTGCTGCGGAACTCGCGGCACCGCCTTTGTTTTTGGAGTGCGGCGATCACGCGGACGGCGCCGTGCTTTTCCCGAGAGCCTGGAGAAACGCCTCGATGTGCTGCGGCCCGGTGCGTTCCGGCGCAGCATCGGGAGGCAACTCCGCGAAGGCGAGCGATTCGATCAGCGGCATCCATGCCACCTGACCGTCCGGGGACACACTGCGCGCAAACACATTCCAGACGCGCGCCGGCATGGCCACTTTCTGCACCTGACCGGAGCCGACCGCGGCGCAGGCCGCCGGCGGCGAGGTCACCAGATACTCGCGGCACACGAGCGGACGGTCGGCGTGGATGGAGCAGCTTTCGTCCTCCAGAAAAGGGCAGGGGACACCGGTGCGGAAATAAGTGAGACCATACTCGCGGTAGGCCGGCTTGTCATTGTCAGGATGCCCTGCGGGAATGGCGCCGGCTTCCGCCATGCGGGCGCGCGCAGCGTCGAATTTTGCCCGCACGGCGGCGGCGCGTTCGGGTGGCAGGGCGTTCACGACCGCGGCCAGGTGCCGCGCCTCGACCGGCGACACCGGCACCATCTGGCGGCAGCAGGCGCCGCAGCCTTTGGCGCAGGAAATCCGCAGGCCCGCGGCTTCCACCCGGGCCGTGGCCAGGGCCGTCACCCGGTCGGCGAAACGCTGCACGTCGGGCAGCACTTCGCACGGGTCGCACGGTCCTGACGGCACGGAGAACGTAATATCCATGACGGCGTCGCCCAGTTTGAGCCGTCCCTGTCCGGTGATTTTTTCTGACATGCCGTTATTCTGCCCGCGCTGCGCATGGAGTGTCAATGACCCACCAGCGCCACTGTGCGCGTGGCGCGCCGCGCACTGCGCAACTGCCCGCAGCCGGCGCTGACATCGATGCCGCGGCGCTGGCGCACGGTGACCGGCAGGCCCGCATCCAGCAGGACCTGCTGGAAGGATTCCACGACAGCATCGTCCGGCGGCGTGCCGTCGTAGCCGTCGGTCACATTCAACGGGATGAGATTCACCTGCACATCCATGCCGCGGAGCAGGGCGGCGAGCTGGCGGGCGTGTTCCGGCGAGTCGTTGCGTCCGGCAATCATGGTCCACGCAATGAAGACGCGCTGACGCTGGCGCGCGGAGTATTCGCGGCAGGCGGACATGAGATCGGCGAGCGGCCAGCGGCGGTTCACGGGCAGCAGGGCACTGCGTTCCCCGTCGGTGGCGGCGTGGAGGCTGACGGCGAGATGATAGCGACGCGGATGCTGCGCCAGCTGGAGAATGCCGGGCACGTGGCCCACAGTACTGATGGAAATGCGAGCCGGTCCCGTGTTCAGTCCGCGGGTGTCGGTGATGATCTCCAGCGCGTGCATGACGGCGTCGAAATTGGCGAGCGGCTCGCCCATGCCCATGAGCACGAGATTGCGCACGCGTTCGTTGAGGACTTGCCGCGCATGACGCTCCACGTGCAGGGCCTGAGCGACGATCTCTCCGGCGGTGAGATTCCTGACAAACCCCATCTGCCCCGTGGCGCAAAAGACACAGCCCATGGCGCAGCCGGCCTGGGTGCTGAGACAGGCGGTGCGCCTTCCGGGGAACCCCATGAGCACGCTCTCGATTTCCTGACCGTCGCGCAGGCGCAGGAGGAACTTCATCGTCCAGCCGTCGCCGCTGGGCGTTTCGCAGACGGTCTGCGGCTGTTCCGTGAGGGGGTGTGGCTGTGCCTCTAGCCAGCGACGCAGCGGCGGAGGCAGCGGGGCGCCGGCAAGGTCCGTGCACAGTTCCCGGTGCAGCGTTCGGAAAAGCGTGCGCGCGTGAGCCGGCCGCACGCCGTCGTCTGCAAGACGCGACTGCATCTGCGGGAAGGTCAGGTCGTGGAGAGTGCTCATGAGGGGAAGTAGAACCACGGATGGCCGCGGAGGAACACGGATTTCCTTGGAGGCGGGCAGAGCAGGGAAGAGGCTTTGTTGCCTGTCGCCCCGTCAAATGAAGCTGACTTTATCCATCGCAGGCTTGGTGATGTTCACAGCATCGCCCGCACCGTTTCCAGCAGGGTGAAGTAGAGTTTCGTGTTACAGCCGCGGCGGAGGCGTTCGATGACCATTTCCGCGGGCGTGTGGCAGGGAGCGGGGGTGAGGCGTTCCACGGTGCCCGCCGGTGTTTCCACCCGCGACTGGATGAAGCTGTCGCAGTTGTCCTGACGGATGGCAACACTCAGCTCCGGCCCGAAGAGCGTGACCGAAGGCACGGCGACGTCGGACTCTTTCGCGTCGAAGATCACGCGCAGTTTCTCGCCGCCGGGGCGCTGAAAAAGGAACGTCGCGGGACCGTCCGCACCTGTCAGGGTCATGCCGGCGCGGTGCATGGCCCACGCGGCGAACATGCGTCCCGCCAGGGCATGGCCCTGCGCGCAGGAGATGGTCATTTCCTCCGCCGTCGGCAGTCGTGCGAGTGCCGCCGGGTCATCGAAGCACGCGGCCAGCGCCATGCGCAGGTGGAGCACGCGCGTCCATGCGAGATCGTTGACGCTGAACTCGCCCGCGGCCTGCTGCCATGAGCGCTGCAGGATGTCGAACTGCGGCAGCGGGTCCCGCCATGCACTGCTGTCGAGCACGAGGCGGTCGATTTCCGTAAAGAGGTGCGGCTCCCAGTTGCCGGAGAATTCGCCCTGCCACCAGAGCGTGAGCGGGAGGTCGCTGTCCACATGCGCGAAGATGGTGTTGGCCAGGACATTGTGTCCGCAGCCGCGAATGAGAAAGCTGAGCTGCTCGGAGCACACGCTCTTGTGCCCGCCGTCGCCCAGCTGGCAGTGCGCGGTGATCCACGCACGCACCGACGGCGCATCCGCGGCCGGCTCCACGGCGACGAGCAGGGCGCGGCAGGCATGTTCGCGCGTCAGTTCGCGAATGATGTCCGTGTTCTCCGCCAGCGCGTCCCGGCGTTCCGAACAAATGGCGAAATTCATCAGCGAGGCCCGCGTGCGCGCCTCGTTGTTCTCCCACAGTTCCTTGAGCCGCCGGGGCAGTTGCGGGAGCGTCACTTCTTCGCCCAGTTCCCAGGTCGGCAGGCTGTCGCCGTTCACGCGGGCCGCGGCATCGGGCTTCCCGGCGGCGGTGGCGGCGGGGTCTGGGGAAAGCGAACTCGGAGTCATGGAAATGCAGGCCGGAAAGAGACGATGGCCATCGCTCCGGTCAGCATCGTTTCTGCCGCTGCGATCCGGGGCGGCAAGAGCCAATCCGGCGCACTGCTCCGGCGCGCCCGTTCAATCGGTGAAACGCACCACCCGCGGCTTCACCAGCTGATCGAAGTCGTGAAACATCATGCGAATGACTTCGGTGTGGGTGCCGGCATTGAAGGCGATCTCGGATTCGTCGGCGAGGTCCGGTGAAACATAGACGCTGAGGTCGTAGAGATTGCCGAACGGCGGCATGGCACCGGGCTCGCAGTCCGGAAAGATGTGTTTGAACTCCTCCTCGCGCAGCAGGCGCACATCCTCGGTGCCGGCGAGCTGGCAAAGATCATCCACCACCACGCGGTGATTGGAGGGCAGCACGGTCATCGCCAGTTCGCCGTCGATTTCCACCATCACCGTTTTGGCCATGATGCGCCCGGGAATGTGGGCGGACTCTGCGACCTCCTGCGCCGTGTAGGCCGGCGAGTGCCGGATGGTGACATACTTCACATGCTTCCGGTCGAGCAGTTTTTTGACGAGTGTGGCGGGCATGGAAGTAACCTCTCTGTTCTGGTTGATTGACGGGGGCGGCGGAATTTTACGCAAGCACCGCGCGGTGCGTCAATGCCGCCGACACGTTCAGGAAAAAACTTTCAGTTCTTGACTCCGGCGGCATGGTGAGGATTCGCGCGGGACACCGTTGGCGCCGCGGGCAATTCCTGCTGGCATCCTCCGCCGCCGCGGCCTACCTGCCGGGCTGCTCATGTCCTCCTCCCGCGAATGGATCAAATTCAAACACGCCCGCTTCACCGCGCGCTTTCCGGCCGACTTCCGCTATTCGCGTTCGCACTACTGGATGGCGCCGGCGCCCGATGATCCCGGCGTGTGGCGCGCGGGCTTCACCAAATTCGCCACGCGCATGCTCGGTGAACTCGTGGATTTCAATTTCAAGGTGCAGCCCGGCGAGACTGTATCGCCAGGCATGGAGATCGGCTGGGTGGAGGGATTCAAGGCATCGAGCGATGTCTTCTGCGTGCTGCAGGGCGAGTTCGCCGGCAGCAATCCCGCGCTCGCCGCCGATGCCTGCATCGTGCGCAGCGATCCTTATCTCGACGGCTGGCTCTACGCCGCGCGCGGCGGACCGGAGGACGACAGTCTGGATGTGCACGGCTACATCGCGCTGCTGAATGCCACCATTACGCGCATGGCGGAGGAGGAGCACGGGGAAGGATGAAGGCTAATGGATGAAACCGGGTCATGAACGCGCTGATAAAGCACACGACCTTTGCCGCGCTGGACTTTGAAAGCGCCGGCGAGGCTCCGGGCCTCACCGATGCGCCGGTGCAGGCGGGTATCGCGCTGATGCAGGGCTGTGAAATCGATGCCGGCGCCTTTTTCCGCTCTTACATCAATCCGCAGCGCGCCGTGACTTGGGCCGCGCAAAAAGTTCACGGCATCACCACCGCCCGGCTCGGCGACGCGCCTGCGCTGCAGTCGCTGTGGCCGGAATTCCGCGACCGGCTGCAAAACCGCATCGTGGTGGCCCACGGCGCCGGCACGGAAAAACGCTTCCTCCGCGCTTTCCCCATGCACGGCTTCGGTCCCTGGCTCGATACCGTCACCCTCGCGCGGCGCGCGTGGCCGGGGCTCGCGGACTACTCCCTGGAAGCGCTCGCCGCCGCTCTCGGCTTTCGCGCGGAACTCGACGCGCTCTGCCCCGGCCTGACATTTCACGACGCCCTCTACGACGCCGCCGGCAGCCTGCTCGTGCTGCGCACCCTCATCACCGGCGCCGGTCTGCTGGAATGTGAAGCGGAGGTGCTGTTTCGGTGACCGGCGGTGGGCAATCGTTGAGCCTGAGATGGAAATTGGAGAGAAAGAGCACCACGGATGGTCACTGATTCACACGGATTTGCGCATGAGTTCGGATTCATTCCCTGGAGGAGGATTTCCGTGAACACAACTTGCTGAGTATCCGTATTCATCCGGGGCCATCCGTGGTTCGATTTCCCTTCCAGGGTTGAGTGGAGTTCTGGTGACCGGAAAGCAGGTGCAGCGGTTCGACGCATGTTTCGGCATTTCGGATATGGCGGCGTTGTGGCCGGTGACTTCCCGGGTGCAGAGTGCGGCACGGACCGCCCGCTTGTGAATGTTTTCACAAAATGCACTTGCCGCTCCAGGGGCCGGCTCCAATAGGTCGCGCCCCGACCGGTGATTTTCCGGTTCAACCTCCACTGCCACTGACCTCCTTTGAGTTCGCTCGATCTGCTCGTCCTCATTCCCATCCTTGCCGCCCTTGCGATGGCGTTTGGGGTGCCTGCGCGCAAGTCGGCGCTGGCGGCGGCGGGGGCGAATCTGCTGCTGGGGCTCGGTCTGGCCGCGGCCTACGATTATGATAAAGGGGGCATCCAGTGGAGTGTGCCGCGGGAGGTCCTGCAGTCGCCCTCCATGGCGCTGACATTCGGCATGGACGGGTTGAGTCTGGTGATGGTGCTGCTGACGGTTATTGTGACCATGGCGGCGATCGCGCAAAAGCCGGCGAGGGAGGGCGATGCGATGTATTACGCGAGCTGCCTGCTGATCTCGGCGGGCGCGATGGGCGCGTTTCTGGCCACCGACCTCATTTTCTTTTTCGCGTTTCACGAGCTGGCGCTGATCCCGACGTTTCTGATGATCGGCCTGCGCGGCAGCGGGGACAACAAGGCGGCGGCATGGAAGATCACGGTGTATCTCGGATTCGGAAGTCTGGTGCTGCTGGCGGGCCTGGCATGGCTGGCGGTGGCGGCCGCGTCGGCCAAAGGGGTGCCGGTGACCTTCGACATCGCGGCGCTCAAGGAGATGGCGCACGGCATCGAAGCCGGGACGCAGGAGAAGATTTACGCGGTGCTGCTGATCGGGTTTGGCATTCTGATTTCGCTGTTCCCGTTCCACACATGGGCGGCACCGGCGTATGCCTCCGCGCCGACGGCGGTCACGATGCTGCACGCGGGGGTGCTGAAGAAATTCGGTCTCTACGGCCTGCTGCGCGTGGCGGTGCCGATGCTGCCGCTGGGCCACAGCGCGGAGTGGGTGCAGCATTTGCTGATCGTGCTGCTGCTCGGAAATATCCTCTGGGTCGGCCTGGTGACCATCGCGCAGCGGGAGCTGGACATGGTGCTGGCCAATTCGTCGGTGATGCACATGGGCTACGTCTTTCTTGGCATCGTGAGTGCCAGCGCCATCGGTTACGCCGGCGCGGTGATGCTGATGTTCGCGCACGGCATCAGCATTGCGCTGCTCTTCGCGCTGAGCGCAGCGGTGAAGGAGCGCACCGGCACGCTGCAGTTCCACCGGCTCGGCGGACTGGCGACGAAGGCGCCGTGGATGGGCCTCATTTTCGGCATGGCGGCGATGGCGAGCATCGGACTGCCGGGCTTTGCCAACTTCGCCGGCGAGGTGAACATCTTCTTCGGCGGTTTTGCCAACAAGGGCGAGTGCCTCGGCTGGGTGCAGTGGGCCACCATTCTCGCGCTGTGGGGTGTGGTCATGAGTGCGGTGTACATGCTGCGCGCCTATCGCGCCGTTTTCAAAGGCGACACGTCGGACGCCAGCGCCGGCGCCTCCGACATCACCTGCTGGATGCAGCGCGCGCCGCTGCTGCTGCTGCTCGTCGCGCTGCTGGCCGCGGGCTTCTTCCCCAATGTGATCTACCGGGCCGTCGATCCGGTGGTCAAAGCCATCATTCACCGCTGATTCGAGAGAAACCACAGATGGACGCAGATAAGCACAGATACTCGATAGCTGGAAATGGATGGCAGGCGGCCATTGCAGAGGGCTCTGCACTGAAATCCGTGACCATCTGTGTGCATCTGTGGCCGATGAACCGCCAACCTTCCAACCGGGCCTAAATCCCATGCCGGCTTACTATCTGGAAATCGCCGTCATCGTCCTGGGCCTGGTGCTGCTCATGGTCGAGGCCTTTACGGGGCCGGGCTGCAAGCGTTGCATCGGTCTCGCGGCCGCGGCGGGGCTCGGCGTGGTGTGGCTGCTGACTTTCTTGGTGAAGCCGCACGACGGGTGCGACTGTGCGATGTGGCAGTTCTACACCGACGACCCGCTCGCGCTCTATTATAAAGGCTTCGCGCTGCTCACGACCATCGTGGTGCTGCTCTTGAGCCTGGAGTATCTCCCGGTGCTGGAGAAATTCAGTGCGCGCGCCGGTGGCGGTCCTGCAGTGGGGGAATTCTTCTGCCTGCCCGTCTTCGTTTGTGCCGGCATCATGTGGATGGCGTCCGCCATCGACCTGACGACCATCTTTCTCAGTCTCGAACTGGTGACGATCGCCTTTTACATCCTCACCGGCTACATGCGGAAGAATGTGGGATCACTGGAGGCGGGCGTGAAGTATCTCATCCTCGGCGCGCTCAGCACCGGCTTCCTCGTGTTTGGCTTCGCATGGCTCTTCGGTGTCACCGGGCAGACGAATCTCGCGCTCATCGGCGAAGCCCTGCGCAGCGGGAATGTGGACACCACGCCGGCGCTGTTCGCCTTCGCCCTCATCCTCGTGGCCATCAGTTTCAAGGTCGCTGCGGTGCCGTTTCACTTTTGGGTGCCCGATGTCTATCAAGGCGCCCCGACGCCGGTGACGGCCTATCTTTCCGTCGGCAGCAAGGCCGCGGGGCTCGTCGTGGCCGGCCGGCTGCTGGAGCCGTTCCTGACTTCTCCGGCGACGCAGAATGTCGCCATCGCGCTGCTCGCCGCCATCGCTTCGGCTACGCTCCTGCTGGGGAATCTCGCCGCCATTCCGCAGTCGAACTTCAAGCGCCTGCTCGCCTACTCCAGCATCTCGCACGCCGGATTTCTCGTGCTCGCGCTGGCCGGCGGCGGCGAACTCGAGCCGCACAAGATTGTCGCCTTCTACATGGCCGCCTATCTGTGCATGACGCTGCTGGCCTTCGCCGTGCTCATCGTCGTGAACCGCGCCACCGGCAGCGATGACCTCAAAGCCTTCGACGGCCTGCACAAGCGCTCGCCGTTCCTCGCCTTCGCCATGCTCGTGGCCGCGGCTTCGCTCGCGGGCGTTCCGCTCACCGCCGGATTCCTCGGCAAGCTCTTCGTCTTCATGGCCGCCGCCTCCGCGGAGCAGTGGGTGCCGCTCGCCGTCGCCGTCGCCGGGGCGTCCGCGGGGTTCTACTATTATTTCAAAGTGGTGCGCAGCATGTACTGGAACGCCCCCGCCGCCGATGATGCCGCTGCCCTGGCCATCAGCCCGATGCTGAAAGTTCTCCTCATCCTCCTCGCCGCCGGCAGTATCCTGCTGGGGCTCTATCCGCAGGCGGTGTTGGAACTGCTGGGATGATCCGGCCCGGATTTTCGGGGAATCCGGCCTGAATCAGCCTCAAATGCAGACGATGCGGGGCAAGCCGTAGCAAGGCCCGTCCCGGACTTGGGTGTGAGAGTCTGCCCCCAGGTGCGTTGCGTCAGGTGTGGAATGATGCTTCTGCCCGGAGCGAAGAGCGGAATGCAGACGATGCGGGGCAAGCCGTAGCAAGGCCCGTCCCGGCCTTGGGGGTGAGAGTCTGCCCCCCCCAGGTGCGTTGCGTCAGGTGTGGAATGATGCTTCTGCCCGGGGCGAAGAGCGGAATGCAGACGATGCGGGGCAAGCCGTAGCAAGGCCCGTCCCGGCCTTGGGGGTGAAAGTCTGCCCCCCGGTGCGTTGCGTCAGGTGTGGAATGGTGCTTCTGCCCGGGGCGAAGAGCGGAATGTGCGGGGCAAGCCGTAGCAAGGCCCGTCCCGGCCTTGGGGGTGAAGTCTGCCCCCTGGTGCGTGCGTCAGGGCCGGAACGGCCTTGCTGGTCTGCCCGGCATGGGCCTGAACGAATAACATGAAACGATGACACCGGAGCTGATGAGAACAACCGCAGCTGAACCGCAAGGCGACGCCCGCGAGGGGGGGACTGAAAGAGGCGGCAGGCAAACCTGCGACCACAGGAAAACGAACCGGCCGCGAGGCAGGCTGTGGGCGACGAGTGTCCTGGCAAACACGAAGTCCAAAGCTCATCAAGACACTGCAGGTAGAGCCGGATGGCACGCAGGGAGAAGTTCAGGTCCTTACCCGGAGAACCGGAGCGAAGCGCAAACAGCCGTAGGCACACGGTTGCAAGTGGACAGCCCTCCTGGTTTCCTTCCCTCATTTACGCAGAATAAGCCGTCCGTCGATTGGGTGGAGAGGGATCTACTTTCCAGTGGCCCGGGCATCCGCGTTGATCTGAGTCCATCCGTGATTCTATGTTCCATGGGAAGTTCATGACTTCCATTTTGCCGTCCGTGCTTTGGCAGGCGACACCTTCCCGCGTGGCGAGGTTCCTGCGACCGCCGGCAGACTTGTCCTTCCGGCGCGCCTGTGCAATCTAACGCGCCATGAGAACAAGCATCACCTGCCTTGTCATCGTCCTGACTTCCGTCTGGCTCCATGCCGGCGGCTCCACTCCACCCCGCGATCCTGACGCCGTGCCGCAGGGACTGGCGAAGTCCGACTGGCACAGCATCCGCGCGGCGTACGAGGCGGGGCGGCACTCGTTCCAGCCCGTGGAAGGCGGCTGGCAGGCGCGCAATCCGGGCCAGCAGTGGACGACGAAGTTCGACGGGCGCGGGTTCCTCGCCGAACCGCGCGACGGCGGGTGGCAGTGGGGACTGGAGTTGAAGAGTTATGGATTCCCGGGCGCGGAGCGTGACGTTGATGCACCGGGGTGGTCCGCACAGTCCCCTGTGCGGTCCTGCTATCCGCACAGAGGACTGTGCGGACCACTGGTCAAAGCCGACGCGCAGCGGCTCACTTACGACTGGGATGCGTCCGTGCAGGAGTGGTTCGTCAATGACACGCGCGGGCTGGAGCATGGCTTCACCGTGCGGGAGCGTCCGGAAGAAGTGGCTCGGGCTTCCAGCCCGCTGCTTGATGGACTGCGGGCTGGAAGCCCGAGCCACTTCCTCACCGGCGACGGTGCGCCCCTGACCTTCACGCTGACAGTCCGCGGCACCCTGCGCCCGCGCATTTCCGCCGATGCGCAGAGCGTGGCCTTTCAGGACGCCTCCGGCGCGACGGTGCTCAACTATTCCGGGCTGAAGGTGTGGGATGCGGATGGCAAAGTGCTGCCCTCCCGCTTCGAGTTGGCCGGCGATAACGGCGTGCGGCTGCTGGTCGAGGAACACGGCGCGCGCTATCCGCTGACTATAGACCCCATCGCCCAGCAGGCCTATCTGAAGGCCCATCAGGTCAACGCGAACGACCAGTTCGGCCGCTCGGTGGCGGTGTCGGGCGACACGGTAGTGGTGGGGGCTCATCGGGAAGACAGCAGGACCACGGGGATCAATAGCACGCCCGATGACACCGGTGGTCAGTTCTTCGATGCGGGAGCAGCCTACGTGTTCGTGCGCAGCGGGACGAATTGGATGCAACAGGCCTATCTGAAAGCCCATCAGGTCAACGCGTTCGACGAATTCGGCGGCTCGGTGGCGGTGTCGGGCGACACGGTGGTGGTGGGGGCCGCGGGGGAGAACAGCAATACGACGGGAGTCAACAGCACGCCCAACGAGAATGTGTTGAATGCGGGAGCGGCCTATGTGTTCGTGCGCAACGGGACGACTTGGACGCAGCAGGCGTATCTCAAGGCCCATCAGGTTAACTGGGAGGACTACTTCGGCTATTCGGTGGCGGTGTCGGGCGACACGGTGGTGGTGGGGGCTCATGCGGAGGACAGCAGCACGATGGGGGTCAACAGTACGCCCAATGACATCTATCTAAACTTCGAAGCGGGAGCGGCCTACGTGTTCGTGCGCAGCGGGACGAACTGGACGCAGCAGGCGTATCTCAAGGCCCATCAGGTTAACAGGGAGGACTACTTCGGCTACTCGGTGGCGGTGTCGGGCGACACGGTGGTTGTGGGGGCGAACGGTGAGGACAGCAGCACGACTGGGGTTAACAGCATGCCCAATGAGAACGTGGCGTCTGCGGGAGCGGCCTACGTCTTCGTGCGCAACGGGACGGCATGGAGCCAGCAGGCGTATCTGAAGGCCCATGAGGTTAATGCGAACGACGTGTTTGGCACCTCCGTGGCGGTGTCTGGCGAAACGGTGGTGGTAGGGGCTCCCTGGGAGGACAGCAGCACGACAGGGGTCAACAGCATACCCGATGAAAGCGCGGAAAATGCAGGAGCGGCTTGCGTCTTCGTGCGCAGCGGGACCAACTGGACGCAGCAGGCGTATCTGAAGGCCCATGAGGTCAACCAGGGCGACCGCTTCGGCGCCGTCGCGGTGTCGGGCGACACGGTGGTGGTGGGGGCTGCAGGGGAGGCCAGTAGCACGACGGGAGTCAACAGTACGCCCGATGAGAGCGCGCCGGGAGCAGGAGCGGCCTACGTGTTCACCGGCTTCGGCCCCTCGCCCGATGCCGACAGCGACGGCCTGCTCGACTCCTGGGAACTCACCCATTGGCCCACGATCATCAACCACAGCGCGCAGGATGACTTCGACCGCGACGGTTATGTGGAACTGCTCGAACTCGCCCTCGGTCTGGATCCAAAATCTCCCAACCCCGGCGGACTGCCGCCGGTGACCACTGAAGGCGGCTACCTGACCATGACCCTCACCAAACAACCCGGCGTGACATACGAAGTGCAGAGCGCCGGCACCCTGCGGGAGGGGCAGCCGGATTCCTTCAGCCCGGCCTCGACGACCGTGATCATCAATGACCCCACCACCCTCAAAGTGCGGGACAACATCGTCATCGGCACCGCGCCCGGCCGCTTCCTGCGCGTCAAAGTCACCGCGGCGCCGTGATTGGGCACACCGCGACACCGGTGGAACAGGGGAGCGCAGGCGCCCCGCCTGCCGTGGTCCGCGCCCCCGCGGGCCACCTGAAATCAACTCCGGCGAAGCCGGCACTCTGAAACCGCACGCGGCGCCTTCGTGACCAGGGAGAGAATGCGGCTGCGCCGGATTGTTTTCAAATTCCCCGCGAGGGCGCGGGGAATGACAGGCGGGGGCGCCTGTGCTCCCCTTTGGAATCCCGGTATGTCACGCCATTCACTGCACGTGCCCTTCTTTGCTCAGGCTGCGCAGATACAGAATGACCGACTCCACCTGGCTGTCGTTGAGAACGCCGGCGTAGGGCGGCATGCCGATGTCGGCGTTCTTGAAGCCTTTTCGCACCTTCTTGGCCGGATCGAGAATGCTCTCGCGCAGCCAGGCGGCGTCGGCGGTTAGTTTCTTGCCGTCTTCGAGTTCCACTTCGCTGCCGAAGAGGTCTTTCCACGTGGGGCCTTTCATGCCTTCCATTTTGCCGTCGGTGCTGTGGCAGGCGAGGCAGCCGAGCACGGTGATGAGTTGCTTGCCGGTTTCCATCGTGGGTTCCACTTTCGGCGCGGCGGCGATGACGGGCGGGGCGCTGGGCCTGAAGGAAGCATCGAATCCCGCGGCGGCGGCATCGAACGGGCGCAGTTCGTAAAGCGTGAGGGTGGTGAAGCTGATCATCTCCATGCCGGCGGCGGAGGCGAGGCGCCAGTCGAGGCGGTATTGCTCCGCGGGCTTCATGTCAGGGAGATGCACGAGCACGCCGAGTCCGTCGGCGGAGAGTTGCGCGCCGGTGCAGGGCAGGGGTTCCATGCCGGGCGTGCCGTCGAGTTTGTAATGCGCGGAGCCGTAGCCGGAGGTGCGTTTATAATTCCAGCGCGAGGCGGCAAAGTGCTCGGGCTTCACGCTCGCGGCGTCCAGTTTGGTCTCGAAGCGCAGATGCACGCCCTGCGGCACGGCGCGCACGGCGGCGGGAATGGCGGACGGTTTTCCCGTGGGCCGGATGCGCGCCATGCCGGCCATGTTCTTCGATTCCGTGCCCCAGATGCGAAAGCCGACGACGTAGAGGAGGCCGTCCGCGGGATTGATCGCACCCTTGAGCAGCGGGAAGTCGAATGTCAGGCCCGTGGGCGTTACCGCGGCCTGCTTTTGCTCGTCGTCCAGAAACGCCGCGAGAATGCCGGGCCGGTAATACATGAGGTGCAGCAGCCGGTCATTGAGCGGCCCCATCTTCGCATCCACCGCCCACACCTGGCCGGCGGCGCTTTGATTCACCTCGTGCGGAATCCAGCATGCCGGCGGATCAATCACCGTCGGGATCGGATTCGGCGCGGCCTCTTCAAATCCATAGTAGGCCCCCTTGCGAATATAACGAATCGCCGTGCTCGGCGTCCAGTGCCCCTGCTGATCGGAAGCCGTGAGCAGCCCCGTCTTCGGATGAATGCCCAGATACGGCTGCCGCAGCCCGGAGCAAATGTCCGTCACCGTCTTCCCGTCCGCCGAAATCTCCAGCACATGCCCGCCCTGCGGCGTCTTCCGCGTCACCATCTGCCCGCCCTTCGCGATGTAAAATCCGCCGCCCGGCTTCGCCACCATGTCCATCGGGTACTCACGCGTCTCGCCGGTCTGCGTGAAGGCGTTGCAGAAGTTGGCGTAGGATTGGAGGCTGGGAATGAAGTCCATTTTGACGATCCCATCTCTGGTAAAAGCGAACACATGCCCATTCTGCACAGCGAGGCTTTGAGGCTCATGCAATCCTCCGGCGTAGCGCTGCCATGTTGCAGAATCGCTTCCTTCTGTAAGCCCGGTAACCATCCACACGTCGCCATCAATGGTGCAAACCACAGCCCGGCCATCTGGAAAGAAAGCAATGCCGCTGGGTCTCACGTTGCGTCTCCACGGATTGGGGACTGGCAAAGGAATCTTGTCCACAAGGATGGCGCCGTCGCTGGTGCCATTATCCAAGTTCACCGGCATCGCTGCCCCTTTCAGCACGAAAGGAACACCGTCGTTTATCAAGTCATCGAATGTGGTTTTACCTGCTGGTGGATTCCTGGGGCCAGCAGGTGCCGTGCAGGTGAGACCCATCAGGCCCGCGCCACTCACAGCCATCAGCCCTGTCCCGTTGATATTCGCGGTGAAAGACGACCCTGCGTTTGGAACCATGCCCGTGACCAGAGAGAGTTCACGGTGAGGGGGAGCCAAACCTCCGTCCAGCGCGTGTTCTTTGTGAGAGAAATTGATTCGCCGAACGACAACCAACTCACCTTTGACCATTTGTAGATCGAAACGCTCCGTGATGAAAGTGTCTCCGCATCGATAAGTCAGCCACACATGTGAATCCCGCATCACGTGGCCGCCCCACCGGTATTTCTCCGCCGGCAGCGGCCCCCGCCCCGGCTCATTCGGGTCCGGCCCCGGCGGGCGCGGATCCTTGAGATCCTCCGGCGTCACGTCTTTCGCCGCTTTCAGAATCCATCCTGGCATCAGCCCTGTGGCCATGAGCGGCTTGCCGATGGGCTTGGGCAAATTCTTCTGTCCCGGCTCGGATTTCCGGCTCTCCACGTTGTAGGAGATGGCGGGGATGGTCGTGAAGGTCAGAAACTTCCTGCCCGGCTCGCCCTGCCAGATGCCGGCGACGCGGAGCAAGTCCTGATCGAAGCACACGTAGAGGTCGTGCGGCAGTTTGATGATGAGGCCGCGGACGGCGATGTTGTTTTTGGGGAAGCCGAGCTTTTCCCAGTCGGTGAAATCGACGGTGGACGTGAGCACCGGGAAGTCCGGTTCGGCGTAGGGGCCGAATTTCTCCTCCGCGCGGACCGCGCAGAGGAGGCTAAGGACAACGAGGACGCGGCGGAGCATCGGCGTCATTCATCCGCGGCGGAGGGAGAGGCAACGCCGCAGGCGCGGGACAGCTCTTCTGCGGGAGCGTCCCCTCTCCGGGCGAAGACAGAGCAATCGCCTGGCCTGTCAAAGAAACTGCGGTGCCTGCAACCTGTCCCGCAGGGGGGCTGCGGGGCCCCGCACCGCGTTCGACCCTTAGCGCCAGCGCGGTGTCTGCTTCCGCCCGGCCGGGCAGAAGTTCCAGGACTCCGTTCCGCCTAACGATGTTTCGGCCCTGCCAAAGACTGGAGCGCCTCCGCGGGCGCCGGCCAGAAGCAGAGCCGGATGTGATAGATTTTACTTTCGGTTCGGAGGGAGGCGGGGTGCAAACGCACGAGGGATGCCTGGCTCGAATTGCAATTTCCGGTGCAAATTTCCGGTGACAGCGGCGCGAGGCGTCATAGCATCGCGCCCGCTACATTCTTTTCGACACCATGAAACTTCGCTACCCGCTTCTCGCCGCCGGTCTCTCTCTCTCCGCCCTGCTTTCCGCCCACGACGGGACGGAAGTGCCTCACACCTTCGCGCCGGGAGTGGTGGCGGAGGAGAGCATCGCGTTTACCGCGGACGGCGCGTTCAAGTTTTCCACCGACCCCGGCTGGGGCGCGCTGCCGAACGGGGAGAATCCCGGTCCCACGCACGGCGGCGTGGCGCGCGACAAAGCGGGGCTGGCGTATGTGAGCACGGACACGGACAAGGGCATCCTTGTGTTCAACCCTGACGGAACGTTCAAGACGAGCATCGCGAAGGAATTCAAAGCCGTCCACGGTCTGCACATTCGCGAGGAGAAGGGCGAGGAGTTCATCTACGCGGCCTGGCTGGGCGGCAAACAGGCGCTGAAGCTGAAACTCGACGGCACCTGCGTGCTGAAAATCGAGTGCCCGATGGAGAGCGGCAAGTACGGCAAGCCCGCGGAGTGGGCGCCGACGAGCGTGGACAGTGCGCCGGACGGCTCGATCTTTGTGGCGGACGGCTACGGAAAGTCGTTCATCCACAAGTTCGATGCGGCGGGCAAATACGTGATGAGCTTCGGCGGCAAAGGGAACGACAACGATCATTTTCAAACGTGCCACGGCCTCGGCGTGGACCTGCGCGGAGAGAAGCCGCTGCTGTTTGTCTGCGACCGCGAGAACCGCCGCGTGATGCACTTCGATCTGGACGGCAAGTTCGTCGCCGTGCTCGCCACGGGACTGCGCCGTCCGTGCTCGGTGGCGTTTGAAGGCAAAATGGCGGTGATCGCGGAATTGGAGGCGCGCGTGACCATTCTCGACGGCGACAACAAGGAGGTCGCGCACCTCGGCGACAATCCGAAGAAGGACCAGTGGGCCAATTTCGGCGTCCCGCCCGAGCAGTGGAGCCCGCTTTATTTCACCGCTCCGCACGGCGCGTGCTTCGACGGCAACGGCGGCGTGTATGTGCAGGACTGGAACAGGACCGGCCGCATCCGCCATCTCAAGCCGGTGAAGTAAATGCTTCGCCGCTGCGCCGCGATCCTCTGGCTGGGTGTGGCCCTCACAAGGGGCGCGCCCGACCCGGCATTCGACACTGCGGTGGACAAGGCCGCGCCTGAGGTTTCGCGCCGCGCGACAGTCATCATAGCCGACCGGCAGCCGGACGGCTCGCTGAAGTTCCGCACGACGCATTACAAAGACGACCCTTCGGCTTCCGATTTCTGGCCGGCCTCGACCATCAAGCTCTATGCCGCCCTCGCAGCGCTGGAGCAGGTGCATGCGCTGGGTTTCAAACTGGATGTGGTCGTCACCTTCGAGCACAAGAACGACAAAGGCGAGTGGGTGCTCGATTCGTCGCGGACGATGCGCGAGATGCTGAGCGAAACCTTTCTCCGCTCGTCCAACGAGGACTACACCCTGCTGCTGCGCATGCCGGGCCGCGATGCCATCAACTCGCAATTCCTCATACCCGAGCGCGGCTTCAAAAAGAGCGCGCTCATGCGAGGCTATGTCACGGCGCGGCCGTGGGTTTATCTCCCGGCGGAGCCGCAGCGCATCACGCTGCGCGCGCCGGACGGCACGGTGAAAACCGTGGAGCACACCTGGGGCGGCCGTGCGTGGTCCGAAGAGCGCGGTGCGACGGTCATTGATGCGAAGACGGGCAACGTGACGACGACGGAGGACATGGCGGAATGCCTGCGCCGCGTGATTTTCCACGAACACATCCCGGAGGCGGAGCGGTTTCGCATCAGTCAGGAAATGCTGGACTTCCTGCGCTATGGCGGCGGCGGGCTGACCGGTCTCGAAACCAAAGGCAGGGACGGCGGCGCCTTCGCATGGCAGAAGAGCGGCGAGCACGTCTATCCCAATGCGCGTTTCTTCCACAAGGGCGGCTGGATTTCCAACTACGGCCTCGACCTCGCCTGCCTCGACGACCGTGCGAATTCCGGCCGCGCGGTGATCGTCGCGGCGATGGTGAACACCGGCAAAGAGGACGCGATCCGCGCGCTCTGCCGGTCGCTGCTGGAGTGGGCGAAGGCGCAGCCGGGGCCGTAGCTTCGGCGCCGCTGGAAAGCGGACGCGGCTACAAACTCCCGGGCAGATACACGAAACCCTCCTCGTCGATGTAAGTGCTGCGGGGCAGGGGGACTTCCTGCCCGCCGGGAAGCACGCAGGTCAGGGATTCGCCGCTGCGGGTGACGATTCCTGGCAGAAGCCGGCCGGCGCTGCCCTCGCGCATGCCGGACTGGGGTTCCGCTGTGGAGGTTTGCGCCGGGGGATCGGGCATGGAGACGGCGAGCACCGCACCGGCCTGTTCATTCACCAGACAGGGGCAGACGACGGTGCCTGACAAAGTGACGGTTGCGGGGTTTTCGCCGCAGAGGAGGAACGAGCGCAGCGTGCTGTGATCGCCTTGCGCGGCAGCGAGCCGGATGGCGAAATCCGTGTCCCCCACGGCCCGGGTGGCGCCCTGACGCGCGAGCACGGCGCGCAGTTCCTCCGATCCGCGCACCGGCGGAATGGGCAGGTGCGGCAGGCCGCGGAGCAGCGCGGACCAAAGCCCGATGACGAGTCCCGCCGCGGAGGAAACGGGCGCACCGCAAAGCAGCCGGTCGCCCTCGCGCAGGGCGCCGGTGCCGCGGATCATTTCGCACTGCGCGAGAATTTGTGCGCCGCTGACTTCGGTGAAGCGCAGTCCTTCGGGCGTGGTGCGGATGAAGCCGCCGCCTCCGCCGGAAACGCGCGGCAGAAACCAGCGGAGCGCGAACTGCGGCACCAGCCATGCCATGCCCGTGTCGGCGAGCAGATGCAGTTCATCCACTTCTTCGAGTTCCGATTCCACATAGAGCACGTGGTCCGGCCAGGGGAACTGCGGCAGTGCCGCCCTGACAGAACCGGTGGTGACGAGCGAACGGATATTCTCCGCCTCCATGAGTGAACGCAGGGCCGCGGGATCGCCGGCGGCGAGCGGTGAGATGTTCACGGCGGTTTTGCCGGCGAGCACGAGACCGACGTTGGCGGTGACGCGGGCAATGCCGGCGGGCACGAGCACGCCGATGCGCTCCGCGGGAATTTTGCGCCAGCGCCGCGCCAGCTGCAGGGCGCGCCCGAAAAGTTCGCCGCGGCGCAGGCTGCGCTGGGCGTGGTCTCCCTCGGCCACTGCGGTGCGCCAGGGATGACGGCACAGCGCGTGGGCGGCGGCGAGGGCGAGGCCGCGCTTCACTTCACCGCGGCGCAGCACACCGTCGGCGGCGAGTTGCTGAAAGGCGGTGCGGCAGCGTTCCGCGCCGGCCTCCGCGGGGGGGATCGCATCCCCGTAAAGCACGCTGACATGATAGGGAAAATGGTGCGGGTGCTTGCGGAAAAATCGCCCGCGTTCATAGGAGAAGATGGAGCCCCACAAGTCGTCGAGATAGACCGGAATGACCGGGGCGCCGGCGCGGCGGGCGATGAGTTCGAATCCCTTGCGGATCTCGTTCATCATGCCGGTGCGCGTGAGTTGACCTTCCGGGAAAATGCACACCAGATCGCCGCCTTTGATGGCGTCGGAGAGCGCCACGATGGCGTCCTTGGCCCGGCGGTGGGAAATCGGCACCACGCCGAACATCCGCATCGCCGCGGCGAGCATTTTGTTTTTGAAGAATTCGTCGAAGGCGGTGAAGCGCACGGGGCGCTCGCAGGCTGCCGAAAGAATCAAGGCGTCGATGTAGCTGACGTGGTTGCAGATGAGCAGCGCGCCGCCGGTCTCCGGAATGCGGTCGTGGTGCACCACCCGGATGCGATAAACGATCTTCACCAGACTGAGCACGCAGAACCGGATGAAGTTCATCGGAATGATTCGCAGCACGTAGGCGGAAGTCACGAGACAGAGCACGCCGAGGACGGCGAACTGGCTTTTGATGCCGATCCCGAGCTTCATCAGCGCGAGTTGCAGGAGAATACCCGCCATCATGCCCAGCGAGTCGAGCAGGCCCGCGGCGGCGAGCATGCGTCCGCGCGTCTGTGGCTCCACCTGATCCATCAGATAGGCATTGAGCGGCACCATGAACATGGCGCTGCCGATGCCTGTGAGCGTCAGCAGAGTGCAAAAGAGCATCTCTCCCAGCGGCACCACCAGGATGAGAATACAGCTCGCCGCCATGGCCACGCCGCCCAGCGGTACCAGTCCGAGTTCGATTCGGTTCTCCGAGAGCCAGCTGGTGAGTATGCTGCCTGCGCCCACCCCCAGGGCCATCAGACCGAGAAATTCACTGCTCAATCCGGCGCGGGCGGCCACATTCGGTTCCACCTCCTTGGCCATCTCGATGAGCATCAGCATCATCATGGTGGCCGCCAGCCAGAAGAACGACACCCCCAGCGCCGGAAGCCACAGGCGCCGGTTGCGGAAGAGATCGTCGAGATGGGTGAAGTGTTCGGTGAACAGCCCGCGGTGGAGTTTCTCCTCACAGTGCGCCGGAGTCTTTTTCACCTGAAAGGCCCAAACCAGGGGCAGCAGCGACACCGCGGCCAAAATCAGCATCGGCACCGCCGCCGCCGCCCAGTGATCCTGGAAGACTTCGTCGTGGAAATACTGAAACGCCTTCCCGCCAATCAGCTGCCCGCCCGCGATGGCCATGATGATCGTCATCTGCATCCAGCCGCTTGCTGTGGTCAGGTGGCGCTCGCCCACCAGTTCCTTGACGATCCCCGTTTTCGCCGGCCCGAAGACCGCCGCCTGGAAGGCGAGGCCGAAAAACAGCAGGGTGGCGATCCAGAAACTCTGCGTAAAGAAGGCCACGGAGATGCACAGCAGCAGAATCACCTGCGCCATGCTGCACCACACGATGAGCCGCTGCTTGGAGAACCGGTCCGAGAGCCAGCCGGCGAACGGCGCGAAAAACAACTGCGGCAGCACCAGCAGGGCGGCCACGATTTGCGGATAATACTGACTCACCGCCGCCACCTGCGCCACCGCCAGCAGGATGAATTGCGCCACCTTGTCGTTGAGCGCGTTGTGCGCCTGGTTTTCCACCACTCGCCACAGCGAACCCCACGCGGGCTTGAATCGCGCGGGTGCGGGGTTGGGTGTGGCCTGGTCGGTCATCAGCGGCACCACCTTTCTTTCACCCGACATCCACGCAAGCGCGGGGAATGCCAATCGGTGAATCTCTCCGCGCAGAGGAATTGACACGACGGCATCTGCGGCAACGAATGCCGTCCCGCCGCATCCACCGCAACCGGCACGGCCATTCCCCCGCAACCCCTCCTCACACATGGCGAAGTCGCTCTCCAAATCCTCCGGCGCCCGCAGCCGGAAGTCATCCCCTGCCAAATCCGCCAAAGCGGCCGCCCGTCCGTCGGCCAAAACTGCCGTCAAGAAGCTGCCGGCCCGCTCCCGTCCGTCCGCCACCCGGTCTGCGCCTGCCAAATCCACTCCAGCCAAAGCGCCGGCCAGGAAAATGCCGCCGGCGAAACCGGTCAGCAGCCGCAGTCGCGCCGCCACTGCCGACAAATCACCCGCCACCGAAGAGGAAATCATCAGTGCCGTGGCCGGCAAACTCACCAGCCGCACCGGCGGAGGCATGACGTGGCTCAGCGCCAAAGCGGCCAGGATCGAGACGGTCGAAATCTCCATGGAGCAGCCGGCTCCGGAACCTGAGCCCGTCATTCCCGTCGAGGCCGTGGTCGTGGAGGAGGAACCGGTCGCTGAAGCCGCTGCTCCCCGGGGGACCGACGCTGCGGCGGAGTCCTCACCGTCCGCCGGCACTGCCGCCGGGTCCTCGCCTGCGGCGGAAGCCGCTCCGGCGCCCGCGGAGGAGAGAACTGAAGCCCCGGTGCCGGAAGCGACAGTCGCCGCCCCTGACATCAGTGCCGAAGTTCCCCCGGTCAGCGTCGTCACCGAAGCCGTCGCCGATGCCGCCGCCGCTGTGGACACCGCGCCCGCCGCACCTGACATCCCCGCCGCAACGTCTCCCGCTGCGAAAGCTTCCCCTCATGCCGCGCCTCCATCTGGCGACCTCCTGCTCGCCGTCTTCTCCGCCGCGCGGCAACAGGGCCGGGCCCTCACCGTGCAGGCCCTCACTTTCATCGCCTTTTGCATTCTGGTGAAAGGCGGCGTCCCCGCATCCGGACTTCCGTGGGTCCTCGCCGCCGTCATTCCGGTCTTCGCCATCTTCCTCGCCGTCACCGCCTGGATTTCCTTCTGCGGCACCACGCGCCTGCTCGATCAACTGGATCCCAACCGCGCCCGGAGCGACCCCGCGCATCCGCCCGCGTCCCTCACCCCCGCGCGCCTCCTCGCCCACCAGCCCGCCCTCATCATTCTCGGCTGCCTCATCGTCGTCTGGTTCCTCATCGGCGCCACCGTCTGGTGGCTGTGAAGCAACTGGCTAGACGACGTGCGGCACCAGCGCCGGTTTTGCCGGGCCCAGCGCCCGGCAGATGCCGGTGAAGTCCTTATCCTTCGTCACGACGCAGTCGTTTGCGCCCCGCGAGGATTCCAAAGCGATAAGCGCATCCCCGCACGCATGGCACTGCGTGCCGTCGAATTCCTGACCCCGCACCGAAAGCATATGCTCAATGCCCGCGGTGCGCCGTTCGCGCTCACTCTTCTTGCGCTGCGCTTTCAGTTTTGCTGTCGCCGTCCGCACACGCTCCAGCGCGGCGGCATTCGCCTTCACGAAAGCCAGCACGCCGCAGTTCCCCGGCTGGCCGCATTGGGCCGTGGGCAGAGTGTGTTTCAGTTTGCCACTGTCTCTCTCCGGCGCGGGCAGATTGCTGCGGCAGCCGCACGGATTCCACACTGGCAGCGGTTTAGGCTCATCCTCCCCGTCATCCCTCCAGTGGGTGCAGGCATCCCAGCCGTCGAGAATCAGCGTACGCAGCCGCATCCTGAACATCGGCAGAGACAGGGCCTGCCACTTCGCCCCTGCGTCACCCGGCATCTTTCGCACCCGGCAGAAATCATCGTTCAGCACATCTGTCCAGGTATCTCCGTGACGGGTATAGCGCGCCGTGCCAGCTTCTGCCTTTTCCCGCAGTTCGTCGGGGAATTCGCATTCATAGGAAAGTGTCAGCAATTCCCGCAGCCGGGTGAGATAGCCCCGTGCCAGTTCAAACAGCACGTAAGCCGAGACCCCGACCTCCGCTCCCGCCGGCACCCTGGCTTTCACCGGCGCGGCGTGTTTCGCCTGACGGAAATTCAGCAGTACCAGCGCCGTCGTATCCAGCCAGACCTTCATGGCACCTCATCAAAGACCGCGGTTCAGGTCCACTCCCGCCCGGCGCAGCCGGCGGCTGCACGCCAGCCGTGTCTTTTCCACATGCGGCAGAAAAGCCATTTCCTCCACACAGCGTTTCAGCACCGCCGGCACTTCCGTTATTTCTCCCTCCATTCTGGCCTCGCGGGTCAGCAGCAGCAGCCCCGCCAGATCGTCTATCATGTCATCCTTCCCGAACACATCGTGCAACCCGGCGATGGAATCCCACACCCCCTGCTCCATGGCCCGCTGCTCCGCTCCATCCCGGCAGTTCTCCAGCAGCAGCAATTGCCCGCTCAACTGCATCATCCGCTCGCGGAATTCCCGTTCCACCTCCGGATACTCCGCCAGTTTCCCGTTGAGGAGGCGCATGCCTCGCGCGTGACCGGCCAGCCGCGCCAGCGGCGGGGCGGCAAAGAGAGTGCGGGGCACGGGAGCGCTCATTTCGTTTCGGGCTTCGGTTCCTCTTCATCCCACAATTCGTTCGGCCCTGCAACCCCTCCCAGCAGGCCGCTGTACCACAGGTCGCCCAGCGGCACCTTGTCCATCTCCCTCTCATAACCCAGCGCCACCAGCCGGTCTTTGGCATTTGTCAGCGTGCTCACGCCGTCCTTTTTTTCCACAATCACCACGTCGTCCCAGTATTGCGGCTCCTGGAAGGCATCCAGCACATACGGACTCTGCGTGGTGAAAATGATCTGCACGCCTTGCTCTTTGGAAATGCGCCGCATCGTCTCCACCAGCGGCTTCAGCCCGCGCGGGTGGATGGCGTGCTCGATGTCCTCCAGCAGGATCAATTCCGGAGGGTTCGGTTGATGGATGATCGCTAGGAGCGCGAGCACTGTGCGGCACCCCGGCGAAACCTTGCGGAGTTTTTCAGCGGTTTCGATGCCTCTTTCCTTCACCGTCGCATGCAGGCGCCCCATCGAATCCTGATTTATGATTAGATGCTCAATCTCCGGCACGAATTTTTGAAACTCCTGGACAACAGCTCGAAAAACTTTGGGCCGCTTCTGGTTTAGCTGATCAAGAACCCTGATGGTGCCGGCGCCATTAGGAAGCACTTCAGTCTTATCCTCTGTGCTCCCTCCCATGGCGACCGCTTTGTCATCCAGAGCGTAAAGCCGGACTCTCTTTGCCGATGACCGTCCCCATCCCATGCGCACATGCGTCCGTGGCTCTATCAAACGCTCCTGCATCACGTCGAGCTTGGAACTAAGGATGTCGGTGGCCGTTACGCTTGAGTTTCCTTCGAAATTAAACTCTTGGCGATGGCCCAAAATCTCAAAATCCTCTCCATATTCTGCCTCCGTTCGGCATGGCGAACTCTCATAATCATTTAGGTCCGCCAGCCCCCGCAAAAAATTACTCTTCCCCGCATTATTCGCCCCGATCACCACCGTCACGGGGCTCAGCCGGCACTTCGCGTCGAGGAAGGAGCGGTAGTTTTGGAAGTGGACTTCGGTGAGGAAGGGCATGGGAAATTCTCGAGGGCCGGAGGTCGAAGGATGTAACGGGCCGGGCGCGCGTCATGCGAGTTTTTTTCGGAACTTGGAACTTAACCAGCGGAGCATTACTTCTCTGCAGCGTGCTCCTTGTGCATCTCCAGTCGCCTTGTCAGGTCGAGGGCGCGGGCGCGGGTGACTTCCATGATGGCGCTGGCGCGCATGGGTTGGTACATGGTGCCTTCGTACTGATCGTAGCAGGCGTTGATGAAGGCGATCTGGGTGTCGCGGTAGGCGAGCCATTGCACCTGGGAGGCCTTCAGTGAGGCGAACGTTTTTTCCGGCAGCGCTTTCTTCAGTTCCTGATAGACGCGGTTCAATTCCCTGTCCCAGAGTTCGAGCCTGGCGGTGTAAGCGGCGGTGCTTTCGTGAGTGGAATTGGCTTTGTCGGAGAGTTTTTCGACTTTCGCATCCAGCGGATGCTTTTTCTCCGGAGGATCCGCGGCGCAGGCGGGTGCGGCGAGCAGGAGAGCGGTGAGAATTGTCAGGTGCTTCATGGCGAAGGACGATTGAAGTGTTGAGGCGGACGCGGCGGGGGAGCAGCGTCCGGGCGGGGCACGGGGCAGGTTCTGCGGGTTTGCAAAGGTGCAAAGGCAAGTCTCCGTAGGGCTCGCTCCCCATGCCCAGGCATTCCTCCTCCGGCCCCCGCTTTCTGCCGTTCCTGTTTCCGGGAATCCGCGCCCGCGTGGCGCGGCTGCCGTGGCTGTGGCGCTGGCTGGTGCGGGGGACGGTGCTGGGGTTTTTGTTCTTCGGCCTCACACTGCTGGTGCTGGACCTGGTGTATGGTTCGCTGGCGTCGAAGTATGACCTGGACGATCTCGACCGGATGCCGGAGCGGACGATCGTTTATGATCATCAGGGCCGCGAGGTGGCGCGCCTGCACGGGCAGAACCGCATCGTGGTCCGGCTCAGCGAGGTGTCGCCGCATTTCATCGAGGCGCTGCTGGCGCGGGAGGACAACGATTTCCGGACGCACGGCGGCGTGAGCTGGCGCGGCGTGGCGCGGGCAGTGATGCAGCGCCTGCTGCACGGCAAGCGTCAGGGCGCGAGCACGATCACGATGCAGCTGGCGAACAACAGTTTCAATCTGGGCAAAGAGGAGAGCTTTCACCGCAAGCTGCTGGAGATCGCGCTGACCCGCCGCATCGAGTCCACCTACGACAAGGACAGGATCCTCGAACTTTATGTGAACCGCGTGTTTTTCGGCACCGGCATCTACGGCATCGAACGGGCGGCGCAGGCTTACTTTGGCAAGAGGGCGAAGGACCTGACACTCGATGAGAGCGCGATGCTGGCGGCGATCATCCGCGGTCCGAACAAATTTTCGCCCTTCCGTCATTACGAAATCGCAGTGAGCGGGCGGGACATGGTGCTCGACCGGATGGTGCACTTCGAGCGTCTGACAAAAGAAGAGGCGGACAGGACGCGGCTGGTGAAGACGAAAGTGCTGCCGCAGCCGCGCGGGGCGCGCGACACGTGGGTGATGGATGCCGTGGGACGTGAACTGGACCGCATTCTCGACACCGGTGACATCGAAGAGGGCGGCCTCAAGGTTTTCACCACGCTCGATCCCCGGCTCCAGGCGGCCGCGGAGGAGGTCCTCGAAAAGGAACTGCAGCGCATCGAACGTCAGCCTGGATTCGAGCACCGCACGCGGGCGCAGTTCGAGCAGTCGCTCAAGTCCACGCCCGATGCCGATCCGGACTATCTGCAGGGAGCGATCGTGGTGCTGGACAACGCCACCGGCGCGACGCTGGCGATCGTGGGCGGGCGGGACATCGATCACAGCACGTGGAATCGCGCCATGCTCTCGCGCCGCACCGCCGGGTCCACGTTCAAGCCATTCGTTTATGCCGCTGCGGTGGAGCACGGCCTGCTGCCGGGCACGCTCATCAGCGACGGGGAAATCCGGCCCGGCGACATCACTTCGGCGGACGATCCCGGATTCCGTCCTTACAATTCCGACCGCACGTTCACCGGCCGGCAGCGCGCCGACTGGGGGCTCGCGAAAAGCCGCAACACGATGGCGGTGCGTGTCGGGGAATTCGCCGGCATGGATGCGGTGCTCGACGTGGCGGAACGTGCGGGCTTCGGTGTCATTCCGTCGCGTTCCGCGCAGCTTTACCTCGGCAACACCGGCGCCACACTGGAGAGCCTGACGAGCGGCTACAGTATTTTTCCCAACGCGGGAGTGCGCTGCCGTCCGTTTCTCATCGACCGCATCGAGGACAACCGCGGCGAGCTCGTGTTCCGCAGCGGCGTCATGAATCCGGAGGTCATCAAGCCCGGCGCGGCGTGGCTCACGACGAAGATGCTGGAGAAAGTCTGCGCCCCGGGCGGCACGGCCTCCGAAGTGTCAGGGGCGGGACTCATTCCACCCGTGGCGGGCAAGACCGGGACGACCGATGACTATCGCGATGCGTGGTTCATCGGATTCAATCCGCGCATCACCTGCGGTGTGTGGGTGGGGCTGGACGATCCGGAGCGCATCATTCACCGCGGTTATGGCAGCCGGCTCGCGCTGCCGGTGTGGATCGAAGTGATGCGCCACGCGCAGGGGCTGGGCTATCGCGGCGGAGCCTGGCAAAGTCCGCCCGTGCGAACGGTGGACATTTGCACCGCCAGCGGCGCCGTGGCCGGCCCCGCCTGCCGGGGCGGACGCGTGCGCGAAGCACTGCCGGAGGACAGCATTCCGGAAGGCGCCTGTCCTGCTCATGGCGGCGGTTCCCCGCCGCCCGTCAACGGCTCGCGCAGCAACACGCTGCTGGACCGCCTGCGCGGGTTGTGGAGGTGAGGGCGGGTTCTTCTCAGAGCGACTCCAGAAAGCGGCGGTAAAACCGGACGCCCTCCTCCAGCGCACTGATGCCGACCCATTCGTCCGCGGTGTGCGCCTGGGCGATGTCGCCCGGGCCGGCAGCGACCGAGGGAATGCCGCCCTCACTGAGCCAAAGCGCGTCGCAAAACCAGGTCGCTCCCGTCAGGCCATGACCGGCGGCGGCCAGTTTTTGCACGAAGGGATTCTCCGGCGGCGTGTCCAGTGGCGCGCAGGCGTCGGCGGAGGCGTCCACGGCGACGGGGGCCTCGAAGTGCTGAGCGTCGAGGAACTCGCGCAGCATGCGTTCGATGCCGTAGTGATGGACCGCCGGCGTGTAGCGCAGGTCCAGCCAGAGCGTGCAGTTGTCAGGCACGATATTGGTGCGTGTGCCGCCGCGGATCATGCCGATGTTCAGGGTGCTGTCGCCGAGCATCGGGTGACGGAATTCCGGCGAGGCAAGCAGCCGGCGGAAGGGCCCGTCCAGCGCTTCGATCACCGGCATCATGCGCAGCACGGCATTCTCGCCGCGTTCCGGCGTGCTGCCGTGGGCGGCGCGGCCGCTGACTGTCAGGCGCGGCCACCAGCTGCCCTTGTGCGTGTGGACCACGGCGCAGCCGGTGGGTTCCCCGACGAGACCGAAGTCATATCCCGGATGATGCTTTGAAAAATGCCGCGAGCCCCACTGGCCGGTCTCTTCGCCCATGAATCCGGCAAAGGTCACCTCCGCGCCAAGATCCGCCAGGCGCGGCCCCAGTTCCTCCAGCGCGGCGAGCATCGCCGCCATGGTGCCCTTGGTGTCGCAGGCGCCGCGGCCCCACACTTTGCCGTCCCGCACTTCCGCACCGAAGGGCTCGATACTCATCCCGGCGACACTGACGGTATCGGTGTGAGGGGCCAGCAGGATTTTCGGTTTGCCGGCTTCCCCCCGGGGAAAGCGTGCGATCACGTTCGGCCTGTCAGGGAGCACTTCTTCATAACAAACCTCCGCGCCAAGCCGGCGGCAAAATTCTCCGGCGTATTCCGCGCATGCTTTTTCCCCCGTGTTCTCCGTCCCCGGCTCACCGTCGGGATTCACGCTGGGAATGGCCACAAGATCGCGGCAGATCTGAACAACTCTCGAATGCATCCGGCCACCATGGCGGCGCTGGTGGACTTGGCAAGAAGGCCGGAGAATGGCGCGGGATTTCCGGTTTCCAAGAATCTGCGTCCGGATTGGACTGAATGTCATGCACCTTCCCGTCCGCCCCCGCCGCAACCGCCAGTCCGCCGCCATCCGCGGACTGGTGAGGGAAACCACACTGTCGCCGGAACATTTCATTTATCCGCTCTTTCTCAGCGGGACGGAACGGGATGAAGACATCGCCTCCATGCCCGGCTGCAGGCGCTGGAGCACGGCGGGTTTGCTGGAGGAAACGGGCCGGGCCGCCGCCGCCGGCGTGCGCGCCGTGGTGCTCTTTCCCCGCATTGCGGACGAACTGAAAACGCGCGTCGCAGAGGAGGCATGGAATCCGGACGGGCTCGTGCCGCAAACGATTCGCGCCATCAAGTCGGCTCATCCTGACGTGGCCGTGGTGACGGATGTGGCCCTCGACCCTTACAATTCCGACGGCCACGACGGGCTCGTGTCTGACGAGGGAGTGATCCTCAACGACGAAACGGTGGAGGTGCTGTGCCGTCAGGCCCTGAGCCATGCGCGTGCCGGAGCTGACCTCGTGGCGCCCAGCGACATGATGGACGGCCGCGTGGCCGCCATTCGCGCCGCGCTGGATGCGGAGGGATTCACGGAAACGGGAATTCTGAGCTACACCGCCAAGTATGCCAGCGCCTGCTACGGGCCGTTTCGCGGAGCGCTTGATTCCGCACCGCGCGCCGGAGACAAGAAGACCTATCAGATGGATCCCGCCAATGTTCGTGAGGCGGTGCGCGAGGCGCGACTCGACGAGTCCGAAGGAGCCGACATGCTCATGGTGAAACCCGCCGGCATGTATCTGGACGTCATCCGCGCCGTGCGGGAAGCGACGGTCCTGCCCGTGGCCGCCTATCAGGTGAGCGGCGAGTATTTGATGATCCGGAGCGCCGCCGCAGCCGGGTGGCTGGACGAGCGCCGCATCGTGATGGAGAGCCTCACCGCCATTCGCCGCGCGGGAGCGGATGTGATCCTGACTTATTTCGCGCGGCAGGCCGCGGAGTGGCTGCGGGAGTGAACCGCGGCGTCAGGGCAGGGCGTTGCGGAGAAAGCGCACGAAGTTGCCGCTCAGGATGGAGGCGATGCCGTCCTCCGGGCAGCCCCGGGCCGCGAGCAGTGCAGGCAGTTTTGTCAGGTCGGCGATGGTGTCGAGGTCCCGGGGAGTTTGTTCCGTGCCGAAGGCGCCGTCGAGATCGGTGCCGATGCCGGCGTGGAGTGTGTTCCCGGCGAGCTGGCAGATGTGGTCGATGTGAGCAACGAAGTGCTCCAAAGTGACCCCGCTGGACTGCGGCGTGGTTTTCCCTCGCTCCCAGCCGGGCACGAGCATCCACGCGTCGAGGGCGCAGCCGATCACGGCGTCCCGCGAGATCAGCGCGCGCAGCTGTTCGTCGCTGAACTGGCGCATGTGCGGCACCAGGGCGCGGCAGTTTTGATGACTCGCCCACAGCGGTCCTTCGTGCCACTCCAGCGCCTGCCAGAAGCACTCGTCAGTCAGGTGCGTGACGTCGAGAATCATGCCGAGCCGGGAGATCTCGCGGAGCAGTTCGCGCCCGCGCGGGGGAAAGCCGCCGCTGCTGTCCGTGCCGAAGGCATAAACTCCCGGCCCGTAGTGCGCCGGACCGATGGCGCGCAGACCCTGTTCGTACGCCCGCTCGAGGTGCCCTGGCGTGAGCAGGGAATCGGCGCCCTCCAGCGACAGAATGAAGCCCACCGGCGACTGAGTATTGTCGCCGCTGCTCCAAATTTCCAGGTGCCGTTCCAGCCGGACACGGTCCGGAATCAACGTCATTTCACCGGCTTCCTCCATCGCGCGATACCATGCGAGCTGCGCCTGAGTCATGGCCCAGGCCTGCGCCTGACTGGGCCAGCCGAAGACGGGACTCCATGCATCGTGCTCCACCCGCGCGATCTGAGTGGCCACGCACAGTCCGATGCCCGCGCGCCGCATCTCCGGCAGCGTCACCGTGCCCCGTCCCCGGTCGGGCTTGTCCGTCTTTCCCGCCTCCCGCCGGCGGATTTCCGCCACCGGCCGGGTCAAATCCCGCCCCCACTCGATGGCGTTAATCGCGAGGTCCAGGTGGGCGTCGAATATCAAACCCATGCTCGCGACGGGAGTAAATTGGTTGCGGGAAATGGATTTGAACCATTGACCTTCAGGTTATGAGCCTGACGAGCTACCGGACTGCTCTATCCCGCGGAACCCCTGTAGAAGTCGCTGCGCCGGGCCGCAAGTGGAATTCTGCCGCCGGACTCAATTCGCAGGATTTCCGTACCGAGGATGGACTTGCCGGACGCTGCAACCATGCCAGGGTGACGGCAGTTTTCGATCCCTTATGTCCTCAAAGGTTCCATCATGCCCATGCCGCGCGGCGGGGGCTTTGCTCATTGTGATTGCCGGTCCCGTGGCGTGTGATCCGGCTGTGCAGCAGCATCAGTTGACTACCGCGCAGTCCAGGGTGGATGAGGCCAGCCGGGAACGCGCGCTGGCGCAGCAGCAGGTGGAGGAACTGCAGGCGGAACTGAAATCGCTGACAAGTTTCGGCGGACCGGAGCATCAGACGAAACTGAGGACCGCGATGGCGCTCCGCAAGGAGAAGGAGGAGCTGGAAACCCTCAAGAAGGACCTGGATGCACGCCTGAGCCATTTTCAGTCCGAGACCCAGCGGTTCCGGGATGCCCTGGCGGCGGAGAAGAAGCCCTGACACTTATTTCACGCACTTTCCTCCTCCCATGCGCACACTCATTTTCCTGCTTTTGCTGGCCGGCGCCGGTTACTGGTGGCACAGCCGGCGGGAGCGCTATCAACAACTTGAGGCCCTGCAGGTGGAACTGAAGGCCGTCGAAGGCATGGTCGCTGAAAAGAAAAAGCTCGCGAAGTCCCTGACGGAGAAAGTGCAGCCGCTTCGTGAAGGGCAGGCGGCTCTCGCCGCACCGGATGGTTCACCCGAAAAGCTCCAGGAGGAAGTTGCGGCTCTGCGGGACGCCATGACGTCCGGCGCGGCGCAACTGGACGCTGCGGAGGACGAATTCGCCGCGGCGGTGGAGGCGTTGCGCGAGAGTGCCATAGGCAAGAAAGTCGGAAATTTGAAGCTCCCGAACCGTGAAGAGCTGGTGGACTGTGAGATCCAGCGCTTCGGTGAAGGGTATATCCAGATCATGCACCGGGACGGCAGCGAGAAAGTCATGGCCGATGATCTCCCGGAAGGGTGGGTGGACCGCTATGCGGTGAATTATGTGAGCCGGCATTCCAAGGAGGAGAATGCCCTGCTGGCCGGCAAAGTGGAGGAGGCGGTGCTGACTCCGCTGGATCTCAAGAAGGCAAAACTCGAGGAGATCGACGCCCGCATTTCGGAACTGTCCGCTCAACTGCTGGCGCTGAGCGCCCGGATGCGGGAAGCGACGCGGCAGGCGGACTTGATGGTGCGCAACGCCTATCGTATTTCCCTGGGCAACAGTTCGCGCGGGTCGAATTCCGGCGCATCGCAGCGGGAGGAACTCTTCGCCAAAGCCAAGCAGATCGAGGCGGGACGTGAGAGCGTCCGGGCCAAATATGTGGCGCTGCGGAACGAAAAGCTGCGTCTGGAAAAGCAGCGCCAGGTGGTGAGGCGTGCGCCGCTCAATCCTCCGCCGGCGGAAACGCCGCAATAAGTCAGGGCATGCTGACTTTGAGCCGCAGCCAGCGCGGTTTTCCCTGCGCCGGGACGGACGCGCGCCGGGTTTCCACATTGCCGGAGGAGGAAACGGGGGAGTCGGTGAATCCGGCCGGTGCACCGGCCTGACCGGGGGTGAACCAGTTCACCAAATCCGTCGAGATCTGCGGGGTGACCGTGATGCCGGAACGGTCGGTGCAGCGGGAGTAGTCCAGCTGCAATGATTCCTGACTGATCTTGGCCTGCGGGAGCCCCGGCGCCGCATTCGACACCGGGCTGAGATTCAGGGCGCAGGCCAAAAGATTCGCTATGCCGTCTTTGTTATAGTCGCCGGCGGGAGCGCTGGAGAGGGTGCCGGCGGGAAGGCCGGCGGCGGATTCCTGAGCGGCGGCCCAACTGGAGTATGAAAGGGACTCCGCCGCGGTGACTTCCAGGAGCGGCCCGAAGGCAAGTGTCCTTCCGGAGACGATCGCGCGTCCCGAGAGCAGCCAGGTTCCGGCTTCTCCGGGAGCGAAAGCAAATTCCCGGGCACTCCCGGTGCCCGACACGGTTGCATTGGATGTATCCAGGACGCCGTTGAAGCTGACCGCATCCACAAACCACCCGTAGCCGCTGCCGGTTCCCGGGTAGTAGGTGCCTCCGGCGAACACATAAGCAAATCGCAGCAGGAAGTCGCGCCCCTCCACCGCGGTGAGCGGCACGGTGCGGAGGCTGAATGTTGTCTGTCCGGTGGCGCCGGTTCCGTTTTGGCTGTCGAGCACAAGCCAGGTGGCGCCATTGTCGGTGCTGACCTGCACCTGGGCGCGCTGCGTGGAGGTGGCGGCGGCAAGGCGGCTTTGGAACTGCAGCGATGGCGCCGCGCCGGCGCGGAAGGTGCTCCGGTAGGTGATGGTGGCCGTATTGGCCTGCGGCTGCGTGAGTTGGTAGGAGCCCGAACCTTCCTGTTTCGACTGCGTGGAAAGTAAGGCGTAGGTGCTGGCGGTGACGCGCGAGAGACTGTTGGCGCCGTCGAAGGGCACCGGCGTGCGCTTCATGGCGCGCCATTCATAGGAAGTGGCGCCGCCCGTATGGGATAGTTGATAGGGGGCGGGAGCCCCCGGTGCGACGAGCGTGTCTCCGGATACGGAAGGCGGGGAGTAGGCAGGCTTGAAGTCCGCCTTCACATTGTTGTTGGTGGAGGAGATGCTGACGGTTTGGGTCGCGTTGAAGCCCTGACCGGAGAAGGTGACGGTGCGTTGCGCAGCGCCCGCCGGAACGGGAACGGCATAGCCGCCGGAGGCGGAGGTCACCGCGTGATGAGAGGCCCCTTGAACGTTCACCGTCACGCCTCCGATGCCCTCGCCGGGATCATAGAAATTGTCTCCGTCGAAATCGTAGTAGGCGACACCGGTGACGAAGGGAAATGCGGCACCGGCGGGAACGCCGAAATCCTGAGTAATCACCTCCGGGCCGACGCTGCCGTTCGTGCCGGCGCGAATGCCGATTCCGACCTCGCGGAACCCGGCGTGAGTGATGGCGCGGTGGCCGCGGCCGCTCTGCATGCCTCCGGGGCCCGTGCCCCAGTCCACTTCAAAACCGGCGTGTCCGAACTGCGGATTCTTCGACGTGGCATAGACGTTCTCCGCCGCGTAGCTCGCTGAATAGCCAACACGGTTGAATCGTGTCGAGAGGCTGGAGCCGTCGCTGCCCGTGTGGCCCTGGAACTGGTGCGTAAACTGATCGTTGGAGTGGTTGCGGGCGGACTGCAGCAGCTTCTCGCTCATCGCGAGGGGCGGTGCCGGCACCAGTGCCGCCATTTCACTCTGCATGGTGCCGAGGTTCACGTTGAAGTAATTGTAAGAGGCGACAATGTCAGGATCGGTCAGGGCGGCCAGGCGGGCACCCTCTGCTGTGGGATTGGCGCGGGCGCGATTGATCAGTTCAAGATAGAGCTGTTCAGAATCGGTGGGGTTGCCGATACTCCAAAGGGTGGTTCGCGGGCGGCCGGAGGGCGGTGCATCCGGGTCGGAGATCGGAGACATGGCCGGCGGCGGGGGCGTCACCACGACTTGCGGCAGACTGGACGGCTCCTGTGAGGACGCCGTCGCCAGGCTTAGGGCGAGCAGTGAAATGGGACGGGGCATGAGCGTCAGCGGTTTGAACCTGAAGCGCTTCGGATGAAGCGCGGAGCAGCTTATCGTATTATGGTAATTATAGTCCAGATGCCAAGCGCATTTTTTCCAGCGCAGTCGGCGATGGATTCAACTCCCCTGGGGAATCGCGGATCTAAGCCGAAAGCGGCTCAAGTGGCGTGGCGCTCCGGTCCATTTGAACCGGGCAATGAGGGTGGACCAGAGGTCCACACGACGATCCGGCGATTGAATCAGCGTTTCCCTGGCATTGAGAAGCCCGGGTTTCGCGGAATCCGGTGCTGGACGCAGCGAGTGAGGTGACCAAACCCCGCGAAAATCGGGAAAATTGGCCTCGCTGGTTATGGTTTTGATTGCTTTTGAAATTTTTCTCAAAATTTAGTTGCAACAATCTGTAAAAATGATAAAATTTGCACTACATAGAACGCACAGACATCGCCTACCCGCCATGAACACACCTGAGACAGATTTTAGACTGCTTGATGTCCTCAGCGCCGCTGCCGGCGCTGCCGGCGCTTCCTGCGCCGCCATCGCCATTTGGATGTTCGTCGTGAATATTATGGTGTGAGCCTCTGACATAACAGTTTCCTCAACCCCACAACACTTCAGCCCATTCAGCCACGCTGCGGGCGGAACTCAGAGGACCAGCCGGGCCCGGCTGGTCCTCAACTTTTTTGGTTCGCGGAACCACCTGTCCCGGGCGGAGTCCGATTGCGCGGGGATCGACCCGGGGTTCTCCCGGGAGGGAACGGCACCTTTGGCAGTCCGTACGGCGCTGGCGGCGCACGGTTCCGATGCGTTTCGGGAGTGGTCCTGCGACTCACGTTAGCGCAGCGGGCTTTTCTCAGTTGTGCCTCCAAATGAGAATTGAACACCGAGAGTCGTTGACATCTCTAAGAGAATTCCCTACTCTCGCGCCACAAAATCGATGTCTGAATCCACTCCCTCCACTTCACGACACGGAGCGCGCACTTTTCGTGCGGCTTGTGCCGTGCTGGCTACCGTGGCGGCAGCTCAGGCAGCCGCAACGGCGTGGTCTTCCAAGACCAGAGAGATCGCGCAGGCTGGCGATGTGAAGAGCAGCGAGCCGGAAACTGCGGAACGCAGAACACAAGCGCCGAAGACGAAGCCAACGGATCCCTTTTCTCCTGATTACCGCCCCAATGACCCGCACCCGGAATTGCAGGGGCCGGTGGGCGAAGCTCCGGAGTATGATCCGGCACTGGCGGCCCTGCAGCCGGTGATTACGGTTCCGCGGCCTAAAGCTTCCGCTCCGCTCGATGTTCCGATCACCGATGAGGAGGTGCTGGAAAACCTGGATGCAGCGCTTCACTTGAAATCGCAGGGAGACATGCACGGGGCGCTGGTGAATTTCCGCGCTGCGCTGACAAAACTTCCCGGCCACCCGAAGCTGCTCTATCATACCGCGCAAACTCTGGATACGATGGGGCTGCCGCAAAAGTCAGCGCCGCTTTGGAAGTCACTGCACAAACTGGGTGGTCAGGCGGGAAATTACTTCCTGCTGGCTCAGGACCGGCTGGCCAACGGCCCGCAGGTCGCGCCGGAAATGGAACAGGATCACGAAGGGCTGTTCACCGTGATCGATTTGACCGACGAGAGGATCCCTGACACCACCGGAGGGGAGCGTGTGAAAATCACCGCGGTGCTGAAAAAGAACACGGAGGAGGTGCCGGATCTCGGGAAGGACATGGTGCTGGCGACGCATTTTTTCGATTCGGTCAACGGGCGCCGGATTGCGCGCAGTCAGGTTGGCCAGCCCGTGGTGGAGTGCATTTCGCTTCCACTCGACTGGGACGGCGGGCGGGAAACTTTTACGTTCGAGTATTGGCAGCCTGACATGGCGCCTGAGGAGATTCTGCGCTGGGGCCGCTGTCGTTACTATGGCTGCACACTGGAGGTGTTTTACAGGGAACGGCTCCAGGACAGCGCAGCGACGACTCCTGAACTGCTTGCGATGGCGAGGGAACTGCCGGTGCCTGCTCCGGAGCCCGAGTCCAGTATTCTGGAGGGCGCTCCGGACCCGGGAGGCGCCGCCGAGTCCGGCCTCTTCCCGCCGCAGATGCTCCAGCACTGACCTTCGCCGGAAACCATGATTATCCTCATCGCCGGCGATGACACTGTGAACCAGGCGCTGGCGAATCATCTCGCCGGAAACGCAGGTCATCGTATTTACACCGTCGCAGACATGGGCGGGCTGGAGGAGGCGGCAGTGACCCTGCAGGAACTCGACGTGCTGCTGTTCACGGCGGCTTACAGCAGGGGCAGGGGCAAGGAACTGCGCGATGCCATGCGCGGCCGGTTTCCCGGGCTGCAAACGGTCCTGATCTCCGGCGAGGGCGGAGGCATTGTTCCGGCGGAGACGATCGTTGGCTGGCTCGCCGCCTTCGAACAGCGCAGCGCCGGTGCCGCCGGTCCTGTGTTGCTGGGCGACTACGAGCTGATCGAGAAGTGCCGGCCCACGGAGACGACGGATACTTTTCGTGCGGTGCAGCGTTCGGTGAACCGCGAGGTCACTCTGGAGCGGTTGCGTCCGGAGTTGTTGAAAAACAAAACCACCGTCAAAGAGTTCCGTGAACTGGTGAAGGCACGGGCCGCCGTTTCGTGTCCGTGGATCGCCACGGTCTATGAGGCGAAGGAAACGGACGGTGTAATTTACTACACCCGCGAGGTGATCCAGGGCCGCAGCCTCGACGAACTGGTCGCTGCGCGCGCCCGGCTCACACCGGAAGACTGCCTTCATCTCCTGAGTGCCGCAGGTGAGGCGATGGTGTGGCTGGCGGAAAGGAAAGTGGCGCGCGAGCCACTGGGCCGGCAGCACCTCGTGATGGGGCAGGACGGTGCGCCGCGGGTCGCCAACATCGCACGCGCCAAACCGCTTCCGCTGGATGAACCCGCCGAAATCTGCGCAGTGGCCGAAAGCCTGATGCGCGTGGCGGATTTCCAGCTGGGGCACGCCAGGGAGTTGTCCCACGTCCTCGGATTGATGAAGGCGAAGGGCCCTCACGCCCTGACATCATGGAAGGCGGTCCTGCGGGAAGCTCGCACCGCGCTGCATCGTGTGGCCGGAGCCCGCACCTCCTCACGGGCCGAGGGGCGCAAAACCCAGCGGCTGCCGCAGCGCCGGGGTCGCGGCCCGCGCGCCGTGGCCGGGCTCATGGCGCTTGCCGCCGCGTGCGCCGGTCTGGTGTGGTGGAAGCGGCTTCAGGATGATCCGGCGCGCCCGCCCTTCAAATCCTCACTCATCAAAATTCCCGCCGGTGAATTCATTTTCCGGGATGGACAGAAATTGACACTGCCGGATTTCTGGATGGACAGCCATGAAGTGACCATTGGGCAGTACGCCAGGTTTCTTGCCGCCGTCGCCGGCGGAACTCAGTACGACCACCCGGATCAGCCGGGAGAGAAGCGGGGGCACGAGCCGGCGGATTGGGCTGTGCTTTATTCCGCCGCTCAGTCCGGCGGCCATTGGAAAGGTTATCCGGTGTCGCTCGAATGCCCCGTATTCAACGTGGACTGGTGGGATGCCTGGGCCTGCGCGAAGTGGATGGGCCGGCGGCTTCCGACCGAAAAGGAATGGGAGAAAGCAGCGCGCGGCACCAACGGCCGCAACTGGCCGTGGGGCATGGAACCCGATCCGAAACGCGCCAACACCGGTGCAGACTACGCCGAGCACCCCGGCCCCGGCAAAGGTGCGGCCGACGGCTTCGTCTGGTGGTGCGAAGTGAATGCGATGCCGCAGGACGTGAGTGTTTTTCAAATTTATGGCATGGCCGGCAACGTCAGTGAGTGGACCGCCACATGGCTCCCCGATCCCGGCGATCCTGACAAACAGGCGCCCGTGTTTCGCGGCGGAGACTTCCACCGGAACTCCCCCGCCGCCATGACCACATCCTGGCTTGCCAAGAGCCCGGATCACGCCCAGCCTTTCCTCGGATTCCGCACGGTGTCCGATGCCGCTCCTGCGGACGATTGAATTCCCGCTTCCGTCCGCCCCCATTCATAAACCGCCCCGATCGATCCTGCCGAGCCCGGTCATCAACCCCCAGCCCCGTCATGAACCTCCGCTCTCTCCTTTGTCTGGCCCTTTTCCTGATCACCCTGCCGCTGCGCGCCCAGCTGGACGTCACGCTGCAGGTCGAGCGCACCAACTATGTCTCGTGGGAACCGCTCATAGTCACGGTTACGATCACCAATACCAGCGGCAACGATTTCGTGCTCGGCGGCCCGAACAACGGTCCGTGGCTGAACTTCCTCATCACCGGCGACGGGAATCGTCCGGTGACGGCTCTGGGGGAACTGGATGTGCCGGCCATCATGTGCCGCCGCGGCCAGACACTGCAGCGCAAATTCAATCTGCCGCGCCACTATCATCTCACCCAGAGCGGTGCCTATGTCATCCGTGCTGCGGCCTACTTTCCGGAACTGCAGCGCTGGGTCCAGTCGCGGCCCTCGCGGGTCACCATCGCCCAGGCGGCGCGTCCCAAATGGGAACAGGCCTTCGCCGCTCCGGGCGGACACCGCATGGGAGGAAAATACCGCCGCTACCAGCTGTTCACCTTCCATGATATCGACCGCACGTATCTTTACGTCCGCGTCATCGACGAGGGCACCGGCATCTTCATCGCCACCTACCGGCTGTGCTCGGTGGTGCCGGACCGCGATGCTCAGCCGGCGGTGGACCGAAACATGAACCTCCACGTGCTTTGCCTCGGCGGACCGCAGACATGGGCCTATCACGTCATTGATCCCGACGGAAGAATCACCAAGCAGGAGTTCCTGCGCCACGACAAAGGGGCTCCGAAACTCGTCACGCAGCCCTCCGGTCAGGTTTATGTCGTGGGCGGGACTTTGTACGATCCCTCCCGGCCGGCGGTGGCCGCACCGACGGACCGTGTTCGCAGCATCAGTGAACGTCCGGCCGGCGTGCAACTGCGCTGAACGCAATCTGGCGCCTCTTCAAAAAATCCCCTGCCGGTGCAAAAACTCTTTGGCGGACGGCATATCCCGGATACTTTGGGCATCTTAAGCATTTCTGTGCGTTCATGACCCGGACTTCGTTGTTACGTTCCCCGCACCCGGCCCTGCTGCTGGTCGTGATGTTTTTGGCATGCACCGGACTGCCGGCCCTGGCGGGGAGATTCAGCAAAGTGGTGATCGATCCGGGACACGGCGGCCATGACAATGGCGGGCGGATTGGTTATGTGTTTGAGAAGCATCTGGCGCTGGATGTATCGCTGCGTCTTGAGCGCTATCTCAACGGGAAGGGGATCAGAACCGAACTGACCCGGCGGCGGGATGTATTCGTGCCGTTGGAGGATCGCTCCGCCATGGCCAACCGCATTAGCAATTCCATCTTCGTGAGCATTCACTTCAACTGGGTGAGCTACGGCGGTCCCAGCGGCACAGAGACGTGGTACTGCGGCGCCAGCGGGCATCCGCTCGCCGCTGCCATCCAGAATACCGTCGCCGCCGGGCTGGGCACCCCGAGCCGCGGGGTGAAGCAGGGCCGTTTCAAAGTGATCCGCACCTGCAACCGCCCCTGTGCCCTGATCGAGGGCGGATTCATCTCCACCGGCAAAGAGCGCGCGCGCATTCTCGACCCGCGGTATCGTCAGCGGCTCGCGGAACTCATTGGCGACGGCATTCTGCGATACCGCCGGCTGTAGGGGGCAGGTTTTGCGTGCAATGGCGCCATTCCCCGCCAGAGAACGGGGTATGATTCATTCCGATCCCTCGCTCACTCCCGCCGCGCTGGCTCCCGTCTGCCGGCGCGTGTTTGAAATCTCCGCTCCGAAAATCCGCCGGCTCCAGGAGCGGTGGGACTCGTCACTCGGTTCGCCCGTCTTCACGCAGGCCGGCGCATACACGACCCGCGGCTGGACGGAGTGGACGCAGGGATTCCAGTTTGGATCGGCGATTCTTCAATTCGATGCGACAGGGGATGCGGAGTTCCTGCAAATGGGGCGGGAGGCGACACTGAAATGGATGGCGCCGCACGTCAGCCACACCGGCGTCCATGACCACGGATTCAACAACATCAGCACCTACGGCAATCTGCTGCGCCTCATGAACGAGGGACGCATTCCGCAGGATTCGTGGGAGCGGAATTTCTACGAACTGGCACTGAAAATCAGCGGGGCCGTGCAGGCCGCGCGCTGGACGCAACTCCAGCCGGATCTGGGCTTCGTCTATTCCTTCAACGGCCCGCAGTCGCTCTTCGCCGACACCATCCGCTCCATGAGGTCGCTCTATGTGAGCTGGCAGTTGAGTCACAAATTCATGGGCGAGGGCGACCGGCAGATCGATCTCATCGGCCGCGCGCTGCAGCACGCGGAAAGCACGGCGCGGTGGAACGTCTGGTTCGGCAAAGGACGGGACAGTTACGACGAACGCGGGCGCGTGGCGCATGAGAGTATTTTCAATCTGAACGACAAGGCCTATCGCTGTCCCAGCACGCAGCAGGGCTACAGCCCGTTCAGCACCTGGACGCGCGGTCAGGCGTGGATTCTTTGCGGCTTCGCCGAACAGCTGGAACTGCTGCTCAAACTGGACGAGGCCGTTTTCGCCGCGCATGGCGGAAAGGAACAGTGGACCGCGCGCTTTCGCGAGACGGCGGAGGCGGTGGCGGATCACTTCATCGCGAATACTCCCGTGGACGGGATTCCCTACTGGGACACCGGCGCCCCGGGCCTGACACATCTGGGCGACTGGCGGAATGCACCGGCGCAGATCGACAATGACTTCGAACCGGTGGACAGCAGCGCCGCCGCCATCAGCGCGCAGGGGCTGCTGCGGCTGGGAAGAATCACCCCCGGGGAGCAGGGCGCGCGCTACACTGCGGCCGGCCTGACGGTGGCCCGCACGGTGCTCAGCGAGCCGTATTTATCTCCCGATCCGCAGCACGAGGGACTGATTCTTCACAGCATTTATCACCGGCCCAACGGCTGGGATTATGTCCCGCCGGGCAGCCGCATTCCCCGGGGCGAAAGCAGCCAGTGGGGCGACTACCATGCACGGGAACTGGCGCTGCTCATCCTGCGCACGGGCGAAGGGCGTGACTTGAGGTTCCATCTCTAGCAGCGGGTTGCGGGAATTCGCTTTGCAACGATGCGCCCCGGTGGTTGGATTGCCGCATGGCCGCCCCTGTCACTCCCAAGGAGATCGCCGCTGTGGAAGTGATTCCCTACGATCACGTGCGCGAACACCTGCGCACGGGCGACATCGTTTTTTGCGCCGGCACCTATTTCTTCTCCGGGCTCATTCGCAAATTCACGAGATCGTGCTGGAGCCACTGCGGCATCATTTACCGCGATGACAATCTGGGGCGCGTCTTCGTCCTTGAGAGCGAGGTGCTGATCGGGGTCAGGCTCGCGCCGCTGTCCAAATACCTGCGTGACTATCACGGCAAGGACCGCCCCTACCGGGGGCACATCATCATCGGCCGGCTCTATCCGGATGCGCATCCGGAGGATGTGAAAAAGGCGATCAGTTTCGGCATGGATGAACTCACCAAGCCCTACGACAACCTGGAAATCCTTCGCATCGCCATCCGGATTCTGTTCAAAATGGGACGCCGCTCGCGCGACAAGAAGTACATCTGCTCGGAACTGGTGTATGAATGCTTCCGCAAGGCCGACGTGTGGTTCAAGTTCCACAAGAAGTCCATCAGCCCTGACGACATCTGGAAAGACCCGCGCGTGCAGCAGGTGTGCCGGATTCTATGAAGAAGCGCAGACGACAAAGGGACGATGCGGAACCGGAGCCGTTTCGTTATCGCCCCACGCCTCCGCCGCCGGTCCCTCCAGCGGAGCGGACGGAGCCTCCTGCGCGGCGCCGGGACACGAAGTTGAGCAGGAAAGGCCCGCGACTGGAGCGGGGCCGCCGGAGTGAACTGCCAGTGGGGCATTTCAGCAACATGGCGGCAATCGCATGGTTCCTGTTGCTGGTGCTGCCTGCGCTGGCACTGCGCCGGCTTTCGGAGACGTTCGACTGGCGAATGATGGGCGGAGGCGTGCTTATCATTTCTCTGCTCACGTGGCGTCTCCTGCGGAATGACAAGGAGAAGGCACGCAACGGATCTTGGCGAACCCCTGAATCCACGCTGCACCTGGCGGAACTCGCCGGCGGCTGGCCGGCGTCCTTTTTGGCCCAGCGCCGCTACCGCCACAAAATCGCCAAGCGCAGCTATCAATTCACTTTCTGGGGCATCGTTGTGCTGCATGAGTTCGCGGCATTCGACTGTCTCGGCGGCTGGCGGCTAAGCCGCGGCTTGCTGGCGTGGCTGCAAAATCTGAATTAAGCCGCTGCATCCAGCACGCGGCGAAAGATGCCGAGCGCGGTGGTGACCTCCTCGTCCGTGACATTGAGCGGCGGAAGCATGCGCACTACAGCGGGGCCGGCGGCGATGACGAGCAACCCGGCTTCGAGCATTGCTTTGGCAACGTGGATACTGGCCAATCCCTTGTCCGCGCTCCATGCGCCGCGGGCAGCGAGGGCGTCGGTGTTCAACTCGATGCCGGTGAGCAGCCCGGCGCCGCGGGCGGTGAGGACCAGCGGATGCTTCCATGAATTCACCTCCTCAACAATGCGCCGCCCGAGTTCCGCCGAGCGCGCGCAAAGACCTTGGGCCTCGATCTCCCGCAGCACCGCGAGGGAAACCGCACAGCCCAGCGGATTGCCGCCGTAAGTCGTTCCGTGACTGCCTGGCCCCAGCACATCGCACAGCAGGAGGTCCGCGCCGGGTTTGATGGCCCGCTCGCGAATCCACGCTGCGCCGAGCGGGAAACCGCCGGCGATGCCTTTGGCCCAGCTCACAGCATCGGGCACCACGTCCGGCGCGATGAGGCCCCAGCCGCGCCACGAGCCGCAGCGGCCGAGACCGCTTTGCACTTCATCGAACATCAGGAGCGCGTTGCGTTCCCGGCAGAGCCGCTCGCAGGTGCGGAGAAACTCCGGTGTGGCGAGGTTCACGCCGCCCTCCCCCTGCACGGGTTCCAGCAGGATGGCCACGGTGTCATCATTCACCGCGGCCTCCAGCGCGGCGATGTCGTTATAGGGCAGGTGGGTGAATCCGGTGAGCAGCGGCTCGAATCCCTGTTTTACTTTGTCCTGACCGGTCGCGCTGATGCCGCCGAAAGTGCGTCCGTGGAAACTGTTGAGGAAGGTGATGATGCCGGCGCGCGGCGTGCCGTCCGCCTTTGGCGTGAGGTGTCCGAATTTACGCGCCAGTTTCAGCAGACCCTCGTTGGCTTCCGCACCGCTGTTGCAGAAGAAACATTTGCCAGGCTGCTCCATCACTTTCTCCACGAGAAACTGTCCCAGTTCGCCCTGACCGCGGATTTGATACCAGTTGCTGCAGTGCACCAGCTTTTCCGCCTGCGTGCGCAGCGCTTCCGAGATCACCGGATGGCAGTGCCCCAGCGAACAGACCGCCACGCCGCCGCCAAAGTCGAGATACTGCCGGCCGCTTTCATCGTAGAGCCACACGCCCTGACCGCGCGCGGGAGCCAGCGCCAGGCGGCCGTAATTCGGCACGGTGTAGCGCGCGAGCAGTTCCTGCGTGGCGACGGCGGGGGCTTTGGCGATGGCGGGGATGGGGGTGTTCAAGGAAATGTTCCGTTGGCGGTGTTCAGAGTTCAGAATGGCGGCACCGGCGCTTTGACTGAAAACGGAACGCTGAGCCGGAGACAGGCGACCAATTTCCACCCTGGTCAATGAGCCAAAACTGAAAACTTCCCCTCACTGCACCGGCTCCCGCGAGCCGGTGTAAATCCACTTCACCACTTTGTTGTCCTTCATCAGGGCCATCACTTCCGTGGGCTGCGGGCCGAAGAGCGGATTCTCCACGGTGACCTGCAGGGTCCCGGTCCAGTAAACGGCGCCTTCGATTTCCTCGAACGCCAGATTGCCCCAGCTGGTGATGCTGCTGGCTTTGAGTTCCGTGTATTTTCCTGTCAGGATGTCATCCATCATGACCGGCACGACGCCGCCGGCGCGCACTTCGGGCTTGGGTCCGGCCAACGCCATCTGCTGTTCCGTGGCACCGTTGGATTTTGATTTCCGCTCACGCGCGGCCGTGCGCTCCTTGAGCACGATATTGCGGCGGTACTCTTTGTACTGTTCGTAGAGCGAAGTCATCGTCTCCTTGAGATCGGTATTGGCCAGCGGCACCTCGATGCGCGGGTTTTCGTCTTCCACGCGCATGACGATCAGCATTCCCGCCACCATGCCGGCGGCCCGGGCTTCGGAGCCGGAGGGAAGATTCACTTTGCCGGCGGGAGTGTCGAACATCAGATCGACCTTCGTTTTGATTTTCCGCGGGAAAGCCCGGCTGGGAATGGCGCTCCATTCTTTGGTGATCTCCTCGATGGTGCGGAATTTCGGCATGGGGTAGCGCGCTTCGATTTCATCCACCGGCGCGGGGGCCGCCTCCGGAGCGGGCTTCGGGGTGGTGGAGGCGCTGGCAGTGCCGGGGTTCGGGGAGCCGGGGGTGGTTCCTGGCTGTGTCGGTGGGGCGCTCCGGTTGATCAGCGCATCCAGCACGGCGGCGTTGAAGTTCTTTCCCCCGGTGCCTTCTGTTTCCTGTTTGGATTTGCTGACGGCGCTGGCGATTTTCGCCTCCTCGGCGGCTTTGCGTGATTCGAGCCGTCCCTTCATCCAGTTGTAGATGTCAGGCTGGCAGTACCAGCCGACCCAGCCGGTGAAGGCGATCACGAGGATATAGAGGACGAATTTCATATGCGGGGAGTTCCGGGAATGGAGTAGGAACGGCAGCCGGCTCCTTCAAAGGGAAAGTAACGGTGCGCCGGCCGGGAAAATTAGGGTGCATTCGGCACGCCACTTGCCATTAATGCCCCACCCGCTACGCGTGGAATTGTGCGATCCTGACCTTTACCGCCTCCTCCCCTGTGCCGACCGAGTCCTCCCCGAAGCCCAAGCCTCCCGTGCCGCGCTGGCGACGCTGGTTGAAGCGGCTGCTGTGGACCTTTCTCGGTCTCCTGACGGTGCTGCTGATTTTTCACCGGCCGATCCTGCGCTTCGCGCTGCAGCATCTGGCGCCGCCGGTGGCCGACTCCGCCGGGCTGAAGTTATCGTGGGACGTGAACGGGACCGTGGTCAGCGGTCTCGACCTGCGGGACATCGACATCACCGGCGATGCGTCCTCACCGCTGCAGAAACTGACAGCCCGCCGCGTGAAGGCGGATTACAGTCTGTGGAGCATGTTTAGAAAGGGTGTGGGCCAGTTTGTGGGGGAAGTCGTGCTCGATGAAGTGGACCTCGTGCTCGACACGACGAAGTTCCCTCCCGCAGAGGAAACCACCGAGCCAACGACGCTGCCGGAAGTGGTGCTGCCCCGCGTCCGACTCGCCAATGTGAATGCCCGCGTCATTCTCGCCGACGGCGAGATCGTTTTGAAAGGGCTGAACTTCACCATCGAGCCTGGCGGCAATGGAGTGTTCGAGTTCGCCAATCTCCAGCTGCCGGGTGAACTGCCTGAACTGAAAAACGTGAAAGGCACGACCCTGGCGGAGACGGCGAAACTGACGCTGAAATCGCTGCAGCTGATGCCGGACCTGAAGGTGCACGAACTGGCCGTGGACTTGAATGATTTGGAGCAAAGCAATCTGGCCTTCGCCGCGGCGCTGACGGTGCCGGGCGGGACGGTGAGCGAAACCGCCGCCGCAGGCGGAGGGAATCAGCGGACCGTGACCGGCACCGGTTCGGTGAATGTGACCGGCGCGCTGGAACAGCTGGACAAGTCGCCGGTGGTGAAGGCCACTGCGGTGCTGACGAAGCTGACGCCGGCCACGCTTCAGCCCTGGGTGGAACTTCCGCCGGACCTGACGTGGAGCGTGCCGCAGATCAAAGCGGAGGTGAATGGTGATGTGAATTCGCCGCGCACGCTGCAGGCTGTCCTGACAGCGACGGCGGAGAACATCGGGGTCGCCAATGTGATGGTGGACGCGGTGCAGCTGGATGCTGCTTTGGACAAAGGAGTCCTAACGCTGCAGAAGCTGGATGCATCCCGGAAGGAGAATCACGTTACCGTGACCACGGCCGTGCCGATGCCGGAATCATGGGCGGACGTGGCGAAAGTGGAATTGAAAGCGGTCGCTGAGGTGAAAGCTCCACAGCTGGCTGACTTCTTTACCGAAGATCCTCCGCTGACCGGCGCCTTGAATGGCAATCTCGACGCCACCCTTGCCAACGGCGCGCTGGTGCTGGCGCAGGCCAAGCTGACAGGCTCGCAGTGGGTCGTGCAGGGCGTGCCGGTCGAGACGGTGGAACTCGCGGCCACCAGCGACGGGAAGTCGGTGAAACTGGAGAACGCGAAGGTTTTTCTCGACCCTCAAAATACGGTCGAGGCCAGCGGCACGCTCACGCTGGATGACGCGCTGGCGGTGGACGCAAAGTGGAGCGCGGACATTCCCAATCTCGAGCGGTTCGCGAAGTTCACCGGCCGGGAGGAGACGCCCGGACCTGAAGGCGGCTCGCTGAAGGGGCAGGGCACCGCGAAGGGTTCGCTCGCGGACTGGCAGCGTCAGGATTTTTCCAAAACGATTGCAGAGGCGCGGCTCGAGGCGGGCGATGTGGCGTGGAAGCAGGGCCGCATGGAATCGTTGACGCTGGAGGCGACGGTGGAGGACGGGCGCGCCGTGCTGCGGAATTTCGCCGCGGTGGTGAACGGCAATAACAAAATCACCGCGAGCGGCAGCGGCGCGCTGGCGGCGCCCTACGAGTTCACCGCAAAGGTGGACGGCGACCTCTCGCAGCTCACGGATCTCAATGGCTGGATGGATTCCGCCGGCGCTCCGAAACTGCAGGGGGGCAAGGTGGTGATTGCATGGCAGGGCGGGGGCACGGCGGAGAATTTCTCCATCACCGGCGGCGGCGCGGTGCAGGTGAGCGGATTTCAAATGGACGGCATGAAGGAGCCGGCTTCCCTGAATTTGAAAACGGCCCACAACGGCCAGCGCGCGGACATTACGCAACTGGAGGCCAGCCTGGGCAATCTCAAATTGTCGGCGCCCTGCGTGGTGACGGACAAGATGCTGAGCATTCCCTCCATCCAGGTCAGCGCGGGAAATCTGCCGCCCATCGAAGGCCGCGTCATTGTGCCGCTCGATTTCACGCAGCAGGGCGGCATCGCGGGACCGGTCGCCACGAATGGAAATCTGGACATCGCGCTCAGTGTGAAAGATTGGGATCTGGCCGAAGCGGCGCGGGCCGCCGGCCTGGAGCCGCCGGTCACCGGCCGCATGAACGCCGACATCAAAGTCACCGGCACGATTGGCAATCCGTCCGCGGACATCGCGCTCGCGCTGCAAAACGTGGTCCGCCCTGACATGGCGAAAAAGCTGGCGCCCGCCGATGCGGACGTGAAGGTGACGCTGCAGGACCGCAAACTCGCGGCCAACGCCGAAGTGACGCAGAAGCCGCTGCAGACGCTGCGCGCCGCGGCCAACATGCCGCTCAATCTGGAGCAGCTGCTGCAGAATCCCGATTCCTTGAAGAGCACGCCGCTGGAGGCGAGTGTGAGCCTGCCGGACTCCGATCTGAATGCCCTCAAGCCTTTTCTCGACGGCGTCGCGAGCATGAAAGGCGTGCTGGGATTGAATGCCAAAGTCACCGGCACGGTGGGCCAGCCGGTCATTGCCGGGGACTTGCGCGCCACTGCGCCGGCGATCGTTTTCAAGGAGGCCGAAATGCCGGCCGCGCGCGATGTGAAGCTGCGAGTCAGGTTTGCCGGCACCCGCATTTTCATCGAAGAGGCGGATGCCATGCTCGCGGGCGGCACCGTCGGCGCACGCGGCAGTGTGGACTGGTCGAGCACGGAAAATCCGCTCATCGACGCGACCCTCACGGCGCGCGAAGCGCTGCTGCTGCGTGATGAAGCCATCTCCATGCGCGCCAACGCCGACATCACCTGCCGCGGCTCTCTCAACCAGGCCACCGTGGCCGGTAAGGTGGAACTGGTGCGCGGGCGCGTGTTCAAGGAGATCGAATTTCTGCCGCTCTCGCTGCCCAATTCGCTGCCGCCTCCTCCGCCGCCGGTGACCGTTGGCAAGTCCGGCCCGCCCTCACTGCCGCCGCCGCTGGACAACTGGACGTTCAATGTGGACATCAAAACGAAGGACGACATCCGGCTCCTCGGCAACGTGCTGAACGGCGGAGTGGTCAGCGATTTGAAATTCACCGGATCGGGCGCGAGTCCCGTGCTCGAGGGAAAAGTCTCGCTCAAGGATGCGCGCGTGCGTCTTCCGTTCAGCCGTCTCGCCATTTCGCGCGGTGATGTGATTTTCACGCGGGACAAGCCGTTCGAGCCGGTGCTGGATGTGCAGGGCGATTCCTTTGTGAACAGTTATCAGGTGACCCTCTATGCCTATGGTTCGGCGCTGGATCCGAAAATCCGCTTCACCAGCAGTCCGCCGCTGCCGGAGGGGGAAATCGCCACGCTGCTGGCCACGGGAAGCACGAGCGGTGACTTGAAGGGAAGCGAGGGCGAGGCCGCCAACCGCGCCGCGTTTCTCGTGATCACCAAAATGTACCGCAAGCTTTTCCGCAAAGGAGCGCTGGCCAAAGAGGATGACGAGCCGCCGCGCCTGTCGTTCAGCTTCTCACCGCTCAACAACAGCAGCGGCAACGGGCGCAGCGTCAGCGCCGTCTATGAAATCAACCGCCACCTGCAGGCCGTCGGCTCCATGAGCCAGCGCGGCACCTTTCGCGGGTTGCTTTACTATCTGATTCGATTCCGATGAAACTCTGCCGGATGTGCGCCGTGATCCTTTTGAGTTGTTCCCCCGCCATGGCGGAGGAGGCGCAGGAGGATTCGCGGCTCGTGGTCCGGCACGGACTCAATGTGCGCGTGGCGGGAGCTTCGGATGAAGTCTGGAAAACCATGCGCGGCATCGTGGAACTCCAGCTCTCGCTGGTGGAGGACTCCGCGCCGTCGCCGCCGCTCGCGGATGACCTCGCGTTCTTCATCCGCAAGGAATACCTCAAGCTGGGCTATCCGTCAGCGGACGTTTCCTGGGACATCGCCGGCAACGAAATCGTGCTGACGGCGAACGAAGGAGAACCCGAGACGATCGGAGAGACGAAATTCACCGGCACGGATGCGGCGACGCAGGAGGAAATGCGCGACTATCTGCTCTCGCCCACCAAGGAGCGCCGGGGATCGCTGGGCAAGGATGCGCCGCTGGTGGAATCCGAGATCCGGGCCGGAGCCGGCCTCGTGGAGCGGCTGCTGGAATCCCGCGGGTTTCTCAGCGCGACAGTGAGCGAGCCGGAATTCATCCGGGAAGCCGGCAAACCCACGGACATTCACCTGACGATCACGGAGGGACCGCAGACGCTGTTCGGCGACATCTTCATCAACGGGGAACTGCCAGGGGACGCAGACGGGGCACGCGAGGAGACGCTCGCCCTGAAAGGAGAGCCCTTCAGCGAGGTGCGCATGGAGGAAATCCGCGGCCAGCTTCAATCCAAATGTCAGGCGGCCGGACATTACCGCGCCAGCGTCACCGCTTCCGCCAAACCCGGGAAGAAGGGCGGCACCGTGCCTGTTGTTTTCAGTATCGTGCCCGGCCCCGTGTATTTCGTTTCCAAAGTCGGTGTCGCAAAGGAATTCTCCAAAGGCGCCCGGCGCATCATCAACGCCGGTTTCCATCCCGCGGAGGGAGAGGAATGGGATACCGCACAACTGAACCTCATGCAGCGCCGCGTCATGGACAGCGGCGTCTTCTCTCTGATGGAGGTGCAGCCGGTGAATGTGCTCGATGGTGAAGCGAAGCTCGACCTCATGGTGACGGGCAGCGAGGCTCCGCGCAAAACGCTGGGCATTTACGGCGGCTACGAAACGCTCAAGGGGCCGATCCTCGGGGTCGAATGGAGGCACGTGAATTTTGCCGATACCGGCAACATGCTGCGCGTGCGCGCCGGCTATGAGGCCGGCTTCGAGGGCGGCATCCGCTGGGTCAATCCCGCCCTGTTCAATACCGCGTGGGTCTCCGACTCGGAACTGTTCGCCAGCACGACGGATCTCTACGACTACCGGCACGACGCACTCGGGCTGCGCACTTCGGTGTCGCGCCAGTACAGCCGGGAGTTCGCGCTGAGTTTTCACGGGCTTTTTTCCGTGGACAGTTCCAGCAGTTCCGACCTGACGCCGGAGGAACTGGGACCGGACTCCTACGAACAAATGGCTCTGGGGGCGACGGTCAGTTATGACAAACGGGACAGTCCGGTGCTGCCGCGCAAAGGCTGGATGACGAGTCTGCGGCTGGAGACGGGCATGGCCGACATTTCCTACCTGCGCACGGACGTGCGCCTGAGTTACTATCTGCCTTTTACGGACAAGTTCCGCATGGCCGCCAACTGGCAGGCCGCGAGCATCGCCACCTCGGAGGGCGTTTCCAGCATCCCGATCGATGCACGCCTCTTCAACGGCGGCGCGAGCACGGTCCGAAGCTTCGCCGAGCGTGAACTCGGGCCCATGTCGGCAGGCGGGACGCCCCTGGGCGGCACGCTGATGCACGCGGCGAACCTGGAGTTCAGTTATGAAGTGATCGACAATCTGGAGATCGCGCTCTTTGCCGACGCCGGCAGTCTTAGCACCGACGATGACACCCTGTGGGCGGTGCCGGATGACCTGCGCTACGCGGTGGGTCTCGGCGTGCGCTACATGCTGCCCGTGGGTCCGCTGCGCGTGGACTACGGCTACAATCCCGACCGGCGTCCCGGCGAGGATTCCGGCGCGCTGCACATCACGTTTGGTTTTGCGTTTTAGGGCGGCTGCGGCGTCGGGACCACCAGTTGCAGGATGAAATCGCTGTTCGTCAGCCAGCAGTCTGTGTGGCTGGTACTTCTTGAGGGCCACTTGCCGGAGGTGTCATCCTTTAAGTCTGAGCCGACAGAATAGAACAGGATCTTGCCGCCGAATGCATCGAACACGATGCGGACCGGTTTGGCGTCCCAGTCCAGAGGGAGTGGAGTGTGGTTGCCGGTGGAAAACTCCGCGGCAGAGGAGGGATAGCGGCCCGAGCGGAGGCGATGCTTCTCCGCGTGCATGGCGGGAAGCAGGAGGCGCCGGGTTGTTTCGTCAGAGATCATTTTGCTTAAAATGTCCTGTTCATACGCCGGCAGCCATCCGGATTGATAACGGCGCCAATGGCTCTTGTCTGCGGGACGAAGCCCGGCCCGGCCATCCGCGAGGGATTCGATTCCGCCGTGTTTCAGCGGCAGAAGGAAGCGGTCGCGGTAGCTGCGGATCTTCCAGGCGCGGCCCTGGAGGAGCCAGCCTTCGGGGACCATGGAGAGCCAGCGCTCCCAATTCGACAGCTCACGCAGAGGCCTGGATTTTAGGGACTCAATCTCGTATGCACCAAACGCGAGGTCGGAAACCAGCAGCGCCCGCCATTCGGTCAGGGCAGACGCTGCGGGATCGCGGCTCGCAAGAATTGCCGCGAACTTATCGAGAGCGTCATGCCTCCAGATATGGCGCATCAGTCCATCAGAGACGATTTGATCATTGAGCGGTGGCGTGGAGCCAACCTGGTAACTGTAGGTCAACCAGGCCTCATCCATGCGGCGCAGGATTCTTTCCATGCGAAGCGCTTCGCCTTCATCCCCACAGTTGATGGCGGCATGGACGCGCAGGCTAAGAAGGGTGGCGACATTGGACAGCGCTGCGGAATGTTTCGGGTAAGCGATGGCGGATGCCGGTGCCCTGTGGAGGCGCTCCTGCGGAGAGGGAGTGAACAGACTGTGCCTCCGGGTCGCTGCGGCGGAGAGTTCGCGAAACAGCGGCTCGGCCTTGTCGAGCGCCCGGAATACGGCGCGGACATCATCCGGGATGGCTGGGTCCACCGTGTAGCCTTTGGCTCCGGCGAAGTACTGGCGCGCGTCCTTCCAAAATGCTGCATTGTGGAAATTGAGGGGCAGTCTCCACACACTCGTGTCGAATTTGCTGCCGTCCGCACTGCGGATCAAGGTCTCCCGCGGCAGGTCCGCGAGGCCGTGCAGTGCGGGCGTGGCTCCGAAGTTTTCGGCGTCCGGCACCGGCTCCCGCAGGTCTTTGCGCCAGTCGGAGGGCTCACCTGCTTCTCTCAGCAGTTGCATTTCGTGCTCCAGCGCGTCGCGGCCGCGACGGTTCTCGTATTGCCAGGCGAATGGAGTTAGTGCCGCCAGCACTGCCAGAGGGAGGAAGACCCGCATCAGGAGCCGCCGGGTGCGGGATCGCGGCCGGGCAGGTGCTGGAGCGGAAGGCGGGGACATCGCCGGGAGGCTAACTCCCGTCGTTGCGGCAGGGAAGCATTTTCAGCGGCTCAAACCGCGGGCGATGACGGACGGTCCGGGCCATCGCTGGACTCAGGAGGCTCTCCCGGTGGGTCTGCGGCGGAAGGATTCGGCCGTTCCTCCACCGGCACGGACTCCGTGTGGGTTTCGACTGTGGATTGATAGTCGTGGTCGTGGTGGTCGTCGCGGTGTCCCGAGTGATCGCGAAGATACTGTTCGTAGTCGTCTCCGGGGGAATCCGCCGGCTCCGGGTGATGCGGATGCGTGTCGTCGGGCCCGGTCATTACGGGCGCCCCGGGCGGCGTGTCAGGATCGGATTGGTCAGAATTTCCGGTCCCTTCCGGGGGCTGCGGCTCGCCTGGTGTTTCTCCCCCGGGTTCTGATGATTCACCGGGACGCGCCGCCTCCACGCTGGCCACACCGATGAGCGCCGCACGGCGTTCCTGATCACGCCGGCGTTCCTCCTCCTCGAGCCGGCGCTCCTTGCGTTCATGCAGCCACGCCAGCCATATGCAGGCTTCATACATGATGATCATGGGCGCTCCGAGCAGGGACATGGTCAGGGCATCGCCCGTGGGCGTGAGAATGGCGCTGGCCACCATGATGATCAGGATTGCCCATGCGCGCGTCCTGCGCATCACGGTGCTGGTGAGCAAACCGAGTTTGACCATCACCATCACCACGACCGGCAGTTCGAAGGCGATGCCGAAAATGAGCGTGAACGAAATGACGAACGAAATGTACTGCCCGATGCGCCAGCGGTCTTTGATGCCAAGTTCCGCTCCGAAGTCATGGAAGAAATTCAGCGCCCTCGGGATCACGAAGTAGAAGGCGAAGAGCACGCCGAGCAGGAACAGGCCGAATCCGATACTGAGCGCCGGAAACAGCAGCTTGCGCTCGCGCTGCGTCAGTCCCGGGAGAATGAATTCGAGCAGGAAGTAGAACAGCAGGGGAAACGCCACCACGATGCCGGCAAACAGGGACAGTTTCATCGCCAGCATGAAGGTTTCCGCCGGGGCGAAGGCCTCGATTTCGACGATGTCCTGCGGTTTCTCCAGCGACGGCGGTGTTTCTGCCTCCTGCAGCTGAGCGATGTAGTCCAGCACGTTCGCGCGTTCCGCCTCCGGCATTTCGGCGACCGCGGATTTCAGATAGGCCTCATGCTTCTCCGCGGGCAGCGCATCCGCTGCATGGTAGAACAGCATCGCCCATGCGAACTGGCGCGTGAATTCATCCGGCGCCGCATGCTGCAGGAAAATATCGCGCTGCTTTCCCTCCAGATCCGCCATGCCGCGCGCCGTGCCGTGGATGCGCCACCAGGCCGGCTGTTGTTCATCGCTGTCCAGATCGGCGATCGCCTTAGGGAGATTGCGCTCCCGGTGTTCCATGAGTCCGGCGTCCCGCAGCGGCTTCTTTGCCAGTTCGAAGAACTTCGCGTGGAACACGAAGCACAGAATGATCATGATCCCCAGTGTGACCACGATGCGGGTGAGTGTCTTTCTGAGGTCTTCGAGATGTTCCAGAAAAGGCTTTTCGACATCATCGACGAGCTGGTGCCGTTTGCGCGTGATCTTGTCGCGCAGTTTCAAAATGGGGCCGAAAATCATGAGCGGGGAAGGGGGATTAGCGCCGGAGGGAACGGCGTGCCGGGGCCAGACGTTTCTGCCAATCGGCCAACTCGCGCTGCACGTTTACCGGGGAGGGAGCGCCGGTGGCGCGGCGTGCGGTGACCGCGTGCTCCAGTGTCAGCACTTTGAAGACTGTCGCATCGAAGACAGGGCTGAACTGTTTCCACTGTTCCAGCGGAATCTCAGGAAATGCCTGACCGCTGGCGAGACTGTGCGCGGTGAGCTTGCCCATGATCTCGTGAGCCTGACGGAACGGCACACCGCGCAGCACGAGCCAGTCGGCGAGATCGGTGGCCAGGAGAAACGGATCGGCGGCGGCTTCCCGCACGCGCTCCGCATTCACTCTCATGCCCGCTGTCATTTCGGCGAATACCTCCAGCGCCAGCTTGATAGTGTCCACACTGTCGAAGAGCGGCTCCTTGTCCTCCTGCATGTCGCGGTTGTAGGTCAGCGGCAGGCCTTTGAGAGTTGTCAGCAATCCAACGAGGTTTCCGAGGAGCCGGCCGGACTTGCCGCGGGTCAGTTCGGCCACGTCAGGATTCTTTTTCTGCGGCATCAGGCTGCTGCCGGTGGTGTGGGCGTCGCTGAGCGTGACGAAGCCGAACTCGGCGCTCACCCACAGAATGATGTCCTCACTCAGCCGCGAAAGATGCACGCCGCACAGCGTGATGGCGAAAAGCAGTTCCGCGAGGTAATCCCGGTCGGCCACGGCATCCATGCTGTTGTGCGTCACGCCGTCGAATCCCAGCTGCCGGGCGACGAATTCCCGGTCGAGCGTGATCGTCGAGCCGGCGAGCGCGCCGCTGCCGAGGGGCAGAATGTTGATGCGGCGGAGGCAGTCCGCGAGGCGCGCCGCATCGCGCTCCAGCATCTCCACATAGGCCAGCAAGTGATGGGCATAAAGCACCGGCTGGCCGCGCTGGAGGTGGGTGTAGCCTGGCATGATTACCTTTTGATGCCGGCGGGCATTCGCCACCAGCGCCCGCTGCAGGCCGCGCACCAGTCCGATGATCGTCTGCGCCTCCGTGCGGCAATAGAGCCGCGTGTCCAGCGCCACCTGGTCATTCCGGCTGCGGCCGGTGTGCAGCTTCGCTCCGGGAGCGCCGATCCGCTTGGTCAGGGCACTTTCGATGTTCATATGCACATCTTCCAGCTCCGGCTTCCATTCGAATTTCCCGGCCTCGATGTCCGCGAGAATTCCCCTCAATCCCTTCCGAATCGCCGAGAGTTCCGCCGGGGTGAGAATCTTCGCCCGCGCCAGCGCGGCGGCGTGCGCCATACTGCCCGCGATGTCGTGCGGATAGAGGCGCCAGTCATAACTGATGCTCTCGCCGAACCGCTGGACCAGTGAGGAGGTTTCTTTCTGAAAACGGCCCTTCCACATAAGGAGTGAAGAATGAATGCTGCAGGATAAAAGGGTTAGTCCCCGGTGGAAGGCGGCGCTTCGCCGCTGACGGCGACGGTTTCCTCCTCCGGCGCCGGCTCCTCCGCCGCCGGCTCTGCGGGAGCTTCACTTTTCTTTTTGCCGCGGCCCTTCTTCTTCGGCGGCTCTTCTGAGGCGGGGGGCGTTTCGGACTCTTCCACAGGGAGTTCCGGCTGCTCGTCGGGCGGTGTTTCCTCTTTCGGGGGTTCCGGCTCCGGAAGCTTCACGCTGCGCAGTTCGGCTGAGTTGGGCAACTCTTCCACGTGACGGATGCCGAAATGTTCCAGGAACAGGTCTGTCGTCTCATAAAGCAGCGGCCTGCCCGGAAGATCCGCGCGTCCGGCGATGCGCACCATGTTCCGGTCCAGCAGTGTCTGGAGAGGACCGTCCACCGTAACGCCGCGCACGGCTTCGATGCTGCTGCGGGTGAGCGGCTGCCGGTAGGCGATGATGGCGAGCGTTTCGAGCGCGCCGGCACTGAGGCGGGCGGGACGTTTGTCAGGAAACATCTCGCGCACCCACGGGGAATACTCCATGCGGCTCATGATGCGCCAGCCGGCGGGGCGTTCCTGGAGCATGAAGGCCCGTCCCTGTTCGATGTAGGTCAGATTGAGCCGGGCAATGGCCGCGTTCACCTCCTCCTCGCTGATTCCCGCATACTGCATGATGTGCTCCGGCGGGTTTTCCAGCTCCGCCTCTTTGGCGCTCCTGGCAGCCGCCTTGATGCAGCGCGTGATCTCCCTCGTCGAAACGCCTTCCGGCGATGCGAAGATGAGGGATTCCACGATAGGGTCGAGTTCGTTGGTCATGGTCAAAAAGAGCACCCGGGGGCGGCACGGTCGGGTGCCGCACCGCGGGAAGTTAAGACGGGCGGGGTATAAAACCGCACCCTCCCGCACCGCCAGCGGTAAGTTCAGCCCGCTGCCGCTGTTCCCGCCGCTTTCCCGAATCACAAATCACTCGCCAACCGCCGGGCAGGCCGTTAGATTCTCCGCGAGCCGACCCCTCGCACCACGCACGCTCACCCATGTCCTCCCCCGTCCCTCACGAGACGGCCCCCGTCGGCCTTCCTCAGCGAACTCCTGCGCCCTTCGACTTTGCGGCCCTTCCTCCGCCGCTGCAAAAGGCCCTGCTGAAGGCCTCCGGCCGGCCCGCGAGGTCCCTCGGCGCCTCGCAGATCGCCTCCCTCCGCTCCCTCGACCTCGCCAAAGTCCGCCTCAACGAATCGCACTTCTCCTTTCTCGAGTCCTGCGCCTCGCTCCACAGCCTGGTGCTCAGCGATACCACCATTTCAGATTCCGGCCTGACGTGGTTGAGGCATCTGCCGCTCCGGCATTTGGACCTCTCGAGCACGGAAATCTCCTCCGTGGACCCGCTCGGTGGAATCGATACCCTGCAGGACCTGCGGCTTGCCTGCTGCTCGCACATTGCCCGCATCGATCACCTCCCGCGCGGACTTCGCACCCTTTCACTGCAATACTGCCGCAAACTGGAGAGCCTCGATCATCTTCCGTCCGGTCTCGCGCAACTTTGGCTCAGTTATGCGGCTGCCCTCACACAACTCGATCACCTTCCGGCCGGACTCAAGGAACTCACGCTGCGGAATTGCGACGGCATCGCCTGGCTCGACGGCCTGCCGTGGGGCCTGACTCGCCTTTCGCTCTGGAGCTGCCGCAGTCTGGCCCGGCTGGACCACCTTCCGTCCCGCTTGAGCACGCTTCTGGTGGCGGAATGTCCGCGCCTCACGCGGCTCGATCACTTGCCGGACAGCCTCGAAGAACTCTGGCTGCATCACTGCCCTGGCATTCGCCGTCTCGATCATCTGCCGCGGAGTCTCCGGCGGCTGCATCTGTTCGAGTGCGCCGGCCTGACGCAATTGAACCGACTCCCGCGCGGACTCACCAGCCTCACTGTCAGCGGCTGCACCGCCCTCAGCCATGAAGCGAGGCGGGAAATCCGTTCCGCACTGCCGCAGTGCCACATGCAGGGGATGTAAGGCCACCGCCGGGGCGGCACAGGGGCGGCGACCTGTGCTGTGCAAACTCCTTCGGGAGTGTCAGGTGTTTTCGTTCCGAAAAAGCGTTATTTCTCCCAGCAGTCCCTGCTGTGAGACGCGGAACTGGCGGAGTTTCATCAGTTCCAGCAGTGCGACGAAGGTCACGATCACTTCATCGCGCGTCGTCGCGCTGGCAAAGAGCGAGGCAAACGCGATGCTGTCGCCCGGGAGGACGCGCTGGAGCAAATATTCGATCTTGTCCGCCACCGTGAAGCGGTCGTCGGCAATTTCCTTCAGATCCTCCTTTTGAAAGCGGTCCAGCACTTTTTGGAAGGCCCGGATGAGGTCGAAGATTCCCAAATCCGGCATCCCGGCTTCGGGCTCCGACTTTTTCAAATCCGGCACCTCGGGCGTGGCCGGATAGACCCCCTCCATGGCCAGTTGCCTCCGCCCCAGAAACTGTGCCGCGTCCTTGAATTTCTTGTACTCGATCAACTGCCGGATCAACTCCCACCGCGGGTCCTCCGCGTCCTCCTCCTCGATCCCCGGTGGTTGCACTGGTTTTGGAATGAGCGTGCGGCTCTTCAAATACATCAGATTCGCCGCCATCACGATGAATTCCCCCGCGAGGTCGATGTTGAGCATCTTGAAAGTATCGAGATACTCGATGTACTGGCGCGTAATCCGCTCGATGTTCACATCGAGAATGTCCACCTCATCTTTTTTGATGAGGTAGAGCAGCAGGTCCAGCGGACCTTCGAAAATGTCGAGTTTGACCTTGTAGTTGTCTTCCACGGCGAATGTATCGGGAAGTGTAATGCAGGCGGAGGCAGGCGGTGCCAGGGATTTTTGGGTGAATTCCATGCCGCATGGGCTTGCACGACGAGGCGCACCGAATTCGTTGTCGGTCAGCTTTACAACTCCTGCAGTTCCCATTACGGCTTTCTGACATCGATCACGGAGAAGCGCGAAGTGAAGCATCGGGCTTTCGCGGCGAGGAGTGCGTCCCCAACAGGGAATCGCCCTGCTAACTTCAGGTTGCGTCAGAATCCATTACATTTCCCCTTCCTCGTTGTGGCTTCATTGGGGGCATTGTCCGTTCATCGAAATTTTTTTTGACTGGAAAATCGCCTGCGGGTCGGTCTCATTTTCCGGTAACAATGCGCTTTCGTGCCCTAAAATACGCTAGTAAACCATCGCAGCCGGGGAGAGGAAGCAGGAGGCATGGCACGGTCTATGCACAATATATGCGCAGCGGTCCATTGGAGCCGCCTTGCCGAACACCTGACCAGTGAGAAGGCATGAAATCTCTATAAGCACCATACCGAATCAACTCAGCTGCTGGAACTGCCCAAAGTTCTGCCTTCCTGACTTCTGAAAGGGAATAACAGGCTTGGAAATGTCCGGAGCGTCAAATCTGAACTCATGAAAATCAAGCTACTCTCACTGATCATTGCCGGCGGCTTCGCCCTCAGTTCTGCCGGTCAAGCAGATGCCGCCACCGCTCTCTTTGAAGGTCATGTCAATATCGATGGCGGATTGACGGACATCATCAATGGTCCGCTTCCGCCAGGCGTGAATCTCGGCGGATTTGATACACTCACTGGCCTTGGATTCATCACACTCACGGTCACGGGGTCGGGCAGTCACTTCGCCGGCCTCTACCTTGATCTCGAAATCGAGGAGCCGTCCAACACCTTCTTCAATGAGGTAGGAAGCACCTCAGGAACCCGGGATGGCCGTCAGTCCTGGGAAATCGATGAACCTGGATTTGCCGGCCCACCGGATGGTCCTGGCGACATTTTTGACAATTTCAGCGGGAGTGACGCCACTCTCGGGAGTTTACTGGACAATTCGGTCTTCGACGCTGTGGCAAGTCCAAATGATGTGGCTGCCGCGCTGGGATGGGATTTCACCCTGGCCGCTGGCGAGACGGCAACGGTCTCATTCACTTCTTCCCAAACCGCACCGACAGGAGGCTTCTATCTGGTTCATACGGATCCCGATTCCAACGAGAGTGTCTATTATTCTTCGACGCTTAGGATCACGGGTGGAGGGACTCCGACTCCGGAGGGGGGACAATCGCTCACCCTGCTCGGCCTCGCTGTCATTGCGATGGGATTATTCCTCCGCCGCAAGGCTTCCTGAACATTTCAATCCGTCATGCTGCGGCCGGCTTCCAGCCGGCCGCGGCCTGTTCACATTAAAATCGACCTAAATATGAAATCCCACTATCCAATCGCACTCTTGGGGCTCGCTTTGACAGCCATGCCGACTCTTGCCGTCCCGCCGGTGGTAAAAACCGTTCCCTGGGTGGCCAGCAATCCGCTGATTCCGCACGACACCTGGTCCGGAAAGTCGATCACGGTCAAAGGCACCTCCGACGTTCAGGGGGCGAACATCCAGTATATCTGGGACTTTGGTGACGGCTCCCCGGTCGCTTCCGGTTCAGTGTCGAACCAGTATGCCATTGAGGCCACTCACGCCTACACGGGCGCGGTCGGCACGGTCTTCACCGCTACGCTCACGGTCACGAACACCACCACCGGCGAGAGCGATAGCGAGAGGTATTACGTAAAAATCGAATCCCAGGAGCTGCCGGTCGAGGTGAATGTGGCGATCGACGAGGGCCTGTGGTGGCTGCACAAGGCGCAGATCCGCACGGGGATGGAGGGTTATTGGCAGCTGGGTGGTTCGTACAATGGAGGGAGTCACTACTGCGCCACTCCGGCTATTGTAAATGCCTTTGAAGTGAATGGGCACCTCGAAACGGGACCGGCCGCCAATCCCTACACGGAAACCGTGTCCAGGGGCATGCGGCAGACGTTCAACTACCTCACCGCTACTGCGATCTCCCCTCAGACGCTGGGCAATCCTGACAGCAACGGGAATGGGTATGGCGTATATGTTCCTCAAAGCAGCTACCTCTACCAGGGCGGCATGTTCATCGATGCCCTGATTGCGAGCGGCACGCCCAACGCAGTGGCTCCGACCGGCCCGGCTTCACCAGGACCCGGGGTCGTCGGGCGAACCTACAAGGATATCGTTCAGGACATGGTCGATTTCTATGCCTATTCACAATATGACGACATCAGATATGGCGGTTGGCGTTACACGGTTAACGACTTTCCCGACAACTCAGCCTGTCAGTGGGCTGCAGTCGGCCTGATCCCCGCGGAGCGAATCTGGGGATGTGTGGTGCCGCAGTGGGTGAAGGACGCCAACAACAACTGGCTGACCTACAGCCATTACACGCCCACGGCCACGACCGGAACGTTTGGCTATACGGGCCCCAATTCCTTCGCATGGGGGCCGTTTGCGACGACTCCTTCTGGACTTGTTCAAATGGCGATGCTTGGCAAAGGCCGCGGCGATGCCCGATGGGACCGGGCCGAGACCTTCCTGCGCAATAATTTCACCAGCACCGGTGCAAACTATACGACGAATATCAAGAAATTCTACTACGGCATGTTTTCGTTCGTGAAGTCCATGCTGCTGCACGATTCGAACAACGACGGGACCGCCGAGCCGATTCAACTGCTGCATTCGTCAACAACCGCGCCCGACATCGACTGGTATTCGGCGGAGGTTGCAAAAGGTGATCCTACGGATGGCGTAGCCCGGACACTGGTCAACGATCAGACAAAGACCGGGGCCGCCACCGGTTCATGGCCGGAGAATCCGGGCGGGGCATCGTTCGGACTGCAAAATCCGTGGGCGATCATCATGCTGCGACAGACGCTCTTCGAAGCGGGCGCTCCCGTCGCCGTGGCGAAGGCCAATCCGAACCCGGCCGTGGCCGGGCAGACCATCCAGTTGGATGGATCGGATTCCTTCCATCAGGACGCGAGCAAACATGTCGATTCATGGGAATGGGATCTCGACAACAACGGGACCTATGACGTCTCGGGACCGTTTCCCACGGTGGCGTTCCCTGCGGTCGGCAACTATCCGGTGAAACTGCGCGTCACTGACGACGGATCGACGGAAAAGTCTGCGGACACGACCCTTACAATCGTAATCAGCACGCCGCCCCTGGCACCCAGCGCGAATGCAGGCGGTCCGTATGTATTCTGTCCGCAGACGAAGCCGTGGTTCCTCAACGGAACCGGATCGGTCAATCCGGACGATGGCCAGTCCGAACCCGGTCTGCCCGGCGACACGATTGTCAGTTACGAATGGGACCTGGACGGGGACGGCCAGTATGATGATGCGTCAGGGGCCCAACCGAACGTGACCACGTTCTTCGAAGGGGAGGGACCCGGGAGCTACCTGATCCAGTTGAGAGTGACGGATAACACCGCGACCTCGTTCCCGAGCAGCGGATTCGGCGATCTCTCGGACACGGATTCGGCGATCGTGACCGTGAAGTCCTCGACCGACCCGGATTGCAGTTGCATTCAGGACCTCGTCGCCCGGGCGAAACCGGGGAAAGTGCAGCTCCTCTGGACTCACTCCGGCGCCCACCACTACAATGTTTATCGCGGCAACATCGCCGGGGGCCCCTATCTGAAAATCGCTTCGACCACCTCGACATATTCAACATATCTCGACACCACGGTCGTCAACGGCACCACGTATTACTACGTTGTCAGGTCGGCGAGTGTCACCGACCTGGAAGACTGCCAGTCCAATGAGGCAAGCGCCAGGCCTGCGGCTTCCAGAGGCAGATGAGCCGGCATTGCCCCCGGCAGCGCAGCAGGCGATTCTCTGACTTCGGGGAGAAAGCCCGAAGTCAGGGGATTGCGGCCCGTGGTGGAACCCGCTAAGGCCGCCTGGGAGCAGGGGTTTCATCGGGTCGCTGCTGAGCGGTGCGGCCAGCGAACTCGCCCGACGGCGGGCATTGGTTGTCCGGTTTATTGTAATGGAGAGGACAAGCCGGGCTCAATGGCCTTCCACCGGGCGGCGCTGTTCTATTGACAGGCGTGGCTGTTTCCATCTCGGACGGTCTCAGGGTGCCGCAGTGACTTCACTGAGCCGGCCGTAGATGGTGCCGGTGAGGGACTTGCCCTCGTGGGCGTGGAAAGTGTCGATCGTGGTGAAACCGTCTGCGCTGTGTTCACCAAAGCGCAGGATGAGCGCGAACTGCTTTCCTTTGACGGTCGTGCGGAAACCGGTGCTGACGACAGGAATCCACACGAAATCGGCGTCCTCGTCCGCATCGCTGCCGTGGTTCTTGGTGCTGAGCAGCTTGAATGTGAAGTTCAGCGACTCCCGCACCCCCGGGGTTGTCAGATTCAGATCGATGGCGATTTGCACGGTCGTGGCGTTGGTCCCGCTGACTGTCGTCCCGTTAAAGTAAGTGAGCGTGCCGAGCTTGAATTCCTCGTCAGGTGCAACCCTGACAAAACTTGCACCCGTGAAAGAGAGCTCGTTTTGACGGTCGTTGTCGCTCCCTGAGGGTGTGCCCCACTTGAACAGCGGGCTCCGTCCGGCTGCCGGGAGATTCGTCACCAGGCCGTCATCCCCCGCCGGGGTGTGAAAGTTGCCGGCGGAGGTCCCGGTGAAATAAATGGTTTCGTAGGTCTCGCTGCGGAGTTCGCTGTCTTCGTAGTTCTCACTGTCCACGGCTGTGGCGTAGGTGTGCACCCGGGTCGTCAACTGCGGCGGAATGTTCAGAGGGGTGCCGCCATATACCTGCCACGGGCCGTTATCGACAGAATACAGAATACGGGCCGTGCCGGGCGGATTGGGATCGGTGAGAGTGACGGGCAGCCCGGGATTGAAGCTCCGGAATTCGTAAATGGCACCGGGCAGCGAGACTTGGGGCGCCAGCAGTCGCCTCACAGTCGCCGGGTCCGCCGGTTCAATCTGCGCCACGCCGGTGGTTTGGACTTCCTGTCTCACCGGAACGGTATGGGAAGTGCCGGTATGGTCCCAAATCCAGTTGCCGGCGGTGGCTAGATCCATGGTCCGGCTGCGGGATTCCTCGACTGGCGGTGCCGTGGGATCGCCTCCGAGGTCGAAAGCGCTGAATCCATAGCCCTCGGTGCGAATCTCAAACCGCTGCTTCACAGGATTCCAGACGGCCCGCTCGACGCCTCCTTCCGCGGCGGGGATCCCCCGGAGCCTGGCATCCAGCATGGTGCCACGCAGTCCAGCAAGCCGCGCGCTGCTGTGCTGGTCAGACGTGGTCTTGAGTCGTGCCAGCACTTCTTCCGCGGAAGCATGCGGAGCAAGCCGTCCTCCGTTTACCAGATAGGTCCGGATGGCTCCATTGATGGTCGCCACGTCGGATTGAAGCTTGCCGGCCCGTGCCGCTTCCGCAGTCCCGGAAAAACCGAGATAACCGGCCGCGGCGACACATGAAATAGCAGCCATCGTGAGGAGCAATTCCAGCAGGGAGAAGCCCCGCCGCACGACGGGAGAAGCAGGTTTATTGGACACAGGGGATGTTTTCATAATTTCTGGCACAATTTGCAGGCGGAATCCGTAAAATCAAGAATTAGTGGCAGAAAAGAGAATCACTTTCAAATTTGCGATGCCCGAAGCTTTCCTCGAGCGTCCGCCAGACGCGTCGGCCCCGCTCATTCTAATTCGCTTTCAAGATGAGACGAACCATGCTTAGGTGCGAGCATG
>CAZFZN010000021.1:0-1022 GCA_964523105.1 uncultured Akkermansia sp.
GTCAGAAGTCAGAAGTCAGAAGTCAGAAGTCAGAAGTCAGAAGTCAGAAGTCAGACAGCCGACCGAAGGGAGACAGACGAGCAAGTTCACTAAACCAACGAGCCAAAGGGCGGAGGGCGGAGGACAGCCGAAGCGAAGCGAACCGGAGCGCAGCGGAGATAGCCGCAGGCAACACAGGCGAGCACTCTGACTGAACCAACGAGCCAAAGGACGACATCCGACATCCGACATCCGACATCCGCCCTCTGACCTCAGGCAGCCGGTTTACGGCCGACGGCGAGGACGGAGACGCCGAAGGGGGCGGGGATGACCTTTTCAACGGCGCGGGCGAGCGGGATGATGCGATTGAGCAGGCGCAACTGGCCGCGGGGGGGGACCTGACGCCGGAGCAGCCGGCCGTTCACGAGCCAGCCGGCGGCGCCGAGCATGTTGATGTATTTTGTAAGGACCAGCTCGAAACCCGCTTCGCGGAAGCGGTCGCGGAGCAGGGCTTTCGTGTAGCGGCGGTAGTGTCCGATGGCGGTGTCCATGGGGCCAAAGAGCAACGGATGCGCCGGCACGATGAGGATGAATTTGCCGCCAGGCTGGAGAAGTTCCCCTGTGTGCTTCAGAGCGAGGCGGTCGTCCTCGATGTGTTCAAACACATTCACCGACAGGGCGGTGTCGAGCCGCTCAGGTTTGAGAGTGAGGACTGCCGGATCGGTGATGCTCATCTGCGCGACGCGGACGTTGGGGTGCCCGGCGAAGCGCTCCCGGACCTGCCGCACGCTGGGTTCGGAAATGTCGAACCCAAACAATAACTCGCGATCCAGCAGGTGAGCGAAGTGGTTGCCGAGGCCGCAGCCGATCTCCACGACGCGCTGACCGATATGGGCCTTGAACTCATCGAACAGCCAGTCGTCGGCTTTGTTGATGAGCAGACGGCTCTCCCGGACTTCGTGGAGCAGGGATTCGTCGAAAGATAGGGTCACTGGGCGGGTGGGAGGGGCGGAGGGAGGGGCGGAGGGCGGAGGGCAGCCGAA
>CAZFZN010000021.1:1122-127283 GCA_964523105.1 uncultured Akkermansia sp.
GCGAAGCGAAGACAGGCGAGCACTCTGACTGAACCAACGAGCCAAAGGGCGGAGGACGAGGACGAGGACGAGGACGGAGGGCAGCCGAAGCGAAGCGAAGACAGGCGAGCACTCTGACTGAACCAACGAGCCAAAGGGCGGAGGTCGGAGGTCGGAGGTCGGGGGACGGAGGACGAGGGCGGAGGGCGGAGGGGGCACAGGCGCTCCGCTGGCAGGTGCGGCTCAAGGTTCGCGGCGCGCGACCCGGAAGCCGACCGGGAAGTTGAGATAGGTGCGGGCGTAGCCCCGCCGATGACGGCAGGCAACACGCAGGTCGCGCGCAAAATAGCCGAAACTGCCGCCGCGGATGACCTTGGTGACGGCACCGGTCAGGATGGGACCTGCCGTGTCGGGCAGTGAAGCTTCCGGTTGGGAATACCAGTCGCCCTTCCAGTTGTCCCAGCACCATTCCCAAACATTGCCCACCATGTCGTAAAGGCCATAGCCATTCACCATGTCGTTACCTGCAGGAACGCCATAATCGAGTTGATTGCCATCGAAGTAGCCGACCGGGGTGGTCCAATTGTACGGTGTGTAATACCACGGATCCCTGGTGCTGTAATATTTGGCCATATGACTGGCAATATGTTCCGCAAATCCGCCGCCGGCACTGGACCATGAATAATGGTGCCCGGTGAGTCCGCCGCGGGCGGCTTTCTCCCATTCCGCCTCGGTGGGGAGGCGATAACCGGATTTGGTGAAATCGCAGGACCAGTCGTGGAAACTGAAACAACGGGGCCGCCCCTCCATATCGCTGCGGTAGTTGCAGTAGGCGAGGGCCCCGTACCAGGTCACGCCACCCATGGGGAAGTTTCCTTTGTCATGCTCGACATAAAAAGCCCCGTCGGCAAAGCGCAAGTAGGTCGCCTGGCGACCGCTGTCGTTGGCGGTGAAGCTCAAGAACGGCTGGGGCGTGCCTTCTGTATTGGTCACTGTCTCCGCGTTCACGCTGATGAGCCCGCCATCGTAGGCCCACTGGAGCACCGCGCGCATCTGCTCGTGGGTGGTTTCGTAGCGCGCCATGAGGAAGCGGCTCACGTGAACCTGATGAACCGGGCGCTCATAGATTTCGCCCTCGGCGTAGTTGTCGCCCATTTGAAAGGTTCCCGCGGGGATAATGGAGAAACCGGGCGGACCGGTTTCCGCATGCACCCGGAATACCACCTGACTGGAGAGCTGTCCGTTCCAGTCCCTGCCGGCGTCCCAGGTGAGACGGTTGTCGAGGCCCGGTCGCACGGCACCGCCGGCGGCTCCTGACAGCGAAATGGCGGGCACGGCATAGGTCTGCCCGCCGTCCGCGGAGACCTCCAGCGTGACATGGACGAAGGGCTCGGAAGCGGTGAGGTCGTAATCGACGTCCACGAGCTTGGTGCCGGGGCGCTGGGCGGCGCGGACATTGCTGACCGCCAATTCCGCAGCCGAGGGGCCGGCGGAAAGGAGCAGCAGTGTGAGGATGCCGCCGCGGAATTGCATGGTATGTGGCGCCAGGTGGAGTTAGGGAATCGCTGATTCAAGCCGCAAGCGGCCAATGTGGCGTGGACCTCCGGTCCACTTGAACCGGGTCCTGCGGGTGGACCGGAGGTCCACACTACGATCCGGCGATAAAGTCAGCGTTTCCTTAGAGCGGCGTGATGCGGAGCCGGAGGAACTTCCGGGGGGCCGGACCGGCGGGTACGGTGAACCGGATTTGCTGCGTGGTGCCGTCCTCGCTGAGCACCTCGACGGCGGCACCGGTGCCGGCCCATCCGCCGGCAAGGGAAGCGCTGCTCTCGACGGTGTAAGTCAGCTCGGCGGCGGCCGCGGAGGGCCGGCGGCACACGAGGTGCAGACTGTCACCGCTGACGGACAGGCTGAGGGGCGACGGGGAGGAGAGGAGGGGGGGGGACGCGGTGGCGTACTCCACCAGGTTGGCGAGGCCGTCGCTGTCGGCGTCGTTCAGATCGGCGCCTGTTCCGGTGTTGGCCGTGGAGCCAAAATGGGTGTGCCGCCAGGTTTCCAGCGGGGTGGCCCGGCGTCCGGCCAGGGCGACGGCAAAAGGGTTTTCATCAGGGTCGCTGCTGGCGATGAGCAACTGCGCGGTGCGCGATCCGTCGCCGCCCGGAGTGAAGGTGACGCTGAACGGCGTGAGGGCGTCCGGGGCGAGGCTGGTCACAGCCAGCGGCCCGGCGCTGAAGTCCTCGGGGGTACCGCCGGGAGCGAGTGAGAGTGCCAGTCCTGTCAATTCCACGGTGCCGGGGTTGCGAATGCTGAAGATAAGCGTGCGGGAGTCGCCCTGGACCACAGCACCGAAATCCACCGGCACCGATGGGGCCGGGACCAGCGGGGTTCCCTCCGGTTGCTCAACGCCGATCTGGGTGCCTTCGACCGTGACCTGAAATGTGCCGGTGGTGATATTTCCGGCGCGGTCCTGCGCGGTGACGGAAACCGTAGTGCGCCCAACTGGAAAAAGGGAGCCGCCGGGGTTCGAGTAGGTCAGGCTGGCGATCCCGTTGGCGTCGCTGGCGGTGGCGGCGGGGTAAGTGACGACGGCGCCGGATGGCTGGGTGGCCGGGACGGTGATGTCCGCCGGCACTGACAGCGAGGGGGGCGTTTGGTCAATGATGAGACCGGCGGCGGCGTTGGAGGCAGCAGGGGCGGCGGCACCTTCCTGATAGCTGAGAGTGAGGGTGTAAATGCCATCAGGGAGGGCCTCGCCGATGAGGATGGCGGCGCTGGTTTCCGGCTGGCCGGGCGGGAAACTCACGGTGTGGTCGCCGGCGGTTTCATGCTCCGGGGCGAGAGTCAGCGTCCGGGTGACGGTGCTGTCGAAATGCATTTTGACGGATCCGGGAACGGCCTGCCGGGGCAGGTGGAAAGTGACGGCCAGCGGCGAACCGGTGAGAGTGCCGCCGGCCGGACTGCGCAGATCGATGGAGCGCGTGTCCACGGTGGTCAGGCCGGAAGCGGCGGCGGCGGTCTCCGCCTGGATGCGCGGGGAGACTCCGAACGTCAGAACCAGGGCGAGGACGAATGAAGGGCGGCCGGCTTCCCGCAGCGAACGGGAAGACCGTTCACTTGAAGGCATACACTGAGAAGGAATCATTGGAGTAGCGGCAAACGAGCCGGTGGGCGGACTTTTCGACCCACGTGGAGAGGTCGCTTTCCTGTTGGTCCTGAAAGACGCGCGACACGACAAACTGCCGGGCGCCGATGGATGCATAGAAACGTTCGAACCCTTCGCCAGGAGCGTGAATATCCGCGGCCGGGGCGCGGGTGTGAAAGGCAAGCCAGCGGGCCTTGCGGAAGACGGGGACCCCATCCTGAGCCGCTGTCTCCGTCTGCAGATAGCGGACCAGATCCCTGGCATCGGCACTGAGTTCCCCGCCCGGGATGCGCTGCCAGTCGAAGCTGAGATACCGGCCGGCAAAACTGGCGCCGGTCAGCAAAGCGATGCAGGCGAAGACGGGCCGGCGCCACGCCGGGCGGGAAGCTGAGAGCGCCCGCAAGCCGGCGAGGACGTAAAAAAAGTAGAGGGGAAACAGCGGCATCAGATACCGCCTCCCTCCCCAGGGAAAAAGACACACGAATAAGAAATACGCGGCAAAGAACAGTTCCACCACGGTGACGCCGCGCCGCCACGAATTGAGGTATCCCCAAACCGCGGGTATGACTGTGAGCAGAAAGACCCCCCACTGGACCGGAATACTGTGGCCGTTCTCCCAGATGACCGTAAAGCAACGGGTATAGAACCAGGGACTGCCAGCGAGGGAGCGCAGCGTAGCACTCTGGGCGTAGGGAGTGGCATAGTCGGCCTGGACGGCAAAGAGCCAGTTTTGACCCAGCACCAGCGCCACCGAGACAGCACCCGCTGTGAGCCCGAACCATGTGATGCGGCGGGCTTTCCCCCAGTCGAAGAAGATGATCACCGGGGCGAGAATCACCCCGATGCCGCGGGCACCGCAGGCGATTCCGATGAGCACCCCGATGAGCGTCCCCCACGCGAGTTCCCGTTTGAGGCTCCCACGGGGCGTGGAGATGAAGCGATCTGAGATCCACAGGGCGGCGAACAGAAAGGCCAGGAAAGGAAATTCAGAGAAGATCGAATCCTTGAAGTCCCAAAAATAAGGGCAGAGTGCGGTGACAGCGACGACAGTCAGGGCGGTGCCTTCACCGCGCTTCCGCAGGAGGAGGCAGAGGAAAAACAAGGCCGCGCAGAAGAAGAGGATGCCTTCGACTTTTAGTGCGGTGAAATCGAGCCCCAGCCAGCCATAGACCGGCGCGATGAGCAGCGGATAGACCGGGGGATACATCAACGGATTGATGCTGGTGGGAGCACGCAGGTATCCGATGTCCCCGTAGGGCCGTCCCTCCACCAGGTTCCTGGCATGGGACAGATAAGCAGCATAATCATCTCCCCAGATGTGGCCCTCGCGAATGGTGGCGATGTAAAAAGCGCCGAAAGCGGCAATGAGCAGCAGCGCCCGCCAGGGAAAACGCTGCACGGCAGCCGGTGGAGGCTGGAACGTGGCCATGAATTCGGGCAAGAGGACGGAGGACGGAGGCGGCTGAGCCTGAACCGGTCAGCTTTTGTCGCTGTCGCCGCGGAGCCAGGAAAGATGCTGGGCGGCGACATTGAACGCGTTGCGGAGCATGGAGGGATTGGTCAGGACCATTTTGGCGAAAGTCAGCATGGGTCCGGGACGCATGGCCCATTCGCGGAAGGCGCGTTTTTGCCAGTATTCCATGCGCTCTGCGGGCAGGTCCGGGTAGTCGAGCACGGTGCCCTTATCCATGTCCACCTCCTCCCATTTGGTTCCCGCGCGGAACCAGCCGTTTTTCATGACCTCGAAGAAGAACGGAGTGCCGGGATAGGGCGCGGCGATGTGGAAAAGGGCGATGTCGAGCGGCATCCGTTTGGCGAAGTTGATGGTGTCGCGGATGGTGGCTTCGGTTTCCCCGGGCAGGCCGATGATGAAGTAGCCCCAGTTCTTGATGCCGGCTTTGCGGGCGGCCTTGAGCGAAGCGGCGGCTTTGTCAGGATTGGTGCCCTTGCGGGCGCGCTTCAGAATGTCGGCATTCCCGCTCTCCAGTCCCCACGCGATCAAATGGCAGCCGGCTTTGGCCATGCGCTGGAGCAGTTCCTCATCCACGAAGTCCACGCGGCTGTTGCAGGTCCACTTCAGACCGATGTTTTCTTCGATCATGCGGTCGCAGATGCCAAGGACGTGCTGCCGGTCCACGGTGAAGAGGTCGGCATACATGTGGACGTTGTTGAGGCCGAGCTTTTTGAGTTTCCACAGTTCCTGCATCACGCTGTCGGCGGAGCGGGTGCGCACGCTGTATTGATAGGTGACGTGCTTGATGCAGTAGGAACAGCCGGCGGGACAGCCGCGGCTGGGCACGATGAAGGTGAACGGCCCCTTGAGCATGGGCATGCGGTAGCGCTGGAGCGGCAGCAACTCATGCATCGGGACGGGCAGATCATTCAGATCGTTGACGAACGGCCGGGCGGGATTGAGCACCGGCTCGCCGTTGCGGCGCCAGCAGAGTCCTTTGATGTGCTCCAGCCCTTTCTCCTGCTGCTCCGGCGCTGCCGCGGGATCGTTTTTGGCAAAGAGCCGCCGGATCTCCTCCGGGCGTTCAGCCATCCGGTCTTCGAGATGGTCCAGCAGATCACGCAGTGTCAGGTCCGGCTCCCCGTGCAGCACAAAGTCGAGGGTGGCATACAGGCGGAGCGTTTCGCGGGGGATGGGCGTAACGTGCGTCCCAAACGCCAGAGTGATGGCTCCGCGGTTTTTGGCGAGAAAGGTGCCGTAAATGTCGTTCTCCAGCGTGGGGGCGGTGACCTGAGTGAGATAGTATTTCGGCGTGTAGCGGTCGAGCAGTTCTGTGAACTGTTTCCAGTTCATCCGCTCGGCGATGGCATCCACGATCTTGACCGAATATTGCGGATGCAGCAGTGCGGCCATTTGCGCGAGGGACACCTGGGGCCAGACCATGTTTTCCCGCGAGCGCCGCCCGACGCGGTGCTGGCTGCGAATCCAGATGCCCCCGTCGGGCGAGGGGGGATTCACCAGCAGAATATCCACCGCTTCTGCCGAGCGGCGGCGCTGGTGCTGTGCCGCCATGACAATGGCGTCGGCATCCGGAAACTTCGGCAGAGGAAGCTTGCGGGCGCGGGCGGCGGGGTCTGCAGCCGGTGCCGGAAATTCAGCGGTAACGCTCATGGGGATGGCAGGGTCAGGGGCAAAGACAGTTCAGGGGAGGCTGGTGTCAGGGATTATCGCCGCAGGTTCCGGGTGTCACCTGATAGACAGGGCCGCGGTCGCGTGCGGAGGGAACCCCGTCAATCCGGCGCAACACCCGGGCGGGCACTCCGCCGGCGACGCAGTGCGGGGGAATATCTTGAGTGACGACGGCGCCCGCGGCGATGACGGAGCCTTTTCCGATGCGCACCCCGTCTGTAATGACAGCACCCGAGCCGATCCAGACATCATCCTCGATGACAATGCCGCGGGCAGTGATCCCCTGGACGGTGAACGATTTGCAAGGGTCGTCGAAAACGTGGTTCACAGCGATGATTTGAGAATGAGGTGAAGTGTAAACCCGGTCGCCGATGGTGACGCCGCCCTGACCGCGAATGATGCAGTACTCGCCAATGAGGCAGTGGCTGCCGATGTGAATGCCGGCACGGGGCAGGTCGCGGAAGTTATAAACATGCAGCACGGCGCCGTGCATCACGAAGGTGTGAGCGCCGAGGGTGATGCCGCCGGGGCAGGCGTGGAGGTAGGTGTGCTGATCCAGGTAACATCCGCGGCCAAGTTTGATGCGGGAGGCGAACCGCAGCCGGACACCGTGCTCGATGCCGGCGACGCCCTCCATGCGGAGGAGGAGCCGGTAGAGTCCGGCCCGCAGGGCGATTCCGAGGATGGTGGGCACCCAGCCGGCACAAGTGAAGATCAATTGTTCCAGCCAGTAGCGGAGGATTCCATCCGCCTGCCGGCGCATGTAGAGCCCGGGGCCGGAGAATTCATTCATGAGGCCGGCCGGGATTCTGTTTCGACGGAGGAAACGGAGAACGGATCCTCGCGTTCCGCTGTGCGGCGCTCCCGCGCCGCCCAGATCACGCGCAGCACGACACCGGCCAGCGCCGTGCAGCCGGCGGTCAGGATGACAAAGGCACCGGCCACTCCCGCGGGAATACGCCAGGCTTCCGGCAGAAACAGGCAGGCGATAACTGCGAGCAGGCCCAGCAGCAGCATGAAGACTGAGGCGCGGACCATTTTCGCCGTCCAGAAGTGGCGGTGCAGGAGCGCTTCCATGCCGCCGGAATGCCGCCACGGACCGATGAGCATGTGGAGCATTTGGTGCATGAGAAATCCGGTGAACACCGCCTGGAGAGCCACGAGCAATGCCGCAGCGTCGAAGGCGATCACGGCGGGCCGGGGCAGTCCGGCACCATGCAGGACGAAGCCCAGGAGGAGGCCAAAGATCAGAAAAACCGTGCCCAGCAGCGCGAGCGATTTGATAGGATTGAAAAAGGCCGCAGTGAAGAGAATGATGAAGAGAAAGCGGAAGCCGTCCTTGATGACACGGAGCTTGGACTGCCCCGTGCGCTCCTCATAGGGCATGGGGATTTCGGAGATCCGGAGTTTTGGATCCAGCAGCGCGAGGCATGTCATGGCCGGTGTGAAGTGCAGTCCGTCCGGCAGGGGGTGCAGTTGTTTGAGGCTGGCGCGACGCATGACTCTCATGCCGGAGGCGGAATCCGTCAGTTTTTGACCGGAGACGGCGCCAATGAGACGGGCGAAGAGCCAGTTTCCCAGTCGGCGTACGGCGGGCATCCGGCTTTCCTCGTTCATCCGGCTGCCGACGCAAACGTCGGCACCAGTCTCAAGGAGCGCATTGATCAGCGGACTGCAAAACCGCGGATCGCAGGTCCCGTCCGCATCCATGAATCCGACCAGGTCAGCTCCCGTAGCCTTGAAACCGGCTTTGATCGCTGCGCCATAACCGCGGTTTTTTAGAAAGTGGATTTTGATCACCTCCGGATAGCGGTCCGCAATTTCCTGTGTGCGGTCGGTGGAGCCGTCGTTGACGAAGACCACATGCATGGCTTTCACCGGGGTGGTGGCGAGAATATGCTCCCGGGCCGCCAGCGCCCTGGCCAGTGTGGAGCCGATGGCTTCCTCTTCATTGAGGGCCGGGATGACCAGAGCGAAACTCATTTCGGGCTTCGGCATAGCTGCGGAGACTGAGAACAGTGCCGGCAGGTCAGACCGGTTCATCCTGCTGCGCGCAGTTCATGCCGAGAGGAGGCAATCCAGCACACGATCCGCGGTCCGGCCGTCCCACAGGGGGGGGATGGCGCCGGTGCGCGGGGGGCCGTCGAGGGTCCGGCGGAGGTCATCGCGGAGGGTGGCGGGTTTGGTGAGGCGGTTGCTGCCGGTGGTGACGGTGACGGGGCGTTCGGTATTGGGGCGCAGGGTGAGGCAGGGGGTGCGGAAGAAAGTGCTTTCCTCCTGGAGGCCGCCGGAATCGGTGAGGAGGCAGCGGGCGGTCTCCGTTAGGGTGAGGGAGTCGCGATAGCCGACGGGCTCGATGAGGCGGACGCCGGGGGCGGCGTCGAAGGAGAGCCCGAATTCCTCCATGCGCTTGAGAGTGCGGGGATGGATGGGGAAGATGACGGGCCAGTCCGCGGCGATGGCGGAGAGTTCCCGCACGATAACGGTGAGGACGGCGCGGTCGTCCACGTTGGAGGGGCGGTGGAGGGTGACGAAGATGAAGCTCTGCGGGGCGAGGCCGAGCCGCTGGAGGATGGAATCGGCCGCGGGCGCCGCGAGGGCTTCGACGAGGGAGTCGATCATGATATTGCCAACCATGCGAATGCGGTCCGGAGGAACGCCTTCGCGGGCGAGGTTTTCGTCCGCATCGGGCGAGGGCGTGAGGAGCAGACTGGAAATGGAGTCGGTGACGAGGCGGTTGATTTCCTCGGGCATGGTGCGGTCGAAACTGCGGAGGCCGGCTTCAATGTGGGCGACGGGGATGCCGAGCTTGGCGGCGACGAGGGTGCAGGCGGCGGTGGAATTGACGTCGCCGACGACGACGACCCAGTCCGGCTTCTCGTCGAGACAAACCGGTTCGAATCGGATCATGATATTCGCAGTCTGGACGGCATGGGAGCCGGAACCGACTTCGAGGTTGTGATGCGGCGCGGGAATGCCGAGTTCGCGGAAGAAGATGTCGGACATCTTTTCATCATAGTGCTGCCCGGTGTGAACGAGGCGGCAGTCCACGGGGCGGCCGCCATCCGCGAGCCCGGCATTGTGCCGCTGCACCGCTTTGATGAGGGGGGCGACCTTCATGAAATTGGGCCGGGCTCCGGCGATGATGAGAAGTTTCAGCGGTGGCAGGGACATGAATGAAGGAAAGAAGTTTAACCACAGCCGACCGCAGGAAGACAGCCGAGCTCAATCATAAATCGGACAAGGCAAATGGACGCAGATAAACGCGGATACTCAGGCAGCTGGAATGAAGAACGGGGCCGGGCTGTAACCCGGGCTTCCAACCCGGGAGGTCGAACTCATCAGGCTGGAAGCCTGAACTACCGGAAATCAGCGCGGGCGGGCGGCGAGGGCGGCGACATTCTCGACCGCGTCCACGATGGCGATGAGGGAGGCGCGGGAGGAGGCGGGAGGGGCTTCCGGCCGCAGGCGTTTGGTCAGCGCGATGCGCCCCGCATCGGCCACGCTGGAGACGAAGCGCAGCCGGCCCTGTTCCATGAGCTTGCGGTCCACCGCTCCCGTGGCACCGCGAAAGACGCTATAGACCGGCACGCCGAGGGCGGCGGCCTCGCGGTTCATGGTGCCGCCGCCGCTGACGACGAGATCGGAATGCCAGAGCAGGTTGAGTCCGTCCACCGGCCCGGACGGCACGAGGGTGCGGCCGTGGCTGAACCATGCGGGATGGCGCTTTTCCAGCTGACGGCGCTGCCGCTCATGGCGGGGGAGGAGAACGGTACGGATGCCGGGATCGGCGGCGGCACGGTCCATGAAGGCGGCGAAGATGGCTTCGGCGTCCGCTGCATGATAATGGGCCTCGGTGGCGGGCGGGCGGGCCGTGATGACGAGGGATTCAGGCGCGATGCCCAGTTCCCGGAGGATGTCGCCATCCGGCCTGAAGGACGGCAAGTAGGCGTCTTCCTTAATGCCAGGATAGGTCAGGACGCGGTCCGGTTTCACCGGAAGTGAACCGGCAGGGATGACATCCGGGACGAGCATCCAGTCGGGCCTCATGGTGACCGGATAGCGGGAGAACTCGTAGTCATCCACGAGCAGTGAGGGGATGCGCAGACTGTTGGCGAGCATCAGTTGCGCCCGGGAACCGTGAGAGAGTGCGAGCGCGGGTTTGTCGCGGTGGACGGTGCCGGCGAGCTGGGCGGCGCGCTGCAGCATTCCCGCCGCTTTGCGGAGTCTGTTTTTGCCGTGATGCCGGCCGATGCGAAAGTAGGCGAGCCCGTATTTGTCCGCGAGATCGCAGACCTGGAAGGCGTCCCGGGCGGTGACTAGGAGCGGATAACCCCGGGCCTGGAGTTCGGCGATGACCGGCGCGAAAAAAGGGACGTGCGGGGTGTTGTCGAGATCGATCCAGATGCGGGGCTTTCGCTTCACTCCGTGCCGGACATCCGCGGGCACTCCGGGCTGGGCGGCGCGGCGCTCAATTTCCCTGGAAGCCACCAGCCGCGCCACTTCGCGGGGCAGCGGCTGCCAGTACTGGCCGGCGTAGGCGGTGCGGATGTATCGGAGAAACTCCTCGTAGGCGGAAACCGGAAAATCCCGGCCGTCCCGGCCGGGGCCTGACATGGCCATGTAATCCGGATGCGTATTCAGGAGGGCCATGCCGCCGTGAGCGGCGATCCAGTCGAGTTTCTTTTTCCAGACGGCGATGGAGGTCTCGCGCAGGATGAGAAAGAGCGTGGAATCCTGCGGAAGCGTGTAGGGCAACTCGACGTAGCCGCGGTGCTCCGCGGTGTCGTGGTCGCCGTTCGGGGATGGCGGGGGCGGATTCCAGAACGGAAAGATGGTGTGGCGGCCTTCCGGCTGGGGCTCGAAGGGATCGGTATCGAACGTGGAGGCATCGTAGTCGATGCTGAGCTGATGGAGCCAGTCGAGATTCTGCAGCATGAAGCCGGAGCGAAAGCCTCTGGCCTGCCACTGGCGGAGGTAATCATTGATCCTGGCGGCCCGGGCCGTGAATCCGGCCAGGGAGGAATAGAGATGCCCGTCATGATTGAGGTCATGCACGCCGACCTCGAATCCGTGGCGGAGCAGTTCCTCCCGCAACTCTGCGGAGACCTGATAGTCGCCCTCGGGAATGAAGTTGAAGGAGCTGCGAAATCCGAGCGCCGCCTCCCGCTGCATCAGTTCCCGGCACCGCGCGAGGCCCTCAACGCCCTCGACATCGTGCGTCAGGACGACCGCGAAGCGATGGCCGTCGGGCCAGCCCGGCCATCCGGCGGGGGGCTGTTCCGAGCCGGGATAGATCGGCCACAAGGCCCCTACCCTGCCCCGCAGACGTGAAGCGAAACGGCGGCGCAGGAAGATGCGGAGGGACCTTGGGAGCAGCGGCTTGAGCCGGTAGTAAACACTGTTCCGCAGCATGCTGGATACGGTGCGCAGGCTGCTCCACGGGCTGCATCACAGCACCGGGAAGGAGCAATCTGCGCCGGGTCGGTTAAGGGAGGGCGCGTCGCGGAAGATCCGACGATCAGGCGACGCCGCCGGCGAGTGCTTTGGGACCGTGTTTCTTTGCTTTATTGAACAGGACCGACGCATTGGCGCCGGCCTGGACCAAGTCCCGGTAGCCGCGCCGCACATCGCTGCGCGTGCTGGTTTCCGCTTCGACGACGACGAGGACTTTGTCCATCATGCCGGCGACCGTGGCGGTTGGTTTGGTCTGACCGAGAGGCGGCATGTCGAAGACGATGTAATCGAACTCGCTCGCTTTGAGTTCCGGCATGAGCCGGCGCAGACCGATGGAGGTAATTCCGGAGGAGGGTGAATCGGCCCGGGCCACGACCAAATTGCGGTTCTCGGCAACTTCGGACTTCGTGATGCCGTTGGCGGCACCATTCGTAATGCCCGGCAGGCGGAGAGCCTTGGTGATGGAAACCGCCGGCTCGCCGTCGAAGAACGGATGGGCCGCGCCTTGATGGCCGCTCATATCCACGAGGAGGACCTTGCCGTCGCCGATTTCCGATAGGGACGAGGCAAGCCCTGCCGCCACGGTGGAGGTTCCGGCTCCGACGGAGTAACCGGTGACGGCGATGAGTTTTGGTTTCCGGATGTTCCCGGTGGCCTCGAAGTACATCATGAGCCGGTCGCGCACGGCTTCGGTAAAGGGCTGAATGAAGTGGGATTTCTCCCAGGGAGCGCGTCCGGATTCGATTTCCTGGAGGGCTTTGGTGGGTTTGCCCGCGCCCAGAGGACGCATGGATTTCATCCGCTGCCGTTTGGTGAAGTAGGGAATGGACATCATCAGCGGCATCCCGAGTCCCTCCTCGATTTCGAGCGGCCGCTTGATGGTGCGGTTGAGCAGCAGGCCAAAAACGAGGACGAGTCCGACGCCGATCACCGGTCCCCCGATCAAAAGGCCGAGAGCGATGCGGTCCCGGAGTTTCACGTCTTTGACGGCAGGTGAGGGCGACTGGACATCGCGGATGTTTGGAGTGGAGTTCTCACTCTTCATAATCGCATCCATGGCCCAGCGCTGCCCCTGCAGCTGGGTTTGTTTGTAGTTTTCACGATCAACCTCCAGTTGTTGCGTCAGACTGAGCAGATTTGGCAGTATGGCGTTGAATTTTTTGGCTTCGGCCTCCAGTTGAGTGTGACGCGCCTGCGCATCATTTTTCCGCCGCTCCAGTGCCGCCAATTCCACCCGCTGCGTTTGCAATTCGAGACTGGCCTGGCTGGATTGCGGGAGAGACGCCGCCGGCGCAATGGCGAGCAGTTCCGGGTGTTCCTTTTCCATGGCCATTCGCTTCGCTTCCAATTCCTTGACGAGGCGCGATTTTGCCTGCAGCCCTTCGTGCCCGGGGGCATATTTCAGTGAGTCCACGCTGTGCTGCTGCCGGGCCATCTCCAGACTCGCGAGGGTGGACCGGTAATCGTTCATGAGCACACTGTCCGGCGCCGGAATGGAGGAGGGCGCCGCTTCCGGAGAAGCCGGAGTTTCCTGACCCGCCGGCGACTTATTTGTGCCGGTGTCGGAAATATCTGCGCCGGTGCCGGGAGTGATTCCGGCAGCCTTCTCAAGCATTTCCACCCGGGTTTTCTGCTCCGCGTAATCCGCCTCTGCCTTCCTGGCATCCGCGTAGGCTGTAGCGAGTCCGGCGCCATAAAGTTCCTGTCCCTCGGCAACCGAGGCCACACTCAAGTTCTGCATCGCACTGACCAGGAGTCCATTCGTCTTCTCCTGAGCACTAAGGGCCAAATCCGCAGCACTGTTCAGGGCGTCTGACGTTGGCGGCGGACGGTGAATTTCGAGATGCCTTTCCTTATACATGTCGATCAGTTCACTCAGAATCCTTGCGGGAATGCCTTCGTCACGGTGACGGTAAGCCACCTGAATGACGGAAGTACCCCGCTCCGCCGATGCGGTGAGATTGAGCAGCAGCGCATTCGCCGCGGCATTGCGCAAGGCGAGGGTGAGATTCCTCGTCCGCTCGGGCAATTCCACTTTCGCATCGCCGATCAGAGTGCGGTAGGCCTGCTGCAGTTTGGCCTCCTGCTCCGGCGTATATTGAGTTGCGATCGCATCGGAGCCCCTTTTCGGTTCGTCCAGACCGACCATCACGTGAGCGACATTCTGAGCCACCATGGCGGCGAGGTCCCAGCTCGTCAGGATCGCCAACTGACCGTCGATGATGCCCTGCATCTGCCGTCCGCTCTCGGTATCAGTTTTGGTCCTGACGTCATCCTCCACACTCTGCGTGACGAGGTAGGGAATCATCAGCTTGGCCTGCGAGACAAAGGGCGGATCGGATTTCAGATAATAAGCGGCAGCTCCGGCGGCGCAGAGGAGGCTGAAGCAGATGATTTTCCACTTATGCTTGAAGAGCACATAAGTGATATCCCCGAGGCTGATGCCGGAGGGCAGGGGTTTGGGATTGCTGTTAGCCATGGCTTTTCGATGGTTGAGGGTTCTAGTCCAGATGGGGGTAGAGGAGGCGTCCGGCGAGCCGGTTCACGGACTGCGGGAGGCGGGAGAAGATGGAACTTTGCCAGCCGGCGGCGCGGTCTGTCCCGGAGGTCCAGGCAGCGCGGCGGAGGTCATACTTGAAACAGGACAGCACTTTTTCCTCTGCGCCCCATCCCAGCTTGAACCGGCGCAGCCCGCTCTGGTGCATGGAAGTGCGGCCGAAGTGCAGGGATTGGAAGCCCCGTTCCGCAAGGTGCTGAATGGCTGCCGACATGACCAGATTGTTCGCGCGGCATTCGAGATTTCGTTCATCGCTGGCGCCAAATTTGTACATGGCGTGGTGCAGCGTGTGCAGGAAAACCGCGCCGGCAACCGCGGTGCCGCGCAGGTGCCCGAGGACGATGAAACCGTGGCCGGCTCCGATGATTTCCTGCCAGAGCAGCCGAAAGAAATTCCATGGCTGTGGCGGCGCTCCGTGCCGGCGGCGGGTACGGACATGCAGACGGTAGTATTCCCGGAGGGCGGCTTCGTCGGTCCGGATTTCGGGCGTGACGCCTTCGCGCGTGGCCTTGCGCACGGCCTGTCGAAACGATGCGTCGAAACGCGAGGAGAGAGATTCCGGCTCGGGGGTGAGCGGCAGGGAATGGACGTAGTAGGAAACGGAGGGAAGAGCGGAGGTCGCGGGAGGCGGTCCTCCGCGAATCTCGAAGGACTTCCAGTCACGACCGGCCGCGGTGTCCCGGACGGCTTCGAAGAGGCTGGCGGATTCCTGAGTTCCAAAAAGCAGGGGAGGGCAGCAATCCGCAAACGGCATGCTGACGGCGCGCTTTGCAGAAAGACAGCTGCTTAGCTCCATCATGGGGATCAGCGCCGCCAGTTCCCCGCCTTCGCGCCGGCAGACGAGGAAAACCGGCCGGTGTCCGTAGGCGGACTGCAGAACCCGGGCCCATGATGAGAGGTGAAAGATACTGCACTCGGGATGAGTGAGGGCGATCCGGTCCCATCCCTGATCCTGCGCCAAGTCCATGCACTCCACCGTCCACGCCGCGGCGGCGGGCCGCGGAGCGGAGGATGGCGTTGCAGGGCAAATGGTGCTCATCGCGGAAAATCGATCGATTCAATTACGGCTCCTGCACAGGGAGTCCTTGACGCAGTTGGCCACGAGCTGGATTTGCTCCGGGGTTAAGTCAGGAAACATGGGCAGCGAGAGCAGTTCCCGGGCGGTCTGTTCGGCGACGGGAAAGTCGCCGGCATGGCCGCCCAGATGGCGGAATCCCTCCTGCAGGTGAATGGGTACCGGATAGTGGATGCCACAACCGATCCCCGACTGCTGCAGGTGCTGCATCACGCGGTCCCGGGCGGAAGTGCGGATCGCATAGACATGATAGACGTGATGCGCTCCGGGAACTTCCCGGGGCAGGGAGATTTCCTCCACCGCACCGAGCAATTCGCCGTAGAGGGCGGCATTCTGCCGGCGTCTTCCGTTGTTCCGGTCGAGGTGTTGCAGTTTGAGACTAAGGACCGCCCCCTGGATTTCATCCATGCGGCCGTTCCATCCCACGAGGCGGTGCTCGTATTTGCGGGACTGGCCGTGATCGCGCAGCATGCGAATGCGCTGTGCGAGTTCGGAGTTGCCCGTGACCACCGCCCCGGCTTCGCCGAAAGCTCCGAGGTTTTTGCTGGGATAAAAACTGAAGGCCCCGGCCTCCCCCATCGAGCCGGCACGCCGCCCTTTGTACTCAGCGCCATGAGCCTGGCAGGCATCCTCGATGACAGGGATGCCGGCCTTTGCGGCAATATGCAGGATGGACTCCATGTCGGCCGTCTGGCCGAACAGGTGGACGGGAATGATCGCCCGGGTGCGTGGCGTGATGGCCGCCTCCAAAAGGGCGGGATTCATGCCGTAGGACTGCTCTTCAATATCCACAAAGACCGGACGGGCCTGACAAAAACTGACAGCCTCCGCTGTGGCGATGAAGGAATTGGGGACTGTGATGACTTCATCCCCCGGCTGAATTCCGATGGCAAGCAGCGCCAGCCAAAGAGCCTCCGTGCCGCTGCCAAGGGCCATGCACTCCGTGCTGGCACAATAGGCGGCAAAATCCGTCTCAAAACCTGACACATGCCTGCCCGAGACGAAGGCACCGGATGCCGCGATTTCCCTGAAGGACGATTCAATCTCCGGCAGAGAGGAGGCGTGATCCGGGGCAAAGAAGGGAACGGTCATAAGTACAATCTCCGGAGATCAGTTGCCGGCACCAAGTGTGCAGATGACGCCCCGCGCGGCTTCCCTGCCCCGCGCGGCTTTCACGGCACAGGAGGAGTGCGGACAGCGCATGCCCGTAGTTTGAAATGATAACTTACGGCAGGGATTCATGCTAGACAAGACTTTCCGACAGTGCGGAGCTGACCTGCTTTCCGTTGGCCGGGGCGCCCCGGTCCGGTGCGACGACAGGAACAAATTTGCTCCCTGCGGCGGAAATGCCAGGCGAATGCAACGGCACCGGTGCACCGTGATTCTGCAGGGAAAGGGAAGCGGCCTCGAGAATCTGCACCACCTTCATGCCATCGATGCCGGACGAAATCGGCTGCTCAGACTTCCGGATACACTCCAAAAAGTGCTGGCACTCGACCTTCAACGGCTCCTCGTGCCTGATGTGGGGAATGCGACAGTCCCCGTAATGGTAGGCAAACTGGAACTCACCGAAGGTGTCGTAATAGGGAGGGCAGTCCACCCTGATGTCGTAAACCTTGACGGCATCCCGCCCCAGGAGGTCGTCATAAACGATCATGCCCTCCGTGCCCACGATCGTCATCTCCCGCACTTTGCGGGGCTCGAGCCAGCTGTTCTGAATCGTGGCCAGGCGGTTGCCGCTGAAAGCCAGGGAAGTGATGCTGGTGTCTTCGACTCCGCGATTCACATTCGAGCGGCCCACGCAATTCACCGACAAGGGATATTCGCCGAGAATGCTCAGGATGATGGAAATGTCGTGCGGCGCCAAATCCCAGGTAACATTGATGTCTTTCTGGAACAGACCAAAGTTCAATCTTCTGGCGTGGATGTGCCGGACCTCCCCAATTTCCCCCGATTTCACGATTTCGATGACCTTGCGCACCACCGCCGAATAAAGAAACGTGTGCCCCGTCATCATGACGACGCCCATTTCGCCGGCCAGTCCGACCAATTCGTCACACTCATGGACGGAGGCTGCGAGCGGCTTTTCCACCAGAGTGTGCTTTCCGGCGAGCAGGCTGGCCCGGGCAAGTTTATGATGGCTCGCCACAGGCGTGGCGATGACAACAGCGTCCGGATTCGCACGTTCGATCAACTCGCTGAAGTCCGGGGTCGCCAGGACGCCGGGATGCATTTTGCTGATGTGATCCAGCCGCTCTGCACTCCGGTCGCACAGTCCAACCAGGCGGCAGTCACGCAGGCTTTGGAAGTTCCGCGCCAGATTCGGCCCCCAATAGCCGCACCCGACAAGTGCGACTGTGACCGGCTCACAGGATATTGATTCGGACTTCAAGCAGTCTTACACGATTGGTTGTGTCGCATGCCCTGGCAGAGCGACGTCATCCTGCCGGTCCGAAACCGGAGCCTGGCGCCACGAGTATTCCATGGCCTGAAGCAGGAGTGAGGGGACGGTTGCGAGGATGATCGTGAGGTCCAGCAAAGGGGACATCCGTTCAGCATACTTAACATCCATGGCGACCATCTGATTGAATGTGGTGCGGTTTTTCCCGCCGACCTGCCAAAAGCCCGTCAATCCTGGCGGCGCCTGAAATCTGGCTTTTTGACGCCCCTCGAAGAGCGGGTATTCCTTGGCTGTGCAGGGCCGGGGCCCCACCAGGCTCATCTCGCCCGTGATCACATTGAATATCTGCGGCAACTCATCCAACGCGAGCGCTCTGAGGAACCTTCCCCCGGGAATGATTCGACTGTCATCGAATTCGTCCAGTTTCCGCAGCACTCCGTTTCGTTTAGCAATGTTCCGGAAATGGCTTTCGTGCCTTCCGGTATCAGCACGCGGGTGCATGCTCCTGAATTTTCGGATGATGAAAGGCCTTCCGCCAAAGCCAATTCTGGTCTGAGAAAAGAACACAGGGCCCCGGCTGGCGACTTTGATCCAAAGCCCAATGATCAGCATGAGCAAGCCCCATAAAGGAAACGTGGCCAGAACCAAAGTGATATCGAGGACCCTTTTCCAACGCGGGAAGCGGAGGCTGCCCTCGGCCAAAGGGAGAATCTCGAACGGTTGATGACCCGACTCCGTGCCTTCGCTGGATCCGGCAGTTGCGTTCCAGTGAACTGAATCCGGCTCGAGGCCACGCTTCGCCTCAGCGACGCGCTCAGGCAAGCTGCCGCCCTTGGTCAGGCCTGCAAAGGTCGACAATTCAGGTGCGTGTCGATTACCTTTACATGATATATCAGGTTTTGTCAATCGAGTTGATGTGTTCATTCCTAATAATTATAGAAATCAAAGGCCGGTCGTTCAAAAATCGGAGAAATTACAACCAATTCAGATAAAGTGCCAGTTATTACAGGTGACTGCGCAGATGTGCAAGAAATTATTGAGAGTATTATCAAAACTGGCCTTTCAGCGAAGGAGGATGTTTACCTGTAGCATCAGATTATTCAGCGATTCGTGGCCGCAAGTCTCGTGCCTGACAAAATCAAGCTGGTATCGACTACGACAATACATTCTTTACACTTTTCCCGCCTGATTGTGACGCAGAAATGGCGTTTCGTTGCGCTGTCGTGGCCATTTAAGGCTTTTACCTAGGCGCCGGACAGGAGAACCAAGTGTCAGCGTGTCATGGACATGCGATCCATGTTGGGAAACCTTACACTTTCAGGGGTCCTCCGGATTTTCCCCGTGCCCGCCCGGACCATAGGATCACCCGGCAGCGGAAGGGCAACCTCACCCAAAGTGATGGCGCAGCTGCTCGGTGCCAACCCGGAGGCAGCCCGGAGGACCTGCGTCCCGCAAAATAATGGCAAGGGCCAGGCAGCTGGTGCCGTCAGGCGATCCGGCTCAACCGGCGGCGTAACAAGTCGAGGGCCGTTTGAGCCGCAAGGTTTTTGAAGCCTTCGCGTTCAAGGCGGAGGATGTGGTGCTCTACGACCGGTTCCGGCTGCGCGCGGGAGGCGAGGGCAATGAAGACCGTGCCGACAGGTTTGGTCTCGCTGCCGCCGCCGGGCCCCGCGATGCCGGTGAGAGCGAGCGCGTGGTCGGCGCGGCTGGCGGCGAGGCAACCGGATGCCATGGCCCCGGCAACCTCGCGGCTCACGGCTCCGTGCGCGGCGAGCATAGCGGGCGGGACGCCGAGGATTTCCGTCTTGGCTTCGTTCGCATAGGTGACGAAGGCGCGGCCGAACACGTTGGAAGCGCCGGGAATGTTGGTAATGCGGTGCGCCACACAGCCGCCGGTGCAGCTTTCCGCGACGGATACGGTTTGGCCCATGCGCGTGAGCAAGTCCACGACGACATGCTCGATGGGCACGTCGTCTGAAGCGAAATAATTACGCGGAAAGGCCGCGGCGATGATCGTTTCCGCGGCGGCCAGCTGCTCCGCAGTGCCGATGACACGGACGATGACCTCGCCGGGCCGTGCACAGTAGCCGAGTTCGATGTCGCCTAGCGAAAGCAGGGGCTCCTCCACGGTGGTGCTGACTTGCGTCTCGCCGAGGCCGCTGAGTTTGTAATTCCCCATCTTCCGCACCCCTGTCCCTGCGGTGATGGTTTTCAGAATGGGCACGACCAACCTGGTGAACATCGGCTTCAGTTCGCGGGGCGGGCCGGGCAGCAGCAGGAGGTGCGGTGACAGCGCGCCCGCGGCGGCCGGCACCGGATGCGGAGGAAGATAAAGCCCCGGCGCAGTGCCGAACTCGTTGTGCAGCACGGTCGCGCCTTCAGGGACCATCACCTGCCGGCGCGTATGATGATTCATTTCACGCTTCCGCAAAGAGAGATAGGTCTTGATGTGCGTGTGCACCCCGGCGTCCTCGCGCATCGACAAGCCAAGCAATTCGGCGGTCATCTCACGGGTGATGTCATCGCTCGTCGGCCCCAGCCCGCCGGTCACAATCACGATTTCCGCACGGCCCACAGTTTCGCGCAGCGCCTCTTTGATGACTTCCCCGTCAGGAACGGCCAGCTGCCGGGCGATGCGCAGGCCGAACGGAAACAGATTCGCCCCCAGCCATGAGAGGTGCGTGTTGATGGTGCTGCCGAGCAGCAGTTCAGTGCCGGTGTTGATGAGTTCGAGGCGCATATTGAAGGCCGTCCGGCGTTCAGGACCTGGCAGTTGCTTATTTGGCAGCCGCTTTAACCGGAGTGCGGAAACAGAGGGCTACCGCACCGGTGACGAGCGTTCCCAGGGTGACGCGCCACTGAAAATCCAGTGCCTGGCGTTCCGGTTTTGACGGGTTTAGATCGGTGAGGCTGAGACTAATGACTGCGGCGATACCGCAGATCATGGCAATGATGTTGCCGGTGTCACTGCCGCGCGTTTTGGTGAAGATGGCGACGAAGAAAATCGCAAGCAGCGATCCGAAGGTGAAACCGAGAATGCCAAGGACGAGGGGGATGATTTCGGCAGCAGGATTGTGAGCCATGTACCATGCGGTCACGACACCCACCACGATAATGAAGCCGGCGAAAAGCACTGTGCTCCAGCGCAGGACGCGGACGCTGCGAGCCTCCGTGACCTCACCTTTCATGCGGGGAAAAACGAAATCGCGGGCAAAACTGGTAGCCAGAGCATTGAGGGCGGTGCTCAGCGATCCCATAGCCGTGGCGAGGATGCCGGCGATTACAATGCCGCGCACTCCAGGCGGCATTTCGTGCATAATAAAGTAAGGGTAAATCTCGCGCTTCTCCACCGGCAGGCCCGGATTGGGATTGGCCTGGTAGTAGGCATAGAGCAAAATGCCGATGAGAATGAAAGAGAAGACAATGGGCACATCCACGATTCCAGAAAGGATTGTGGCACGGGCGCTTTCCCTGCGGTCTTTGGCCGTCAACATGCGCTGCACCGTGTCCTGGTCTATGCCATGCGTCGCCATGGTGACGAAGGTGGAGGCGACGAAGGCGGCCCAGACGGTGTACTGCGAAGTGATCACGTTGATGAACCAGGCCCATGCGCCGGGTTCGTCCGGTTTGGCGACATTCCAGAAGACCGGCTCCTTCACATGCTGCATGGCACCGCTCCATCCACCGGGGACTTTCATGAGCAGGAAGGTGATAGTGAAGCCGAGCGCGGCGACGAGCACGCCCACCTGAATGAAGTCCGTCCAAATCACCGCCCGCATACCGCCGGCCGTGGTGTAAAGCGCGGTGAGCAGACTGATGACCACAAGCGCGGCGGCGAAAATCCAGAATTTCTCATCTGCGCTCACGGCCCCGCCTTTGAACGCGGCGTAGGCGATGACCAGCACGATGGCTGCGACGTAGAGCCGCGTGCCCATCGCAAGGACGCGGGTAACCAGAAAGGTGCCGGACGCGGCGATGCGCGAGCCCTTGCCGAACCGGTTTCCGAGGAATTCGTAGAGCGAAATGACGCCGTGTTTGTAGAAGACCGGAATGAAAACGAAGCTGACGATGATGCGCGCCATTATCGTGCCGATGGCTAACTGGAGATACGTCCAGTTCAGCCGCGCATAGCCGCTTTCCGGCGCGCCGAGAAACGTGGCGGCACTGATTTCCGCCGCGAGGATGCTGGCCAGCACCGCCCACCAGGCGATCTGACGGTCGCCGAGTGTATAGCCTTCCACGCTGCCGCTTTTGCTGCGCTGGGAGAGGCCGATGCCGATGATAAGAGCGAAGTAGAGGCAGACGACGAGCGTGTCGGTAATCGCTTTCCAGTCCATGCAGTGGAGAAACAAAAAAAAGCACCACGGCAGCGGACTGTCGGGGCGCAGGATGAAAGCGGTTACCTCTTCTTCGGAATTTTCAGCGTCTTGCCGTCCACGATGAGGTCGGACTTGAGGCCGTTGGCGGATTTGATGGAGGCCACGCTGACGCCATATCTTTTAGAGAGGCCGTAGAGGGTGTCGCCGGACTTAACCTTGACGTAGGTGGGCTTGGCCGCCGGTTTGGGTTTGGGCTTCGGCTTGCTGCTGGAACGGCTGGCGGTGCTGGTCGAGGTCTTGCGGACGGTGGAGCCGCTGCCGGTGGACGCCGTGGTCCGCACCGGTTCCGGCTCCGGGGTGTAGGCGGGATGCGCTGCCGGTCCGCTGTCCGCAGGCTGCGTGTAGAGGGCGGTATCCGTCGGCCGGTCCTTCACACCGGAGACGCCGGCGCCGCGGGCGGCCCAGTCCTCGCGGTAATTGCCGTCCTCATCGAAGGGATACTCCTCCTTTGAGAGTTTCGTATTGGGCGAGGTGTAGTCCACGACATGCTCATAGCCGGTCTTTTGGGTATTCTCGCAGGAGGGGAGGAGCAGGCCGCAGGCCGCGAGCGCAGCCAGCCCGGTGGTCAGTCGGAAGGGGAACGTGGTCATGAGCGGGCAGAATAGGACCACTTTGGGCAATGGCAACCAGTCGCTGCCGCCAGTGCGAAATTCCCGGCACACGCCTTGCAGGGCGAGCGCGGTGTCCCCTGGAAACTGCCGCTGGCATACCCGCCGCCTGTGCATAAACATGCGGGCGAACTCACCACCCCATGAACTTACGGCCCCTCACCTGTTTCATCGCCATCGGCGCGACGACCGTCCTGGTTTCCGCTCAGGACGAAGTGCGTCCGCCCAAAGCAGTGCCGGTGCCGGAGGAGGTGCCGGAGGAAATTCGCCCGGCGGATCCGGTCCCCGGCATTCCTCCCAAAGCGAAACCGGTGGAGGACGGCGAGCCGATTCCGGACGATCCGCCGCCGAATGAGCCGTGGGAGCCCGAAGAGGACCGGAAAGCGCGCCTGAAGGAGGAAGCAAAGCTTCAAGAGGAGCAGGAGAAGGCCAACAAGGAAACAGAGCGCCAGTTGCAGGAAATGGAAGAGGAGGAAAGCGAGGTCATCAAAGTCCGCGCGGTGCCGAAGGAGGAGACTGCGCCCGGCGTGCCGCTGCTTCCGCGCGAAATGCGGCCGGAGAAGCCGAAAATCCCCATCGCCAAGGACACGGATCCCAATGCCAAACCGCTCTCACTGCTCGTACCGGGCCCGCGTGGACTCATCGTGGACCGCCACGGCCAGCCGCTCGCCCAGAACAAAGTCGCTCATTACATCGGTCTTCAGCTCCCGATGCAGGAAGGGCTGAAGGATGTGGAGATTCTGGACCGGGCGCGCGGTCCCCTGGCGTTTTGTCAGGCGCAGTTGAACGAAAAGTGGGAGCTGTCCGACGCGGATATCATCGCACATTACAAGAAACGCCGCTGGGTGCCGATCTACAGCTCCGCGCTCGTGCCGGAGGACCGCGTGGCGAAACTCGGCGACACGCTGCCTCCCGGAGTCGTCCTGCGTCCCATTTTCCTGCGCACCTATCCGGAAAACATGCTGGCCGGCCACCTCGTCGGGCACATGGGAAAAAACGAAAACGGATTCTTCAGCGCTCACCATCAGGATCTCCAGTCGGAAGAGTTGATGTGGCCGCCCACCGTGGGCCGCAACGGCCTCGAAAAGCGATTCGACAAGGAACTGACCGGGGAGCCTGGAACGTATTCCGCGCTCTTCGACTCCAGCGGAAAGAAGCTCGCCGAGGAATCCACCCGGCCGCGTGCCGGACACACCGTGGTGACCACGCTCGATATCGAAATGCAGAAGATCGTGGAGCGCAAGATGCGCGAGGAGGACGTGCGGGGCGCCTTCGTCATCATGGACGTGAAGACCGGGGATGTCGTGACGATGGCTTCAACTCCGTGCTTCGATCCCAACGACTGGGTGTACGGCGTGAACGAGGAGTATCTGCAGAAACAGATCAATCACCCGGAGAAGCCGCTCTTCTGCCGATCGCTGCAGGGTCTCTATCCGCCGGCGTCCACTTTCAAGATCATCACCTGCCTCGCCGCGCTGGAAACGGATGACTTCAGCCCTTCCAGTGAACTCTCCTGCCCTCCCGGCATGTATTTCAACAAGATCTACATCCGGAATCACAGCCGGAACCATGAAGGCAGCATGGACGTGGAACGCGCCATCATGCGCTCGTGCAATACCTGGATGTTCCAGGCCGCGAGAATCTGCGGTCCGGGTGCCCTCAGCAGCATGGCGATCCGGTTTGGTTTCGGGGACAAAACGGGCATTTGTCTCGACAGCATGGAACTGCCCGGCTTCATGCCCACGCCGGAGTATTACGCCTCCCGCAAAGGCAGCATGACCGGCGGCATCCTTGCCATCACCTCCATCGGTCAGGGCATGGTGCTATCCACACCGCTGCAGGTGTGCCAAATGATGGCCGGCGTGGCCCGCGGCGATGCCGTGCCCCGCCCGCGGCTGGTGCGGCTTGTCCAGGATGTGGATGGCAGGGTGGTGCAGTATTTTCCGCCCACCACCCGTGCGCCGCTCGGACTGGAGCAGGTGAATCTCGACGCCGTGCGCCGCGGCATGAGGGATGTGGTTTACGGCGGCGGCGGCACCGGCTCGAGAGCCTCCAACAACTACGTCACCATCGCCGGCAAGACCGGCACCGGCGAATGGAAGGAATCCCGCGGCACCAAGCAGTATGTCGCATGGTTCGCCGGCTTCATTCCTTACAAAAATCCCGAGTACGCCTACGTCTGTCTTTATGAAGGGGATCCCGGAGATTCGATTTCCGGCGGCCGCAAAGTCGCCCCGATTGTCGGCGATGTCTTCAACGATATTTACAAAGCGAAGAAGAAGAACGGTGAACTGCAGAAGCCCGACCCGGAGGAACAGGAGGAAATCGCGAAAGTCAAGAATGCGAAACGGAGCGAGACCGCGCCGGCGCCCGCGGCCGCCGTCACCACTCCCACACCGCCGCCCGAAAAACCGAAACGCGGCCTGCGCTGGCTGTTCAGCCGCAAGAAGCCGCCGCAGCAGCCGGCACCGGCCCCGCCGCCGCCAACCCGTCCGCCCGGACGATAAGGCTGCTCCTTCCCTGCCGGTTCTGCCGCTCCGCCGGAACGGCCGGCCTCCCGCAGAGCCCCGCAAAATCCCCTGGCAGGCGTGCGATCTGCGCTTAATACGCGCGCCCCATTAGCAAACAATTCCTCCATGCACAAATTCCTCCTCCCTGCTCTCGCCGTTGTGTTCGTCAGCCGCGTCACCGCTGCCGATGAAGTGGATTTCAAGAAGGACATCGCCCCGGTCCTCGAAACCTCCTGCGTCAAATGCCACAACCCGGAAAAGAAGAAGGGCAAACTCGACATGAGCACCAAAGAAGCGTTCATGAAGGGTGGCGGCGACGGCAAAATCGTGGAGCCTGGCAAAGCCGACGACAGCGCCATGATCAAATCCATCCTCCTGCCTGAAGATCACGATGACGCCATGCCCCCGCAGGACAAGGCGCCGCGTCCCACGGCGGCCCAGATCGAGGCCTTCAAAAAGTGGATCAATGCCGGGGCCAGCTGGCCGGATGGCGTCACTTTGAAGGCCGCAGAGAGCAAGTAAGTGCGCTCCCCGGGCGCAGCTAAAACAACTCCAGCTGCTGTCCGCTGCTGCGGCGGAAGTGCTCCCCGGTGACTTCGGGGCGCATCCGGTCGAGCCCGAGACGACGGGCCGTGACTTTGAAGATGCGCCCGATCTGTCCGGCGAGTTCCCCTTCTCCCCTCATGCGCACACCGGGACGGAGTTCGTTGAGCCGTCCGCCCCGCAGATCGCGGAGGCGCCCCAGGATTTTTCCGGCGGATTCTGTGCTCACATTTCGCGCGAGCCAGTGCTGAAACACTGCGGCCACGCTGCCGGGAAGGCGCAGGATGCTGTAGGCCGCGAACTGTGCGCCCGCATCGCGTGCCGCCGCGAGGATCGCGGGAATCTCGTGATCGTTCAGTCCCGGAATCACCGGTGCCACACTCACTCCTGCAGGCACACCCGCATCCGTGAGGGTCCGGATGGCGGCCAGCCGCTGCCGCGGCGATGAGGCGCGCGGTTCCAGCGCGGCCGCGAGTCGCGGATCGAGTGTGGTGATGCTCATCATTGCGGCCCCCGCCTGCCATTTGGCCAGTTCCCGCAGATGATCGACATCGCGCGTGATGAGATGGTTCTTGGTGATGACGACCACCGGCTGGCGGAACTCGGCGAGCACCGCAAGACAGCCGCGGGTGATTTTCAGCCGCCGTTCCACGGGCTGATAACAGTCAGTCACTCCGCTGCACGCAAGCTTGCCGGCGCGCCATGACTTTTTGAGCAGTTCAGCGCGCAGCAGTTCCGGAGCGCGGGGCTTGACGAGCAGTTTGCTCTCAAAGTCCAGCCCGCTGCTCCAGCCGAGGAATTCGTGATAGCGCCGTGCGTAACAGTAGGCACAGCCGTGTTCGCAGCCGCGATAGGGATTGAGACTGAACTCAAAGCTCAGGTCCGGGCTGGTGTTCCTGGTGATGAGCGTCTGCGTGTCGTCGGTGAACAACTGCGTGCGCGGGGAGGGCGGCACGGCCTCCGGATCGCGGGCCAGTTCCTCCAGCCATTCGGGATCGTCTTCGAGCTGCAGCGCCTCGAAGGGGTTGGGCGGATTCACCGTCGCGCCGCGGCCCCGGAAGTTGCGTGGATCGGCGGGCGGCATCGGCGGCTTACATGATGACGGCGGGCGCGGCACGCACGGCGAGGCTTTCCACTTCAAAGAAGTCCTCCCGCCGCACGGAGAACATGCCGGCGACGAGACTGGAGGGGAACATCTCCACGCGATTGTTAAGGTCGCGCACATTGGCGTTGTAGAAACGGCGGGCGGCCTGAATGCGGTCCTCCGTGTTCACCAGCTCGCGCTGGAGTTCGAGGAAGTGGGCGTCCGCTTTGAGGTCGGGATAATTCTCCGCCAGGGCCAGCACCTGCACGACGCCGCGGACGAGCTGGGTTTCATCCGCGCAGAGTTCGCGCACGCGGTCGTGCGCGGCGGAAGCGCGGGCACGCATCTGCACGACGCTTTCCAGGAGCTGCCGCTCATGGGCGGCATAGCCCTTCACGGTCTCAACGAGGTTCGGAATCAGATCGTGGCGGCGCTTGAGTTCAGTGTCTATGTCCGCCCAGGATTCGCGGCAGTGATTGCGCAGGCGCACGAGGCCGTTGTAGGTGCCGATGAGCCAGAGCAGCGGGATGAAGATGATGACGCCGACGATGATGAACGGTTCCATGATGATTCAGGACGAAGGGGATTCGCGGGCGAAAGCGGGGATGCCGTAGAGCACGGCGGCGCAGAGCGCCATGGCCTCGCGCATGTGGCCCGGCGGGATGCGGCCGGAGGAGGCATACATGAGGTGGGTGCTGCTCATGCAGAGGGTGACTTTTTCCCGCGAGAGCAGGAGTTCCATGGTGCGCGGCGTGATGACATCGAAGGCCCAGCGCCGGTCCGGGCCGCTGACATGATAACGGCGGCTGAATTCCGCGGACTCGAAATCAATGTCGTCCCAGCCGAATGCCGAGGTGATTTTGTCCCACACTCCCTCAGGCCGGATGACCAGCGGCTTGAGCGGAAAGGACGGACACAGCATGACGATGCCGTAGCGGTGATGCTGCGTACTGCGGTTCTTCCCCGAACCCGATTCCGTTTGATAGTGGTAGTCGAACATGCGCAGGCCGCAGCCGTTGTACTCCCCGGTGATGAAGTTCTCCCCGTAGCGGTTGGATCCCCGCCGGAAGAGGCCGATGTCGCGGAATTCATCGTCAATGGTCCGGATCTTGCCCGGATCGAAGCTCCAGCCGTTTTCGGAGGCGAATTGTTGGAGCGTTGCGCGCCGTTCCCGGGCGCGTTTGTTCGCCTGGACGACGCTGAAGATGGCAACCGCAATGAAGGCGATGACAAACAGGACGATGAACGCGCCGCCGTCGGAGAGGAGCAGAGTGGACATGGTCAGGGATTGCCGGCAGGCGGTTTTTCCAGGCGCGTCGTCCGGTATTCCATTTGCGTGAGTTTCACGCCGCGCTCCTCCAGCAGTTCGATGAGGCTGCCGCGGCCGCAGAGATGCAGCGAGCCGGCCAGGACCATGACGGTTTCCCTGCCGTCGAGATACTTTTCGAGTTTCGGAAGCCACGCGGCATGGCGGTCGTGGAAGAGAAGTTGCTTGAGCGCAGGCACTGCCGCCATGCTTTCCCCGTGCAGTGCGCTGAGCCGCCGGGTGTCGCCCTCACGCCACGCATCGATGTTGTCGGCGGCACGCTGCGCGGCGGCCGGGGCCTCCGCGATGACTTGCAGCAGCATCGCCTCCTGCGAGGCTGCGTCGAGACGATTGAGGCCGGCGAGCTGTTCCTCCAGCGATTCCAGAGCCTCCAGTTTGTGCGCCGGGCCCGCAGCCGCGTTGAAGTGCGCCTCCAGCCCGCGCGCGGCACTGAAGCCGAGCCGGGCCAAGCCATGATTGGAAATGTGGTAGGCCGCTTTCCAGGGACGCAGGCCCTGCAGCGAGGCGAGGGCAGGGCCGTCGGCCGCGCAGTACTTGGTGAGGGTTTCCCGGCCCTGCGGAGAAAGCTGGTCCAGGAGGGACTCCCCTTCCGGCAGCCGGCCGATTGCCGCGATCCGCTCCTGCTGCTCCGCACCCGCCGCAGGATCGCGCAGTGTCTCCATGACGATGATCCTGGATTCTTTGAATGCCTGCAGGTAGGGCGACGGCAAAGGATAGTCCTCACCGCGCAGCAGGTGGAAGGATCCGCAAAGCCAGACGACGGCACTCCCGCGCTCCGCCTTCCACACCATGCACTTCGCGGTGCGCTCCGGGCCCGCAGGCAGAGGTGCCCCGCTGCGTCCGGCGAGGTGCCAGATGAGCGCTGCTCCGGAAACGGCGATGAGGACCAGGCCGGTGACGATTGCTTTCATGGAGCGAACAACGGCGCGCCCCGCGCCGGGAACAAGTGCGCAGTGTCGCTCCCTCCCGGAAGCGGCAGCCCGTGCGGCCTCATTGCTCGATCGTCACCGCATCACCGATCTTCAGCACGCCGAACAGGTGCCTGACGTCACTGTGGGGCATGCGAATGCAGCCGTGACTGGCGGGATACCCGGGACACACGCCGGCGTGCATGCCGATTTCGCGGCAGTTGAGGCGCATGAAATAGGGCATGGAAACGTGGTAGATGGTGCTGGTCCAGCTCTTCTGCTTGTCGGTGATCACGAATTTCCCCGTGGGTGTCGCGTAACCTTTCCGCCCGGTGGAGACGCGGCAGGAGCGGACCGGTTCATCATTCCGGTAGAGCACGGCGCGCTGCGTGGAGAGATAAATGGTGACGCGGTGGACCGGCTCGTCGGGAACGAACTTGCGCCCGAGCAGCATCTGAGCGGCGGGAATGTGTTCGGCGTCGCAGGCGAACACGACGGGATAGCGCTTCCATCCCCTGCTCTGCTGGCCGCGGCGCGCGCCTTTTTCGAGCAGCAGCGCAATGGTCGCGGTGTCCCCGCGCGCGGCGGCGAGCATGAGGGGCGTGAGACCGGTGTCCCGGCCCAGCCACTTGCGGAAGCGCTCGTCGTCCACGCGCGCGATCACCTCTTTCTTAACCGGATGGGCAAACGGCACGTTAGGATCGCAGCCTCCCTCCAGCAGCACGCGCAGCAGTTTGTCGTTCCTCTCGATGGCGGCGATTTGCAGCGCGGTGAGTCCGTCCGCGCCCGTCTTCTTGTGATCGGCGCCGGCTTTAAGCAGAAAGGCGGCGAGTGCCGGATTGTTGTCCGCCGCGGCGCGGACGAGGAGCGGATTTCCCGCCGCATCCGCGCTGTCCGCCGGAAGGCCGTACTGAAACAGCGCGGTCAGCAGAGCGGTGTCGTTATGCTGCAGGGCCGGCTCGATGAAGTCGTCAGGCTGCCCGCCGTGGCGAAACATGACGCGCGCGATCTCGAATTCACCGCCGGTCAGCGCCGCCTTGAGCGGGGTGAGACCCGCAGCATCCGCCCGATTCGGATCCGCGCCGGCATCGAGTAAAAGAGCGGCCAGGGCGGCATTCTTGTGCCGCAGGGCCGCCGGAAGGGCACCGGCAGCGAGCGAGGCGTCCGCGCCATAGGAGATGAGCAAAGCCGCGAGTTCGGCATCGTTGCGCTCCGCGGCGAGGGTCAGCGGGGAACCTCCCTCATCGGGGTCCGCTCCCCGGGAAAGTGAGAGGGCCGCGGCATCATGCCGGCCTTCGCGGCAGGAACTGAGCAGCGCCGCCTGGAGGGCTGCCGGATCCTGCGGCACGATGCTGAAATTTCCCGCAGCGGACTGGGCCGCCGCCGTTACGGCAAAACAGGCGGCCAGCAACGCCGTGAGGATGCCTCCGCAGGCCCGGCGCAGCGCGCGGAATTCCGGAGGATGGAGAGCGGAGATGGCGGACATCGACTTCACAGGGGGGGAATGACGGGGGCGGCAAATCTGCCAGGCAACGGGCGATTCGTCAAGTTCCGCAGTTCCTTTCACGCGAAATTGGCGCGGCCGACGGGCGTAAACTGTCCGCTGAGGGGCATTGCACAGCGCCCGGCTCCGCCTAAATGACCTCATCCCCCGCCCGTTTTCGCCACTGTGAGCCAGCGCCCCATACCCGTAATGAATTCTGAAGGATTCGACGCCATCGAGGATGTCATCCGCGACGTCCGCGCGGGAAAGCTCGTGATCCTGACCGATGACGAGGACCGGGAGAACGAGGGCGATCTCATATGTGCCGCGGAGAAAGTGACGCCGGAACTGGTGAACTTCATGATCACGGAAGGCCGCGGCATGCTCTGCGCACCGTTGTCGCCGGACATCGCCGCAAGGCTCAATCTGGGGCCGATGGTAGCCCATAACCGTGATACCTTTCGCACCAATTACACCGTCACCGTGGATGCCGCGAAAGGCGTCGGCACCGGCGTCAGCGCGCAGGACCGTGCCCGCACCATCCGCGTGCTGGCGGACGCTGGCACGGTCCCGGAGGACCTGGTGCAGCCGGGACATGTGAATCCGCTCATCGCACGCCCCGGCGGCGTGCTGCGCCGCGCCGGACACACCGAGGCCGCGGTGGACCTCGCCCGGCTCGCCGGCCTGCGCGAAGCGGGGGTGCTCATCGAAATTCTCAATACCGACGGCAGCCCGGCACGCCTGCCCGAACTGCGGGTCTTCGCCCAAAAGCACGGCATCCGCCTCAGCAGCATCGCTGCGCTCATCGAATTCCGCCGGCGCAGTGAACAGCTCGTGGAGCGGGAACAGGTGGTGCAGCTCCCCACGGATTGGGGCGACTTCCAGCTCTATCTCTATCAAAGCAAACTCGACGGGCAGGAGCACCTCGCGCTCGTGATGGGACCGGTGGATGACGGAAGCCCCGCTCTGGTGCGGGTGCACAGCGAATGCCTAACCGGTGATGTCTTTGGAAGCTGCCGCTGCGACTGCGGCTGGCAGCTGGACGCCGCCATGCAACGCATCGCGGAGGAGGGCCAGGGCGTGCTGCTTTACATGCGTCAGGAAGGCCGCGGCATCGGACTGACCGCCAAAATCCATGCCTACAAACTCCAGGAACAGGGTCTCGACACGGTGGAGGCGAATCTTAAGCTCGGCTTTCCCATGGACCTGCGCGACTACGGCATCGGCGCCCAAATGCTGCACGACCTCGGAGTGCGGAAAATCCGCCTCATGACCAACAATCCGCGCAAGATCGTGGGACTCGAGGGCCACGGTCTGGAGATCATCGAACAGGTGGCCATCCGGCCGCCGGAGAATCCTCACAACCGGCGCTATCTCGAAACCAAACGCGAGAAAATGGGCCACGCGCTGTAAGATCAAACTGCGTCAGGAGGAGGAGGCATCCGCCGGCATCAGTTCCAGCAGCCGCAGCATCACAGCACGGGCCTGCCGCGCAGCCGCCCGGCTGGTGAAACTGAGCGTCACCCGGTCCGCCCGGGCGCTGCCGCGGGAGGTGACCTTCTGCGTCGCGAGGTCCATGGTCTCCCACTTACGGATCCATGGACCGCTGACATTGAAGGAATAATTCCGGTTCACCGGATTCGGAGCATCGTTGAACGAAACCTCGCCCAGCGATGCGGGCGTGACCTGGCCGAGCGGGATTTCCCTGACATGCCATGTGCGCAGCGCAGGCGAATCGAAGGTCCGGTACTGCCGGCAGACTCCTTCCGTGAAGGTCACCCGCCCGTGGGTCAGTGTAAGGTTCAGTTCCTCCCCGTGCCAGATGTAGGGCTGGAGACTCCGGTCCAGCCAGGCCACACACTGCGGGGCGGTGAGGGCGCCGGCGTCGAAGTTCAGTCCCCGGGGAAGTCCCGGATCTTCGCTCACCGGCGCCGGCAGAAACCCCGGGTCGTCGCGGAGGGAACCGGTGGAGGCGCACGATGCCGTCAGGAGTGCAAGGAGCGCCGGAAGAAGAGGACGATGCAGGGATCGGAGGCAGCGGAGCGGTTTCATGCCGGCAGATAGCCGTGGAACGCATTCCGGCCAGGGAATTCGACGGCAGACGGGGCCGTATGCCGGCGGTTGATTGGCGCGCCCCTGCACGTATGCGAAAACCATCCCCCGCAACCCGCATGACCTATGAAAACCCCGCTGATCCTCATCGCTCTCTCCACCCTTCCGCTGATGGCTGACGAACCCAAACCCGCCGCACCTCCCGCTGCCGAATCGAAGGACGGCGTGAAACACGTGGATGCCGCCGGAGCCAAAAAGCTTCTCGATGATGCCGCTGCTAAAAAGGACGGCAAAGTCGTCGTCCTCGATGTGCGCACGCCGGAGGAATACAAAGCCGGTCACATCGCCGGAGCCACGAACATCGACTTCAAAGCTGCGGACTTTGCCGACAAAGCAGGCAAGCTGGACAAAGACAAAACCTACGTGGTTCACTGCCAGAGCGGCCGCCGCAGCACCGCCAGCCTGGAGACGTTCAAAAAACTCGGCTTCAAAAACATCATCCATCTCGACGGCGGATTCGCCGGCTGGGAAAAGGCGCAGCAGCCGGTGGAAAAGTAGCCGCCCTGTCAGTCCGCGAACTCGCGCAGCCGGTCGATGACGGCCCGCACGGTCTCGTCCAGCGTGGAAGTGCCGGCCGTGACTCCCACCTCGCGGCTGCGCTGGAACCATTCAGGCCGCAGCTCGTTCGCGGTTTCCACCTGATGGACTGTCAGGCCCCGGGCCCGCGCGGTTTCGCTGAGCTGGCGCGTGTTGTTGCTGTGCCTCCCGCCGACCACGACGACGGTGTCGCATTTCGCGCAGAGTTCGTCGAGCGCCACCTGACGGTCTTTGGTGGGCTGACATACCGTGTCCTTGAAAATAACCTCCGCACCGGCGCAGTGAACGCGCAGGGCCTCCACAAGGCGCCGGACCCGGGCGACAGGCTGCGTCGTTTGCGAAACGACACCGTAACGGGCCGCCGCGGGCAGCCCTGACAGATCTGCTTCGCTCTCAATCACCACGGCGTGAGGAAAATCGCCCGTGAGCCCGCGCACCTCCACATGACCGCGCTGCCCGATGACCACCGGCTGACAGCCGCGCGCCACCAGCGCCGCGAGCGCCTCGTGGGCGCGGTGTACCAGCGGGCACGTGGTGTCCGTGACGCGATGGCCGCTGCTGCGCCACCGCTCGCGGTCGCGGTCCGCGGCGCCGTGGGCCGTGATCATCACATGTTCCGTGACGGCACCGGCTCCGTCGCTCAGGCTTCCTTCGCGGACCCCCAGCGAAGTGAGATGCTGCGAAACGACCGGATTGTGCACGAGTTGTCCAAGGATGGTGACGGGGCCGGATGCGGCGGCATCATGGGCGCGGCGCAGCGCTTCGCGGACTCCGAAGCACATGCCGTAGTGAGTGGCGGTGTGGATGTTCATGACTGGCAGGGTGGTGGCGGTATTGCTTTGTGATGCAAAGTTGTAAGGCAAAAAATAAGGCAAAAAAATCTCAGGCCCGGGCGGCACGGACGATTTCCTCCAGCAGCGAAAGGTAGCCCTCGAACGCTTTGCGTCCGGCGCGTGTCAGGGCATAACTTGTCTGCTGGCGCTCCTTGATTTCCCGCGTCTCGGCGACGTAACCGGCCTTCACGAGGGTGCGGAGGTGAGTGATGAGATTGCCGTCGCTCATTTGGAGTTCCGATTTGAGGTCCTGGAACGGCCATCCGGCGCGGGCGGCCAGCAGCGTCATGATCGCCAGGCGGCCCTTTTCGTGAATGGTTTTATCCAGCTGGGAAAAGTCGATCATGCGGAGGACCGAGCGGCTTCCCGGCGGTGCTGAATCCAGACGGCGGCGGCATAAATGATGTGGAGCATGCCAAAGGACATCGCCATGAAGATGATCGCGGCGGGATACTGCCGGCCGAAGAACTGCCGCACCGTCGGCAGCCAGGTGAGAATTCCAAACGTGAAGAAGCCGGCGCCGAGCGCCTGCATGGAATGGGGCGAAAACGAACCCGTCGCCAGCAGCGCCAGGCCATAAAACAAAATCCACTGCGCCGCGATATCCGCGTAGCAGTCGCGCGCGGCGCGATCCTGGCCTGACACTTCGAGCAGACTCATGCCGAATCCGGCGATGAGCGCCGGCAGCAGCGCCCGCAGGGCGTGTTTCATGCCGGGCGAAACGAACGGCTCGCCGCGCTGCCGGGCGCTGCGGTAGAGCAGCACCGTATTGACCGAACTCACCACCAGCAGCACCCCGATCCAAATGAGGAAGAAGACCACCGGCTGCGGCTGATCCGAATCGCTTCGTCTCATCCAAAGCCAGCCACAGACCGCCAGACTGAGCAATCCGGCGAAGAGGGCGGCCGGCGCGGAAATGGCCCGGTAGATGGTGGACCGCTCCATGAGGGCACGGATGGCGCGCAGCTGTTCGGCGGCTTCGTCGGCAGGGTTGGGCATGGCAGTTGCTTTGTGATGCAAAGTAACATCTTAAACCCGGGGTGCAAGTATTCATTTTCCCTCGCTCCGGTGAAGCCCGGGAAAAACTGCTGCTCAGCGGGTCCGGCGGCGGCGCAGCAGAAACACAGAGGCGCCCATCACCAGCACCGCTGTAGAGGCGGGCTCCGGAATGACATTCACCACATCCGGACCGGCGAGGAAGTTTCCGTAAATCTGCGCATCACTCAGCGCATAATCAGAGATGCGGAACTCATTGAAGATGCCGTCGAGGTTGGCATCTCCAGAGAACTGGGAACGGCCGAGCCAGTTGTTCAGATCGGGGAGCGCGGAGAGCGCATTGGTGTCGGGTAACACTTCGGTCAGGAGGCCATTCCGGTAATAGCGCCACTCGTCGGCGGCATCGTCGAAAACGATGGCGTAATGCTCCTCGATGCCGTGATTGACGCTGAGCAGCGTATCGCGGGCACTGGAAGTGTTGAGACTGCCCGCCGGCACGCCGCGGCCCACGCGTTCGAACCGCTGTGTCGTGGAGGTGCCATTGCTGCCGTTGATGAAGAAATAATTGCTTCCGGAGGAACTTCCGTCAGGAACTCCGGGACCGAGGATCTCGCCATCCGATCCGGTGCCGAAGTCAATGATGCGGCTCCAGTTCTGGGTGCTCTGCGTCGTGACCCATGCCTCAAGCGTGACATTGGTGCGGCTGGAAAGCAGGCCGTTGGGCAAATCCACATAGGCCTGCGTGGCCGAAGCGCCGCCAGGAAGATCGAGACCGGTGCTCCCCGCAGGGATGGCGCCGGCACCGCGAATCTGCGCGTGCGCCCCGCCGACCACATCCAGCACGACATCTCCGTCGTTCGCGGTGGCCAGACCGTTGAAGGTGTAACGGTGTGCCGGACCGGTCGTGAGTTGCGCCCCGACGGGTCCGCCGTAGCTGCCCGCGCTCAGATTGTAATTGGCAAGGACATCGCCGGCGGCGAGAACGCCGGTGTGCACCCGGACCTGACCGATCGCACCGGTGAAGAGCGTGCCCTGACCGGTGCCGCCGCCGTCGGTGGTGCCGGGAGCGGCGACGTTGGCCGTCTGTCCACCGATGACCATGTTGAACCCGCTGTGCGTGTTGAGCGCGAGAGCTCCGCCGGAATACGCATTCAGCGCCTGACTGTTCTTGAGCACCCCGTTGTCATAAAAGCTCATCGTGGTCGTGGCGCTGTCGTAGGTATACACGAGGTGGTGCCACGATCCGAGCGCCGGCATGTTGGTGAGGACGTCGGCGTTGCCCGGGTTGTTGCCGGCGACCTGGTTCCAGCCCATATCGGCATTTTGCCCCCATCCGCCATGCGCACCCCATTCGCGACTGGCGCCCCAGTTGAATGACTCGTTGGTGGCGTCGCCGCCGCCGCGCCTGCTCCATGCCACGAGAGCTTCCTCATTGCGCACGCCGTTCTGATAGGCCCAGACCTCGACCGTACGGGAGGCGCCGCCCACGAGGTCGGTGACCGCGAAGGTGCTGCGCAGGGCATCGGAGCCGTCGAGAATCACCGCGGGCGCTCCAAAAATGGCACCGGCCCGGGGGGTTCCCTGCCCGTCGAACTGTCCGCCGTAAGCGCCGGCATTGACCCACGGGCTGCCCGTGGTGAACGCGCTCGCATTGAGATCGACATTAAGCGTTCCGGCCACGACCTGAGCGCCGGCTGTGGTGGAGAGAGAAGCGAGAGATGCCAGGAGGCCACAATTCCGGGCGAGGGTGCGAAGGGTGCAGGTGTTCATGAGATAAGTCAGGATGCGAAATCCAGGCCCGCGGGGACGGACCATCTTCACTGTGATAAAGAAATCATGACTGCGCCGGCAATCATAATTCAATGCAATATCGCGCACCGCCGCCTATGAAATTGCACCGGCTCTCCATTCCTGCGGGAGATTGACGCCCCGGCCACGATGTGCCATCACGCGCGGCATGAACGAGGGGCAAATCAACGAAGTCATCGTAGTCGGCGGCGGCAGTGCGGGACTGATCACGGCCCTGACACTCAAGCGCAAGCTGCCAGCGGTAACGGTGCGCGTGCTGCGTTCGCCCGACATCGGCGTCATTGGCGTGGGGGAAGGCACCACTGCCTCCTTCCCGCGGCACCTCTTCGAATACCTCGGACTGGCACCCAAAGAGTTCTACGACGGCGTGCATCCGACCTGGAAGCTGGGGGTGAAATTCCTCTGGGGACCGCGCGAGGAATTTTACTATACATTCGCCAAAGAATACGAGAAGCGCCTGCCCGGACTGAACCGGAATGTCGGCTTCTACCACGACGACGAAACCAGCTGGGTCGGAACCGTCTCCGCCTGCATGGCCCATGGGCGCGTCTTTCCGCGGCGGCCTGACGGAATGCCGCAAATCCACAACAGCCACGCGTTTCACATTGAAAACATCAAGCTGGTGAACTGGCTCGAGGCCTCGGTGCGCCAGGCGGGCTGTGAGATCATCGACTGCAACGTCACCGGCGTGGAGACCGGCCCTGTGCCGACGGCGCGCGGAGAACTGCGCGGCGTCACTGCTCTGGTGCTCGACACCGGCGGGCGTCTCCATGCAGACCTCTACGTGGACGCCAGCGGCTTTCGCAGCGAACTGCTCGGCAAGGCGCTGGAGGAGCCGTTTGTCAGTTACACCCGTTCGCTCTTCTGCGACCGGGCCGTCATTGGCGGCTGGCCGCGCACGAATGAACCCATCCTGCCCTACACCGTTGCGGAGACGTACGACTCCGGCTGGTGCTGGCAGATCGAGCACGAGAACTGGATCAATCGCGGCTACGTTTACAGCAGCAGCTTTGTCAGTAACGAAGACGCCCTGACCGAATTCCTGCGCCGCAATCCGCAGGTCGCCAATGAGCCGCGCGTGGTGCGCTTTCTCAGCGGGCGCCGGGCGCGCAACTGGGCGGGCAATGTCGTCGGCATCGGCAACGCCGTGGGGTTCGTGGAACCGCTCGAGGCCTCCGCGCTGCAGGTCATCGGGCTTCAGGCCAGCACCCTGGCGGATGCCATTCACGAAAGCGAAGGCTGCCCGGGGCCGTTGATGGTGGAAATCTACAACCGCTTCAATGCGGATAACTGGGACGACATTCGCGACTTCCTGACGGTGCATTACGCTTTCAACACCCGGCTCGACACTCCCTTCTGGCGCGCCTGTCGCAGCGATACCGACCTCGCCGGTGCGGCCAAAGTGGTGGACTGGTACCGCGAAAACGGCCCCAGCAGCATGGTCAAAGGCGTGCTCGTTCCGGAAACGAATCAATTTGGCCTGGAAGGCTACCTCGCCCTGCTCACCGGCCAGCAGGTGCCGTATCGCCGACTCGCGTCGCCCACGGATGCCGAGCGCACCGCGTGGCAGAAGCACCGCGAGTCCGCCGCCGTTACCGCCCGCGCCAGCCTGACGGTGGAGCAGGCGCTCGCCGCCATGCGCCGCGCCGGCTGGATGAAACAGCAGGCGGCTTGAAAGACTTCTGATGCCAGTCCACGTCAAATACCTGACGATTCGCGATGCGCCGTAGCAAGGCCGTCCCGGCCTTGGGATTACCATCTGTATCGGAGTGATGCGACAAGGCCGGGACGGCCTTGCTACGGTCGCTCCCGTGGATAAACCGCCAGTCAACTCGTCGTGGCTTCACTCCGCCGGCGTGAGCAGCGCGTAGGATTTCTTCCCCTTCCGCAGCAGCACCGCGCTGCCGTGAAGCAGGTCGGTGGAGGAAAGCGAGCGCGCCGCATCCTGACAACGCTGACCGTTCACGTAAATGCCGCCGCCTTCGATGTCCTTGCGCGCCTGACCTTTGCTGGGGCACAGTCCGGCGGCGACCAGCGCTTCGGTCACCGGCAGGCCGCTGTGCAGCGGCGCGGATTTCGTCGGCACTTCGCCGCGCAGCACCTCCAGCGTCGCGGCCGTGATGCCGTCCACACTGCCGCCGAAAAGGATCGTGCTCGCGCGCACCGCTTCCGCACACGCCGCTTCGCCGTGAATCAACGTCGTCACTGCTTTGGCCAGCGCCTGATGCGCCTCACGCGCGCCCGGATTCGCCGCATGGGCCGTCTCCAGCGCCGCGACCTCCTCCTCCGGCAGGAAGGTGAAGTATTTCAGATACTTCACGGCGTCGCGGTCGTCGGTGTTGATCCAGAACTGGTAGAATTGATAGACACTGGTGCGCTTCGGATCGAGCCACACGGCGCCGCCTTCGGTTTTGCCGAACTTGGTGCCGTCCGCCTTGGTGATCAGCGGCATGGTCAGGCCCCAAGCTTTCTTGTCGAGCTTGCGGCGAATGAGGTCCATGCCCGCGGTGATGTTGCCCCACTGATCGCTGCCGCCGATTTGCAGCTCGCAGCCATAGGCGCGCGCGAGGTAGTAGAAGTCATACGCCTGGAGCAGCATGTAGCTGAATTCCGTGTAGCTGATGCCCACGTCGCGGTCCTCCATGCGAGCGCGGACCGATTCCTTGGCGACCATTTGATTCACGGTGAAGTGCTTGCCCACGTCGCGCAGGAAATCCAAAAAACTCACCGGCCCCAGCCAGTCGGCGTTGTCCACCAGCCGCGCGGGATTGTTCGCGGCTTCAAAGTCGAGCAGCCGCGCCAGCTGCGGGCGAATCGCCTGCACGTTGGCCGCGATGTGATCCTTGGTCAGCAACTGCCGCTCCTGCGACTTGCCGCTGGGATCGCCGATGCTGCCCGTCGCGCCGCCCGCCACCGCGATGGGATGATGCCCCGCCATCTGAAACCGCCGCAGTGCCAGCAGCGGCACGAGATGCCCCACATGCAGTGAATCCGCCGTCGGATCGAAGCCGCAGTAAAGCGTCACCCCGCCCGCACGCAGCCGAGCCGGCAGCGCATCCTCGCCGCCTTCCGTGCGTCCGGTGTAGTCATCGAGCAGTCCGCGCCAGGTGAGTTCGTGGAAAATATCCATGTCGTTTTTGAATTGAGAGCGCTGTGCCTAATGCGGACGCTCCGGGCGCGCAAGGTGCGTTCAGCGAGACGGCGGGCGGGCTTCTTCGAGAAGTTCGATTGGCATATGCATCACCCCCTCGTCTATTCTGCACCGTGCGGCATGCTCCTTAACCGTTTTCAGCAGAAGAATGCTGCGCTCGTATCTGTGTTTGGCGGTGGCGTACTCCTTTTGATCTTCCTTCGAGACCTCTGGAAACTTACCGTCAGGACCCGGTCTCGTGATACCGATTTTTTTCTGCCAATCAATCATATCCATCCTGGCACGCTCCACTTCCTTTTCCTGTTTTTTGATTTCCTCCGTCAGCCGTTCGGAGGCTTTTCGGATGCGCGCCGTCTCAATTTCTGCGCGCACCTCCTCGTAGGCTTTGCGGATGGCGTTGGCTAGGGGCGCCACCAGATTCGGCTCGTCACCAAACACCGACACCGAAACGATACATGTGTCCGGGCCCACAATTATTTCCGTCATGCGCGAGAGTCGGTCAACTGCCTCCTGCGGGCGCAGCCGCCACAACCGGCCCAGGTTCTCCTGATTCACGACACGCTGACGGACTTCATTCGACTCCATAGTTTTGATCTCAAACTCCAGCTGGTAACCACTTGGTATCTCTAGACCGCAGAGAAATGGGGCTGACGATAAAAGCACCTGGAACTTCGTAGTAGCGCGATATTTCCCCTCAATTTTCGCCTTCGCAGTTCCCTCCCGCGCGATTGTTTCCCCATGACCTCTAGATTTTTGGAACATGATTCCTCCCCAAAACCCCGCGGCGACTGCGGCGAGCAGGGAAACGACAAGCGGTGGCGTTCTCATGTCGGGAGCGGGGTCTGGCTGAGACGCGGCAAGCTTTCGTTCCGTTCAATCATACAGCAGCACCGTATGCCGCCGGTGGGCGAAGGACTCCTCCTCTTTCTTCCACGCGGCATCGAGTTCCGCGACCGGCTTGCCGGCTTCAAGGTGTTTGCGTTCGCGGTTGGAGCCGAAGAGCAGGTCGATGGCGATGGGGTCGCGCACGAATTCATAGACTTCGGTGCGCCACTTGAATTTGTCCCCGCTCATTTCACGCATGGCGGCGAGCAGTGCGAGGCTGGTGCGCACGGGCTGGAAAGCGGCGCGGTCGGTGACGTGGAGTTGCACGCCGCCGCAGTCGGTGCCGGCGAACTTCTGAAACGTGGGGCGGAACCATGCGGGGCGGAATTTCACGCCGGGCAGTTTCTGCGCGTTCATGTGTTGCGCCAGCTTGGCGGCATCAAGCCAGGGCGCGCCGACGATTTCAAACGGACGCGTCGTGCCGCGGCCTTCGCTGAGATTCGTGCCCTCGATCAAACACTGCCCGGGATAAACCAGCGCCGTGTCCGGCGTCGGCATATTTGGTGATGGCAGCACCCAGGGCAGGCCGGTAGCCTCGAAATAATCGCTGCGCTTCCAGCCTTCGCATGGCACGACCATGAGGTCGCCGTCGTCGAGTCCGAGTTCGTGCTGATAAAACATCGCCAACTCGCCCATGGTCAGTCCGTGGCGAATGGCAATGTCATGAGCGCCGACGAAACTTTCAAAACCCTTCCGCAGCGCCGGCCCTTCCACGGCCTCGCCCCCGATCGGATTCGGCCGGTCGAGCACCAGCACGCGCAACCCGCGCGGCAGCGCGGCCTCAAGGCAGTATCGCATCGTGGCCTGAAACGTGTAGTAGCGGCTGCCGACATCCTGCATGTCCACTACCAGCGCATCCAGCCCCTGCAAATGCTCCGCCGTGGGGCGCAGGCTGGCCGCCGTTTCGCCGTAGAGGCTGTGGACCTTCAGGTCGCCGTGCCGCTTCGATTCGTCGGCACTGACGGAAATCAAATCCTGCGCCTGTCCCAGCAATCCATGCTCCGGCCCGAAGATCGCGCTGAGCTTCATCCCCTTCGCCGAGGCCAGCAATTCGATGGCGTGGCGCAGTTGGGAATCCACCGCCGCCGGATGCGTCACCAGTCCCACCCGGCAGCCTTTGAGCGGCGCAAAATCATCCGCGACGAGAACATCCAGACCTGTTTTCACTTGGGGCATGGCGGCTGCATAGCGGTCATGGACATGAATTTCAAGCCGCGTCGCGCCGCCCCGCCGGGTCGTGAAGTCATTACGCCCCGAGGTGAAAGTGTCTGCGGAGTGAAGCCCGCGGCTACTCCACGGAAACGCGCGGCCGGCGGGGGCGCCGGGGTTTCTTCGTCGCCGGGGCGGCAGGCTCCTCCTCCTGAACGAAGAGCGAGCGCACATCCTCGAGCGTCAGGTTGCTGGTGAAGCCCTCGTCGCCCAGCACGCCGGAAACGAGCGCCTGCTTCTGCGCCTGGAGCGCGCGGATTTTCTCCTCCACCGTGTTCCGGCTCAGCAAACGATAGGCAAAGACCGGATTCGTCTGACCGATGCGGTGCGTCCGGTCGATCGCCTGCTGCTCGACGGCGGGATTCCACCAGGGATCGTAGAGGATAACATAACTGGCGGCGGTGAGGTTGAGACCGGTGCCGCCGGCTTTGAGGCTGAGCAGAAAGACGACCGGGTCCTTGCTGGTGTGGAATTGGCGGACGATTTCGCCGCGGTCCCTGCTCTGGCCGGTGAGCAGCAGGTGCGGACGTTCCTCCTCCACGAGGCGGGCCTTGATGATGTCGAGCATGGAGGTGAACTGTGAGAAAACGAGCACCTTCTGCCCGGCGTCGCGCAACTGATCGAGATGATAGAACAGCGCCTCCATCTTCGCGCTCGGCGCGTCTTTGTGCGCCTCCTCGATGAGCGCGGGGTGACAGCAAATCTGCCGCAGGCGCATGAGGCCCTGCAGGATGGCGAAGCTGTTCCTCCGCACATCGGCGTCGCTGCCGAATCCGAGCACGAGGCGCTGCATCTTCTCCAGTTCGGCCTGATAAAGCTCGTGCTGCTGCTCCTCGAGATTGCAGAGAATGTCCTCCTCGGTGCGGCCGGGAAGGTCGAGCGCCACCTGACCTTTGGTGCGGCGCAGCAGAAACGGGCGCAGCCGCGCGCTGAGCCGGGTGCGCGCCATGTTGTCCTGGTCTTTGCGCCGGTCGAACCGCTCGCGGAAATACTTCCGGCTGCCAAGCACGCCCGGCATGGCGAACGCCATGAGGCTCCACACGTCGAGCAGGCGGTTTTCGATGGGCGTGCCGCTGAGCACGAGACGGTTCGCGCCTTTGAGATCGCGCGCCACTTTGGCCGCAATGCTGTCAGGGTTCTTGATCTGCTGGCCTTCGTCCAGAATGATGCTGAGCCACTCGATGGGCAGCAGCTTCTCCGCGTTCACGCGGAGCTGGCTGTAATTCATCACCAGCACCTCGATGTCAGTGCCGAGCCGCGCCACGTCGAGTTCCGACTTGTCCCGAATGACCTGCACGCGCAGTCCGGGGGAGAACTTCACCGTCTCGCCGGCCCAGACGTCGAGCACGGACTTGGGCGCCACCACCAAACACGGCGGCACCGGCTGCGGCTCGCCATCGGCATCGCGCGCGGCGCGTTCGCGCAGCCACAGCATCCAGCAGATGCTCTGCGCCGTCTTTCCGAGACCCATGTCGTCGGCCAGCACGCCGCCGAAATTGTTCGACGAAAGATAGGCAAGAAAGTGAAAGCCCTCCACCTGATAGGGCCGCAGGGAGAGCCGGAAGCCCTCCGGCACCGGCGGCCGGATGTGCAGGCGGAGATTCTCCGCGCGCCCCGCAATGCGGTTCCACGTTCCCGGATCGAAGATGTCCGCGGCGCGCGGCTCCGCCAGCTGCAGCACGTGGAGCCGGTGCGATTCCCCGCTGAGGTCGAAGACGTCGAGCCCGAGATGATTCGCGGCGCGCTCCTGATCCGGAGTCAGGTCCAGCGCGAGCCTCGCCCAGCCGCCCTCCGGCATGCGCACGAAGGCTCCGCGCGCCTCCACCAGTTCACGAATCTGATCTTTTGACAGGTCGCGGTCCGCCACATTCACCAGCACTTTGAGATCGAACCAGTCGATTTCACCGGTCTCACCGAGATCGAAGCGCACGCTGCCCTTGATGGGGTCGGCGCGCAGCGTGGTCAGCTCCTCGTCGAGCTTCACTTCGGCATCCGGCGGCAGGCGGTCGAGCCATTTTACAAACCGTTCCGGAAACGTGCGCGTGAGCCGCGTTTTGAATTTCCGGCTGCCGGCATCCCAGACGAAGCCCATGTCCTCCACCAGCGCGGCGATCGGATAGAGCGGACGGCGGTCGAACCACGGCACGCGGCCGTCTTCGGGATCTTTCGCGTCCGTGACGCGCCAGGTGTCGCGCTCCAGCGTTTCGGTGCGCAGGCCCGTTTCATCCTGTGCAGTCACTTCCGCATAGACCATTTCCTCCGGCGCGGCGGCCGGGCCGCGTTTGATGACACGCAGCACGAAATGCGGACGCAGCGTCACATCGAGCATGCGGCTGCGCAGGCTCTCCGGCAGGGGAATGTGCAGCCGGTGCAGGAAATCGACGCCCTGGGTGCTTTGCAGCACGGCGCGCGGCACCGGAGTCCGGGGCAGGGCCTGCGCGCCGTCCATCCACGGCTGCGGACCGCGATAGATGGTGTCGTCGGACAGCCAGAGCGTTTGCGGTCCCGGCAGCGCCGTCATGGCATAAGGCACCGGGAAGTTGTCCGGCGTGCTCAACTGCAAAAGCCACACATCCTTCCGCTCGTCGTCCTCGTCCGGCTCCTCGCAGGTCCATTTGAGCACTTCACCGCTGTGTTGATAGGGCACTTCATCCAGCGAGACCACCAGCTCATTGAGCGCCGGCTGGCGCAGCAGACGCCCGACAAAGGCCCGGTCGCGCGCATTTTCCAGCGGCAGCTGCGGCGGCGGCGCGTCGCCCTCCGGCCAGTGACTGAGCCACTGACTGAGCAGCGCCTCGCTGAGCGGCTCCAGCAGAATGTCCCCGCGCTCCACGTCCTCACGAAACTGGGAGAAGTACATCACGCCCTGGAAGTAAGCCCACGGTTCCGGCCCCTCCAGCGTGTCGGTGCGGCGGTACTGCAGGCGCACTTCACGGGTGGTAATCACGGCCCGCAGCGCGCCGTGGTGCACCGCCGTTTCCCGGTCCGCGCCCACCCGGTCCATGCGGCTTTGCCATGCCTCCATTTCGCGCTGCCGCTCCCACTCCTCCATTTGCTCCTTCGTCTGCTCGCGATTGGAAACCGCCTCCATAAACTTCGGAGTCGGCAGCTTCCTTTTGTGAAACTCCGCAGCGATGTAATTCCAGAATTCCACAATGTCCCGCGGCGGCTCCGGCCAGATGTCCACGGGTTCATACGTCGCCACCCGCCACTTCGGATTGAGCCGCACGAGATCGGTTTCGTAGAGCTTCTGCTCCAGCATCCACCGGCGGTAGCGCTTCTCCAGCTTCTCCACGAAAACATCCTCGTGCGGCGCGAGCGGACGGTCCAGTTTGCCCTCGAGAATTTCTGTCAGGGAACGCCCGTCCGATTCATTGGGACTCTCCGGCAGCGCCGCGCCGAGGGAGAGGCGCGTCTGCATCACCGCCGCAACGCCGGCCGGAAACTGATCCTCCGGACCCTGCACCGTCCACTCCCAGCCGGAAGTGCCGCGGCGCAGCGTGATCTGATACACATCGCTGCCGTCCTCCACACGCCCGTGGATCAGAGAGTCTCCACCGAAGACCTGCTTCACCGCGCCCGCAGTGCGCAGCCGTTCGGCCTCAGTGAGGACGGTTTCAGGGAATCGGGAGAGAAATATCTGAGTGGGGCGGTCAACTTCCATGCGCGGGGGGGCGGAAAAACGAGGGCCGGCAGGCTAGAACGCAAATGGCCCGCTCTGCAATTGTTGATTCCGAAGATTTCGAGCGCCGGCCCGCTGGCCCCGCGACGCCCACCCTGACTCGACGCCGGCGATCAGCACCTGCGCCGCAAGGAAAATGAAATGCGTCTGCTCAAGCGCTCCTCATGGGACGACCTGCGCGCCGGCGCTCCCGCCGGGCATCAGGTCATTCTCGTCTATGACGGCGCCCACCGCAGGTTTGGCGCCGGCGGACTGGCCGCCGCTGCCCCCGCAGGCGGCAAGCAGAAAAGTGAGGACGACTGGGAGGGCGGCTTTCATGGGTACGGGGTGGGTCAAACTCACCGCTGGACCACAATCCGGACGGATGAAATCAGGAAATGCGACTCGCGAAACCAAACGGCCTCGCGCCCCGCTCGCGGCGCCCGTGAGCATGCCGGCGGATGTCCTTCGCCCGTTGCCATCCAGCAAGTGAGGGTGCAAACCGCACGGAAAGTGCCCCGCGCAACAGCATCCATCGGGTCTGCAAAGCATTTCTTCACTGTTCGTGCCACCTTCCGGCGAAATGGTCACTGTGAGAGAAGGGAGGGCCAATCCTGCGGGAATTGCTGCCGGGTAACTATCAGATTTTGCACGGACACCGGCGGGGGCTGCCCTGACGGCCTTGCCGGGCTGGCAGTGGGGCCATCCGGCGGCATGCGCGAGGGGCGCCGTGGATTTGCGGGGGCTTTGCATGTTACCTGCGTGCATGTTAGCTTGCGTGCATGTTACCTGGAAGTGCGTGCATGTTACCAAGTGCGTGCATGTTACCTGCGTGCATGTTACCTGAAGTGCGTGCATGTTACCTGGGAACTTGCAAAGGGAACTTGCAAAGAAAGCCGATTGACTTCCCGCGTCCCCGTCGTCATAGCCATCCCGCTCGCAGCACCACGCCCGTTCACTCAACCTCAACGCCTTATGCCGCGTCCTCGCCCCTTTCCCTACACCGGCTCCCAGACCGGCGTGTTCCATGTCGTCTCGCGTGTCGCGGGTCGCGAATTCGCCCTCGGCGACGAGGAGAAAGAATTCTTCACCCGCACGCTCCACGCCTACGCGCGGCTGCTCGGCATCGAAGTCCTCACGCACTGCACCATGAGCAACCACTTCCACCTGCTCCTGCGCGTGCCGCCCCCGCCGGATGCCGGCACCGCCGGACCGACGCTCGACGAACTCCTCACCCGTCTCGAAGCCGCCGTCGGCGCGGAGCAAATGCGGCAGATTCGCAAGAACCTCGACCTCTGGCAGCAAAACGGCGCGCACGATCTCATCGAAGCCTGGCGGCAGCGGCAGGCCGACGCCATGTATTCGCTCAGCGAATACATGAAGCGAGTGAAGCAGCGGTTCACCCGCTGGTATAACAAACGCACCGGCCGCGTCGGCATCTTCTGGGAAGACCGCTACCGCAGCACCATCGTTCAAGACGAACACACCGCGCTGCGCATGATGGCGACCTACATCGACCTCAACCCTGTGCGCGCCGGCCTAACCGACGACCCCGGCAACTACCGCTGGAGCGGCTACGCGGAGGCCATGTCCGGAAAAGTGGAGGCGCTGGAAGGTCTCGCGCGCGTCACCGGGCGCACGGCGGAGCGGGTGCATGGGCGGGCGATTCCAGAGAAGTCAAGGACGTGCGGGAGCACGTCCCTACCGATTTTAGAAACGGCCCCACAGCGCAAACGCCGGCACCTCACGGCGCTGGTCCACTACCGGCAAATGCTCGGCCTCGCCGGACGGCCGCGCACACGTCAGGATGGAAAACTCATCCGCCGCGGCGTCAGTGCGAAAGTGCAGGCGCGTCTGGAAAAGGAAACCGGCGTCCGTCGCGAGCAACTGCTGCAGCGCATGAGACACTTCACGCGCGGCGTCATCTTCGGCAGCCGCGAATTCATCAACGAATGGTTTTCCCGCAATCGGAACGTCGTCGCCGGAGCGAGCCGCGAGCAGCGGCAGACCGGCGCGCGCCCGCTCGGCCGCTCCTGGAAGGGCCTCTATAGTTTCAGACAGTTGAAATTGCCGCCTCCTTTTAATCTCCGGCCGATCGGCGACTCCGGCAGCATCGGAATGTGAATCCTGCCGGTGGCAATCGGTGCGGCCCCGGGTATGAGTCCTCGTTCACCTCCCGTTTCCGAATGCGCACGAATTTTCCTTCTGGAACCCGATTTGCCATCTGCCCGGCCGGCAGACTTGCGGTTTGCCTTGCGGGCGTCATGGCGGCGGTCTTTCAGTTGCCGGCCCTGCGTGCTGCGGAACCTGCCCCGGGCACGCAGTTCTATCATACTTCCTGGCCGGAAGCCTCGGCAGTGGCCGTCATCGGACCGCCGCCGCACCAACTGGTGGTGGCGGACAATGAGATTCCTTCCCTGGCGCTCTTTCCACTCCAGCCTCAATCCTTCAAAGTCCATGCACCGGCACTCAATGCCGGGGTGTCGCCCGCTTATCCGACGGATGATCTCGAGGCGATGACGCTGTTTCCGTGGGATCCGAATGGCGACGGCCGGCCCGAGGCGGTATATCTGGTGCTGACCGGGTCCTGCTCGCGCACCAAAAAGGGAAAGACCGTGCCGGAACGCGAGGCGCTCTTCGGAGTCGGGATGGGGGCGGAGGGCAACACCTTTGCCGCGGCCGGTGAGGTCAAAGTGAATCGCAGCCTTCGCGGCCAGGTGCGCGCCCTGGGCGGCGAGAACAGTTCCGCCCCGTGGGGGCCCGTGCTGCGGGACAGTGTGTGGCGGCAGGGAGTTCCTCCGGAGGCGCAGACTCCGGGACTCGGCGGAGAAGCCGGCCTTAACATCGAGGGGCTGAGTGTCAGCAAAGACGGGCGCAGCCTTCTGCTCGGGCTGCGAAGCCCGCTCGTGGCGGGCAAGGCGCTGCTCGTTCCTCTGACAAATCCCGTGGCGGCGCTCGGACTGGGCGGCAGTGCTCCGCAACCCGCCGCCCTGGACCATCCGCTGCTGCTGGACCTCGGAGGACTCGGATTTCGCAGCATCGAGTGGGATGCGCGACGGGGCGAGTACCTCATCGTTGCCGGCAGTGCCGGGGATGCGAAGGTGTTTCGATTTTACACATGGACGGGCGAGGCTTCCGCCGCCCCGCGGGAGGTGAAAACCCCCAGCGCCCGCGCCGCGGCGAAACTCGAGCCCGAGGGCGTCACCCCGGTGCCCGGCTGCAAGTCGGCCATTGTGGTGGGAGACCGCGGCGCCGGGCTTCCGTGGCATACGGGCATGTGGGTCGATTTCGGCGTCGGCGGAAAGTGATCCGGGGCGGCGTCCGGGCCGGACGGGAGCCCCGCCTTTGCCGTTGTCGATTCCAGTCCGGGAATGCAATGCTCGGCCGTTATGTCCACCTCACCCGCTTCCTTACTTCGCCGTTTTTCCCCGTTCGCCGCCGCCGGCCTCATTGCCGCCGGCGCCGCGATTCTGGTCCGCCCCGCCGCAGATGCCGCTGACGCCGCGGGCAAAGAAGTAAAACCTCTCAAGGCTCTGCTCGTGCTCGGCGGCTGCTGTCACGACTACAACAAGCAGAAGGATCTGCTCAAAGCCGGCATCGAGGCCCGGGCGCACGTCACAGTGGAGATCGCCTACAATCCCGACACCAGCACGAAAGCGAAGTTCGAAGCCTATCTGAAAGACAACTGGTACGCCGGCTACGACGTCATCATCCACGACGAATGCTCGGCCGATGTGAAGGACGTGGATTATGTGGAGAACATTCTCGCGGCGCACAAAGCCGGTGTCCCGGGAGTGAATCTGCACTGCGCCATGCACAGTTACCGCGTCGGCGAGTTCGCCAAACCCGTCACGCCCGGCACCAAAGACGCCATGTGGTTCGACTACCTCGGTCTGCAAAGCACCGGGCACGGGCCGCAGCTTCCCATCGACATCACCTTCACCGACAAAGAGCATCCCGCCACCGCCACGCTCAGCGACTGGACCACCGGCAAGGAGGAACTTTATAACAACGTCGCCATCCTCACGGGCAAGCCGCTGGCGAAAGGCAAACAGACGGTCAGAGACAAGGAGGTGGAAACGGTTGTCGTCTGGACCAACGAATACGGCCCGAAGAAAACCCGCGTCTGGAGCACCACCATCGGCCACAACAATGAAACCGTCGGCGATGCGCGGTATCTCGACATGGTCACGCGCGGACTGCTCTGGTCATGCGACAAGCTGAACGACAACTATCTAAAAGCAGCGAAGTAGCCCGGACCCGCTTTTGGCCTTTGGTCTTCTGACCCCGTCAGTCCTCAATGACTCCCCTCTTCCGCAAATTGCTCGGGATGCACTGGATCCTCATCGGGATCATGGCCCTGCTGCTTGCCTGCGGAGTCTATGCCATCTACGCGGCGGTGCATTTTCGCGACGGGGATCACGCGGATCTGGCCGGCATCTGGCACAAACAGATCAACTGGATACTCATCGGTGTGGTGGTGTTTTTCTCCGCTGCCCTTGTGGATTACAAATGGGTCAAATGGGGTGCCCTGATCATGTACGTGGCCAGTCTCGGACTGGTGGCAGCCGTCTTTAAATTCGGACACTCGGAAACGGTGCACGGCCAGTTGCTGAGCCTGCGTCTGCCCGGCATCGGTGCCTTTCAGCCCGCGCAGCTGGCCATCGCCAGCACCATTCTGCTCATGGCAGTGGTGCTGGGCGAGGCGCACAAGCTGTTTCCCTGGATGCGGCATTATCTCGTGCGCTTCATTGTCAGCGGCATCATTTTCGGCATTCCCTTCGCCATGATGCTTAAACAGGGCGATCTCGGCTCGGCGATGGTCATCGTGCCGGTGGCGGTGGTCATGCTCGTAGTGGGTAACATCCCCTTCCGCTGCCTCATCGCCGCCGCCCTCGTCGGTCTCGCCGTCATCCCGCCGGTTTACTTCTTTGGACTCAAGGAGCACCAGCGCCAGCGCATCGATGTCACTTTCGATATGCTCCGGGGAAAAGAGGTGAACATCAAAGAGGAGGCGTGGGCCTTGAACAATATCCTCATCGCCGTCGGCTCCGCCGGCTGGGAAGGCAAAGGCCTGGATCCAAAAGACCTGCCTCCCAAACTGAAAAACCTGCTCCAGCTCGGTCTGCTGCCCAACCTGACCATGCACAACGACTTCATCTATACCGTGGTCTGCGAGACCTTTGGCTTTCGCGGCTCCGCGGCGCTCCTGGCACTTTTCCTGAGCCTGCTGGTCATGTGTTTCACCGTGGCCTTTTTCGCCTGCGACGCCCTCGGGCGGCTCATCACAGCGGGCATCATCGCCCTGCTCTTCGCGCACATCTTTGAGCACGTCGGCATGAACATCGGGCTCCTGCCCATCACCGGGATTCCGCTGCCGTTTATCAGCTACGGCGGCACGTTCCTGATCATGATCATGTTCCTCATGGGCCTCATGCAGAGTGTGTGGGTCCACCGGAACCGCATGCTGGATGAGGAAGCAGCCCGCCGTCCGGCGCTCACGCCGCGCACCGCACCGGCCATCGCGTAGCGGGGACTTCCGGTCCCCGTATTTCCGAAACAAGGGGACTGGAAGTCCCCCCCTACGCCAGCAGCGGCGCATTGTAGGGCAGGAATCCGAAGAACCGTCGCGCATTGCCATAGCAGACATCACGCACGAGCGAGGACAGCAATTCGAAGTCATTCGGCAGTTCGCCGCGGCGCACGTCTTCGCCGAGCAGGTTGCAGAGAATGCGGCGGAAGTATTCGTGGCGGCAGAAGCTCATGAAGCTGCGGCTGTCAGTGAGCATGCCCACCCAGCGGCTCAGCAGCCCGAGATTGCTCAGCGCATTGATCTGCCACTCCATGCCGTCCTTCTGATCGAGGAACCACCAGCCGCTGCCGAACTGCACTTTGCCGGGCGTTTTCCCGTCCATGAAATTCCCGCACATGGTGGCCAGCGTGTAGTTGTCGCCCGGATTGATGTTGTAGAGGATCGTTTTTGGCAGGCAGCCGTCGGAATCGAGCGCGTCCAGATAGCGCGAGAGCCGCTCCGCCTGCGGGAAGTCGCCAATGGAGTCGAATCCGGTGTCGGGCCCGAGCGTGCGCAGGGCGCGGCTGTTGTTGTTCCGCAGCGGTCCGAGATGCAGTTGTTTGACCCAGCCCTTTTGCGCATCGAGCTGACCGCTGCGCACCATGATGAAAGTGGCGAACTGCTGCTGTTCCTCCAGGCTGACCTGTTTGCCGCTGCGCGCTTTGTCGAAGATGCCCGCGGCGGTGGCCTCACTGCAGAAGCTCGCCGTGGCCTGAGGCTGCCCGTGATCACTCAGACGGCAGCCGTTTTGGTGGAAGTAATCATGACTTCTCTCGAAGGCAGCCAGCAAATCACGGAAGGTTCCGACATCGGAATCTGTCGCCGCACCAAGCCGTTCCACGTACTTGTTCCACGATTCCGTCTGGTCGATCTTCAGCAGCGCATCCGGACGGAACGTCGGCAGAATCTGCGTGCTGAACCCGTCGTCCCGGATCGCCCGGTGAAATTTCAGCGAGTCGGCAGGATCGTCGGTCGTGCAAACGACCTGCACTTTGAAGTCGGAGAGGATACCGCGCGCCGAGCGGTCGTCATCGCGCAGCCGGGTGTTGGCTTTCTCCCAAACAGACTGTGCGGTCTGCGGCGTGAGCAGTTCATCGATGCCGAAGTAGCGTTTCAGTTCGAGTGCGCACCAGTGATAGAGCGGATTGCGCAAGGCATACGGCAGCGTGCCGGCGAAGGCCATGAACTTATCCAGCGGCGGCGCATCGCCGGTGCAGTATTTCTCCGCCACGCCGTTCCAGCGCATGGCGCGCCATTTGTAGTGGTCACCTTCCAGCCAGATTTCGAAAAGGTTGGAGAAACGGCGGTCCCGCGCCACATCCGCGGGCGGCAGGTGCGAATGATAGTCGATGATCGGCTGCCGCGCGGCAACTTCGTGGTAGAGTCGCACTGCAAGGGGCGAGTGGAGGAGAAAATCGTCGTGGATGAAGGACATGGGAGTGCGGGAATAGCCCGGAATGCGATGACCCGCACCCGAAGAAGCGCAACATGGAGTCTGCGCCGCTTCAGTGTCCCCTGCCCTGTTCCCGCCACCAGTCGCGAAACGACTGCGGAGGGAGGTCCGGCAGATCACGCGAATTCGTCCACGCGCGTGCCGGGTCGAGCGCACCGCCTTTCACAAGGCCGTGCAACGGCTGAAACAGGCGCGCCGCCTTGATCGCCGCCTTAAACAGACGGGGATGATTCGCGAGAAAGGCAAATGCGCGCCACGCGAGTCCCTCCATCCGACCGCGCCTTTGCCGCACGGCGTTGCGGCGGTTCTGCAGCAGGTGGTGATGCAGGTCGATTTTGACCGGACACGTTTCCGTGCAGGCTCCGCAAAGCGACGACGCGCCGCTGAGGTGCTTCCATTCCTGAAGCCCGCGCAGGTGAGGAGTGATGACACTGCCGATCGGCCCCTGATAGGTCGTGCCGTAACTCAGGCCGCCGATGTTCTTGAAAATGGGGCACACGTTGAGACAGGCGCCGCAGCGGATGCAGTGCAGCGCATCCCGCTGCTCCGGATCGGCCAGCAGCGCGGTGCGGTGATTGTCGAGCAGTACGACGTGCCATTCCAGCGGTCCGTCCATTTCGCCGGGCTGACGCGGGCCGCCGTAGAGCGTGTTGTAGCAGGTAATCGGCTGACCCGTGCCGCAGGTGGCGAGCATGGGCAGGAAGAGCGCCAGGTCCGACAGCCGGGGCACCACCTTCTCAATGCCCACGAGCGAGATCATCACCCGCGGCAGCGCACCGGTGAGCCGGGCATTGCCTTCGTTTTCTGTTATCGAGATCATGCCCGTTTCCGCGACGATGAAATTCGCGCCAGTGATGCCGATGTCGGCTTCGATGTACTTTTGACGCAGCACGCGGCGCGCGATCATCGTCAGTTCCTCCGGATCGTTCGTTGGCGCACTGCCCAGCTTGTTCTGAAACAAGTCACTGATCTCCTCCCGGCTCAGGTGCATGCAGGGAAAGACGAAATGGTAGGGCGCCTCATCCTTCAGTTGCTGAATGTATTCGCCGAGATCGCTCTCCACCACGGAGAACCCCTGCGATTCCAGCAGTTCGTTGATGCGAATCTCCTCCCCGGTCATCACCTTCGACTTCACGATCCTTCGCGCCCCGTGCCGCCGGATGATGTCCACAATCACTTCGCGGGCCTCCTCACCGTTGCTGCACCAATGCACCTGCGTGCCGCGCGCCGTGGCCTGCTTCTCAAATTCCACCAAATGCGTGTCCAGTTCATTCACCGCCGCCCATTTCGTCTCCGCCGCCGTCTGCCGCGCGCCGCTCCAGTCGCGCCAGGCCGCCATCCGCGGCATGCGCGCATCGTAATACTTGCCCATCGCGCTCTGGATGCGCACGCGGTGCGTCAGGTCCGCGGTGAGCCGGGCGGAGTCCGTGTGGAACTGTTCACTCGGCACACGGCTCATGACTGGGAAAGGATCTCCGCGAGGTGCATGGTTTGAATGGGCCGGCCCTGACGGCGCAGCAGGCCCTGCAGGTGCATGAGGCAACTGGAGTCGTTGCTGACGATAACGTCCGCGCCGGTTTGCGCGGCGCCGGCGCATTTCACTTCTCCCATCGCAGTGCTGATGCTGGCGTACTTCGCGGCAAAGGCGCCTCCAAACCCGCAGCAGGTCTCAGCATCCGCCATTTCCACGAGTTCCAGGCCGCGCACATGGCGCAGCAGTTCGCGCGGCTGGCTTTTGATTTTCAGTTCACGCAGCCCATGGCAGCCGTCATGAAAAGTCACGCGCCGCTCGAATCGAGCGCCCAGGTCGGTGACGCCGAGTCTGCCGACGAGGAAGTCGGAGAACTCCCACGTCTTCGCGGCCAGAGCGCGGGCGGCTCCGGCCTCCGGCTGACCGGCGAAAAGTTCCTGATAGAAGACCTTGAGCATCGCGCCGCACGAGCCGCTGCCAATGACGACAGCTTCCGCCCGCGCCAGCCTCTGCAGCACCGGCCGGGCGATACAGCGCGCTTCGTCCCAATAGCCGGAATTGAACGGCGGCTGGCCGCAGCAGGCCAGTTCTGCGGGGAATTCGACCGTATGCCCCAGCTTCTCCAGAATCCGGACCATGCTGACCGCCGCCTGCGGAAAGCAGGCATCCATGTAGCAGGGTACGAACAGAGTAACAGTCATTGACACGCAGCGGTAGCACGACTCCGCCGGCTGGCGAGTTGAGTTTGCATTGCTCAACGAGCGGCCGGAGACCGGTTTCCTGCGCGGATGATGAGCACGGCAATGATGGAGCCCGCAAGATTGGCCACGAGGTCCCAGCCGGTGTTCTCGTAGTCGCCGACATTGGTGTCGGGCAGAATGCGCGTGGCCGTGAACTCCACCACTTCATTGAAGGCGCCGAATCCCATGCCGGCGGCCACGCACAGCACCATGATTCCGGGCGTGGGCCGCACCGCCGAGCCGTCCGCCGAGCGCAGCGCGCTTTTCAAAATGTGCCAGCACAGCCACGAGGTAATACCGAAACCGTAGGCGTGGGTGATCTGATCGTACTTCAAATACCCGGGAATGAGCCACCAGCTGTAAAGCACCGGATGGGAGCCGTGGTGAAACCACTCCTGCGGAATCGGCAGCAGTCCGCCGGCCATGTGCAGCAGGCCCCAGATGCTGAAGGTCCACATCAGTCCCGGGCCGAGCGGATAGCGGCGGTGTACGGTGTAAATGGAGGGTACCAGCACCAGCATGACTCCAATGTAGATGATGAACTCGCGGTTCCCTGACATGACGGCGCCGGCAATGGCCGCCGCCATGTAGGCGCCGGTGAAAATCAGGACCGGCCTGAGCGAAGAGGATGGAGGCTGCGGTTTCATGTCAGGACGGCGGTTGAATGCGCAGGCTCTCCGTCCATTCGCGTGTGAAGTCGCGCTGGCAGCGCCAGTTCACCAGCGCCGTGATCAGCATCGCGAGCAGCGCCCCGGCCGCCGCGAGCACCATGTCCTTTTGCGCGTCCCAGGGATCGCCCTGCGTCCCGACATAGGCCACTCCGAGTTCCCCGCCGAAAACCTCCGCCGCCGCCCATTCGACCATCTCATAGAACGCGGACGACGAGAGCGTCAGGTCCAGCGGCAGGAAATAGCTCCAAAAGCCCCGCACCTTCACGAGGTGAAAGAAGATTTCCCGGATCGGATAGGCGAGCATCAGTCCGTAGAGCAAATGAATGATGCGGTCGAAGTTGTTCCGTTCCCAGCCGACGAGGCTGTTGAAGGTGCGGCCGGTGACTGCGGCGAACCATGCATCGTAGGGCACTTCCGAATAGGTGTAATGCGCGCCCACCTCGTGGACGCAGAGAAATGCGAACACGAGTGTCCAGGAAAGGCGGGAGAATGGCATCCAGCGGTAAATCGCCCAGAGCACAGCCAGGGCTGCGAGGACGAGCACGTTTTCCAGAATCCAGTCCTGCCGGTGCCACGGCGCGATGCCCAGAAGCACCGTGAGCAAAGCGAAAGCCCCGGCAAGCACCGCCACGTAACGGCGGTGGTGAAAATTGATCGCGGGACGCGCTTTGCCGGCAGGAGGCATTCGGCGCATTCTGATGCCATGTCCGAAAATTGCACGCCGCATTTCACGGCGCAGCATGGCGCGGGGCTAGGCCCCCTCGTGCAGCCGGAAGGCCTGGTGCACCGTGCGCACGGCGACTTCCTGGTCCTTTTCGTCCACAATGACCGCGATCTTGATCTCGCTGGTGGAAATCATGTCGATGTTGATGCCCGCTTCGCCGAGCGCCCCGAACAGCGTGCCGGCCACGCCGCTGTGACTGCGCATGCCGATGCCGACGGCACTGACTTTGGCAATGCCGTCCACGGCGGTGATCTCCACTTTGTCGCTGATGCTCCGCGCGGCCTCCTCCAGCGCGGCGGTGGCCTTCTTGAGATCATTCTTGTGCAGCGTGAACGAGATGCGCGCCTCGCCCTCACGGCTGGTGTTCTGAATGATCATGTCGATGTTGATATTCGCTTCGCCGATGGCCTTGAAGACGCGCGCGGCATTGCCGGGCTTGTCGGGAATGGCGGTGATGGTGATCTTGGCCTGGTCTTTTTCCAGACTGACGCCGCGGATGACGACGGATTCCATGCTCGGATTTTCCATGGTAACGAGGGTGCCGGGGTTGTGGTTCATGCTGTTCCGGACTTCAAACGGCACGCCAAACTTGTTCGCAAACTCCACGCTGCGGCTTTGCATCACCTTGCTGCCGCTGCTGGCCATTTCCAGCATCTCTTCGTAGCTGATGACGGGAATCTTCCGCGCGTCCGGCACGAGCCGCGGGTCCGCGGTATAGACGCCGTCCACGTCGGTGAAGATCTGGCAAAGGTCCGCTTTGATCGCCGCCGCCATGGCGATGGCCGTCAGGTCGCTGCCGCCGCGTCCCAGAGTGGTGATGCGGCCATCCGCGGTGATGCCCTGAAACCCGGCGACGACGACGACATTGCCGTCGTCGAGCATCCGCTGCACATCTTTCGGCGTGATGTTATGAATGCGGGCGCGCGTGTGCACTCCGTCGGTCTGAATCCCGGCCTGCGCGCCGGTGCACGACACCGCCTTTCCGCCCATGTGATTGATGGCCATCGCCAGCAGCGCGATGGTCGTCTGCTCGCCGGTCGCCAGCAGCACGTCCATCTCGCGCTCCACCGGCTCGTCGCACACTTCGCGCGCCAGTTTGATGAGGCTGTCCGTGACGCCACTCATGGCCGAAACCACCACGACAACCTGATTCCCCGCGCGCTGCGTTTCCAGCACGCGGCGTGCGACATTCTTGATGCGCTCCGGATTCCCGACGGAGGTTCCGCCGTATTTCTGCACAATGGTGGCCATGAAAAAGGAGCGCGCTCTCTAAACGGTCCCCCCCGGGGGGCAAGGAGAGATTGACGCTCAGGCGAGGGCCAGTTCCGGCTGCCAGCCGCGCGGCTGCGGTTTCACTCCGGCAAGCGATTTGACGACCTCCCGGGCCAGCGCGGCCACGACCGGCATGGCCACGCTGTTGCCGAACTGCCGGTAGGCCTGGGTGTCGCTGACATTGATCTTGAACCGGTCCGGAAAACCCATAAGCCGCGCGCACTCGCGGGGCGTCAGGCGCCGCGGGTTCCGGTCCTTTCCCTGACCGATGAGAATCTCACTGCCGTCCTTATAATAACGCGCGCTCAGCGTGCGCGCCACGTCGCCGGGGCCGAAGACACTGCACCCGAAGCCGTTGCCTTTCGCGGCATGTTTGGCGGCGTAGTCCTGGAGGTAGTTCCACAGCTTGTCCGTCAGGGTGTACTTCGCGTGCGGCTCGGATTCGAGGATGCTCCCGAGCGCCGGGGCCTCCGCCGGCGGTTCCGGCCACGTGAATTCCCGCGGCTCGCGAAAGCCTACCAGAAAAATCCGCTCGCGGTGCTGCGGCACCCAGTGGCGCGCATCGATGATGCGGTGCTCCACATGATAGCCGAGTTCCTCTGTCAGGGTGCTGTGAATGACCTTGAAGGTGTTCCCTTTGTCGTGGCTCTTCAGATTCTTGACGTTCTCCAGCACGAACGCCGCGGGCCGGTGATAGTCGATCAGTCGCGCGATCTCGAAGAACAAATTGCCCTGACGCTCGTCCTCGAATCCATGCGCGCGGCCGAGACTGTTCTTCTTGCTCACGCCGGCCAGACTGAACGGCTGACACGGAAACCCGCCGCAAAGAATCTCGTGCGCCGGAACCTCCGCGGACTTCACCTGGTGAATGTCGCCGTGCGGACGTTCGCCGAAATTGTCTTCGTAGGTCTTCTGCGACCACTTGTCCCAGTCCGATGAAAACACGCATTCGCACCCCGCCTGCTCAAAGGCGATGCGAAACCCGCCGATCCCGCAGAAGAGATCGATGAATCGCAGCGGGTGGTTAGGCTGCGCGGACTGGCGAACGCGGGCGGGCATTACTTTCCGCCGGCAGGGGCGTGGTCGAAAAATGCATGCAGTTCCAGTTCCACCTCCGCATCCAGCACCTGCCAGCGGCCGTCGCCGAAATAGACATACACCCGCCAGAGCATCGGCCGTTTCTGACAATTCATCACACAGGTCACCTCCTTCAGCGCCCGTCCGGCGCTCCGCACCCGGAGTATGGACGCGCTCTCCACCTTGCCGCACTTCTCGATCAACAGCAGCGTGTTCTTGACCAGGGTTTCCAGCAGCACCGGCTGCTCCGCGGCCAGAGCAGAGCCTTCGAAGAGCCGGTTGAATCCGTCCTGCACCTGACGGTTTTTCACATGATTGAAAAACGCATCGATCCGCGCGCGCACCGCCGGATCCAGTGCATCGTCCGCCGATGGCGCCGGGGCCGGAGCGGCGGCGGGCTTCGGTGCAGGCTTGGCCGCCGGCTTTTGGGGAGCCGCCAGCACCGCAGTTGTCAGCAGGGAAAGCAGGATCAGGGTGAGTTTCATGGCGCGCGACTATGGGCAGCGCCTCCAGCGCCGTGCAATGTGTTTCTCCGGCGTCCTTCGCCTCCCGTCCGGGAAGTTGCCAACCGGGCCTCCACTGGCGAACCCGGAGGTCGAATCCAATGTGCAACTTGCGCGCCGGCTCTTTGGACCTAATTTCACACCCATGATCTCCATTCTCCGGGCTCCCGGATTTCAGAGGCGTGCCCTCCCGCTCTCTGTGGCCGCGTGGCATGGCATGATTCGCGACGGCCTCGCCCCAAAACGCGCAGAACTCATCCGCGGCGTCATCATCGAGAAAATGTCCAAATCCATTCTGCATTCCAAAGTTTCAGACTATCTGGCGAAATATTTCCACGCCGCCATGGGCGACACTCACTGGGTTCGCAAAGAGGATCCCCTAACCTTCACCGATTCCGAACCCGAACCGGAGGTGTCGGTAGTATCCGGCAAACCGGGCGATTATCGTAATCACCCTGCCACCGCCACTCTGGTCATCGAGGTTTCCGTCAGCACTCTGGCAGAAGACCGCGACATGGCCCTGATCTACGCCGAAGCCGGCGTGGAGGAATTCTGGATCGTGAATGTCCCGGAGCGCTGCATCGAAGTCCACCGTCAGCCCGGGCGCGAAGGTTATGCTGAACTGACCCATTACGGCATCGGCCAAAGCGTGACCTGCGTTTCGCTGCCGGTGAGTGTGTATGTCGGCGCGCTCTTCGCGGGGCTCGGCAATTGAGGACGTGCAAGTCCTCTCAAGACATCTGACTTAGCCAAAGCACCCGGCAAGCCGGTTGGCAGGGATCACCCGGTCCGCCGCCCGCCGCTGTTTCGCTGCAGTATGACTCGCTGTGTCCAGCCGCCCAGTGGTTTGTCATCGGGGCCCGCGCAGAGCCAGTCATTCAAATCGTCCAGCTTCACCGTGACCCGCTGGCCCTCGTGATAACTCTCCAGATGGTGCGGCTGATTGGCCAGTTGCCCGTGAATCAGATCACCTTCGATGCCCGTCACCGTCATCCACATGAACTCCGTATTCCCGTCTTCCGTGAACGGAGCCTTCACAATGAACGGCCGGTCGCTGGAGGGATCGCGCCTCTGAAACAGTTTGCAGAACTCCGGCCAGCGGGCCCGGGCCTCGGCCACGGCGGCTTCCATCTGCTCGTCGTCGTCCTTCACTTGCAGCACCGCCGCAAAGGTCGGGTTCTCAAACAGGCTCAACGGATCTCCGCTCGAAAGCGCCGGCAGCAGCGAAGGATCGAATTCATTGCACCGCTGCAGCTCCGGACAAAACACGGCGCGCACATCCGGCCCGGCGAGAGCGGCCAGACATTTACCGATCACCCCGTAAACCCGCCGCGGATCCGGCGGACCGTCCATCCACTTCAGCAGATCCACAGAGATCCACGCCGTGTGTCCTGCCACCGCTTCCCGCAGCCGCTTGTCGCGGACCTTCGCCGCCCAGCCCTCCAGATCATCCATGTAGGGACTCTTCACGTGAAAAATCCAGAACGCTCCCTGAGGAATCATCAGCATAAAGCAGTCGTCACCGCGCGGCGTCAGCACCGGATGCGGCATCGGCATCACAAAGGTCCGCGATTGCTCCCCGTCCGCATTCAGCGGCACCCCCAGGGCCTCGCTCAAGTGATTCACCCAGGCACCGGCCTCAATCTTCCGCGGCTCATCCAGCATAAAAACCAGCGAACGCAGCGGCTCGTCGTCACCCTCCGGCTCTTGTCTCCCGTCCTGCTGCGATCTCATGGCCTGCACCAACTGCGACCGCCGGCGCAGCCAATTGCGCACCTCCATGCCCACCAGGCACAATCCCCCGGCGACGCGCACATACTGAAGCCAGTGCGTGTTTCCCCCCACAAGCTTTGCCGTCCCGTGCCCGATCATCCACACGCCGAGAATAAACCAAAGCCATGATTGCAGCGGTGTGGTCTGAAGGAGTCTCTTAAACATGCGGGCTGCTAGCGTGCTCGTGACTCACGTCAAGAAACGCGTCACCGTCGCCGTTCGGGCCGTCACTCAGGTCGTAATCACTTCCGGGCGACGCGAACCGCTGGAGCATCCAGAACTTTCCGCCCCGGCACACGGCTGAACTCACCTGCATTCAGAGTGGCGACCTGCAGGCCCTGCGCGCGGGCAATGGCGGCGATCTGCCTATCATGAGTACCAATGAGATTCCCTGTCATGCTAAGGCTGGACCAAATGTCGGCGTATTCCGCAGCAGCACTGCGTCCGAAGAGTAGTAAAGGGAAGCGGACTTCGATATCATGAATGTGTGCGCGACGCGCAGATCGTCTTTCCTCAGAATCGGCCCGTGCAGTTCCGTGCAGGAGTTCAGCCAGCGTGACCGCCGTGAGAATGAAGTCCTCGTTCTCCAATACAGCGGTGAATCCCGCCCAGTCAAATCGTCCGCGTTCGTCAGCGATGAAGCTGGATGAATCCACGACTACTCCCATCGCGGTGCGGCAGGCGGAAGGTTGGTTTCCTTGCGACCGGCTTCAACATCCGCGGCGAATGCCTCCGCCTCCTTCTCATCCAGCCGGTGCCGCGAGCACGCCCATTCCGCCACATCCCGCCCCGTGAACCGCTGTGGACGCACGCGCAGCAGAAAGTCCACCGCCCCGTCCAGTTCAGAGAGATCGGCGGGAATCAGCCCCGGCAGGGCGGCTTTGATTTCGGCCAGCGTGCTCATGGCGGAAAAATGCGGGACGGGGCGGGGATTCTCAATGATTGGGTACGTCGCGTTGACCTATTGGACAACGTGGTGCGATCACAACTATCGGGCAGCCCCAACGGGGCGAGGCATCTCAGCCCGGGGCACAGCGAGGCACGAGCGCAACCCCGGGTCTCGATGCAAAAATCAGTCCAGCCGTGCAGGGGCGGGACAACAGGCGGTGCAGTTTACGGCGGCAGATCGTGGCCGCCCCACGGTGTCTCCCCCCGACAGGGCTTGATGGTCCGTGGCTGGTATTCCCTGCGCTCCTGCGTCGCTTGCCCCGGGCTGCGATATTTCGCCCCGTTGGGGCTTTCGCAAACTGCATCACGATTCGCGGGCCTGTTCGGGCAGCAACCATGCGCTCCAAATGAAGTGACAATCACTGCTGGAGTTTGCTCCAAATTGCTCCTTCAAGAACGAATCAATTTGCTCACTGGTAAACCAAATGGGTAACAGAAAGGCACAGCCTGACTGCTCAGAAAGGAACGCCTGGAAGTTCACTGCATCCTCAGCAGGGTATATGTCCTCTTCACTCCACCGGTCAGGGCGCGGCAGAAACTTCTCCTCCTGATCCGTCCACCAAATCCTGTGAAACAGATAACCGCGCATGGGTGCTTCAAGAATTAGTGCCCCCTGTCCGTGATGCAGCCGCTCGCGCACGGCGGCAATGCTCAGAACCCTTCCCGTTTGTTGGAGCCTGCGGAGCAATCTCCGGCTGGATATGGAGAAAGCACATCGCGCCAGCCACTCCACCGGTGCAAAGATTAGTTTATCGAGCATGATCTGAGGCTGTTTGTGATGCAGCCATTTTGTTCAGCAGGATGCGCACATCCACCACTTTCACGGCTGTAGTGAACTACCCCACCACCTCTGCGCACCGGCCGCAGAGCGCCGGGTGCTTGGCATTCACCCCGATGTCCGGCAGGTGGCGCCAGCAGCGTTGGCATTTTTGGAAGGCGGTACGGGTGACGATGACGCCGAAGGTTTCGCCGGGGCGGATGGTAAGATCGCTGATGATGAGGAACTCGCCGGAGGCTTCCTTGTCTTTGAGAATGGCCGCGGCGGGGTGATCGTCAGGGACGGTGAGAGTGACGGCGGCTTCGAGGTTGCTGCCGATGAGCTTCTCCTTGCGGGCCTTGTCCACCTCCTGCTGGACGGCGTCGCGCACGAATTGGAGCTGGGCGATGGCTTCCGTGGCAGGCCATTGGTCGAAAGCAGGATCGGGCCTTGGAATATCCTGCTCGTGGACACTGTCGGTGTGGCCGGCGAATTCCCATGCTTCATCCGCGGTGAAGGCGAGGATGGGGGCGAGCAGGCGCGTGAGGTCGTGAAGCACGCGGTGCATGGCCGTCTGCGCGCTGCGGCGGCGCGGGCTGTTCACGGCGTCGCAGTAGAGGCGGTCCTTGGTGATGTCCACGTGCAGCGCGCTGAGGTCCACGGCGCAGAACTGATTGAGCGTTATGAAGACTTTGCGGAAGTCGTAGGCCTCGTAGGCAGCGAGGCATTCCTTTGTCACCTGATGCAGGCGTTCGAGAATCCAGCGGTCGAGCAGAGTGAGGGCGTCGTTCGCGACGGCATCGGCGGGGGAGAAATCGTGGAGGTTGCCGAGGAGAATGCGCAGGGTGTTGCGGAAGCGGCGATAGACTTCGCCGTTCTGTTCAAATAAGTCTTGGGAGAATGGCACATCGTTTTGCCAATCTACGCTGCTTACCCACAAGCGCACCAGGTCGGCACCATACTTGTTGTAGTAATGGTCTGCCGTCATCGGCTTCACTGGCATCTGCGATTTCTTTTCGCCCTTACTCAAATCGGCGGAATGTTGTTGATCGCTCTTGGACACTTTCTTGCCAGTAGTGTCGGTGACGAAGCCGTGAGTCATCACCGTCTTGTAAGGCGCGGTGCCGCGGTGAATGACGCTGCACATGAGCGACGACTGGAACCAGCCGCGATGCTGATCGGTGGCTTCGATGTAGAGGTCGGCGATGCCTCCATTGCCCAGAGCAGGATGCGTTTCCGTGACCGCCATGCTGGAGCAGCCGGAATCGATCCACACGTCCAGTGTGTCGCGGCCCTTGGTCCACGTCGCCGGAAGGCCGAGCATGGCCGTGAGTTCGGCGTCGGTCTTTTCGAACCACACATTGGTGCCATGCTGTTCGATGAGCGTGGCGACTTTCCGCGCGACTTCGGGGTCGAGCACCGGCTCTGGCGACGCCCGTAGCAAGGCCGTCCCGGCCTTGTCGCCTAATTCCGACTCGCCCTCAGGTCCCCGAACGATGTTTTCCGACAAGGCCGGGACGGCCTTGCTACGGCTTGGGGTGTCGCCGGGGCCGCCCTCGATGGAAGTATTGTCTGTCGAGTAAAAGACCGGCAGCGGCACACCCCAGGTGCGCTGGCGGCTGATGCACCAGTCGGGGCGGCTCTCGGCGGTGCCGTGGATGCGCGCTTTGCCCCAGTGCGGGAGCCACTCCACTTTATCAATCTCAGCGAGCGCAGCGCCACGGATGTCATCAATGCGCAGGAAGAACTGCGGCACGCTGCGGAAGATGATGGGCGTCTTGCTGCGCCAGCAGTGCGGGTAGTCGTGCTTGTAGTTCTCCTTGCCGAGCAGCGCGCCGCGATCCGCCAGCAGCTTGATGATCGGGCCGTTGGCGTCGAAGACGAGTGTGCCGACGAGATCCGGCAGGCCGCATTCGGCGGTGAACTTGCCGTCGTCGTCCACCGGCGAGATGAGGCCGAGATCGTGCTCGCGACCAGCGAGGTAGTCTTCCTTGCCATGACCCGGAGCCGTGTGAACCTGGCCGGTGCCGGTGTCGTCGGTGACGAACTCGGTGCAGATGACTTTGCTGGTGCGGTCGAGGAACGGATGCTGTGCCAGCGAGCCGGCGAGGTCTGCACCTTTGAACTCCACGCCTTCGCCCTGCTGCTTGAATCCGGTCTTGGCTTCGAAGGCGGGGATGAGGGTTTTGAGGAGGAGGAGTTTTTCGGTGCAGTCGGGGGTACCGGGGGACCGGAGGTCCCCGCTACGGGTGAACTCGCCGAGCACATAGGTGTAATTCTCCTTCACCATGATGCCGAGGTTCGCCGGCAGTGTCCACGGAGTCGTCGTCCAGATGACGAACGATCCGCCGGCATCCGCCACGGGGCCGGTCTTCGCTTTGAATTTTACAAAGATCGCCGGCGAGGTCTTCTCTTTGTATTCCACCTCGGCCTCAGCGAGCGCGGTCTTCGCGCCGTAGCTCCACTGGACCGGGCGTTTGTCGCGATAGACGAGCCCCTTCTCCAGACAGGTCGCAAAGAAGCGGACGATGTGCGCTTCGTAGCCGGCGGAGAGTGTCAGGTAAGGATTTTCCCAGTCACCGAACACGCCGAGCCGGCGGAACGACGCCTTCTGCACTTCGATCCACTTCCGTGCGAACTCCTCGCTGCGGCGGCGCACTTCCGGCGGGGTGAGACCGGTGTCCTCTTTGACGACTTTGAATTCGATCGGCAGCCCGTGGCAGTCCCAGCCGGGAATGTAAGGGGTTTCAAAGCCCGCCATCGTCTTCGACTTCAGCACAAGATCCTTGATGATCTTGTTAAGCGCCGTGCCCATGTGGACGTCGCCGTTCGCAAACGGCGGACCGTCGTGCAGGATGAACTTCGCTGCGCCCGCGTCCTTCCGGCGTTTTTGAATGCGCGCATACAGCCCTGACTTCTCCCATTTCTCCAGCCGCAGCGGCTCGCGCGCGACAAGGTCCGCCTTCATCGGGAAGTCGGTCTTCGGGAGGTTGACGGTGTGTTTGTAGTTCTGGCCTGCTGCGCTCATGGGAAAAAGAGCGCGCACCCTGGAGCCGGGGACGGTGAGGGAAAGGGAAATATCAGGCTTTGCGGCCGGCCGGTTCTCCGGAAATTGCGTTGGTTTTCGCGGGTGCCCTTTACCTGCGGGACGAGGCGGAAAGCGAGGCGGCGGCCCCTTCGCGCCTGACAATCCGCGGAACGCATCGCCCTGTTGATTTGATTGGCGGAACGCCGTCTCAAAACCCAGTGCCCTGAGGACGAAAGGGTTACGTAAGAAGGCATTTGGGACGGGGTGCTTCAATTCACAGGGTTCAGGACAAATACCTGAAAGTGGCCTGTCCATTATGCTCAGCCGAATTCCTTCGCGGGCTTCGCGGCTGTCCCGGATTCTACGGAGCGAACGGATTCACCGCCACCACGCCGTCGTAGTCCTGACCTGCGTTCAAATCCTCAGAAAGAACTGCGCGGCAGCCCGCCTGTTTGGCGGCGGCGATGATGGCGGCGTCCCAGTAAGACATTTGGCACTTCGCTTTGAGGCGCAGCGCCTCATCGAACAGGTCCGGCGTGACGGCTTCCACGGGAAAGCGCCGCCAGGTGCGGAGGAAGGCCACGGCTTCGTCATGCGTCAGGGCATCCGCACGCGACGGGCGCGTAGCCTGCACGTAAAACGCCTGCAGCACCTGCACCGAAAGCACCAGATCGCGGCTGGTCAGCAGCGCACGGGCGACTGCCGCTTTCTGCGCCTCCTCCGGGAGCGTACTCACCGAATAAAGCAGGACGTTCGTATCAACGAAGCGCATGACCGCGGTGCAGTTCCTCCCAGGACAGACGATCCGCTGCGGAGAAATTCACGCCGCGCCGGCGCAGGTCCTCCCGCAGTTGTTCCTCCACCTGTACGAGGCGGTCGAAGGGATCAGCACCAGCGGCGGAGAACTGCCGCAGCCAATCGCCGAGGAGCCCCGCCAGTGACCTGCCGGATAGCCGGGCCTTGCGCTCCGCAGAATCCAGGACGGCATCGTCCACATTGAGTGTCAGTTGCTTCATGGCAGAGGTATAACGGCTCGCACGGAGTTTGGCAACGGGCCAATGTCTTGCATCGGAGTTTCAGCATCACGCTCCCCGGAATCCCGGCTTCATGCGTAAGCTCTGCGCCATCCGCTGCATCGGCCCGGCAGCCCGCATGACGCCGGGCGTTTGACTTGGCAGGGAGGTGCGGGCAGGGGAACACCCGGGGGACCCGTGGCCGCTTCCCCTGCGGCCGGCGCGTGATCGTTCGACCGCCCTCCCTCCTCATTCAGTTATTCCCCATGCTCCCCTGGCTCAATCCACAGCGTCCGCCCATTTACCTCGCCCCGATGGCGGGAGTGACGGACTTTGTCTTTCGCCGGCTGTGCAAGGAGCTGGGCGCGGACGTGATGGTGACGGAGTTCGTGTCGTCGGAGGGCATCCTGCGGCGCGACGACCGGACGCGGAAGTACACCGAGTTCGACGACACGCAGCGGCCGGTGGGAGTGCAGCTCTTTGGGGCGGATGCGGAACACATGGCCGAGGCGGCGAAGAAGATCATCGACTGGAAGCAGCCCGACTTCATCGACATCAACTTTGGCTGTCCGGTGAGCAAGGTGGTGTCAAAGAATGGAGGTTCCTCGCTCCTGCGAGACTGTCCTGCCCTGACAAACGTCGCGTCCACCATCGCGAAGGCAGTGTCGATACCGGTGACGGCGAAGATCCGCATCGGCTGGGATCAGAATTCGATCAATGCACCGCGCGTGGTGCATTTGCTGGAGGACTGCGGCATCGCGGCGGTGGCGATTCACGGACGCACGCGCGCGCAGGGCTACAGCGGGCACGCGGACTGGAATGTGATCGCGGAATGCGCGGAGAGCGCGGGCATTCCGGTCATCGGCAACGGCGACATCGCCACCGGGCGCGACGTGGAGCGCCGGCTGCGGACCACGAAAGTAAGCGGGCTTATGATCGGGCGCGCGGCGATGAGTTATCCGTGGGTCTTCCGGGAGGCAAAGCACTATCTCGCCACCGGCGAAGTGCCGCCACAGGTGCCGGTGGAGGAGCGCTGGCAGTTCATTCTGCGACACTGCCGCATGGCGACGGAGCACGGGCGTTATGGCGGCGAAAAATGGACCGTGCAGGCCATGCGCAGCCGGCTCATGGCTTACAGCAAGGGCCTGCCCGCGGGGCGGCGCCTGCGCGAACGCTTTTGCAAAATGGAAAGCATCACCGCGCTGGAGGACCTCGCGGCGGAATACCTCAGCCACCCGCGCTGGCGCGACCGTGAAGAGGACGCGGAGGAGGAACTGGAAAGCCGCACGGTGCTGCCGGCCTGACGGTCAGGCGGCGGACGGCAGCGGTTCGGCCGCGGCCTTGCCGGCGGCGTAGGTTTCGTAAATGATGATGGGAATGCCCAGGGAGCCGAGGTGTCTTTCAATGAGCGGCTCCACTTCGCTCCATGACAATCCGCCGACACCGGTGGCGAGCCGCGGCAGCGCGATGCTGGTGAACTTCTCCTTCTCCGCCAGCTTGTGCAGGGCACGCAGGGCGTGGTTCACATTTTCCAGGGTCGCCCTGCCGGCGTGAGCACCCGCGCGCGGGGCCGGCTCCTGAGTGAACAGATTCACGATGCGCTGACCGTTGGAGCCGCCCCACATCCAGAGTTCGCCAGCGTCCGGATGACGCTGGTGGTGAAAGTGACGGAAATCCTTGTAGAGCGCGGGCCATTCGGTGCGCAGCGCGAGCGCGAGACCGCTGTGAAAATCGTCATTGGGCGCCACGCCATGGGCGATGGCGTGGGCTTTGGAGAGGAGGATGTCGCCGGAGACTTTGTGAATCATGGAATGCGGGGTTGTGGTTGCCGGGCCGGGGATTTCCCGCCCGCTTTCTGGTGCCGCATGCCGGGCGATTCCGCGCCGCGCGGATTCGGCTTCCCTCCGCGAATCCTGGCGCCGGGCTGCACGCGGAGGTCTGCCGGAAACCGGCCGGCCCCGGCGATGCCTAGCGTTCCCCGCTGGCCACCGGCGGCGGAGGAGGCGACGCACCCTTCACCGCCAGCACTTTGCCGCGCAGCGACAGCATAAACATCAGCCCGGCGGCAAAAAAGACGATCAGCGCCAGCAGCGAATTGCGCATGGTGCCGGTGAACTGCGATATGAAGGCGAAGGAGAACGTGCCGATCACGATCGCCAGCTTTTCCGTCACATCGAAGAACGAGAACCAGGAGGCTGAATCGCGGGCATCGCCAGGTATCAGCTTGGAATAAGTGGAGCGCGCCAGCGACTGCACTCCGCCCATGGAGAACCCGATACACGAAGCCAGCACATAAAAGCTCCAGCCCGCCTGCACGAAATAGCCCGCCGCACACACCGCAGCCCAAAGGCCCACGGCCAGACACATCGCGCGGATATTGCCGGTCAGGTTGGAAATCCGCGCAAACACAACCGCGCCGGCGACTCCGACCAGCTGCAAAATCAGAACCGTCACGATGAGCGCCTGCTGATCCATCTTCAGTTCCTCGGTCGCGAACGGTGTGGAGATGTAAATGACCGTCTGCACTCCCATGCTGGAGAAGAAATAGCCCAGCAGAAACCGCTGGAGTTCGGAATGCTGCTTCAATTCATTCCAGATGCGCCCGAGTTGACGATAACCGTTGCCGAGAAATCCCAGCGCCGGACCTTCTCCCGGCGCGCGTCCCGGGTCCCGCGGCAGCCGGGCAAACGGAATGGAGGCAAATCCGGCCCACCACAGCCCGGTGAGCAGAAACGAAAGCCGCGAAGCCTGTGCCTTGTCCATGCCAAGGCTGGACGCGCCCATCGTCAGGGCGAGGCACAGAATCAGCAGGATGGCGCTTCCGATGTAGCCGAAACTGAAACCGCGGGCGGAAAGGGCGTCCTGCCGGTCCTCTGTCGCGATATCAGGCAGGTAGGAGTTGTAAAAGACCAGGCTCCCGGCAAAACCCACGGTGGCGGCGATGAAGAGAAACACGGCCAGCGTCAGCGTCTCCGCCGTGAACAGGGCCAGCCCTGCGCATGAGGCCGCGCCGAGATAACAGAAGAAGCGCAGAAAGCGCTTCTTTCGCCCGGAGGAATCCGCCAGGGCCGTGAGCAGCGGGCTCACCGCAGCCACGATCAGAAAGGCGGCGGAGATGGCATAGACCAGCAGCGAGGTCGCCGGCAGATGCCAGCCGAGAAAACTCACCACCGCACGGTCGCTCGAGTCCCGTGACACCGCCGCAAGGTCCGCCTGCGTGGTAAAGTAGATCGGGAAGATCGTGGTGGTGATGACGAGCGGATAGACGGAATTCGCCCAGTCATACATCGCCCAGCTGTTGGTGACGCGCGGATCGTTTTTGGTCATATCAGCCGGCCCGGAGTGTTATGGTGACTGGAATAATGACCCCGTGCTCTCCCCGGTTCGGGTCGATGGGCATTAAGGCAGGAATTCGTCAGCACGGGTGCCCTGTGCCCTTGAAGCCCAGTGTTGGCGAGAGGGAATTGCAAGCCGCCGCCGGCCGGCCGGCCCATTCAGGCTGCGTGAAGCCGGTGTGAGGAAACCAAGCCTTGTCGCACGCCGTCGTGTCCCGTATCATCCGCCCTCACCTCAACCCCCGCCTCTCCTCCACCTTGATGACTCCGGCCATGCGTTGCCTGTTCGCAGCGGCATGGGCATTTGCTTTTGCCGCAAATGCCAGGGCGGCGCTGCACATCACGGAAATCGCGGCCTCCAACAAGAACGGCCTCACCGACGAGGACGGCGCGCATTCCGACTGGATCGAAATCCGCAACAGCGGGCCCGGCGCGGTCAATCTGCGCGGCTGGCACCTGACCGATGATCCGCTGCGCGTGACGCGCTGGGAGTTTCCCGATCTGGTGCTCGAAGAGGGCGCGTTCGTGATCGTTTTCGCGTCGGGCAAGGACCGCAGTTCCGCCGGCAACGAACTGCACACCGACTTCTCGCTCGCGGCGGAGGGCGAGTATCTGGCCCTGACAGATCCAAACGGACTGGAGGCCGATGAGTTCGCGCCGGCTTACCCGCCGCAAGTCACTGACGTCTCGTGGGGCCTCGTCCCCGGGCAGGTGCAGGGCACCCACGCTTACTTTTACGAAGCGACTCCCGGCACCATCAACATCACCTCCGCGCGGGCGAGCGATCCGCCGGTGATCAGTCCCGCGAGCGGCACATTTTCCACCGGCGGGCTCAACGGCGCCGCGCCGCCGCTGGTCACGATCACTTCTCCCCAGGAGGGCGCGGTGATCTTCTACACGCTCGACGGCTCGACGCCCTCCACGGCCTCGACACTCTACACGGGGCCGCTGACCATCAACTCCACCACCCGGCTGCGCGCCATCGCAGCCGCGCCCGGTCTGCTGCCCAGCCTCGTGAGCGGCGAGACATGGTTCGAACTCGCGGCGGATGCGGTTTCCGCGGATTCGAATCTCCCGCTGATGATCGTGGACAATTTCAACGGCGGGCGCCCGGACTTCGGCACCGCCGCCACGTGGATGATCTTCGAGCGCGACGCCGGCTCCGGCCGCGCCGCTCTGACGAATTCGCCCGCCTTCGCCACCGGCGCCTTCATCAAAGTGCGGGGGAGTTCCACCGCCGCGGCCAATAAGTATTCGCTTTCACTTGAGGCCAGAAACGAAGCCGGCGGCGACCGCGACTTCACGGTGTTCGGACTGCCTGACGATTCGGACTGGATTCTCAACGCGCCGTATGAGTTCGACCGGGCGCTGCTGCGCAATCCGCTGATGTATGCCCTGAGCCACGCCGCCGGGCGCTATGCGCCGCGCACGCGTCAGGTCGAACTCTATCTCAACACGGACGGCGGCGCCATCACGGCGGCGGATTACTTCGGCGTCTATGCCTTCACCGAAAAAATCAAACGCAGCCCGGCCCGGGTGGACGTGGCGGAGATCAGTCCGCTGGACAATTCGCCCCCCGGTGTCACCGGCGGCTACCTTCTGAAAATCGACCGGGCCGACGCTGGTGAAAACGGCTTCCCCGCCGCGGGCCAAACGCTTTATTTCGTCGATCCCGATGAACCTGACATTTCTCCGGCGCAGAGAATCTGGCTCACGTGGTATCTCAATTCGTGGCAGACATCGCTCACGGCGCCGGATTTCTTCGATCCGCTGAACGGTTATGCCCAATGGGCCGATCCCGGGAGCTTCATCGATCACCACCTGCTCAATGTAGCCGCCAAGAATGTGGACGCGCTGCGGCTCAGCGCTTACTTCCACAAGGACCGCCGCGGCCGGTTCGCGGCCGGACCGGTGTGGGACTTCGACCGCTGCATGGACTCGACGGACGCGCGCGACGACAACTTCAACACGTGGCGCGGCGAGACGGGCGATTATGGCACCGACTACTTCCGCTATCCGTGGTACAACGAGATGTTCGCCGACCGGAATTTCTGGCAGGCGTGGATCGACCGCCTGGAGGAACTGCGCCGCGGTCCGCTGAACACGGCCGCCGTCCACGCGATGGTGGACTCGATGGCGGCGGAAATCGCGGAGGCCGCACCGCGGAATTTCGCGCGCTGGAGCGACAAGCCGCCGCGGTTCGGCGGCTGGAGCGGCGAAGTGGCGCATCTGCGCTCGTGGATCGCCAGCCGTCTCGCCTGGATGGATGCACAGTTCACCCGCCCGCCGGAGGCGAACACTGCGGGCGGGCCGGTGACTGCCGGATTTCCCCTCGACCTCACACCTCCGTCACTCGCCCGGCCGGGAGCAGTGATCTACTACACCACGGACGGGAGCGATCCGCGCCTCTTCGATGACACCACCGGGCAGCAGGTCATCTCCAGCACGTTCATCGGGGCCGCGCATCCCGTGCGGGTCCTGCTGCCCGCATCCGATATCGGCACGGACTGGCGCAGCGGAAATGCGTTCGACGATTCGGCATGGTGGACCGGCGTGCAGGGCGTCGGCTACGACGAGGAGCCGGATTACAATCCTTACATCGGCTTCAACCTGGAAGCCCCGCCGGCGGAGCGCCGCATGCGCTACGTCACCCAGTCCTGCTACATTCGCATCGGATTCACGGCCACCGCGGCGCAGATCGTGCCCCTGACATTTCTGAAACTGCGCGTGCGCTGCGACGACGGCATGGCGGCGTGGCTCAACGGCACGAAGCTCCCCGTTTCCATCAACGAGCCCTCACCACTTCTCTGGAACAGCGGCGCCACGACGAATGTCTCCGACAGCACCGCGGTGCAGTGGAGGGAATTCACGCTGGCCGCACCGCAGCAACTGCTCCGCGACGGCGAGAACGTCCTCGCCATTCACGGCCTCAACCGCCAGCTCAGCAGCAGCGACTTCCTCATCCAGGTGGAACTCACCGGCGGGTATGTGCCGCCGGATGGACCGGAGATTTCGCCCGCCGCCATCGCATGGAACGGCACTCTGCCCGTGACACAAACCACTCATTTCATCGCCCGGACCTATGATCCGGCGGGTCCGTTCAACCCGTGGCCCTACACCGGGAACGGCAGCGGCCAGACCCCCGTGGGCAGTCACTGGAGCGCGCCGCTGCGGCTCAGTGTGCTCGTGGACACTGTGCCCGCGAGCGCTGCGAACCTGACCCTTGCGGAAATCATGTACCACCCCGCGCCGCTCACGGCAGCGGACCGGGCCGCCGGCTTCGACGACCGCGACGACTTCGAGTACCTCGTGCTGCACAACACCTCCGCGCAGCCGGTGGACCTCACCGGCATCTGCTTCACGGGCGGCATCGACTTCACCATGCCGCTCGGTCCCCTCTGTGTGCTCGCCCCGGGCGCCCGCGCCGTGCTGGTGCGCGATCCCGCAGCCTTCGCCCGTCGCGCCGTGCCGGGGCTCAATGTCATCGGAAAGTACAAGGACAAACTCTCCAACGCCGGCGAAACCCTGACACTGCAGGCCGCGGACGGAAGTGTCATCCTCTCCCTCACATGGGACGACGGCGACTCATGGCCGCCGCGCGCCGACGGACGCGGGCATTCCCTGGTGCGCCGCGATAACGGCGCGGACCCTTCCCTGCCCGGCGCGTGGCGCGACAGTCTCGATCTCCACGGCGAAGCCCACGCGCCGGAAGTGATGAGCTTCGCGCACTGGCAATCGATCCACTTCCCCGCCGGCGGTGCGGATGCGGCGCCGGAGGCCGATCCCGATCTCGACGGACTGAGCAACGCCGTGGAATTCCACGCTGTCACTGATCCCGAATCCGCTCTCGACAGCGCCGCTCCGCTCACGCGCGCCGTCCACTGCGGCGGCGAAAGCTGCACGGAAATCTCCCTCCGTCACCGCCCCGGCGCACCTCCCTGGCTGCTCGAATCCTCCGTGGATTTCACGGCATGGAATGCCTCCGGTGTCGTGCCGGCGACCGCCCCCAATCCTGACGGATCGGAAACCGTGACCTGGATTCTGCCCCGCACGGCACCGCGGACCGCGTATCGCGCGCGGACGCCCTGACGGCCGGTGATGCGCCGCCGGCTCCACTCTCGCGGGCTGGCATTCCCGCTTTTCATCACGCCGCCGGCCGTCTTTAGCCTGCCGCATGTTCCGTCACTTCCTCCTCCTCTCCACGGCCGCCGCGGCTTTCGCGCAGCAGCCAGGGCTGCAAACGTCGCGCTCCATGGAGCAGACGAAAAAGCTGCCGCTGCCCAAAAGCGACGACGCTTTCCACTTCCTCGTCTTCGGCGACCGCACCGGCGGACCGGATGCCGGACTGCAGGTGCTCGCGCAGGCGGTGCAGGACACGAATCTGCTCGATCCCGATCTTGTGATGACCGTCGGCGACCTCATCAACGGCTACAGCAACACCGCCGACTGGATGAAGATGGCCACCGCCTATCACGACGTGATGAAGGGTCTGAAAATGCCGTGGTATCCGGTGGCGGGAAATCACGACATCTACTGGCGCGGCCCGGGCCGGCCGCCGGGCGAGCACGAAGGCAGCTACGAAAAGACTTTCGGGCCGCTCTGGTACTGGTTCGAGCACAAGAAGTGCGCCTTCATCGTGCTGTTCTCCGACGAAGGCGACGGTTCGAATGCCGCGCGCGATTTCACCAGCCCGTCGCAGCAGCGCATCAGTGCGGCGCAAAAAGCATGGCTCACGGAAACGCTGCAGAAGGCGAAATCGCTGCAGCACGCCTTCGTCTTTCTCCATCACCCGCGCTGGGTGCAGAGCACCTACCCGGGCGCCCAGTGGAACGAAGTCCACGACCTGCTCAAATCCGCCGGCAACGTGCGCGCCGTGTTCGCCGGACACGTCCACCGCATGCGCTATGACGGCAAACGCGACGGCATCGAATACATCACGCTCGCCACCACGGGAGGCTCCATGCCCGGACACTATCCTCAGGCCGGCTATATGCATCACATGAATCTCGTGAGCGTGCGCACGGACGGCGTGAGTGTGTCCACTGTGCCCGTCGGCGCCATCTTCGATCCGAAGAGCTACACGCCGGAACTGATCTCAGAAGTCGAAGGTCTGCGCGGCCTGCCGCTGGGCCTCACGCGCGCGCCCATCGGGATTGACGAGCACGGCCACGGCGCGGGGCTCGTGGAATTCAAAATCACCAATCCCGCCAAAGGCGATCTGGAAATCACAGTGCTGCCCTCACAGCATCCCGGGGAATGGATTTGCAGCGCGGAGGACATCAGTTTCAAACTGAAGAGCGGCGAGACGAAGGAGGGCTCGTTCTCCATGATCCGCGTCTCCGACACCTTCACCGGGTTTTCGGTGCCGTCGGTGGAGTTTCACATCGAACTGCTGCGCGACAACGGCCGCATTCCGCTGCCGCCGCGCCAAGTGGAATTGCCGGTCACGCTGGGCGGCATTCCGCAGGACTTCTTCAAATCGTCCGCACAGAAGGTGCTCAAACTCGACGGCAAATCCGCCATCCGCGTGGAAGCCGGAAATTCGCGCATCCCCGACGGACCGTTCACCGTCGAAGCACGCGTCCTGCCCGCCACCGCCACGGTCAGCGGCGACATCATCAGCAAGGCCGAGCAGAGCGAGTTCGCGCTCAATCTCTCCAGCAACGTCCCCGGCTTTCACGCCTTCATCGACGGCCGCTACACCAGCGCCATCGCGGCGGACGCGCTGCCCGCCGGCCAATGGACGCATGTCGCCGGCGTTTATGACGGCAAGGCGATGACGCTGTTCGTAAACGGCAAGCCTGCCGCCACCACGCCGGCCAGCGGCAAGCGCGGCGTCAATCCGCTGCCGTTCTACATTGGCGCGAATCCCGACGCGCGCTCCGCTCCCACGCAGTTCTTCAACGGCTCGCTCGATGAAGTGCGCATCTCCTCCAGCGCGCGCTATGCCGCGGAGTTCACGCCCGCCGCCGTGCATGAACGCGACGACGCCACTGTCTATCTCTTCCACTGCGACGCCGTCATCGGACCTTTTCTGCCCAGCGACACCGCCGCGCAGGGCTACGGCACTTTCAGCGGGAAGCCGGAACTGGTGCCGTGAGATTCATTTGAGCCACAGATCGACACAGATTCACACAGATGCTTTTGTATGGAGTAAGGTCATTCTCTTCCTGCCTGAATCTGAATCCATCTGTCATGATCCGTGTTCATCTGTGTCCATCCGTGGCCCCTTTCGTTTCATCTGATCCGGTATGACCGTCCGTCCCGGCATCGATCTGGTGGAGTGTGAGCGCATCGCCCGCGCTATCGCGCAGCAGGGCGAGGCTTTTCTGGCGCGCGTCTTCACCGCATCGGAGCGGGCCTACTGTGAAAAACATGCGCGCAGCGCGCCGTCGTTCGCAGCGCGATGGGCCGCCAAGGAGGCCGTCGCCAAGGCGCTCGGCTGCGGCATCGGCGCCGGTGCGGCGCTGCATGAAATCGAAGTTACGCGCGATGCCTCAGGCCAGCCCGGAATCCTGCTGCACGGCAGCGCCGCCGCCACCGCAGCTGAGCAGGGCGTGCGGGAAATCCGCCTCAGTCTCACCCACACCGAACATTACGCCGCGGCTTTCGTCATTGTGGTTTCCTGACGCGCGCGGTTTTGACAACCCGCCGCCCGCGCGCACGCTGCGCCTCATTCATGCCGCTCACTTCGCTCAGGCTCCAGGACTTCCGCTGCTACACCTCGCTGCGCTGCCCGCTCACGCCCGGCATCACTCTTTTCACCGGCGACAATGCCCAGGGAAAAACCTCGCTGCTGGAAGCCGTTTGCGTGCTGCTGCGCCTCCAGTCGCCGCGTTGTCAGGGCGCAAAAGAACTCGTCCGCTTCGGCGCGGAGGAATTCGGCATCGCCGGCACGCTCGACGGCCGCGAACTCCGCCACCGCGGCGGTGAATCCCGCACGCTCACCCTCGACGGCGCGCCCTTGCGCCGGCCCGCCGATTATCTCGCCGCCAGCGGCCTGGTTGTTTGGATGGGCAACGACGACCGCGAACTCATCACCGGCGCTTCCGACACCCGGCGCCGCTATCTCGATTTTCTCGGCACTCAGCTCTTTCCCGAATACCGCACCGCCCTCCGCTCCTGCGAGAAAGCCCTGCGCGCCCGCAACCTTCTGCTCAAACGCGATGCTTCGCCGCCCTGGCGCGAAATCGAACCCTGGACCCGCATCCTCGTCGAATACACCACCACCCTTCGCACCCTCCGCGCCGAACTCATCGCCGCTCTCGCGCCGCACGCCGCCGAAGCCCACCGCGCCATCAGCGGGGCGGATGAAACCCTGGCCCTCACCGACACCCCGGGCTGCGCCGCCGACTACGAAGCCCAGCTCGCCGCCGCCCGCTCTGACGAAACGGCCCGCCGCGTCACCTTTCTCGGCCCGCACCGCGACGATGTCGCCATCGCCATCAACAACCTCCCCGCCGCCCGCTTCGCCAGCGAGGGCCAGCAGCGCACCATCGCGCTCGCTCTCAAACTCGCCCAGGCCGCCCTCCTCACCGCCCGCACCCGCCGCCATCCCATTCTCCTCCTCGACGACATCTTCGGCGAACTCGACCCCCGCCGCCGAAATGCGCTGCTGCATGCATTGCCTGCGCCTTCACAGAAGCTCATTACCACCACGCATCTGAACTGGCTGACGGATTCCCTCCAGCCGGAGGCGGTATGGCAGGTTTCGGCGGCAGAACTCACACTCCAGGCATCTGCGGAATAAAAATCACTGGCGCAGAGCGCGTAGTCTCCGCCACTCTCACGCTCATGACTCTGCGCCCGCTTCTTCTCCTTCTTGCTGTTTCCATCCTCACCGCCCGTGCCGCGGAACCACCGCCGGATGTGAGGCTCAGCAAACTCAAAGACCTCGACGGATACTTTCCCTTCACCCCGTCGCCGACGCGCGAAGCATGGGGCGAACGCGCCGAGGCGGTGCGCACTCAAACGCTGGTGGCGCTGGGGCTGCATCCGCTGCCGGAGCGCACGCCGCTGAAGCCGGTGATCCACGGCAAAGTGGACTGCGGCGACTACACGGTGGAGCGGGTGTTCTTCGAATCCATGCCGGGCTTCTTTGTCACGGGCAGTCTCTATCGTCCGGCGAAGAGTGAGGGCAAAGCTCCGGCGGTGTTGTGTCCGCACGGGCACTGGAGCAACGGGCGCTTCTACGAGGAAAAGGAGGGTGGCATTGCCGAGGCGATTCGCACCGGCGCGGAGGCGCATCCTGGCAATGGCGGGAGTCCGCTCCAAAGCCGCTGCGCCGGCCTGGCGCGCATGGGCTGCGTGGTGTTCTTCTACGACATGATCGGCTATGCGGACAGCGTGCAGTTCACCCAGGCGCTGGCACACGGATTCAAAACGCAGCGGCCGGACCTGATCAGCGAAACGCAGTGGGGCTTTTTCAGTCCGCAGGCGGAGCAGCATTTGCAGAGCATCATGGGTCTGCAGACGTGGAACAGCATCCGGGCGCTCGACTTCATCGAATCGCTGCCGGATGTGGACTCCGCGCGTATCGGCGTCACCGGTGCCAGCGGCGGCGGCACGCAAACGTTCATTCTGGGAGCGATCGATCCGCGGCCCGCGGCGATTTTTCCGTGCGTCATGGTAAGCACGGCGATGCAGGGCGGCTGCACCTGTGAGAACGCCAGCATGCTGCGCATCGGCACGGGGAATGTGGAATTTGCCGCGCTCTTCGCGCCGAAGCCAATCGGCATGACCGCCGCGGATGACTGGACCAAAGAGATGGCGACGAAGGGATTTCCGGAACTGCAGCGTCACTTCGCCATGATGGGCGCGCCGGAGAATGTCTTCCTGCACAATCGCACGGAATTCCCTCACAATTATAACCTGCCCAGCCGCATGGCGATGTATCAGTGGTTCGCCAAACACCTCAAGACTCCGCGGCCTGCTCCTGCAGAGGAAAAGCCCGCCCGCATTCTCACCAAAGATGAGGCGACCGTGTGGACTGCGGAGCATCCGGCGCCGAAAGCCAACGATGCGGACTTGGAGCGTGCGTTGCTGCAGCACTGGGCCAATGACGCCGCGAAGCAAATCGCCGCGCGCCCGCAGCTCGTGGACGAGGCGCTGCCGGCGGTGGTCGGACGCACCTGGAAAGTCGCCGGCTCCTGCGAGTGGGTGATGGATCAGAAGGACGAGAAGGACGACCGCTTCGTGATGACCGGATGGATCGCCAACCAGACACATCAGGAACGGGTGGCCGCCACATGGCATTATCCGAAGACGTGGAACGGCGGCGTCATCGTCGCGATCGGCCACGACAAGGGAGTGGATGAGTCCGTGGCCAAAGGAATCGCCGTTTGCCTGCCGCAGCTTTTCACCGATCCCGCGCCCGGTACTGCGGAAATGGCGCGCAAAGTGGACAACCCGCGCGAATTCGCGGGCTACACGCTGGGCTACAACACCAGCGTCATTCAGCGACGCGCCCACGATGTGCTCACGGTGCTGACGTTTATCAAAAACCACGAGCGCCAGCCGAAGGATATCAAAATAAATGCCGCGGCGGACGCCGTGCAGGAAACCGCGCTTGCCCTGACGCAGTCGGAACGCGGTGTGGTGTCTGAAGCGGTACTCCCGCCGACGGAGTTCCGCTGGGCTTCCGTTCACAACATTCGGTCGCCGCGACTCCTTCCCGGCGCGCTGAAATACGGCGACCTTCCGGCGCTGGTGAGCCGGGTGAAGGCCAGGGTGGTGGAGCAGTAGCGCGACCGGGTCGAAGCCATCGTCCCGGCCACCACGCAGACCATGGAAAAATCCGCCGGCTCGAATTCCGCTCTCCGCCGGCTGCTGCGCATTCCGGAAATCTTCGCGCCCCTCGCGCCGGAGGTCCTCACGGCACTGGGCGCAGAGGCGACGGTGAAGTTGTCTGGCGGCTGGTGCCTGGCGAAACTGCCGGAACCGGGACGGCTTGATGAGGATATCGGGCTGTTCGTTCCGTGGCACCTGCCCGTGGAACACAGCTGGCCGTGCCATCCGGAAACGACACCGCAATTCATCGAAAAGGCCGCTCAGGCTCTGGCAAAGAAATTCGGCCCCCGGAATCCGCAGTCGGTGCTCATGGGACCTCTGGATGCCGGCGCTCAGAACCGGTATTACAAATCCCTCGCCTCGAACCTGCGCGGACGAACGCTTCAGCTGTTTCCTCCGCTCCAGGCCGGCAATGCGGAGGAGCAGGATCCGGCGCTGCCGTCCCTTTTCTGCCTCACTGGAAAGGAGGGGCTCTTTGCCGGCATGAGCACGGCGCGCGAGGCCGGCGGCTTCCATCCCGGCGGCGTGAAATTCATCCGTCAGGATGAAAACATGATCAGCCGTGCCGGCGCGAAGATCGCGGAAGCACTGCACTGGCTCCGCCTGCACCGCGAGCCTCCGCGGCCGGGTGCCCACTGGCTGGAACTCGGCGCGAGTCCCGGCGGCATGACGGGCGAACTGCTGCAGCGCGACTATCATGTCACCGCCGTGGACCGCGCCCCGCTGGATGCGCGCCTCCAGCGCGCGCCGGGCCTGACTTTTATTCAGGAGGACGCAGCGGCGTTTCGTCCGCCCGCCTCCGCCCGCTACGACGCGCTGCTCTGCGACCTCAACGGCCCCGCGCGCGATTCCATGCGCACAGTCGCGCGGTTGGCGCCTGCACTGCGCCCTGGCGGGCTGATCGTTTTCACTTTGAAAACGGGCGGCGCGGAAACGGTACCGGAAATCCTGACGCTGGCCCGGGCGGTGGAGGCTGACGCTGCAGCCGCAGGGCTGGCGCGCACCGGCCGCACCCACCTCAACTACAACCGGCACGAGTTCACGCTGTTCCTGGAGCGGCGGTGACCGGCTCTTGCGCATCGCGGGCGGGCCGCTTCATGGCGCGGATGGAGTTGCACCTGGAATCAAAGCTGGCGGACTGCGCGTTTTTTGACGCGGCGGCGCAGAAGGCGCTGGCGACGGGGGGCTTCGTGACCGCGGGGCAGCTGCTCAGGCACTATCCGTTTCGCTACGAGGACCGCCGGCAGTTTGCCGACTGGCCGCACGCGGAGACCAGTGAGGCGGCGGCGCTGCACGGGGAGGTGACGGATGCCAGGCAAATCCGGCATGGCTACCGGCGGGCGTTTGTCGAGGTGACGATCGAAAAATCGGATGGCGCGGGACTGCTAGATCCCGTGGTGCTGCGGTTCTTCAACATGCCGTGGATTTATAAGTCATTCGCGGCCGGCCAGGAAATCGTAGCCTACGGCAAAGTGAAGCGCGGGACGAAGAACCGGCTCATCATTGACCATCCGGAATACGAAATCCTGACAGGCGATGCGGAGGAGGCGCGGATTCACATGCAGCGGATCGTTCCGGTGTACCGCGCTCGTGAGGGCGTGCCGCAAAAGGTGTTGCGGACGGCGGTGTTTGCGGTGCTGGAGCGCATCACCGACGACGCCATGCCGGACACGCTGCCGCCGCCGACGGATGCGGGAGATTTCGCCGGGCTGAGCCGGGCGCTGGCGCTGCGGCGCATTCATTTTCCGGAAACGGTGGAGCAAATGGAGCAGGCGCGGCGTTATCTGGCCCTTGAGGAGTTCTTCGCGCTCCAGCTCAACGTGCTGCGCCGGCGTCATGACTGGCACGCGCTGCGCGGCGAAGGTCACTGCGGCGCGGGTCATCTCTGCGCACAGTGGCGCGCCTCGCTGCCGTTCGCGCTCACGGGCGCGCAGGAACGGGCGATTGCGGAGATCCAATCAGACCTGGCGGCTCCGCGGGCCATGAACCGGATGCTCCAGGGCGATGTGGGCAGCGGGAAAACCTTCGTCGCGCTCGCGGCCATGCTCTTCGCCGTGGAGAGCGGCTGTCAGGCGGCACTCATGGCGCCGACGCAGATTCTGGCGGAGCAGCACTATCTGAATTTCCGCCGCTGGCTGGAGCCGCTGGGCGTGCGCATCGCCCTGCGCACGGGTTCGCGAAAGGAGGATGCGGCGCTGCCGCTGTTCGATGGCGGGGAGGAGGCGCCGCAGATTCTGATTGGCACGCACGCGCTCCTCACTGCGGACACAGCGGTGACGAATCTCGGACTCGTAGTGATCGATGAGCAGCACAAGTTCGGCGTGGAGCAGCGCGCGCGACTGGTGCGTCAGGGCCGCGCCCCGGATGTGCTGGTGATGACGGCCACACCCATCCCGCGGACACTGACGATGACCGTTTATGGCGATCTCGACGTTTCGATTCTCGATGAAATTCCCGCCGGCCGGCAGCCGATTGTGACCGCCGTGCGCGAAGAGCCGGATGCCGTCCAGGTGGCGGCCTTTCTCAAGGAGCAGTTCGAGGCGGGACGTCAGGCCTATCTGGTTTTCCCGCTGGTGGAGGAAAGCGGGAAACTGGACGTGCGCGCGGTGACGGTGGAGTTCGAGAAGTGGAAAAAGCGACTCGCGCCGCACGAAGTGGCGCTGCTTCACGGCCGGGTGCCGGCGGAGGAAAAGGAATCGGTGATGGCCCGCGTGCGCAGCGGTGAAGTGAGCGCGCTGTGCGCCACCAGTGTCATCGAAGTCGGCGTGGACGTGCCGAATGCGACGGTGATGATCGTTTTCGATGCGGAGCGGTTCGGCCTCGCGCAGTTGCATCAGCTGCGCGGCCGCGTGGGCCGCGGGGCGCATAAGAGCTACTGCATTCTGGTGGCCGGCGGAAAGAACCCCGACGCCGTGGAGCGGCTGCGGACGCTGGAGAAAACCACCGACGGTTTCGCCGTGGCCGAAGCCGACCTGCTGCTGCGCGGCCCTGGCGACCTGCTGGGCACGGCGCAAAGCGGACTGCCGGGACTGCAGCTCGGAGATCTGGTGCGCGACGCCCGGCTGGTGCGCACCGCGCGGCGCCTCGCTTCGGAAATCCTCGCCGCCGATCCGCTGCTGACGCGTCCGGAACACGCGCGATTCCGCGGCATGATGCTGACCGCGCAGACGATGACGACGCTGAGCTGAAACTCACTTCCGTCCGTGCTCCAGCCAGTCGCGCACCGCCTGCTGACTGCGCACTTTTTTCTTTCCCCCGCGCTGGATTTCATTCCGCAGCGACCGGTCGAGCACCCTGGCCTTCACGTTGTCACTCCACTGGATTTCCATGACCTTGCGCAGCTCCTCCTGCAGGCGCGGGTCGAGGACCGGGAACACGGCTTCGAACCGGCTGTCGAAATTGCGCGGGAGAAAATCGGCGCTGCTGAGGTAACAGCGGGGATGGCCGCCGTTGTTGAAAAAGAGCACGCGGCTGTGCTCCAGATAACTGTCCACAATGCTGATGCCCCGGATGTGGCGGCTGAATTTTTTGTCGCCGGTGACCACGCTGAACATGCTGCGGACGATGAGCCTGACTTTTACGCCGGCGCGGCTGGCATCATAAAGCAGGCGGGTGAATTCCGGATCTGCAAAGTTGTTGAGCTTGAGAAAGATTTCCGCCGGGCGTCCGGCGCGGGCATGTGCGGTTTCGATCTGAATCCAGTGCCGCACCTGGGCGCGCAGATTGAAGGGTGAGGCCACGAGATGCAGCAGCCGCGCGGGCTGCCAGTTGGCGGCGAAGAATCGAAAGCTTTCCACGATGTCGGCGCCGATGCCCTGATGCGCGGTGAGCAGCATGTGGTCGGTATAAAACTTTGCCGTGTCCTCATTGAAATTGCCCGTGCCCAGCGCGCTGTAATAGCGGTCGGCTCCGTGCTCGTGACGGGTGACGACGCACATTTTGGCATGCACTTTGAGCCCCGGCACGCCAAGAATGACGCGCACCCCGGCCTCCTGATAGCGGTGCGCCCAGTCGATGTTGTGCTTTTCATCGAACCGTGCCTGAGGCTCCACGAGCACCGTCACCTCCTTGTCATTCTGCGCCGCAGCGATGAGCGCCCTCGCCACACAGCTGCTTCTGGCGAGGCGGTATTGCGTGAGCTGGATGCTGGAGACCAGCGGGTCGAGACTGGCCTCGCGGAGGAAATCGAGGAAGTGGGTGAAAGAGTGCCACGGCAGATGCAGCAGCGCGTCCTGTTCCTGCAGAGTGCGAAAAATGCTTTCCCGCGCCCCGCTGAGAACCTCGTGCGGCAGGGCCGGCCCGGGCGCGAGACTGAGCGACGCCGGAGCCGGAAAGTGCATCAAATCGCGGCGGTTGTGATAGCGGAATCCGGGGAGAAGCGCGTCGCCTTCGAGCTGCAGCTTTCCCGCCAGCGACTTGAGAAAATGGCGCGGGATCGAGGCATCGTAGTTCATGCGCACCGGATCGCCCTGCTGCCGCGCGCGCAGGCCCTCGCTGATTTTGTCGAAGAGGCTCTGGGTGACATCGTCGTCAAACTCCATCTCCGCATCGCGCGTGAACTTGATGGCCCACGCGCGGAAATCATCGTACGGCAGCGCGGCGAAGAGACTGGGCAGTCCGAACCGGATGATGTCGTCGAGGTACATCACGAGCGTCCGGCCCTTGTAGGGGGGCAGCGTAACAAAGCGCGGCAGGGCGCTGGTCGGAATCTCAATCAGGGCATGCACCGCGCGTCCCCTGGAGCCGTTCTTGGTCATCTCCACGGCGAGATACATGGGGCTGTCCGGCAGCCGGCTGAATCGCGTATAACTGCGGATCATCACGGGCATGATGTGCGGACGGACTTTGGTGAAGAAGTAATCGAGGAGCCATTCCCACAGCGGCCGCGGCACCGTGGTTTCATTGACCAGTTCCACGCCGCGTTTGGCGAGAGCGGCAAATATGTTGCCGTAGCATTCATCGAACAGCTTTGCCTCGTTCTTGATGGTTCGCATCGACTCCTTGAGGGTCTGCTTCGGGTCCGGCAGCCTCAGTTTCTTGTAATCGCGGCCCAGTTCGATGAGGCGCACGAGGGTCGCAATGCGCACCCGGAAGAATTCGTCCAGGTTGGACGAATAAATACCCAGAAACTTGAGCCGCTCCACCAGAGGCAGCCGCACATCCCCCGCCTCCTGCAGCACGCGGCTGTTGAAGGCGAGCCAGCTGACTTCCTTGCTGCGAAACGGGACGCCATCGATGCGGGCGGCTTTCATGGGGACGGTGATCATGCCCCGGAGACTGCCAGGAAGGGTCCCGGCGTCAGGCGGCGATTGGTGTCAGATTCGTCACGCGAATCGCCGCGGGCAAGCGCAGCGGTCCATCGACCCGGAGAAGCCGGACTGCTCAGGGAATTTCCTACGGCGCGATGCGAGGCTTTCCTAATTTTCTCTCAATCACGCGACAAATTGCGCTGCGATTAAGAAATCCTTCGCAGTTTTGAACATCTGTGCTAAAGTATTGCCCTATGGCTACTACCAAACGCACCAGGTTCTCCCGTCGTCTCCCGGATCATGTTACCGACGAACTCGTCGCTGCTCTTACAAAGAAGAAAATTTACGAATTCAACAGCCTTTTTGAAGCCGTCTATGAGAACCTGAAACTGCGGAATGCGGTCAGTGGAGGAGAGGAAATGCTCCGTCTGCGCGCCTATGAAAAACTGCAGAATCTCGTGTCCCGCGGCATGGTGGAAAAGAACGGCAAGCAGTACCGCGGCCTGGACAAGATCAAGGAGGCGCTCAATCCCCCGATGATGCAGATGGCCATGGCCAAGTAAGGCTCCGCTGCCGCCTGCTACCATACAACTTCCGCATCCCGGCCGGTTTTACCCGCCGGGATGCTTTTTTTCAGCCCGGCTTCACCGGCGGCCGTTCAAAACCTGCGTCCCCTGAATTTGCGGCAGGCGGATTTCCTGCTTGAGTCGCCGGATCAAATGCGACACACGCAGAGGAATTCCGCCCCTGCTGCGCCGACCCATCCTCTACCCATGACGCACCCTCCTCCCCTTTCCCGTACCCTGCTCCTTCACGCTTTCGCGCTGAGCCTGCTGTGTCCGGTACTGCACTCCAAACCAAAATCCACCGGGGAGCGAGCGAATCCAGCACCGGCGGCCTCGACTTCCAAAGCGAAATCCGCCAAAGCAGTCCCCGCGTCCAAACCGGTCCGGCAGGCGAAACCGCTGTTCCGGCAAAAAGAAGGCGATGCGCCGGTGGATCCGGCGAAGTCCCCCCAATCGCTCATCGTGCCGCCGGAGCAATTGCTGGCCCGCGTTCCGGCCACCGGTCCGCTCAATGAGGAGCATTGCATCCTGCTGGCCATCGCGAAGAACATCGAACTGGGACGGCGGCGCGCCGAAATTCTCAATGCCGTTGCCCAGCGTCAGGAGAGAAAGGACTGGAGGAATCCCGAACTGCGCCTCGGCTATGGGTCGCAGTCGGATGACATGTTTCTCTTCAGCGATCCGATTACGCCGGACTACACACAGCACACTGATGATTTCTCCGCGCTGCTTCGATTTCGCACCCCCAATCCATGGGTGAAAAAATCGGAACTCGCGCGCGCGTCCGCCGAGATCCTGCTGGCCGAGGGGCAGTATCTCGCGGAGGAGGACAAACTGGTGCGGGACTTGCGGGCTCTTTTCCAGGACCTCGCCGTTTATGAAAGCACGCTCGGCGCGCACAAAAGGCGGCGCGCGAATTTCGCCGCGTTCCGCACCGAAATGGAAAGCGCCAACCTCACCGATTTCGCCGTGGAGGCCTACCGGGCCAATCTCGACATGGCAGACGTGCTCGACGATACCATGAAGGTCAGCCGCGATGCGGACAAGACACGTTACGAAATCGCGAAGCTTTGCCGCGTCGAGGCCGGCAGGATTTACTCCCCGGGCATCATCACCCGCCGGATTCTTGATTACACACAACTCGACGAAGCCTATCTCATCGAAATGGCCATGCTCCACCGCGCCGATGTGGTGGAAAGCCGCGCCCGCCTCGGCATCGCCCGGGCCCGCCTGCAGCAGGCCAAAGCCGAGCGCATCCCGTGGTCCACATTTTTCGACATCGGCTACGGCAATGAAACCCGTGCCGGGTATCAGGGCGATGAAGACACGTGGGAAATCCGCATCGGGATCGAGATTCCGCTCTTCGACTGGACCCGCATCAACAAGCGCGGCAAGGCTTACCAGCAGGCGGCCGAGAACTGGGAGAAGCTCTTCAACGAACAGCGGGACCAGGTGGCGCACGAGGTTCGCATGGCCGTGGAGGAAGTGAAGAAAGCCTACCGGGATCTTCACACGCACGACAACGATGTGAAAAGAGAGAGTGCGGCCATCGGCGACCGTTTGAAGAAAGTCGAAGCCGCCGGCGCGGGTCTGAAGGGATTCGCGACCACGGTTCGTTTCAAATACGACGCGGAGGACCAGCGGCAGATGCTGGAGATTTCCCGCTACCGGGCCTACTCCGACTACAACGATGCGCTGCGGCGGCTGGAGGAAACCATTGGCGTGCGCATCGAAAAGGTGTTCAGCGGATCGCTGAGCAAGTGACCATGGCGCCGGGTATTTGCTATCTGGTGGGCGCGGGCCCGGGGGATCTGGGGCTCGTGACCCTGCGGGCGAAAGAGTGCATCGAGGCCGCCGACGTCATTGCCTACGACTACCTCGTGAACAAGGAGGTGCTGGCATGGGCGCGCCCGGACGCGGAGATTATCTACGTCGGCAAGAAAGCTGCGGACCACACCCTGCCCCAGGACAGCATCAATGCCCTGCTCATTGAAAAGGTGAAGAAGGGAAAGATCGTCACGCGGCTCAAGGGCGGCGATCCTTATGTGTTCGGACGCGGGGGTGAGGAGGCGGAGGAGCTGGAGGCCGCAGGCTGCGCGTGGGAAGTCGTCCACGGCATTTCGTCCACCATCGCCGGCCCGGGCTATGCCGGCATCCCGGTGACGCACCGCGACTTTTGTTCCCAGCTTACCATTTTCACGGGCCACGAGGATCCGGAAAAGGAGGAAAGCTCGCTCGATTTCGGGCAGCTCGCCCGCACGCCCGGCACGCGCATCATGCTCATGGGCGTGGGCCGCATCGCCATCCTCGCGGGGAAACTGGTGGAGCACGGCGCGGAGCCTGACACACCCGTCGCGCTGGTGCGCTGGGCCACCACCGGCCGTCAGGAATCCCTCACCGGCACGCTCGGCACCATCGCCGGCCTTGTCGCCGCGCGCGGCTTCAAAGCCCCCGCCGTCTGCATCATCGGGGGCGTGGTCGGACTCCGCGACAAACTGAACTGGTTCGAGCGCCGGCCGCTCTTTGGAAAACGCATCGTCGTCACCCGCACCCGTCAGCAGGCCGGCGACCTCACGCGAAGACTGCGCGCGCTCGGCGCCGACGTCTGGGAACTGCCCACCATCCGCATCGCCCCGCCGGCGGATTTGCTCGAATTCGGCCGGCTCGTGCAGGACGCGCACAAGTACGAGTGGATCATCTTCACCAGCCCGAACGGCGTCACCGCGTTCTTCGACATCTTTTTCAAAATCTACAAAGACGCCCGCGACATCGGCGGCGCGAAACTGGTCGCCATCGGTCCGGGCACGGCGAAGAAACTCGGCGAATACCACCTCAGCGCCGACTTCGTCCCGCAGAAATCCGTCGCCGAATCCCTGGTGAAGGAACTGATCGCCCACGCCGGCAGCATGGAGAATCAAACGGTGCTCTGGGTCCGCCCGGAGGGGGCACGCGATGTCGTCGCTGCCGGCCTGACCAAACACGGTGCGATCGTGGACGAAGCCGTCGCCTACCGCACGGTGCCGGAAACGGACGACCTCACCGGCGGCCAGGCCCGGCTGCGCGAGGAGGGCGCCGACATCATCACCTTCGCCAGCAGCAGTGCCGCGGAGAATTTCTTCGCGCTCGGTCTCCCCCTGCCCGCGGACGTCAAATTTGCCAGCATCGGGCCCGTGACCACAGCGGCGCTCAAGGCGCTCGGCCATCCTCCGCACATCGAAGCCAAGCAGCACGACATCCCCGGACTGGCGCAGGCGATTCTCAAGTCCTGCCCGGGTCAACCCGGGTCGCGAAAATAGTTCCGCCGTCCCCTGCTTGCGGATAAGATCGGGTTTAACGGAGGACGAAAAATCCCGAACGGGTTCAAACAGTGGTCGCAACGATGCTTTCGCCGTGGCGTCACTTTAGCCTGTTCACTGCCGACGAAATCACGCATTATCAAAGCCCTCCCATGCTTCGCCCCCTTACCTGCCTTCTTCTGACGGTGCCGCTGGCGCGTGCCCTCACCATTTCCGAGGTTCTGCCCGTAAACGAAGGCGGACTGCAGGACGCGGATTTCGCCTCTCCCGGCTGGATCGAAATTCACAATGAAACCGGAGCCCCGGTCAGCCTGGCCGGATGGCGGCTCACGGACGATCCGCTGCTGCTCAACAAGTGGACGTTTCCGGCACAGAATCTGGCCGCCGGCGCGCGGCTGGTGGTGTTCGCCTCCGGCAAAAACCGGGCGGTCGCCGGTCAGGAACTGCACACGAATTTTCAGATGAATCCGGACGGGGAATACCTCGCGCTCGTGGCACCTGATGGCGTGACGAAAGCGACGGAATTCAATCCGGTGCCGAAACTGCGGCGCAATGTGAGTTACGCCGTGGCTTCCTCCATCTCGGTGACCACACCGGTGCTCACTGAGGGGACGGCAGTGAAATATCATGTGCCGGCGAGCGCGGCGCTCGGCAGCACATGGACGGCGGCAGCCTTCAACGATACCGCATGGAGCAGCGGCGCCACGGGCATGGGCTTTGACACTGCACCGCCGGGGACGAAAATCGACATCAAGGGTCCGTCCTTCGCGTCGGTGCCTCCCCCGGCCGGCTGGGCGGGATTCAATTTCACCACTGTCCTGGAGAGCGGGACCGGTCCTGTCACGGCGAATGTGTCCGTGGGCTCGATCAATGTGAAGCTGGACGCCTTTGGCTCCGGTCTCACCCTCTCCGCGCGGAACCGTCAGGGAGGCACCGAAAGTATCGCGAATTCCGCGACGCTTAACAACGCCGGTGAGGACTTCATCTTTGCCTCCACCAGCAATTACGTGGCCGGCACTCCGAAGGGCATGAACATCACCGTCAGCGGCCTCGCGCCCGACACCGCCTATCCGGTGACGCTTTACGCCTACGACCGGGCCAGCGCCACGGCCCGATCCGCGGTGTGGACCGACGCCAACGGCGGTGCTTCCGGCACCCTGACGTTCAACGGCGCGGATGGTCAACTGCCGGACGATGCCGCCTTCCTTGCGCGCAGCGTCACGCTGGTGGCACAGTCAAACGCCGGCGGCCAGGTGATTCTCGAGGGACGCGCCGCAGCCACCGGGACGACCACCAGCCACAACGTCTTTGTCAATGCGCTGGAAATCGGCGCCTCCAGTTATGCTTCGTTCATCAACACGAATCTCAGCGGCGCGCTGCAGGGGAACACCTCCTCGCTCTATGCGCGCGCCCTGTTCAATACCGCCGAGCCGTCGAATTACAGCCATATCCGCCTCCGCGTGCGCTACGACGACGGATTTGCCGCATGGCTCAACGGAACGCTGATCGCCTCGCGCAATGCACCCGGCACCCTGACGTGGAACTCGGCAGCGACCGCGGACCGCGCCAAACCGGACGGCATGTCACAGGAGGAAATCACCGTGGCCATACCTGCGGGGGTGCTGATCAGCGGCACGAACGTGCTCGCGTTTCAGGGACTGAAAAACGGCGGCGTTTCAGATGCGGACTTCCTGCTTTCACCGGCGGTGGACCTGCTCGGCACCCTTCAGGCGGGCGGCGTCTATTACGCCACGCCCACACCGGGCGCAGCCAACAGCACGGCGTTTCAGGGCATCGTGAGCGACACCCGGTTCTCGGTGGACCGCGGCTATTACTCCGCCCCGTTCTCGACGGAGATTTCCTGCGACACGCCGGGAGCACAGATTCGTTATACGCTCGACGGTTCCGCGCCCGCTGCCGCAACGGGAACGGTGTACACCGGCCCCGTCAGCATCACCGGCACCACCATTCTCCGCGCCGCCGCGTTCGTGCCCGGTCTCATTCCGAGCAATGTGGACACCCAGAGCTATCTCTTCCGCGCCGAAGCCGCCGTGCAGCCGGCGAATCCGCCCGGCTGGCCGGCCACGTGGGGCACTGACAGTGAAGTGGGCGGCACCGTGCCGGCGAATTACGAAATGGACCCGGTGGTGCGCAACAACACCGTCGCCGGTTTCTCGGTCATGGACGCGCTCGAGGCGCTGCCGTCGCTCTCTCTCGCCATGGCTCCGGGTGACTTTCTCGGGCCTTCCGGCATCTATCAGAATCCGCGCAGTTCCGGCGATGCATGGGAGAAAAAGTGCTCCATCGAACTGATCGACACCGACGGATCCACCCTCTGCAAGGAGACCTGCGGCGTGGAAATTCACGGCGGAAGCAGCCGGCGCCCGGCGCGCATGCAGAAGCACTCCATGCGCCTTTCCTTCAAAGGTGAATACGGGGCCGCGCGGCTGCGGGAGCGACTCTTTCCAGGACGCAGCACGGACAGTTTTGACAGACTCGTGCTGCGTGCCTGTTTCACTGATTCCTGGGGCCTTGTCTCTTGGGATCCGGGCCGCTACCGCCCTGACGATTCCGTTTACTTCCGCGACGTGTGGATGAAGCGCAGCTGGACAGACCTCGGCGGTCTGCAGACCACCTCGCGCTTCGTGCATCTTTACGTCAATGGGCTTTACTGGGGCGTGCACGACTTGTCGGAAAAAATGGATGAATCCTTCTTCAGCGATTACGAGGGCGGGTTGCCGACGGCGTGGGATGTCATTGCCGACTTTAACGAAGTGAAAGTCGGCAACAGCGCGGCATGGAACGCGATGTTCGCACTCGGCGCGCAGGGCATGGCGGACACTGCGCGCTATCAGCAGATGGGAACGCAGTATCTCGACATCCCGTCCTTCGCCGACTACTACCTGCTGCACATCTTCGCGTGGGCCGAGGACTGGCCGAGTCACAACTGGTATGCCTCGCGCCGCCGCGACGTGCCGGACCTGTGGAACTTCCACGTCTGGGATCAGGAGATCGCACTCGATAACACCTCACACAACCGCATCAGCTCCGGCAATGCCAGCACACCGGGGCAGTTGTTCCAGTACCTGCGCAACAGCCCCGAATTCCGCCTGCTTTTCGCCGACCGCGTGCAAAAGCACTGTTTCAACGGCGGCGCGCTGAGTCTCGCGGCGAACCAGAATCGCTGGAGCGGACTCGCGGCACAACTGGACAAAGCCATCGTCGCGGAAAGCGCCCGCTGGGGAGACACCGCCGACGAAACGCCCTACGGCACCAATGCCAGCAAGACGGTCTATACCCGCGAAGCCGACTGGCTCCCCACGGTGAACAACGTGCGCAACAGCTACCTGCCGGCACTCTACAACAACGCCAACAGCTTTGCGCTCATCCCCCGGCTGCGCGCCAACTCCCTGTATCCGTCCATCGATGCACCGGCCTTCGGCCAGCATGGCGGCATCGTGCCGGTGAATTTCGCCCTGACCATCTCCGCTCCGTCCGGCACCGTCTATTTTACCACCGACGGCACGGATCCGCGTCAGGCTTTCACCGGAAATGTGGCGGGCACGGCTTACAGCGGTCCCGTCACCCTCACACAAACCGGTGTCATCAAAGCCCGGGCGCGCAACGGCACCGAATGGAGTGCCCTGACCGAGGCGCAGTTCATCGTCGGCACCGCGGCCAGTGCGGCAAACCTGGTGATCAGCGAGATCTGCTATAATCCGCCCTTCGCCGAAGGCTGGGAGTTCATCGAACTGCAGAACATTTCCGCCGGCGTCGTCGAACTCACCGGCGTGGAGTTCACTGCCGGCATCGGCTACGGCTTCGCTCCCGGCACGGTGCTGGCCGCCGGCGCACGGCTCGTCCTGGCGCGCGATGCCGCGGCTTTCGCGGCGCAGTTTCCCGGCGCAACACTGCACGGCGTCTATACCGGCAGCCTCGACAACAGCGGCGAGCAAATCGCGCTGTCAGATGCGCTCGGCGCAGACATCAAGCGCTTCGTTTATGGCGACGACCACCCCTGGCCGAACGCCGCGGACGGCAACGGCCACAGCATGGTGCTCATCGCGCCGCAGATGAATCCCGACCACAGTCTCCCGGAAAACTGGCGCGCCAGTGTGCTGCCCGGGGGAAATCCGGGTTCCGGGGATGCGATCGCGTTCGCCGGCAACGTGTCAGGCGACAGCGACGGCAATGGCTACAGCGACCTCTTCGAGTACGCCGTGGCGCAGCCTTCGGCCCTGCTGGCGCCGGGCGATTTCTCCGCCGGCTTCCTGCTCCACGCCGGCGCGGACGATGCCAGGGTGATCATCGAGACCGGGACGAATCTGAGCGCGTGGACGCCCGCCCCGCCGGAGATCCTGACTGTCAGCGCTCCGGCGGAGGGAGTGATCACTGTGACCTGCACGCCCGCACCGGGGGCACCGCGGACCTTTGTCCGGGCGCGGGTGGTTCCCCGCTGATTCGGTTTGGCAATCCGCGAATTCCGCTCCAGGCACAGGGCCATGAGCAGACCCGACGGACGCGCCGCAGATCAACTTCGCCCCATTACCTTCATCCCGCACATCGTGCCCAGCGCCGCGGGCAGTGTCCTGTGCTGCTTTGGCAACACGCGCGTCATTTGCACCGTCACCGTGGAGGAGGGAGTGCCGCGCTGGATGAAGGAGCAGAATGTCCAGGGCGGCTGGCTCACCGCGGAATACGCCATGCTGCCGGCGAGCACCGCCGAGCGCAAGCCGCGCGACATTTCCAAAGGCCGGCTCGACGGGCGCAGTTCCGAGATTCAGCGTCTTATCGGCCGCTCGCTGCGCTCAGTCGTGGACCTGAGCCTCGTGGGACCGCGCACGATTTACGTGGACTGCGATGTGCTCCAGGCCGACGGCGGCACGCGCACCGCCGGCATTACCGGCGCCTGCGTGGCGGCGGCCCTCGCCTTCGACAAACTGGCGGCGGCGAAGAAGGTGTTTCGCACGCCGCTGACAAAAATGGTCGCCGCGGTCAGTGCCGGCATGTTCAAGGGGGACGCCCTGCTCGACCTGAATTATGAGGAGGATAAAGACGCGGAGGTGGACGCCAATTTCGTCATGACCGAGGACGGCGAATTTGTGGAAATCCAGGGCGCCGGCGAGGAGGCAACCTTCACCCCGGCGCAGTTCTCCGCTCTTCAGTCGCTCGGGCAAAAGGGCATCGCGGAGCTCTGCGCGCTGCAGAAGGCCGCTGTAAACGCCACCCGGGAGAAGGCCGACAGCGACGGCCTGCAGGGGCTGGCGGACTTCTTCGGGAAACGCTGAACGGCCCCCTGCCGGGAGCCGGAGGGCCGGCAAAACAGTTGCGCCCCGCGGAGAGAGCCCCCAATGATCGCCCGGTTTTTCTTATGGCTTCCCAATCTCTTCCCCGCCGCCCCCGGCTCATCGGTCCCCGCAAGACCTTCGCCATCGTCGCGAGCATGTACAACGAGCAGTGCATGAACGGCCTGCTGGAGAGCACCAAGGGCGAACTGCTCAGCATCATGCCCACAGCCAGTGTGCCGCTCTACCGTGTTCCCGGCGCATGGGAAATTCCCGTCTGTGCGGAATACGTGCTGCAGTACACCCACGCCGATGTCATCATCGCCCTGGGTGTCGTGATTCGCGGCGAGACGGGCCACGCCGACCTCATCACCAGTGCAGTGGCGCAGGAACTGCAGATGATGAGCACCCGCCACCTCACGCCGGTCATCAACATGGTGCTGCTCACCAACACGGAACAGGAGGCGCGGGAGCGGTGTTTCGGCGACCGGATGAACCGCGGCGTGGAGGCCGCCCGGGCGGCGCTCAATATGGCGGAACTCTTCACCAAACTGCATACCGCCTATCCAACTCCCAAAACCGAAAAGGATGAGTAGGCGCCGTGAAGGACGCGAAACCGCCGTGCAACTGCTCTTCAGCCGGGAATTCACTCCCGGCGAAGGTGAGCATGACGTGGAGGGGTTTTTCAAACTCCACACCGCTAAGCGCGACGTGCGTCAACATGCGGAACAGCTCTACCGCGGCGTGACGGAGCGTCTGGGGGAAATCGATGCGCTGATCGTTCCGGTGCTGGAGAACTTCAGCATGGAGCGGCTCGACGGGGTGGACCGCAACATTCTCCGCGTGGCCCTCTACGAGATGCACCACTGCCCCGAGGTCCCTCCCGTAGTGGCCATCAGCGAGGCGATCGAAATCGCGAAACGTTATGGAGGGGAACAAAGCGCACGATTTGTGAACGGGGTTTTGGATAAACTGAAGTCAGGCGTACAGCGTCCGCTGCGCGAAGCCGCCGGGCCGCATCCGCGCCGGAAAAGCCGCCGCGTTGACAGTTGATCGTCTCCCCTTCCGGGTTTAGCCTTTTTTAACTCATGGACCCGCCCAGCGAGAAGTCTCCACCCAGCACAACGTCCGGCAGCCGCCCATCCGCGGAGCCGGCCGGTGCGCCGTCGGAAGGGGATTTGGACCTCGAAATCAATGAGGAGGTCTTCCACCGTCCGGCCGTCGTCATCGAGCCCAATGCTCCGCCGCGGGAGATTACCAGGAACACGGTCCAAAATCCTCCTGACAATGTGCCCGCGGCGGGAAGTGAGGAGAAGAAACGGGGGAAGAACCGGCTGGAGAAGCGCCACGCAGCTCCACTGCACGAGTTCAAACGGGTGCTGCGTCCCCGCACGGCGTTTCAGGCCGGCGCCGCGGCCGACCTCTCGAGGTCCGAATCGCCGGCAGCCCTCGAGTCCGTCGAGTCGCCGGAATTCGGCAAAGTTCGCGGCACCTCGGCCGGTCCCGACCTGCGCCGCAACAAACTTCACGGGGTGCTGGACAGCGCCTACAAGCACTCACGGCTCGGCTGGATGGAATGGGTGGATCGCATCGGCCCGCGCACCATCGTCGCGGTGCTGCTGCTGGTCACAGCCGGAGTCTTTGTGGCATGGCGCTTTTTCGGAGCGTTCGGAGGCGAGGCCGTGACGGTCCAGGCGGAACAGGAGCGCAGGGGCCTGACAGTGCAGGAGCGTGTCGCCCGGGGCAAAGCGGCCGTGCAGACTTTCCTCACGGCTCAGACCATCCCCGCCCGGCTGCCGCTGGTCATGGATCCGGACCGGGCTGCACCGCGCATGAGGGAGTTCTATGAGAAGTTCAGAGGTCAGGATCCGAAAATCACCGCGTGGGACGTGGGGGCGCCGGTCAGTGGTCCTCACGGAGACTGGCTGCCTTTTGTGTTCACCGATGCCGCCGGGCGAAAAGTTACCGTGCCGCTTGGGGAGACCGAAACCGGCTGTGTAATTGACTGGGAGAACTTCACCGCGTTCGGAGACATGCCGTGGGCGGAGTTTTGTCTCAGCAAACCCGGCGTGCCCAGAGCCATGCGGGTGCGCCTGCGGCGGGTGGAGACTTACACGGAGGCCCTCCCGAAAGAGACGTGGCAGAGTTACGAAATCGAACACCGCTCCGGGGGAGGCGTCCTCACCGCTTACGCCAGCCGCAGCGGCCGCTACGCCCAGACTCTGGCCGAACTCGCAAAAAGTGACGCCTGGCAGTGCGCCCTCCTCTACCTGCGATGGGCCGGATCCGGGAATGAAACCGTTCCCGTCATCGAAGACGTCATCCGCAGCCGCTGGCAGGACGAGGCCACCTCATGGAGCGGACCATAGTCCGACGTTGGCCTGCCGCCGCCAGGAGTCCCGGCACAGCGGGACCACTGAAACGGCGGACCTCCCGCAGCGGGCGGCGGTCAATCCATTCGACAAACCGGCGCGGCGTGTTTACACCACGGGCGACTCATGGACCTGTTCACTGCCACGCCGAGTGAGAAAATCCTGACCGTATCACAGTTGACGCGCCGCGTGAAGGACGTGCTGGAGCGCCAGGTGGGGGCGCTTTGGGTCGCGGGGGAGATCAGTAACTACCGGCTGCAGTCGAGCGGCCACCACTATTTCACACTGAAGGACGCGGCCGCCCAGTTGAGCTGCGTGATGTTCAAGAGCAGTGCGCAGTCGCTGCGCATCCCGCTGGGGGACGGCCTGATGGTGCAGGCCTTTGGAGAAATCACGGTCTATGAAGCGCGGGGGCAGTACCAGATGCTGGTGCGCAAAGTGCAGGCGGCAGGACAGGGCGCCCTGCAGATGCGATTCGAGGAACTGAAGCGCCGGCTGGCGGCCGAAGGGCTCTTCGATGCGGCGCACAAGAAACCGCTGCCGCGCTTCCCGCGCACGGTCGCTGTGGTGACATCGCCGACAGGTGCGGCGCTCCAGGACATGCTCCATGTGCTGCGCCGCCGCGCGCCGTGGCTGCGCCTGCTCATCGCACCCGTGCGCGTGCAGGGTGCCGGCGCAGAACAGGAAATCGCCGGCGCGCTGCGAATGCTCGCGGCGGAAAGCGGTCGAGCCCTGCCGGAAATCGACGCCGTGGTCGTGGCCCGCGGGGGCGGCAGTCTGGAGGACCTGTGGTGCTTCAACGAGGAGGCCGTGGCGCGCGCCATTTACGAGTGCCCGATTCCGGTCATCAGCGCCGTGGGCCACGAGATCGATTTTACGATCGCCGATTTTACGGCTGACCTGCGGGCTCCCACACCCAGTGCCGCGGCGGAACTGCTGACACCGGACCGCGCGGAACTGCTCTCCCTGCTCGCGCAGCACCGCGAACGCATGGAGTTCCGCGTGCTCCAGTGGCTGGCGGCGGCCCGGCGCATCGTGGAACTGACAGGACGCAGTGTGCTGCAGCGCGATGGTGAACGGCTGCTCCTGCCATGCCGGCAGCGGCTCGACGGTGCCGTCGAGGACTGTCAGCGGCAGACCTTGCAAAAATTGCAGGTATTGAACCATGCCCTTCAGTCGCTGAGGCACCGGCTGGAGCTGAAACGGCCCGACCGGCTGCTGGCGGAGCGGACGGCAGCGCTGGAAGTTTGGCGCGACCGACTCTGCACCCGGGCACTCGCGGCGCTGGAGCGGAGGAACGGAGTGCTGGAGCGTCTCTCCGGCCTGCTGCGGACGCTCGGGCCCCCGGCGGTTCTGGAGCGCGGCTATTCCCTGACATCTGATTCCAGCGGCAAACTGGTGCGGGAGGCCTCACAATTGCAGCCCGGAGAGGAATTCACCACGAGGTTCCGGCGCGGTCAACTTGACGCCTCGGTGCTCCGGGTCCGGGATGCCTGACACCGGGGCGGGAGGAACGGCTCAGGGTTCCATGAAGGGCGTAGTCTAAAAGTATTGCCAAGCCACGGGGCGCTCCGCTAAAAACCGGCGTCGTACAGCGCCACGGCTTCGCCGGTAACGGGGCCTGCAGGCCGCTGACCGCCTTGAACCCTCAGTCCTTGCAATCCATGAACTCAGCCGCCACAACAGTACGGAACACGGGCCGCGTCAGTCGAGCCATCCCTGGAGCAATCCTCTCCCTCCTCATCGCAGGACTTCCCTCCGCGCATGCCGCGATCATCACTTCGGTCGTGGAAACCGGCGGCCGGAATGAGGCCACCGACACCATCACGGCGCGCTACACCGGGCAGATGTTTCCCGTCAGCATCGACGGCGAACCCGTTCCCGGACTCGTCATCGGCAACAGCTTCACCGTTCCGGTTTTCGGCAGCGGAGCACCGTCCTTCGTGGACCGCAATCACCGCTATCTCGACAACACCGGTGCCGGACTCGTGATCCCGGCCTATCTGAACGGGCTGGAATACATCATGTCCGGAAACGACAACCGTGATCTCGCGGGCTATCGTCTCGACATCACCGTGAGTGAATCCGCGCGGTGCTATATGCTGATCGACAACCGGCTGAGCGACGGGGACGGGGCCACTCCCCCGACCTTCGGCGCCGGAGCCATGCAGTGGATTCTGGATGAGGGATGGATCGCCACGGCGAACGGTCTCAACCGCACCTTCAATGCCGCAGTCCCTGACGAGGTCCCCATCGACGAGGGAGCCGACGGCTCCATCAACCAGCACTACTCCGTTTACTACAAGGACTTCCCCACCGGGACCATAACGCTGCAGCAGGCGGACAACACCAACAGGAACATGTACGGCGTGGTCATCGGCCCCGTGCCCAATACCAATACTCCGATCAACTTTTTCAACGGCCTGCCCGACTCCATCCTGGAGGGCGGCTCCGCTCAACTGTCATGGAAAATCTCCACCAGCGCCACCAGCGCCGTCATCGACCAGGGGGTGGGAAGCATCCTTTTACTGAACAATGCCGCCGGTGAGGGCTCGATCAATGTCACGCCGGCGGAGACCACCACCTATAACCTGTCGGTGGACACTCCCTCCGGGAGCCAGCAGGCCGCGGTGACCATCACCATCAAGCTCATCGAAAGCTTCACTGCCTCCGCAGCGGCCCTTGAACCGGGCCAGCCGGTGACGCTGCAGTGGAAGGTGCGCTCCGGCTCCGCCGTCAGCATCACGGGAATCGGCGACGTCACGGCCCTGACTGATGCCCAGGGCATGGGCAGCACGGTGACAGCGCACTCGGCCAATACCTACACCCTAACGGCGGTCCGCGGCGCGGAAAGCGCGAGTGCCGGCGCCGTGGTGGGGATTTTGCCCGGATCGCAGCGCTACGCGCTGATCGATATCGGGGCGCTCGGAGGTCTCCCCGAAACCGGCGCCGCGGGCGGCACCGTGGTCGGCGCGGGGATCCACAATACCAATGCCGCCGACCTGCCGGCCACGGTGCTCTTTTCCGAAACCGGGGATGACTTCACCATCGCCATCGACACGCTGGCTCCGGACGGTTTCCCGGTGGGCGGGCTGGACTGGCGGGACCGCGGGGACGGCAGCGGCGCGCCCCTGACATTTCTCGCCGAGGACTTTGTGAAGAACAATCTCGGCATGATCCGGGTGACGCTGGGTTCCCTGCCCGCCGGCGCCTACGATGTCATCAGCTATCACATCGATCCGGGGCTGTCCCAGAGTGAGCAGATCAAAGTGCTCGTGAGCGACGCGGCCACCGGCGGCGCTGCGGTGGACACCGGCGTCACCGCCAGTGCCGCATGGCCGGGCAACTCCGATGCCAACAGCCCCGCACTCGCCGTGCTGACGACGGAGCACGTGGCGCAAAAGGGCTTCCTGTTCCGCATTCAATCCGACGGCGTCAATCCGGTGTCAGTCTATTTCGACTCCCGCTTCGCGCCGGTCGATGACGAGGCGCCGCTCAACGGCCTGGTGCTGATGGCACGGCCCCCGGCCGGAGACTTTGAAATCACCGCGGTCCAGTACACCCCCGGTGCTGTTACGGATAGCGTCACCCTGACATTCACTTCCACGCCCGGCGAGACCTACCGCGTGCGTTTCAGTCCGGACCTGACAGGATGGACGGATGTCGCCGCCTCCGTGCCGGCGCATCCCTCGGCCGCCACGACGGAATTCACGGACAACAATGTGCCGAAGACCGACACCCGCCGCTTTTACCAGGTGGAGAAGAACGCGCCCTGACTGCGGTCGTCACGACATGGGCGCCGTGAGGCGCGGCCGCGGAGTCAGGATTTCCGGCGCACCGGTCGTGACCACGACGGTGTGCTCGAAGTGAGCGCTCGGCTTGCGGTCCCGCGTCACGGCTGTCCAGCGGTCGCTGAGAATGTTGACTTCACTGACTCCCATGTTCACCATGGGTTCGATGGCGAGCACCATGCCGGGTTCGAGCCGGACTTTGATCTTGCCGTTATCCCAGTTGGGCACCTCGGGCTTCTCGTGCAGTTTGCGGCCGACGCCGTGACCGACGAACTGCTCGACGACGGTATAGCCGAAGCGGCGGACGAATTTGTCCACGCTGCCGCAAAGGTTGCGGAGCGGCTCGCCGGCTCTGGCAAAGCTGACAGCGACATGCAGCGACTCCTCAGTGGCCCGCAGCAGTTGATGCACTTCCGGACGGATCATGCCTACGGGAACCGTGGTCGCATTGTCTCCGATCCATCCGTTCTTGATGATGCCGACGTCGAGTTTGACGATGTCGCCGTGCTGAATGATGCGGTCGCGCCGCCCGATGCCGTGGACGACTTCATGATTGAGCGAAATGCAGATCTGGCCGGGGAATTTGCGGTAGCCGAGGAAGGCGCTGCGGCAGCCCTGGTCGGCCATGAACTGCGCGGCGGCCTGATCCACCTCCAGCGTGCTGACACCGGGCCGGATCACGGCGGCGGTTTTGGCGAGCACGGCGGCGGCGGTCTGTCCGGCTTCCCGCAGCGCATCCAGCTCGGCTCCCTGTCGAATGGGCACTTTCATGTCGAACGGCCCTAGCTGGAGAACTTCCTGTAAATGGCGTAGCTGATGCCGATCAGAATGAGCAGGGCCAGAGCGACGTAGAGCGAGACGACTTTTCCGCCGGCGGAGGAGATGCCCTCTCGTTTGGTCCCGTCACCTTCGTAGCGGCCCCGGATGCGGCCCTTGCGGAGGAAGCCGTCGTAATTCCGCTGCAGCAGCTGAGTCTCCACCTGGCGCATGAGGTCGAGGAGCACACCCACGAGAATCAGAATGCTGGTGCCGCCGAAGAACTGCGAAGCCTGATAGTTGATGGTGTCCCTCCAGGTGTAGGTCATGAACTGAGGCACGATGGCGACCGCCGAGAGGAAGAATGCCCCGGCAAAGGTGAGGCGGCTCATGGTGAAATCGAGGAAGTCCGCAGTGGGCTTGCCCGGACGGATGCCGGGAATGTAGCCGCCGCTGCTCTTGAGGTCCTCGGCTATCTGAGTCGGCTGGAACATGGTGGCGACCCAGAAGTAGGCGAAGAAGTAGATCAGGATCAGATAGATGAACCAGTGCCACGGGCCGTTGTACTGCAGGGCGGAGGTGATCTTGTGCACCCATGCCGAATCCGGCCAGATCCAGCTGAGAATCATGGGCGGGAAGGAAATGATGGCACCGGCGAAGATGATGGGCATGACGCCGGAGTAGTTGAGCCGGATGGGAAGGTGCGTGCTCTGCCCGCCCATGACCTTGCGTCCCACCATGCGCTTGGCGTAATTGATGGCAATCTTGCGCGTCGCCTGGGTGATCACGATGATGCCGGCGACGGTGAGCACGAAGAGCACGAGCAGGAGCACGAGAATGGCGGCCTTGGCAGGATCGCCGGGGACGATCAGCTTCTTGAAGGTGGTGACCATCGCGAAGGGCAGTTCGGAGAGGATGTTCACCGAGATGATGAGCGACGTGCCGTTGCCGATGCCGCGCTCGGTGATCTGTTCGCCGAGCCACATGAGGAACATGGTTCCGGCGGTCATCGCGACGATCGCGATGGCATAGAATCCGAACGTGCCGTTGAGCGCCTGCGGCACGAGCTGCTGTTTGGCGCTGTTCAAATACTCCTGCATGCCCGCGAGCAGGAAGTTGTTCTCCGGATTGCAGAGGCCCTGCGCCATGAGATACCCCTGAATGAGACAGAGCGTGATGGTGACGTAACGGGTGTACTGCGTGATCTTCTGGCGTCCGCCGGGCTCGCGGGAGAGCTTGTTGAGCTTCGGCACCACGGCGGTGAGGAGCTGCACCATGATGCTGGCGCTGATGTAGGGCATGATGCCGAGCGCGAGGATGGAGCAGGAAGCGACCACGCCGCCGGAAAACGCGGTGATGAGGGTGTTGAGGGCGCTGCCTTCGCGGGAGCCGGAATAATCAAGATAGCCCTGGACCACGACTGGATCCACCCCCGGAAGTGTAATGGCGGCGCCGATGCGGACGACGGCGAGCAGCGCCAGGGTGAAGAGGACGCGCTGGCGCAGCTCAGGCACTTTGAAAATGTTGGCGAAGGCGGAAATCATGGGCGGTCGTCGGGTCGGGAAAAAGTGGCCAGGTCTGACAGGAAACGGGCGCAACGTAGTGTTGCGCCCGTCCGCTCTGGAATTGTCTGGTTATTTGGCGGCGGGGGCAGGTTCCGTAACTTTGCCTCCCGCCTTTTCGATTTTCTCTTTGGCGGAGGCGGTGACTTTGTTCACCGAAACTGTCAGGGCCTTGGTGAGATTCCCGTCGCCGAGAATCTTGACCCCGCCGCGGTGCCGGCGCCCCTGCACCAGACCGAGGGCGCGGAGGGCGGCTTCGTTGACTTCCTGACCGGCTTCGAAGCGCTCTTCGAGCGTGCCGACATTGACCACGGCGTAAGTGATGGCGAAGTCCACATGGCTGAAGCCCTTCTTGGGCAGACGGCGGTAAATGGGCATCTGACCGCCTTCGAAGCCGTGACGGACGTTGGTGCCGGCGCGCGCCTTTTGGCCCTTGTGGCCTTTGCCGCAGGTCTTGCCGTGGCCCGAGCTTTCGCCGCAGCCGAGACGTTTGACGCGGTGCTTGGCCCCGGGACGGGGAGTGAGGTTGGAGAGATTCATGGTGACTGTAGAATGGTGAATGCCCGGGAGCGGGTGGGATTGGTGCGCAGTGCTCAGTGGTCAGTGCTCCGTCAGACAGTTTGTTCGATTGCTCCTGCTGAGCACTGAGAACTGCGCACTACATTATAAAGAATCAGGCCTTATCGGATTTCAGCTTGCCGCGGTCACTGAGGAACTGCTCGCGGGTGCGGAGTTGCTGCAGGGCGGCGAGCGTGGCTTTGGCGACGTTGGAGGGATTCTTGCTGCCAAGGCTCTTGGCGAGCACGTCTTTGACGCCGGCGGCCTCGACCACCGCGCGCACCGCACCGCCGGCAATGATGCCGGTGCCGGGGCTGGCGGGTTTGAGCAGAACGACTCCGCCTCCGAACTCACCGGTGACCTGGTGAGGAATGGTGTTGTCGCGCAGACTTACCGTGACGTGCGACTTGCGCGAAGCCTCGGTGGCCTTTTTGATGGCGTCGGAGACTTCGTTGGCTTTGCCGAAGCCGAAGCCGACTTTGCCCTGTTTGTCGCCGGTGACGACGAGCGCGGAGAAGCTGAAGCGGCGTCCGCCTTTCACGACTTTGGCGCATCGGTTGATGTGGATGACCTTTTCAGTCATCTCAGCCCGCTCGGTGCGCTCCTCGGCGGGCGCGAACATCGCGGAATCGGTAACGGTTTCAGTGGACATGGACTTGTTGGTTAGAATTGAAGGCCGGCTTCACGGGCGGCGTCGGCGAGGGCTTTGACCTTGCCGTGATAGATGTGGCCCCCGCGGTCGAAGACGACGGCGGAGACGTTGGCGGCTTTGGCTCGCTCCGCGATGAGTTTACCGACGGCGGTGGCGGTGGCGACTTTGGCGCCCTTGCCCACACTTTCGATGTGGGTGCTGGCGCTGGCGAGGGTCTTGCCCGTCGAGTCGTCGATCACCTGGGCATACACATTCCGGTTGGAAAAGTGGATGGCGAGGCGGGGACGCTCCGGAGTGCCCTGCACCTTCTTGCGGATGCGGGCATGGATGCGGCGGCGGACTTCTTTGCGTTTCAGGATCATGGTGCCGGACAGAGTTCGGGGTTACTTCACTTTCTTGCCTTCCTTGCGGCGGATGTATTCGCCGACATAACGGACGCCCTTGGCTTTATAGGGTTCGGGCGGATAGTAATTGCGGACATCGGCGGCGAACTGACCGACGCGCTGTTTGTCGATGCCCTCGACTTTGATTTTAGTGTTATCCGTGACGGTGACTTTGATGTCGTCAGGGATGGGGTGGAGCAGCGGATGGCTGTAGCCGAGGGAAAGGTCGAGAGCTTTTCCCTTCACCGCGGCGCGGAAGCCGGTGCCGTGAATTTCGAGATCCTTGACGTAGCCTTCGCTGACGCCTTTGATCATGTTGCCGACGAGACGCTGGCTGGTGCCGTGGAGGGCACGCAGTTTGCGGTCTTCACTGGCGCGTTTGAAGCTGAGGGTGGTGCCTTCGGCCTGGAGGCTGATGCCCTGCGGGAGCGTCCAGCTCAATTTACCTTTGGGACCCTCCACCGTGACGGTGCCGCCGTCGTTTTTGACGGTGACTTTCGCCGGAAGGACGATCGCTTTGTTACCTACTCGAGACATGTTGTGGGAATGGGTTGGAGGGGTTACCAGACGAGGGCGAGCAGTTCGCCGCCGACGCGCTGTTTCCTTGCCTGAGCGCCGGACATGACGCCGCGCGGGGTGGAGAGGATGGCGATGCCGAGACCGCCGAGGACACGGGGAATTTCGTTCACCTGGACGTACTGGCGGCGTCCGGGTTTGCTGACACGTTTGATGCCGGTGACGAGCGTGCGGTTGCCCGCGAATTTGTTCTTCACGCGGATCACGGGATGCGCGCCCGAGGTATCCACCTCGTAGGACCAGATGTAGCCCTCCTCCTGGAGGATGCGGGCGATCTCAGCCTTGAGGCGGGAGAAGGGAGCAGTGAAGTCCTCCTTTTTGGCTCGGCTGGCGTTCTTCCAGCGAACGAGAAAGTCGGAGATGGGATCAGTGATGACGGCCATTTTATTGAAAAGTCTGAATTGGGTTATGCAGCGGCCTTCGCAGCGGCGGGCTTGTGGTCGCGGAACGGCATGCCAAGCGCGCGGAGGAGTTCGCGGCCCTGATCATCCGAGTTGGCGCTGGTGACGATGCAGACATCGTAGCCGAGCTGACGCTTCACCTTGTCGATTTCGATCTCGGGGAAGATCGACTGATCGGTGATGCCGAGGGTGTAGTTGCCGCTGCCGTCGAAGGCCTTGGGGGAAACGCCGCGGAAGTCGCGGACGACCGGGAGGGCCATCTTGATGAGGCGCTCGAGGAATTCCCACATGATGCGGCCGCGCAGGGTCACTTTGACGCCGAGAGGTTCACCCTCGCGGAGTTTGAAGTTGGAGATGGCTTTGCGGGATTTGGTGACGACGGGCTTCTGGCCGGTAATGGCGCGGAGGTCGTTGGTGGCGTCCTCCACCGCCTGCTTGCGGTCGGCGGCTTTACCGAAGGAGCAGTTGACGACGATCTTCTCGATCTTCGGCACCTGGTGAATGTTGCTCACGCCGAGCTTCTCTTTGAGAGCCGGAATGACTTTGTCGAAATAGAATACTTTGAGATTGGGTTCCATAACCGTGGCGTGGGTGCGGGGTTATTGCTTTTTGGCTTTGGACTTCGCGGACTTTTTGGACTTCGCGGAGTCGTCCGCGAGGCGGACTTTGGAAAGATGAATGGAGCCTTCGCGCTCGATGATGCCGCCCTGGGGACTGGACTGGGTGGCTTTCTGGTGCTTTTTGATCATGCGCAGGCCCTCGACGACGACGCGGCCCTTTTTGGGGAAGACCTGGAGGACTTTGCCCGTCTTGCCTTTGATGCCGGGGCGGACGAGGTGGCCCTTTTCGTCGAATTTGTCAGCGTCGCCGCTGATGACGAGGACGGTGTCGCCTTTTTTGATGTGTGCGGATGCGGCCATGTCTTTAGAGCACCTCGGGGGCGAGGGAGATGATTTTCATGAAGTTCCGGTCGCGCAATTCGCGGGCCACAGGGCCGAAGATGCGCGTGCCTTTGGGGTTCTGGTCCTTGTCGATGACCACGATGGCGTTGCTGTCGAAGCGGAGCACGCTGCCGTCATCGCGGCGGATGGGGAACTTGGTGCGGACGACGACGGCTTTGACGACTTCGCCTTTTTTGACTGAGCCGGTGGGGTTGGCTTCACGGATGTGGGCGGTGATGATATCACCGATGCCGGCGGTGCGGGACCGCTTGCCGAGCACGGTGATCATCTTGGCCACACGGGCACCCGTGTTGTCCGCCACCTGCAGCTTGGATTCCATTTGGATCATGGCTTTATAGAGTAGGGCTGTGGTTTGGCTGGGGGTTTAGTGCTTGAGCACCTCGACGAGGCGCCAGCGTTTGAGTTTGCTGAGGGGACGGCACTCGACGACGCGCACGCGGTCGCCTTTCTTCGCCTCGTTCTTTTCGTCGGCGGCGTAGAGTTTGGTGGTCTTCTTGATGATCTTGCCGAATTTGGGATGCGGCACGCGGCGAACGACGCTGACGACGATGGTTTTATCCATCTTGTCAGAGACGACGACGCCGACGCGGGATTTGCGGCGGCCGCGGTCTGCCGTGGCGGCGGCGTTATCTGGAGTGGGAGAATTTTCGGGCATGGTGTGAATTGGTGCTCGGTGCTCAGTTACCTTGCGGCGGCGGCCTTTTTCCGCGCCATTTCGGTGAGAACGGTTTCGACGCGGGCGATGTCCTTGCGGAGGGTGCGGAGGCGGGCGGGATTTTCGATCTGACCGCTCTTCTGCTGCAGGCGAAGGTTGAATATCTCCTGCTTGGCGCTGTTCTTCGCGTCCACAAGGTCTTGCACGGACTTTTCGCGAATTTCTTTGATCTTCATTTTTTCTTGAGAGGGTGGCCGGGGACTGGAAGTCCCCGCTACGGGTTAGGCGTGGGCGGAGCGGCGGACGAAACGGCAGGGCACACCGAGCTTGGCCGCAGCGAGACGGAAGGACTCCTTGGCAAGGGACTCGGGGATGCCGGCGACTTCAAAAAGCATGTTGCCCGGGCGGACCACGGCGACCCAGAATTCGGGAGCGCCTTTGCCTTTACCCATCCGGGTTTCCGGCGGGCGGGCGGTGACGGGCTTGTGCGGGAAGATGCGAATGAAGACCTTGCCTTTGCGCTTCAGGTTGCGGGTGATCGCAACACGGCAGGCTTCGATCTGGTTGTTCTTGATCCATCCGCGGCCGATCGCCTGCAGGCCGTATTCGCCAAACGCGACGGTGGTGCCGGTCTGCGCGTTGCCGGCGCGGCTGCCGCGGTGGGACTTGCGGTATTTAACTCGACTGGGAAGCAGTGCCATGTTGGTGCTGATCTAAAAGTTGAACTTGGTTCGGAAAAATCATTCGGCGGCGGGCTCGGGAGCCGCTTCCGGAGCTTCGGCGGCTGGTCCGGCCGGCGCATCACGGCGGGGACCGCGTCCGCGTCCGCCAGGACCGCCGGGTCCGCGACCGCGGCCGGGACCGCGACGCTCACCGTCCTTGCGCGGGGCACGGGGACGGGCTCCGGCGGCGGGAACGATTTCCCCTTCGGCATTGATCTGGCGGTTGACCCAGACTTTGACGCCAATGCGGCCATAGACCGTATGGGCTTCGGCAAAGCCGTAATCCAGCGGGGTCCGCAGCGTTTGCAGAGGGACCTTGCCTTCGCGATACCATTCAGCGCGGGCGATGTCGGCGCCGCCGAGACGGCCGGCGACACGGATCCGGATGCCAAGGGCTCCGGACTCCATGCTGGTCTGCACCGCGCGCTTCATGGCGCGGCGGAAGGAAATCCGGCGCTCCAGCTGCACGGCCACGTTCTCCGCCACGAGCTGGGCATCGAGGTCGGGCGACTTGATTTCAAAGATGTCGATCTTGACCTGTTTGCCGCCGGACATTTTGCTGATCTCGGCGTTCATGACTTCGATCTCGGAGCCCTTGCGGCCGATCACGAGACCGGGGCGCGCGGTGAAGAGCGTCACGCGCACGCTGTTCCATGCGCGCTCGATGACGATCTTGGCCACGGCGGCCATCTGGAGCTTCGACTTCAGGTACTCGCGGATTTTGAGGTCGCTGTGGAGGAAAGCGGGGAAGTCCTGCTTTCCGGCAAACCACTTGGAGCGCCAGTCTTTGTTAACGGCGAGGCGAAAACCGATCGGATTTACTTTCTGACCCATAAGGAGATGTGGAAATGGTTGGTTATTCGGAGCCCTTTTCGTCAGCGACGACCACAAGAATGTGGCTAGTGGGTTTGCGGATGGGATTGGCGGAGCCGCGGGCCATGGGCTTGATGCGTTTTTGCACGGGGCCGGTGTTGGCGACGGCGACTTTGACGTAGAGAGAATCGGCGCTGAGGTCGTGATTGTGCTCGGCGTTGGCCACGGCGGACTTGAGCGTCTTGCTGAAAAGGTGCGCGGCTTTCTTCGGCGTGAAGTTGAGAATGTTGAGCGCCGCAGAGACGGAGAGGCCCTGGATTTCCATGGCCACCTGGCGCGCCTTGAGCGGCGAGATGCGGGCGTATTTGGTGAGAGCTTTGACTTCCATGGGATGAATGAAGGTTACTTGGGAGAGTTTTGGGTAAGTTCTGGTTTCACGCCGTCGCCGACGCGGATGGCGGCGCCGTCTCCGGTGATGAGCACTCCGGCGATGCGGTCGCGCACATCCACCACAAGGCCGCTGGCCACAGATTGATCCTGCCGCACGATGTGGAGGGGCGCGCCCATGCGGACGCCGCTTTCCCTGCCGGCGTTGATGACGGCCAGACCGAGGTCCGACTTCCATGAAACCACCCGGGCAGCGTCGAGGGCCACCGGATCGGCAGTGGAGGGGGCTTTGGCGGAGGTGACGTTCTTGATGGCTTCGTTGAGAGCCTCCTTGAGGGCCGGATCGCCGGGGCGGGCCATGAAGGCGGAAGCGGCTTCCGCGAGGCGGTTGGCACGGTCCACCGATTCCGCCCGCGCCTTCTCGGTGACGGCGAGGTCGGACGTGGCCTTGATGAGGCGCTGCTGCAGGGAGCGTTCGTCGCCTTTGACGGCGGCGACGCCGAGAGCCTCCATTTGAAGCTTCAGGTGATTGTGCTGTTCGCGCAGGGATTCGAGCTCTGCATTGACGGCGGCCAGTGCGTCTCCGGCGGCGAGCAGGCGCTGCTCCGTGTCGGAACCGGCCTTCGGCTTCGCGGCGGGCTCTTCGAGCGCGATCTCAGGCACGCCGGCGGACTTCGTTCCCCTGCCCTCCTGAGCCACGAGCACGCCCATGCCCAGCGCCGCGGCGGCGGCGAAGGTGAAGCGGGTGATGGCGGAGGGTTTCATGGGAGGAGAAGTGCTTGCGTGATTCGTGATTCTTTCGGGCTTCGGTATTCTTACTTCGTCACCTTGGCGGTGTGGGCGCCGTGGCCTTTGAAGAGACGCGTCGGGGAGAACTCGCCGAGTTTGTGACCGACCATGTTCTCCGTGACATAGACGTTCACGAAGTCCTTGCCGTTGTGGACAAGGAAGGTGTGGCCCACGAAATCCGGCGTCACCATGCTGGCGCGCGCCCAGGTTTTGATGGGGCGCTTCTGCCCGGCATCGTTGAGTTTGTCAATCTTGGTCAGGAGCTTCTGATTGACGAAAGGTCCTTTTTTGAGGGAACGGCCCATAAGTTAGTGTAGCGGGTTGAGAATCGGGTTAGCTCGCCTTCTTCGCGTTGCGGCGCTGAACGATGAAGCGGTCGGTCTGATGATACTTCTTGCGGGTCTTCTGGCCCTTGGCGTGACCCCACGGGCTGAGCAGGTGCTGGCGTCCGCCGCCGGACTTGGAGCGGCCTTCACCGCCGCCGTTCGGGTGGTCCACCGGGTTCATGGTCATGCCGCGGACGGTGGGGCGGATGCCGCGCCAGCGCGTGCGTCCGGCTTTGCCGCTGACGACATTCATGTGCTCGGAATTGCCCACGACGCCGACGGTGGCGTAGCAGCTGGTGTGAATCTTGCGGATTTCGCCGCTGGGCATTTTGACGAGGGCGTATTCCCCTTCCCGGTTGTTGAGAACGGCGGACTGTCCGGCGCCGCGGGCGACGCGGCCGCCCTGGCCGGGCTTGAGTTCCACGCAGTGAATGGCGGTGCCGAGCGGGATGGCGGAAAGCGGGAGCGCATTGCCGACTTCCGGCGCGGCCTTGGCCCCGGCGGAGACGGTGGATCCGGCGGTGAGTCCTTCCGGCGCGATGATGTAGGCTTTGGTGCCGTCCTTGTACTCCAACAGAGCGATGCGGGCGCTGCGGTTGGGATCGTACTCCACAGAGATCACTTTCGCGGGCTCGTCACGCTTGAGGCGCTTGAAGTCCACAATGCGGATCTTCTGCTTGTGGCCGCCGCCGATGTGACGGCAGGTGATGACGCCTGTGTTGTTCCGGCCCCCGGTCTTCTTTTTGGTGAAGAGGAGGGATTTCTCGGGCTTGCGCTTGTCGAGGCCGGAATAGTTCGGCCACTGTTTGTAGCGGCTGGCCGGGGTGATGGGATTGAAGGTCTTGAGAGCCATAACGTGTGTTCAGTTCGGCGTTGGAAAAGGGATGAGGGAGCTTAGGTGAGGTCGATTTTCTCGCCGGGAGCGAGACGGACGACGGCCTTCTTCCACGAGGCGGTGCGTCCGGCCTGGGCGGTGCGCTTGCGGCGGGCCTTGCCGTCATAGTTGGCGGTGCGGACCGCGGCGACCTTCTTGCCGAAGATGGTTTTCACGGCGAAAGCGATCTCCAGCTTGTTGGCCTTCGGGGCGACTTCGAACACGTACTCATTGTTCAGCTCGCCGGCGAGGGCGGCTTTTTCGCTGAGGCGGATATTGCGGATGATTTGGTAGGGATCCTTCATGTGCGGGGTGCCTTAGGCGGTGCGGGCGGCGAGGGTTTCCATGGCGTCGGCGGTGACGACGATCTTGCGGTAGTAAAGGAGGTGCTCGGTGTTGGCCTCGGAGGCGGTCATGAGCAGGGACGCGCCGTGATTGCGCGCGGCGCGGAGGGTGTTGTCATCGAACGCCGCGGCGATGATGAGCACTTTCTTCTGGTCGGGGGCGACGGTGCCGAGCTGCTTGATGAAGCTGGCGGTGCGTCCGTCGCTGACGGCGAAGCTGTTCACGGTGACGACGTCGCCGGCCTTGATGCGCTCGGAGAGGGCCTTCGAGAAGGCGAGCTTGCGGGCGCTCTTGTTGACCTTCTTGGAATAGTCGCGGGGCTTGGGGCCGTGGGCGGTGCCGCCGCCGACGCGGGTCGGGGAGCGTTTCTCACCGGCGCGGGCGTTGCCGGTGCCCTTTTGACGATAAAGCTTCTTGTTGGAGCCGGCGACTTCACCGCGGCGTTTGGTGCAGGCGGTGCCGCTGCGGCGGTTGGCGCGCATCGCCGTGACGGCGTCGTGCACGGCCTGGGTGCCGCGGCCGTTTTCGATGACGCGGATGTTCGCGGCTTTCGCGGCGTCGAGAGTTAGAACTTGGGTGGCCATTTTCTTAAGTGTTTTTGTGCTTCGTGCGGTAGTGCTCAGCGGGGCAGTTCTCAGTGCTCAATTCTCAGTGGCATAAACCAGGAACTGAAGCGCCGCGCACTAGGCACTCTGGGGAGCGGGCTTCTTCTTGGCAGGACGGACGATGACGAGGCCGCCCTTGGGGCCGGGGATGCTGCCGCTGATGAGGAGGATGCTGTCCTCCGTTCGGGCGGCGACGATTTGAAGGTTCTGCACGGTGCGCTTGTCCACGCCCATGTGGCCGGGCATGCGCTGGTTCTTCCAGACGCGGCCGGGAGTGAGGCGGCAGCCGATGGCTCCGGTGCGGCGGTGCATCATGGAGCCGTGCGTCTGGCGCTGGCCGGAAAAGCGATAGCGCTTCACGACGCCGGCGAAGCCGCGGCCCTTGGTGACGCCGATAACGTCCACCCACTGGCCGTTGGCGAACTGGTCGGCGCCGAGTTTGGTGCCGGCGGCGGGGGCTTCGCCCTCGATGCGGAATTCGCGGAGTTCGTATTTCGGCGTGGCGCCGTTCCTGGCGAAATGACCGGTGGCGGCCTTGTTGACGCGCTTGGGGCTTTTCTCGCTGATGCCGACCTGCACGGCGGAGTAGCCGTCTTTGTCAGCGGTCTTGACCTGCACGATCTGATTGTCGCTGACGTCCACGACGGTCACCGCGGTGGCTTTGCCGGTGGCGGTGTCATAGACGTGGGTCATGCCCAGCTTTTTTCCGAGTAGTCCGAGGCTCATGGTAGTGTTGCCTGTAATGGGTTGGGATGGTGATCAGCGCGGCGCTTAGATCTTGATTTGAATGTCCACGCCGGCGGGGAGGTTCAGCTTCTTGAGTTCGTCCACGGTGCGCGCCGTGGGGTCCACGATGTCGAGCAGGCGCTTGTGCGTGCGCATCTCGAACTGGTCGGCGGATTTTTTGTCGGCGTGCACGGAGCGGTTCACGGAGAATTTCTCGGTGCGGGTGGGCAGAGGGATGGGGCCGGCCACGCGGGCGCCGGTGCGCTTCGCGGTTTCCACGATCTCATGCACACTCTTGTCGAGCGTGCGGAAGTCGAAGGCGCGGAGGCGGATGCGGATACGCTGATTTTGCATGGAAGAGGGAGCGGGTTGAAAGTTATTGCTGACCGCCGCGGCGGTTGCCGCCGCGCTGCTCGACGATTTGCTCGACGATGTTGTTGGGCACGGGGTCGAAGTGGCTGGGGGTCATGCTGTAGTTGGCACGGCCCTGGGAAACGGTGCGGATGGCGGTGGCGTAGCCGAACATTTCGGCCAGGGGCACGTCGGCGCGGATGATGGCGGCGTTGTCGCGCGATTCCATGCCGTTGATCTTGCCGCGGCGCTTGTTGAGGTCGCCCATGATATCGCCCTGGTAGTCCTCCGGCGTGGTCACTTCCACGGCCATGATCGGTTCCAGCAGCTGGGGGCCGCACTTCTTCATGGCTTCCTTGAAGGCAAAGATGCCTGCCATCTTGAAGGCGTTTTCGTTGGAGTCCACTTCGTGGAAGGAACCGTCCACGAGTTCGACGTGGACATCGACGACCGGGTAACCGGCGACGACACCGTTGGTCATCGCGTCTTCGATGCCTTCGAGCACCGGCTTGTGGTACTCCTTGGGAATGGCGCCGCCAACGATCTTGTTTTCGTAGGTAAAGCCTTTGCCCTTTTCGTTCGGCTTCACGTTGATGACGCAGTGGCCGTACTGACCGCGGCCGCCGGACTGCTTCACCAGCTTGCCGTGAACGTAGTCCGCGGACTTGGTGATGGTTTCGCGATAGGCGATCTGCGGCTTGCCGGAGGTCACCTCCACTTTGAACTCGCGCTTGAGGCGGTCGCAGATGATTTCGAGGTGCAGTTCGCCCATGCCGGCGATGATGGTCTGGCCGGTTTCCTCGTCCGTGCGGACGACGAACGTCGGGTCTTCATCGGACAAACGGCTCAGGGCGTTCGCCATCTTTTCCTGGTCAGCCTTGCTGTTCGGCTCCACGGACATGCTGATGACCGGATCCGGGAAGGTCGGCGGCTCGAGCAGCATTTCGCGGTCCTCGTTGCAAAGAGTGTCGCCCGTGCGCACTTCCTTGATGCCCACGATGGCGGCGATGTCACCGGCGTAACAGGTTTCGATATCCGTGTGCTGAGCGGCCTGGATCTGAATGAGACGGCCCACGCGCTCGCGTTTGCGGGTGCGGGGGTTGTAAATCACGTCCCCTTTGGAAACGGTGCCGGAATACACGCGGAAGAACACCAGCTTGCCCACGAATTTGTCGGACCACAGCTTGAACGCAAGACTGACGAACTTCTCGTGATCGCTGGGGGTCACTTCGATGCGGACGTTTTCATCGTCCGGATCCTGACCGATCATCGGCTCGACATCGAGCGGGCCGGGGAGATAGTCCACCACGGCGTCCATCAGACCCTGAACCCCTTTGTTCTTGAAGGCGGAACCGCCAATGACCGGCACCACCTTGTTCGCGATCACCGCGCGGCGCAGCGCGGCCTTCACGTCCTTCACGTCGATGGGCTTCTCTTCGAGGAACATCATGCCCAGTTCGTCGTCCACATCGCAGAGCGACTCCTTAAGGTACTCGTAGGCTGCGTCCGCGATCTTCTTCTGCGCGTCATCGAGCGGCTGACAGGCGTAGGTCGAGCCCAGCTTGTCGTTGTCGGAATAGATGATCGCCTGCATGCCGACGACGTCGATCTGGCCCTTGAGCTGATCTTCCGCGCCGATGGGGATGAGAATCGGGCAGGCGCGGGCGCCGAGCTTGGTGCGGATATCCTCGACCACGCGGTCGAAGTTCGCGCCGGTGCGGTCCATCTTATTGACGAACGCCATGCGCGGCACCTTGTATTTGGTGGCCTGACGCCACACCGTTTCCGACTGCGGCTGCACGCCGGCCACGCCGCAATAGACGAGAATCACGCCGTCGAGCACGCGCAGGGAGCGCTCCACTTCCGCGGTGAAGTCCACGTGTCCCGGAGTGTCGATGATATTGATCCGGTGATTGATGCCCTCGAACATCTTATAGACGCCGGGCGTGGGGAGCTGTTTCCAGCTCGCGGTGACGGCAGCCGAGGTAATGGTGATGCCGCGCTCCTTTTCCTGCTCCATCCAGTCCGTCGTGGCCGCGCCGTCATGCACCTCACCGATCTTGTGGATCATGCCGGTGTAGAACAGAATGCGCTCAGTGAGCGTGGTCTTTCCGGCATCGATGTGCGCGGAAATCCCGATGTTCCGGGTGTGCTCGAGCGGAAACTGGCGTTTGGGACTGTTGGGGTTGGCGGACATGCCTTGGGGAACGGAAAAGTTGGACATCGAAAGTACTACCAGCGGAAGTGCGCGAAGGCCCGGTTCGCCTGGGCGGTCTTGTGCATGTCATCCCGCTTGCGGATGGCATTGCCCTGGTTGTTGGCGGCTTCCTTGATTTCGTTGGCCAGGGCCTGATGCATCGGCGTGCCCTTCTTGCCGCGGGCGAACGTAATGATCCAGCGCATGGCGAGCGACTCCGAACGGTCCGGCGAAACTTCGAGCGGCACTTGATAGGTGGCGCCGCCGACACGGCGGGCCTTCACTTCGAGACGCGGCTTGGCGTTTTCCACGGCGCGGGTCACGATTTCGAGCGGGTCCACGGCGTCGGACTTTTCGTTCACCTTGTCGATGGCGGCATAGACGATGCGCTCGGCGATGGAGCGTTTGCCCTGCGCCATGAGGCGGGTGATCATCTTCGCCACGAGCGGACTGTCGTAACGGGAGTCGCGGATTTCGGTCTTTTTATATACGCGCTTTCTGCGTGCCATAAGCCTGAGAGTGGGGAGAGGGTTGGAAAATTACTTCTTCTTGGCGGCGGCCGCGGCGGCGCCGGGCTTCGGACGCTTGGCTCCGTACTTGGAACGGCCGCGGCGGCGCTTGTCCACGCCAAGGCAGTCGAGCGAACCGCGCACGATGTGATAACGGACGCCGGGAAGGTCCTTCACCCGTCCGCCGCGCACCAGCACGATGCTGTGCTCCTGAAGATTGTGGCCTTCACCGCCGATGTAGGCGATGACTTCGTAGCCGTTGGTCAAACGCACTTTGGCGACCTTCCGCAAAGCCGAGTTCGGCTTCTTGGGCGTGCGGGTCATCACCTGAAGGCACACGCCGCGGCGCTGCGGGCAGTTGGCCAGGGCCGGCGACTTCGACTTGGTCGCTTTGTCGGTGCGGCCTTGTTTGACGAGCTGGTTGATGGTGGGCATAGCGGATGCGGAAGTTTCTTGGAAAAGGAAAACCGTCCTTTGCGAGGGTAATACCGGCCGAACCACAGCCGAACCCACGTCTCGCGGAGCCAAGCCTGCTTCAATTAAAGCAGCGACTTTTCCGGTGCTGCTACCGATAAAACCTGTGCACCCGGAAGGAAAAATCGCCGGGCAGGAAGGGACGCCGAGACTGGCAGGTGATTTGCACCGCGCAACTGGATTTTTCGGGGTTTTGGAAATATTTTTCAGGGACTGTGGAGGGGAGAAGAACCACGGATGGACACGGATGGACACTGGTTTGATCTGCTTTGATCTGCTTTGATCTGGTTTGATCTGGTTTGATCTGGTTTGATTTTCCTGCCGGGAGCCTTTTCAGCGGGGTCATTCCGGCCAGGCAATGGGAGACTGGTGCCCGTATTCATCGGGGACTGACTCTTCTGGAAACCGAATGGTCTCCGCCTCGCCGAAGATGGGCCACGGGGCGTGGTCCGGCCAACGTGTTTCCTGCGGATCGCGGTAATCCGGAGGGTCAGAAATGATGAGAGATTCCGAATGCATGGGTCAATTATGGTTAGGGTTGGAGGAATCCGGAGGCAGGGCGAAGGGGGCTCCACGGCGGCGTCGCCCCGGTCTGAGGGCAAATGAGATCAGATGCCGTCTCCATGGATGGCGCGGCTGGCGATGGTGGCACGGCGTTCGTCGGGGGTTTCGAGCATAACGGCGAGATGTCCGAAGACCCGGCGCTGGATGGCGGCGATGCGTTCGGCATCGGTGGTGCGGCCATTTTCGAGCAGTTTTTTGATGTCAGGCTGCTGGAGCCACCTTTGGAACGCGGTGCCCAGTTCCTGCTTCAGTTCGAAGCTGTCTGTCTCCGCTTCATCGGCGCGGGCCTTGTCGAACCGCGCCTGCTCCATGCGGAGCCGGGCGGCACTGTGGTCGCCGCGGCGGAGGGCGATGAGTTCGCGACTGTACGTGCTCAGCGCGCGCAGTTTTTCCACCGCGGGATGTGCGGGATCGCCATCCCAGCCGGCCAGCAGAATGAGGAACCGCGCCGCGAGGAGACGCGCGGCGTGATCGGCCAGGGAACCGCCGGCCTGCGTGAGGTCCTCCGCTTCGCCCGCGGCGTCACGCACCTGCTCCAGTAGATCCTGCCGGGAGAGCCACTCGGCATAGCCGCCCTGACGCCACTCGGTCACGTTCTGCTCGTTCACCGGATTACCGCCGAAGTGCTGCGCCATCACCTCGCGGACGTCGGGCCTCTCATTGAGCCATTCCACCGCAGCGCGTCCCGTGGCGCCGTTTTGCAGACGGCGGTTCAACTCCTCGCGCAGGGCGCGGGGGAGACGGGCTATTTTGCCGGTGCGCGTCATGGGACAGGGCTCAGGTTTCAGGTTTCAGGTTTCAGGAGCATCAGTATTTGCCTTTGAGGTGTTCGTTCCAGTATCCGCCGGCGGACGGGGCATTGCAGATGCCGGTGAAGTGATATTCCGGGACGTTGGTGAGGGTGTAGAGTCCGGACGTGCAGAAACAGACTTCCATCACCAGGGTGGCGGCGTTATATCCGACGTAGTCAATGCAACTGCTGAGAAGCGTTTTATAGATCATAGTGTGATTGCGTTTGGAGTTGAAGTCCCCTGCCCTGCCAGGCTTTTCGCACCGGCACCCGCCGGGCGACCCGCCCTGGCAAGAGGCAGCGAACCGGCTCCTAAAATAGACACATTCCACAGGTTGCCACTAACTGTCTGCCGCCGAGCCCGGGTCTATGCGTGCTGCCCACGGGCAGGCTTTCTACGGGCAGCCCGGACGAACTGGAGGAATTTGTTGTAGCAGGATTTCTCCAGAGAGCGGCGCCGGTCATTTGGAGTCGAATTCAGTGATTCCCCGCCTTTGATGAGTTCCTGCCAGAGACCGGGATTACGGTCCGGGTTGTGTTCCAACTCTTCGTGTTCCTGCCGGATCAAATACAGCAGCCGTCCGTGCCACCACGCCTCGGGGTTTTCCTCCCAGGGAGGGAGGGCGGCGCAGGCCATCAGGTGATCGAACTTGGCCGGGTAATAGTTGCTGCGCAGGTAATCCTCCAACTCTACACCGCAGTATTCCTCCGCGGATTCAGAAAAATTCTGCAACGCGGTCAGTTCCTCCGCCCGCCGCCTGTATTCCACCTGGGCCGAGTGGATGGAATCGACCAGACGGGCCATCAGTAAGTGAGCCTCCGCACCGGTCCGGCTGCGGTTGTCAGAGATATCCGGGGCGGGATGTTTCTCACCGAGACGAATGGCTTTGGCGATGCGTGCTGCATCGGCCGTATATTTGGGATTTCGCGCCCGTAGCGAAGGCATGGTTATGGAGGATTCGGCGGCGGAGATGAAGTCTTCGGGATGAGCCCGGGCCATGGGCATGAAGGCTTCGGTCAGGGCTTTGGATTGGAAGAACAGCGCGGTCCGAGTGTGGGGAAAACGCTGTCCTGCAAAGTGCATGAGCCAGTGGTTCAGTGCAGCGGCCCAATAAGCCAACTGCTCGCACGCCTCGTCATTCTCACGATCGGGCGTCCCGTCCGTGAAGCGAACCGGGATGCGCAGTCTCCGGGAATGAACCACCCGGGTCAACAATTCCAGCCCCTGCTGCAGCGCCTCTACCGCTTCCGAAAGCACCGTGTGCGGCTCCCCGCGCAGACGTGCCTGAAGCGCTTCGTATTTCTCCAGTTCGCGGCGCTGTTCTGAAGACAACTCCGGCCTGCCGCGCAGCCACTGAATATGTTCCTCCTCAATCGCGATGCAGTCCTGCGCCTCCCACAGTCTTTCCACTTCCCGGGGCAGCCGCGGGAAGGGCGGGCGGAGTTTCCGGGGAACACGCTGCGCCGCTCCGTTCGGAGCGGGTTTTGCAGACGCGGAGGCAGTGGACTTGCGGGACGGCGGGGCTGGCTGCGGACGTTTCTTCATAATGGCAAACGGATTTGGCTGGAACCTCGCCCCGGTGCGGCTGATTGTCGAAAACATCCACGTGATGTTCTGCGCGGTTTGCACTTTCTGCGCGGTTTGACCGCTTTCTCCGCTTTGTCCGCTTTCAACTTACGCCTGCACTGCCCGGCGACATTACCTACTTCAAATCCTCGGCAATCGTCGCGAACTGCTCCAGGGCGGCTTCGAGATCGGCGGCGATGTCGGCGGCGATGATTTCCGGGGCGGGCAGGTTGGCGCTGTCTTCCAGCGCTTCGTCTTTGAGCCAGAAGATATCGAGGTTCACTTTGTCGCGCTTGATGAGTTCCTCGTAGGTGAAGCACTTGAAGCGCTCGCTTTCGGTGCGCTGGTGGCGGTTCTTCGGATGGTAGCAGGAGACGAAGTCGTCGAGATCGTGGACGAGGGCGGCGGGGGTGCTCATGCGCATTTGGAATTTGCCTTCAGCCACGCCGCATAATCCGCTTCCGTCATTTCCCCGGCGGCTAACGCCAGCGTGCGCAAAACCACGTCCACTTCCGCCGCCTCGAAATGGCAGCCGTTCAGTTCCAGAAAAAGACCCGCCGTCGCGAAGCCGATCCGCTTGTTGCCATCAATGAACGGATGATTCTTCACGAGCCCGAAAGCGTAACTGGCGGCGAGATCGAACAGGGACGGCTTGCCAAAGGCGAACAGGTTCTGCGGCTTTCCCAGCGCCGAATCCAGCAAGCCCTCGTCGCGAATGCCTGCCGCCCCGCCGTGTTCCGCAAGCAGATACTCGTGAAATGCAATCACCACGTCCCGCCGCACCCACACCGGCTCTTTCATTTGGCCAGCTCGCGCAGAGCGTTGCGATAGCGCCGGGCAATCTTTTCGGCCGCCGCCATCTGGTGGGCGAAGTTATTCTTGTCGGGCGTCACGCGAAAGCCGCCATCCGGGGATTCCGTGAGGATCAGCGTGTCACCCTCGCCGGATTTGAGCCGGGCCAGCGCTTCTTTCGGCAACACCACCCCCAGCGAGTTGCCCACCTTGCGAAGTTTCAATTCGAGTATCATGCCTCTGATGTAGCCACGGATGTTATTACGTCAAGCCAACTCGCCGGTGACGGCTTTTTGGAAAATGGAATGCCGCAGACAGGCGGGGCACTGGAGGACAACTTGTGGTCGGGTGACGATGCGTTGCGTGCTGATCGAAGGTGCGCCCAACCACTAAGACCATCCTGAAATGCCAGATGGCTCGGCAAATGAAGTCGGGTGTAGGACAGCGCGAATGCTTCGGGGAATGGCTGCAAAGTTGGCGGCTCTGTATGCACAACCTCACAGTACCGTTGGGCTCGGAGTTTGCGAGGAGCGTCGGACTACTCACACCCAGTCCGCGCAGAGCAGCTCTGCCTGCATGAGCACGGTCTTCACCGCTTCCTCCTGAAGGTCAGGCGGGTAGCCGTATTTGTTCAGGATGCGTTTCACCATCACGCGAATCTTCGCCCGGGCACCTTCGCGCAGGGTCCAGTCGATGGTGACGCTCTTGCGCACTTGGGTGATGAGTTCGGCGGCGATGACCTTCAGCTTGTCATCACCCATGGCCTTCACGGCGGATTCGTTGGCGGCGAGGGCGTCGTAGAAAGCCACTTCATCGTCGGTCAGGCCGAGGTCTTCGCCGCGCTTGGTGGCGGCGTCGAGGTCCTTGGCGAGTTTGATCAGCTCTTCGATGACCTGCATCGTGCTGATGGCGCGGTTGTGGTAGGCGTTGAGGGTCTTCTTGAGCTTCTCGCTGAAGAGCTGGCTCTGCACGAGGTTCCGCTTCGAGCGCACCTTGAGTTCGTCTTTCAGCAGCTTCTCCAGTAGCTCGGCGGCGACGTTCTTGTGCTTCAGGCCGCGCACCTCGGCGAGGAAGCCATCGCTCAGGATGGAAATGTCCGGCTTGGGCAATCCGGCGGCGGTGAAGACGTCGATGACCTGCCCATCGGTCGTGATCGCCTTGCTCACCAGCTGGCGCACGGCGGCGTCGATCTGCTCGGGCGTCTTGCGGTTGCCGCTGCTCTGCTTGTTCAGCGCGGCTTGGATCGCTTGGAAGAGGGCCACGTCATCGCGAATCTCCGTCGCCTCATCGCTCGCGGCGCAGAGGGCAAAGGCGCGGGAAAGCTCGGTGATGACCTGATTCCAGCGGGTCTTGCCGTCTGCAAGTTCTAGGATGTGCTCTTGCAGCGCGGGCAGCGCAAAGAGCGTCTTCTTCCCGTCGCCCACGGCCTTCTTCCAATCGCTGCCGTGCAGCAGGTCGCAGGCGATGCCGTGCTTCTCCAGCATGATGGCGATGGCCTGCTTGGTGTCGTAGGTCGGATCGCCCTTGCCGCCGCTCTCGGTGTAGTTGGCGAGGGCGTGTTTGAGTTGATCGGCGAGGCCGAGGTAATCCACCACCAGACCGCCCGGCTTGTCACGGAAGACGCGATTCACGCGGGCAATGGCCTGCATGAGGCCGTGACCCTGCATCGGCTTGTCGGCATACATCGTGTGCAGGCAGGGCGCGTCGAAGCCGGTCAGCCACATGTCGCGCACGATCACGATGCGAAACGGGTCTTTGCTGTCCTTGAAGCGGTTCGCCATGGCGCGGCGCTTCTCCTTGTTGCGGATGTGCGGCTGCCACTCGGGGCCGTCGTCGGCGCTCCCGGTCATGATGACCTTCACCAGACACTTCGTGTCCTTTTCCTTTTCCAAATCATCATCCTTCGCGCTGGCCCAGTCGGGGCGCAGCTTGATGAGCGCGTTGTAGAGGTCCACGCAAATTCGGCGGCTCATGCAGACGATCATGGCCTTGCCGTCCATCGCCTCCGTGCGCTTCTCAAAGTGCGCCACCAGATCGGCGGCGATGAGCGCGAGACGCTTCGGGTCGCCCACCAAGGCCTCCAGCGCGGCCCACTTGGTTTTGAGCTTCTCCTTCTTGGTCAGCTCCTCGCCTTCGGTGATCTCCTCAAACTCCGCGTCGAGCTTCGGCAGCTCGCTGGCGTTCAAGCCCAGCTTGGCGATGCGGCTCTCGTAATAGATCGGCACCGTGGCCTTGTCGGCGACGGCGCGCTGGATGTCGTAAATGCTGATGTAATCGCCGAAGACGGCCCGCGTGTTCGCGTCCGTCTTCTCGATGGGCGTGCCGGTGAAGCCGATGAAGCTCGCGTTCGGCAAGGCATCGCGCATGTGCCGGGCGAGGCCATCAATGAGGTCGTATTGGGAACGGTGCGCTTCGTCGGCGATGACGATGATGTTCCGGCGCGGCGACAGCTCCGGCATCTTCTCGCCCTTCTCGGGGAGAAACTTTTGGATGGTGGTGAAGACCACGCCACCGCTCGCCACGGCCAGCAGCTCGCGGAGCTTGTCGCGGCTCGCGGCCTGCACGGGAGTTTGGCCGAGGATGTCCGCGCAGCGCTGGAACTGGCCAAAGAGCTGATCGTCGAGGTCATTGCGGTCGGTAAGCACCACGAGCGTCGGGTTCTGCATCGCGGGCTCGCGGATCACGCGGGCGGCGAAGAAGAGCATCGTGAAACTCTTGCCGCTGCCCTGCGTGTGCCAGACCACGCCCGCGCGACGGTCACCCGGTTTGCCGCCGTGCATCTTCCCGGCCCAGTGGCGCCCGGGCGGTTCCTCGCGCAGCACGCCGCTTTCTGCCGTCATCCCGCTGGCGCGCACCGTTTCCTCGATGGCCGCGTTCACCGCGTGGAACTGATGGTAGCCCGCGATGATCTTGTGGATGGCTCCCGTGTCCGGGTTCTCCTCGAAGACGATGAAATGCTGGAGCAGGTCGAGGAAGCGCTGCCGCTCAAACACCCCGCGCACCAGCACCTCCAGTTCGAGCGCCGTTTTCGGTGCATCGCCCTCGCCATCAATCGTGCGCCAGACTTTGAACCACTCCTGGTTCGCCGTCAGCGAGCCCATGCGGGCTTGCAGGCCATCGCTCACCACCAGCGCGGCGTTGTAGGCGAGCAGGCTGGGAATCTCCGCCTTGTAGGTTTGCAGTTGGGCGTAGGCGCTCCAGATCGTCGCGTCCTCATCGGCGGCGTTTTTCAGCTCGATCAAGGCCAGCGGCAGACCGTTGACGAAGACCACGATGTCCGGCCGCCGGTTATGCTGGCCCTCGATCACCGTGAACTGATTTATCGCCAGCCAATCGTTCGCCCGCACATCGGAGAAATCCACCAGCCAGGCCTTGTCGTGCTTCGTGCTGCCATCAGGCCGCGCATACTCGACATCCACGCCGTCGCGCAGCAGCCGGTGAAAGGCACGGTTCGTCTGCACCAGCGACGGCGTCGCCACGCGCAGCACTTTGCGCAAAGCCTCCTCCCGCGCCTCTTCGGGAATGCCGGGATTCAACTGCCGCAACGACTCACGCAGCCGTCCCACCAGCACCACCTCGCCAAACGAATCCCGCTCCGCCGCCGGTTCGCCCGGAGCCATCTGCGGCCCGTGCCCGACCGCATAGCCCAGCTCCCCGAACCACGTCAGGGCGGCGTCTTCGACGATGGATTCGGTGAGGGTCATGCACGTTTGGTGACACCGCCGACCCTACGGCGCGGAAATAAGGCCGAATCGCTTCGCGTCCTCATGATTGATTACTACTACAGCATTGGGACCGAGCGCCCATGTCTGCGCGGTGGCGTGCAGGGCGCTTCTCAAAGCATCCTGCAAAGGCTGAAGCCACGCCTTTTGGTGGCCGTTGATAATTAGAACGAGGCGGAACCCTGTAGCAGCTAAATCGAGAGCCTTGAACAACTCGGGCAATTCTGCATCGGCTGCTGGGTGGCGTTTGAGAATGGAGGCAACTCCCACCGTCAGCGCATTCGCCAGCTTGTCACGAATCTCGCCGATGAACTCGTTGAAGTTCGGTTGCGTCTCAGGCCTTGGTGAACTCTGCTTGGCTTCCACAATCCAGACGAACGGAGGTGCGTCCGCCTGTGTTCGGAGCAGTAGAAACTCGGCCATCTGCACCTTGTCCTGAATGGCGCGGTAAGTCTCACTGACTTCCACACGGAAGCAGTGCCCATCGGCGTAGGGGCCGAAAGTCATCTCGGATTCGACAAACGGCTCCATGGTTATTTGAGGGAGAGATTCACTTCCTGCTCATACAGCCGGATGGACTCAGCGATGATCGCATTGTCCGGCATGCCGTCTTTCAGATCGGCAGAGCGCCAGCCGCTATCCTCGGCGGCAATCACCGGAATGCTGATGCCTTTTTCCTGCGCGATGAGTGAGAGCTTCTTCACCACAAAATAGGAATGGCTCGCCATGAAGAACTGGATGCCGCGCTCCGCGAGCATGGCAACGATGTCGAGAAGGGTGGTCAGTGCCTTAGGGTGAAGAGCAGACTCCGGCTCGTCCATGAAGACGATCGACTGTAGGTCGAGGTAGCGGTTGCTCAGGAGCGTGTCCAAGATCGCGATTTTCTTCACGCCTTCAGCGGTCACTCCAATGGGGAACCGGAAGTTGCCTTTTCGGAAAGACCACTTCGCCGTCCCCTCATCGTATTCCACTTTCCCGCCAAACATGGATTCGAGACTTTGGCGCGATTGGGAGAACTCCGCATAGTTCTTTCCCTTCTGCGGGTAAATGCGGAGAGCCTTGGCAAGGTCGTAATAGGTGTCATCGAAGCCAAAGCGCATGTCCTTCTCTCGTGACTCCAGAATGATGTTGTGAAGCGACAGAACCTCCTTTGCCGGGAGGAAAATTGAGTTACTGCTCCGTGGCTGCACTTGGTTCTCAAGCGAGGAAATCTGCTTCGTCGTGTCCTTGCCAAAGCTGTAGCAGAATTCATTGCCATCGACCCAGCAGCGTAGATTTAGGTGCCCGTCGCCTCCTTTGCTGACTAGGTCACCGATCTTGTCAGCTTGAAACGTCCAGTGCAGTCGTTCTGCCAAAATCTCCATCGCACTGCGTGGTGCGTCGCCACGCTTGTATTCCTCCAGAGTGCGCATTGCACTGTAGAGCGCTTTCAACAGGAACGTCTTCCCGCTGCCATTGCTGCCAATCACCAAGTTGATGTGGCCGAGCTTTTTCCAGTCGACCTTGGCGAGAGGTCCGAAGTTGGTCAGTTCTAGTCGTGTGATCATGATTCGTGCGGTCTAGGTTAAAGAGTCAAAAGTCAGTTACAAGGCGGTAGCCACGCTCAACTCCCCGCTCAGCAGCTTCGGCAGCAGCGTGTCGCGCAGGGTGGCGAGGGTGCGGGATTGGTGGAGGTTGGCGGTGATTTGGGCGTAGTGCGGCGCGACTTGGGCGGTGAAGGCGGCCATGAGTTCCTTTGGCGGCAGAACCATCGGGATCGGGCGGAAGTTCTGTTTGCTGATTTCGGCGAAGGTGGTGCCGGTAGCGCGGCCTTCGATCTCGGCCATGTTCTGCTGGCACCAGTTCAGCATGAAGTAATTTGAGGCGCACTCGTTGCACTTCATAGCAATAAAGCCCTGATTGATGGCAACGGGGATGGCGCTGATGGCTAGATAACCGACGGGAGCACGGGATGACATCAACAACGTGCCGGCGGGCAGCAGGCCGGAGGAAATCTTGGCGATTCCCGCGTCGGTGAGACGGCGCTCGGTGTCGAGGAGGATGGGCGCTTGGAGCGAGGAGAAATCCTTTGGCGTGGTCCAGTGGTGCGTGCCGCCTTCCCAAAACTTCGGCTCGCTGGTGCTCGGTGTGGCTCCGCCGACGCAGGCGACGACTTCACCGACGGGCTCCACGGTCCACCCCTTCGGGATGTGGCCGAGTTCGGAGTCTTGGAAGGAGTCGGGGAAGAGGGCGGCGGTGGCGGGGGCGAGGTTGGGGGGCTGGCGGCCGTCGAGTTTGGCGCGGACGGGGTCGAAATCCACGAACCAGCTCTGGAACAGCGCCCGCGCCATCGCCTCCAGCGTCGCGTTCATCCGCCGGTTCAACTCGATCTTGTCGTCCAGCGCCCCCAGCACCGCCGCGATGGCTTTTTGCTCGGCGAGCGGTGGGAGCGTGAGCGGGGTGTTGCGCAGGATGCCGAGGTTCGTGTGGGGAACGCCTGTCTGAATCGCGTTCTGCCGGATGTAATCCTGCTGCTCGGCGCTGGTGAAGACGTAGTAGAGAAACATGGCGTCTGCCTTCTCGGCATCCACCGTGAGTGAAGTGGACCCCGATTTCCGGCCACGCGGATGCTAAACTAAGCTATCGTGGCG
>CAZFZN010000022.1:0-122376 GCA_964523105.1 uncultured Akkermansia sp.
CATCTGCGCTTGGCCGTGGATTATTAGTCTCAACTTGAACGCGACTTAGAATCAGGGCTGCTTCATGGCCGGAGCGTGCTTCTTAAAATACTTGAGCCACTCTCCCATGATCGCCGCGGCCATCGGATTGTCTTTGGTGCCGGCGTACTCCTCAATGGTTCGGCCCCAGTAGAAACTGACATAGCCTTCGGCGCGGTCGCGGGAGCGTTTGAGAAAGTCATCCATCTCCGCCAGCCCGCACTCGAGCGGGAAGGTCTCCTCGATGACCAGCGGCTTTCCGATGTCATAGACCGCCATCGCGGCGAGCGCCTTGTCCACTTCGCCCTTTTTCGGATAGACATGAATGCTCACAAAGTCCAGTGCCGGGCTGACTTCCGGTGAATAGAAGACCGGCTTCGCATTCGGCCAGACCATCGCCCACGGAATGACACCGACGGTGATGAGATGCTTCGCATCCTCCGCGCGGATGGCGCCGGTGAGCTTGTCCACCCATGCTTTGGCGATCTCGATTTGCGTGCGTTTGCCGGGTTCCAATGTAAGGCGCTGCACGAAATGTTTGCCGGCGAAATCGCCGGCCAGCCAGCCTTCCTTTATGTTCCCGCCGATGACCGGCTCATTCATCAGGTCATAGCAGAAGACGGCTGGCGATTCGCGGCAGGTCTTCGCCACAGCGGTCCAGAAACGGGACTGCACCTGCCAGCGCGCCGCTTCGTCCATGTCGTCATACCATTTCGGGACATCGGCTTTGTGATAACAGCCGAGGCCGGTGATGTCGAGATAGAGTCCCGTTTCCTCCGCGAGCGCGAGCAGACGACGCAGTTGGGAGAGAGCTTTCTCGTTTGGCTTGTCCGGTGCGTCCATGAATTTCCCCGTCTGGAGATGAATGCGCACCACGTTCGCGCCGAGTGCCTTCATTTCCTGAAAATCGCCGCGCACCGCGTCCCATTCCTCTTCCCAGTAATCCTCCAGCAACCGGCCCTTTTCCGTCGCGTCATGATCGTAATTTACACCCCAGACCCGGAACGGCTTGGCGCTGTCGCCCTGGACGAATGATTTGCCGTCTTTGCTCAACCGAATCGGTTCCAGCGCGGGTGCGAAGCCGGCACAAAACGCGAGGAGCATGATGATGCAGCAGGGCAAAGCAGGAATTGCAATGCTAACGATTGGCCGGACAGCCGCAGGCGAATCAGAGGCATTCGCCAAGGCCGGGACGGCCTTGCTACGGTCCCGGGAAGTTTTCCGGAGTCCACCGTGGTCTGGTATAAGTTGCATGGGCGGGGAACTGAATCGCCGCAACTCTGTCCAAGGCGCAAGGGAATGCACAGGCACGAGTGCGGCGGCGCTTTACTGCACCGGCAGACGAAACACGATGGCGAGGCCGCCGTCCGGCCGCTGCTGCGCGGTGACGGAGCCGCGGCACGCTTCGACGCAGGTGCGCACGATGGCGAGACCGAGCCCAACGCCGCCGCTGGCACGGTCGCGGGCGGATTCGAGCCGGTAAAACGGGTCGAACAGTTTTGGCAGGGACTCCGCGGGCACGCCGGGACCGTTGTCGGCGATAGTCAGGAGCACGACGTTATCGTCGCGCCGTGCGGTGATTTCCAGATGCACCTCCGGACCGGCGTAGCGCAGGGAATTCCGCACCACATTCCCCGCCGCGCGTGCCAGCAGTCCGGCGTGAACATGAGCGGCCAGTTCCGGAGGCACCTGCACAGTGACGCGGTCCGCGGGCACCGCTTCGCGGGCCAGCATCTGTTCGATCAGCGGCAGCAGCGGCGTGTCTGTCAGGGCGATCGACTGCGGGGCGAGGCCGGCGCGGGAGAAATCGAGCAGTTCGCCGACCAGTTGCGACATGGCCTCGACCTCTTCATTCAAATCGGCAAGGCGCGGCTTGAGTTCCTCCGGCGCGCGCTGTTCCAGAGCGGCTCCGGCCATCTGCATGCGGGCGAGCGGGGTGCAAAGTTCGTGCGCGATGTCGCCGAGGAAGCGCTTTTGCCCCGTGACGAATCCGGACAACCGCGCCGCCATGGCATTGATGCCTGCGGCGAGTTCGCCGAGTTCATCGCGGCGTTTGTCAGGCACACTGACATCGAATTCACCCGCCGCGATGCGCGAGGTTGCTTGTTTCATGCGGGCAATACTGCGCGTGAGGCTGCGCACGAACGGCAGCCACAGCAGTGAAGCGAGCAGCAGCACGCCCGCGGTGCCCCACAGCCATGGCGTGAAGTCCGGCAGCAGTCCGCCGGCGCGCAGACTGTCCGTGCGCAGCACGAGTGACATCCCGCCCGGCCCTGGCGGCGGCCGCAGCGGCACGCGAATGATGAACCACCAGGCCTGCGGGTCCTCGGTGCGCTCCATGATTTTCGGAAACACCTGGTCCAGCCGCACACGGCCGCCAAGCATTCCGGGCTGCCCCGGGGGAAAGCGCTCGGGAAACCGCGGCTCTCCAGCGGCTGGCTCGAAGGGTCGGCGCGGTTCCTGGAAGGGGCGACCCTGCGGTTCCGCTGCGCGTCCGCGACGGTTCGGTTCATCGAATCGCGGGGCATTTTCCCGCATCGCCGGTCCCGGGCGCGGCGGCGGCTGGAGGACGCTGGCGCGGACCCGGGGCGGAAGTGTCAGCCGATCGCCCGCCAACTGCTGCGCGCCGGCGTCGAATACCGTAAAGGTCATGCCGTGGGCCTCGCTGTACTTTTGCAGCACCTCATCCCACTCTTCGCGCGGCAGCGGCAGCAGTTCCGGCACCAGAAGCCGTGCGATGGACTGTAGCCGCGGTTCCGCCTGCTGCATGATCAGCCAGTCGCTGGCGCGTCCCGGCCGCAGCGCGAACCACAGCGCCGTCCCCAGCACGGTGAGGATGGCGAAGAACCAGCAGAGAATGCGGGCGTAGAGGCGCACGGGATTTAGGATTTAGGATTTAAGATTTAAGATTTAAGATTTGCGCGCGGGCCGGCTGTTCGGTGCTCAGTGCTCAGTGCTCAGTGCTCAGTGCTCAGTGCTCAGTGCTCAGTGTTCAGTGTTCAGTGTTCTGTGTTCTGTGTTCTGTCTTCTGTCTTCTGTCCTCAGTGCTCAGTGTTCAGTGCTGAGGATTGATCAGCATGTAGCCGGCGCTGCGCAGGGTGCGGATGTAGCGGGGGTTTTTGGGGTCGTCGCCGAGCTTGCGGCGCAGGGCGCTGATGTGGACGTCCACGGAGCGGTCGAAGACTTCATAGTCGCGGTCGCGAATTTCCTCGAGCAGGGCGTCGCGCGATTTGACTCGGCCGCGCGCCCTGGCGAGCGAGAGCAGCATGTCGAATTCCACCGGCGTGAGCGTGAGCGGCCGGTCGCCCATAACCGCGGAGCGGGTGTCGGGAGTGATGCGCAGTTCGCCTACGACGATTTCCGGCGGGGGTGCGGGGGAAGTGTCAGGTGCCCGGCCGCGGCGCGTCACGGCGCGCAGCCGCGCGAGCAGTTCGCGCGGCGAAAAAGTCTTGGGCAGGTAATCGTCCGCGCCCAGTTCCAGGCCGACGATGCGATCCGCCTCGTCACCGCGCGCGGTGAACATCAGCACGGGCGCGCTGCTTTTCTGACGGATGCGGCGCAGCACTTCCAGCCCGTCCATGCCGGGCAGCATGTAGTCGAGAATGATGGCGTGCCAGTCGCGGCCCGTGGCGGAAGTCACGCCGTCCGGCCCGTTGTGCGCGGCCGTGATGCGGTAGCCGAGCGGACCGAGATAATCTGCGATAAGGCGGCAGAGCTTCTCGTCGTCGTCGATCACAAGGATGTCGTGCGCGGGAGTTTCGGACATGGCTGGAATTGGAGGAGGCGCGGTTGTTTTCAGCAGGCCGGCATACTGAACACGGAAACGGGCACACTGAAAACCTCTCTTCCGCCGCAGCCAGCTACTTTACACCGGCTTCACAATTTTCCCGCCGTCCGCACATCAGGTCTTTACAGTCGGGTGCTCTATTCTCCCGTCAGCGTCAATCCCCCGCTGATTCCAAACCCAACCAAAACCAAACCACAGCCATGAAAACAACTCTCACGTCTCTCCTCACCGCGCTGGCCGTCTGCGGCCCGCTCTTCGCTCAGGATCCGGCACCGCCGGCGCCTCCTTCCCCTCCGGCGCAGCCGGCTCCGCCTCAACCCGGACAGCCGGGACAACCCGGGCAGCCCGGCGGCCCGCGCGGACAGTTTCGCCCCATGGTTCCGCCCGTCATCGCCGCGCTGGATGCCAACAAGGACGGCAAGCTCGACAAAGAGGAAATCGCCAACGCCTCCAAGGCGCTCCTGACACTCGACAAAAATGGCGACGGTGAACTCCAAAGCGAGGAACTGCGTCCGCCACCGCCGCAGGGCGGTCCGCAGGGGCCTCCGAACGGCCCGCGACCCGGTGGCCCGCGCGGTGAAGGTCGCCCTGGCGGCCGTCCGCAGGGTCCGCCTCCGCAGGGTGGTCCCCAAGGGCCGCCTCCCGGCGGAGCCGGTGCGCCTCCGGCCCAACCGCCTCCCGGTCCGGGCGCGGCGGCGCCGTTTCAGCAAGGCCCGGGCTTTGCGGCGCGGCGTTTCCAGGGCGGTCAGCCATTTGGAATGGGGCCTCGCTTTCGCGGTGAACTCCGCCGTCAGTTCATGGCGCGGCGTTTCCACGGTGGGCCGCCGCAGCACCCGGTGCCGCCCGCTCCTCCGGCTCCTCCGGCTCCGCCTGCTCCTCCGGCTCCTCCGCAATGACCCCGCGGCGCACCTAACGCGACAATTCCAGCATTCGTAAAATGGGCCGCTCCGCCCTCGCGCGGAGCGGCTCCGGAAGCTCCACCCGCGGCTGCAGATCACGCAGCGCACGGTGGAGCTTCTCCATGGTATTCAACTTCATGTAACGGCAGTCGGCGCAGGCACAGTGCTCCGTCGGCCCCGCGATGAATTCCTTCTCCGGGCACTCGCGCCGCAAGCGGTGCAGCATGCCGCTTTCCGTGGCGATGATGAACTGCGGCGATGGATGACTGAGGCAAAAGTGCACCATCTTCTCCGTGCTGCACACTTCATCCGCCAGCAGGCGCACCGCAAAAGTGCACTCCGGGTGCGCGACGACGGGAGCGTCAGGGTATTGCTCTTTGATCTTCAGAATGCTGTCGCGCGTGAACTCCACGTGCACGTAACACGCGCCCTGCCACAGGTCCATGTGGCGTCCGGTTTGCTCCATGACCCATGCGCCGAGATTCGCATCCGGTACGAAGAGGATATTCCGGTCCGCGGGCGTCGCCTCCACGATGCGTTTGGCATTGCCGCTGGTGCAGATGCAGTCGCTCAGCGCCTTCACCTCAGCAGAGCAGTTGATGTAGGCGATCACATAAAAATTTTTGTCCGCGTGGCGGCGCAGATATTCCTCCAGGGCCGGGCCGGGGCAGCTCTGCTCCAGCGAGCAGCCCGCATCCTTGTCCGGCAGGACGACAATCTTCGAGGGATTCACGATCTTCGCGGTCTCCGCCATGAAGTGCACGCCGCAGAAGGCGATGACATCCGCATCCGACTCCTTCGCCTTGTAGGAGAGCCCGAGGGAATCGCCCACGTAATCGGCGACCTCCTGAATTTCACGGATTTGATAGTTGTGCGCGAGGATGACCGCGTTCCGCTCCTTCTTGAGGCGGAGAATATCGGTGCGCAGGTCAACGGAGGGAACGGTATCGGCAATCATGAACCAGTGTGCCGGCAAAGTGAAGCCGCGCAAGTGTCCCTGCCGGCCATCACGACAGCGGGCGCCAGCCTGTATCCATCCCTGTGATCTGCCGCGCCGGCTGGGCACCGGATTTTTGCGGTCGCCACGGGCGGTCATAGCGGATCATGGCCCAGATCATCACCGCCAGCACGAGCGGCGCGCCGTAATACAGTGTACCGATGCCGCCGGCCAGCAAAATGAACGGCAGAAAGATCATCAGCGCCACCACACTCCGCGTCGGCGCGATCTCATAGGGCAGCAGATAGAGCTTCAAGTGGGCGCGCCCGAGTTGCAGCCCCGTCACTGTATAAAGTGCCTGAATACCCAGCGCCAGCAGCGCACCGATGATCACCCTGACTTCGCCAAACAGCCGCATGCCGCCGAATTCCATGCCCAGAATTCCGCCATAGATCACTCCGGCCGAAGCCAGCACCCAGAAACAGCCGATCGCAGCCGCCATGAACCGCATCGGCACCGGCCGGTATCCGGAGGCGCCGATGATGCACGCGCTCACTCCGGCACTCGCCAGCAGGACATTGAAGGTCATCAGCACATTCGGGATCAGTTCGAAGCCGCCGATGAAGTAGCGGACCAGCATGTAAGGCAGCAGGGAGACCAGCGTCAGTCCGCAGAGCACCACCTGGACGAGCCATTTGCCCAGCACGATCTGCCAGCGTGAAAGCCCGCCGAGCATGAGCAGGCTGGAGTTCCCGCCGTCCGACTCCTCGCGCAGCGCCGCAAATCCGCGGAAGGGCATGACCCCGGCTACTGTGCCGAAGGCGACCATCCAGAACCACGACGCCACACCGCCGCCGCCGGCTTGATATTCCAGGGCGACGGCCAGCGCCGCCAGCAGCTGCACCCCGATGAACGGCGTCACAAACAGCGCCGCCCGCATGCCCTGACGCAATTCCTTCACCAGCATCGCCGGCATCCAGTCAGGAAAATCCTGGAGCCGGTGCCGTGAGGGCTCAGCCGTCGCGGGGGAGTTCATCAGGCGGGAGGATGGACGCACCGCATCCGGGGGAAAGGAGAAACCCGTTTCATTCCGTTTTCCGCCACCAGTCTGCCGGGCGTTCCCATGACTCTCCGGCCCCGGCAGCGGGATCGGATCCGGCCAGCTGGTCCTCATTCTGCAGCACCTCCTCGATCAGCAGCTGCTCCGGCGCCGGCCCGCGGGGCTTGGTGCGCAGTGCCATGATGCAGCCGGCAATCACCCCGAGTGTGAGGAGAAAGAACGCCACCAGCACCCAGGCGAGAACATCCCCCGTGCCTGTGGCAGTTTGCGACCAAACGCGGTGCAACTCCGCCTGACGGTGCAGCGCCGACGGAGCCCCGCGGTCGAGCAGTTCGACCGCAAGGACTTCGTTGATCCCGGGAGTTAGCAGCGGAAGCGTGAACATGGCGCAGAAAAGGACAACCCGCTGGATGCAGTAGCACCAGACGGCCGCAAAACACGGAAAAATTGTGCGGGAACAGAAAATCGCGGCACCCCGGGCCGCGGCCGCACGCGGCACGAATCCCGCTCCCGCAAGGCTTGACGCGCCGGGCATGGCCTTTCAAACTCCCGGCCCCGCCTCTGTCGCGGACGCTTCCGCCATGCTCACCACCACCTCAGCCCGCATCCCATGAACCTGAGGGATCAGCTCAAAGAAATTCTGCCGGCCCTCCTGCCGTCCAACCCCGCGGACGCCGTAAAAGGGACGGAACTCATCGGGCTCGCCAAAATGCGGCTGCGGCAGGAGTACAGCGACGCCACCCTGCGCTATCATTTCACCATCATGTGTTCGGATCCGGGGAGCCCCATCGCCAAAGTGGAACAGGGCCAGGGCTACTATCTGCGGCGACATCACAGCGGCGGGGCCGCGGCCACCATGACCCAGGCGCGGCTCAATATGTTCACCGAAACGGACAGCGATGTGCTCGGCCGTGCCGCGACGAGGCTGCAGCGGCTGCGGGCCGTCTTCGCCCGGGAGGCGGCCGGCGCCGGAGGCTTTCCCTTTTTATTCGATGCTTCATTCGAGCAGAATGCGGCGCTCGAGAATGTCTGGAAGTGTCCTGACGCAGTGGTGGCGGGATGGGGCAGCGGTGAAATCCGCGGCGAGGATCTCGTGCTCGATGCCGGTGAGATGAAATTGAAAAGCGCTCTGGGCGTGGCTCCCTCTACGCTCCGGGCCGTGAAATTCCGCCTCGAAGTCACGGCCCGCTCGTGGCGGGAGGACTTTTACCAGACGCTCAGCGCCACGCGGTGGGCTCACACCGGTGAACTGGTGATCGCCTCCGCCATCGTGGATGAACAGCTGGCCGATGAATTGCGCCGGCTCGGCACCGAGCACGGTATTGGGATTTCCACCTGCGGGCTGGAACTGGACACGCTCGACGAATTGCGCCCGCATTATCAAATCGCGGACATGACGGCACGTGAGTTCGAGGCCCTGCAGCTCCGCTTCCGGCGGCAGCGGCTGACGACAGCAAGGCTGCGGCCGCTCGACTGGCGACTCGTGCAGCAACTGCGCGGTGAGAATGCGGAATTTGAAGAACTGTTCCGATGGCTCAGCCACAGCCTGAGCGGCGGGCGTGTCGTACCATGGGAGAACTTCGCGGAGTTGGAATCACCCGGAGCGGAAGGCGAAGGAGACTGAAGGAGACCTCAACCGGGCGAAGCCGGAGCCAAACGGTCCCGGCGGGGCCTGACAAAAATGCTCGGTCCCGGCGCCGCCGGAGCCTGCACGGCCAGCCCCCCGGCATGGCCGTGCTGCTGAACCTGAAAAGGAAAATGGAGAGGAAGAAAGCCGCAGCCGACCGAAGGAAGACAGGCGAACATTTCATCTTAACTGATGAGCCAAATGGACACTGATTGACACGGATTTGCGCATGAATTCGGATTTACTCCCCGGAGGAGGATTCCCGTGAAGACAACTTGCTGAGCATGCGTGATCATCCGGGTCCATCCGTGGTTCTATTTCCCTTTTAAGGCTGAATTTCATCGTCCGGGATTCAACCTCATCCGGTATAACTCCGCCGCAGCTCCGGGCGGATGAAACGGTCAGCTTCCGGCGCTCCGGGAACCTTCAGGTCCGCTCCGTCCCATTCGATGCTTCTCTGAAGGCGCAGAGCGACAATGCCGGCGAGCCCGATTTCCGTCAGGTGACCGCCGTGGTCGAAGTCGGAGAATACTTTCGGTCCGCCGAGAATCGCATCCACCCATTCGTCGAGTTGACCCTTCACCCGCGGCAAGGATTCGGGCACGGCCTTCGCGGCCGCGTGATTGCCGAACCACGCGAAGCGTGCGTCGTCATTCATGCGAATGTTGCCGTCGGAATTCCACAGGCCGCACTGAAGCTGGCCCTTTTCGCCTACCATCAGGCATCCGGTGGACGGCAGGCTGCCGGTGGATTCCCGCAACCTTGCCGTGACTTCCGGAGCCGGCAGGTCGCCGCCGGTGTAGAAGGTGAGCTTCGCCGGTCCCCTGCCCTCACGCGCCGGAAAATGATAGCGCACGGTGCAGGCGGCGGCGAAACTTTCATGGCCCAGTTTCGTGCCGCTGACTTCGATTTTCACCGGATAGTCCAGCTTCAGCGCCCGCACCGGCAGATTGAACCCGTGACAGCAGAAGTCTCCCAGTGAACCGCTTCCGAAATCATACCAGCCGCGCCATTTCGCCGGATGATAGATCCCCGCCTTGTAGGGACGCACCGGCGCCGGACCCAGCCAGAAATCCCAGTCCAGCCCCGCAGGCACCGGGTCGCTTCCCGCGGGACGATCCACGCCGCTGGGCCAGCTGTGTTGCGGATGCCAGACGTGCACCTCGGAAATCGCTCCGAAGAATCCGGCCGCGATCAGTTCCATGCTGCGCCGGAGGTTCGCCGAAGCGCTGCCCTGGTTGCCGGTCTGCGTGATCACCTTCGACTTCTTTGAAAGCTCGCGCAGTTCGCGCGCCTCCGCGAGGGTGTGCGTCAGCGGCTTCTCGCAATACACGTGTTTGCCGGCTCCGATCACGGCCCGGCAAATCGGCGCATGCCAGTGATCCGGCGTCGCGATGACCACGGCATCCAGTTCCTTTTCTTTCTCCAGGAGCACGCGATAGTCGCCGTACTCCGTCGCCTTCGCCGCGCGCTCCCCGTGCTGCCGTTTCGACGCGGCAATCCGGCCCGCATCCACATCGCAGAATGCCGCGACCCGGTGGCCGAGTTCCAGCACCCGGCTCACATGACCCTGAATCTGTCCGCCCATGCCGATGAATGCGACGTTCAACTTCTCCGAGGGTCTCTTTTCCTGACCGCGCACCACCCCTTCCGGCAGAATCAGCAGGGATCCGGCGGCGGCACCGGTGGTTTTCAGCAGGGAACGGCGGGAAAATCGGGCGGAAGACATGGCTGCAAGTGAAGGGAGTCGTGCGGGACCCGCGGAACATGGGTCATACGCCGCGCGGGCGCGAATCATTTCCACGCATCACCAGTCCCGCCGCGCCGCAGATTCGCTTGTTGCCGGATGCCCCTCCTGCAGTCAGACTCGCCCCATGCGCCTTCTGTTATTTCTGCTCGTCACGATGACCACACTCCGCGCGGAGCCGCTCCAGCTTACCCTGCGTTCCCGTCCGAAACCTGGCGACACAGTTCAGGAAAAAACCGCCGTCTGGGAGCCGAAGAAAACCGCTATCATCGTCTGCGACATGTGGGACGACCACTGGTGCAAAAGCGCCGCGCGCCGCGTCACCGAACTCGCCGGCCCCATGAACGACATGCTCAAGACCGCGCGGTCGAAGGGCATCTTCATCATCCATGCGCCGAGCAGCGTCACGGAATTCTACAAGGACACCCCGCAGCGCCGGCTCGCGCAGTCCGCGCCGTTCGCCAAGACACCCGTCCCGCTCGCCACCGCTCCGCGCTGGGGCACCGCATGGTGCTGGACCGATCCCAAACGCGAAGCCGTGCTCCCCGTGGACGACAGCGACATGGGCTGCTCCTGCACCGGCACCAAATGCGAAATCGTCCCTCCCTGGAAACGCCAGCATCCCGCCATCGAACTCATGGAGGGCGACGCCCTGACCGATGACGGCCAGGAAACATGGAACCTGCTCACCGCCCGCGGCATCGACAACGTCATCCTCTGCGGCGTCCACCTCAACATGTGCGTGCTCGGCCGCCCCTTCGGCATCCGCCAGCAGGTCTATCTCGGCAAGAACGTCGTCTTCATGCGCGACATGACCGACTCCATGTACAACCCGGAGCGCCCGCCCGGCGTGGACCACTTCACCGGCCACGACCTCATCATCGCCCACGTCGAGCGCCACTGGTGCCCCAGCATCACCAGCACCGTCATCACCGGCGGCAAACCCTTCCGCTTCAAAGAGGACACGCGGCCGGTGAAGTGAAGTGTGGGGGCGTCATTCAATCGCGCCAATCCCAGCCGCCCACCGTGGCCCGGGGTATGCCGCGCAACGAACTCACCAGCGATCCGCCGGGGAACCACCGCACGCCGAGGTCGTCGAAAATCCGCGCCGCCGCCAGCGCCGTGGCGAGGGTTTCATCCATGAACTTCTGCGGTTGGATAGAGTGCTGCCGCCAGTTCCGGTCCCAGCCAGCGCTCGGCAAAAAGGCGCTGCAATTCCAGTCCGGAGGCGCCCGCGTGCTGCTGCCGCAGGGCAGCCCGGCTCAAATGGCGCAGCGAGGTACTCCAGCCCGCCGCAAGCGCCAGCCGCTTCCCCGGCGGCATTTGGCGGAGAAGTTGGAGGCGAAGCGTTTCTGCCTTCTGGTCGTTGTCATTCATAAAGGAAGTGCGGTGCTGCTTATTTCCACCACCCTGCGGCAACACGGGGAGGATGGCAATCAAACCTTGAGGCGCACCCTGGACCCTTACGGCCACCGCGCCACCCATGACGCCGCGCGCCGGAGTTGCGGAACCTGAGCAAGCGCCTCGCCGCGGATGCGCCGCGTCAGTTGCCGGCATTCCTCCAGCACCCGCAGTTCGTCCTCGCCCATTTCCCGCCCGCCGAACAGCTCCGCGGCTTTGTCCGAAATGTTCAGCCCCGGCTGCACCGACCGCGAGTCCAGCGGCACCCCGGGATCATAATTGCTCAGCAACAACCGCCGCCGCCGGTGACGTGAACCGTGAACCGCCGCATTGATCCAGAAACCAGTCGCCGATCCCGTCGAGTCCGCGTGCAGCAGTTGCAGCAGCTTCTTCTCCAGCTTCCACAAATCCCGCAGCGTCTCCTCCGCCACATCGTGCATCCGCAGCCACACCACCGTCCGCAGGAACGCCAGATACGAATTTGAATAGGTCTCCAGCACCGGCAGCTCAAACCGCTTTTGCAACCCGCGCACATACAGTGGCGTCCGGCAGAGTTCCGCGGCGAGTTCGGCGAGCGTGTGCATCCGCTTATCTCGCCCTGCCGGCTTCAGCGGTCAATTACAGGACCAGCAGGCGCAGGACTTCCTCCACGGTAAGAAGTCTCCGGGCAGTTCTTCACAGCGCGAGCCAGTCCTCCAGTTTCAGACCGGGTACCCGTGCAAACTCGCCGGTATTTTGCGTCACCAGAGTTCCGTCAGCGGCGCGCGTGATCGCAGCGATCCACAGGTCCGCCTCGCTGATTGGCCTGCCGGCACGCTCCAGTTCGGACCGGATTTCAACATAATGCCTCAGTGCCTCCTCGTCAGGCCAGGCGATGGCAAATGGCTGGAGGATCGCGCTCACCAATCTGTCGTGGTGCTCCGGCCGCGCACTCTTCGCGGCACCCACCCTCAACTCCGCCACCACCTGGTGCGGTATTCGTATCACCGCAGGTTTGAGTTCCAACATCCGCGCCTGCACCCGGGGCGCACGCCCGCGCAGTGCGGCCACGAGGATATTCGTATCAATGAACCAGGTCACTCAATTCGTCTCCAGGGGTTCGACAATCCGCGCAGCGCTCCGGGCAGGCGCGGCAAAGGATTCATCGCCTATGGCGCCAAAGGCTGCGCGCCACTCAGCACTGTAGGCTATGCCGGCAGCAGAGTCCGCCGGCTCCATCTCCGCCCGGATGCGGATGGGCAGCTTGCGCCACGCCGCCGGCACCGGCAGGTGCAGCGTGCCGTCCGCATCGGGTTCAAGGATTGCAGTGATCGTGCTCATGCTCCGACATTATCCACCGCGGCGCCAAAAGCAAAGCCCGCCCTGCAGACTTCACTCAAACCGGAATGCCAGCCCGCGCCCCGCCACTCCGAAGCGCAGCTTCATGCGACAGCGAGCACTTCATCCATGACGCGATGCAGGCGGATGACTGCGGGAACCTGGCCTTCATCGAAATGGCACCGCACGGCCTCGCGCACCTGCTCACGGATCTCCGCCCGGGTGTCGGCTTGCGTGACGATGGATTGTCCGAGCGCCCGGGCGACGTATCCGCCCTCTGTCTCATCCTGGGTGACTTCAAAGACCGATCTCTTTCATGGTTTCGACGCTGGCATGGAATGCCTTGATCGGCCAGTGCGCATTGTCCAGCAGCCAAAGCCGGCCAGTCCCCCTTGGCCCGGGCTCCGGGGCGGCTTCCCACAGCCGGCATCGGCTAGTCCCACACATAGGCCTCGTCCCATTTCTGGCCGTGCTTCCGCAACAGAGCCCGGTATTCATCCTGAAATGTCGTCACGCGGTGGTGTTCCTCCTGGTCTTCGATGTAGCGCACGGCTTTCGGCACCTTCGATTCCGATACCGGGAAGGTGGCGTATCCGGCCTGCCAGTGAAAATGCGCCCACCCGGCGCCGCTTTTTTGAATCCAGTTGGTGGAGACGCGTTTCACTTCTTTGATGAGGTCGGCGATGCAGAGCGTGCGCGGCAGCGTAGTGAGGAGATGAACGTGATCCGAAACCCCGCCGATTTGAATGGGCAGGCACTCCAACGATTTGGCACAGCCGCCGAGATACGCGTGGACTTCAGCGCGGAAGGTTTTGTCCTCGAAATAGGGAAAGCGGTTCTTGGTGGAGAAGACCGAATGCAGGATCACACGGGAGAGAGATTGCGGCATGACGGCATGGTGAGGAATCACAGCGTTGGACGCAACCCCGGCGGGGTTGCCCCGGGAAATGATTGCGGGATGCCTGGACCCGGGGTTGTGCCAACCCCGGGCTGAAATACGAAAGCCCGTCGGGCTTGGTGCCGCCCGAAACGCCAAAGACGTCGCAGGTTCGGACCGCAAACACCTCCCCATGCGCTGGATTCCGTGCGGCCCGCGTTGGACCTGACACCGCCCAAACGCCAATGGCGTTCCGAAAATAAGCCCGGGGTTGGCACAACCCCGGGTAACGTCATCATCCCCTCCGCAACCCCAACGGGGTTGCGGCCATCCGGATGCCGCCCCTGCAAAAACCGGCGCCAGCCGCGTTTCCGCCTCGTCCCGCCTGCGGCGGTTGCTGCCAACGCCGCGCCGGAGTCGCGGGCCACGGGCTGACTCGGCCACAATCAACTCGCGACATCAGGCTCAAGTGCCCGCCTTGTCCTTGATGGTCTCAAACTGCGCAGCCAAGGATCCGCGGAGTCGCGCCGCACTAAGGCCGCAGTACTTCCCCGTCACCGTTGCCCTTCCTAAACCGCTATGCATTTCTTGATAAAGGCGCGGGTGTTCGGGTCTTCAAACCAGAGAAAGACACCGCGAATCGGACGGGTCAGTAGAATTCGATAGTATTGAGTCACGGCTTGTTTGAGGTTGTAGTGGTGAGGTCCTTGAGGATCCGCTTCTTCGGCCGCTCTGGTAACCAATCCCCTGATGCCCGACTCGTGAACGTGCTCAACACCGACTTCCAAGTGCTTGCCCCCTTTATAGATTAGATCTGACAGCCACAGGATCCCTACATAATCCCAGTCAAACCCGCGGACCGCGTATGGGCAGCCTACCTCGCACAAAGGGTCATCGTGGATGCGTGATCCGACGACGCCCTGAATGAACGTAGCGTAATCAGCCCCTTGGCGCGGAATGAAGTTCCAGACTTTCGACCAAACCTTTTTCGCTCCAGAGTCATCGTAGACAATCGCAAAATCCTGCATGGAGGGAGGGAGTTCATGAGGAACCGTTGCCCCTCTTGTCTTCCATGGTCGTGCATAAGGTGCCAGTATACGGGCCGTAAATCCTTCGGCGATTCGTTCCCGGAGACAGTCTTCCATCATCTGAGGATTGTCGAATATTTGGAACTCAAGGTTTCGGGGCAGAGGCTTCAAAATCCGTCTCACCTTATAAGCGACCTCCTCATCAGCGACCTTGGCCATCGCCGAAGGAAAGGAGATCACCTTTCCGGGTGCGGGCACATCGGATGAGACTTTTTTCCGGAACCAGGCCGAGGAGAGGACGCGGCAAAGTCCCGGAGCTTTTCCATCGAGTACTGCCTCGACCCAGTCGACATACTCTTTGGAGCCAGCACAGCGAAACTGGCTTCCGGCGAGACTCACGGCAACGTAGTCCGCATCAAGTTCCGTGGCCCACTTTTCAATGTCGGCCACAGTGGTATTCTCCTGAGACCGAAAACTTTGTTTTCCGTCGAGCAGGAAAATCGACACTTGGGAAACCCTCATTATGTGGAATGCCTGCGGGCCCAAACCTGTGACGAACCCGAACTGTCCTACGCCCTCTGGATATTCCGGATTAATCAAGGCATGCGCCTCATCCACCACCGAAACCAGGTATTCACTGTCATTAGTTCCTGAAAGAAACGGCGTTCCCAGTGCACGCAGGGTCTGCATATGCGCTCTCCAGTTCGTGCCGTCCCTAAAAAGATCTGGATCACCATGCTTTGCCCGAAGCCGTCCCAACTGGTGAGTGCTTATTGGTGTGTAGGATGTCGCTTTTTTCACCACACCGCCCCCTGCCCCATTGCCGGCCGTTCTGGAAAACAAGTGAACCCAATTACTGTTTTGACTGGCGGACGTAGTCGTAAAGACGATTGGTCCATCGGGAAGGCGTTTGTCGGTTGCCAGGGCCGCCCAGATTCTAGCAGCCACCACCGATTTTCCTGAGCCGGGAGGCCCTTCGATGACAATAACTTTCCTTTGCGGGCCGTCGGAATCACTGAAAACTGAAGCGTCAACCTGGGCACGGCAAAGCGCGAAAGCCCGACGCTGATTGTCGAGCAATTCGAAAGCGGAATTAGCCGGATCAAGAATCTGCCCGCCAATCTGCTGAACGAATCCCCTGTCTTGTCTGTACTTTCCGGTTTCAAACGCTGTTGCAAACTCCGGATCCGGTTCACTCACAACTTTCGCCACGAAGTCCGGAAACGGCTTTGCCAGATCCTCATCCGACAGACCAAAGCACGGGAAGTTTTGGGTCAACTCATCGTTCGGTTTCGCTCGATAGGCTTTTGTGACGGTGCCCAGCGTAAACAGGACGCAACCACTGACGCTGGCATCAAAGTCATAAACTGCGGAGTGGAATCGACGGCAGTATTCCACGTAACCACGAACCTGATCTGACGGATGCAGTGTGGGTTGGCCGAAGTGCTGAATGAGACCCTCCACAGCGCCCGGAGAATCTCCGTGAGTGAGCCAGTGCTTGAGTTCAATGATGAGCGCGCCTGCCTTTCCTTCTTTGCGGCCGAGAACAATGACGTCGCACCAGGACGATGCGGCCGGTAACTGATATTCCAACGAGAGCGCACCCGTGCCATTAAAATACAGGTGAAGCGGATCAAAGCCTGGCGAGGTAAATGCCTTTGCCAGAAGCGGGAGTGAATTACTCCAAGCCGACTTCTCTTCATTACCGAATCGCCCGGTTACCGCTTGGAGTTCCTCAATGAGGGCAGGAAGCCCTTCTTTGACCCGTCGGCGGAATTCTTTGATCTCGAGAATCATCGTGGCGTTTCTACGGATCGGTTTGTCGTTGTTGAAACAGTTCCAGCGCCGTGAGGAACGGCTCATTGAGGTCCATGCCCGTATCCAATTCCGGTGAGATGCGTTTGAAGCCGGCGTGCATGAGGCACATCAACTGCAGGCCGGAGAAGGATTCGCCCGGCAGGGAGCGCAGGCTGTATTTCTTATCGGGGCTGGCGTAATCGAGCCCGCCTCTTCCAAGCAGGCCGATTTCGAAGGCGATTTCCCGCACCTCATCGGCGGGGAGTTTGTCATATCGCTGTAGAGCGTCGAGCAGGTACCAGACGGCAGCCGGGTGCTTTTGTCTCAGCAGTTCGTCGTTGGTCGTGCCTTCCTTGCGCGGCGCGGCGGTGATCTCATGAGGCCCCGGGCCGGGCCGCCATTCGTACCAGTCGCGCAGCCCGAGTACGGCGGCGAATTCGTCCACTAAGGAGAGCACTGCCCCCCCCCCGGTAATCCCCGAGGCGCGGTCCCGCCAGAGTTGATAGAGCCGCTGCGCCATGTCGAAATTTTCCATGCGGCGATAGGGCGCCGCGAAGGCCGAGGCTCCGGCGAAGAGGTCGTCGAGGAAGAGGCACCATGCGCCGTTCATGGCGAGGGTGGCGCGGAGCACTTTGCGCGGCGTGACTTTGAGGAAGTCGCGGTTGGTGTTGGCCGCGAGGGCTTCGGCGGCGAGCTGCCGGACGGAGAGAAACTGGGCGGAGCGGAGCACGGGGAAGCGCTGGTGGAGTTCGCGCTCGATAAACATGTCCTGCGGGCAGTTGTAGAGGAAACCGCAGAGTCCGCGAATAAGGGCGAGGTGCAGATTCTTCACGGCCTCCGCTGGTTTGCCGGCGCGGCGGAGTTTGTCGGCGTCTGGTTGGAGTGCAGCGAGGGCGGCGGCTTCGGTGCGCGCGGTGGTGACGAAGGTGCGGTTCACACCCTCCTGTCGGGCTGCGGTTTCGATTTTGAGGTGCGTCAGTTCGTGCGCCTGGAGATGGAGCAGGAGTTCCGCCGGATAACCAATGCGGGTGCTGAGCAGGTGATGGTCGCGTCCATGCGTCCATGCCATTTGAATGCGGGCACCGGTGCTGTCTTTGAATTCCGTCACCTGCGTGCGAACCGGATAACCGGAGGCGGTTTCCAGCTCGGCGCGGTAGTCCTGGACGCACTTGAACATGGCCGACTCATCGCGCCGGGCGCGCTGCTCCTGCACCTTCACATAAAGCAGGCGCGCCTGTTCATAGACGGGAGTCGTGCGCGTGTCCTGGCGGAGGCCCATTGTGAACAGACGCTGCAGCACGGCCTCCGCGCGGTCGGGTTCATTCATGGCGGCCAGCGTCATGGCTTCGCCGTAGTAAGGATTGGCCAGCTCCGGGTTGGCGGCGATAGCCTGCTCGAACAGCGCCATGGCCTCGTCGTAGCGGCCGCGTTGGTGAGCGAGGGCGGCAACGCTGTTGAGCGCCCATGCGTCGTCCGGTTTCAGTGCGAGGGCTTTGCGGAGGAACTTTTCGCCGGTGTCAGGATCGTTCTTCGGCCCGAGGTAAAGATTCCCCAGCACGACCCAGCTCCATGTGTCCGCCGGGTCGAGCCGCAGCACTTCGATGAGATGATCCGTCGCATTCTCCGCGTCGCCCAGTTCCACGTACGACATCGCGAGGTCGCGCCGGGCACTGTGCAGCGAGGGCTGGAGTTTGAGAGCGCGCTGGAGGAGTTCGATGGCTTTCGGGTAGTCGCCCTCCGCGGCGCGTTTGCCGCCTTTTTGAGCGAGCCGGGCGGCCTCCGCCTGCGCGGCGGCGGATTCCTCAGCGAACTGAATGACGACTTCATCGCCGTCCACGCTGACCACCTGCGGGCGGAGAAACGCGAACTACTGTTTCGCCAGCAGAACGAGCGCCGCGTCATCTGGCGTGCCCTCCGCAAGCGGGGCACCGGCGGAGGCGAGCAGTTCGGAAATTTTCAGGCGGAGGGCGGGCATTCGGTCATCCAGGATTCAGGGCGCAGCCGCACTCGTCAACCGGCCTGACAGCGTGGCTTCCAGACTCACCGTGTGATTCAAATCCCCGTGCGAGCACGGGCAGGCTATCACCATGCCGCGCTACTTCTCAAAATACGACCCGGCGGAGCCGTAGTGGAGCAGGTTGTAAGGGGGGATGCGGTCGATGGCGCGGGTGCCGGTGACGAGTTCGCAGGCGATGCCGTAGTGCCAGGGATAGTCATCGAGGCGGACCTCGCGGCGGGTGTATTCCATCTTGTGGCCCCAGGCCTGACCGATTCCCGCCACATCGCAGCGGTCGAGTTTCTGCGCCACGGTGTCGTAGTGCAGCCAGCCGAGCACGCGGAGTTCGCAGCCGCGGCTGTGGGACCTGGTGCGGTCGTGCTCGGCGAACGGCACTCCCATGTGGCCGTAGCCGTCGAGGCGCAGAGTGATGCCTTTGGCATCGCGCCCGGTGACTGTCAGGGTCATCGTGGACTGACGCACGGGAAGCGAGTTGACGCTGCCTTCCATGTAATCGATGCCAAGGGTGCTGAAGAATCGGTCGCGGACGGGCTTTGCGACTTCCTGCAGCGCGCCGGGTTTGGCATCGGCGGGAATGAGCGACTTCCATTCGTCCTCCGTCAGCCACAGCGTGTCGCTCTGAGTTTCCGCGGCCCACTTGTCAGGGTTCTCGCGGTAGTAAAACTCGCGGGCCTTGGCGAACGATCCGCCGTCCGCCTTTTCGAGGTAGCTGCAATAGCCGCGGATCACGAGGCCGCCGGGAGGCGGATCCGGCACGGGACGCTTTGGCGGAGTGGCCCGGGCGGGATCCTCCAGAGCCGGTTTTCGCTCCGTCTCCGGCAGCCTCTGAAATTCAGCCAGGGCGGGAGCGAGTTCCGCCGCGCGCAGTTTGAGATCGGACTTCTCCGACAGGCGCCGGCCCGCCGCGGTGACGGCGACGAGATGGTTACCGCCGGCTCCCGCTTTTTCGCAAAATTCGAGCTCCTGCGAATTCCCGCGGAAGTAGGTGTCGAGCGCGACCGGAATGAAGTGCTGTGCGATGTACTCCGGCTCAACCTGTGCGCCGGTGAACCACCGGGCCCGGTTGGAGGTGCAGGCCCCTCATGTGCGTCCGAGCGGACTGCCGTCGGCGGCCGTGAAAATGACCAGCGGCTTGCCCTCGCTCACTGCGCGCCGGCGCGCCTCGGTGATGTTGGTGAACCACTCGATGTCGCGCCAGGGGCTTTCTCCCAGGTGAGGCTTGACCGCTTTCATCAGGCTTCCGAAAGCGTCCTGTGGAATCGCAGCCACACGCTCCTCCGCTGCTGCGGCGGGCTGACTAACGGCGACGAAAGCAGAGGTGAGCAAAGCAGCGATCGGAAGTGGTTTCATGGCCCGGAGAATGCGGTGAGGGGCAAGGAAAGCCCGCCGTCGGGGGAGTGTCAATTTCCGCATTCACCCGGAGCCCTCGCGTGCTTTTCAAAGAAGACAGGCCCACGGGTGGATCATTCAACCGGCAGGCCCGCGGTCCGACTGGAGGCGATAGAGCACCACTACCAACGCCACTCCGAGGGCGATGAAAACCAGCGCGCCCTGCAGGGAAAGGGGCGAAACGTAGTCGGCGTCCGTGGCCCCGGTGGCGACGAGATAGACGATTTCGTCCAGAATCATGGCGCTGCCGATGCCAAGAATAACACGCGACAAAATCGCCGAGCGCCGGCTGCGGGGACCGAACGCAAGGACGAAGGCGGAAGGCAGCACGAGCAGCGTGCCCCAGAACAGGTGATGCACGAGATACCCGCCGGGATAAACATGCGTGACGCCCGCAAGATGGAGATAGAGCCGCTGCGAAGCGAACGTCGCGAGCAGCGGGAGCAGAATGAGCCGCAGAGTCTGACGCGGAGGCAGGTGGACAGGGGAAGCATTCATACCGGAAATGCGAAATCTGCGTCTGCTCCGGAACGATGCAAGTCCACGCGAGCGGCCGTTGCTGCGACGCTCGCCGCCTGGCGCTGCTCCTTTCGCGCCCGCAGCCCCTCACTTCTCCGCCGCGACGTACCGGCTCAGGGTTTCGAGGTTCTTGATGAAATCCTCACTGGCGATCAGCCGCTGCTCTGACGGTTGGCCTTTGAGTTTCCGCGTGCTCAGCCAGCGGCCTTCGCTGTCGAGGGCTCTCAAAATGCTGCGCACTTTGTCGCCGCCGGGAGGTTTGCGCGGCGGCTGCGCCGTGCCGGATTTTGCTGCGGCCAGCGCTGCCTCCAGCGCCGTGACATTCGACTTCGCTTTCCATCCGTAATGGGTGGGGACGTCGCTGTCGTCATAGGTCAGGGTGTAATCCTTCGTCATGTAGAGCGGCTTGTTGGACCGCAGTTCATAGAAACGCGCGATCTGTCCGCCGGGCAGCAGGGAGCGTTTCATCCACGCGAGGGCCGGGGGGATCGGCTCGAGATACTTCTTGTCTCCGGTGTAACGATGGATCGCCATCAGCGCCTCGACAGCATCCTCGGACTCGCGCCCTGACACGGCGGACGGCTCGAACTTCCGCGCCCACGCCGGCCGCATGTCCGGCGTGTACTGCTGCGCCCAGCCGGGCTGAGGTTCCGGCAGTTGCGCCATGACGAGAAAGTCGCCGAGCTTTGTGAGTGCGCGGCGGCAGCCTTCGTCTTTATAAATCTCCGCGCCGTCCTGAAGCGTCGCAATGATGTCCGTGCAGAGATCATCATTCAGCGTCGGGAGAAACCAGTAATCCTTGATGCGGTGCTCCGTGCGCCATTCGTAGTCGGGGAACTGCGCGCGCTGCGGTTTCAGATCAGCGCCAGGACCGTCCCAGCCCTGGGGAAATCCGCCGTGAGGAAACTGCGCCCGCAGCAACGCGGCGCGGCCGAATTCCACGGCTTCGTGTATGGCGGTGTGTTTGAACTGCAGCGCGCGGTCCGCATGCATCAGGAAGCGCAGCGCGCTTTGCGTGGTTTTGTCGTCCAGCGTGGAAACATTGCGCCCTTTGGCGCGGCCCTTTCCGCTGCGATAGCGTCCGGCATTTTTGCTTTCGGGGTCGAAATCGATGCTGTGCGCCCAGCCGCCCGATTCCAATTGCCCGGCAACCAGTGCCTCCGCGGCTCCGCGCGCGGCGTCGAGATAGAACTCTTCGCCCGTCGCGGCGTGAGCAGCGAGATAAGCCATGCCCACCGCGGGCGTGCCCGGAGGCTGCACCCAGATTTGCTGCGGCCCCGCCTCACCCTCGCCCCAGCGGCGCGTCATGTCCTCCGACACCTGCCACACATAGCCGCCCTGCACCGCGACCTTGCTGCGGAAAAAAGTCGCCGCTTTCTCCATCGCCTTGATCACTTCATCGCGCGGGACTTGATCCTCCGCGGACAGGGTTCCGCAAAACGGACAGAAAAGAGCGAGGCAGCATCCGAAAAGAAACGAACGGGATTTCATGGCAGCGACACAGTGACTCCCGCTGCAGGACCCGCCGCACCGCATCGGCGGACACCGGTGCGAGGGAATCCTCGATTCGCTGCGATCGGGACTTCAATGCAGGACGGACCGCCCCGATGAGACACGGCGCGTCCCGCATTCAGTGGTCCACCGCAGTAGAGCAGAACAACTATGACTTCATGTCGCGAAGAGCAGCCGCTGAAATCCAGCGGCAGGTACTTCGCTGTAATGCCTGAATAATCCTTCGCAGGTCCAGCGACATGACTCCTGCTATTCCACTCCGCCATTCCCGTTTTGCTGCAGGGCATCGAACAGCCATGCCCGCGCGTAGGCCCAGTGCCGCTTGGCGGTGCGTTCGGAGAGTCCCAAAACTGTTGCGGCTTCGATGAGGGTAAGCCCCGCGAAGAACCGTAGGTTCACCAGTTCCGCCTTCTGCGGATCCTCCGCGGCCAGCTGGTCAAGCACTTCGTGGACGCGCAGCAGTTCGTCGGCCCGGCCCTCCGGCGCGGCGGTCTCGATGGCCTCCACATCGCAATGTTCGGCGCCGCCGCCCCGCTTCGCGCGGAGCGGTCGCCTGGAGCGTATGCCCCGGCCGCTCCCGCGCCATCTTCGCGCGGGCGAGCTGTCGCAATTCCTGATAGACCAGCGGCAGCAGTTTCTCTCCGGCCCCGGCATCTCCGCGGCGGATCGTTTCGAGCAGGCGGGTCACGTCACTCATGGCCGGAGCATTGCCGCTTTCCCGCCCTGACGGCAAAACAAATCGAACCACTGAGCCTTAAGAGGAGAATGGAACCACGAATGGACCCGGATAAACACAGATGCTCAGCAAGTTGTGATGACGTGAATCTTCCTCCGCAAAGTGAATCCGAAATCATGCGTAAATCCGTGTTAATCAGCGTCCATTTGGCTCATCAGTTAAGATGAAATGTTCGCCTGTCTTCCTTCGGTCGGCTGTGGTTTTCTTCTTCTCCATTTTCCTTTCCAGGCTGAGGACAGCAGCAACAGCGCCGGGATTCGCCACCCCTTTCATGAAGCAGCAGGAATATAGCGAAGCAGAGGAGCATGCTGGCGGTCAGGGAGACTGGGGAGCGGAATTCGCAGCGGGCGGACCCTTCAGTTCCTTCTCCAGCTGCAGCGCCTCTTCCCGCATTTGGAGCGGCTGGTCTCTCCGGTTGGCAGTCTCGTACGAGCTCGCCAGATTAATCATCGCAACAATTGTGTCCGGGTGTTCAGAGCCCATTACTCTGCGGCTCAATGAGAGAACTTTCTCCCGCATCAAAAGCGCCTCCTCCTGGCTTTGGCCAGCGTGGTGCGTTCCTCCCCGGCAATAGTGCTCAGCCGCGCCGACGGCTTAGGCGGCTCCACCTCGCGGATGATGCGCCGCATTTCCTCATACCCCGCGCTGGCCAGCGTCTTCGCATCGAACGGCGGCTTGCCCGTCAGCAGTTCGTACAACAAAATCCCCAGCCCGTAGATGTCCGAGCGCGTATCGATGTCCAGCCCGCTGGTGGCCGCCTGCTCCGGCGACATATACACCGGCGTGCCGATGAACTGCTCGAACCGTGTGAAGAGCGTCTTGTCAGTCAGCCGGCTCTGCGTGGCCTTGGCGATGCCGAAGTCGATAACTTCCACCACCGGCTTGTCGCCGTGCATGGTCACCATCACGTTCGACGGCTAGATATCGCGGTGGATGATTCCCTTCTGATGCGAATGATTGATCGCGGAGCAGACGTCGGAAAAGAGAGCCAGCCGCGCGCGGGTATCCAGTCCGGCCTCGTCGCAGTACTGGGTGATGGGCACGCCTTTGACCAGTTCCATGACAAAGAGCGGCCGTCCCTTGTCCGTCGCCCCGGCATCGAGCACTTTGGCGATGTTGGGGTGATCCATCCTGGCCAGCGCCTGCCGCTCCGCCTCGAACCGCGCGATGACCTCCTTCGTGTCCATGCCCAGCTTGATGATCTTGATCGCCACCCGTCGCGTCACCGGCTCCACCTGCTCCGCCATCCATACCGCGCCGAAGCCGCCCTCGCCGATTCGCTGGAGCAGCTTGTAGTGCCCGATGCGCTCGCCCGGTTGCTCCGCGGAGGACATGACGACCGTCGCCCCGAAAACGGGAGACGACGCCTCCTCACCCATGAATTCCCCCGCGGCGTCGTGAGCCGCCAGCAGGCGCCCCACCCGTGCCAGCAGCGGCGCATCATCGCCGCACTCCCGGCTCGCAAAAGCCGCACGCTCCTCCGCCGGCAGTTCCAGGGCGGCGCAGAAGATCGCTTCGGCACGGGCAGCCGGTCCGGAGGGCGGCGGCGTTGGGATGGTCATGCGGGCAGTCATATACCGGCTCATTCGTCATTCGGCGACAAAAAGGGCCACGCCCGGTGAAAAAAAAATTTCAAATACCTCCGCCGGACCCGTCCTGCTGCAGGACATCGAACAGCCGCGGGCGGGCGCAGTCCCGGTGCTGCCTTTGGCGGATCCTCCGCAGCGGGGACAATTCCCTCCGCGTCGCCATGATCCGCATTCCGGACTTCGTCCCATCCTGCCGCACGCTCCCTCACACGGGCGAATTTCTGTTCGTGTTCTGAACCTGCCGGTGCATTGGAGTGATCCCTGAAACAGCCCTCGCGCTCCTGCGCGCGCGAAGATACCGGTCGAACGCATCCATGAACCTGCAAAAGAAAGTCCAACCACGGATGGACACGGGTAAGCACAGATGCTCAATAAGTCGGGTTCAAATCCGGTTTCATCCACAGGGTGAATCTGAATCCATCTGCCCATCCGTGTCTATCTGAGTCCATCCGTGGTTTTCTTCGATTCCATTTTCCTTTGCAGGATGAAGCACGCACTCATCACTCTTCTTTTCCTGCTGGCAGGACTCGGCGCACTGCGCGCGGACGACGCCGCAGCGAAGCCCCGGCTCGGAACGCTGCCGGCAGCGAAGGTCCTTTTTCTCGGCAACAGCATCACGCTGCATGCGCCGGCTCCTGACATCGGCTGGACCGGCAACTGGGGCATGGCCGCGACGGCAGCGGAAAAGGATTACGTGCATCTGCTGACAGCGGACATCGCGAGGGCTTCCGGTTCTGTTCCGCAAACCATGGTGCGGAACATCGCTGATTTTGAACGCGGTCACGCGACTTACGATCCGGCTGCCGTCTTGAAGGCCGAGCTGGAGTTTGGCGCGGACATCGTCATCGTGGCCATCGGAGAGAACGTGCCGGAACTGGCGGACGACAAAGCGCAGGCCGCTTTCGCGGCGGCGTTCGCGAGGCTTCTAACTTCACTGCAAACGCACGGTCAGCCCGCGTTATTCGTCCGGAGCTGTTTCTGGCCGCATGCGGTGAAGGACGGCATCCTGCGGAAGGCCTGCGCGGATGCCGGCGGGACGTTTGTGGACATCGCGGCTCTCGGCAGTGAGGCCTCCAACTCGGCCCGCTCGGAGCGCAAGATCGACCACGCCGGCGTGGCCGGCCATCCGGGAGACAAGGGCATGCGCGCCATCGCCGATGCCCTCTTCGCCGCCATCCGGCAGCGCGCCGCGCCGTGGCCCGCGCGGCTCATCGGCTATTCTCAACTCCGCACCGATCTCCCCGGCGGACGTCATGCGAACGTCCGCACCATGCGGGCCCGGGTGGTGCAGGCGGACGGCGCCGGAGATCGTGAACTGGCAGCGGAACTGGTGACGGATGCGGACACCTCCACGCAATTCGCCGGCTGGTCGCCGGATGGAAGGACGGCCATCATTCACCGCAGTTGGAGCAGCCCGGCCAATGCGGCATGGGAGGAGGAGCACAAAACCTTCCGCTTCACCGCGGAGACGAGCCGGCTGGATGCTTACTTCGTGAATCTCCTCAGCGGGAAGGCGGAGAACATCACCGCCGTCGAGCGCGTGAGCTTTTACAACAGCGGCGTCTTCTTCTGGCCTAACGATACGACGAAGCTCGGGTTCACCGCGCTGGTGGACGGCAATTCCCATCCCTTCCGCATGGACCGCGACGGGCGGAACAAGACGGACCTCACCAAAGGCTCCCGGGAGTTCACCTACGGATTCAGCACGTCGCGCGACGGACGCCGCATTGCCTATCATAAGAACTATCAGGTCTTTCTCGCCGATGCCGACGGATCGAATGCCGTGCAGGTGCAGACGGGCCAGCCGTTCAATTTCGGCCCCTCATGGTCGCCGGATGGAAAGTGGGTGCTCTTCGTTAGCGGCGAGCACTACAACTGTCACCCGCACATCGTCCGCGCTGACGGCTCGGGGCTGAAGAAGCTGGCCGACCGCGGCGGCTATCGCGGAGTGACCGAGTTCCTCGATGTGCCGGATTTCCACGGCGGCAGCAGCGACACCCCGGTCTGGTCCACCGACAGCAGCCGCGTCTTCTTCACTGCGCAAAAGGGCGATAACGTCGAACTCTTCTCCACCAGCCTCGACGGCACCATTGAGCCACTGACAAAATCCCCCGCGGGCACGACGCACTGCCATCCCCAACCGTCCCCGGACGGCGCATGGCTCGCCTATGGCTCCCGGCGGGATGGCGTGCGCCAGTTGTTCGTCATGCGCATCGCCGATCATGCGGAGAAACGTCTCACCGATCTGAAGCCCGGTCACGCCGCCATGTGGCCGCACTGGCAGCCGCAGTAATCCTCCGGAGAAAAAGAGAACCACAGATGGACGCAGATGAACGCAGATATGCAGGCGTCAGTGGATCGTCTAATCTGTGTGAATCAGTGTCCATCCGTGGTTCTTCCCCTCATCATTGCTGTTCTTCAGGGTAATTCACCCGCGCACGTGCGGTTCAGTAATTCCCGCGAAGCTCCGGACGGATGAATTTGTCAGCCTCCGGCATGCCGGGGATTTTCATGTTCGGCCCGTCCCACTCGATGTTCTTCTGCAGCCGCAGCGCGACGATGCCCGCGAGACCGATTTCCGTCAGGTGACCGCCGTGGTCGAAGTCGGAGAACACTTTCGGCCCGCCGAGGATCGCATCCACCCATTCATCGAGCTGCCCCTTCACCCGCGGCAGGGACTCCGGGATGGCCTTCGCGGCCGCGTGATTGCCGAACCACGAGAAGCGTGCGTCGTCATTCATGCGAATGTTGCCGTCGGAATTCCACAGGCCGCACTGAAGCTGGCCTTTCTCACCGATCATCAGGCATCCGGTGCTCGGCAGGCTGCCGGTGGATTCCCGCAGCCTCGCCGTGACGTCCGCCGCCGGCAGGTCGCCGCCGGTGTAGAAGTTGAGCTTCACCGGGCCCCGGCCGTCGCGGGCCGGAAAGTGATAGCGCACGGTGCAGGCTTTGGCGAAACTTTCCCTGCCGAGTTCCGTCCCGCTGACTTCGATCCGCGTGGGGTAGTCGAGTTTGAGCGCACGCACCGGCAGGTTGAACCCGTGGCAGCAGAAGTCGCCGAGCGAGCCGCTGCCGAAGTCATACCAGCCGCGCCACTTGGCAGGATGGTAGATGCCGGTCTTGTAAGGACGAACGGGCGCGGTGCCGAGCCAGAAGTCCCAGTTCAGCTCTGGCGGAACCGCATCGCTGCCCTCCGGACGGTCCACGCCGCTGGGCCAACTGTGCGACGGATGCCAGACATGAACTTCCGAAATGGCTCCGAAGAATCCGGCGGCAATGAGTTCCATGCTGCGCCGCAGATTCGGGGATGAGCTGCCCTGATTGCCCGTCTGCGTGATGACCTTCGCGGTTCTCGACATCTCACGCAGTTGGCGGGCCTCGGCGATGGTGTGCGTCAGCGGCTTCTCGCAATACACATGCTTGCCCGCCTTGATCGCGGCCCGGCAGATGGGCGCATGCCAGTGGTCGGGCGTGGCAATGACCACCGCATCCAGCGACTTCTCCTTCTCCAGCAGCACGCGGTAGTCGTCATACGTCGCCGCCTTCGTGCCGTGGCGTTTCTGTGAGGCCGCAATCTGCCCCGCATCCACATCGCACATCGCCACCACATTGTGCCCGAGTTCCAAAACGCGGCCCACATGTCCCTGAATCTGCCCGCCCATTCCGATGAACGCGACGTTCAACTTCGCGGCGGACTTCTCCTGCCCGCGCAGCACTCCGCCGGGCAGGATGAGCAGCGAACCGGCAGCCGTGCCGGCGGTTTTCAGCATTGTGCGGCGGGTGATGGACTTGGTGTTCATGGTGGAATGAGTGAACGATGGAAGTGAGGCACCGGTGTGGCAGGAACGCCGGCGCCGGGCGGCTGATTTCCCCGGATGTGCGGGTGAAGTTGAAGCCGCCTCCGGCCAAACCTGCGGATAGCTGTCGCGTTCACCGCGCTGCCGCCTCCCATTATGTTTCGCCCGCTTCTGTCTCTCCCTTTCCTGCTGGTCCCGCAGCCTGGCCTCCACGCCGCGTCCCTTGAACTGACTTCACCGCTGGACTTCCAGGTCATCCAGCGGGAGTCAAAAGAGAAGGGCACCATTCCTGTCCGCGGCAAGCTCGCTGCAGCGGATGCGCAGGGCGTCGAAATTGAAGCTCGCCTCACGAACGGCGAGGAAGCGGGCGAGTGGCGGAAACTCCCCGCCACTTTCACCGGCGGCGAATTTCAGACGCGGATGGAAGCCCCGGCGGGCGGGTGGTTTCGTCTGGAAGTGCGCGTCACGGAGGGCGGGAAGTTGATCGCGGACCGCACGGTGGGCCACATCGGAGTCGGCGAGGTGTTCGTGGTGGCCGGGCAGTCGAATTCGGCGAATCACGGAGAGGAGTTGCAGTCCACGAAGACGGGCCGGGTGACGTCATTCGATGGAAAGCAATGGCGCATGGCCAACGATCCGCAGCCCGGCGCAAGCGGCGGCGGCGGAAGTTTTTTGCCGCCGTTTGGTGATGCGATCGTCCGGCGCTGCGATGTGCCCGTGGGATTCGTGGCCTGCGGCATCGGCGCGACGAGTGTGCGCGAGTGGCTGCCGCAGGGCGCGCAGTTTCCGAATCCGCCGACCCTCACCAGTCGCGCGCGCCAGCTTCCCGGCGGCTCGTGGGAGAGCAAAGGCGAAGCCTTCGCCATGCTCGTGTCCCGCATGAAGTCGCAAGGCCCGCGGGGATTCCGCGCCGTGCTTTGGCATCAGGGCGAGAGCGATGCCAATCAGGCGGATGCCACGCGCACGCTGCCGGGAAATCTCTATCGCGAATACCTTGAGAAGATCATCCGCGAATCGCGCCGGGAGATCGGCTGGGAGGCACCGTGGTTCGTGGCCAGGGTGAGTTATCATGTGCCGGGTGATGAAGCCTCACCCGACATCCGTGCGGCCCAGGCGTCGCTCTGGAAAGACGGCGTTGCCCTGGAAGGCCCTGACAGCGATGCGCTGAAGGGCGCGCTCCGGGAAAACGGCGGCAAGGGCGTTCACTTCAGCGGGCCCGGCCTGCGCGAGCACGCCGCGCGCTGGGCCGGAAAGGTCGCACCGTGGCTGGAGCAGCAGTTTTCGGCATCGCTGCCGGCCGGCGCCGTGCTTGATCTTGATGCCGATCGCGGTGTCACCGTCGCCGATGGTGGTCGCGTCACACTCTGGCAGAATCAGATCGCTGGATTCCCCGGCCGGGATTTCGTGCCGCGCGACGAAGGCCGCAAGGACCGCGGATCAGGACGCCCTTCATGGCGCAGGAGTATCACGGACCTCAATGGCCGCAGCGCTGTGGTCTTCCGTCAGCAGGAACTCGTATGCATGGAGGAGGATGCCTTCGATTCCCTGACACAGGGCCAAGGCTGCACCTGGCTCACCGTCATCGCGCCGCACGAGCAGCGCGTGGGCCTCAAGGACGTGAACTCGTTTTTCGGAAACCTGCGCAACGGGGGAAATTTCGAAGGCCTGTGGGGCTGTCTGAACGACGACAACACCGTCTGGTGGGGCCCGCGCAACGGCATTACTTTTGGACGATTCGATGACAACAATCCGCAACTCACGGGCCCGAAACTGGAGACCGGGCGTTTCGTTATCGTGGCCGGACGCATGGCCGCCGGCAATGGCGATGCGACGGCGGAACTCTTCGTGAATGAGGCAAAGCCTGTGGCCAAAGCGCAGGTCCGCGTGAATCCGGGGGCCAATCCCTCGCGCATGGCCATCGGTCAGGAACGGGATGCCATCAATCACCCCGGACATGAGTCCTTCGACGGCGAGATCGCCCGCTTTCTGATCTTCGCCCGTCCCCTGACGGATGCAGAACTGGAAGCGACCCTGATCTCGCTGCGCAGCAGTTACGGCATTCGCTAGCAATCAGCCCGGCCCCCGGTTGCAGGCGTGCCTCCACACGAAAGCCTGCCCCGCCGCAGCCGCGCAGCCCTCAAAACTTGCCATTCCCGGGAATCCTGCCATAAGGCGCGGCAATGAATCTCGCTGAGCTGACGTCTCCTGCCACAGCCGCTGTGCCGGCCGACACTCCGGTCGTAATTCCCGTGGCGGCGCTGGAGCAGCACGGCCATCATCTACCGCTATTCACGGATTCGATGCTGCTGGGCGAAATCGTGCGGCGGGTTTCGGTGGAATTGGCGGATGAGGTGCTCTTTGCGCCACTGATGTGGCTGGGAAATTCCGATCACCATTTGGATTTTTCCGGCACCCTCTCGGCGGAACCGCGGCTGTATCTCGACTTGCTCAACGGCCTCGCGGAAAATTTTCTCCGCCATGGCTTCCGGCGCATTGTCTTCCTCAATGGCCATGGCGGAAACGACGTGCCGGGCCGGCAGGCCGTTTTCGAATTGCGCCAGCGACACCGGGAGCGGGATGACGTGCTGTTTCTCTTCGCCACCTACTGGAATCTGGGTTCGCAGCCGGTGAGCGGATTCCAGCAGACGGAAATGGGACATGCCTGCGAATGGGAAACGTCCATGATGCTCCGCATCGCGCCGGCGCTGACCGGGGATTTCGCTGCTGCGGCACCGGTGGAATTCGGCGCACCGTTTTTGCCTGCAGCCCGCGGATGGATCACCCGCGAACGCACTCAGTCAGGTCATATCGGCAGCCCGCATCTTGCGAGCGCAGAAAAAGGAGAGGCCCTCCTGACAAGGTTCGCCGCGGACGCCGTGGCCTTCCTCCGGCGGGTCATCGCATGGGACGGCCGCTCATGGAACGGATGAATGCGGCGCTTCCAGACCGGCGAAGGGTTTGGGTGGTGTGCGTGCTTCTTCTGCTCGCCTCCGCCATCAACTACATGGACCGCCAGACGCTGGCGAATGCCTCCGTCCGGATCTCCCGCGAGTTCGGTCTGAACAACGAACACTACGGCGGGATCGAGGAGGGATTCGGCTACGCCTTCGCTGCGGGATCCCTTTTCTTCGGCGTGCTGGCAGACCGCCTGCCGCTGCGCTGGCTTTACGCCGTCGTCGTCGCGCTGTGGTCGATGGCGGGTTTCCTGACAGGATTCTCCGGTTCCTACAATCAACTGCTGGCCTGCCGGGTTCTGCTCGGATTCTTCGAGGGCGGACACTGGCCCTGCGGCATCAAGGCCACGCGGCTCCTGCTTGACGCCCGCGACCGCTCGCTGGGCAACAGTGTGCTCCAAAGCGGCACCTCCATCGGCGCGATCATCACGCCCCTGCTGATGCGCGCCCTGATGACGCCGGAGACCGGCAGTTGGCGCGGAGCCTTCCAGATCATCGGCGGCATCGGAGTCGTTTGGATCGCGCTTTGGTTTCTCATTGTGAGGAAGACGGATCTGGTGGCGCGGCCCGGCGGCGACGACGCCGTCTCCCGTTCGGAAGTAAGTCTCTGGAGGCTGATTTTCAGCCGGCGCATGCTGGTGGTCTATGGAGTGATAGCGTGCATTAACACCACCTGGCAAATCATGCGGGCATGGCTTCCGAAGTTTCTCCAGGAGGGGCGCGGCTGGAGTGAGCCGGATGCACTGTATTTCAACTCTGCATGGTTTGCCGCCACGGATGCCGGCTGCCTCGGCGCAGGATTTCTGGCGGTCTGGCTGGCGCGGCGGGGAATGCCGGTAACCCGTTCACGGCTCATCGTATTCAGCGGGTGCGGACTTCTTGTGGCGTCGTGCGCCCTTGCGCCGCTCATCGTGAAAAGCGCGCCGCTGATTACTGTGCTCATCCTGTCCGGGGCCGGTGCGCTCGGGCTGTTCCCGATTTACCACGCCTTCACTCAGGACATCTCCGGCAGCCGCCAGGGCCGCATTACAGGCATTGCCAGCGTTGCCGCATGGGTCCTGCCCGCATGGGCACAGCGCGGATTCGGCTGGCTGGCGGATATCACCGGCTCTTTCAATACAGGTCTCGTCGCCGCCTCCTTCCTGCCGCTGCTTGCGGCGGCCATCCTCCTCCTCGGATGGGGGAAGGATGATCCCTCACCATCCTCACCGCCATGAACTCCTCCGGATTTTCACGACGCACTTTCATCGGAACCCTGGCCGGGTCCGCTCTCGCCGTTTCCGCCGGTGCCGCGGAGGCACCGCGAAAAAAAATCGCGCTCCTCGGGACGGTGGTTCGCAACCTCTCGCATGCGCAGCATTTCATCGACCGTTTCCTGATGGGCTATGGCTGGCATAACGAATGGCACAAGCCGGGCGTGGACCTCGTCTCACTCTACATCGATCAGTTTCCGGAAGGGGACCTCGCCCGCGGCCGGTCCAGGCAATTCAACGTGCCCATTTATAAAAGCATCCGCGAAGCTCTCTGCCTGGGCGGAGACAAACTCGCGGTGGATGGGGTGGTTATCATCGGGGAGCACGGCAACTATCCCGCCAACGATCGCGGGCAGCGCCTCTACCCGCGCTACAAATGGTTCAAGGAAGTGGTCAGGGTTTTCGAGGACAGCGGCCGCGCGGTGCCGGTTTTCAATGACAAGCATCTTTCGACAGATTGGGCGGAGTGTACCGAAATGGTCGCCGACTCGAAGCGTCTTCGGTTTCCGTTCCTTGCCGGCTCATCGCTGCCGGTCACGTGGAGACAACCGGCCATTGATATGCCGCCGGGAACTCCCCTCACAGAAAGCGTCTGCGCCGGCTACGGTGGAGTGGACTCCTACGACTTCCACGGTCTCGAAACCGCCCAGTGCATGTCCGAGCGGCGCAAAGGGGGCGAAGTGGGCATCTCCTCCGTCCACGCCGTCAAAGGAGCAAAAGTCTGGGAAATGGTGACGGAGCGGAAAGTCACGCAGCGTCTGCTCCTCTCAGCACTGTCCCGCAGCCACAATCTGCCGGTCGAAAACGGCTTCCTGACGGCACCCCTGAGTTTCGAGTGGGTGCGCAAAGTATTCCCCGAACCCGTCGCATATTTCATCGAGCATCGCGACGGCTTCCGCACCACGCTCTTCCTGCTGGCCATTCAGGATTTCAATTACGCCGGCCTGCGCGCCGATACTGACGAAATCATTTCCTGCCAAATGTATCTCCCCATGCCTGGCCACGGTTCCACCACGGCGGATTTCTTCAATCCTCTCGTGCATCACATCGAGACCATGGTCATCGAAAATCGCGTGCCCTATCCAGTCGAACGCACCCTGCTCACTTCCGGCATGACCCTCGCCGCCATGGAATCGCTGCACCGCGGTCAGGTCCCCGTGCCTACGCCTGAAATGGCTGTGAAGTATGATGCTCCTGCGGCCTCCGCCTTCTGGCGCGACTGATCGCTCCGCCGATTCCGCCGCCCCGCATCAGCGGACCTGTTCGATACTTTCCGCGACAGGAAGCCCTTCACGAAATCCGCTCCAGACTTCTCCTCCAGTCAGCCCCAGCGGACTGTTGACGACACTCGCGGCATTCAATTGTCCATTGTCGATATTTACTGCGCCGATTCCTCCGCGGCGCGTAAAAAGGTCGCCGTGTTCCGTCAGCAGAGACCCCGACACTTCGGGGGCAAAAACTGAGGTGCCGCGGAAGTAGTGATGGCCATTGCGCTCGATGTGCGGAATGCCGAGCGCGCTCATCACCGCGATATCCTGGAGCAGGGCGAGGCCGATGTTGCTCAGGTCTTCGCCGCTGAGAATGCCGCCCTGCCGGTGCAGCAGCGCGAGATTGGCCAGGCCCTTGGTGAGGCCCTTGCAGTTCTTGTGGCTCGTGCCGGCATAACCGAGGGCGAGAGCGCGCGGGAGATCATCGAGCGAGGCGTCGGCTTCGTCGATGATGAACGGCGGATGCTTCGCCCACGAGGAGAATGCCGCGCCGGTTTCCGGAGCGAACGAGCTGTCGCGATGCAACGGCTGCTCCACCAGCAGAAGGCCGCGCTCCAGCCATGCAGCAAGCAACGAACGCGACATCCAGTGATTCCAGTGCTCGCGAAAGACGCGGATGTCAGGATAGTTTTCGTTGGCATCCAGCGTGAAGCGCGCCCCGGCGGGCAACAGTGCCGCGAGCTGCTCCAGCCGCGCGGTGTCGCTTCCGAGTTGGCCGGCGAGTTTGATTTTGAAATGCGTCAGGCCGAACGCGCGAATGTTCGCCTCCAGGGAATGCGGCAGGCCGTCGTGCAGCGGATCGGTCACCTCCGCATCCGTCAGCGGATCGGCCAGGCCCACCGTGTGGCGCACAGTGAGGCGCGGTGACGGGGCTGCGGGCAATACATCCGCCGGCAACCGCCCGGTGCACTGCGGACGGAGCGCCGCAAAATCCATGCCGATGCGATTCTGCCGCCACAGCGAATGAATGCTGCATCCGGCAGCCTGACAAAGCGCATGACAGACGGCCCGCTCGATCATCGCCGTACCCAGGTGCGCCAGCAGCGGCGGAATGCCGGGCGTGCCCGCCAGTTCGGACTGCGCGGCATACAGATGCCGCCACCAGTCGAAAAAGGACAGCGGCTCGCGCGGGGCAGCAGCGGCCTCGGCGGCGTGGCGCAGCGTGCGGCACATGTCGGGCAAATCCTGCGCGTAAGAGGTTTCCGGATTCTTCACGAACCACTTCGGCACCCACGTCTCCGCGCTCAGTCCTGCATATGTGCGCCCGGCACAGTTCACCTGCGCCCGCACCATCACATGCGGCGCTTCGGTCATACTCGCAATGCCGTAGCGGAACGGAAAGCGCGTGCGCACCCACAAATGCTGGAAGGAAATTGACTCCACTTTGACCGTCATGCGCCTGCTGTGGTCCACTTTGAAAAGCGTGGCAACGGAGCAGGCGGCGGCTTGACGTCCGGTCAGGGTCGCGCTCCCGTCTCCGCCAGATGAGCGGTCCCATTCTCGATGTGCGCGACCTCACCCGCGTGCATCAAGCCGCCGCGGGGCCGCTCACCGTGCTCAGCGGGGTCACGTTTTCACTCGAACCGGGAGAGGTCTGCGCCATCACCGGCCCCAGCGGCAGCGGCAAGACCACGCTGCTGGGACTTTGCGCCGGACTCGATCTTCCGACTTCCGGCCACGTGACCCTCGCCGGCCACGAACTCACCAAACTAAATGAGGATGCCCGTGCGAAAGTGCGCAACGATATGGTCGGGTTCGTGTTTCAGAATTTTCAGCTCCTGCCCACCCTGACTGCTCTCGAAAACGTGCTCATCCCGCTCGAACTCCGCGGCCGTCATGCGGACTGCGCGCTGGCCCGGCAGCTTTTGGAGAAAGTCGGGCTCGGCGATCGCACCGGTCACTTCCCGGTCCAACTCAGCGGCGGGGAACAGCAGCGCGTGGCGCTGGCGCGGGCTTTCATTCACCATCCGGCGATCCTCTTTGCCGACGAGCCGACCGGCAACCTCGACGCCGACTCGCGCGCCGTGGTGGAGGACATGCTGTTTTCCCTCAATCGCGAAGCCGGCACCACCCTGGTCATCGTGACCCACGACGCCGCGCTCGCCGCCAAAGCCGCGCGGCGGCTGCCGATGCAGGGCGGGAAACTGGTGCAGACTGCACCGGCCAGCCCATCTGCTGGAGCCTGAACAAGCCAAGCCCTTGCGCCGCGGCGCCCGCGATGGCATTCCCCGCACCATGAGCAGTCGCATCGAAGCTCTCATCGCTCCGCTCCGGCACTCTCCGCAACTGCCGGAGATCGTGGAGCAGTTGGGGCGCGAGCTGGAGGCCGAACGCGCCCGGCGGCAGCGGTTCTATGCCGAAATGACACCGGAGCAGAAGGTGGAGTTCATTGACGGCGAAGTCATCTCTCTGTCTCCGGCGCGGAATATGCACCTGGATGTGACGAAGTTCACTCTGCTGCTGCTGGACGTTTACGTGCGAAGGAACGCCCTTGGAGAAGTAAAGAGTGAGAAATGCCTCTGCACCTTCCCCCGCAACGACTACGAGCCTGACATCGTTTTCTTCGGCCCGGCCAAAGCGGCGGCGCTGCAGCCGGGCACCATGCAGTTCCCCATTCCCGACCTTGTAGTGGAAGTGCTTTCCGAGTCCACCGAAGCGCGCGACCGCGGCGTGAAATTCGAGGACTACGCCGTGCATGGCGTCGGCGAATACTGGATCGTGGACGCCGAATCCCGCACCGTGGAGCAATACCTCGCACACGACGGCGCATGGCATCTGGAACTGAAATCCTCCTCCGGCGAGATCCGCAGCCGCGTCATCGATGGCTTCGTGGCACCGGTAGCGGCGTTCTTCGATGCCGGGGCCAACCTCGCAGCGCTGCAGGCGCTGGTGGAGTGAGCACGCACGCCGGTTTTGCGCTGGGCGGGGTCGCATTCATCTCCATCTTCAATCAAACAACTGTTTGATCTTGCTCTGATAATAGAGCTTTTCCCCAAAAGTATCGCCACTCAAGGCATCCAGGGCAATTTTGGTTTCTCCTTCCGGACTGCTTGATTCGAGCAACTCAATCAGAAACCGTTTCGTGTGAATGTCGAGTGGAGTCATGGGAGCCCCCTTAGGCTTGTACTTCGCTCCGACATAAATGAATTTGTAAAAGGTATCGTCGTCCGCCGTGTGCCAATTGGGCATGCTCAATTCGACTCGCTTGCCATCCCGGTCCACGATTTCCATCCCAAGGCTGCCGCCGTCGAAGTAGTAATGCGCCTGGATGCGCTGCAGCGGGAGATTCAGCGAGCGGAGATCGGGATGCACTTTAGAGCGAAGGTAAAATCTCCCAAACAGTAGAACGCCTGCAGAAATCAACAGCCCTGCGACAAAGAAAGCAATCAACCAGGGCCTCCACTTCATAACCGGGAAACTCTTTTACTCACAACGCTCCCCCCAGCCCCAACGCAAACGGATCGGAGACGCGGTGCGTGCCGTCCGTCGGGGAAAACAGCGCCGGCTCGCGCGCGAGCCACGGTTCATTGGCGGCGGGAGTGAACTGCGGGGAGTTTAGTTCCACGCCGTTCAGATTCGGCGTGTGCTGGGCGAGCAGGCAGGAATGGATGGCGGCGAGGCCGGGATTGGTGAGATCCTGCACGGCGATTTTGAGGCCGCGTTCGTGCGCCCATGCGCCGGCGATGAGATTGAAGCTGTGCCCTTTGCAGGTCTTGAGGCAGATGCCGCTCCAGCCCTGCGCGATGATGTCAGGGAAAATGTCCTCCGTCATCAGCCCTTCGTCAATGAGCACCGGTTTACGGGCGCTGACGGCATGCCAGTCGAAGGCATGGCGGCGGATGTCGCGGCCCGTGGGCTGTTCCAGATATTCCAGCGCATCATAAGCATCCGCGTCCATGCGCTCGAGCGTTTCCAGATAAGCGAGCACGGAGTCCGCATCAGGATTGCCTTCATTGCTGTCGGCGCTGAGGCGCGGGGATTTCACCCCCAGCGCGCGGGCGGCCTGAAAAACCTGCACGGTACGGCGGGCGTCGGCTTCCGGGTCTTTGCCGTGTGTCTTCAATTTGAAGCAGCGGAATCCCCGGCCCTGCACAAACGCGGTGAAGTCATCCGTTAGCGGATCGGTGCCGCTGACGACATACCAGCCGTCCACAGCGCGCGCCGGCTGCGGCAGAAGAAATCGCCGGATGGCGCGCACTGCCCCGTCCTTGAAGAGCCCATCCGCCGCGGGGATGGCGCAGTCTTCATCATAGAAGCGGAACGCGGAGCGCTGCAGCGCCTGACCAAATGCATCGTGGATGGCGGCATCGAACGGACTGGCGCAGACGAGGCGGGCGAGCAGGGGGACCGTGTATGCGAGGGCGGAGTCGTGCTCGCGGGGATTCATGCCTGGTTCCGCGAGCAGCGTCACAGTGTCTGTAAGCGCAGACGCGTATGCGTGGAGACGCAGGCCGCGCTGCAAGGGATGCACGGGATGCTCGGCATTCCGCGCAAAGGACGTGGCCAGTTGGAAAGCGAACACCTGGCAGAGCCGGCGCATTGAGGCATCCCGTTGCTCATGCGTCAGCACCGGATCGGGCCATGCCCAGAGGTCGCTCAGGTAAATACTGCCGCGGCCTTCGGCTTCGCGGCCGTTCACGGAGACGCTCACGGTGGCCGTGGCTTCGGTGATTTCCGTGATGGTGCCGCTGCTGAGCTGCAGAGGTTTGGCGAACGGCTGCTCGCGGAAGGAGACGGAGGCGAAGAGGATCATCGGAAGGATGAAAGATGAAGTACCCGCTTAACGCAGCCACTCCGTGAGGTGCGCGCTGACGAATTCATCATCCGTCAGCCAGGGATAGGCGGCGGACACTCTGGTGATTTCCTCCAGTTGCCCAGGGCTGAGCACTTCGGCGGGATCGAGGCAGTTCACTGTGGGCACGAGACCCTGACGGCGCAGGACTTCGAGGATGCCGGGGATGCAGCCTTTGAAATAATACGCGGCGTCGAAGACGGCGGCGTTGGCGTCGGTGAGGGCGGCGTTTTTGGTCAGCCAGCCGGACGCAAGACTCGTGCCGGCGCGGGCGGCTTTCACTTCCTCCAGCATTTGCACGGCGCGCTGCGTCCACACACCCCACTGGCCGAGCAGGCCGCCGGCGATGTGCCGGCCGCCGGGCCACGCCGTGAGCAGATCGGTGAGGATGCTGTCGTCGTTGCCGGTGTAGAGCGCGATGTCGTCGCGGCCGGCGTCGGTGACCGCGCGGATGACATCGAAGGTCTGGTAGCGGTTGAAGGGCGCGATCTTGATGGCCACGACGCGCGGGATTTCCGCGAAGTCGCGCCAGAAGTCATAGCTGAACACCCGTCCGCCCACGGCGGGCTGGAGATAGAAACCGACCACCGGCAGCATTTCGGCGATGGCGCGGCAGTGTCCGATGAATTCGTCCTCGGAGGCATTCGTCCACGCGCCGGGACTCACCAGTCCGGCGTGATAGCCGAGCGCTTTGGCCAGCGCGGCCTCTTCGAGAGCCTGCTCCGTGCGGCCGCAAATTCCGGCGATGCGCACCATGTCCGGCGCGGCCTCCGCATTCATCGTCTCCGCCGCGAGGCGCAGCACCGGCTCGAACAGCCCGTGCTGCGGCAGTCGGATTTCGAACTGCGTGGAATGGACCGCGACCGCCAGCCCGCCGGCTCCGGCTTTGATGTAATAGCGGACCAGTGCCCGCTGGTGACGTTCGCTCCACGCGCGCTTTTCATCGAGTGCCAAAGGCAGGGCGGGAATGACAAGGCCGGTGAGGAGACGGGCGCGGAGTTGGGAATCGGTCATCCTCCGAGCCTGTCAGGACTTTGCGCCGGTGCAAGTCCGCTGCTGCGTGCCTGCGCAGCAGAATTCATTCGATTTTCCTATCGGGCCGGCGCAAAGACACCTGTCACACACGATGAAACGATTCCCCCGTTCCTTCCTTTTGCCCCTCGGACTGCTCGGACTGACCGCGCTGCTGATTGTTTGGTTCCATGCGCCGCCCGGGCACGCGGAACGGACTTCCGGCACTCCGGAGTACTCCGCGTCCATATCTTCGACCGCATCCCGCGCCATCATTCCCGACTCTGCGCCCGAGCCTCCCCCTTCACTGAGTTCAGAGGAACGTCTGTTCGCGCTGCTCTCCCGCGCGGGGACGGAGCCGTCCGTGCTGCGTCCCGTAGAGGCCTGGTTCAGCCACGGGCGCAAGGCTCCGCTTGCCGCCCGGGGCATCGCCGCCATACCGCCCGGTCTTCTCCTCGGCTATGAGAAAGGGAATGCCGTGCGCCTCGCCCTGCCGGGCGGCCGGGAAGCCTCGGGCATCGTTCACACCGTCGCGGCACCAGAGCCCGGCCTGACTGTGCTGGGCGGCAAAATCCTCGCGCCGCGTCCCGGTTTCTTTCACTTTGAGCAGTCGGCAGACGGGCTCCGGGGGCGCATGGCCTTCAAGGACGCGCCCACCGTTTCGCGCATCTTTCCCGTCGCCGGAGGTGTCCACGCTTTCATCGAGCAACCGCGGGAACTGACGATCTGTCTGGGGGTGAAGAAAGACCTCAGCGACCTTCTCTCCGGCGTCTTCAATGCCGGGGTCATCGAACTCGCCTCCGGGCTCAATCCCTGGGCACTCCAGAGCTTCCCCGGAGCCCCCGGCGTTATCTACCTCGACTTCGACGGGCACACTGTTTCAAATACGATATGGAATTCGGAATTCACCGATGGTGACCCCATTGAGGCACTGCCCTTCGATGAGTTTGTCCCCACCAGTGCGTCCTACAAACCGGAGTGGATTGTGGAAGTCTTCAACCGCTGCAAAGAGGACTTTGCTCCGTTCAACATCAACGTCACCACCAGCCAGTCCGTCTTCAATGCGGCCGCCGCCGGGAAGCGCACCCGCGTCATTATCACCCCAACAGAGGCATGGTATCCCCGCGATGCAGGCGGCGTGGCCTACCCGGACACCTTCACCGGCAGCAGCGATACTCCCTGCTGGGTGTGGAATCGCGGCATTCAGTGGTCCATGCCGGAGACCGTATCCCACGAAGCCGGTCACACGCTGGGGCTGTCCCACAGCAATCACGGTTCGCCTGCCACCACCTATGACGAGTATTACGGCGGCCACGGCATCTGGGCCCCCATCATGGGAGACAGCTTCAATGGCCAGCGTGCCTACACCCAGTGGGACAACGGTTCCTACAACGGCGCGCTCAACAATGAAGACCAGATAGGCATCCTCGCGGCCACCGGTGCCGGCACCAACAACGTCGGCTACCGCACCGACGACCACGGCGGCACTTCCGGCACCGCCACCCTGCTCACTACCAATTCCGGCGGCGTTGCCCGCGGCTCCGGGCACATCGAGCGCAATGGAGATGTCGATGTCTTCCGCTTCACCATGCCTGCGGGCACCTTCGACATCCTAGCCGAGTCCCACAGCCCCGGCCCGAACGCCTATCTCAAAGTCAACCTGCGCAACAGCGCCTACACTCTCCTCATATCCTTCACCACCGCCGGCACCCAGCCCGCCAACAACACCTACACTGCCGCCGCCGGCGGCCAGTTCTACCTCGAAGTCACCCATACCGCTCGCACCGCTACCACCGGCGATCCCGGCTTTCCCGCCTACGCTGCCCTCGGCAGCTACCGCTTGGCCATTGCTGAACCCGGCGGCGACGACCTGCGCCCCGTTCCCGTCAGCCTCACCATCGCCCCCGCCGTCTTCGGCTATGAAAAACTCGAAATCGCCGCCGTCATCACCGACAACAAAGGCATCCGCCTCGACACCCTCAACAACGGCGACCTCCAGATCAAGAAAGGCACCACCACCTGGTCACCTCCCATCGTCAGCACCGCCAGCGATGTCACGGAAGGCACACGCAAAGTCATAGCCCGGTTCCACTTCACCCCGCCCGGCGGCTTCTGGGATCCAGGAGATGCCGGCACCTACACCATCACCTTCAAGAGCGGCGCTGTGGCGGACGGCAATGGGAATACGAACGCCGCCAGCCTGAGCCAAACCCTGGACATCCCCGCCACCGACACGCATCTCACCACCATCACCGCGCCCTCACAGTGGCCTGCCACGGTGGGCGGTGCCTCCACCTACACCTTTAACCTGACTTTTCACGACAAGGACACCGCCTTCAACCTCTCCTCCTTCGGAAGTAACGACGTGGAAGTCCGCGACCCTGAAGGCGCTCTCCTCCCTGTGCAGTTCATCGGCAAGTCCGCCACAGATTACAACCGCTTCATCATCGCCAGCTACAGCTTCACCCCGCCCGGCGGCACCTGGGATGACGACGACGTCGGTGCCTACTCCGTCCGCGTTCCCTCCGGCCGTGTGCTCCACAGCACCGGCACCTCCGTCCCTTTCACCAACCTCACCGGCCCCAGCCACCGCGTCGTCATCTTCGAACGGGACATGGATACCAATCCCGGCTTCACCCTCGGCACCGGGTGGGCCTGGGGCAACCCCACCGGCGACGGCGGCCTTGCCAGCGGCAACGGCAAGGACCCCGAGGACGCCCACACCGGCAGCAATGTTCTCGGCACCAACCTCAGCGGCAACTACGCCACCAACACCGCCATCCGCTACGCCACATCCCCGGCCTTCAGCACTACCGGCTACCAAAGCCTCAACCTCAACTACTGGCGCTGGGCTAACTACGACGACCCCGCCACCATCGAATACCGCATCGGTTCCGGCTCATGGATGCCCCTCTTCACCGACGATTTCGCATTCGATGATTCCTGGACAGAACAAAACATCCCCCTCCCCCCGGAATGCGACCATCAACCAGCAGTCCAGTTGCGCTGGAGCCTCGGCCCCACCGGCTCCCCCAACACCCTCCGGCCCATGGGCGGGTGGAATCTGGACGACATCCGCATCACCGCCGGCGCCCCCTACGCTCCCGGCCGCCTCCTCGTCTCCTGGCTCGGTGCCGGCCGCTTCTCCGTCACCGAAGGCGGCGACGCCCGCAGCTACATCCTCAAGCTCGACCAGAATCCCGGTGCCAACCCCGTCACCGTCACTCTTTCCTCCGGCCGCGGCACCACCGAACTCAACCACCCAGCCACCGTCACCCTCAACTCCACCAACTGGTCCACCGGCCTCGTCGTCTCCGTCTCCGCAGACGACAACACCCGCGTGGACGGCGACCGCACCTCCTCCATCCGTCACACCCTCTCCTCCGCCAACCCCCACTTCTCCGGCATCGTCGGCACCGGCCTCGCCGTGTATATCTTCGATGAGGAGACCGCCATCATCGGCACCCAGCCCCAGAGCGTCACCATCCCCCAGGGCACCTCCACCACCCTCTCCGTAGGGCTCAATGCCGTCAGCGGCACCAAGACCTACCAGTGGTACCGCGGGAAATCCGGCAGCACCAGCAACCCCGTCAGCGGTGCCACCAGCGCCACCCTCTCCGTCACCGCCACCGCCAACCCTGCCGACTACTGGGTTCGCATCGTCCGCACCTACAACATCCTCTACACCACCACCGAGAACAGCGACACCGCCACCGTCTCCCCTCTCACCGGCTACGCCGCATGGAAGCACAACCTGCTCAGCTACGGCTACACCCAGACCCAACTCGACGCCCCCGCGTTCGATTCCGGCGACCCTGACGCCGATGGGCTTTCCCACCTCATGGAGTATGCGCTCGGCGGCCAGCCCTACACCCAGGATGCCGCCCTCCTCCCCCGCATCGTCGTCCTCAATGACCAGCTCTACTTCCGCTTCCGCCGCCAACGCGCCGACCTCGACTACACCGTGGAAACCAGCCTCACCCCCGACCAGTGGGATCCCCTCGTCACCAATCCCGGCAGCGTGAGCCCCTCCACCGACCAAAGCATCCTCATCCCCTCCGGCATTCAGCCCGCCACTTTCGTCCGCCTCCGCGTTTCCCGTTAGGCCGCCGCGCGGGACGCCGGAAGTCAGTGCCGGCAACCGTGCGAATTGCCAGGTTTCACTGCAAAAACGCGTTTCCGGCCAATTCCTCCGCCACCGTGCTCACGCCGCCGTGGCCGGGGAAAATGCGGAAATCCCCGGGAAAAGTCAGGACTTTTTCCCGAATCCCCTGCGCCAGCAGCTCAAAACTTCCTCCCGGAAAATCCGTTCGCCCGATGCCGCCATCCATCACGGTGTCGCCGCTGAAAATGACGCGTGACGGTTCGTGGATGAGCACGAGGCTGTCAGGAGAATGGCCCGGGACATGACGCAGCAGAAACTCTGCGCCGGCCATGTGCACGTGATCCCGGCCTTCGAGCGAGTGATCCACGGGATACGGTTCCACGACGGCATCTTCGCCGAGGAAGGGAGCTACGAGAAACTCGAGCCGGGTGGCGGGCGTGCTCGGGCCCCATGCATAGACCGGGCAGCCGTGTTCGCGGACGAGCCGGGCGGCATCGATGACGTGATCGAAATGGCAATGCGTCAGGAAAAGCGCCGCGACCCGCGCCTCCCGGCGCGCCACCCAACCGGCCATTCCGGCGGGCGCATCGATGGCCACGGCGCCGTCCGGAGCGGCAAAGAGATAGCCGTTGGTGGCGGTGAAGCCGCCGGTGTGAGCGTGGATGGAGGACATGAGACAACGATTTACAAACTGCTCCGGAAAGCGATGGACAATTGGCCGGCGTACCGGAGATTCGCGGGCCTTCTCTCTCCCTCTCCGATTCACCCCCGAATACAAATGAATCCCTCGCACGTCTCCCGGAGCCAGTCTTTTTTCTTCCGCACTCTGCCGGTTTTGGCGGCTGCGGCCTCCTGTTTTGGATTTCCGTCCTGCTCCACGGCCCAGGAAGGCAAAACCAATTTCGGTGCCGTTGCCTACGCGGTGGTCGGCATGCTGCAGGATTTTCACTACTCCGGCGCGGAATTCGACGACCGCATGGCCCGCAAGACTCTGGGGAACTATCTCGACACCCTGGACTACAACCGGCTCTACTTCACCCAGCCTGAAATCGACGGCTGGCGCGCCAAGTACGAGCATGAAATGGTGGATCAGCTCCATATCTACAACCGGATCGACGCCGCCCACGAAATTTTCACCGCCTACCGCAAGCACGTCGAGGAGCGGGTCGGCAAAGTGAAGGCCCTCATCGAGAGCGGGAAACTCAATTTTGAATCCGACGAGTCTGCGCAGATCTCGCGGAACAAACTGACTGTCTGGCCCGCCGACGAAGCCGAACTGGACGAACTCTGGCGCAAGGAAATCGTGCGCGAGATTCTCCAGGAGCGCATCTACCGGCTCCACGCCGAGCGGAAAAAGAAGGAGAAGGAAAAGGATCCCGCGGCAAAAAAAGAGGAGGCCGGGAAAGTCGAAGCCCGGACACCGGACACGCCGGAGCAGAAGGTGCTCAAGCGTTACGAGCGGATCCTGACCACACTCAAGGAGACAGACGAGGAGGACGTGACCAACTATTTCCTCAGCGCCGTTGCCGCGAGTTTCGATCCGCACTCCGAGTATCTCAGTGCCCCTGAGGAGGAGGACTTCCGCATGGACATGAAGAAGGAACTCATCGGCATCGGAGCCGTGCTCCAGGCCAAGGAGGGCGGAGCGGAGATCAAGAGCGTGGTGCCCAAGGGCCCCGCTGACAAAAGCGGCGCGGTCAAAATCGGCGACATCATCATGGGTGTGGCCCAGGGCGACGGCGAAATGGAGGACGTGGAGGGTTTCAAGCTGCGGAAGATCGTGGAGAAAATCCGCGGCGAGGCCGGGAGTGTGGTGCGGCTGAAAATCCAGCCCGCGGACGACCCCGCCATCACCCGCGAGGTCAGCATCACGCGGGAGCGCGTGGAATTGAAGGACACCCTCGCCAAGGGTGAACTCATCGAAATTCAGAACACGCAGAGCGGGATTCCCGCGCCGGGCGCCACTCCGCAGAAAATCGGCTGGCTGACGCTCGATTCCTTTTATGCGGACATGGAGAAGCGGGACGGCCGCAGCGCCACCGCGGACGTGAAGAAGATTCTCGGCCGCCTGTCCAAAGAGGGCATCAAGGGCCTCGTGATCGACCTGCGCGGCAATGGCGGCGGCTCGCTCGAAGAGGCCATCAAGCTCACGTCACTCTTCGTGAAACGGGGCACCCCCGTAGTGCAGCAACGCAACAACCGCGATCAGAAAGAGGCCCGCAAGACAAAAGACATTCCGCTGTATGAGGGACCGCTCGTCGTCATGACGGACCGCGCCAGCGCCTCCGCCAGTGAGATTTTCGCGGCCGCCCTCCAGGACACGGGACGCGCCGTCATCGTCGGCGATCAGTCCACCTTCGGCAAAGGCACGGTGCAGACGCTCGCGGATGTGAAGGAGCACATGCCGGTCTTCGCCGACAAGGACCGCGCCGGCAGCCTCAAGGTCACGATTGCCAAATTCTACCGCATCAACGGCGACACGACACAGTTCGAGGGAGTGACCCCGGACATCGACCTGCCCAGCCGTTACGACGCCATGGAGGTCGGGGAGCGCTATCTCAAGGATCCGCTGCCCAAGGACCGCATCAGCGCCCTTCCGTTCGAGATGGCCGCGGGGCATCCCCTGCCCGTGGACGAACTTGAGAAGCGCAGCGATCAGCGCGTGAAGCACAATCCGGACTTCGCGTTCATCAACGACTACGTCACGCGCACGAAGAACATCATCAAAAACAACGTGCTCTCGCTGAACGAGAAGACGCGGCTGGCCGAGGACACGGCCAACGAGGAACGGAACCGGGCCTACAAGGAGGACCGCAAGAAGCGCGTCGCTGAAGCGAACCGCAACGGCGACCCCTACCGGGTCTTCCCCGTCACTCTGGAAAATGCCGGGGATGTCGCGCTCAAGCTCGACTCTGAAGTGAAAAAGGAGGAACAAAGCACCGCCCGCGCCGTGCTGGAGGAGGACGACGACACGGTGACCGACTCCGAGGAGACCTTTCCCCACGGATTCGATCCCGCCAAGCTGGAGGCCATCAGCATCATGCAGGACCTCGTTGCCCTGAGCAAGCCTGCGGCGCAGAAGGAGACGGTCCGCCGCGACTGACAGCGATACCGGCAATGGCGGAAGACAGGCACGCAGCAATCCTCTGCTTCGATTTCGACGGCACCCTCGTGGACCGCCCCTCGGATCCGTACGACATCGCCCGCCTTGAGGAATTCATCAAACACATGCACCTGCGCGGGGCGGTCTGGGGCATCAATACCGGCCGCTCGCTCTATCATACCCTCGACGGCCTTACTGAACACGGCTTCCGCCAGGTACCCGACTTTATCATCGCGCGGGAGTGCGAAATCTACCACCGCAATGAATTCGGGCGATGGGTCGATCTCGGCGAATGGAATCAGCAGGCGGCGAACGACCACAAAAAGTTCTACAAGGCCCATGCCCGCTTTTTCAAGCGGCTGCAAAAGCACGTCGCCACCGAGATGCGCGGCGCGCGGTTCATCAGCGACGAAATGGAGCCCGCCGGCATCACCACGCGCGACGCCGGGGACATGCAGCGCATTTGTGACTGGATCGAGGCCCAGCGCGACGAGTGGCCGGACCTCGGCTACCAGCGCAACGACATCTGGCTGCGCTTCAACCATCCCGACTACAACAAGGGCACCGCTCTGCTGGAGGTCCGGCGCGTCACCGGAGTGGGAGCCGAGTTCACCTTTGCCGCGGGGGACAATTACAACGACCTGCCGATGCTCCAGGCGCACATTGCGCATGGCCTCGCCTGCCCGTCGAATGCTGTGCCGGACATTTCCAGCCACGTCGCCGGCCTCGGCGGATTTGTCGCGCAGACGCCGGCCACCCAGGGCCTCATCGCCGCCATCGAGCATTACTTCTACCCGGAAGGACTGTAGGAAGCCGTCCGCCTGAAGTGAAATTCAGATGGCGAATTTGACATCGCGGAGCGTCGTGCGATTCATGGCATTGTCATGAAACCGGCTTCCTTCCTGTCCGCCTTCTTTGCCATGGCGGCTCCCGCATTGGCCGCCCTCACAGTCACCCCGGACTCGATCGACAATGCCTACAACGGCGCCATCAGCCTGGCCATTACCGGCCTCAACAACAGCGGACAGCGTGTCGTGGTCGAGAAGTTCTTCGATCTGGACGGCAGCGCCACCGTCACGGCCGCAGACCTGCTGATGCTGCAGTTCGAGGTCACGGACGGCCAAACCACGAGCGTCGCCGGCCACCGCAACATCAACGTGCCCGGCGACAACGACAGCCTGGCCAACGGCAGCATCCAAACGGCAATCCATTTCACTCCCGGGGAGATTCCCGGACGCCTCGACGGACGATTCATTTTCCGCGTTTCCCCCGCCGGGGCGGGCTTCACACCCTTCACGGATGCTCTCCAGGTCACGCAGAAGGACTACGGCGGCAGCGGCATCAGCGGGCGCGTCATGGCCGGCGCGTCCCCCCAGGCGGGAGCCATCGTGCTGATCACGCAGGGATCGCAAACCGACTTCGATGTCGCCGGCCTGACAAAAACGGACGCTGCCGGCAACTACACCTACAAGGCGCCGCCGGGCTATTACCGTCCGGTGCCGGTGAAGTCCGGCTTCGTTTTCGACCTCGGCAGTTCCTCCGCCGCCAACGTGAGTGACGGCAGCGTGGCGGCGGCCGGCGATGCCCTGCTCACGCCTGGCGCACGCACCATCGGCGGGCAGGTGCGCGACAACGGAGCCCCTCCAGTGCCGCTGGGAGGCATGCTGGTCTATCAGTTTGGTGAGGGCGGCTCCTTCAGCCTCACCTTTGCCGGCGCCACGGGCCAATACACGCTCGACGCCGCCGCCGGATTCGCAGAACTGGGCCTGCTGGCGGAACAGTGCGCCCTCATGGGAGTGATTCCGGCCGCCGCAGAGGAGGAAACCGGCGACGGCAACATCACCGGGCTCGACCTGATCACGCCCCGGCCCACGGCTCTCATCCACGGCACCGCGCGCACCGGCTCAGGAACTCCTGTCCCCTGGCTCGACATCTTCGCGCAACAGGATTCAGGCGATGATATCGAGGCTTTTTCGATAACCGATAGCGCGGGCAATTATTCGATCGGAGTCACCACCGGAGACTGGCGGCTTGAGCTCGAAACCCCGGGTTACCTTGCTCCCCAAAGTTTTGTCCATGTGTCCGCTCCGGGCGTCGCCGCCCTGCAGGACATCACCGTCAATCCCGTCACCGCGCACCTCCGCGGCACGGTGCGCGACAGCGGCAATCAGCCGGTGCCCGGCGTGGAGATTCTCGCTCATGACTTCACCGGCGCCGGAGCGTGGAGCACCACCGACGCCGCCGGCAATTTCGATCTCGGCGTGCATGGCGGCCCGGGGGGAACGTCGAAAACCTGGGCGATTCAGCTGAATCAAAACAGCGAGGACAATCCCGCGACTCACATCTCTTCGCAGGTGCAGTTCGATGTCACCGACGGCAACGACATCAACGGCATCACCTACCGCGCGTATCTTATCACCGCTCACCTCCGCGGGACCGTGCTCGATGAAACCAACGCTCCCGTCGGCGGCGTGAATCTCCATGCCGTCCAGCCCGGAGGTGACGCCCTCACGGGATCGAATGTCGGCGCGGACGGCAGCTTCGACATCCCGGTCTTTGCCGGCACGTGGCGCATCGGCATGAGTTTTCCGCTCCCCGGCGGCTTCATGGCGCAGGACAATTTACAGGTCACCGCGAACGACGGCACGGACGTAACCGGCCTCGTTTTCCGGCTCCGCCGCACCAGCGGCACGATCTCCGGAAGCGTCAAGAACACCGGAGGCAGCGGCCTCGACGGACTGACGGTTTCCGCCGCCGCCACCATCGGCGGCGTGCAGTTTTCCGCCTTCACCACGTCTTCCGGCGGCGGAAATTTCTCGCTGACCGTGTGCCCCGGGCTCTGGTCCGTCTCTGTGGACGGCAACGCCCTCGCCGGCCTCGGCTATCAGCCGGTGCCCTCACAGGAGGTCAATTTCAACTCCGGCAACAGCGTGGTCAATTTTACAGCCGGCACCGGAGGCGCCACGACCTTCAGTTCGTGGCAAAGCGCCAGTTTCACCGCCGCGGAACTGCTCAATCCCGGCATCAGCGGTCCCGATGCCGACCCCGACCGAGACCTGATCACGAACTTTCTCGAATACGCCCTGAACCTGGCCCCGAAACAGGCGGACGCCGGAGGTCTGCCCGCAGCAGGGGTGCTGCCCGGCGCTCCGGGGGGCGGGCAGTACTTGACCCTGACGTTCCGCCGCCGCATCGGGGCGCAGGGGCTCTCCTACAATGCGCTGGAGTCGGCTTCCCTCACCGGTCCCTGGACGGGCGTCACCTTCAGCTATGAAGTCATCTTCAGCGACGGCACCACCGAGACGGTGCGCGCCAGGACCGTCATCACTCCCGGCACGCCGAAATTCATGCGCCTGCAGGTGAATCAGCAGCCGTAGCGCTCCGCTGTCTGACGTTTTTGCCACACATCCGCAGGGGTACGGTGTATTAACCGTGACGGATTCTTCACGGCGTCAGGTTTGTCGCCGGGGCTGTCCCGGGCACAGGTGTATGGCGTCGGCGCTGCGTGCGCCTGACAAGAAATAAACAACCAACACCCACCCTATGAAATCCATTCTTCTCATGGCCGCCGCCGTCCTGGCGATGGCCTCTCCCTCCCTGGCTCAGTCGATTCGCGTGCGCGGCTCCGACACCCTGGGCGCCAAACTCGTGCCGCAGCTGGCGGAATCCTTCAAGAAAAAAGCCGGCGGCGTCAGCTTCAACATCGCGGCGGAGGGCAGTTCCACCGCCTTCACCAATCTTGCGGCCGGCACCGCCGACATCGGCATGAGCAGCCGCCGTGTGAAGGATGACGAGCGCACCTTCTGCAAAACCAAGGGCGTCTTCATCAAGGAGCACGAACTCGCATGGGACATGATCGCCATCGTCGTGAACAAGAACAACCCGGTCCAGTCCCTGACCAAAAAGCAGGTCGCCGGCATCTTCACCGGATCCATCAAGGACTGGAGCGAAGTCGGCGGCACCCCCGGACCGATCTCCATTTACACCCGCAACACCTCCTCCGGAACCTACCGGGACTTCACCAAACTGGCGATGAGCAACAAGGACTACGCCAGGGGCAGTCAGAAACTCGCCGGGAACGAGCAAATCGCCGCGGAAGTGTCCGGCAACAAGAACGGCATCGGTTACGTGGGGCTCGCCTATCTGAGCAGCAAGGGAATCAAGCCCCTGCCGGTGGACGGCGTGGCGCCTCTCGCGGCGAATGTGGCCAAATACCCCTACAGCCGGCCCACTTATCTTTACACCAACGGAGAACCCGGGGGAAAGATCAAGGAGTTCCTCGACTTCTGCAAATCCGCCGAAGGCCTGGCGATCATCCAGCGCGTCGGATTCGTGAACCGCTGAGCGAACCACCCGGCCCCGGTCAGGGCGGGCCCCGGGCCTGACCCGGCGCGGCCCCCCGCCGCATCCCGTCCGCCGCGGCAAAGTGCCGCGGCGGGCCGGCGGGACGACCTCCCTGCCCCCTATTCCGCCTCACCATGCCTGACGACCTGACCAGCGGTCTCATCAAGAAACGCTCGTGGCTTTCCAAACTAGCGGACGGCCAGATGCTGACCCGCAAGGGCTTCGCGTTAACCGCGTCGGTCACCATCGGCGTCCTCGTTCTCATCATCTGGAGCCTGCTGCGCGAAGGCTCCGGATTCTTCACCACCTATCAGCGGGAACTCTCGGTCTATCGCCAGGCGGGGCTGGAGTTTTGCGATTTTGTGAAGAAGACGGTCACGGGGCATGAAGAGATTGCCGGCCAGCTGAACCGCGCAGCGCAGGCGGAAATGGCGCCGGTGTTCACCGAATCGCGCGCCCGGCGGGACGCCGCATTCCTCGCCGTGCAAACCGTGGAGGATGCAGCCCGCCTGCAGCGCACCGCGCTGGAGGACGCTCTCGCCGCCGAACCCCGCGACGAAGCCATGATTTCCCGCCTGCGGGAGGAGGTCATCGCCGCCCAGACCAAAGCTGCGGGTCGCGTGCGGATCTCCGATGCCCTGACAGCGACGGAGCAGACGGCGCTGCGGGAGCAAATGAAGACACTCATGCCGGACGGCGAGGGTCCGCCGCCGCTGGTGCTGGAATTGTCCGCCGCCGCCGCCGCGAAGGAAGCGGAGGCGCGGGAGAAATGCAGTGCACTCGTGACGGCCGCGGAGGAATTCGAGGCGGCCCTCGAACCGCTGACGGAAGTGCACAGCGCGATGAAGGAGATCGCCCTCGCGACCAAGGAAGCCGCGGTGCAGCAGCACATGGCCGAGGACGCGAGGGAAAAACTGCTCGGAGCCGCGGCGGAAACCACCGATGCCGCCCGGGCCGCAGCCTTGCGGGCGGACGCCGCGCAGTATGACACCACCCCGATCGACTTTGCAGAGCGCATCCGGCCGCTGCTGGAAAAACTGCCGGAGTATGAAGCGCTGCTCCCCGCCTACAGTGCGGCGGCCCGCAAGGCCATCAGCGCGCTGCCCGACTCCGCGGAAATCAAAACCGCACGCGACCTCATTGCCAAATCGAAGTCCGCGTTTCAAAAGCACATCGCCTACGCGGATAACTCCGCCGCGCTGATGCAGGCGTGGCGGCAGGATGAGCCGGTGCCCAAAGTGAAGGCCGTGACGCACTTCCTGTTCGGCGGTGACTGGATCACCAACAGTTCCTGGCAGGACTTCTATGGCGTGGTGCCGCTCTTCACCGGATCACTGCTCATCGCCCTCACCGCCCTGCTCATCGCCATGCCGTTCAGCGTGGCCGCGGCGATTTACACCAATCAGTTCGCCGGGCGGCGGGAACAGTCCATCATCAAGCCGGCCATCGAGTTCATCCAGGCGATTCCCAGTGTCGTGCTGGGATTCATCGGCATCGCGGTCCTCGGCAATCTGCTCAAGGACGTGAGCAATGTGTCATGGCTGCAGTGGATTCCGGGCTTTCCCATCCAGGAGCGGCTCAATATTTTCAACGCCGGCTGCCTGCTCGCCCTGATGGCGGTGCCGACCATCTACAGTCTGGCGGAGGACGCGATCAACAACGTGCCGCGGGCTTTCAGTGAAGCCAGCGAAGCCCTGGGGGCGTCCAAACTCCAGACCGTCTTTCGCGTGGTGGTGCCGTCCGCGTCCTCCGGCATTCTCGCGGCGCTGCTGCTGGGACTGGGGCGCATCTTCGGCGAAACCATGGTCGTGCTGCTCGTCGCCGGGAACCGCCTCGCCATTCCTGACTTCTCCGACGGCCCGGGCGTCGTCTTTCAGCCGGCCGGCACCATGACCGGCATCATCGCGCAGGAACTGGGCGAAGTCTCGCGCGGGGAGTCGCACTGGCAGGCGCTCTTCATGGTCGGCATCCTGCTCTTCGTCATTTCGCTGCTCATCAACGCCGCGGCGCGCCTCATCGTACGCCGGTTCGCCGTGCCCCGCATCTGATGCCATGAACCCCTACGACATCACGCTGCAAAATACGCCGGCTGCGGCGGCCCATCCATTCACCCGCAGCCAGGGCGCCAGGCGCCGCATCGATCCCATTTGGATCCAGGGCATGCGCCTCGCGGCCTTCATCATCCTCGGCGTGACCGCGGCCATTTTTCTGCACATCATCATCAATGGCGCGCCGGTCGTGTTCGGCAAAGGCGGGGCCGGATTCCTTACGGAACTTCCCAAGACGCTGCACGTGCTCACCGACAGTGAGGGTAACGTCACCGCCGTGGATGAAGACGAGGCCGCTGCCGCCAAGGCGGCGATCGGAGACGAACTCCGGGAGGAAAAGACCGTCTCCTACAGCGGCGGCGGCATTCTCGGCCCCATCGTCGGCACCGTGCTGCTCGTCATCGGTTCCATCGTGGTGGCGCTCATTCTCGGCATCGGTTCGGCCATTTATCTCAGCGAATACGCCAAACAGGGGAAATTCATCGAAACTGTGCGCCTGGCGATTCTGAATCTGGCGGGCGTGCCCTCCATCGTGTTCGGACTGTTCGGGCTGGGGGTTTTCGTGCTGGCGGCTCCGAAACTAACCGACGTGCCGCTCGACCGCTCGATCCTCGCCATTCCGCTGGGATTCACGTATCTGAGCTTCGAAGGCTGGGACACCAGCGCGCTCTCCGGGGCGTTCACGCTGGCCTTCGTGATTCTGCCGGTCATCATCACGGCGAGCGAGGAATGCCTGCGCGCCGTGCCGCAGGGATTCCGCGAGACTTCGCTCGCCCTTGGCGCGACGCGCTGGCAGACCATCCGCCGCTGCGTGCTGCCGTTCGCCCTGCCGGGAATTCTCACCTCCTCCGTGCTCGGCATCGCCCGGGCCGCCGGCGAGACCGCCCCTATCATGTTCACCGCGGCCATCGCCTACAAGGACAAGCTCCCATGGCAGGGCGACAGCGGCTGGTGGGGCGCCCTGACCGAATCCATCCAGGCCCTGCCCTATCACATCTACACCGTCGCCGCGCGCATTCCGCAGAATGAATACAGCGAACGGGCGCAGTACGGCAGCGTCTTCGTCTTTCTCGTCCTCGTGATGAGCCTCGCCATGTCCAGCATCCTGCTGCGGCGCAAACTCAGAGCCAAATACCAATGGTAGCCGAACTCCACGCCCCCTCCACGCTCATCACCGCGGCAAAGCCGCCGGCCCAATCCGCACCGGCGGCATCAGCGATGCCGCTGGAGACCCCGACGGCGGAGGACGGCATCATCGTCACAGAGAATCTCGACTTCGCCTATGGCCAGCGACCGGCACTCACGGACGTTTCGCTGTCGGTCCCGCCGCGCTCCGTCACCGCCTTCATCGGCCCCAGCGGCTGCGGCAAGAGCACCCTGCTCCGCTGTTTCAACCGCCTCAACGACCGCATCGCGGGCGCGCGCATCACCGGCGGCACCGTTCGCATCATGGGTAAAAACATCCACGACAGCGATGTGGATTTGCAGAGCCTGCGCAGCCAGGTGGGGATGATCTTCCAGAAGTACAATCCCTTCCCCAAGAGCATCTACGAGAACGTGGTGTACCCTCTGCGGATTGCCGGGGTGAAGAAGCGCGCCGCGCTCGATGAAGCCTGCGAGCGGGCGCTCAAGTCCGCCGCCCTGTGGGATGAAGTGAAGGACCGTTTGAAGCAAAGCGCCTTCGGACTCAGCGGCGGCCAGATGCAGCGCCTTTGCATCGCCCGCGCCGTCGCGGTGCAGCCGAAGATCCTGCTCATGGACGAACCCTGCAGCGCCCTCGATCCCATCGCCACCCTGCACATCGAGGAACTCATCCACACGCTCAAACAGAACTACACGGTCGTCATCGTGACGCACAATATGCAGCAGGCGCGGCGCGTGGCCGGCAAAGTCGCCTTCTTCTATCTGGGCCGGCTCATCGAAGCCGGATCGGTGGAGCAGATTTTCTTCAATCCCGTGGAGGAACAGACCCGCCGCTATGTGCAGGGGCAGTTCAGTTAAAGGATGAAAGATGAAGTCTAAAGGATGAAAGGAAACCCGCCCATGAAACAGTCTGAAGACAACACAGGGGGTATCGCTGCCACGGCTGTGCTGGAGACGGACCATCTCTCCTTCGCCTACGGAACGAACGAAGTGCTGAAGAATGTCTCGCTCCAGGTGCAGCAGCACCGCATCACGGCGTTCATCGGCCCCAGCGGATGCGGCAAGAGCACCCTGCTCCGGTGCTTCAACCGCATCAACGAACTCATTGACGGCGCGCGCATCACGGGCGGCTGCATTCGCTATCGCGGTGTGGATACCGCGCACCGCGACCTCGATGTCATCGCGCTGCGACGGCGCATCGGGATGGTGTTTCAGAAGTACAATCCCTTTCCCAAGAGTGTCTTCGACAATGCGGCCTACGGGCTGCGCATCGCCGGGATGAAGGAGGGACCGGAACTGGAAGCTGCGGTGGAGCAGGGCCTGCGCGACGCCTCGCTGTGGGACGAGGTGAAGGACCGCCTGCGCGACAATGCGCTCGGGCTCAGCGGCGGCCAGCAGCAGCGGCTGTGCATCGCGCGCACTCTCGCCGTGAAACCTGACGTGGTGCTGATGGACGAGCCGTGCAGCGCGCTCGATCCCATCGCCACGGCCAAAGTCGAGGAAACCATCCTGCAACTGCGCGAACGCTATACCATCGTCATTGTGACGCATAACATGGAACAGGCCCGCCGCATTTCCGACGCCACCTGCTTCTTCCTCCTCGGCCGCATGATCGAATCCGGCTCCACGCAGGAAATGTTCCTGAACCCGCAGCAGCCGGAAACCGTGCGCTATCTCAGCGGGGAAATGGGTTGAGACCGGAAGCGCCACAAAGGGTCCGCCCCGGGACCCTGCGGTCCTGACCCGACGCCACGAGAACCTTTCGTCTCGCGCTGATGCCGGCACCTATCCCCGTGAGTGAAGTTCAGCCTAAAAAGAGCAGTGGTTTTACAGGAGGGAACAGAGAAGCGATGAGTTGCAGGGAAACATCCATTCACCCGCCGGGTGAATTCGGCGCGCGGCCCGTTTCGAGCCCAACTTCCTGAGCCTCTGTTACCTCCGTTACCTCCTGTTCAAACTCATACCGGTTTTCAGGTTCAGAGTTCAGACAGGCGCTGCTTCATGCAGTTGTCTCTCTGAACTCTGAACTCTGCTCAGGGGGCAGGCGCGGCTGGCGGGGCAGGCGCTGGAAGGACGGTGAGCCAGAGTTGATCGGTCGTGTTGATGAGCAGCCGCGGGTAGCCCTGCGGCACGCCATTGTCCTCTCCGCCGGATGCCAGGGCATAATTCACCGGATGTTCGGCGCCGCCCTCGACCTCGCGCAGAACGAGACTGAACGGCAGGCCCGCCCGGGCCGCGGACGACTCCGTGGTGAGCACCAGTTTCACCTCGCCGCCTTTGTCGGGCACCTCCACTTCGGCTGCCGGGACTCCGGCGGGCAGGTTCTTCGCTGCGAGGTTCAGTTTCTTTTGAAAGCCATGCACGGGCTTTACAGTGACTTTGATCTCTGCGGATTTTCCGGCCTCGAGTTTGACGGAATGAACTGCGACCGCCGCACTCACAGCGGGAGTGGGAAACACCGCAGCGAGGTGATAGTAATAATCCGGCCCGCCCTTTCCCGCACGGTCGGATACGACGGCCGTCCACGCGCCTTCCGCAGGCGCTTTCCATGTCAGGGCCGCCTCGGAGAATCCGGCGTCGTCATCACTGGCCGCCACTTGTTTGCCATCCGCAGACAGAATGCGCAGCACAGGATCGATGGGCGAACCGTGTGAGGGTCCGGTGAGCCGGAACTGAACCGCAGCGTCTTTCGCCGTCTGAAAAGTGAAGCGGTCTTCGTCTCCCGACTCTTCGAGCCGGCCGCTCACGCCGCACGGAAGCTGGAGCGGCTGCGGATCGGCCGCAGCGGTGAATTCCGGCACTTCGCTCAGCAGCATGGGCCACGGCAGGTCCGCGCTCCCAACCTCCTGTGGCGATTCAGTTAGATTCCAGCCCTCCAGCGAGATCTGAGCCCGCGTGCCGCGCTGCACCGCGAGCGGCCAGGTATTTCTCACCACCGCAGCCGTGGACAAATGCAGCCGATAGGGACAGGCCGGTCCTCCGGTGAACTGAATTTCCGTCGAAGCCGGATACTTGTGGCCCATGACCTGCACGGTGTAGCGCCCGTCGCGTGGCGCGGCGAACGCCATGAAGGGGTCCATGCCGGTGTAGTCGTGGTTGAAGGCGAGCACGTTGCCCGCTTCATCGGTGACGCGCAGCATCATGTCGGCTTCCGAGGCGAGCAGGTTCGACTCCACGCGCGCAACGAGTGTCCGCCCGCCGGGCACGGCGATTTGAAACCCGTCGATGTCCCCGCTCTTGTCGAGCCGGCCGTTGATGGTCGCCGCCGGGGCTTCGATCAGCTGCGGGGCCGCCGGATCGTCATTCGGCTCTTTGTCCATTGTTTGCGGCTCGGTCTCGACCACGAACGCCATGGGCGCGGAAGCGCCGTCGTCATTGACCGCGCGGATCAAATGCGCCCCCGGCTTCACTTCGGCGGCAATCGTGACTTCAAATTTGCCGGCGTCTTTGCCGGGCTTGAATTCGATCCCCGGCGCCCCGGTCCAAACACGGCAGGGCCAAGGATCGAACTTTCCGTTGAGCGAAACCTCCGCAGTCGTGCCACGCTGGACACCTGCCGGATGGATGTGAGTGAGCACCGGCTCGGCGGCGCAGAGCATTCCCGCACCGCCGCACGCGGTCGTCAAAAGCAGCGCGCGCATGGCTCAGACAAACAGCTCCCGGATCAGCCGCCCGTTGTTCACAAGGGGCACGGGCCGGCCGGTGTTCGTGTGCAGCACCTGATTCGGATCTACGCCCATCATGGTGTAAACAGAGGCCGCAAAGTCCTCCGGGCGATAGACGTTTTCCGCAGCGTAATAACCTTTGGCATCGGTCGCGCCGACGATCTGCCCTCCACGAATGCCGGCGCCGGCCATGAGCACGGACATGGCGTGCGGCCAGTGATCGCGCCCGCCGCCGGGATTGATTTTCGGCGTGCGTCCGAACTCGCCCAGCACCAGCACCAGAGTCGTCGCGAGGAGCCCGCGTTCATCGAGATCCGTGAGCAGCGCCGTGACGCCCTGATCCAGGGTTTTGAGCTGATCCCCGCGATAAGCTTTCTCCAGTTCGCCGTGATGGTCCCAGCCGCCCCAGTTCACCGTGACCCACGACACGCCGGCCTCGACCAGCCGGCGGGCGAGCAGGAAGCGCTGCCCCATGTCCGTGCGGCCGTAGCGTTCGCGCACCTTCGCATCTTCGCGGTGAATATCGAACGCCTCCTGCGCTTTGGCGGACGAGACGAGATCGAAACCCTGTTCATAAAAGCGGTCGAACTCCACCGCAGGATCCTCCGCGGCCTTGTCGGCGCAGCGCTTCATGCGGTCGAGCGCCGCGCGCAGTTCCCGGCGGCTGGCGACGCGTCCCTCGGCGAGGCCGCGGGGCAGCACCACATCCTGGACGCGGAACGAATCCGAATTCGGATGGCCGCTCACGATGAACGGCGCGTGCTGGCCGCCGAGAAAGTTAGGCCCGCCGCTGCGCGTGTTGGACGGCGTGGCCATGTAAGCCGGGATGCCGCCCTGCACACCGCGGGTGTGAGACACCATCGAGCCCATGGAGGGATGAAACGTCACAAACGCGCCGCAGCCGACCGGCACCGGTGTCGGCGCTCCGGTGACCATGTAATGATTCCCGCCTCCGTGGTTCGGATCCTTGTGGGTGATGGACCGCACCACGGTGAATTTGTCGAACACGCCCGCCAGTTTCGTCACCGGCTCGCTGAAATGCACGCCCGGGACTTTGGTCGGGACTGTTTTGAAGACGCCGCGGATTTCGGACGGCGCGTCCGGCTTGGGATCGAACGTCTCGTAATGGGAAGGTCCGCCGTCGAGCCAGATCATGATGCAGTTGATCCGGCTGCCGGACCGGGCCAAAGGACCGGAGGCATGGGCTTTGGCCCGCAGCAATCCGCACAGGCCGAGGCTGCCCAGTCCAAGCTGGATGAAATCCCGGCGCAGCAGGCCCTCGCAGTTTCGATGAATCGCCATGAGCAAAGTTAATGGTTAAACACGAATTCGGCCGAATTTATCAACGCCCACAATAAATCCTCCAGCGCCTGCCGTTGTTGCGCCGGCTCCGCGGCCGCGGTCAGAGCGGCGGCGGCGATGTTCCGTTCCTCCTCCAGCGGCAGGCGGGCATAGCAGGCAAGGTAGAGCTCCTCCACCATCCGCTGCGGCTCCAGTTTCCCGCGAATCAGCCTTTCGATCGTCGCCGTGGCAGCAGTCTGGCTGAGTTTGTTCTGCAGGTCCCCGGAGTTCATGAGGTGCAGTGACTGCGCGATGGCCGGCTTCAGGTCGCGCTCGCAGGGGCAGTCGCTGCTGGAATTCGGGCGGCCAAACGCGTCCATGGTGCGGGAATCGATCTTGTAAGTCCACGCCTGGGCGGCCCGGCTGCCGGCGGGCAGTCCCGGATAGGAAGCGGGAACACCGGTCACCTGCGCGATGGCATCCGCCATCATCTCCGCGGAGAGACGGCGGCGGTAAAAACGGGAAAAGTTGCGCGTGTCCGCGGCATTCACGGCATTCGGTTCGCTGCTCAATTGATAGAGATGCGAATTCATGATGGTGCGCATGAGCGACTTCAGATCGTACTTCGCACGGATGAATTCTTTGGCGAGGGCGTCGAGCAGGGCGGGATTGGAGGCGGGATTGGACAGCCGGAAATCGTCCACCGGGTCCACGATGCCTTTGCCGAAGAACTGCGCCCAGACACGGTTGGCGGCGGCTTTGGCGAAGAAGGGATTGGCGGGATCGAGCATCCAGGCCGCAAGGGCCTCGCGGGGATCCTTCCCTTCCGGCACCGCCGCGGGCGGACCGTCGGGCGGCTGTGGATGCATCACTTCCCCGCTCACCGGATGATTCAGCTTCCGGCCCGCAGTCACAAAAAAGGTCTCGTTGCCTCCGCTGATGGGCGCGGAGATGCCGCCGCCTTTCTGCTGCAGCGGAGCGAAAAACGCCGCCATGCGGAAGAAGTCCTCCTGACTCCATTTCTCGTTCGGGTGGTGATGGCATTTGGCGCAGTCGAGCCGCACACCGAGAAATATCTGACTGAACATGGTGGTCAGTTCCGCCGGCTCGCGGCGGTCGCGGTAAATCACCGCCGGCCCGTAGCGGTGAGTGTTGCCCTGCGTGAGCACGATTTCCCTGACAAACTGATCGTAGGGCAGGTTCCGGCGGAAGGCGTCGCGAATCCACTGGTCCAGCAGATACACGCTTTTCACACCCACGCGGTCGGGATTCGGGCGCAGCAGGTCGGCCCATTTCACGGCCCAGTGATCCGCACAGGCCGGATGGTTCAGCAGGCGGTCAATCGCCCGCGCGCGTTTGTCAGGGCTCGTATCGGCGAGGAACTGCCTCGCCTCCTCTGCGGCCGGCAGCAGACCGGTGACATCGAGAGAAGCCCGGCGCAGGAATTCAGCGTCCGAACACGGCGCCGAGGGCAGCAACCCGGTCCGGCGGAAGTGCTCCCACGCCAGTTCATCGATGAAATTGCGGACCGGCAGGTCTTTGTAGGCTTCGTCCGGCTGCAGTGTATCCGCCGGCACGATGACCTGCGTGCCCTCCACCAGCCCCATGTAACGGGCCACGATCACCGCCTGGCCGCTCACCTGCCCCGTCGTCAGGGCACCGGTTTCCGTCACCGTCACGATTTGCTTGTCGCTGGAGGAATAATCCGCGAGGGCCGTCACGTCGCGCACCGTGCCGTCGCTGTAATGCGCCTTCACCGCGATCTGCGCGCCGGTTCCCTTGCCGCCGCGATGCCCGGCGGGCGTGACCTCCAGTTTCGTCAGGGCGGGTTCGTTTTCGTGCTGATAGGTGAGGCCGGATTTGATCCACGCGGTCAGCGTGCGATAAGCCCCGGAATCCTGCGTGAAGCGCTCGCCGCCCTCGTGCGGCACTGCGTGCGTGGCCTTGAGCAGCAGCAAACTTTCCGCCGGATCACTGGCAAACACCCGCCGTCCGCGCGCCCCGTGCACGATCCCGGCATGGTCCGCTTTGGGATCGTAGGAAAAAACGCTCAGCTTGAAGCCCTGCTGCCCGTCGGCTTTCGCATGGCAGGCTCCGGCGGCGCAGCCCGCTTTGGCCAGCACGGGGAGCACATCCCTGACAAACGACGGCGCCCCCGCCGCGGCCGGCTCCGCCCTGCGCACCTCCGCCTTTTCCAGGGCTTTGGCATCCTTGTCCCACGCCACCACCGAACCATCCGCCGTCGCGGCGAGCACCGTGCTGCCCGCCGCCGCCAGGGCATACACCGGCGCACCCGCGGCGCCGATCCTCCGTTCATTGCCCGTCTCCGAACTCTGTGCGCCGGTGTGCACCTTGAGATCGGTGTAGCGAAAAACCGCGCCCTCCTCCGTCGCCGCCAGCACCGCGGAGCCCTCCGCCGCCCATGCCACGGCGGTGAAAGCGTGCGGTTTGGACGCCAGCGCGATGGTGTTCTCCTTCGTCTTCACGTCCCAGACTTTCAAAGCGCGGTCCGCGCCCGCCGTCACCAGTTGCGCACCGTCCGGGCTGAAGGCCAGGCTGAGCACCTGCGTGGTGTGCGCCTCAAGGCGCGCCAGTTCCTTGCCGTCCGCCGGATTCCAGAACTTCGCCATACCGTCCGCGCCGGCGCTCGCCAGCAGCGAAGCGTCAGGGGGCATCGCCAGAGCAAAGACCGTGTCATCGTGCGCCGGCCACGATCTTGTCAGGGTCCCCGCATTGACCTCGAGGACGCGAATGATCCCGCTCTCCGCCGCCTGCCCGTCGGCGAGAACTGCCTGCGCGCCGTCCGGCATCGCCAGCACCGCCGTGATGCGGCCGCTCAGGCCCTCCGTGACCTCGCGCTCTTTTGTCAGGCTCTCCGCCTGCCAGACCACGGCGCGGCGAAACGCGCCCGACACCAGTCGCTTGCCGTCAGGGAGCCACGCCAGCGACTGCACAGCGTCCGGATGCGCGGCCGCGCGGGCTTTTTCCACCGGCCCCTTCGGCGTGAGATCGTAGAGCACCACCTCATTCCGGCAGCCTGCGGCCAGCCGCGTGCCGTCCGGAGACACCGCCAGGGCAGCCACCGTGCGCACGGCGGCGGGCAGTTCCTCCAGCGTCACCGTCCGCGGGGGCGACTGCCCGGAGAGGGCGGCCGCATCCCAGGCTGCCCCGGCACGCACCCATTCTGTCAGCACTTTGATCTGCGCCGCGGAAAGCTGTTTCTTCGGCGGCATGTGCGTCTCCGCCGCCGCCGCCAGTGAGGTAATCATGGGGCTCTCCTCCGGTTTTCCCTCCGCCAGCGCCGGACCGCTGTCCCCGCCCTTCAGCAGGGCCTCGCGCGAGGTCATGAGCAGCCCGCCTTTCTGCTTCTCCTCATTGTGACAGGAGAGGCACTGCGCCTTGAGCACCTTCATGGCCAGCGCCGCGTCAGGCGCTGCGGTCAGGACGGGCGCCGCCGCGAGCAGCAGCACGGCACCGGAAATGGGTGACACCGGAAAACGATAGAGCATTGCGATACACTGGACCCGCCGGGACAAAGTAAAAGCCCGCCTTCACGGCGAAAGAACCGGGCGGAGAACGCTCCGTGCACCTTCCTGCCCGGGAGCGGAGAGGAACACCGGCCATGCGAAGCCTGGCCGTTCCGTTGCGGAGTTCGGGTTTGTGCATGTGGCATCACGCCCGGCGGCGATAGTCGCCGTCACGAATCGTCAGGCCCTCGCGGTCGAGACGTTCGCAGAGCGGCACCAGGATGCGCCGCGTGCTGCCGGTGGCGTCGCGGATCCCGGCGACCGTGGCCCGGCCGTTCTTTGTCAGGAAATCGAGAATGCGGTGCTTGAGCGACTCGCAGCCGGCGGTGAGCATCGCAATCTCCGGCGTGAGATACATGACTTCGCCGCGCTGGACCATGACCCGCAGGGCGGCCTGCTCCAGCGGGGTGCGCACAAAAGAGGAGAGAACGGGCGGGTTCTCCTTGTCTGTGTGCAGCACGCCGCGCAGCGCGAGGCAGGCGCGCCGGACTTCGGGGCTGAGAGCCGGCTGAAACTCTGCGGCGCGGAGCCAGCTTCGATCGCGAACGAAAGCACCGCCGGCGGTGAGTTCGTCCTCCATGAGGCCGGCGGACGACTCGCCCGGCAGGAACGCTGCGATACCCTGCCGGAAAGCTGTGAGGGGCATGCCTGGTTCGTGAGGATGGGCTGCATGGTAGCCGCGCACCGCTGCGGCGGCGCGGTCGAGCGCGGACTGCCAGTGCTCCGGCGTGAAGATCCATGAGCCCCTGATCAGCGCGGGGATCTTCTGCAGTGCAGCGGCGATTTCGTCGCTGCTGAAGCGGGAGCGCTGCAGAATGCTCCCGGGTTCCAGCCAGCCGTCACGTTCGAGGACGGCGGAGAGCCACGCGGCGGCGTCGTGGGGGCGGGCGGCGCGGGTGCGCAGCGCCTCCCGTGCGCGGGGGGATTTCCATGCCCGGGCGCGGGCCGCCGGATCCAGAATGATGCCTCCGGCCACGGTGAGCCGGCGGGAGGCATCGCGCAGCACGAAGCGGTCTCCGGCCAGCACCGCCAGCGGCGCGGCGAAGCGCAGTTCCGCCAGTCCTTCCGCGCCGGGTTCCATGATTCGGGATTCCACCAGATAAAGCCGTGCCCGGGTCACGGCGGAGCCGTGGTGAAACCACACCTGCCGCCCGTGGCGCACAGCAGCGGCTTCCTCCGGCGCCCCGCGCGCGTGTCGCTGCAGCAGCACATGAATCACCTTCGCACCGGCGGTGCCGGCGAGCGCTCCGCCCTCGACCGCATGACCGCGCCAGATGCCGGGACCCTCGCCGTCATGCGCGATCTCCACGCCTGACAACTGAATGGCGGTGCGCATCCCGGGGCGGGTCAGTTCCACAGCACGGCCGTGATTCTGCAGGCCGCGAATTTTGGCAGGGAGTCCGGCGGGCTGCACCACGACGGCATCTCCCGGGCGCAGACAGCCTCCGGTGAGGGTGCCGGTGACGACCGTGCCGGCACCGCGCGGACTGAAGACCCGGTCCACAAACAGGCGCGGCTTCCCGGCGTCCCGCGGTGGCGGCGTGTCGCGCAGCATTTCCCGCAGCGCCCTGCGCAGCGCCTCCAGTCCGGAACCATCCAGGGCGCAGACGGGAACGATGGCCGCATTCTCCCAGGGAGTGGCGAGAAGCTTTAGCCGCACGGCATCGCAGGCGGCGCCGGGCGACGGCGCAAGATCGCTTTTTGTGAGGGCCACCACTCCACGGGTGATGCCGAGGTGGAGCAGAATCTGGAAATGCTCCTCCGTCTGCGGCATCCACCCGTCGTCGGCGGCCACCACAAGCAGCGCCGCATCCACGCTGCCGACGCCGGCGACCATGTTGCGCACGAAGTCCGCGTGCCCTGGCACATCCACCATGCCGATGTGCCACTGGCCGCCCTCCGCCTGTTCGTCCGCCAAATCAAGATGGGCAAACCCCAGCTCAATCGTCATCCCGCGCTTCTTCTCCTCGGGCAGACGATCCGGATGCGTGCCGGTGAGTGCCTCCAGCAGGGTGCTCTTCCCGTGGTCGATGTGGCCGGCGGTGGCGAGAATCCGTGGTGAGAAAGTCATGGAACGAAAACGGCGCCGGCGGCCAGGGGCCGCCGGCGCCGGGACGTCCGGCCCGGCAGAGGCCGGGCGCAGAGGAATTGTCAGGATTTCTTTTCCTTTGGAGCGGTCGGCTTGAGAGGCGCGAGTTTGGAGCCGCCGTTGTCCGGCGCGGGAGTGGCGGGGCCCGCTTTCGCGGCGACCTCCTCCAGTTTCTTCGCGAAGGCCTCGGGCTGGCTGCCGCCGACGACTTTGTCGATCGGCTTGCCGGTCTTGTCGAGGAACTGGATGTGCGGAATGCCGTTCACGCCGAATTCCTGGGCGACTTTTTTATTCGCGGCCTCATCCACATCGAGATAGGCCCAGACGAACTTGTCGTGATAAGGCTGGACGGCTTCGGACGGATAGACGTTCTTCTTGTTGGCCTGGCAGGGACCGCACCAGGTGGCGGAGAAGACGACGAGCATCGGCTTGCCGGTCTTTTTGGCTTCGGCGAGCGCGGATTTGTATTTGGTTTCGAACTTCGGGCTGCCCTTCGGAAACTCACCGGCGGTGGAGTTGGAATGAAGCAGGAGGCCGGCGCAGGCGACGGTGCTCAGAGCGAGGAGAAAGCGGCGTTTCATGATGTTTGGGATGGTTTGGAGCAGGGGAGAGCCGCGTGCCGTCAGGGCCGGCACGCGGCTTCAGGGGATGGCTTTACTTCTTCGCGACGAGAGAGGTCACGACGAAGGTTTTGGCGTGGTCGCCGAGGGCGGTGACGAGGGCGTCTTTGGTGCTGACTTCGCAGCCGCAGTTGGTGGCGGTGAAGGTCACCAGCTTGGTGCCTTCCTCTTTGCCGGCCTCGATTTTCACATCAGCGCCGCCAGGGAGCTTGGCGATGGCGCCGGCGACTTCCTTTTCACAGGCGGCGCAGGTGAGACCGGTGAAGGTGGCCACATAGACGTGCTTTTCCCCGGCGGGGGCGGCGGAGGTCTTCTTTTCCTCCTTCTTCGCGTCACCGGCTTCGGTCTTTTCGCCCTCTTTCTTCCAGCCGGAGATGCCGGCCTTGAGGTGCTTCACGTTGGTATAGCCGAGGGCGACGGCTGCCTTGGCGCCGGCCTTGTAGGCATTGCAGGAGGGGCCGCCGCAGTAGGCGACGACGAGCGTGTTCTTGTCCTTGGGGAGCGCGGCCGCGAGCTTGTCCTTGGAAGTGGCAAAGTCGATCGCCCCGGGAATGTGGCCGGCTTTCCAGCTATCGGTGCCGTTCACGTCAATGATGGCGACTTTCTTGTCGGCGATGGCCTTTTTCAGGTCGGCGATGCTGATGTCGCCGTAGTCTTCTGCGCGGGTAATGCCGGTGAAGGCAATGAGCGCGGCAGCGAGGGTCATGAGGAGTTTCTTCATGGTTGGTGATTTCGTGTTTTGGGTTGTTTGTTGTGTTAATGCCGGCCGGCAGGAATGCCGCCCGGAGATGGTGTCGTTTCAGCCCCGCGGAGCTGACTTGAGCGCGAATCGGGGAGGGAGCCTGGCGGATTCCGGGGGACGCAGGCATGCGGTCCGGCCCGGGAAGCGGAAACTCCGTCCCTTACGCGCCGGACATTCAGGTAAATCCGGCACCTGCGGGCCGCGCCGTCGGCGGGCCAGCATCCAGAGTGGATGGCAGGGGGCGGTTCATGAGGGAAAACGGCCGGATGGTGTCCGCGGTCAGCGCCGCGGCAAGGATATTTTATTTCCGCAAAGTGAGCTTTTTCCCCAACGGTCATTTCAGCACCAAAGAAAAGGGCCGCGGATTACTCCGCGGCCCCGCAACTGTCGCCAGCAACCTGATGAAAGCGACTCAAAAGAACATGCGCACGCCGGCCCAGCCGGTCCAGCCGTCGAACTCACCGCCGCCGTCGTTGCCGTTGTCCATGTGATGGTATTCGGCGCCGGTCATGAGTTTGAGTTTGTGGCCGTAGAGGTAATAATTGAGGCCGAGGTAGAGGGCGTGGTAATTTTCACCGCGTCCGCCGTCGGTGAGTTCCGGCGCGAGGCGTTCGTAGCGGCTCTGGAGACGCAGGCCATCGTTGTCGCCGTTGGCATACTGATAGCGCGCCACGAGCTGCAGGCCGTCACTGATGTAATAACTCGGAGTCAGGATCACGCCCCAGACATCGCCGACGCTGCCGTAGCCGGTGGCGGAGAGAATATCCGTGTAGAGACCCCATTTGCCCTGCTCGAAGTGGCCGTTGAGCGAGAAGGCGTTCTCATAGAGCCCGGCGGTGTAGGGGCCGAAACGGTCGTCCGGCACCGCACTGTTGGCGGCGCGGCTGCTGTGCTGCCAGTCAAGCTTCACGAGCGCTTTCTCGATCCCGAGCTTTTCGTGGAAGTCATAGCCCAGGGAAGCCTGGACAAAGGTGCCGCCGCTGAAGTCATCGAACTCCTTGTCGAGCGTTCCGGATGTGAGGCTGGCGGCATAGAGCCAATTTTCATGTTTGCCGCTGAACCGGACGCCGGTCAGTTCACCGGCGAAGAGCAGATTGGAGAGCAGAGTACGCTCCATGGTGAGGATTTCCTTGGAGGAGGTGAAATGCTCCACCCCGTAGTTGTTCGCCTTGAACTTGCCCACGGTGACATTCACCGCGTCGCTCGGGGCGTAGGTGATGTATAGGTCGTAAATGTTCCGGTAAAATGGATCCCAGTCCGGATTGATGTCGATCTGACCTTCGAACTTCCACTGCCGGAACCACTTCGATTTGAATCCGAGGCGCCAGCGGCGCACTTCGATATCGTCCCAGAGCGCGGTATCGGGCCGGTCGCCGCTGTAGTAGGCGCCCTGATCGGAATCGCCCCATGCGTACTGCAATTGCAGGCGTCCCTGGAGAGAGAACTCCTGGAGCACATTATTGTTGTCGTCCTTGTACAGCGTGAAGTGACTCCAAAGCCTGTCGTAGGCCGAAAGGTGGGCCGGTTCAGCGGGAGCCGTGAGGTCCGGAGCGGTGGTGTCGGAAACCGTGCCCGCGAAGGCAGCGGCTGAGAGGAAGGCGCCGGCGGAGGCGGCAAGAACGAGGGCAGTTTTCCGGTTGGATGAGGTCATTCAGCAGGTGGATGGGTGGTTGCAGTCACCCGCAATCGATAGGGGCGACACGGTACGCATACCCAATTCGTATCAATTCCGCCACATTCCTTTCGTGACAATTCCGTCGCACGCCCCCGCCGCGGCAGACTGGACCGCGCGGGGCTCAGCACCAGTCAAGTCCGGCAGATTCCGGAGCGCCGGTCATGAGGTTGAATGATTGCACCGCCTGGGAGGCCGCGCCCTTCCAGAGATTATCCTCGGCGCTCATGAGAATGAAGCGCCCGGTGCGGGTGTCGCGCGCCCAGCCGATGTCGCAATAGTTGGTGCGCACCACGTCCTTGGTGTCCGGGCAGGCATTCCGGCCGCGCAGTCGAACGAACGGAGCGCTTTCATAGGCGGCACGGTAGGCTTCCCCGATGGCGGCTTCCTCCGCGCCAGGTGCGGGGGCGGCGTAAATGGTGGTGGCGATGCCGGCGGTGACGGGAATGAGGTGCGGTGTGAACGTGAGGCGCACAGGGACGCCGGCGGCTTTGCCGAGTTCCTGTTCGATTTCACTGAGATGGCGGTGTTTCGGCACCGAGTAAGCGCGCACGCTTTCGTTGCACTCGCAGAAGAGCAGCGGGATGGATTCCTTTCTCCCGGCACCACTCACGCCGCTCATGCTGAAGACGCAGATGCTTTGAGGCTGGAGCAGTTGTGCCCGCAGCAGCGGAATGAGCGGCAGCAGCACGCTGGTGGGATAGCATCCCGGCGAAGCCACCAGCCGCGCGGCGCGAATCGCCTCCGCGTTGATCTCCGGCAAACCATAGACGGCCTCCTGCAGCAACTGCGGCGCCGGATGCGCGTGATCGTAGAATTCCTCGTACACCGCCGCATCATCGAGCCGGAAATCCGCGCTCAGATCGATCACGCGCAGCCCGCGCTCCAGCAGGCCGATGGCGTATTCATGCGCCACGCCGTGCGGCAGGGCGAGAAACGCCACCTCCGCACCGGTCGCCGCAATGGCGTCCGCGTCCGGAGCCATGAAGGTCAGGCTTTCCGCCGCCGGGACTCCGGCGAACCGCGGGAACACCTGGGCCACGGTCTTCCCCGCGGACTGACGCGAAGTCACCCCCGCCAGTTCCGCCGCCGGATGGCGCAGGAGAATGCGGAGCAGTTCGATGCCGGAATAACCGCTGGCGCCGAGCACGGCGACTTTCGTTTTCTTCATGCACGCATCAAGCCCGCGCCGGAAGTCCCGGCAAGAGCAGTCTGACGTCTCCTCGCCGCGGGCCGGTCACTTCCTCACCGACACCCTGCGCCGCGGGGCAGATCCGGTCTGGCTGAAGATCGGTCCAGGGCAACGCCGGCATCGCCGGTCCAGGGTCCAAAATTACGGTTGGCCATGAGTGACATCCCCGCCAAGTGTGACATTCCCGCCACGTTTAATGCCACGTTTGGTCGAGCCTTAATCCAAGTATGCGTACCCTCCCTTCCATTCTCTGCTCCCCCCAACGCCTTGCTCCCCCCATGAAAAGCCTCCTTCTCAGCCTCGCCGGGGCTCTGTTGATTTCCCAGGCCCCTTCCCTCCAGGCCGCGATCCTTCTTAACGAAATCCATCTCCGGACGCCGCTGTCGAGCGATGACACGGCGGCGGACGGGAATCATGAGTTTGTCGAAATCAGGAGCACCAATAATGAGGTGTTTTGCACCGATACCGGCCTGGAAACTGGATCGCCGCTTTGGATCCTGATTATCGACAACGATGGAGGCTCGGTAGGTGAGATCAAAGAGGCGTGGCCTTTGGTGAACCCCTCCGACAACACGCCTTTGAGGATCGGCCCGAACGGGCTGCTGCTCCTCGGTGACGATTACGACCGCGCCGAGCCGCCGAGCCCTTATCAATTCGTGAAGGCCCCGGAGACGACCATGGGCGACCCCGACGGCATGAGCACCGACGACTTGCCGGATTCGGACGCCATCACCGTGCTGTTGGTGTCCGGTTACGTGAGACCGTCGGAGTTTCCAACCACAGACCCTGATGTGGATGTGGGCGATGCGGGTGACGGAGTCTTCGACTGGAACAGGGTCCCCCGCCCTCAGGGTTCCATCTCTGCTGCTCCGTGGTCAGCGATCCTCGACTCCGTCGGCTTCAACGGAGACCAGGGCTCCACCATCAAGCGGGCTTATGTCCCGGTTGCGGCCAATCTATCGCGAAGCAGTTCGGCTAAAGGCGTGCCGCAGTACAACACTTCCGCCAATTTCATGCCGCACACCCTGGCGCGCAGTTCGGCGGAGAGCGCGGCGAATTCCCGGACAGCATGGTACGGCGGCACCGTCTCCGGCACATCCGCCGACTCGGTAACTTATGGCACGAGCTTCATGAATCTCATCGGCGCCAGTTGGCCCGGCTTTATCAAAAAGGGCCTCGTCACGCCCGGTCAGCCGAACTTGTCCACCGACCCTGTGGCACCGGTCTTTCGCATCAACGAACTCAATCTGAATCCTCCCGGCACTCCCGGAAAGTCGCCCAATCCGGACAATCCCGCCATCTATCTCGCCAACGACGGCAATTTCGAATACATCGAAATCGTGAACACCGTGGCCAACCAGGCCGGCGGCACCAATTTCTCCGGAAGTCTCGCGGGATACGCCCTGCTGATGGTGGACTCGGGCGGCGGCAGCATCGGCAAAATCCGCAAGGCATGGAACCTGAACAAACTCGCGACCGGTCCCAACGGACTGCTCTGCCTCGGGGATGACTTCGTCGCTGGCTACTCGCCGTTCGCCGGCACTCAGGAAAGCGGCACCCAGCTGGCGGATCCGGACCAGGTCATGCTCAGCGGCAACCCCAGCCAGGAACAGTGGAGCAAACTCAGCCGCGGAGACCTCAGCAACAACGGGGTTACTTTCATGCTGGTCACAGGATACAACGGACTGACGGGAGTGAGTACCACGGATGACCTGGATGACAACAACGACGGGGTGCTGGATGTGTCCGTCCCTTACACCGCACTGGCGGACAGCGTCAGCGTACCGGAAGTGGACACCGCCGGGAATCTGGTGGCGGGACAAAGCGGGTATTCGGCCGCCAAACCGGACATCGTGGTCAGCGGCCGGCACTACAACGCCGACAACCTCTCCCGGATTCGCGGCGTCTCCACCGCCAACGCCACTGCGGCGTGGTCTGCCGGTGTCTTCGGCGCCAACAATCCCTACGCCCTCGGCTATCGCAACGGCTACAACATCACAGGTTCGGGCACCGGTTTCCGGGGAGCGGCCTCGCCGGGGAAGCCTAATTACAATTCGACCGCTCCGCCGTCCACCAGCGGCACCGTGCTGCTCAACGAGGTCAACATCAATCCCCCGACTTCGCCCGACAACACCGAGTACATCGAGGTCATCAGTTCCCAGCCGCACACGCTCCTGACAAATTACTGGCTGATCGTTCTCGCTGCCACTCCCAATGCCAGCGGCGAAGTCAAAAAGGTCTTCGACCTCCGGGGTCAGGCCACCGGCGGAAACCGCCTCGCGATTTTCGCCGACGGTGTCGAAGAGGACACCAGCGCGCTGTTTCCCTATCTGTCAGCTCAGACCCTGCGCGACGACCCGGTTTCCTACAATGCCAACGGCACCACAAACGATGGCGGATTCAATTTCACTCCGGACAGTCTCGAACCGGACAACGGCCTCAGCATTCTGCTGGTGTCCTATGTTCCGACGACACCCACCGGCGTGCCGGCGACACCGGGGGCCGACCTCGATGCCAACAACGACGGCACCCTGGACACAGCCGCACCGTGGACGCTGGTGGACGGAATCTCGACCGGCAACGGTGTCGGCGGAGTGCCGGCGATCCCGGTGTCCGGCTTCTCTCCAGGCAACATTTGCCGGTCGATTGAAAGCACCACCGCCAACTCTGCCGCCGCATGGTTCGGAGGGGAGTTGACGGGAGGCACCGCCACCAGTTTTGGCTACAGCGACAATTACTTCGGCACTTTCAAAGGCGCGGCCAGCCCCGGCCGTCACAACGTCACCGCCACGCCCGATTCCGCGGTCGCGCTCCTGCTCAACGAAATCAACATCAACCCGCCCGGCGGTGACAACGACAAGGAATTTGTCGAGATCCTCAGCGCGAACAATGCCGCGCTCAGCACCAGCGGTTACAGCATCCTGCTCATCGACAACGACGGCAACGACACCGGCCGCGTGCTCGAATGCTGGGACCTCGACAGCGCCGCCACCGGCTCCAACGGCCTCCTCCTCGCGGGCTCAGGATATGCTCCCGGCGCGATCCCGTGGACCAACTCGGGGGACACTCCGGACCCGGCGACCGTGATTTTCGCTCCGGCGACGATGGATTTGGACGACATCGGGAGAAGCACCGACAACGGCGCGGTGACCGTGCTGCTGGTAAAGAACTTCAGAGGTCGTGCCGGAGATGACCTCGACGAAGGGACCCAGGCGGACCTGACCGCCGCGGACGATCATGTCTTCAACACGCCGCTTTCGTGGGATTCTCAGGCGGACTCCGCCGCGATGAAGTTTTTTGCCGCCCCGGACGATACCATTCCCAATTACCGCCTGGAGGGATACATCTTTCCCGGGACCGCCGATCTCACGGTGCCAATCCCGCCGAATCCCGCTACCGGCTACACCCCGGACACCGTGGCCCGCTTTGGCGGCAACAACGCCGCCAACGACAGTGCCGCATGGTACGGCGCCAATATCGGCAATGGCGAAACCTCCGCCACCACGACAATCTATAACAACAGCCAGTTCTTCCCGGCGACACTTGTGAACGGCAAGGTCACCCCGGGCTATGCCAATATCTCCGCCCTCACGGACGACTCCGACACCGACGGCGATGGCGTCCCCTATCTCATGGAAGAGGCCCTGGGGATGAACCCTCTGGTGCCGGACGCGCAAAAGCTGCCCCAGCCGCTCATGACCACAGTGGACAACGTCACCCAGCCGGCGTTTCGCGTCGTGCGACCCTCCAACGGTGTCGCCGGCATTACTTACACCACTCAGGGGTCGTTCAATCTTCAGCAATGGACGCTGCCCATGGTGCTTCACTCAACGCAGTCGAACACTCCCGCCACCGGCCAGGAGACCCAGACATTTCTCGTAGACTCGAACTTCCTGCCGCTGCTCAACATCAACAAACGGGTTTACTTCCGCCTGAAAGTTCAGCGTCAGTAGGTGGAATGGAGGGGGAAATCCCCGCGCTCTTGAGTGATCCTTCGCCCGCCGATGACCGGCCGGCGAAGGCCTGCGCCGCGCAAAGATTCATTTTGCAGCCGCGGCCATCCCGCGCAGGGGAACCCCATGATTTCCCACGAATGGCATGAACGCGACGAGGCGGCCGGCGAACGGCGGTATTACCGTGCGGAAAAGTTCGGCCGGAAATGGCGCGTGATCACAACGCTCAAGTCCGAACCTGACTGGTCGGAACAGAATCCTGTCCCGCGCGAAGTGCTGGAGGAGCTGCGCGGCATTCTGATGGGTAAATACCAGCGCCGCCGCGTGCCCTGGGAGGATGTGGTGGATGTGGACAAACTGGTGGTCGCCGCCGGCGGGGAGTCGGCCCTCCAGGAAACCGCCCCACGATGACACAGGACGAAACATGGATGCTGCTGGCGCTGGGCAATGCCCGGCGCGGTGTGGGACTGACGAGCCCGAATCCGGCGGTCGGCGCGGTCCTCGTAAATGACGACCGCCTCGTCTCCACCGGCTGGCACCGCAAAGCCGGCGGCCCGCACGCGGAGATCGAGGCGCTGCGCGGACAGGATGCGCGCGGCGGGACGCTTTATGTGACGCTGGAGCCGTGTTCCTCTCACGGAAAAACCCCGCCGTGCACGGATGCGATCATCACCGCCGGGGTGAGGCGCGTCGTCTGGGGCGCGGATGACCCCAATCCAAAGCATGCCGGGCGCGCGCGCAAACTGCTCACTGCCGCCGGCATCAAAGTGAGGCGCGGGGTCCTGCAGACGCCATGTGAGGAACTGATCGCGCCCTTTGCCAAACTCATCACCACCGGCCTGCCTTACGTCATCGCCAAAGCCGGCCTCAGCCTCGACGGGCGCATCACGCGTCCCCCCGGCGAAAGCCGCTGGCTCACCGGCGAATCCGCCCGCGCCGATGCCATGAAGCTGCGCGCCCGCTGCGACGCCATCATCGTCGGTGCCGAAACCGTGCGCCGCGACAATCCCGCCCTGACACTGCGGGGCCCTGACATTCCGAAGGAGAAACCGCAGCCCTGGCGCGTCGTCCTGACCCGCTCCGGCAGCCTCCCGGAGGACGCGCAAATTTTCACCGACGCGCACCGCAAGCGCACCCTCGTGATGCGGGACCAGAGCCTGACGGAAGTCCTCCAGTCCCTCGCCGCCCGCGGCGCGATGACAGTGCTGATCGAAGGCGGCGGCACGGTTCTCGCCCGGGCGTTCAGCGGGCAGCTCGTGGATGAAGCCGTTCTCTACTTCGCCCCCCTCATCGCAGGCGCGGGCCGGCCCGTGGTGGACGGGACCGTCTGGACCGGCGGATCCGTGCCCCTGCGCATCGTATCCACAGAGATGCTGGACGGGGATGTGAAACTGCGCGCTCTGAGGAAATGTTAGTCCCGCGGCAATGCGGGAGATTGTGAAAGCCAGCCGCATTCCCGCCGGCCCGCGGAGGCACACGGCTTAATGATACAATCACGCGGAAGTTATTAAAAACCTGTTCCCCGCCCGGCCGTAGTAGGATACATGCCGGGCCCCTTACCCTTCCGGCAGCCGTTCCCTGCCGCCAATTCCCGCACCCATGACCCATCATTCCCTACTTCGCGCCCGGCGTCTCTCCGGGCTGGCACTGCTTGTCGCCATTCCCATGTCGGTCTCCGCCGCCCCTGTCATCAATGAACTGATGTACCATCCGCTGTCGTCGATCGGCAGTCCGGAGGATCCGGGCAATGAATGGATCGAAATTCAGAATCCGGACGGAGCACCTGCGGATGTGTCAGGCTGGCGGCTGAACCGCGGGGTAACGTTTACTATTCCCAACGGCACGAGCATAGCCGCCGGCGGCTATGTGGTGATCGCGGCGGATGTGGCGAAATTCCATGCGGCTTATCCGGGCTTTGCCGGTACGGTGCTCGGTCCCTGGACCGGGACGCTGGCGAATGGGGGGGAGCAGGTGCAGATGGTGGACGCCACGGGGGTGACGGTGGATGACGTGACCTACGCCGACGAAGGCTGCTGGGCCACGCGTGTGCGCTCAGCGCTCAGTTTCGGGCATCGCGGCTGGGAATGGGAGAAACTGCACGACGGCGGCGGACACACTCTGGCAAAAGTCGTGGCTGCCGGCGCGGCGCGCGAGGGGCAGAACTGGAAAGGGTCGCCCGCCGCGGGCGGAACTCCCGGTGCGGCGAACTGGACGACGCTGCCGCCGGAGGCGCACCAATTTGCCGTGAACGTGCGGCACAAGCCGGAAATCCCGCGCTCCTCGGACACAATCCGGATTCACGCGGAACTGCCCGGCGGCGGGATCACGAACCGCCGCTGTCTGTGGCGCGTGGCGGGTGCCGCGAATTTCAACTCTGCGGCCTTCACAGAGGATCAGCCCGGAACCGGCGGCGGCGCCTCATGGCAGGGCACAGCCACCATTCCCGCTCAAGCGGACGGCACCATCATCGAATACTACGTGGACCCTGACATCAACAACCCGGACAGTGTGAACGACACCGTGCCGCGCAAGGCGCGCACCTCGAATCCGGGCGTGCAGCCGGAGACGTATGCCAATGTCTGCAACTATCTCATCCAGGTGGACGACACCTTCGATCCGGCGCGCGATTTCTCCGCTGCGGGGAATCAGCCGATATTGCGTGTGGTGATGACCCCGGCGGATCGCGCGGAACTGGAGGATCTGCAGACTTCCAGCGGCGAAGAGGACAGCGAGGCCACCTTCAACTGCGCGTTCATTTCCCACGACGGCACCGGCACGAAGGTGGTGCAGAATTCCGGCGTGCGGAACCGCGGTCAGGCTTCCGCGCTGGGGCCGCCGAACAACTTTCACGTCAGCTTCCGCAGCGATGACCGGTGGAACGGGCGCAGCACCATTTCGCTGAATTGTCAGTATCCCTACAGCCAGGTGCTGGGGAATGTGCTCTTCGCGCGCGCCGGCATCGCGCCGCAGGATGCAGTCATCATGCAGGTCCGCGTCAACGGCGCCGACCCGGCGGAATCCGGCAGCCGGATGTTCGGGCGCTATGCCATGCTCGAAGGCCGCGGCGGCGCCTGGGCGGAGAAGCACTATCCGCTCGATGCAGACGGCAATTTCTACCGGCTCGACGACCACGATCCGGGCAGCACGGGCACGCCGCCGGGCAATCTCGGCAGCGGCGAGTTCCGCTATGAAGGGACGGATCCGGCGAGCTACAGCGACACCTATCTCAAAGAAACGAACAAGGAGGAGAACGACTTCAGCGACCTGATCAACCTCACACGGATTGTCAGTGCTCCGGCCACCGGCGGCACGGCGGAGCAGCCGGCCATCAGCGATGCAGCGTATCCCGCCACCGTCGCCACGGTGCTGGATGTGGATCATTTTTACAAGTACATCGCCACGGACGCATTGATCGGAAACCAGGAAGGCGGCCTGCAGAGCGGGCGCGCGGATGATGCGAGCATTTACCGCGGCGTGACGGACCCGCGCTTCCGCTTCGTGCCGCACGACATGGATGACGTGTTCGACATCGGCACCGGCGTGGGCGATCCGGTGACGCGCTCCATTTTCAGCTATGACGAAATGGCGCAGCAGGGAAATACGGGCGTGGTGGGGCTGCGGCGCATGTTCAATCACCCGGCGCTCCTGCCAAAATACTACGCGGCGCTGCTCGACGGCATGGACACCTGGTTCAACCGCGCCACACTGGATCCGGTTATTGACCAGATCATGCAGGGCTGGGTGCCGGCGGGCACAGGCGCAACTTCGCCGGCGCGGACCATCGCGGCCATCAAGGCCTTCATCGATGCCCGGCGCGCCAATGTGCTCTCGCAGATTCAGCAGAACTACTCGCTCACCGTGACGGGCAACGCGGCGGACAGCGTGGAGGGTTATAAAGTCAGCACCAGCGGCGCCGCGACTTTCAGCGGCACGTTCAATGTGGCGCGCACTTACAGCATCACGGTCAACGGCGTGGCCGCGTCCTGGTTTTACCGAGATCAGGGCGCGGACGATGCCGGCACCTGGCGCCTGAATGTGCCCGCGGGCGGCGGCGGGGTCTTGAAGCCGGGACTGAATAAAGTGGTCGTGCGCTTTTGGGACGGACTGAACGGCACAGGGAATGTGGTGCAGGAACTCCTGGCCAGCGTGCTCTGGAACACCGCTCCCGGCACCACGGTGAACGGCACGCTCACCGCCCCGGGTTCGCTCACACTCATCGCGCCGGAGAGCTACATTCCAGGCGTGCCCATGCTCGTGCGCGTGGACCTCAAGGACGGCACCGGCAATCTGAACCGCGCCGCATGGAACACGGCCGTGAATCTCTCTGCAACCAACGGCGTCATAGTCACGCCGAACACCCTGACCCTCACCAACGGCATGGGCAGTGCGCTGGTCACCGTGGGCGGCGGCGCGACGACCACCGTGCCGCTCTTCACCTACGGCACCGGGGGCAACGGCTCGGCCAACAGCGGAACGCCCGGCTCGCAGTGGCGATTCAATGGCGATTTCAATGTCACTTCGCTCAACGCCTTCATTGCCGCGTCCGGCGGCACATGGTTCACAGAGGGCTTCGATGATTCCTCATGGACCACCGTCCGCACCCAGGCCGGCTACGGCGACAACGACGAGAACACGCCAATTTCGGACCTCGATTACGACCCCGGCGCCGCCAACTCGCAAAACGTTCCGTGCTACCTTTTCCGCAGTACGTTCACCATCGCCGACATCGGCACTGTATCCAGCGTCACGGGCCAGGTGAAATACGACGATGCCTACCGCCTGTATGTGAACGGCACCAAAGTCGCCAACAGTTCGGGCCTCGCTGATGCCATCGCGCTGAACCAATACGCCACCGCCGGCGGGGAGAATGCCACGGCAAACTTCACCGTTCCGCTGGCACTGCTGCACAACGGTGTGAACACCATCGCCGTAGAAGTTCATCAGGACGACGCCACCAGCAGCGACATGACCTTCGACCTGCGCATGGACGCTGCGATCAGCACCGGTGCGGCGGATCCGGGGAATTTCACTCTCGGCGCCTCAGCGGGAAGCATCGGCACCTCCAAAGCCCTGACATCCCTCGGCGCGGCCACCGGCGCCAGCGTCAGCGGCACGCTGCCCGCCGGCGTCACCAACTGGAGCGGCGTCGTGCGCGTCACCGGCGACCTCACCGTGCCTGCCGGCGCGACGCTGAACATCGCGCCCGGCACCCACGTTTTGCTTACCGGCACCAGCGGCGCCGGCAGCACCACCGGCACAGACATTATCTGCACCGGTGGCGGCGCCATCAACGCCGCCGGCACGCTGGCGCAGCCCATCAGCTTCACCGCGCACGACGCCGCCACCCGCTGGGGCGAAATCAACACCGGCGGCTCCACGACGACGTGGAATTACTGTCTTGTCTCGCGCGCCGCGCACTCGCCCGGCGGCGGACACACCGGCACCGGGCCGGCCTTCCGCCTCAGTGGCGGCGCGGTGTGGACATTTGAAGACGGCGTCATCGCCGACCTGCCCGGCAAGACCCTGACCAACACCGGTTCGACGACGATGGTCATGCGCCGCTCGCAGTTCGCCCGCTGCGTCATGGGGCCGGAAACCGATGCCAGCGGCATCACCATCGAAGACTGCAACTTCGACTCCATGCTGCCCGCTTATCGCGAAAGCGGCGCGGCGGACGACGAGGACAACATCTACATCCACGACAGCGGCGGACGTCCCGTGAATCTGCGCCGTTCAGTTTTTGCCCATTGCGACGACGACGCCATAGACCTGCTCGGCGGCTCGCTCACCATCGAAGACTGCATCGTGCGCAACGCCTTCGACAAAGGCATCAGCCTGTTGAACAACAACGTCACCGTGCGCCGCACGCAGATCATTGACTGCGACATCTGCGTCTCCACCAAATGTCAGGCGGCCCAGGAGAACACCCCCTATTCCAACGTCTTCGAGAACTGCACCATCGTCGCGGAGAACCATCCCACCAACACCAGCGACGGCGACTTCCACAGTGTCGGCATTCACACGCGGAACAAGTACGGCACCACCACGATGAACATCACCGTGGACCTGCGGAACTGCATCATCTCCGCGGAGGAGCCGGTCGCGAACGACTATGGCGGCGGCACCTTCCCGCTCAACGTGCAGAACTACACCTGCTTCTTCGATCAGGGCGGTGTGGTGCCGAACAACCCGCTGCCCTCCGGCGGGACCGGGAATATTACCGTGAACCCGCAGTTCACCAATGCCGCCGCGCGCAACTTCACACTCGCCGCAGTCAGCCCCTGCATCAACACCGGCGATCCCGCCGCGGCTTACAACGACCCCGACGGCTCGCGCAACGACATGGGGGCGCTCAGCACCGGCACCACCGGCGGCACCCCCGCGGGTGAAATCCGCTGGACGCTCGCCGGCTCGCCCTATCGCATCACGGCCAACACCACGGTTCCGTCGGGTGTCACCCTGCGCATTGATCCCGGCGTCAATGTCCAGAGCGCGGAGAATGTCCGCTTCCGCATCGAGGGCCGCATCCTCGCGGAGGGAACGCCCGGCGCCCGCATCGTCTTCTCGCACATTCCCGGCACCAATTCCGCCAGCGACGTGGACCCCATCAAACTCGGCACGCAGACCGGCGCTCCCAAATGGGGCGGCGTGCGCGTCTATGACTCAATGAGTCAGGAAAACGTCTTCCGCTACTGCGACTTCATCAACGCCCAGGGCACCTCGCCGGGCGGCTCGGAGAACTACGGCAGCCTCGGCTTCATCCGCTCGTGGGGCTGGGCGGACCACTGCACCTTTGCCGGCACGCACCTGCGCATGTTGTACGGAAGGAACAGTAAACTGACCTTCACTTACAACACGATGCCGGACATGTTCATCTTCGATCCGGTACTGAACCGCATCGAGGAGCCGACGACCGACTTCATTGCCGCGGCGGACAACAGCATGGAGCCGATGAAGGTGGAATTCCCGACGACTGACCCGGAAGTCTCCGGCGCGAACGCCGCCTATTTCCCGAATGGCTTGCCGCTCAATGGTCACTGGCGCTGCTGGTTTAATGTCTATCACGGCAACCGCGGCCACCAGGACGTCTTCGACTGCGACAGCGGACGCTGGTCGCCGCGCGATCCGGTGACGAACCACCAGACCAACGGTCAGTTCGTCATCGACTGCCGCTACAATCATTTCTACGGCCTCAGCGGTGACGAGCACATGGACCTCGGCGGCGACGCCTACATCGCCGGCAACGTTTTTGAGAACGCGCGCAAGGACTACTGGACCAACGACACCGGTTATTCCAACGCCATCAGCAGCGGCGACAAAGGCAGCGGCACCACCATTCTGCTGGCGCGCAACGTCTGCTATGACCTCGATCACGTTATCAACCTGAAGGCCAGCACGGCGACGATCTTCGAACACAACACCGTCGCCAACATTCACGACGACTTCGTCTTTCAGGGCGAGACGGTCACGCAGAATGTCGTCTGTGCGCCGATCAACTTCTTCATCCCCGGCGACGGCGCGAATCCCAGCGTGGGCGACGGGGCCTACATGGGCTACAACATCGTGAGCAGCGCGCCGCACCTCTTCAGCGGCCCGGACCGGAACGCGGCAGGCACCGGCATCACCACCAAGATCGAATTCTTCCACAACCTGCTCGATCAAATCGCCGATCCTGAAATCGGGCCGAATCACCCCGGCGGATTCTTCAGCGGCACCTACGGCCCCAACCAGGCCGGCGCGCCCGGCTTTGTGGACCCGGTCAATGAAGACTACTCACTGCGACATGATTCGCTGGCCCGCGGCACTGCACCCGGCGGTATCAGCTATGGCGCTTCCATTCCCGAGTGGGCCTATATCCTCGGCGGCCCGGCGGGCACCGTCGCCGACACGACCGCAAACTTCACCATCGGCGGGCCGGGCGTGGTGGCGTACAAGTGGCGGCTCAACGGCGGCGCCTGGAGCGCACCGGTTCAGATCGGCAGCGGCGGCACCATGCCGCGCGGTGCGACGCCCACCGTGCGCCAGGCGATCCTTGCACTGACAAATCTCACCGCCGGCCCGCAGACACTGGAAGTGCTCGGTCAGGACATGGCCGGCAACTGGCAGGACAACGACCCCGCCCGGCTCTACGACGGCGCTCCACAGTTCGCCCCCGCCACCCGCACCTGGAATGTGGACACCGCGCTCCCTCTCGTGTTCATCAGTGAGATCTACGGCGATCCCGGCCAGCAGGTGGAACTCGTCAGCCGCAGCGCCGCCGCAGTGGATCTCACCGGCTGGAGCCTTAGCGACAGCGCGCTCACGCCCGGCGAGCAGATGTTGTCAGGCAGCCTTGCCCCCGGCGCGCTGCTCACCGTCGCCCTGGGGAACTTCCAGCTCGATAACGACGGCGACGAACTCCACCTCTTCGATGCCGCGAACACCCTGCGCGACTCCATTACTTTCGGCGCACTGCCCGCCGGCTACGCGCTCGCCCGCACCGGCGCCCCGGCGGCCTGGGCGCTCGCGACACCGTCCATCGGCAACCCGGTGAATATTCCGGCGCGCCTGAGCGACAGCAGCCGGATCATCATCAACGAGTGGCTCGTCTCCGGCGGCATCCGTTATGAAGACGACTGGGTGGAACTGGCCAACCTCGCGCCGTTTCCCGCCAGCCTCACCGGACTCATCCTGACGGATGCCCGCTACGGACAGCAGGTCGCCTTCCCGCCGCTCAGCTTCATCGCCGGCAACGGCTTCGTGAAACTCATCGCCGACGGCGATCTCAGCGCCGGGCCGAATCACCTGTCCTTCCGCATGGACGGCCTCACGGAGGAACTGATCCTCTTCGCCGCCGACGGGCGCGAGCAGGACAACGTCCGCTACTTCCCGCAGCTTCAGAGCGTCAGTCAGGGCCGCGTCACGACCGGCGGAGTCGGCGGCTATGGATTTTTCACGCTGCCCACCGCCGGTGCCGCCAACGGCACCAGTGATCCCGGCTACACCAATGCCGCGAACATCCTGAACTTCCTGCGCATCACCGAAATCATGTACAGTGCCGCCGGCGGGAACGACTACGAATTTGTCGAACTCACCAACACCGGCGGCGCCGCGCTCGACCTCAGCGGCGTCGCATTCTACAACGGCATAGACCTTGTCTTCCCGCCGGGCTTCAATCTCGCTCCGGGTGCCGAAGTCGTGCTTGTGAAGAACCCCGCGGCTTTCCAAAGCCGCTACGGCGCCGGCTGGAACATCCTCGGCCCCTATAGCGGGAATCTCGACAACAGCGGTGAGGAACTCGCCCTGCGCCTGCCGTCCCCATGGGACGCCAACGTGCTCTGGTTCCGCTACGAAAGCACCTGGTATAACACCAACGCCACCGGCTACAGCCTCACACTGCTGAGCAATGCGACGTCCATCGAGGACTTCGATAATCGGGACAGCTGGGCCGCGAGCACGCAGCTTTACGGCACGCCCGACAGCTGGGTGCCCGGCACCGATCCTGACCTGAATGCCTGGCTCGCCGCCAACAGCCTGACCATGGCCGACATTCTGCTCGACACCGATTTCGACGGTCTGACCAACGCGCTGGAGTTCTCGCTCTACACCAATCCGCAGTCCCCCAACCCGCAGCAGGGTGCCGACCGCCTGCCCGTCTCCGGCAGCGCGGGCGGTTCAGCCACGATCACCTTCGACCTGCCCGTCACCGCTCAGCCCGGCGGACACGGCACCCCGGGGACCACTTACGAAGTCCAGGCCGGCAACAACCTCACCGGCTGGACCACCCTCGCAAAGAAAACGCCGGCAGCCGCGGACTGGACGGACGCCGGCGGCGGCACACTGCCGCCCGGCACGGTAACGCTGACAACCGCCGGCGGCTCGACGCGCGTGACCGTGAAGGACAGCGCACTCATCTCCACCACCCCGCGCCGCTATCTGCAGCTGAAAGTGACCGTCATCCCCTAGCCAATGACCGGGCGGCCGGAGGATTCGATCCGCGCCGCTTCGGACTTCAGCTTTCCAAGCAGCCGGCGACGCGGTTGTGAGAGTTTCTTCCGGCCCTTGCGCAGGATGCGCTCCTGCTGCCGGGCCACTTTCTCCTCGATCACCCGCCTCCACTGCTCCGCGTGCGGTCCGGTGATCCGCCGGCCGAGCAGCGCGAGATCGTTCTCCTCTCCCAGCCGGTGAGCCAGCCATGCCGACGGGCGAATGCCCGCGCGCGCGGACGGAAAGGCGTGGAGCGCGAGGCTCAGAAAATACCATTCCTTGGTGCGCTGGCGCCACCGGTGAAAGGCCTCCTGGGCACCGGTTTCAAGGCATCGGCGCATGGCCCGCCGGCACGCGCGGTAGCGGGCGGCATACTCGATGAGAAATCCGGTGAGGGTCAGCTTGTGCAGCGGCAGAACCGTCAGGGACCGGCGCAGCGTCTCCAACTTGCTCCGCACCTGTGACAGTGATGACTGACGGTGCGCGGGCGCGGCGGTCAGTTCCGCCGCCGGCAGCCCGTGGCGGCGCCTCAGACCCGCCGCCAGCTTCTCCAGCACCGCGGTCTCGCGGCTGGAACTGAAGGCATTCTTGATATCCCGAATGCGGCGGCGCAGGCGGGTCCGATCAGCCTCCGGCAGCACAGGCTCCGCCAGCCTCAACAGCGCGCGCAGTTTTTTCATGCGCACCCTCAGGGCATGGATGCTCAGTTCCGAAGCCTCAGCCATCCTCCGCAGATCACCGGCAGCGCAGCGGCACACCGTTTGCAGCATGCGCTGCAGCCACGCTCCGGGCGCGGCGGCAGGATGCGGCAGTGGCGGCGCCTTCATGGCCAGAGAAAGAGGATGGCCAGGCCACCCAGCGTGGCTGAAGCCAGGCCGGTCAGCGCCGGACGGATGAATTTTCGCTCGCCCAGCACCGCCACCAGGCCGGCTTTGAATCCCACGTTCGCCAGCCCGCCCGTTAGAATCAGGCGCCACCCGGTGGCGGCATCGAGATGTCCCGAACTGACCAGCCGCGAGGTGGAGAGGGTGATCGCATCCATATCCGTCAGGCCGGAAAGCGCCGCGGCGGCATACAGCCCTGTCTTTCCCAGATACTCCCGGGCCGCCGCCACCGCCAGCAGCACCACGGCGTAGAGCAGGCCGAACATCACCGCGCCCTTCAATTCCGAGGGCGGCGGGGTCGCGTCCATCTGCTCGCCGGACTTCACCGAAATCCTGTGCGCCGTGAACGCCACGAGCGCGAACCATACCATCATCGCCACCAGCGGGGGAAGTATGCTCTGCCAGTGCGACGGCGCCGCCACGACCACTTCGACGATCACCCTCACAAAAACCACGGCGGAGGCGATCAGCATGATGGCGGCGGGGATCAGTCCCCCGGCTCCTTTTTCGCGGCTGCGCCGGGCCAGACTTGCCGTGGTGGCAGTGCTCGAAATCATGCCGCCGAGAATGCCGGCAATGACCGCCCCGCGCGCCCCGCCGAGAAACTTTCCCGCCAGATAGGCCGCCAGACTGATCCCCACGATCAACACCACCATCAGCCAGATGGAGAACGGATTGAGCACCCCGAGATAACCCATGTCGCGATTGGGCAGCACCGGCAAAATCACCAGACCCAGCAGCACGAGACGGGCGATCTCGCGCAAGTCGTCCTCACCGATCCGCCGCACCGCGCCATGCAGTACTTTCTTACTCTGGAGCAGCACCATAACAGTGCCGGCAATGATCACGGCCACCACGCGCTGGTTCAGAACCGTCAGCACGCCGACGGCGAACATGACGAACATCGCCATCTCCGTGGTCAGCCCGATATCCGGCTCCTGACGGTTTCGTTCGGCGAGATAGCCGGGCACCACCAGTCCGGCCAGGGCCAGCATCGCCGCCGCGATGACCCATCCGCCGAAAGCCAGGCCCATCAGTCCGCTGATGGCTCCGAACAGGGAAATGAGCGCGAACGTCCGGATGCCCGCAATCTTGTTCTGCACCCACTCGCGCTGCAGACCCACCAGAAGTCCCAGCCCGGTGGCGGTGGCGAGCGATTTCAGGGTTTCAAAATAGTCCGGAAGGGAATCGGGCATGACAGAGGCGGGGGTGCAGGGGAGATGATACCACCTGCCGCCAATTTGCATCAACCATTCCCTCACGCGGTCACCGGGCCGATCGACTCCAGGACGAGGGAGGGTTTTCCCTCTTCGCGGGCGGATTCCAGCGGCACGGAGAACACGGCGTGCCAGTCGTTGAGGGCGTCGGGATCGACCAGTGTCTGGCTCACCCGCCACGACCGGCCGTTCTGTGAGGGCTCCACGAAAGTGTGCCTGCCATTCCTCGCCTCCGGGTCCAGCAGCAAACGCCCGTGCTCGTCGTAGAAGGTGTCGAAAGCTGCCGCGATTTTGTCAGGAGTCCACGAATGCTCCGCTGTCGCGGTGAGAGCGGCGCAGGCGGCAGCGTAGTCGCCGTTGGCCAGTCCGCGGAGGAAGCGGAAGATTTCCGTGCGGATGAGGGCGGTGAACTCGCGTTTGTTGCGCGTGATGTCCGGCTCCGCCTCGACGCGCGGGGGCGGCTCCTCATCCGGATGCTCTGCGGCGCGGGACATGCGCTCCCATTCATCAAGGAGGCTGCTGTCCGTGCCGCGCACCATACCCGCCAGCCAGGCCTCGGACTCCTGGACGGCCTCCGTCTTCCAAATGTCAGGCACCGTCTGCGCGAGCACTTTGTGAACGCTGGAAAGATGCCGCAGCAGCACGCCCTCGGCGCGGTGCAGGTCGTAGTCCTTCACGTAATCGGCGAAGCTGCGGAAGTTCTCGAACATTTCCCGGGCAATGCTCTTGGGACGGATATTTTCGCGTTCCACCCACGGATGCGCGTCGGCAAATTCATTGAACGTGCGGTAAATGAACTCACGCAGCGGCTTGGGATACTCCAGTTCCTCCAGCCGGGCGATGCGCTCCTCGTAAGGCACACCGTCCGCCTTCATGGCGTTCATCGCTTCGGTCTTCACTTTGGATAACTGCCGGCGCAGGATGACGTCGGGGTCTTCCAGAATGCTCTCGCACAGCGTGAGCACATCCGCCGCGTGGGTGGCGGCGTTGGGATCGAGCAGCGCCAGGGTGTCGATCAGATAAAGCGAGAGCGCGTGATTGAGTGAGAAATCCTCCTGGAGGTCCACATTCACGCGGAGTTTCGGAACGGCGCGGGTGATCTCGACAATCCCCCGATCCACCAGCGCGCGAAAGAGCATCCATGCCCGCTTGCGGTGCAGCTTCTTCGCGACGGGCGTCTCGTGCGAATCCCGCACCAGCCGCTGCATCGCGCGGCAGCCGTCACCTTCACGGCTCAGCACCTGGAGCAGCATGCCGTGACTCACCTGAAACCGCGACACCAGGGGCTCCGGTGCGGCGTTCTGCAGCCTGGTAAAAGTTTCCGCACTCCAACTGACAAACTTCTCCGGCGGCTTCGCCTTCACCATCTTGCGCAGCTTCTTCGCATCCCCGCCGGCTTTGGCCTCCAGCTTTCGGTTCTCGATGACATGCTCCGGCGCCATCGCCGTCACATAGCCGATGTCATCGAACCCCTTCCGTCCGGCGCGTCCGGCGATTTGGTGAAAGTCCCGCGCCGTGAGCGTCTTGATTTTCTCGCCGTCGAATTTGGTCAGGCGCGTGAACAGCACCGTGCGGATGGGCACATTCACGCCCACGCCCAGGGTGTCCGTGCCGCAGATCACCTTGAGCAGGCCGCGCTGCGCCAGCGATTCCACCAGCACGCGATACTTCGGCAGCAACCCGGCGTGATGAATGCCGATGCCGTGCCCGAGGAATTTTCGCACCTCTTTGCCGAACGGACTGGTGAACTTGAAGCCGCTGATCGCATCCTTCAGCGCGCTTTTCTCCGAAGGCGAGCAAAGAGGAATACTCATCAAATCCTGCGCCGCCTGCGAAGCGTCGTTCTGCGTGAAGTGAACCACATAGACCGGCGCTTTGTTTTCCTCCAGCAACTCCTCCAGCGTCACATCCAGTGCTGTCTCCACGTAGCTGAACTCCAGCGGCACCGGCCTGTCTTTTCCAGTGACGATGGACGTTTGCGCGCCCGTGAGCCGCGTCAGTTCTTTGGCAAAAAAGTCCGTCGCTCCCAGCGTGGCTGACATCAGGAGAAAGCGCGACCGCGCCATCGTCAGCAGCGGCACCTGCCACGCCACGCCGCGCTCCCTGTCCGAGTAGTAGTGAAACTCATCCATCACCACCTCGCGGAAGGGCGCCTCCTCGCCGTCCCGCAGCGCATAGTTCGCCAGAATCTCCGCCGTGCAGCAGAGAATGGGCGCGTCGCGGTTCACCGTCGCATCGCCGGTGGCCATGCCCACATTCTCCGGTCCGAAATCCCGGCACAGCGCGAGGAATTTCTCATTCACCAGCGCCTTGATAGGTGAAGTGTAAGCCGACCGCCGCCCCGCCGCCAGCGACCGGAAATGCAGCGCCGCCGCCACCAGCGACTTCCCGCTGCCCGTCGGCGTATTCAGGATCACATTGCGGTCTGCGAACAATTCCAGGATCGCCTCCTCCTGCGCCGGATACAGCCGCAGCCGCTTCTCCGACGCGTAGTCGAGAAACCGGTCGAGCAGTTCGTCAGGCGAACAGTCGCGAGAATCGGGCAGTCGCTGCAGCAGCGGATGGGAGGGCATGGGCGCTGCTATGGCGATTCGGTCTCGCGGGCAATGCTGGTTTCCTGTGATGAATCCGGGAAACCCTGTGCTGCCTGCAGCCGCTTCTCCAGTTCGGCCTGCCTCCGACTGTCTTCCGCCTGCAGGAGCTTTTTCTGTTTTACCGTCCACTGAATGGCCCGGGACGCACACTCCAGCCATGTGGTTTCGCCGCGGCCGGAGCGGTTGGGTTCTCTCCAGTCGACCAGCAGCAGCGCAGCCTCGGCAGCATTCTGAGCCAGCGGGATACTGCATATTTTCTCAGTGACAGCGATCTCAAATTTCCTGACCGTTGAAGCCGCCCACCGGGCGGCATCCGACGGCTTCCCTGTTTTGAAAGAAAGCAGGGCATTCCGCAGGCAATGGCGCGAGAGCGCCTCGATGCTGGCTGTCGTCTTATTCCGGCGGCGCAGCGCCTCCTGCACTTCGATGGCTGCGCTGTTCAACTCGATGGCCCATGCATTGAAAGTGGGATAGTTGGCGCCCTGGCCGATGCGCTCCACTGTCCTTGCGCAGTGATCCCATGCCTGAGCCACCACTTCGTATGGACCCGCCGACTGATTGAGCGGCGGCGATCCCAGCCGCTTCAGCAGTATCGTGTTCGCCTCTTTGAGGCGTTCGTAAGCCGTCGATGGATCCTCACAGAGAGTGGCGGTTTCTGCTTCGGCAGCCAGTGCCGCGGCCAGTTGCCTCAGTGAGAGTTCTCCCTCGCCGCTCAGCTTTACGGCCTGACGGGCGCAGGCCACGGCGCGGCGCGCCAGCACTGCGGAGAGATGCACCTTCCTTGCGAGCAGATCCTGCTGCACTGCGGCATCCGGGACGGAGGAATTTGCGGGGATTCCGCCATCCACCTGCTTCACCAGCATGGTCAGGCGGGAGGCTTCGCTGCACAGCCGGGAATGCCATTCCGCCTGGGCTGCCGTCATCTTTTCCGGTTCCTTTTCGCCGGGCAGTTTCTCCGTCAGCCGGATCAATAGCCTCAGTGCCCCCTCGGCCTTCCCGTCTGCCGCCGAGGCGGCCTGAGCGAGCACGCAGCCTGCATCCGTCATTGCCGCCCACACCGCATCCGGGGCAGAATCACCGTTACCTGGCTCCAGCAGGTCCAGCGCCATCTGCGCCGCGTTGACGGCCTCCGTGTGGTAGCGCAATTTCAGCAGCGCCACGGCCTCGCCCACCCGAGCCCGGGCCAAGTCTTCGCGGAAGGCCGGCACATCGGGGTGTTCCGGCACCAGTGCTTTTAGATGACTGATTGCCTCCTTATAGGCATTGAGCGCGCCGCCCCACTGCGCCTGACTGGACAGCAAATCGCCCTGCACCAGCGCCGCGCGTCCGCGGAACCGCCGCGGATCCCATGCTCCCGTGCCATCGCCGCCGATGTCCCATGGAAAGGCGGCCACCCGCTTCTCCGCCTCCGCGATCCACTCTGGGTGGCCGGACTGCTCGAACTTCGGCTTCATTTCCACCAGCAGTTGCGTCACCAGTTCCCGGGCCTCGTGCAGGGTGCGGGATTTCTGTTCCGCCTCGCGTTTCAGGGCGGCACGTTTCTCCGACTCCAGCCGCGCCCGGCCCTGCCAATAACCCCATGTCAATCCGCCTGCGGCAAACAACACCGTTACCGCCGCCGCGGCCGCCACCCAGTGCCGGCGCAGCTTCTTGCCGATCCAGTAAAGCGGGGCTGCCGTCCGCGCTTGCACCGGATCGCCCCGCAGCCAGCGCGCCACGTCGACTTCGAGTTCCGCCACAGTCTGATAACGCCGCACCTTCTCCCGCGCCATGCACTTCTCCGTAATCGCCTCCAGGTCCCGCGGCGTGCCCGGCTGCACTTCCCGCAGCGGGCGGTGCTCGCCCGCCTTCACGGCCGCCAACTGCACGGCCGCCGGCAGCGACGTATCCACCGCCGACCTGCCGCTCCCCAGACTGTAAAGCACCGCGCCCAGCGCATACACATCTGAGAGCGCATCCACCTCCTTCCAGCGGCCCTCCGCCTGCTCCGGCGCCATCCATGCCAGAGAACCGAAGACCTCCCCCTGCCTTGTCAGGGTCACGTCCAGCGACTCCGCCTCCTGCCGCGCGGCCAGGCCGAAATCCGCCACCTTCGGCGTGCCGTCAGGTGCGACGAGCACATTCGACGGCTTCAAGTCCCGGTGAATCACCCCGCGCTGATGCGCATGACGCACCCCTGCGCAAATGCCGCGAAACAACTCTACGCGCGCCCGCAGCGGCGGATCGTTCTCTGCTATCCAGCGGTCCGCTGTCGGCCCCTCCACCAGTTCCATCGCCAGCCACGGACCGCTGACGCTCTCCCCGCTGCCATAGACCCGAACGATGTTCTCATGCTCCAGCGAAGCCGCGATTTCCGCCTCCCTCGCAAACCGCAGCCCCGCCAGCCCGTGCGCGTGCCAGGGTGCGAGAAACTTCAGCGCCACCTCCCGCAGCGTCCCCTCCTGCGTCGCCCGCCACACCATTCCCGCCCCGCCGCGCCCGATAAGTTCGGAAACCACATAGCCGTCCGCTGTCGGAACTGGAGAGGGAAGGCATAGAGAATGAAGCGGCAGCACTGACATGATTCTCCGCCGCTTTTAACGGAAACGCACCGCTCCCGGCAAGACAGTTGTTCACTTAAGCAGCGCCAAGCCACTGGCGGGCTGAGACCGCCATTTGAAAACGAACGCGCAGCGCACTTCAAATAGATTGGCCTGCGGCATTCATGATAAATGGCGGCTGCAACCCGCCACTCCCAGTTGGCTTTCTCTCCTTACGGACGCTTGCTGTGATGCCTTTGGCGCCCCATAAACGCTGCATGGAAATCCCGGAAGGCATGAAGTTCTTCCCGCCGGATGCTGAGACCACCATCGGCCGAAATCGTCTTCCGCACTGGGACCAGCAGGGGCGCACCTATTCCCTCACCTTCCGACTCGCGGATTCCGTGCCCGCGCACCTGCTGCGCCAGCACCGGCTGGACGAAGCCGACTGGCGCAAGGCGCACCCGGAGCCGTGGTCGCCGGAGGCGGAACTGGATTATCACCGCCGCTTTACCGGGGCCATCGAGCGATGGATGGATCAGGGATTCGGCGAATGCCTGCTCCGCCGTCCGGCTTGCGGCAAACTCGTGGCTGATGCCCTGCGCCACTTTGAAGGATTGCGCACGCGGGTTCACGCATGGGTCTTCATGCCCAATCATGTGCATGTGCTCACGGAGATACTCGCGGGGCACATGTTGGCGGACCTCATGGAGTCTTTGAAGGGCTTCATGTCACGCGAGATCAATCAGCACCTCGGGAGAATCGGCGCCCTGTGGCAAAAGGGCTACCACGACCGCCTCATCCGCGACTGGGAGCACTTCGGAAACGTGGTGCGCTACATCCGGAGGAACCCCGTGAAAGCAAAACTGCCGCCGGGTGCCTATCTGGCAGGAGAGAACGAACTGGCGAAGTGCTTTTGAGGCAGGCCACGCTACTGGGGAGTGGCGGGCTGTGGCCGCCATGTATCAACAGCGCCGCAGGCCATTCTTTTTGAAGTGCGCTGCGCGTTTTGATTTCAAATGGCGGCCTCAGCCCGCCACTCCCAGTAGGGGTGATGTGATTACGGCTGCGTGGCCCGGGCCTGGAGCGTCACGAAACCTTGCGGCAGCGTGGTCGTCACTTGCCAAGTGGATTGGGTGATGTTGCCATCAATCCGGGTGGCGGTGTGGGTGGTGCGGTCGCCGAATTTCGGCGTTATGGTGAGTTGAATCACTCCTTCGATGGGGAAGTTGGTGGCTTCAAGAACGATATTCACCGGGCTGTTGTTTTGAATGGCAACATCAGCTTCGGCGATCAGTCTGGCGTTGGGGTCCGCCGAAGCATTGACCGAATCCACGCTCACGACGCGCACCTTTGGGGCATTGGCCGCAGGCCAGATGACGGGTGGACTGGCCGGGGCGACGCGGATGGTTTCGGGTGCGGTAGTGAGGCTCGGGGCAAGAGTGTTGGCTTCAATGCGGATGCGGCCGTTTGTGCTGGGGCCATATCCACTTCCGGCTATGGCCTCAACACGCCCTCCCCCAGCCACTGCTGAGGCAACTATTCGCACAGCTCCACCACTCCCGACCATAGAAATCCCAAAAGTTGGATTATAACGATAATCCCCTCCGTTGGCGTGCACCCCTCCATTGATGGAAACGGTGCCAGAAGCGGCTATTAATATGGCCCCGCCGCCCGCGCTGCCGGAAATCTCTCCTCCGCCAGATCCGGAAGCCTTCCCGCCAGATCCAGATCCACCAATTAGCGGAACGATCTGGGGATTTCCATAGGCCCCTGCAAACGCCCCCCAAGAAGATCCGCCTGTCGGATTGCCACCACCAGGACCATAGCCTGCGCCAGCGCCGAGCGGTCCAAACACACCGCCCCGATATCCACCGGGCCCCGGTTCTGCGGGAATTAATCGTGCAACTGAGTCGTTCGTTCCTTGCTGGCCGCTCAGATTCAGCGTCCCGTTGATCGTCACATCTCCCTGCACCAGCCAAACGACCGGTGCATAAGTCCGGTGATTCTTAAAAGTCACCGTTGCCCCGGGCGCGATGTTCACCGAGGAATATTTGAAGACCACGGCCCACTGGTTGGCGTCGTAAACGCCGTTGCCGTTGCCGGGAGTGTTCCACGTGGCGTCTGCCGCAGCCGTGAGATCAATGACGGTATCGGCGGTGATGTCGAGAGCGTTATCGGAACCATCGCTGGGAATGGTGAGTTGAGCGGAGACGGGGAGAAGGCCGCCGAGAAGGGCGGCGAGGACGATGCAGTTTCGATTCATAGGATGTTTGGTTGGTGGGGTGGATGGTTTGGAGTGAAGGGACGGCATCAGGGTTCGGTGAAGTTGAGCACGCTGACCTCGCGGCTGATGGCTTCGACGGGGGCGGTGGGGACGCCGATATTGAAGACACTGAATTCGCGGCTGTGGGCTTCGAGCAGGTCGCTGACGGGCATGGCGTCGCCGTTGAAGAGGGAGACCTCGCGCGAGATGGCTTCGGCTACGGCGGGAGAGCCGCCGGAGCCGGGAGCGGGCTGTCCGATATTGAAAACGCTCACTTCGCGACCTTCGATCTGGACGAGGTCGCTGTAGGGCATGGCATCGCCGTCGTAGATGCTGACCTCGCGGGAGTTGGCTTCAAAGGCAGGCCCGGGATCACCGAAGTTGAAGATGGACTGCTCGCGGGAATTGGCCTCGAAGGCAGCGGTGGGCGCACCGAAATTGAAGATACTGACCTCACGACCCTCTCGCTGGAGGATTTTGTAGCTGGTGATGCCGAAGAGGAGGAGGTAGTTTTGGTAATTGGTGCGCCCGCTGCCGTCGGGCGTGAGTTTGGAGCCGTCGGTGGGGTCGAGGGGATTGAGGTCCGGCGTGTTCAGTTCGTAAATGTCATCCATGCCGTCGTTATCCATGTCCAGCGGGGCGAACTTGCTGAGAGGCTGCACGCGGAAGTAGCGGCGCGGTGCGATTGGGTCGAGGTCCAATTGTGAGGGCGGGCCGAGACTCATATCAGCGGGAGCCCAGTTGAGAAAATCGGGAGACTCCTCCAGCAGGAAGTATTCGCCTGGCCGGTCGGCGAATTCGACGACAGCCATGCCTTCCTGAAAGTAGAAGTTCCTGATGGGGCCGAGATCATCGGCGCGGGCTCCCGGGACTGCGGCGGGAAAGAGCGCGAGGAGGCAAAGCCCCCACGAGCACAGCAGGCTGAGGATGCCGCCGGAGAGGGGGCGGGCGCGGGGAGGGGAGCGGTCGAAAGGAGTCATAATCACGGGGCCGGGAGGCCCTCGCAGAGGAATTACCCGGTCCGTGCGGAAACATCGCAAACTGCGGCGAAGGTTTTTTGACGGGGCGGAATCCAATGGGAGTGGCGGGCTGAGGCCGGCATGTTCCACCAGCCCCTCAGGCCACTCTCTTTGAAGTGCGCAGCGCGGTTTGATTTTAGATGGCGGCAACCTGCCGCCACTCCCAGTGGGCTTGGCGTGATTCGCAGGTATTTTTGCGACATCTGCCGGCAGACCGGGTAACGAAGGATGCCGGGGACTTTCCCTGCTGCGGCCTTTGCCATGAATGAACTGCCCGCCTTTCCCCCGACCCAATGGACGCGCCTGGAGCGTGAAGGGGGGACCGCGGAGGGGCGGGAGTGGTTTTGCGAAACCTACCGGCCGGTGGTGCTGGCCTGTCTTCGGGCGCGGTGCGGGGCGGATGAGGCGGAGGATTTGTGTCAGGAGTTTTTCTCGCAGGTGGTACTGGAAAGAAACCTGCCCGGCCGGGCAGAGCGCGGGCGCGGCAGTCTGCGGGCGCTGCTGCAGACGGCGCTGGGAAATTTCCTAAGCAATCACCGCCGCCGCCAGCGGGCGAGGAAGCGAGGCGGCGGCGCGGGCAGGGTCGCGCTGGATCAGCAGCCGAGCACGGCACCGTTTTTTGCCGACGGGACGGCGCCGGCTCCGGACCGGGAGTTTGACAGGGCATGGGCGGAGCACTTGCTGGAACGGGCGGTGGCGGCGGTGGAGGCGGAGTGCGGGCGGCGAGGGAAGGAGCGGCTGTTTGCGGCGCTGCGCCCGGCGCTGGACGGTTCCGGCCTGCCGCGTTCCCATGCTGAAATCGCGGGGGAACTGGGATTGAAGGTGCGGGAAGTGACCCTGGCTCTCAGCCGCCTGCGGCAACTGACAGGAAAATTCTTGTATGAGGAAGTCTCCCGCACGGTGTCCGGTGCCGGGGACATGGATGCGGAATGGGGGGCTGTGCGGCAGGCACTCCACGAGGCCTGACCGGAATGGCGGAAGGGCAGGAGATGCGGATTCAACCTGAACAGGAAAATGGAGAGGAAGGAAACCACAGATGGACACTGATGAACACGGATTTACGCATGAATTCAGACTCACTCCCCGGAGGAGGATTCCCGTGAACACAACTTGCTGAGTATCCGTGTTCATCAGGGGCCATCGGTGGTTCTATTTTCGTTGTAAGCTCAAACAACCACGCGGGCTCCGGGACACGGACTTCACGGCTGCTTCGCCAGATCGCGGAAGACGATGATCGAGGGATTGCCGACGGGTGTGTAGTGGCCGGTGAAGGCGAGGGTGCCGGACTGTTGGTCCACGCGGAAGGCGGCGATGTTGTCAGCGCGCTGGTTGCAGCAGTAGAGGAATTTGCCTGACGGATCGAAGTTGAAACTGCGCGGGTAGTTGCCGCGGGTCCATTCGTCGGCGACGAATGTCAGGGTCCCGTCCTTGCCGACGGCGAACAGGGCGATGCTGTCGTGGAGGCGGTTGCCGGCATAGACGAAGCGCCCGTCGGCGGAGACCATGATTTCGGAGCAGAAATTGCTGCCGGCGAATCCCGGGGGCAGGCTGGAAATCGTCTGGCGCGACGCGAGCCGGCCTTTTTCAGGATCGTAGTCGAACAGCACAACGGTGGAGCCTTCCTCTTGAATCGAATACATCCACCGGTGGTTGGGATGGAACGCGAAGTGCCGCGGGCCGTCGCCGGGCGGGAGAGACACGAACGGAGGATCGTTCGGCGTCAGCTTTCCATTCTGCGCATCGAACTTCCAAACAAGAATCTGATCCAGTCCGAGATCCACATGGAGCACGAAGCGACCGGAGGGATCGGCTTCGATCATGTGGGCGTGCGGCTGGTCGTGGCCGCTGAAGGCAAAGCTGCCGGGCGGGGCGTTCGTCGCTTTCGCCGGGCCGACGGTGCCGGAATCCTGTTTGATGTCAGTGGCTGCGCCGAGACTGCCGTCGGGCTTGACGGGCAGCACGGCGACGGAGCCGCCGAAGTAGTTGGCCACGAGGACGAACCTGCCTGACGGATGGACGCTGAGGTGCGCCGGGCCTTTGCCGCCGGAACTCACGGTGTTCAGCAGTTTCAAGGTGCCGTCCGTGCTGCTCACGGCGAAGGCGCTGACGGTGCCGGCCTCGTTGTCGCCGGCGCGTTCCGTTTCATTGGCGGAGTAAAGATGCGTCTTCGCCGCATTGAAGGCGAGGCAGCTGGGACTGGTGCCCATTTCCTGGATGCCACAGGCTGTCAGGGCACCGGTGGAGCGATTCACGTGGAAGAGATGGATGCCGCGACCGTTGCCCGGCGGGAGGTCCACCTGGGTGGGCCGCATGTTTTTCAGAGGAGAGCTGTAAGTGCCGACATAGGCGATGAGCGGCGCGCCGGATTTCGCCTCCTGCGCTGCGGCCCCGAAGGGCAGCACCAGCGCGCCGGCCAGGGTCGCGGAGGTTCTCATGAAGTGGCGCCGGGAAACGAAGAGAGAAGCGGGACGGGATGCTGGCATGGGCGGATGGGATGGCGACGCGGCATGGGCCACGCTGTGCCGGCTGACAACATCCATTCTCTCCGCTGCCGCGTGCGGTGCCGGGTAGTGTTCGGGCGGTTGCGTGAACCGGCGGACGATTCATGCGTGACCGATGATCACCCTCGCGCGACCACAGCAGCGGCGGCTTTTCCAGAACCCGGAGGAAGTCGCGGCTTCGCTGCGGCATCTCCCTGGATTTGTGTGGCTGGATACGTCAGGGCGGTGCCCGGAACGGGAGCGCGACGGGGCGGTCTCACTCATGGCGGCGTGCCCGGTGCAGGTGCTGCGCGGGCATTTGTCAGACACCGCGCCGCTGGAGCAGGCGCTGGCGGCCCTGCGCGGCGGGGACGCGCTCGACTGGGGCGTGCCGCTGCAGGGACTGTTCGGCACGGTGGACTATGACGGCAGCTACTGCTTCGGTGTCTATGATCAGCTGGTCATCCACCGGCACCGCACCGGCGAATGGCTGGAGACAGGCGAGCTGCTGGCTCTCGCGCAGCCGGGAGAGCCGCCGGCGGCCAGCAGCGCGGCCTTCGCGCCGGAAATGGACCGCGAGGACTTCTGCGGCATGGTGGCGCGCGCGCAGGAATACATCCGTGCGGGCGACATTTATCAGGTGAATCTGGCGCACCGTTTCAGCGCCGCGTGGCCGCAGGGCAAGGATCCCTTTGGCCTCTACTTGCAGCTGAGGGAGTCAAGCCCGGCACCGTATGCGGCGTTTCTTTCCATGGGCGGACGGGCGGTGCTTTCCTCGTCCCCGGAGTCGTTTTTGAAGATGAGCGGCAATGTGATCCGCACCCGTCCTATCAAAGGCACGCGGCCGCGCCGCGCCGATCCCGTGGCGGACGAACGCTCGCTGCGCGAACTGATGACGAGCGACAAGGAGCGCGCGGAGCTGGTGATGATCACCGATCTGCTGCGCAACGACCTCGGCATGGTCTGCGAATACGGCAGCGTGCAGGTCACAGGGCTGCTTCAGCCGGAGACCTTCGAGCAGGTGCATCACCTCGTTTCCACGGTGGAGGGCACTCTGCGGCCTGACGTTTCTCATGCGGCGGCACTCGCCGCGTGTTTTCCCGGCGGCAGCATCACGGGTGCGCCGAAAAAGCGGGCGCGGGAGATTATCGGCGAACTCGAGCCCTGTCCGCGCGGCCTTTACACGGGTGCCATCGGCTTCCTCGGCGCGAACGGAGAGAGTCACTTCAGCATCGCGATCCGCACGGTCACGGTGGAGCGCGGTGAGGCTTCATTTCACACCGGCGCGGGCATCGTGGGGGATTCGGTGCCGGAGCAGGAATGGGAGGAGACGCTGCACAAGGCCGCGGGCATTCTTCATGCGGCGCGCCGCGTCACGCCGTGACGCGCCACACTTTCAGGTAAGGTTCGCCGGTGAAATCGGGAGGCATCGCGCCCGGCTCGCACTTGATGCTGCGCCCGGCCAGCTCCGCGCCGCGGCGGATGAGCGCGAGGAACTGTTTGTCAGGCAGCGCGCGGTGATTGGTGGAGCAAATCATCCAGCCGCCGGGCTCCAGCACGCGCAGGCACGCGGCGGTGAGGGCGGGAAAGTCCTTCTCCACGCGAAAGACCGTGCCGTCGCCGCTGCGCGAGAAAGTCGGCGGATCGAGCACGATGCCGTGCCATGTGCGGCCTTTCGCCGCAAAGCGCCGCAGCCAGTCCGCGGCGTCGCCTTTGCAGAAAAAGTGGTTAGCGGGGTCGAGAGCGTTAAGCGAGAAATTCCGCTTCCCCCATTCCAAGTACGGGCGGGACAAGTCCACGCTGGTCGTCACGGCGCCGGCCGCCGCCGCGATGACGCTGAAGGCGCAGGTGTAGGCGAACAGGTTCAGCACGCGCTCCCCTGGCCGGACATGTTGACGCACCCAATCCTTCTGCACGCGCTGGTCGATGAACAGTCCCTGACTGTAGCCGGCGCGGAAATCGAGTTCGTACGTCAGGCCCAGTTCGCGCACGGTGAAGACCGCTGCCGGATCGCCCGCCATGAACCGCGGCGGCTCTTTTACCTGCTGGTCCAGCCGCTTCCACCAGAGTGCCCGCCATCCGGCAGCGGACTGAGTTTTCTCCAGCCAGTCCGGCCACGCCACGTCCTGCGTCTGTACCAGCCAGCGCCCACCGCAGTCATCAATGAACACGCCAGGAAGTCCATCGCCCGCGCCGTCGGCCACGCGAAAGATGTTCGTCCCGGTGAGCGGCAAGCCCATGTCCAGCCGGCGGGCCAAAGCTTGCAGCAAGGGTTCCACCGCTGTCATGTTAAGCCCGGTGCGGTGTTGGATTGAATGGCCAATTGAATGCTGGCGTTGACTTTCGCCTTAGCGAACGGGGTGATGACCTTGCCCGCTGCCTCCATGGCGGCTTTGATTTGTCCCGGCAGCACGATGCGGGCTTGAAACAATCCCGTGAGATAAACGATGTCCTTCGGTCGTGCCGCTTCCGCTTTGTTGTAGGCAATATCGAGCGGTGAAATGCACCAGCCGGTGACTCCGCCAGGCGTTTCTGTTTTGACCAGCCGTTCCTCCCAGCCGGGAAGCGCAGTGTACATGACCCACGGTCCGATGGGTTCGATTTCCCAGCGATGCTGCTCGATGAAATCAGAGAACTGTCCAAATTCCTTGAGCAACAGACGCTGAACATCGTCGCTCACAGGTGTTCGTGAAAAGAGATCTATGTCCGTTGAGAGCCGCAGAACTTCTGGTCCGTCGGAAAGCGTGCCCAGCAACGCCTGGCTCCCGGCGACGATAAATTCGCGCTCTCCCGAAACGCGCGCCGCAGCATCCAGCGCCATCCACAGGTCACGCAGCGTGAATAAGTGCCTCGGGAAGCGGTTGGAGGCCATAGCCGGCATCAATGATCGTGTTGCGCTCTTCTTTACTCAGCACATTTTGCCCTCTGAAGTTGGACCGCAGCCGCTGTGACTCATGCGTCTCCGCTTCCAGAATGTCCGCGATCTGTTCCGGAGAGTGCGTCTCCAGAATTCTCCACCACTCCTCCTCGTTTTGCGTCCAGCCGATGGCCCGGCCCATGCGCTCCAGGTTATCAGTGAGAATGCGCATGATGCGTTCCGGGTCTTTGCGCAGCCGCGCGGCGACCGCCCGGCAGAGTTGCAGGCTGATCCAGTCCCCACGGGTTCTTTCGTTCAGTTCCATGCCGGCATCATATCCATCCGCATGGTGGCTGGCAACTTTTCCTTCCGGACTTCAATCCGGCGTGATGCGCGGCAGCGGGACCGGTTTGGTGGGATCCGGCAGCGGCGGCGGCGGGGGGAGCGGCGTTTCCGGATCGGGCGGCGGAGTGCCGGGAAGCGGTGCCGCGGGAGCCGGAGCAGGCTGGACGGGAAACGGGTCCGGCAGCCGGGGCGGCGGCGCGGGACGGAATTCCGCGGGCACGGCGCTGTCTTCCACGGCCGGCTTTCCATTGCGGACCGGACGCGCCCACACCGTGCGCAGGACATTGCCGCTGGACGCAGAAAGCGTGACGGTGCCGGCCACCTCTCCCGCACTGCGGCGCAGAGTCAGGATCCACACCGGTTCATCGCCGAACTCCCGGGCGCGCAGCAGGTAGTCGATGGTGTCGAATCCCACCATCGCCTTGTTGGCCTCGCGGTCCGCGATGCGAAACGCGCCGGCACAGTCCACGTTCACCTTCGCCATTTCAAAGTAACCTGACGGCTCGCGTTCCGGATAATAGTCCCGGCAGACTCCGCGCTCCGTGACATGGCTGCCGCGCACCTGGATTATCGAAAGCCGGGTGGGGCTGCGCAGATCATAGATCACGAGATTCCAGATTTCCGGCGTGGGCACGCCTTTGGTGCCGCGGACCTCCACCAGGCCCGTGACCTTGTCCCGGGCGGAATAGTTCTTGTAGGCGGCCAGGGCTTCGATGGCGGTGGCGGGCTGGGCTTTATCCTGCGCGGCCAGCGGCACGGCGCAGAGAAGGAGAAGCAGGAGCGTTTTCATGACAGCAGGTGACGGGGATCACTACGGTCAGCGCAGCGCACGATGGCAACCGCGATGACCGGAGACTCTGACGCTCTGCGCGCGGCGTTTCTTACGGACGCTGGGTCCAGCGGCAGCGGAGGAAGAAGCGGCCCGCATCGGGAGGATTGGCACGAAATCAAAGTGGAGCATCAGCGATCCATAGCGCTCGAATCACACGATGCCGGAGAAACTTCTTTCCTCCGCCGGGGAATCCTGCTATGCCATGCCCTCACATAGCCGCAGGCCCTGACTGCGGCGACCTTCAGCGCAGCTTTGCTGCGGGGCTGTCCAGAAAACCGGGAAGTTTTATCAGCCTGCCAACTCAACTCAGCGAGCGCGCCCGAGCCATCGGGCGCGGCTTGCCGTGCTTGAGTTGGCAGGCTCCTTCCCGGTGCCGCTGGACAGGGTGCGACAGGTCCGCGCCTCTGGTTTGTACCAAGGCGGACAAATTGCGCCTTCCGTGACTGACTGCGGCTCTCCAACCCGCCCAATCCCCAATCTCGCCTTCCATGTACCTATTCTCGAATCCCTGTGCCGTAGTTATCCGACTGCTTGCCATTGTATTGCCAGCCTTCTTCCCCGGCATCCTCCACGCTCAAACGAAGTTATCTCTCCATGCGGACATTCTGGATTTGCGCCCTGCTGAAAACAACCGCGTTGCCTATTCGGTTTTACGTACAGAGAACAAGTCTTGGGTGCAGCCAATTCCCTTTAGCTCAGAAATATTTGTCTTGCGCTCATTGAACGCCCACGGCCCCTGGTTTGCCTACACATCTGGGGTTTACGGGGGAACTCAGCACTATGATGGAGACCCGCTCTTCGACGTCAGCGAAATTGAATGGCGCCGGTTTCCGATAGAAGTCTCGCCAGTGGTGATCCCCTCCGGAGTGGCATTACCCAACCTGCCCACAGTGTGGATGTCACTCGTTGTCCATGTAGCCGGCAACGGTGCGGTCTATGCACGCTGGCACTCCCGCACCGGCAGCGGGCCGGTCTTCGCAGTTTTTCCGCCAGCTGGCAGCGCGGGCGCTGTTGAGTTTCGCAGCCCGGCGGAATGGCCGGCTGGAGCAAATCAACTTCCGCTGGGGCATCCACTCGTCACGCGCCCCGGCTCCTTGCCTGCCACAGCACCTCTGGCCCTCTTCCTGCTTGTTGTGCCGAGCACGATTCCTGTTGAATCTTTCCCTGCGGAGGAATCTCTTGATCTACTGGACGAGGAAGTACGCAGCGCGATTATCTCCACGGCACCTGCGGTCCGGGAACAACTCTGGCGCGAAAATCCCCCAACAGCGGATGTGCCACCGCCAACTTTGGAATCCCGGAGCTATTTTCGGGCCGTCTATCTTGATCCATGGCCGGACAGCGCGGGCAATGGTAACGGCCTGCCGGATAACTTCGACGCCTACTGGAAGGAACCTACCGATGCGCAGGACCACCTTATCATCATGGAAGCATGCTTTGCGAACAGCAGGGATTATGATCTCAGTCAGTATAATCAGCCCGCAAATGTGGACGACTCCAGGGATTGGGTGGAGCTGATGAACCCCACCAATCACGATATCGTCGTTTCTGCCGCGACCCAGTTCTTCCTTACTGACAGCACGCTAAACAAGGAAAAGTGGCCAGTGCCGCATGGCACTTACGGTAAAGGGGCCTGCATCTTGATAAGCCCGGCAGGCATGGACTTGGCAGACAAAGGCTCTACGCTCTATCTCTATCGAAAGACCGGGGCGACTCCCGTGGAGGTGGACACAATGACCGGTCCTCCGGGCAACGCCTTCCCCGGGCGGGGCCATGCAAATGTCTCATGGGGCCGCCACCCGCTCCCAACCGGCAGCGGTAATGCCTCCTTCGAAACTGGTTTCTTCGACCGTCCCACACCCGGCCGCATTAACCGCGGGCATGTCCTCAGCGGAGCCACCGCTGAGCCTTCCATAGTGGACGCTTCCAGCACAGCGAATCCGAAGCCGGAACTGAAAGGAAAGCTTTTCAGGTCCGGCGTGGTGAAGGTGGAGTTGAAGCACAGCGACTCATCAGCGCAGATACTCTTCACGCTCGATGGCAGCGATCCCGGGCTGCGCGGCTCCATTTACATGGAGCCTTTTGAGATCACTGGCAGCTGTGTGGTGCGCGCCCGTGCCGTTCTGGAGGGCAAGCTGCCCTCCCAGTTGGTTACTCGCAGTTTCATTCACACGCCTTCCGCCATGCTGGCGCCTCACCACATCGCCTCCGGAGGCCTCGCTGTGCTCAGTGCGTTCGGCTTTTCTGCCACACCGTTCCGGGCGAACCATTACCAGGGAAGCGGCACTGTCCTTGATCAATTGGAAGCCATCCCTTCCGTGTTTGTCTCACGCCACCCTCAATATGAGGGCGAACCGCCCTATCTCGAGCACAATGAACTCCCCGCAGGCAACGGAGCTGATGGCATAGATCAATATCCAGCCTCCTTTGAGTATCATGATCCCGCCAATCCCTCTGCCTGGGGCCACGGGAACTGTTTCATCCAGGAATCCTCCGAGGTCCCGGACAATCCCGGGCCGAAAAAGTCCTTCGACCTCCTCTTCACCAGCAAGTCCACCCTGGACGGGGCGGACATGTGGACCGGCCCCGCTACCGGTTCCGGCAGCAATGCCACCTCTCTTATCTTTCCGGGCTCCAAAGTGACCAAGTGGCGGAAGCTCGTCCTCCGCCATCCTTACCTCGACTCCTTCACCAGCCAGGACTACGTGGATGCCGCAGCCGGGCCGTTTGGAGTAAGTACTGGCGAAGAAGTCACCTACCTCGCAGATGCATGGTTCCGCCGCCTCCAGCAGGATGCACGCTCTCTGCCCCTGCTGGGCGCTGTCATGCCGAAGGATGTCGTCATGCAGCGCCGCTGGGTCCATCTTTGGCTCAACGGCAAATACCACGGCGTCTATGACCTTACCGAAGCTCCGGACCAGGATACCATCAGTTCGCATCTCATCGCCGCTCTGCCGCCAGGTGCCACTCAGGCACAGATCAATGCCCTGGCGCCTCATCTCATACATGTGGCGGCGGACAAACCAGGTTTGACGACAGCCGGAGCGTCCTCGGCATGGGAAACTCAGGTGAGACTTCCCTGTGCCGCTGCTTTCGCTGCACCTGGGAACACCTCACTCTACAATGGAGCCATCGCCAACGTTGACGTGCCCTCCTACATGCGGTTGTGCAGCCTCATAGAGTTTAGCTATCCTTACGAGATAGCACCGCACTATCGGGCCTACCGCGACCCCGGGGACGGCAAATGGCGCTTCATCTTTTGGGGATGCGACCGCCACCGGTATGGCGACTGGAATGTCCCGAGCCGCAACCTCTACCTCAATCTCCCCAATTCAGGCAACCAGGCACCTCAATCTCCGCGAATTCTCCAACCCCTGTACTATTTGAAGGGCATCACCCAGTTCAAGAACACCTTCCACAGCCAGATGTTGCTCGACAAGGACACTCTGTTCGGGTTGGTCGATAACGGCGTCCGTTTTGATGGTGTCGCGGCCGATTTCCGCAAGGTGCTGGAGGTGGAGGCCATGCGCTGGCATGGCATGTACGCGCTCGATCAGTGGTCTTACCGGGAAAATATTGGCAGCGATGAGTTTCCGAATGGAGTGGAAAACTCCCGCAGCCATCTCACTGGCGAGGATTTGGTGGTCAGCGCCACCAATTTTGAAATCACCAGCCGGCACGCCCTGTACACCACGGCGAACGAAGTTGGCCTTTACCAGGATACCCCACCTGAGGAATAATATTGCCATGACTCGACTTGTCCCCCTGCTCTTGACGCTGCTGTGGCCGCTTCCGGCCGCAGCAGCTGTACTTACCCTCTTTGGCCCCACTCCGTACCGGCAGCGCTCCGAGAGCCCCTTCTATCCGGGCATCCAGTCCGGGAGCATTTTCGTTGAGGATTTCGAAGACCGCCGCCTTAATACTCCGAACGTCAGTGTCACTACCGGCGGCATTACCATCACACAAGGGGTGGATGAAGATGATGGCGTGCTCGATGGGCTAGGCTACAATTATGTATGGCAGTCCTTCGCTCCCGTTCCGGGCTTGGAGGATAACTACCTCCTTGAAATCAAATTCACGCCCGATGCCGAAGGGCATTACCCGCGCTATGCCGGATTCGCAATCCTCGGCTTTAACATTGTCTCAGACCCGACTGAAGTCATTCAGCTATATCAGTTCTTCGGACCGGAGGGCGATCCGTTGACACCGGAGCCTCTGGAAACGCCGCTCCCTCGGCTGCCTGATGGTTCCGAATCGGCGTCCAGCGGCGGGGACCGCTTTGTGGGTGCCTACTACAGCGAGGGCATCTCCCGCATTATTATTGGGAATACCCTGCGCTTCGATCACCTGCAGTATGGCTGGAGCATTCCCGAGCCTGCTGGGCCAGCCCTCGCCAGTGCCGGACTTGCGCTGATGCTGCTTCGAAGATGGCGATAGCGTCACGGAATTCCCCAGAGCCAGCCAATGCCGAAACCCGCCCGCCAGAGCGCCGGCAGGTGCAAACGGGAGCCGAAAGCCTCTGCCGCGGTGCCGGCGGGGAATTTCCCGGGCCGGAAATCCCCGCCGGGGCGCCGGGGGGCGTTTTCGGACGCCAAGAATCCATGCCGGGACGCCGCCGGGCATTTTGGAGCCTCAAAAATCCCTGCCGGGGCGGCGGCGGAGTTTTCCAGGAGCCAAAAACCGCTCCCGGAGCCCCGGCGGCACTTTTTGGAGGCCGAAAATCATCTCCGCGCAGGGCGGAGGGGATTTTTAGATGAAAAATAACATAAATTTCTGGCAGTTCCGCCGCCAAAAGTATAATGCCGGGCGTCTGCCGGGCTCCGGCGGGCGGGGCGGACGCGCTGCGGAGCGCGCAGCCGGCCCATTGCATGAAGCGCTCCGAGATCGACCCCTCAGCACCCCGAAAGGAATCCCCGCCCTATGGCCTCCAATCAACTCCCCGACGACCGCAACGAACTCTACGTCATGTGCGATAATATGCTGGCCGGGCTGGCCATGTACGAAGTGGCGCTGGGAGTCGCGCAAAACACCGCGGCCAAACTGCGCCCGCTGCTCGAAGTGCGGGACGTCTCCAACAACCTCGTCCTCCCGCCCGTGGCCGGCACCGGCGCGCGGAACTGGGAACTCGCCTACGGCAACGCCAGGTCCGCCAAATCCGCCGCCGTAGCCGCCGTGCGCGCCGCCGACGCGCAGGCCAGCGCCTTCATCTCCTCCGCCAAAAAGCACCTCAGCAACTTCCTCGGAAACGCCTGGAGCCCCGCATGGGCCCCCGTGGGATATAACAACGCCACCCTCGCCCTGCCCGCGGATGAAGACGAACGCTACGACCTCATCAAGGCCCTGCGCTCCTTTCTCAACCTCAACCCTGCCATGACAGTGAGCACCGCGCTGCTCACCATCAATGTCAGTGCCGCCGACAGCCGCATCACTGCCCTCACCAGCGCCCGCAACACCCGCGAAAACTGCCGCACCGATGCCATGTCCATGCGCGACGGCCGCAACGCCGTGGAAGTGCTCCTGCGCAAACGCATGACCGGCCTCATCGGCGAACTCGCAACCCTCATGCCCGGCGACGATCCCCGCTGGGCCGCCTTTGGCCTCAACCTGCCAGACGGCCCCACTCTTCCTGACAAACCCACCGGCCTCACCATGTCCCCCGGCCCCACCGGATTCAACCTCATGGACTGGAACGACGCCGCCCGGGCCAACTCCTACAACGTGCTGCAAAAACTCGCCGGCGAGACGGACTACACCACCATCCTCAACGTGCAGGACAGCGACGCCACGATCCCCGCCATCGCCTCCGGCACCTCCGCCGACTACGTCATCGCAGGCGTCAACGCCGCCGGCACCGGCCCCCAAAGCGACCTCTTCCAGTGGTCCGAGCCGTAAGAGCGGACTGTGGATTGTAGTTTCGCGGCCAGGGAATTGGGCTATGAATCCTGCCAGATGCCCCGCCGCCGCAAACGCCAGACGCTGATCGATGCCGCCTCCAGCCGGAGGACGAAGAACCGGCGTCTCTCCAGGAAGGCGCGGGAGGAGAAAATGGCGGCGCGCACGGCGACGGGGCCGCGGCAGCCGGTGCTCATTCCGGTGACGCGGCTTTATGCGTGGATCGGCTGGTGTTTGCTGCTGCCGGCGTGCCTGATCACGGCGCGGACGCTGTTGGGCAGCCTGGGACAAAGCCTCAGCGGGGACTTCTGGCGCACTCCGGCGTTTTGGTTCTTTTGCATGGGGTCGCTCATGTGGCTGGTGTGGTTCCTCTGGCTGCCGCGCCCGGTGCGGCTTTATGTTTGGGGTCACGAGATGGCGCACGCGCTGTTCGTGATCCTGTGCGGAGGGAGTGTGCGCGAGTTTCGTGTCAGTGAAAAAGGCGGACACATTCTCGCGGACCGGAACAACTTCGTGATCGCCCTCGCGCCCTATGTGGTGCCGCTCTACGCCGTGGCGGGAGTGCTGGTGTTTCTCCTCGCCGGTCTGTGGCTGGACCTCACGCGGGTCATCGAACTGCCGTGGGGCGGGGTGCTCCGGCCGCTCTACGGGCTCTACTGGTTCCTCGGCCTGACGTGGAGCTTCCACGTCACCTTTACGGTCTGGATGATCGTGCGCGATCAGCCGGACCTGCGGCTCAACGGCACGGCGTTCTCGCTCATGGTGATCGTGCTGATCAACCTGCTGGTGCTGTGCGGGCTGCTGATCCTGGCAGCGCCGGGGCTGAGCGCCGGCGAGTTTTTCCGCCGCTGGCTCGACTGCGGCTGGGATGCGGCGCGCTCGATCTGGCTGGCGCTGAAGACGCTCGGTGGAACGGTGGGCGCGTAAGAGGGTCAGGCGCGCCCCAGATAGGTGCCGTCCTCGGTTTTGACGCTGATTTTCTCGCCCTGATTGATGAAGAGCGGCACCTGCACGACCAGCCCGGTCTCCATGGTGGCGGGCTTGTACATGTTGTTGGCGGAGTCGCCTTTCACGCCTTCGCTCGATTCGGCCACGGTCATGATCATGGACGCGGGGAGCTCGATGCTGGCGGGAATGTCGTCGCAGAAGACGAGGATGTATTTATTGCCTTCGATGAGATACTTCTTCACCGGCTCGACGAGATTCTCGCTGATCAGAACGTCGTCGTAGGTTTCCGGATGGATGAAGTGGTAGCCGCTGCTGTCCTTGTAGCTGTACTCGTGGTCGATTTTGGTGAGATTGACGGCGTCGAGCGATTCGTTGGACGTGAGGCGCAGGTTGGTGACGTTGCCGGTGGAAATGCTGCGGATGGACATCACGACGTAGGACGCCATGCGGGGCGGCGTCTTGTGTTCCATGCCGGTGACGATGCAGACGTCGTTGTTGTGGCGGACGGCATGTCCGCGGCGGAGATTGATGACGGGGGTGGAAGCCATAAGGGCGGCGGCTGTAGCGCCCGCTTTTCCAATGTGCAAAGGAAAGAAATCGGCCACTCCGGGGCCGGGACGGGAGAATTATGGCTGCCCGCGGTCCGCGGCGGGTTCGTGCTTCGGGTTGGGCACGGGCATTTGGGCTCCGGTGCGCTTGAGCCACGATTCGAGCATCGTTTTCAGCGCGTCCCTCTGAGCCGGGCGGGCGGCGGCGAGATCGGTCTTCTCCTCCGGGTCCGCGGCGAGGTCGTAAAGCTCGACCCGGTCGTCCTCATAAAAGCGGACGAGGCGCAGATTGTCCGAAAGAACGGCACTGTAGGGCGTGGCGCCTCCGGGATGGTAGTGCGGATAGTGCCAGAACAGCGCCCGCGGCTGAATCTTCTCCCCGCGGAGCAGCGGGCGCAGGTCCCGGCCGTCGCGCGGCGCCTCGACGCCACAGGCCGCGGCGATGGTGGCGCAGATGTCCATGCTGATCACCGGCGTGTTGCAGGCGGTGCCGGGCTGGCCGGTTCCGGGCCAGTGAATGATCATCGGCACGCGCACCCCTCCCTCATAAGCCGAGCCCTTGCCCGCGCGCAGGCCGAGATTGGTGGTGATGGGATTCTTCGCCCCGCCCAGCAGTCCGCCGTTGTCGGAGGTAAAAATGAACACCGTGCGGTCCGCGAGTTTCAGTTCGTCGAGCTTCGCGCGCAGCCGGCCCACGCTGTCGTCCACGCTTTCCACCATGCTCGCATAAATGGGGTTCCGCTGCGGGGCGTCCGGCTTGGCGAGCGCGCGGTATTTCTCGATCACTTCCTTCTGTCCGCCCAGCGGCGTATGGACGGCGTAGTGCGGGAAGTAGATGAAGAACGGCCGGTCGCGGTGCTGCGTCATGAATTTCTCCGCCTCCTCCGTGAGACGCGCCGTGAGGAATTCGCCAGGCGGCCCGTCGCTCAGGGAGGGATTTTTGTAAGGAGAAAACCACGTCTCCGGCTGTCCGCGGTGATAACCGCCAAGGTTGACCGCAAATCCGTGCGCGGTGGGCGGCTCGTTGCCGAGGTGCCACTTGCCGAACGCGCCGGACATATAGCCCTTCGGGTGGAGCATCTCCGAAAGCGTTGTCTCCGCAGCGGGCAGCTCCTTGACCCAGTCCGGCGGCAGCAGTTTCGCCCGGGGGCGCGCATGGCCCGCGATCCAGTCGGTGATGTGCAGCCGCGCCGGATACTTGCCGGTGAGCAGCGCCGCCCGCGTGGGGGAACACACCGTGCAGGCACTGTAAGCCCGGGTGAACTGCACCCCCTCGCGCGCCAGCCGGTCGATCTGCGGCGTTTGATAAAACTTGCTGCCGGTGCAGCCGAGGTCCGTCGCCCCCATGTCATCCACCAGCATCACAATGAAATTGAGCGGGCTTTCCGCGGCGCGGGCGGCGGCAAGAATGGAAATCAGAAGGAGCAGGATACGCATAGCGGCCGACTACTGAAGAATTCCCGCCGCGCACTCAATCCATTTATGATCCGCGACCGCATGGTGCCTGCAATTCAGTCCCGTGTCGCCGCCCCGTGCAACTTTCCGTCACAGGAATTCTTTGGAGGCGGTCGCCCATTCATTTCCGGGCGGCTCGAAGTTCCCCGCTATGGAAATTCCAACCACTCCGCGGCTGCCTGATGTTTTTTCTCGCATCATTCCAAAAATTGTTTGCCAATTTCGACCGATTTCCTCATAAAAAAGCAAAATTCACCACTTCTTAGCCTCCGTTTATGAAACGCACCCTGCTTGGCATTTCCTCACTTCTGCTTTCCTGGGCAACTTCCGCGTCAGCCGTGAATCTGCTCGTGCCTTCTGACTTCATCATTGGCGGGGTCAGTGACGGCTTCAACTTCAACGTGGGAATCGCTGGAACCACCGCGGGAGTCAACAACTGGCCGGCAGCCGAACCTCCCACGGATCTGATCAATGGCTTCATCGGTGGGCCGGGGGAGAAATACCTCAACTTCGCCGAGTTGAACACCGGCGTCATTTTCACGCCGGCCGCCGGCTCTTCATGGGTGAATACCATGACACTGTATGTGGCGAATGACGCGCCGGAACGCGATCCCACCAGCTTCCTGCTCTACGGCACCAATGTGCCGATCTCCGGCCCGGGACCCTTTCCCATCTCGGATTTCACACTCATCGCCGGCGATGGACTCGGTCTTCCCGCGACACGGGACACCGTCACCGACACCACCGGCTTTTCAGAAACCGTTTTCATCGGTTCGCCCAACGCCTACACGTCCTACATGCTGATCTTTCCCACGGTGAACAACTCAGCGACCGCCAACAGCATGCAGATCTCAGAGCTGCAGATCGACGCCACGCTCGTGCCGGAGCCCGGCACCGCTGCGCTGGCTGCGCTGGCACTGGGCCTCGCCGCCCGCCGCCGCCGCTGATTTGGGACGTCAGGAATTTCAGCCGCCGCGGTGCCATGCCGCGGCGGTTTTCTTTTGTCGGGGCGTTGCGCACGCTCCGCTCCCGGGGGCCAGCCTTTCCTGGCTGGAGAGAAATCCAGAACCATCCGCCGCAGCACCGGTGACAGGATTCTCCTGGACACTGCGGCCCGCGGGTCTTTATAAGGCGGCACCCGGCGCACTTTCGGAGCTTCACGTCTCCGCTGTCGCCGGCCGCACACCCGCATCAATCCATCTCCCACCCATCAATCATCATGCCCTCCCTACCCAAACTGCACAACGCCATGTGGCCCGGTCTCGTCGGCAAAGGAACCGGTGACGGCCAGGAGCCGCCCATCAGTCTTGAACGCATGCTCGACCTCACGGCCGCTGCGAATGTGAACGGGCAGAAGTTCGAGGGAATCGACTACTTCCTCTTCCTGCCTCACACCGACCCCAATGCGAGCGATGAGGAATTGAAACGCATCGCCGACCTCATTGCATCCAAAGGCTTCACCGTCGGCTCGCTGGTCGCGCCCGTCTGGCCAGGCACCGTGGGGGACAGCGCCATGGGCGACGACGCCCAGCAGGCGAAGTTTCTCGAAGCCGTGAAAATGGCCTGCCGCATCGCCAAAGTCTTCAACGCCCACGGTGTCAGAAAATACGGGGTCATCCGCATCGACTCCGCGGAGTTCGGCATCGCCAAATGGCGGGAGAATCCAACGGCGAATACCGCGCGCATCATCGATACCTTCAAGAAAGCCGCCGCCATCGCCAAAGACCACGGCGAGCGACTCGCCGCCGAAGGCGAAATCTGCTGGGCCGGCATGCACTCATGGCGCGACATGCTCGACGTGCTCGAAGGTGTCGGCATGCCCGACGCCCTCGGCTTTCAGGCCGACCTCGCCCACACCTATCTCTACACGCTCGGCTATAACGCCCCGGAATATGCTTTGCTAAAAGAAGGCTACAGCGAGGCCGAATTCTACTCCGCCTATGAGAAGATGACCGACGCGCTGCGCCCGTGGACGATCGACTTCCACGTCGCCCAGAACGACGGCACGGTGCACGGTGCAGGCAGTCACGACAAGACCGGCAAACACTGTCAGGCCGATGACCCCAACGGCAAACTCGACATCGTGAAGTGCGCCGGCTACTGGCTCAAGGACGCCGCCAGCCGCGGCATCCAGCATATTTGCTGGGACGGCTGCATGTTCCCCAATGCCGTGCTCGAAACCCCCGGCACATGGAACACCATTCTCGCGAAGATGATCGAAGTGCGCAACGCGCACGGGTGGAGCTGAGAGAAAGCATTCACCGCAGAGGCGCGGAGGGCGCAGTGATTTTTGAATCCTGAAACCTCTGCGCTCTCTGCGTCCCCGCGGTAAAAATGCAGCAAACCATCGTCACTCTCGACCTCGAAGGCGTTCTTGTGCCGGAGATTTGGATCGCCGTCGCCGCGCGCACCGGCATCGAGGCGCTGCGGCGCACCACGCGCGATGAACCCGACTACAACGTCCTCATGCAGGGCCGCCTGCGGCTGCTCGCCGAAAACGGCCTGCGGCTCCAGGACATTCAGGAGGTCATCGCGGAACTCAGCCCCCTGCCCGGCGCGCGGGAATTTCTCGACGAACTCCGCAGCTTCACTCAGGTCATCATCCTGTCGGACACCTTTGAGGAATTCGCGCAGCCGCTCATGCGTCAGCTCGGCTGGCCCACCCTGCTGTGTCACCGGCTTGAAATCGCCGCGGACGGCGGCATCACCGGCTACCGCCTGCGCCAGCAGGACCAGAAGCGGCACGCCGTCGCCGCCTTCAAATCCCTCAACTACCAGGTCCTCGCCGCCGGCGATTCGTTCAACGACACCGCCATGCTCGCCGAAGCCGGCGCCGGCTTTCTCTTCCACGCTCCGGAGAACGTCCGCGCACAGTTCCCGCAGTTCCCGGCATTCGAGGAATACCCCGATCTCCTCACCGCCATTCGCGGCGCGATGTGAGAACGGCGGTCCCTGCATCCTGGCATGTCCATGACACGGGGTGAGCACCATGGATCTTGATAAGGCAATCCAGTCAGCACGGTGGGCATGCCGTCGCTTCACCCCCGCACCACCCGCCGCGCGATCAATGACACCAGATCGCCGGCGAAGACCAGCGCCGCGCCGAGCAGCACGAAGAACATCATTTCATCGTAGCGGTCGAAGGCGCGGGTATCCTTGATGAGCCGGCCCAGCGTGGCGATGCCGAGGATGCCGAGCACGGTGCCCTCGCGCAGGCAGGTTTCCCAGCGGTAGAAGAAATACACGAGGAACCGCGGCAGGCTCAGCGGCAGCAGTCCGGCGGCGAGAATCTGACCGCGCGTGGCTCCGAGCCCGCGCAGGGCCACAGGCGCGGCGTGGTCGGCGTTCTCCACAATCTCCGCGCCGAGCCGTCCGAGAATGCCGGCATTGTGGAGACCGAGCGCAAGCACCGCAGCCCACGCAGGTTCGCTGACCAGCGCGAGCAGCAGAAACGCCCAGATGTATTCCGGGATGGCACGCATCAGCATGAACGCGCCCCGGGTCATCAGATAAACCCCGCGCCACGCCACGCGCACCGGCAGGGATGCGGGACGCGTGTCCGGCAGGAATGGCGCTGCGCGGGCCGTGTTGCGCGCCGCCAGCGGGATGAGACACCACGCCACCACGGCGGAAAGCACGATGGCGGCGACGCTGATGGCGAGGGTATTCCACGCCGCGAGCCAGCCGCCGCTGCCCGCGGACGAGAGCAGCCCGGCGGTCCAGTCGCGCAGTTCATTCCATCCCCCGCCCTCCCGCAGCGGCCACGGTGTGATCTCGTGCAAAAACCTCCTGACATTCTCCGCCCGCCGCGCCGCGCTCCCGTCATCGGCGGCCCATGAACCGCTGAGCCATGCCCATGCGATGCCCGCCGCCAGCAAAACCAGCGCGGCGCGCAGAGGACGGTCCGTGCGGGCCGTGGTGCCGCGGACCATCCGCCTCCGCACCCACCCGCTGAGCCAGTCGAAGGCCATGACCAGCGCCAGCAGTGCATAGAGCGCCGTCCACACTTCGCGGTAATGCAGATTCTCGAACGAAAGCTGAATTGTCAGGCCCAGCGTTGGCAGGCCGATGAATCCCAACACCGCGGCGGAGCGCAGGCCGCATTCAAAGCGATAGAGCGTGTAGGAGGTCAGTTCCGCCCGCATGCGCGGCAGCACTCCGCAGCAGAACATCTGCAGCGGACTCGCGCCCAGCGCGCGAAAGCCGTCGCGCGTGGCGGCCGGCGTCTCCTCCGCCATCTCGGCAAAGATTTTGGCAAGGGTGCCGGAATACGGCAGCGCAATGGCGATCGCCGCGGTGAGCGGCGTGATGCCGGCGGCGGCAAGGAAAATGGTGGCCCAGATGAGTTCATGCACCGACCGGAAGAGCGTCATCAGAATCCGCACCGGAAACCAGATCAGCCGCGGCAGCAGGCGGTCGCGATCCGGCCACCACACGCGCGATCCGAGGAATCCCATCACCAGACCGCCCGCGACGCTGAGGCTCACGGCCGCGAGCGCCATGCGCAGAGTCTCCACCGCGGCGCGGGCGATTTGTGAGAGAAACGAAGGCGCCTCTGGCGGCAGCCCGCTGCGGTTTTCGTAATCCAGCGCCGGCTGGAACGCGGTGAGGAAGAACCGCCCCGTGCTCTCCCATCCGCCGCGCGCCGGAATCAGCCCGGAGGGTTTGAGATTCAGCCAGAGTGCCGAAACGACCGCGGCCAGCAGAATGAATCCGCACAACAGTCGCCGCCGCGGCAGGCGTTCTGTGAGCGGCGGCGTCACGACGCTGTGGATTCCAGTTCCGCGCCGCTCAGGTCGTAGAGCGCCTGGTACTCCGCTTCTCCGACTCCCGGCGACGGCTTGTCGAAGACGATGCGCCCGCCCCGCAGCCCGATGAGCCGCGGAAAAAACTCCCGCGCGAGATCGAACTGATGCAGGCTCGCCAGAAGTGTCAGGCCATCCTCCCGGCACAGCGCCGTGAGCAGCGCCAGCACCGCGCGGGCCCGGGCCGGGTCGAGACTGGAGACCGGCTCATCCGCCAGCAAAGCCCGCGGCTGCTGCCACAGCGCCCTCGCGATGGCCACGCGCTGCTGCTGTCCGCCGGAAAGCTGATCCACGCGGCTATGGAGCCGCTCCGCCATGCCGACGCGCCCCAAGAGCCGCTGCATTTCCTCTTTCTCACGCCGCGAGGGCAGCACCACGCGGCGCAGTCCGGCGAAAAACCCGCAATGCCCCAGCCGCCCGCAGGCGAGATTCGACGCGACGCGCATATTGGGCACGAGCGCACCCTGCTGGTGGATGAAGCCGGTGCGCGCCCGCAGTTCCCGCAATGCCCCCGGGCTCAGCCCCGCCAAGTCGTCACCGGCGATCCTCACCGATCCCGACGCCGGGAGCACCGCACCGTTCAGCAGCCGCAGCAGCGTGCTTTTGCCGCTGCCGCTGGGGCCAATGACCGCCGCTTGCGCGCCCTGCGCGATGTCGAGCGTGACGCCGCTGAGCGCCGTGACCGGGCCGAACCGCACCGTCACTCTCTCCAGTGCGAATGCCGCCATGGCGGTTCAGCGGATGATGCCCAGTTCCCGGCAGACGTCTTCGACCGGCTTGTAGTCTTCGTTCTTCGCTTCGATCAGCGCACTGCGCGGAAAGACCTTCAGCAGGTCCGGCGCTTTGTCAGTCATGGCGATGAGCGCCGCCTGCAGTTTGGAGGTGAAACCAGCTCCGAAATCCGTCTCCACCGATGGATGCACCGTGAAGTTGTAGTCAGGAAAGGCGGGCGTTTCCCAAATCACTTTCGCTGCCTCCGGATCCACTTTCTTCTCCGCGACCAGTTTATCATACACGCTGTAATCACATACGCCGGCCTGCACCGTTCCTGCGGCCACCTGCTCGATCGTCTTGTCATGACTGCCCGTGAACACCGGCGGCTGCGCAAAGAACTCCTTCTCGCTCTTGCCCGTCTTCTGTTTGATGAACCATGACGGCATCACGCGACCGGATGTCGAGGTCTCGCTGCCGAAGGCGAACTTCAGGTCGCCGATCGCCACGGGGAAAGCGTCGTTTTTTTCCAGTCCGGCGTCCTTGTTGACGATGAAGTAGGATTTGAACGCCGTGTCCTCCCTGCCCTGCACGATCGCCTTCGCCCCGGGCACGGCATGCCGCGCCTGCACGCCCGTGACGCCGCCGAACCAGGCCAGCTGCACCTGCCCGTTCTTGAAAGCCTCCACCGATGCCTTGTAGTCCACGCTGGGAAAGAACTCCACCGTCACACCGAGTTCTTTGCTGAGATGCGCGGCCATGGGATCGAACTTCGATTTCAACTCCGTGGCGTTTTGATTGGGAATGGCGGAGAAGCGCAGCACTTTGGCTGCCGCAGCACCGCCGGCGGAGTTGGAGGCTTCCGTTTGCTTATCGCAGGCACTGAGGGCGAGCGCGGCCGCGGCGCTCCCGATGAGAAGGGAGAATTGAGATTTCATGGTCTTGTCAGGTGAAGGGTTGGAATGAAGTGCGGCGCCCCCCGGACGGGAGACGTCGTGCCTGTTTAGGAGCGGATTGCCGCGGCTGCAAATCGCAACTGCGTCCGCACCGGCTCCGCACCGGCCTAACGCCGTCCGCGATTCCACGCCACGCAGTCGGCATAACGCACCCCCGCGCCGCCAAAGATGTCGAGCGCACTGCCGATGGTGACATCCACCCTGCCCTGACTGATCTCCTCCGCCCGCTGCAAATCCTCCAGACTGCGCGCCCCGCCGGCGTACGTGACCGGAATCCGGCCCCACGCACCGAGCAGCCGCAGCAGGTCTTCATCCATGCCGCGGCACTGACCTTCCACATCGGCAGCATGAATGAGGAACTCCGCGCAGGAACCCGCCAGCTCATCCAGCACCGGCGGTGTCACCCGCAGACTGGTGCGCGTTTGCCAGCGGTTCATGCACACGGTCCAGCCGCCGTCCGCATCGCGCCGGCAGGATAAATCGATCACGAGTCGCTCTCTGCCTGCGAACTTTGCAAGGGCATCGAGTCGCTCCGGCTGAAAACCGCCCGCCGCATCGAAAAGCCACGAGGTGACAATGACATGCGAAGCGCCCGCCTCCAGCCATTCCGCAGCATTCTCCGCACGGATGCCTCCGCCGATCTGCAGTCCCCCGGGCCACGCCGCGAGGGCGCGCCGCGCCGCCTCCCCGTTCCCCGGACCGAGCATAATCACGTGGCCGCCGGTGAGTTCGTCCTGACGGTAGAGTCCGGCATAGTACTCCGCGGGCTGCGCGCTGACAAAATTGGTGCGCAGCGACCCGCCGTCATCAGTCAGGGTGCCGCCCACGATCTGCTTCACGCGGCCCTCGTGCAGGTCGATGCAGGGTCGAAATCGGGTCATGCCGCCTCATGCGCTGTGCCGGCCAAAGCGTCAACGCCGGCCTTGCGCCATCCCCCGCCACGCCCACTTCGCAACATGACCGAACTCATCCTCAACCGCGCCCACTACGACCGCGTCATCGCGGGCGCCGTCCCGCTCGCGCGGGAGTTCGTCTGGATCGCCACCGCCGACCTCAAAGACCTGCACGTCGCCAAAGGCCGCCGCTTCGTGCCGTTTCTCGGGGTGCTCGCACAGCTGGTGAGCGAAGGCGTGACCGTACGGCTCGTTCATGCCAAGGAGCCCGGTCCCCGCTTTCGCGAGGACTTCGACCGCTTTCCTGAACTGATAGACAGTGACCTTTTCGAGCGCGTGCTCTGCCCCCGGATGCACACCAAAGCCATCATCATCGACGCCCGGCTCGCCTACGTCGGCTCGGCCAATCTAACCGGTGCCGGCATCGGCGCAAAGAGCGACGCCCGGCGCAATTTCGAAGCCGGCATCCTCACCGATGACCCGTCGGTCGTGCAGCCGCTCATGGAGGAATTCGACACCCTCTGGCGCGGTGATTACTGCACCAAATGCGGCCGCCGGGACATTTGTCCGGACCCGATCGTGTGATCCCGCGGACGGGTCAGCGCCGTTGACGTCAGCCCATGCTGTCTGAACCCCGACACTCCCGACACGACCCGGCAGGGAACACCAGACCGCACGCGCCGCTCTTCCCGCCGATCCCGATGCCGAGAACGCGGACCTGAGATCAATGTGCGGCGGCGCCTGCGCAGGCAGGCTTCTTCACATAGCGCATCCGCTCCATTGACAGCCCCCGCCCCGCTCCTAGTCTCGCCCCGCGCCAGCACCGGCGGAGTAGCCAAGTGGTAAGGCAGAAGTCTGCAAAACTTCCATTCGCGGGTTCGATTCCCGCCTCCGCCTCCAACTTATTCAAGATCAACGAGTTGCGAATAAGAAAGGCACCAAAAAAGCGGCACTGCCAACACAAAACGCCAACACTATTTCAGGATTTTCCTGACAAGTAGGTCATGAGGCTCTCCAACAAAACAAGCCGGATGCCGCGTTGCGCTCCTTTCTGGCGGAGGCTCTTGCTGGCCACGGGTGGATTGAAATTATTCCGCTCGTTCGCGAGGATTAGCTCGTTCAGCTTAGCCCGGCTCAGGCCGGTAATGGGGCACTTTTCTCCCGGCTTGGGCAACCGGACGTAAACCGGCCCGCCTGCGGTTTGAGTTTGATTTGTTGGACTGGTGATTTGTTGGGGTTCCGTGGTTTCTTTAGAGCCGGAAGGCTCGGGGAGGAGGTATGTGATTTGGACTTCGTCGCCACTGACGACGAACGCGCTCACGAACGTGAGGATGATCCGGCGACGCCGGTTCTCTGGCCAAGATGGCCAGAGTGTTTGCCAACTGGCGGTTGGCTTCCCTACCGGGGGAGCCGCCCCTGCCCCCAGCTTCCCGCGCAGGCTGGCGAGCCGCGCTTCCAGTTCCCGCACGCGCGGATCAAGGGGCACATGTAATTCTTCAAACCTGCTTTTGGAAATCGCCTTCTCAGCAAACATTCGCTCCACACCGGACCGCTGTCGCTTCGCATCATCGAGTTCATTTTCAAGCCCGGCAATCTCCCCCAGCCACTCGCGTCGTTCAGAAGGTAGTTCGAGCGCTCCGAAAAGAGTCGGATGGCTGGAGATGACATCTTCAAAATCTTCTGCAAAGATCGCTTCCAGATCAGACGCTGAAATCCGAGTTGAACACTTTGGGCAGCAGAAACTTCCCGACCCGGCAGGAGCACTCATTTTTTGGGAGCAGCCGCACCAAACAAGGCCGCTAAGCGGGGCTTTGTCCTCTTGGGCGGGTGCTCGTTTGGCGCGATTGGCGGTAATGAGAGCAGTCACCTTATCCCATACCTCCCGCGTTACAATAGGCTCGCACTCAACCGCAGTTCGCTCACCCTTCCCGGTCTTCCGTCGCCGCCCGGATTCGTCCTCCTCAGTTCTGTTGATCTCGTAGGTTCCTATGGCTGACGAACACTCGATAATTCTGGCCACCTGCATGTCTGTCCACTTGCCGCCGCGTCGAGTGACGTGCCCTGCGGCATTCAAACTGGCGGCGACGGCTCCCATGGATTTCAGCTTGAGGAACTCGGTCATTGCGCACCGCCGAACCACTGCCTCTGATTCCTCAATAAGCAAACTGCCCCCCTGCCATCGAAAGCCGTAGGGTGCCTGCCCGCGCTTGAATTTGTCCATACTCCCGAATTACGCGGGATTGCGGCTCCAAATCAACAGTCGGTTCCGATGCGGGCAACCGAACCCTCCGTAGGGTTCTTTGTTGCTCCGTCCTCAGCCGAGTTATCCACACCCCCCACTTTGACACAGTGTGTCACGATATGATAGGATTGTGACATGAACAGAACGACAAAATCAAGCACCGACGGAGACGGAATTCGCCGAGTTTACAGGCCAAGTATCATTATCAGCCCGGCGGCACGGAAGGTGGCTTCCTCCGCTGAACTTCTCTTTGGGCTTCAAAGCCACCGGGATCTCGACAGCCTGCCATTCGGATTTCTAGGACGCCGGGGCAAGAAATTCATGGTGGTCACGACCACGGACCTCACCAAGACGATGATGGTGCTCGCGACGGAACTGTACGAGTTCACGAAGAATTGCGAGCTTCGCGAACTGAACGAACGCACAGCGTTGGAATCGTTGGAGGTTGCGGAGACAATCACATGCGAGGCAGGAAACGATGAGGCTTGGATTTGCCTGTGTGATAACACTCCAACAAGCGATGGCTTTTTCCCGTGCAATGCCGAGGGAAACGAAATGGAGCCAATCGAAGGCAGCGATTGGGACGAACTATACGTTTGCGGACGATGCGGACGAATCATTCACCAGAACACCCTTGAGGTGCATGGTCAGAATCCCAACTGGAAGCCTTTACCTTAAGGCGCGACGCAGCCGGTTTTAATTCCCGTCACGCTCTCCCCCATCCGGCCAGCCTGTCGCACGAGATTTCTGGAAGACGATCCGGAAGCCGCGCGTCTCACATTTCGGGTTGCACGGGGGCGAAGCCGCCGACCTCACCGCAGAAGGTGGTGGTTTCCTAATCGAAACGGAACGCTGGGCAGGTGCCAGTCGGGACATGATTCGTTGGGCTCTGAATGATGCCGTGGTCGGGCGCTTGAATGAGCGCGTTCACGAAGGACGGCCCATGCTGGCAGGCGATCCCGGAAAATCAGCGATCTATCCGCTTAGCTGGAGTAATCCCCCCCTACACGGCTTGAGCAGCCGGCTTCAAGGGCTTCCTTGAAGGTGAAGGAGGCCGAAAGGTCGTCTTTAAAACAAACAGCAGAATTTGTTTTGACAGTGCTTGTGCTTTCCGCTGCTATCCGCGCTGTCAGCCGCTCTCTGCCATGAAAACACAAGTTTCCCGTCGCGCCTTCCGCCCTGTCGTTAAGTCATTCGCGGTATTTGTGCTGGGAGGTTTTCCATGGAGCAGACTTCAGGCACAGGAGGTGCCGCCTGTACAGTGCGGGTTTGAGGAGCCGGAGTTCACGCCCGGCAATATTCACGGCCAGCGTGGGTGGTCCGTGCAGCAGGGCCGAGCGGAGATTGTCGGTGAGCAGGCGCACACGGGACAGCGGGCGTTGAAGCTGTTTGCGGCAGACCCGTTTTCGCAGGCGAAGCTGACCCTGGCACCCGCGGAGCCGCCGGCACCGGTGATGTTTCTGGATTTCTATGTCATTCCTGCGGCTTCGGATGCGGCCCGGCAGGAGGAGTTCCTTGATGTGGATGGCGCACGCATCGGGCTGTTCATGGATCCTGCCAAACCCGGAGAGGGTGTGGTTCATGTTTTCCACGGTGATGGCGCAGGCGGCGGGCAGTGGCTGCCCACTGCAGTGACGCTGCCGCTGGCGGAGGGCACGCGGCGCACGTCCGGTTGGGTCCGCCTGTCATTGCGGGAGGATTTCGCGCGGCAGACATGGGACTTGTGGGTGGATGGCCGGACGGCGGCGGCGGACCTCGGTTTTCAGGAGGCGGACGTGGGCCACACGCAGAATTACATCATCATGGGCGATGCTATGGAATCCGTGCTGCTGGATGACTTGTCCATCCAGGAGCGCCATCCGCTGGGGCCGGATGCCGACGCTGATGGTATGGTGGACAGCATCGAGCGGCAGTTGGGACTTAATCACCTCTTCGATGACCGGGACGCCGATGCCGACGGCGACGGCGTGCGCAATCTGGAGGAAGCCCTCGCCGCCGCCGTGCCCGCGGGAGAGCCATCCACGCTTGTGAATGCCGCACCGGAACGCCCCGCGGCTCCGTCCATCAGCCTGGCCTCCGGCTTTCTGGAAGCCGCCGCCGCCGTGGAACTCACGGGCGTTCCGGCAGGCGGAAAAATCCGCTATACCACTGACGGCTCCGATCCCCGCCGCGCCAGCGGCCCGCGCATCTTCGCCTCGGCTGTTCCCGTCACCACCACCGCCGTGCTCCGAGCGGTCGCTGTGGATGCCCGCGGACGTATGAGCGATGTGAGCACCGCGGCATGGGTGTTTCCCGGTGATGTTGCGGCGCAGCAGCGCCCGGAGGGTGCTCCTGATTACTTCACCGATGTGCCGATGAATGGCAATATCGCCACGACCTGGTCCGCGCCCTGGACGCTCGCCACCGGCGGGGTGGGACAATCGACCGCGGCAGCGCTGCCCGTCGCGATCAAGTCGGCTCCGGTGGCCGTCGTCGTCGCAGGACCAAGCGTGTTGTTCGATCCGACGGCCGGTCTCTATTCACGTTCCTCGGTGAAAGTAACCGCCCCCGCCACTGTGGTGTATTTCCGGGAGGGAGCGCCGGCGTCCGCGGCGGAGACTGCGATTTCCATTTCAGGCGAGTCCAGCCGTTTTCACAATGTCAGTCTGAAACACAGTCTGCGGCTGCGCTTTGCCGGCACGTCCTCCGTGGCCGCCTCCCTGGCCGGCAGCGCAGCGGACGAAGTCCTGCGGCAGGTGGTGCTGCGGCACCCCACGCATGATTCCTGGACAGTGGGCGCGCAGTGGATTTCCAGCCGGGAGCATGCGAAGTATTTTGCCGATGGCTTCGCGGCGCGCTGGTTCGGGGATGCCGGCCACCTGACACTGCGGCGGCAATGGGTGCATGTTTTTCTCAATGCCACTTACTGGGGCGTTTATGAAGCCATTGAGCAGAATGATCCCGGCGCCTCCGGCATCACCGATTTGCTGGAAGCCGGTTCCGGACAGCAGGTCCAGTCCATCTTCGGCGAATCGAGAACCTGGCGTGAAGCCCGGGCGCGGTTGCTGGAACTGGCCTCCCTGGCCGCGCGCGGACCGGTGGAGGAGTCGGACTGGACCAGTGCGGCGGCACCTTATGATCTTGACGGGCTGATTGATTACATCCTGCTCAATTGCTGGCTGAGCAATCTCGACTGGCCGGAGCACAATTATCTGATCGCGCGCCACGACGGACGGTGGCGGTTTCTCCCGTGGGATGCCGAATGGTCCCTGCGCCGGGACAACGGGGTCGCCGTGGACCTCACTCAGCGGCTCCAAAGCGCGGGTGACGGTCCGGCCTTTGTTTTTTCCAGCCTGTGCTGGTGGCCGGCGTTCCGGGTTCGGGTGGCGGCGCGCCTTGACAGTCTGGCGGCGGAGGGCGGCCTGCTGCATCCTGCTTCTCTGGTGGAACGGATTACCCGCGAGGCGGGTCTGTTCCGCAGCCTCCTGCCCGCCGAGGCGGCCCGCTGGGGCGGCGCGCTGGAGGAACCGGGGGCCGCGGCCATGTGGGAGCGGAATGTGGCCTGGCTCCAGGAGACTTATGCGTTGCAGCGCACCGGTATCATGGCGGCGCAGATACAGGCTTTGCTGGCGCAAACCGCCGCCAGTGCGGAGGCCGGTGCCCTTGCGGCGCAGGCGCGGGGTGACAGCGCCCTGCCGGCTCTGGCGATTCCCTTTCGCCCCGCGGTTCTCACCCCTGACAGCCGGGATCGTGATGGCGACGGCATTCCTGACGATTGGGAACTGTCGCACGGCTTGAACCCGCGTGACCGGGCCGATGGCCGGGCCGACGCCGATGGTGATGGGCTTAGCAACCTCACGGAGTATCTGCTGGGGCGGGATACGGGACGGGCGGAGTCGCTGGCCGGGACTTTCAATGCGGAGCCGGCGGGCGTGTATTCGCGTCCGCAACTGCCGCGCATCCGCAACGGGGTGCGGGTGAATCTGCTGGGGCGCGTCCTGACGCCGGAGGAGGCGCAGCAGGCTGCGGCTGATGAGGCCCAGCAACAGGAGGGCGCTGCTCAGTAAACGCTCCCGGATTTACCCAGCGATTTTAGCGCCATGAAAACTCTGCGTCCCGTCCTGACGATCCCGGTGCTTTCCGCCTGCCTTG
>CAZFZN010000023.1:0-121341 GCA_964523105.1 uncultured Akkermansia sp.
CATCTGCGCTTGGCCGTGGATTATTAGTCTCAACTTGAACGCGACTTAGAATTAGCGAACCGCCTCACGCGGTGTCCATAAGAAACTCAACCGCGGGGGCGGTCGCTCCGCGCGGCTGTCTCGCGGCGCTCCGGACCGCGGGTCAGTCCCGGAGCCCGCGTCCTTTTTCAGGATTGCCGATCCTGCGGTCAATGAACTGCCTTTGCATGACGATCCTGCCTCAAGCTGTGAGGTTGCCAGCGCCGAAACCCGGGTCAAAGGGTGACTATCCGAATAACGCCGGTATGGTGAAATGGTAAACACAGGGGACTTAAAATCCCCTGCTCCGTAAGGGGCTTGTGGGTTCGAGTCCCACTGCCGGCACCTTCCCGGAGCAGAGCCGGCGGGGCGCGGCATCGCCGGCCGGAGCGGATGGTGAAATTTTCCGCGGAAATTGTAGCCGACCCGCGCGGGAACGGTTATACGATGACCGCGGTTCTGCCCGGCGGCGGAACCTCTCCCCATCACCACTCACCGATCAACGCCATGTATAAAGCCACGCTCTATTTCGCCAACAACGCCCTCTGGATCAGCCTCGCGGTTATTGTGGGACTCGGCCTGATGCTGCTGTTCTGGGTCGTCTCGCTTTACAACGCCCTCGTCGGCGCGCGGAACAAGTACAAGAACGGTTTTGCCCAGATCGACGTCCAGCTCAAACGCCGTTACGACCTCATTCCGAACCTCGTCGAGACCGCCAAGGGCTACATGGCGCACGAGCGCGAGACGCTGGAGGCGGTGATTGCGGCGCGGAATGCCGCCAGCGATGCGCGGGCCAAAGCAGCCGCCGATCCCGGCAACGCGCAGGCGGTGCAGGGGCTCAACCAGGCGGAAGCCGGCCTTACCTCGGTGATGACGCGCTTCATGATGCTCCAGGAGGCCTATCCGGATCTGAAGGCGAATCAGAACATGATGCAGCTCACCGAAGAACTCACGAGCACGGAGAACCGCATCGCCTTCGCGCGCCAGGCCTACAACGACAGCGTCATGGACTACAACAACCGCCGCGAGATGTTCCCCAGCAGCATCATCGCCGGCATGTTCAACTTCACCGCGGCGCAGCTGTTCGAAGTGAAGGGAGAAGCCGAGCGCGAGGCGCCGAAGGTTTCGTTCTCCTGAACAGGAACAGGGTTCTGCAGGATTTGAACAGGAGGAGGCAGAGACAGCAGAGTTTCCTGCGGGGAACGCTTTGCCGATGCTGAAAACTGCGTCCGACTGTCAAATCTCTGCTTCCTCTGCGGCCTCCTGTTCGAACCCCATCGATTCATGACCGACTTTTTCCAGCGCCAGGATGACGCCAGAAAGCGCACACGCCTGCTGGTGATGCTCTTCATCGGCGCCGTGGGTGTGGTGATCGGGTTGAACTATCTTTTACACGGCCTGCTGACTTACTGGGGTGAAGGCACGTGGGCGCCTTCGCTGGCGCTGGCCTCCGGCGCCGCGGGGGCAGTCATCGGCATGGGCAGCGGATTCAAGATGATGCAGCTCTCCGGCGGCGGGGCGGTGGTGGCCAAAGACCTCGGGGGACGTGAGGTGGATCCGCACACGCGCGATCCTGACGAAAAGCGCCTGCTCAACATCGTGCAGGAAATGAGCATCGCCAGCGGCGTGCCGGTGCCGCAGGTGTGGGTCATGGACGGGGAGGACGGCATCAACGCCTTTGCCGCCGGGAAGACGACGTCGGATGCTGTGATCGGCGTCACGCGCGGCTGTCTGCGGGCGATGAACCGCGATGAACTGCAGGGTGTGATCGCGCATGAGTTCAGCCACATTCTCAACGGCGACATGCGCCTCAACATGCGCATGATCGGAGTGGTGCACGGCATCCTGGTCATCGCGATCATCGGCGGCCTCATCTTCCGCGCCGCGGCCAGAATGCGGGGAGGTGGCAAGAACAATCCCGCGCCGGCCCTGCTGCTCACCGGTGCGGCGCTTTACGGGATCGGCTATTTCGGCGTGCTGCTCGGACGGCTCATCAAGAGCGCGGTCTCGCGGCAGCGGGAGTTCCTCGCGGACGCGAGCGCAGTGCAGTTCACGCGCAATCCCGAGGGCATCGGGCGCGCGCTGATGAAGATCGGCGGCAGCGCTCACGGCGCGAAACTCAAGGCCGAGCGTGCGGAGGAGGCGAGCCACATGATGTTCGGCAATCTGAAGAACAACCTCACGTCGCTGTTCGCCACGCATCCGCCGCTGGAGGAGCGCATCCGCGCCGTCTTGCCAGGGTGGGACGGTAAGTTTCTCGAGCCCGGGCGCTCCGGCCGGCCGGAGGAAACACCCCGTTCGCAGGCCACGGAGGCGAAGCAGCCCGCCATCGCGCCCTGGCAGGTCGCCGCCGGCGTGCTGGCAGCCGCTTCCACCGCGCAGGGTGTGGTGGGGCGCGTGGGTGAATTGAGCCACGCCGACCTCGAGAATGCCGCCAAACTCCGTCAGGCGCTGCCGCCGGAAATCGAGGCCCTGCTCCAGGAACCGCGCGGGGCGCAGGCGGTCATTTTCGGCCTGCTCGTTTCGGGCGACGAGAGTGCCGAACTTGGAACGCTCGCGCAGCACGCGGACGCCGATACGCTGCAGACCGCCCGCGCGGTGGCCTCGATGGTGGAGTCGTGGCACAGCACTCATGCGATCGCATTGATCGATCTCGCCATTCCGGCGCTGCGCCGGCTCACTCCGGCGGAATACGGTGAATTCATTCAGGTGCTCGATGCCCTGATCGAGAGCGATGCGCAGATGGACCTGTTCGAGTTCATGCTGCAAAGCGTGCTGCGCCGGCATCTGGAGCGGTGGTTCTCCAAATCGCCGCCGCCGGCGATCCGGTATCGCGCCTTCCCGCAACTGCTCCCGGAACTGGAGACCGTGCTCACGGCCGTCTGCGGTGTCGGAGCCCGTACCCCCGAAGCCGCGGGAGCCGCGCTGCAGGCGGGGCGCAAGCTGCTCGCGGATCACGGAATCTATCTGGAGCTTCAGCCCCGGCCCGCTTCACTCCAGGATACGGCCGCCGCCCTCACCAAATTCGACGCCGCCACGCCGCTGGTGAAAAAGCAGCTGCTCATGGCCTGTGCCGTCGTCGCTGCAGCGGACCATGACATCACCGGCAGTGAAGTCGAACTGCTCCGCGCCATCGCCGATACCATCGGCTGCCCCATGCCTCCAATGAGACTGGCCGCGGCAGCCGCCTGATTTCCCGCCGCGCGCCTTTTTGCCGAATTCTTTCGCTGGCGCATTCCCGCCGGTCACGCGAAGCGGTCGCATGTCCAGCTCCCTCGAAGCCTTTGCCACTGTCGCCACCGATGCCGCCCGCCAGGCCGGCGCGCTGCTCAAAGCCAATTTCGGCGGCGTGCTCGGCGTGAACGAACTCAAGCAGTACGACATCAAACTCGAACTGGACGTGCGCAGTCAGGAACTGATCACCGCCATCCTGCTGCGCAGCTTTCCGGATCACGCCATCTATGGCGAGGAGGGCATCGCGGGGAATCAAGCCAGCGACCATCAGTGGATCGTGGACCCCATCGACGGCACGGTGAATTACTTTTACGGCATCCCGCACTTTTGCGTGAGCATCGCGCTGCGCGTGTCCGGCGAGATCGTGCTCGGCGTCATTTACGATCCGATGCAGGATGAATTGTTTCTCGCGCTCAAAGGAGAAAAGCCGACGCTGAACGGTCAGCCGATTCAGGTCAGCGGACGAACGCAGTTGAGCGAGGCCATGATCACCGTGGGCTTCAGTAAAAACCGTGAGGCGATAGACGCGGGCATCAGGCGCTTCAAGGAACTCATCCTCCAGGTGCGCAAGACGCGGATACTGGGCAGCGCGGCGCTGGGCATGGCTTATGTCGCCGCGGGACGGCTCGATGCCTATATCGAGGAAGTCATCAGTCTGTGGGATGTCGCCGCGGGCATCATTCTGGTGGAAACCGCCGGAGGCCGCGCGCGGCTTTTTCCCAAGGATGACAAAGGTGAGAAATGCTCCATGCACTGCTCCAACGGCAAACTGCCGCTGGACTGGGTGGAGCAGGAAATGGCGGCCGGCAAAGTGATCTGAATCAGCCACAGATGGACACAGATGAACACGGATCAGGAAAAGAAGCGAATGATGCATGAGAGCAGTAACACTTCCGGAGGTCATGCATGGTTTCCTGCATCCCTTGCCATCTGTGTTTATCTGCGTCCATCTGTGGCCCTTGATTCCAACTGCCCTCAGCAATGATACGCACCGGCATCGGCTATGACGTCCACCGCCTCGTTCCCGGGCGGCGGCTCATTCTTGGCGGCGTGGACATTCCTCACACGCTCGGCCTCGATGGTCACAGCGATGCCGATGTACTGTGCCATGCCATCGCTGACGCGCTGCTCGGCGCCGCCGGGCTGCCGGATATCGGACACTACTTTCCGCCGTCGGATGAAAGCATTCGCGGCATCAGCAGCCTGGAGATTCTGCGCCGCGTGGCCGCATTGCTGACAGAGCAGGGGATTCGCATCAATAACATCGATGCCACCCTCGTTGCCGAGCGCCCGAAAATTCTCCGCCACGTCCCCCGGATGAAGTCCAATCTGGCAGACGCCCTGGGTATTCAGCCGGGACAGGTGGGCGTCAAAGCCACCACCAACGAAGGCATGGGCTTCCCTGGCCGCGGGGAAGGGATGTGCGCGATGGCGGTGGCGTGCGTGGAAACGGCGGAGTGAGCCGCAACTTCGGCTGAGGGAAACCCGTTCAGCGTTCGACGCGCAGAAAACATCTCCCGCTGAACTCCGCCGGCACTTGCACGCGGTATTCGTAGCGGTCGTCATGTTTCACCGTGCCGAGCAGCGTGACACTCGACCAGACCAGCGCGCTGAGATCATCCGTCGCCACGACGCGGTGCTGAGCGTTCGGGAAATCGTCCCGCACATGCAGCGTCAGCCGGCGCTGCGCGAGTTCCGTGGCATCGCATTTGTGGAGGCTGATTTCCGCGGGCTGCACCCAAAAGCGCACGGCGCTCTCCTCCTTGTTGCCCTCCACATCGCGGACGCTGACGGTGAGGGTGGTGCGTTCCAGATTCAGGATCGGCGTCTGCAAAGGAATGACGAAGATGCCAGGACTGACGAAACTGCCCTGACTGACCAGCTCCGCGCCCGCGGCGGCGCCGTTGACGCTGAAGCCGGCTTTGATGGAGAGCGAGCCGCTCTGCACGCCGGTGTAGGCGTCGGCGACGCCGATGCGCAGTTCGGTGAGGGGCGCGACATGTTTGTTGGGCCGCGGGCTGCTGATGGTGAGCGTGGGCGGCAGTTCGTCGGCGAACCAGCCATAGTCCGCATCGGGGCCGCCGGTGCCGGTGTTGATGGGACAGCCGAGGTCCACCCAGCGCGCGATGAGCATCTTCTCGTCCTCAGTGAGCGGCGGATAACCGCTGCCGGGCGGCGGCATGATGTCGCCGGTGTAGTCGAGGTCCGCGGCGTTGGCATTCGCGCCTGACGGAAGGGTGGCGGCGTCGCCGGGTGTGGATTCGGTGGGATGGTCGGCATTCGTCCAGCCATCCATGCGGCGGCCGAAGACTTTCCAGACGAGCAAACTGCGGCGGCTTTGGAAGCGGCGCACGTAGCGGCTGGCATTGGTTTGCCGCCATGTTTTGGAGGAAATGACCGGCTTGTGGCCCCACTGCGCGGCGGTGTCGCTGGCGAGTCGTTTGTAGTCGCCCGGAACTGAACCGGACAGGGTCCAGTCGTCGAGCACGAGATTGGCTGCGGTGGCGGGCGAGTCCTTGGAGTGGCAGCCGTTGCAACTGCGTTCAAAGATAGGGCGGATGTCGCGCAGGTATTCCACATTCACCGCGCCCGCGGGCTTTTGCTGGACGATGGTTTCTCCGCCCGCGTCCTTCGTGAGCCAGGTCACCATGCTCGTGAGGTCGGTGAGTTTGTAATCCGGCTGACCGGCGGCAGTGCTCTCAAACGCGAGCGGCTGCTGGCTGTGCGCGTGGCAGCCGCCGCAGTTGGCGCGCATCTCGCCGGGCCGCACCTGATGCCATGTCTGCGCCATGTTCAGAACAAGGCCGTCCTTGTCCAGCGTCTGGAAAGTGAACGGCGTGTCCGCGGGGATCTTTGCCAGAAAACTCGTGTCAGGATTGCCTTCGGAATCGAGCACCGGCTGGCCGTTGCTGTCTTTTTTGCGCAGTGGAATCTCGCCGAGAATGCGCAGTCGCTCGCGGGCATGGCTCACGAAATGATTCCCGTCATTGGATGGACCGCCGAGATGCGGGCCGTAGCTGCGGTGCGAGTTAGGCTCCATCGCCAAGAGGCGCACGGCAAAGATGTCGCTGTTGGAGTAACGGCCGGCGTCGCTGCCCTGATATTCCCAGTTACTGCTCTGGCCGTTTTCCGCGGTGTTGAAGGCATCGAGGCCATGAAACGTATTCGACCACTGCGTCACCACGCCGGGAAAGGTCTCGCGCTTGTAGAAACTGCTCGTGCCCACCAGCCCGTACGGCGTGCCTTTGGGCAATGCCGCATGAACGGTGCCGTCGTTGGGCAGCCAGGGGAGCTTGGCCGGTTCCTCCACGCCATGCACGGCGCTGTAAGGCACCACGGCGCGCGGCCAGCATTCGTTGTAAGCCGGGTCGTTCTTGATCAGCACCAACTGCGACGGGCTTGTCACCACGGTGCCGCCTTTAATAACATAAAGCCCTGCATCGTAACGCGGATTCGTCACCGGGCGCGTCAGGTCATTCGCCGGTCCCGGCGTCCACACGACGAGGCAGTCGTTGTCCGGCGCGCCGCTGGGATGCGTGAACTTGCCCACGCGCACGCCTCCGGCTCCCACCGGCGCGGCTTCATCGTCCGGATGCGTGAACGGCGTCATGCTGACAAACCCGCGCGGCGTGAACGGCATCTTCCATGAATAATTCAATCCGCTGCCGATGGTGCGCGCGATGCCAGGGTTGTCCGCGGGAAACGCGCTGTGAAACTGCGGCTGCCCCGCCGGCGGCGCGGGCGGCAGCTTGTAGAGCGCGCCAAAGCCGTTGTTGTTCAGATTGTAGTAGTCCTCGAAGACGATCTCCCCGTTCGAGAGCTGCGTCATGAAATGAAACGCCTGCCCGCTGTGATAGGCACTCACCAGCGGTCCCCAGTTCCGTCCGTCGGGCTGAATCGTCCAGATGCCCCACATGCGCTGGTCGCGCAGGCCCTGACTTTCGTAGCTGCTGAACATAAGCCGCCCGTCCCGCAGCGGCGTCGGATGCAATGCGCTGCCGATGCTCATCGGCGCGATGGGCGTGACGTTTTTGCCGTCCTCGTCCATCACGTAGAGCTGCAGTGTCGGCGCCGTGTAGCCGTTCGGCGGCGTGTAACCGCGGCGGTTGCTTGTGAAGGCGATCTTGCCGCCCGCGACGGGACACGGCCCGAGATTCAGTATGCCGTAGCCCAGCCGGTTGTAGGTCGAGGGCGGGTTCACTGGATTGTTCACGTCCCAGTTTCCCGTGCCCGTGTTCGGCGTGAACTCCTGATGTGTCAGGCGCTGGATCTGCCGCGTCTTGAGATGAATGCGGTAAATGTCCGCACCGGCATACGGCAGGTCCGCACGCTGATAATTCAACTGATTCGTCCGCAGGTCAGGAAAGAGCACGTAGTAGCACCACTGCGCGTCGAAGGACAGGAACGGGTCGGTCACGCCGCCGTTCCCGCCCGCGACGAGCACCTCCTCGCTGCCGTCAGGATGCAGCAGCATCAGGTCCGCGCCCGGGTCAAGCCGCGCTGGATGAAACACCTCCGGCCACAACGTGTTGGTGGTGTCGCCAAAGCGCGCCTGGCGGACATAGACGATATCGTAATTCACAGGCCCCGCCATTACGGCGGCAGCAGTCAGCGACAGGAGAAAGGCGGCGGTCTTCATGCAGGGTGGTCGGTTCGAGGTGCCGGATAAGGTGCCACAGTCCGGGCCGGGGGCATGGAAAATTCCCGCCGCCCGGGTCCTCACTTGTTTTTGCCGCCTTAAGCGTTCATGCGCCGCGTTGAGAATGAACGCCCCGCCCCTCATGGAATCCGCGCCGGGACCGGAAACGGTCATCGATGGCGTGAAGTATCTCTACTTCGCGGGCACAAGTTACCTCGGGCTGCACGGGCATCCGGAAGTCATCGCCGCCGGCTGCGACGCCCTGCAGCGCTACGGCGTTCACTCCGCGACCTCCCGATCAGGTTTCGGAAACAGCGCCCTCGTGCTGGAAGCGGAGCGCATGGCGGCGCGGTTCTTCGGCACGGAAACAGCGTTCTACTTTTCGTCAGGCTATGCCGCCAACCACATCGCCGTGCAGGCGCTCGCCGACCGCGTGGATATTGTGCTGGTGGATGAAGCGGCGCACTATTGCGTGCTCGAAGCCGCCCGGCTCGCGGGGAAACCGGTGCGGACGTTCCGACATCTCGATGCCGGTGACCTGCGCGCGCAGTTGCCGCCCGGAATGCGTCCGCTGGTGATGGCGGACGGCGTCGTCTCTTCCACCGGCCGCATCGCGCCGGTCATGGAGTTTCTCGAAATTCTGGAGCCATGCGCCCCCGCGGTCCTGCACCTCGACGACGCGCACGGGGCAGGGGTGCTCGGACCGGATGGGCGCGGCACCTTCGAGCACTTCGGACTCTGGCCGCACGTGAACGGCGGTCCGCCGCGTCACGGCGTCACCCTCAGCGCCACCGCCACGACCGCCAAAGCCCTCGGCGGCTTCGGCGGTGTCATCGCCGGCACATCCGCATGGATCGAGGCCGTCAAAAAGGCTTCGCACTACTACGACGGCGCCAGCGCCCCCGCCTTTCCTCTCGCCGGCTGCACGGTCAAAGCCCTCGAAATTTGCCTGCGCGAACCGGAACGCCGCGAGCGCCTGCGCCGCAACATCCGCCAGGTCCGCGCGGGCCTCCGCGATTTGGGCGTCGAAGTCAGCGACGAATCAACGGCCAACATCGGCGTCGTCATGGGCAACTCCGCGCAAATGCGCGCTCTCCACGACGCGCTGAAAGCCGGCCGAATTCTCGTCCCTTACGTCCCCGGCTATTCCGGCACCGGTCCGGAGGGGGTGATGCGGTTTGCGGTGTGCAGTGAGCACACGCCAGTGATGGTGGTGAGACTCCAGGAGCAGTTGGAGGCTTTCCTTCACCAGCCCGGCAAGAGAGGCTAATCCGTTCCAGGGGTTTGCAGGGATGGGCGGCTGAATTCACGAAACAGAAACAGCCTGGTGTCGGGATTCTTGACGCTTCGCCAAAGCCTCCGGCCTGGGTGTTAAGTTATGAAAATAATAGCCTCATCTTCGTCCCCACGTCATCAACAAGTTAAATGCCGCTCTATGGAGGGAAAAGGACCCGGAGAAATGTTTGGCATGAGCATTGCTTTATTTAATTATGTGCACCGACGAAGTTCGATTCTCAAAATTCGGTTCTGGATGATCTTCGACAACGGCCATTCCCTCTCCTTGACTTCTACAATCCTCTCATGACCTCAAAAATCGCAAAGTTTACCACCGCCCTTGTTCTTGCAGTTTCTTTCGCCGCTGCTCCTGAGGCTCAGGCACTCAGCATCACGCCTGCCACGATGCCGCAATGGACCGGCAATCAGACGGGCATGGGTGGCGCAAATGGCATCAATTCCGTCATCTTCCCGATTATGGGAGCCGTGACGGAGTATTACAAAATGGATGTGGGGGCTGCCGGTGACACGGGAGCCATGGCCGCGCACTACACCACTACTTTCTCCAACTCTGCCAGCGATCCTGCCAATGCCCTGATAGACCACGTTGGCACTCAATCTATCGTGAGTAATTCCACGAACCCTGCCTGGATGCTGGTAAAGGACGGAAACAACAGCCCTGCATGGTATCTCTTTAACTTGACGACTCTGGGCTGGAACGGCACGGAAGATCTGGTTTTGACCGGTTTCTGGCCCGGTGAAGGTGCGATTTCCCATGTCGCTCTCTACGGCAGTGCCACCGGCACCACCACTACGACCAGCACTCCAGATGGCGGAACCACCGTGACCCTCATGGGGGCTGCCCTCTGCGGATTGGCGGGTGTTCGCCGGTTCCTTCGAAGGAGGTAATACCCGCTTCAATTCAGAACTCATCATCGCGGGAGGCGCAGGGTTTACCCTGCGCCTTTTCGCTTTTCAGCCAACCCCCTGCTGAAGAGCAGCCCGGTATTTGCATGCAAGTCAGCCGCCGGGAGTGAACGGGAAAGGATGGATCAACGCTTCCGGCGCATCATGGCCCCGCCCGCCAGCAGCAGTAGTCCGGCGGATGCGGGCTCGGGAATCGCCTCGCCGTGGAACCGGACTTCGCCGAGGCCGGCGCGGTCGCCGCCGACGGTGATGCCCTGGAAGTTGCGGTAATTGTCCGTCACGGTGAGCTGCACGTAACGCGCCACGCCGCTGAGGCTGAAGGTTTGGGCGCTGTTCACGCCGTTGAGGTCGTTCCCGTTGCCGAGCCCGTCGCCATCCGTCACCGGCAGCATGGTCAGCGTGGTGGCGGAGCCGGGAAATGATCCGGCTCCCTCCGCGGCGGTGTTGAACCGGAGATCGAGGGTCCGGGTGTGGTTGCCGACATTGGCGGCTCCGCCCCCGTCGTTTTGATACTGCCAGAGCAGAATATTGGAAATCACCGTGTCGGTTCCGAGATCGAACACGACGCTGGGCGGATTCGTGGTGCCGAAACCGGTCTCGAAGTAGTCGGCAGTGGAAGCCTCGGTGACCCACGATTCGGTGAAGTTGCCATAAACGTGCACCGCCGCCTGGGCAGCTGCCAGACTGTCACCGGTGTTCACGGCGGGCGCCATGCCGCTGTTGTTGGTCACAAACGTGAAGCCCTGACCGAGAAACGGGTTTTCATTGGCCACGGAACTGATCGCGGGTACGATGATGGAGGGAGCAGCCCCGGCGCAACCGGCGGAAAGGATGGCAACGGTGAAAAAAGGACGGTGAAGATTCATGGTGGAGGGGAAGAGAAAGTTACGGGGACGCGCAGGATTCTTGCTGCACAACTGGCGCAGCAAATCACATTGTCTAATACTTTCCCGTGCTCCATGTCATGAAACTCCCCGCCACTCTCGCCGCCCTCGCTCTGACATCTCTCCACTCCATGAGCGCCGACCCTGACTACTCCTCCGCCGTGGCCCGCCTCGAAACCGCGGTGCAGCAGGAAATCAAAGACTACGGCATCGGCGGCATCGCGGTGGCGTTGACGGACGGTCAGCGACTGGTTCATGCGGCGGGCTACGGCGAAGCGGAGCGCGACAGTGTGTTTCGCGCCGGATCGGTATCGAAGCTCTTCAATGCGGTCGCCGTGATGCAACTCGCCGAATTAGGGAAACTGAGCATCGATGCAGAGTTCGTCACCCTGCCGGGCGCGGTGCTTCCGGTGAATCCTTTTCCGGAGGCTCCTGCCATTACACTGCGGCAAATGCTCTGCCATCGCAGCGGAATCCAGCGCGAGTCGCCTGTCGGCGGCTATCTCGATGACTCCCGGCCCTCACAAAAAGCCACCTGTGACAGCGTGCGCGGCTGCGTGGTCGTCACGCCGCCGAATGCGAAGACGCGGTATTCCAACATCGTGCCGACGCTGGCCGGCGAAGTCGTCGCCACAGTCAGCGGTGAGGCCTTTCAAAAGTATCAGGCGGCGCACATTTTCGCCCCGCTCGGCATGACGAAAAGCGCATGGCTGGTGAAAGATGTGCCGGGCGGCAAGGTGCTCAAGTCGCGGCTGCGCGTGGCCGACGGCAAAGGCGGCTTCACACACGAAGAGTGCCCGCTGTTCGACCTTGGCACGGTGCCGGCCGGGAATCTGTTCACCACCGCGCCGGACCTCGCGCAATTCATCATGATGCTCGATGGCAAAGGTCAGGGAAAGAACGGCCGGGTGCTGCAAGAGGCAACCCTCGCGGAAATGTGGAAACCGCAGCTCGTGCCGGACGGAACCTTCGGTCTCGGCTTCGCGCTGGGAAAATTCCGCGAGCACAGGACCGTCGGCCACAACGGCGCGGTCTATGGCCATTCCACGGCGCTGACTTACTTGCCTGACACGCGGCTCGGGGTGGTGGTGATCGGCAACGAGGACATCGTCAACGCCCGCATCGGCAAACTGGCCAACCTCGCGCTCTCCCTCATGCTGGAACGCAAGCTCGGCGAAAAACTGCCGGCTGCTCCCGCACCGGTTTCATTGAGCGACAAGGCGCTGGAGAAATTTGCCGGTGTTTATGAGTCGCAAAGCTTCTGGTGCGAGCTGTCAGTGAAGAACGGCCGCCTCGAAGGCAGCTACTCCAGTCAGCCCTGCGCCATGACACCGGCCGGCGAAAACAACTTTCTGCTCAACAGCCGCATTCACGACGACGTGCCGGTGACGTTCACCGTCGATGGCGGAGCCGTCAGTTTCGCCGCCGGACCACAGCAGTTCAAACGCGGCGGCCTGAAGCGCGCCGGCATTCCCGCGGAGTGGCGGCGCTTCCTCGGCAGTTATGGTCCGAAGTTCATTCCCATCGTCGTGCACGAAAAATTTGGCAGGCTCTACGCCACCACCGAGAACATGGTGGACTACCGCATGACGCCGGTGAACCGCCACACCTTCCTGCTGCCACCGGGCATGTACGACGACGAACACGCCGTCTTCCTCACCAATCCGGACGGCAGCGTGCATTCCGTGGATTTCTGCAACATGATCCTGCCGCGACGGCCGTAATCCGTCCGGCAACAGGATGTTGCGCTGCGCCTCTCTGCCATTAGACTGAACAGATGAGCACCGCTGAAATCCGCGACACTCTGGACCGTCTCACGGCGGACGAGCGGTTTTTCGCCGCCGCCTACCTGCATCACCTCACGCAGAGTTCAGACGCCGCTTGGCGACAGCAGATGGAGAGCACGCAGTTGGATATGGATTCCGGGCGGAAGTTCTCCCTCGACCGGGTGCGTGTGTTGCACGAGTCGCTCTCGGCTCAGGGCCTGTAAGGTATTCCTCGCGAACCCGGTGTTTCCTTTAGTGAGCAGGCCACGAGAGTTCTGCTCTCCTGCCCCCGCAGCACCCGGGAGAAACTGCTTCGTGAAATTGCCCGGCTGCAAACCGGATCGCATGAGCCGCCGGCCATGACCATAATGGACGCTGCGGGGCGGGAATTGTCCGTCCATCTCATGCGCCCGTGGTCAATTACCTGGTGGTTGCATCCCGTGGACTGGGAAATACGCATTCTGAGTATCGAAGTCATCAAAGGATGATGGAAGGCGGTTCATGAGCCGGGAGGACTGCAGTTCTCATTGCAGCCGCGCGGCGTCCGTGTTTCGCAGCGTGCCATGAGCACGGCCGCCTTCCAGCCCACACCGCACAACGATTCCGAACGTCTGCAGGAGTTCGACTTCCTGCGCGCGACGGAAATCGCGGCGCTCAATGTGATGCAGTGGATCGGGAAGGGGAACAAGGAGGCGGCGGATGCGGCGGCGTGCGATGCCATGCGGGGAATGTTCGATCTCATGCGCATCCGCGGCGAAGTGATGATCGGCGAGGGCATCAAGGATGAAGCCCCGGGCATCTTCAAAGGGGAGCGCATCGGGACGTGGGAGAGCGGCAGCCCGCTTTACGATGTGGCGCTCGATCCTGTGGACGGCACGACGAACTGCAGCAAGGGCATGCCGAATTCCATCGCCTGTCTGGCAGCCGTGCGGCGCGCGGAAGGCGCCGGTCCAGCCATGATGGACATCCCGGCATTCTATTTGCGAAAGCTTTCCTATCCGGAGCCGGTGCGGCGCGCGTGGATGGAGGATGCTTCGCTGCCGCTGGATGTGGAGGCGCCGATTGCGGAGGTCATCAAACTGACCGCGCGGATTCTCGACAAAGCGGTGCGCGACGTCACGGTGACGGTTCTCGACCGCCCGCGCAATGCGCCCCTCATCGAAGACATCCGCCGCGCCGGCGCATCGCTGCGCATGGTAAGCGACGGTGACATCACCGCCGCCATCGCGCCCGCACTGCCGGGCAGCGGGATCGATTTGTTCGCCGGCATCGGCGGCGCGCCGGAAGGGGTGCTCGCCGCGGCGGGGCTGCGCTGCCTCGGCGGCGGGATGCAGACGAAAATCTGGCCGCGCGACGAGGCGGAGCGTCAGGAATTGATCGCAGCGGGCTGGGGCGACCGCCTGGACCGGAAATTCCGGAGCAAGGACCTCGCGTACGGCGACGACATTTTCTTCTGCGCCACCGGGATCTGCGACAGTCCGCTGCTCCAGGGCGTGCGCGTGCAGGGGCACATCGCGACCACGCACAGCGTGCTCATGCGCGTGCGCAGCGGCACCGTGCGTTTTCTGACAGTGCACCACGACCTGCGGCGCAAGACCATTCCGCTGCGCTCCACCCGCTGCGAAACTCCACTCGCCGGCGGCGTCTCCGCCTGAACCCTTGAGTTTCGCCGTGCGGCATCGCAGAGGAATCCCATGCTCGATCAACTGACCAGTGAACCCGCACTGCGGCTCGTCGTGCTCGGATTCATTGCGCTGTGCGCGGTGATGGGATTTCTCCGCGGTGTGGGGAGACTGGTGCTGCTGGTGCTGGCGCTGGCCGCCGGGGTCGCCGCCGCGCTGGCGTGGTTCCGCTACATGCCGGCGCTATGTATTTTGTGGTGGGGCAAAAATCCGGAGGGCTTCATCAAATACGGCGCGGTGGGCGCCGGGCTGCTGGCCGCCTGGTTTGCGCGCCGCCTGCTCAATGGCATCGTGAGCAGCGAAGGTCCCGGCCCGATGGACCGCCGGACGCGGGTGCGCGGCGGACTGCTCGGTCTGGTGCCGGCGGTGCTGCTCGTGTGGGGCGGGGCCATCGCCGCGCGGTGGGCCGGCGCGGCGAGCCAGCTCCGTCACCTTGAGCAGGCGGTGGATGCGCAAAGCCTGACCCCGCTGGAGGAAGCGGATTTCATTTCCCGCATCAGCCGCAGCCTCACAAAAGGCGCGCTCGGAGCGGTGCTCAACCGTCTCGATCCTCTGGGCAGCCACGAAGCCGCCTGCGCGGCATCGCTGCTCGTGCTGCAGCGCCAGCCGGCGGTGTGGGAGCGCGCGGTGCGCCATCCGATGGCCGGGCCGGTCATTCTGCAGGAGTCCCTCAAGCGCCTCCGTCACGACAACGACGTTTCTCACGCGCTCAGTTTCTCTCACTACAGCCGTCTGCTCGCGTTGCCGGAAATGGAGACTGCGCTCGACGACCGCACCCTGCGCGAGGCACTGCTGAATCTGGAATTGGATACGGTGCTTGCTGAAATCATCACCGGGAAACTCAGCAACGGTCCGCCGCGCGCCGTGGCGGTGCCGGAGGCGTGAATCGGATTCGCGTTTTCTGCCGAAGTCGCTATGGCGCGCGCGCCATGTCACCCCTCCCGCAAACGATCACGCTGCTGCTGCTGTCGAATGTCTTCATGACCTTCGCGTGGTACGGTCATCTCAAGTTCAAGCACAGCGCATGGTGGATCGCCGCACTCGCCAGCTGGGGCATCGCGCTGTTCGAATACCTTTTTCAAGTGCCGGCCAACCGCATCGGGCACAACGGCGGGCTGGCTGTGGCGCAGTTGAAGATCCTCCAGGAGGTGATCACGCTCGGCATGTTCGTGCCGTTCGCGGTATTTTATCTCGGCGAGAAACCGCGGCTCGATTTCCTGTGGGCCGGCCTTTGCATGTGCGGTGCGGTGTACTTCATGTTCCGCGGCGCCGGGAAGGGATGAAGATCACTTCGCGTCGGGAAAGGCGCTCTTCACCAGGGCCTTGATGTGTTCCGCCGCGGCTGCCATCGCGGCGTCAGGGCCGGCGATCTTGAAATAAATGCTGCCGTCGTCGGTGGGCACGATGACACCGGTCATGGTGTAGCCGGGAAGGGGCTTGCGCTCTTTGTCCATGACACTGCCGGAGAGGAACGTGCCTATGAACGTGACGAAAATCACTTTTTTGCCGCCCATTTCGATTTCCTCGCGCTTGCCTTCGGGCAGAGCGCCGTCGTCGCCGGGGACGAACTGCTTTTGCCAGCGTGCGATGTTGGCCTCGTTGTCACCGCCGCCGCCGGGGCCGCCAAAGTGATAGACGTCCGCATCGACACCGGCGGCGCCGTCCTTGCCGGGGATGGTGTATCCGCCGGCGCTCATGCGGCGGGCTTCCTTCTTGGCCACCCAGGGAGCGGCGGCTTTGAATGTCAGGCTGCCGGCGGTCAGGTCCGCAGTTTTGGCTGCGGCGTCCGACTTGGCTTCAGCGGCGGGCTTCTTTTCGTCGGCGGCGCTGAGTGTGGAAACGGTGAGGGCGGTAAGGAGCAGGAGGTGTTTCATGGGGGAGTGCAGGTTGAATGGCGGGATCAGGAATACTTCACATTTTTGCCGGGTTCCATCTCATAATCACACGCGAGGCAGTCTGTGGTGTAGGGCTCGATAACTTCCAGCAGGAATTTCAAATAGACCGGGTCGTCGCGGAACATGGCCTGTTTGGCCAGGGAATCGAAGTCGAGCGCGACGAAAAACGGATACTCGCTGTCGGGATCGATGCGTTTGCCCGAGCGCACCGCGAGCACTTCCGGAATCTTGAGCAGCAGGCTGCGCGTGCGGCGGATCATTTCGTCCAGCGTCTCCGGCGCCACGTCCGGCTGGAGTTTATAGAGCGCCACGTGATGGACCATGACCGGTCAATCGTTCCACCGCAGCGCTCCCTTTTTCAGCGCGTAAAGATAGGCCACCAGCAGGATGCCGACAAAGCCCAGCATGCTCCAGAAGATGATGCTGTGTTCTGCGACCATGTCGCGAAACACCACGGCCCACGGATACATGAAGACGACCTCGATGTCGAAAAGCACGAAGAGCATCGCCACCATGTAAAACTTCACGCTGAAGCGCGGCTGCGCATCGCCGATGGGCAGCATGCCGCACTCGTAGGGCGAATTTTTAGTCGCGTTCGGCGTGCCGGTTTTGCCAAGGAGCACGCTGAAGATCAGCATGGAGGCCGCGAGACCGCCGGCGACGAGGATTTGCAGGAGAACGGGGAGATACTGATCAAGCATGGGAGAGGAAAACCGGCGGCAGAAAGCACGGGCCTCCGGCGGTGACAAGAGAATCCTCGGGCGGCAGCTCAAGGCAGGGACTCTTCCGATGACGCCGTCCAGCACCGACCGCCCACGGTCACGCGAACCTCTTTGCCCGGCACTTTTGATATGCGAAACCGGAACAGGAGCTGACCAGTATCGGAATCGGACTTCATCCCGGCACCACGATAATCGAATATTGGGGTCAGAAAATCAGCCTGGTCCAGAAGCAGGACAGCGGGATTCTCAGGAAAGTAGCCGTCGTGTTCAGTTGAATGCGCGATCAGAAAGGAGTGAACCGTTTTTGCGCGCCCGACAGCCTCCTTCAAATACACTCCAGGCGGCAGCTTCTTCCTGGCCTTCAGCAGAAAAAGCCCGACTCCGGCCACCAGTGGTATGAGGACGAACAGGACGATTTTTCGTTTCATAGTGATGGATTGAGAGGCAGGCCCGGTGTGTCAAGCTTCGGTCCGTTTCAGACGCTTGCCATCCATCAGGGACCACAGCACGGCAGCGCATGCCCGAGACCTCCAACCTTCACGTCACCGCCAACACCCCGCTGCCTGCACCTTCGGAGCTGATGAGTGAAATTCCCGCGTCCCCCGCGCAGCAGGATTTCGTGACCCGGGCGCGCCGCGAAATCTCGGACATCATCGCCGGGCGCGATGCGCGGTTCCTGGCCATCGTCGGGCCGTGTTCCATTCACGACACGGACGCCTGCATGGAATACGCGCAGCGGCTCGCGAACCTGGCCGGTGAAGTGAAGGACCGCGTGCTCGTGGCGATGCGGGTCTATTTTGAAAAGCCGCGCACCAGCACCGGCTGGAAGGGCCTCATCATGGACCCGCACCTCAATGGCACCAACGATATCCCCGCCGGTCTGCGCATGGCGCGTTCGTTTCTGCGCGATGTGCTCGCGCTCGGCCTGCCCACCGCGACGGAAATGCTCGATCCCATCACGCCGCAGTACATCGCCGACCTCACCTGCTGGAGCGCCATCGGCGCCCGGACGACGGAAAGTCAGACGCACCGGCAGATGGCGAGCGGCCTGTCCATGCCGGTTGGTTTCAAAAACACGACCAGCGGTGCCGTGGAGCCTGCAGTGAATGCCATGAAGGCGGCCGTCGCGCCGCAGACATTTCTCGGCATCGCACCGGACGGTCGCGCCAGTGTGGTGACAACCACCGGCAATCCCGACTGCCACATCATCCTGCGCGGCGGAGATGCCGGGCCTAACTTCAGCCGTGACGACGTGCTGTCGGCGTTCGCCGCATTGAAAAAAGGCGGCCAGCGCGAGGGCGTGATGATCGATGCCAGTCACGCCAACTGCGACAAGGATCACGAAAAAATGCCGGACGTCTTCCGCCGCATTCTCGCCCTGCGCCGCGACGGACTTCCTGGCATTTTCGGGGCCATGCTGGAAAGTCACCTCCACGCCGGCACGCAGAAATTTCCGCGCCCGCTCGCGGAGTTGCAGCGCGGCGTCTCCATCACCGACCCGTGCATCGACTGGGAAGCCACCGAAGCGCTGCTTCGAGACGCCGCGGGCTGAGGCTGTAGAATACTTCCGGCCAAGCCGTCCCCGGTCTCTGCGCGGCAGGCCGCAGCGGCCCCGGTCGCGCCGCAAAGAAAATGCTCGCCATTCCCGGCGCGGTTCATAACATCTGCGCGATAATGGACCCCTGTCTGCGCTGCACTTTGCTGCTCTGCGTCTCGCTCGCCGGGATGCCGCAGCTCTTTGGACAGATGCGGAAGGAAGGAGGGCCGGCGCGGCCGGTGCCGGAGGAGGCGGGCGCGGACCTGACGCCGGCGGAATTGGTCAAGGCGGGCCGCGCTGCCTTTGAGGCACAGGATTTCACCGCAGCGGCGCGTCATTTCGATCAACTCATCGCGGACTACGGAGAGAATGCGGAGGTCGCGCCGCTGGTGGATGAGTGCCGTCCGCTGCTGGCGCTGTGCCGGCTCAAGGCGGGGGAATTTGACGACGCGCTCGCGCTGATCGAGGCCTCGCTGCTGCTTCCAAAGCTGCCGGAGGCGGCGCGTGAGGAACTGCTGTTCTGGCGCGGCATTTGCCTGCTTCAGACCGGCGCAGTGATGCCGGCGCAGGAGCAGTTCGGTGAATATTACGCCAACGAAAAGCACGACCGCACGCGTCGCTACGAAGCGTTCCTGCTGTTCGGGACGGGTTACATTCAGCTCGATGACTTTGAAGGTGCGGCGGACTTTTTTCAGGATCAAATCCCCAAACTGCCGCCGGACCAGCGGGAGGTGGCGGGTCGCGCGACGGTGCTGCTGCTGCATGCACTGATGGAGGCCGGCCGGCTCGGCGAGGCCGTGCAACTGGTCAGGCGGAGCAGTCAGGCTCGTCCTGGTATTCCCCGAATCGAAGACCTCACCCAGGCGGTGTCGTTTCAGCTGCTCACTCTCTCGCTCGGTGCACGCTGCCTGGAGGAGGAGAAATACTACGACGCCATCACGTGCCTGAACCGGCTCTGGCCGCGCGAGCGTTTGCTGCGGCACCAGCAGGAGAAGCTCGCCGCCGCCATGCAGCGCCGCGAGTTGCTGCGCCGGGAGGGCGCGAAACGCGAGGCGCTCGTTTTTCAAACCGACGGCATCATCACACGCATCGAACGTGAACTGGAGCAGTTCGCCAAAATCGAAAGTTATGACGCCGCGCTGAAACTGCGGCTGGCACAGGCGTTCATCGGACTGGAGCGCTGGCGCGAGGCGGGGATGATTCTCGACGACGCTGTGGCCACGCTGGAGCCGGATCCCACGGTGGAGCAGGCGGCGGTGACGGCCGTGGAGTGCTGGCAGCAGACGGGCGACTGGGCGCGGGTCATCGCCAGCGCCAACCGTTATCTTTCCATCTACGCCGAACACCGCCGCGGCGATCATTTGCCGCAGATTCTCGTGGCCAAAGGTGAGGGCCTGCGCAGCAGCGGGAGCTTTGTGGAGGCGGAGAAGGAATTCGGTGACGTGGCGAACGACTGGCCGCAGCATCTGCTCGCACCGCGCGCCATGCTGCTCGCGGGGATTTGTCAGCTGGAGCGCGGACGCAGCGACATCGCGCTGACGGCATTCGAAGCGCTGCGGACGAGATTCAAAAAAGGCCCGCTTCACGAGGACGCGATGTTCTGGGAAGGCGTGGCGCTGAGCCTGGAGCGGAAGTACGAAGCGGCCCGCGAGCGGCTGGCGCTGAGCATCGAAGCCTATCCGAAAGGCCGCTACGCCGCCGCCGCGGCATTCGAGCGGGCGCGCTGCCTGCACAATCAAATGCAGCACCGCAGGGCCGCGCCGGAATTTCGGGCGTGGCTCAAAAAGTTCCCCGGCGACCGCCAGGAGGACGAGGCGCGCCTGCTGCTGGCGGAGTCGCTCATGGCCGAAGGAGAAATGGATGCGGGCATCGCCATGCTGCGCGGGATTCCGCGCGACGACGCGAAGCTTTGGGAGGAGGCGCAGTTCAAAGAGGGCGAGGCGCTGCGCAAACTGGGCCGCAGCAAGGAGGCGCGCGCCTTCTACGAGCGGTACATCAAAGAGAATCCGCGCAGCCGGCGCCTCGCGGAGGCCGCGATGTGGCAGGCCCGCGAAGTCCAGAAACTGGGGGAACCCGGCGCCGCCCGCGAACTGGTGTGGGCCACGCTGGAGCAGCACGGCGACGATCCGAAAGCCGAAGGCGTGGAGGACCTGCTCGACGGGATGGCAAAGCTCTACCGCGGCGCGACGGAGACCCGCGAACTCTATCTCGCCCTCGAAACCAAGGCCGCCGCCGCAAGGAAGGCGAACCGCCGCACGCTCGCTCTGCGGCTGGCGTGGGCCGAAGGTCATGCCCTGCAGAGTTCCAGTCCCGTCAGGGCGCGCTCCGTCCATTACAATCTCGCCCCGCTGCTCGATCCTGCGATCCATCACCCGCGCATCATTGCGGATACGGCGGATGCGCTGCGCGCCGGTCAGGATTTCAAACGCGCCCGTCAGTTTTACCTCGATCTGCGCAAGTGGCACCCGCGGGCGCTGGAGCGGGAACGCGCCGCTTTCGGTCTTGGCATGATCGCCGCCGCCGCGGGAGACAAGACTGCAGCCCTGGAGTGGTTCGATCGCTGCGTGGCGGAATCCCTGACAGGCGCCGCGGGCAATGACGCGCAACTGGAGCGCGCCGCGCTGCTGCGGGAAATGAAGAGGGAAAAGGAAGCCGTGGAGGCGCTGACCGCGGTGACGACGAGCCGTCTCGCCACTTCGCAGCAGAAAGCGCGGGCCCTGCTCGGGCTCGGGTACCTTGCCCTGGACGCAAATGACCTGCCGCTGGCCGCGAAGCATTTTCAGCGCTGCTGCCTCTCCGGTGCGAAGTGGAAGGAAACCGCGGCCGAAGCATGGCTGCAGCACGGACTGGTGCTGGAGCGGATGAACGATGCCGCGAGCGCCGCGCGGACTTACCAGGCCATGCTGGCGAAGAACGATCTCGCCGCACAGCCGCCGGCCAGGCAGGCGCGCGAACGCCTCGCCAAACTGGAAGGAGGTGCGCCGTGAAATCCGTAGCGTGGACCTCCGGTCCACCGTGCCCGGTATTCCACAGGAGACCGGAGGTCCCCGCTGCTGTGCTTCTTATTCTGCTCACCTGCTTCGCCAGTGCCGGCGATGTGCTCACGCTGAAAAACGGCCGCACCGCCGACTGTCAGGTCATCTCCTTCACGCCCACGACGGTGAAGATTCTCTGGCAGGAGCGCGAGCAGCGGGACATTCCGCTCGCGGACATCGAGTTCATCACCTTCGCGCCGCTCGCCGGCGAAGCGGAAACGCTGGCCAAAGCGGTCGCGGAGGGCAGGGGAACGCCGCTCATTCAACTGTGGATCGCCAAGTCACCGCGTCTCGCCATTCCGCGCAGCAATGCGGGTGAAATCGGCCTGACTTATGCGGAACTGCTCACCCGGGAAGCCTCCGCGGGCAGCATCGAACGCGCGGTGCAGGTGTATGAACAGATCGAATCCTCCGACTGGAGTGCGGAGCGCCGCGGCCGGGCCAGGGTGGGAAAACTGCGACTGCAATTGCGTCAGGGAAAGAGCAGCGAAGTGCGGCCGCAGGCTGCTGCGATGCTCCAGGAGGCGAAGGAGGTGCGCGTGAAGATCGAACTGCAACATTTGCTGGGCGAGGCGGCAGCCATGGAACTGCGCGCGCTGGTCAAAGAACACCCGCGCTGGGAACTCGAAGACGAAATTCGCCCGCAGCGCGACCGGCTGCTGCACGCGGCGCTCGATGCATTGCTTTTCCCGCACGTGTTTCACGGAGCGGAGGAGGATCTTGCAGCGCGCGGACTGTGGGCGGCGGCGCAACTGCGGCGGGAGCACGGCGAGCCGGACGCAGCGCGCGCGGCGGCCACGGACCTGATTCATCTTTATCCGGATGCGCCGGAAAGGGCCGCGGCGGAGGCGCTGCTGAAAGAACTCCCGGCGCCGGAGAAAGAGGAGAGGCTGACCGAGCCTGACATTCCTGCGGAAACGGAACCATGAAGCGCGCAAAGGACAGCAAGCCGCGCACCGCGCGGTCGTTTCTCATCAGCATCGGCGTGCATGCGGGACTGGTGGCACTGGCCGTGGGCGTGGTCTTTCGCGAGTATCTGCTGCCGCCGGAGCCGGAGGTGGAATTCCTCGCCGAGCCGCGGGTGCAGCTCCCGGCGAAGATTCGCGAGCACCTCATGAATGTGGCCAAGCACGACAGCATGGCGCCGCGACCGAGCTACAGCAGGCGATTGTCAGGCACCGGTCCCTCCACCGTTCAGGTGCCGGAAATGCCGGACGTGGATCTGGATCAAATGCTGCCGCTGGATCCCTCCGCGATGGTGAGCGATCAGATCGCCAGTCTCGTCGGGGCGAGCGGGAGCGGTCTCGGGACCGGACGCGGCATCGGCGGCGGGGGCGGCACCGGAACGGGCAGCGGCGTCGCGTTCTTCAATATCAAAGACACCGCGAAGAGTGTGGTCATCATGATCGACGTCTCGCAGAGCATGTTCAGCCGCACCGGCGACTACGACAGCGGCACGCGCAAACTGCTCAAAGAGGGACGCGAGCAGGCCTTTCAGGTGATTCGCGATGAAGCCGTCAGGCTGATCGATGGACTCGGCGCGGAGAGCCGGTTCGGCATCATCCGCTGGAGCGGCAGTGCGCGCAGCTGGAAACCCGAACTGGTCCGTGCCACCGATGCCAACAAGGCCGAGGCCCGGGCGCACATTCAAAACGAAGTGGACGCCAACACCGCAGGCCCGACGGGCGGCCGCCCCGGCGGTACGCGCCATGATTACGCCATCGAAGAACTGCTGCGCCTCGCGCCTGAAGTCGCCTTCATGCTCACCGACGGCAACGCCACCCGCTCCCAAAGCGGCGGCGGCATGAGCGCGATTCCCAACGAGGAGTTGTTCAAGCAAATCGAACAGGCCGCCAAAGACACCCCCTCACTGCCGCGCATCCACACCGTCTATTACGTTACCGGCGCCGATAAGAAGGAAGAGGAGGATCTGCTGCGCGGCATCGCACGCAAAACGAAGGGGAAGTTCCGCAAAGTGGGGGCGGCAGGGAAGGGCGCGCGGAATAAGTGAACCCGGCACTGCCTCACGGCTTCGCCGGCGCCGCGTACTCGGTGCGGTTGAAGTCCACGTACTCCTGGGAGAGGTCGCTGGTGAACACGTTGTATTCCGACTGACCGAGGTTGAGTTCGATGGTGACGGTGAATTCCCGGCGGGCGAGAATTTTGCGGAGCTGCTCGACCGGGGTGCCGCTGGCGATGCCGTTCCGCGCCGCGATGAGGCCGTCGAAATAGATGTCGATCATGTCCTCGCGAATGCGCGCCTTGCTGTAGCCGATGGCGTGCATGATGCGGCCCCAGTTGGCGTCGCCGCCGTTCCATGAGCATTTCACGAGCAGGGAATTGGCCACGGTCTCGGCGACGCGTCTGGCATCGTTCACCGTGGCGGCGCCTTTGACGATGACTTCCACGAATTTGGTGACGCGCTCGCCGTCGGCGACGATGGCTTTGGCCATTTTGGTCATGACCCAGAGCATGGCCGCGCGGAATTCCTGACACTGGCGGCCGCCGGCTTTGATCCGGCGGTTCCCGGCCTGACCGTTGGCCATGACGACGACGGTGTCGTTGGTGCTGGTGTCGCCGTCGATGGTGATGCGGTTGAAAGTCTGCTCCACGCAGTGCCGGACGCAGCGGCGCAGTTCCGCCTGACCGATGTTCGCATCCGTCGTGATATAACAGAGCATGGTGCCCATGCTCGGCGAAATCATGCCGGCGCCCTTGGCGATGGCGCCGATGCGGATGGTCTTGCTGCCCAGCGGCACCGCGATGCTGACGCACTTCGGTTTGGTGTCGCTCGTCATGATGGCGCGCGCGATCTGAGCGCCCTGACTGCGGTCGAGGTTCTTGACGAGATCGGGGATCTTCGGCGTGATGCGCTCCATGGGCATGGGCAGTCCGATGATGCCGGTGCTGCCGACGAGCACCTGCGCGGGATCGAGGCCCAGTTCCGCGGCGGTCAGTTCGGCCATGGTCCGGGCGTCACGGATGCCGCGGGGGCCGGTGCAGGCATTGGCGTTGCCGCTGTTCACAATGACGGCGCGGATGCTGTTGGTGCGCATGTGGGCCTGACAAAGTTTCACCGGCGCGGCCTTCACCTTGTTGGTGGTGAACATCGCCGCCGTCACCGCGGGCGCTTTGGAATAGATCAGTCCGAGATCGAGCCGCAGTTTGGCAGCGTTCTTGATGCCGCACTGGACGGCACTGCACACGAATCCCTCCGGCGCCGCGACGCCGCCATCGATGAGGGGATAAGGACTCTTCTTCACTGCCATAGCCGCCGGGGATTAGCGGCTGGCAGGATCAATGCAAGTCTGGGGCGCAAAGAATTTTGAAGTCCGGTGCGCGGCAGTGCCGCGGATCATTACGGATTCACCTGTCAAACATTGCTTGCACCGGTCCGTCAGGGATTATGCCGCGCGGATTTTTCCCGGGCCAAAGTGCGGCGCGGTGCTTGCCAGCGCGCCGGTTTTCGGCTTCAACGCCGGGTTTAATTTCACCGCATGTCCACCGAATCCTCCTCCGCCCCGCTTTCTGAATCTGACAGGACCGTCCCGCCGCCACCGGGGCCGGAGGCCACACCGGAGGAGAAGGACCTTCACTGGTTCCGCTATGTTTATCAGGGGGACAACGTGCCGCAGTTCACGCTGCGCGCCGTGGCGGTGGGCGGGTTGATCGGCATGGTCATGGCGGCATCGAATCTCTATGCGACCATCAAACTGGGCTGGGCCTTCGGAGTGACCATCACTGCGTGTGTGCTGGCCTACAGCATGGGGTCATTGATGCGGGGCTTTGGCATGAAGCCTCTCAGCATGCTGGAGAACAACTGCATGCAAAGCACGGCGTCCGCGGCCGGTTACTCAACGGGAGGGACGGTGGCGACGGCCTTCGGCGCGCTGCTGATGGTGGAGGGTTCGCACACGGCGTGGCCGGTGCTGATGGCGTTCGTGTTCCTGACAGCCACGCTCGGTGTGTTCATGGCCGTGCCGTTCAAGCGGCAGATGATCAATCACGAGCAGCTGCCGTTTCCCGGAGGTATCGCCGCGGCGGAGACCACGCGCAGTCTTTACAGCGAAGGCGACGGCGCGCGGCGTAAAGCCAAAGTGCTGCTGGCCGCGCTGGGGCTGGGAGCCTTCGCGGGGCTGCTCCGCATGTCCGGTGACACCGTCGCCTCCTTCGGACTGACGGAATGGGGCAATTCACTGCGCGAAATCTTTCCTGCGGAAATTCACCTGCCGCACTCGTGGATTCCGGTGATCGGCGGCACCACGGTGCTGGCCGGCTTCGCTCTCGACATGAGCGTGATGCTGGTGGCCGCGGGCATCATCACCGGATTTCGCGTGGGATTTTCCATGCTGGTCGGGGCAGCCCTGCTCTACTTCGTACTGACCCCGATGCTGTGGCAGCAGGACCTGGGTGTCGCTCCGCTCGACCAGCCGCTGGCGGAGGGCGCAGTGCGCTCGCTGCCGCTGCCGCTGTATCCTCCGGATCACGAACTCGCCGGCATTGCCAGGCCGGATCCTGACACAGGCCTTTATGTGACCAATCCCACGCGCTGGGGCCTGTGGACCGGCACTGCCATTCTCGTCTTCGCCAGTCTCACGGGGCTGATTCTTCAATGGAAAACCGTGGGGCGGGCATTTCGCGTCACGCGCAGCGGCGACAGCAGCGGCGCAGCGGAGATGGCGCGCATCGAGGTCCCGGGAAAGTGGATGATTTACGGCGTGGTGCCTGTCAGCATTCTGCTGGTGTGGCTGCTCCATGCCGCGTTCGATATTTCCATTCCGCTGGGCATCCTGTCGGTGCTCATGTCGTTTGTGGTGGCGCTGGTGTGTTGCCGCTCGACCGGCGAGACCGACACCACGCCGATCGGCGCGATGGGAAAGGTGACGCAACTGCTCTACGCCGTGCTGCCAGGCGCCAAAGGCATTACCTCCATCAACCTGATGTCCGCCGGCGCCACTTCGTCCGCGGGAGGTTCGGCGGCGGACTTGCTGACGGATTTGAAAAGCGGCTACCTGCTGGGCGCCAATCCGCGGCGGCAATTCTTCGCGCAGTTCACCGGCGTGATCTTCGGCACCCTGGCCATCGTGCCGCTGTGGTACCTGCTGGCGCCGACTGCGACCAAATTCGAATCCTACAATCCCATCGCCGCCAACATGTGGAAGGCCATGGCGGACCTGCTGACCAAAGGCGTGTCCCAGCTTCCCGCCAGTGCCATGTGGGCCGCCTGCGCCGGTGCATTCGTCGGCATACTGTTTCCTGTGCTGGAGAAACTCTTTCCTGCTAGCAAGAAGTGGCTGCCGTCCAGCATGGGGTTGGGTCTCGGATTCGTGGTGCCGTTTCAGAATGCGGTCTCGTTCTGCATCGGAGGGATCATCGCATGGGTGTGGAGCAAAAAGCGCCCGCTCAGCGCCGGTCAGTACATGATCGCGATTGCCGCCGGACTGATCGCCGGCGACGGGCTGATGTCCGCCTTCTCCGCCATTACGCAGACACTCGCGGGCCTCGCACGCGGCTCATGACCACCCGCATCGCCCGCGCAGGGCCGGCTCCAATTTCACCATGACTGACGACGACGTTTCCGTACTGCTGACTCCCGGCGAGGAGAAGTTCGAGTACTGGCGGCGGCGCATCGGGCTGGTGCTGGGGCCGGCGCTTTTCGTGCTGCTGCTGTGGTTTCCCATTCCGGGCCTGACCCCGGAGGCGCAGCGGCTCGTGCCGGCGCTGGTGCTGGCGGTGGTGTTTTGGATCACGGAGGCGATTCCGATGGCGGCGACGGCGATGCTGGCGCCGGCGCTGTGTGTGCCGCTCGGAGTGACGGAGCAGGGAAAGGTGCTCGCTCCGTTTGCCAGTCCGAGCATCTTCATGTTCATCGGCAGCTTCTTCATCGCGGCGGCGATGCGGGCGCACGGGCTGGACCGCCGCATGGCGCTGTGGCTCCTGACAAGACCCGGCGTGACGAGTTCCCCGTTCACTTTGTTTGCGGCGATCAGCTGTCTCACCGCGGTGCTGAGCATGTGGATGAGCAATGTGGCCACCACGGCGATGATGATGCCCATCGGCCTGAGCGTGCTCGCCGCCTGCCCGGGGCTGAGCGGCAATCGCGCGGCGCAGTGCAATCTGGTGCTGCTCATCGCCTTTGGAGCGAGCATCGGCGGACTGGGCACGCCGGTGGGCACGCCGCCGAATATCATGACCATGGAATTCCTCCGGGAAATGAAGGCCGGGGAAGTGGAGTTTTTCGACTGGATGAAGCTGGGTGTGCCACTGGTGGTGGTGCTGATGATTTTCCTGCTCTGGCTGCTGCGTCCGCGCGGGCTGAAATTCACCGACCGCCGCGGCATGGAATCGGAACTGCACCGCCAGTACCGCGAACTCGGACCGGTCAGCGCCGGCGAGCGCAATGCGGCGGCCATTTTCTGCTGCGCGTTCTTCCTGTGGACGTGGCCGGGGCTCATCGAACTGCTCACCGGCAAGAAGATTCTCGGCGCGGCGTGGATTTCCCGGCATTTTCCCGAGGAGAATGTGGGCCTGCTGTGCGGGCTGCTCGCATTTCTGCTGCCGGTGAGTCTGAAGGAATGGAAGTTCACCCTCACCTGGAAGCAGGCCGCACAGATCGACTGGGCCACCATCTTCCTCTTCGCCGGCGGACTGGCGCTGGGCAAGATGATCGAATCCACCGGCCTCGCGAAGGCGATGGGCGACGGCGTGGTCGCACAAATCGGCGAGCCGGGACTCTGGCTGCTGGTCGCTGCCGGCATTGTCATCGGCATGGGCCTCAGCGAAGCCACCAGCAACACCGCCAGCACCAACGTCATGGTGCCGCTCATCATTCCCATCGCGCTGGCTGCCGGACTGCCCGCGGTGCCCGTCGCGCTGGCCACCGGCCTCGCGTGCAGTTTCGGATTCATGCTGCCGGTGAGCACCGGACCAAATGCGCTGGCCTACGGCACCGGACTGGTGCCGCTGCCGCGCATGATCAAGAACGGCATCTTCCTCGACATCGCCGGGGCTTCGGCCATCTGGGGCATCGTGTGGCTTTATTATCACTGAAACGCGGCGCTCTGCGGCTTTTACAGACGGAAGTGCAGGATACGGGAATCCGGACTTTTCAGTGGAAATCTGAAAAACGGCCCGCAAGGTCCCCGTTCCCCGACGCTTACCCCAACTCTCCCGGACCCACACGATGTCTTCACCCAACCCACCCGCCCCTGCAGCCCCCGCCACAGATATCTCCTGCGGATGCTGCTCTGCGCAGACGCTCGCCTATCTTTTCCTGCGCCTCATGATCTCCATGATCCTGATCTTCGCGGGCCTGGAGAAATTCAAAAGCGCGACACCGCCCTATACCTACTCGCTGCGCAACTGGCACGGCATCGTGGAGAATGGAGAGATCGTGGAAGCCGGACGGTGGTGGCCCACGGCCAAGACGATCTTCGAACAGTCGGGCCTGAACAATGAAGCCTATTTCGGGGAACGTCTCAGCCGCACCCTTGGCTGGCTCTTCTACTACCACACCCAACTGCTCCCCTACGCCATGCTGGCGCTGGGCGTATGTATTTTCCTCGGTTTCCTCAACCGCATCTGCCTCTTCCTCGCGGCGTGCCTCTGGCTTTCGCTGGCCGCCGGCCTTGCCATGCTGCCGGACAACCCTGGCGTGATGCTGGTGCTCAACTACGCTTTCTTCACCATCGCCGCACTCGCCCTGGTGCGCTACAACCGCCTCGCCATCACGCGATTCTAAGCGGCTTCATCCCCCACCGCCCCAAGCCATGAGCAAGACCCCGAAACCCCGCGCGGGCCGTCTGGAGAAAGACCTCACGCGCCGCACGTTTCTGAGAAACACCGCCGTCACGGCCACGGCTCTCAGTTACAGCCGCATCGCCGCCCGCGCCGCCGGCAAAGAGCCGTCCGACGCCATCAACTTCGGGCTCGTCGGCTTCGGCGCCCAGGCCACCAATGCCCTCGTGCCGTCGCTGGCTAAAATCCCCGGCCTGCGTTTTGCCGGCATTTGCGATCTTCTTCCGACCAAACAGGAAAGCGCCCGCCGCTCCATCGATCCCCAGGGCAGCATCGGAACGCAGAAGTTCGGCCAGCTGGAGGAAATGCTCGCTAAAATGGGCAGCGAACTGGACTGCGTCATCATCGCGACGCCCGACTGGAAGCACGCCCCGCTCTCCCGCATGGCCCTGCAGGCCGGCAAGAACGTCTATTGCGAGAAGATGATGTCCAACAGCATCGAGGCCGCTCAGGACATGGTCAGAGCGCAGCGCGAAACCGGCAAGCTGCTGCAAATCGGTCACCAGCGCCGCAGCAATCCGCGCTACATCCTCATGCGCGACAAGATTTTGCGCGAGGAGCGGCTGCTGGGTCAGATCACGCATCTCTACGGTCAGTGGAACCGCTCCGTGAAGCAGCCGCTGCTGCCGCGTCTCACCGCCACTGAGCAGGAGATCATCAAACAGGAAGGTTACCCCGACGTGCTGCGCTTCGCCAACTGGCGCTGGTATCAGCAGTTCGGCGGCGGCCCGATTTCCGACCTCGGCGCGCACCAGATCGACATCTTCAACTGGATTCTCGGTGTGACACCGAAGTCCCTCACAGCCAGCGGGGGACTCGATTACTACGTGAACCGGCCGCTTCAGGGTGGAGGCACCTACACCTACGAGCATCTCGACAACGCCATCCTGACTTACGAATACGAAGTACCCGGACACGGCATGGTGCGTGCGCTCTATCAGGTGCTCACGACGACCGGCTCGCAGGGCTATTACGAGAAGATCATGGGAGTCGAAGGCACTGTGGTGATCTCGGAGAAGGACGAGTCCGGCAATCAGGTCTATCGCGAGAAGGACACCACCGAAGGCGAAATCTTCGCCAACTGGGAGCGCGTCTGGAAGGAAAAAGGCCTGCTGCGCAAACCGCCCGGCGCCGTGCGCAACAAATTCTGGGAGCGCCCCGTTTACTGGCACCAGCCTGACAAGTGGCTCGCCAAAGAGGGCGCGCAGGACGTGCGCGTCTCCCTGCCGGCCGATCCCTACGAATTGCCGGCCATGCCCAAATACCTCGCCGACAAACTCCCGCACCAGCATCACCTGGAGAACTTCTTCAACACCGTGCGCAGCGGCGGCAAACAAACCGACCTCAACTGCCCCGTGGAGGACGCCTTCAAGTGCTGCCGCGCCGTGCTGGCCATCAATCAGGCGGTCAAAGAGCGCCGCACCATCGAATTCAAACCCGAAGACTTCCAAATCGCCTGAGTCCCCTAATTCCCGACACTATGAAAAAGTCCCGTCTCCATCGCGCCGCCCGGCTCTCCGCCCTCGCCGGCCTCACCGTTTTCGCCGCGTCCTGCGACCGTCCAGCTCCCGGCCTCGGCCAGGAATCCGCCGGCAAAGAAGCCTCCGTCTATGACAGCATCGCCGGCACCGGAACCTCCACCGCCCCGGCGCCGGTCAAAGCTCCCGAGCCGGTCAAAGCGCCCGAAAGTGCGAAGACTCCGGAGCCGCCGAAGACCGTCGCCACCACTCCGCCCCCCACACCGGCTCCCGCCCCTGCACCGGCTCCGGCTCCTGCGCCCGCTCCTTCCGGCGGCACCATCACCATCAAGCCGGAGATGCCCAAGCCGCTTTTTGCCGGCACCCCGCTGCCCGACAACGATCCGCCGCCCAACCTCGACAAGTCCGGCAAGCCCACGCTGGAAGTGCAGGTCCCGGCCGGCGTGGACCTCCTCTCCAAAGGCAAGCCCGTCACCTGTTCCGACTCCGCGCCGCTCGGCGAATTGACCTGGGTCACCGACGGCGACAAGAACGGCGACGACGGCTATTTCGTGGACATTCTCCCCGGCAAACACTGGGTGCAGATCGATCTCGGCGAGAGCAAAGAAATCCACCTCATCTGGGTCTGGCACTATCACAAAGTCGCCGCCGTCTATAAAGACGTGGTCGTGCAGATTTCCGACGATCCGGAATTCGCCACTTCGACCACCGTCTTCAACAACGACTACGACAACTCCTCCGGATTCGGCGTCGGCATGGACCAAAGCTGGGTGGAAACCAACAACGGCCGTCCGATGCCCGTCAAAGGCGTCAAAGGCCGCTACGTCCGCCTCTGGTCCAACGGCCGCAACGTGGACGACACCAACCACTACATCGAAGTGGAAGTGTACGGCAAATAAGCCCTGCCACCCTCGACAATCATTCACAGCCGCCGCTCTTCACCGGGCGGCGGCTCTTTTTTGGCCACATCCTTTTCGGAAATGAAGAATCCGGTCTTTTAACCACAGATGGACACAGATGAACAGGGATGCCTGCAAACCGGATCCGATCTCACCAATCTTCATCAGAGTCCATCTGTGTTCATCCGTGGCTTCTCCATGCTCCACCTTCCTTCTTTGCCATGAAGCATTACACCGCGAACACCAACTACACCGTGGTGGACCGCTCGCCGCTCCACCTGCAGCCTGGCGACAAAGTCACCACCGGCCCGCGCGATCCTTCGTGGCCCGGCTGGATCTGGGTCACCACCACGGAGGGGCGGGGAAGCTACGTCCCGGAGGAGATTCTCGACGAATCCACCGGCACAGTGACCGAATCGTTCAGCGCGCGCGATCTGTCCGTGAAACGCGGTGAGCGCGTCGCGGCTCTGCGTGAGGTCAAAGGCTGGCTCTGGTGCCGCAATGCCGCGGGCGACGAGGGATGGCTCCCGGAGTTCGTGCTCCGCGCCGCGGAGTGAGGCTGCGGGAATCGATCAGAAGGTGAACGTGGTGCGGATCGTGCCGATGAAGTTGTCCGCATCCGGGCCGTCGCCGCTCTGGTCCATGTAATTGATTCCCGGCGTCAGATAGATGCCGTCCGCGAGGCGGTAATTCACATCCGCACCGATCACGTAATACCGCTGATCCGTGGAGGCCGCGCCGCTGTGGATGTCACCTGTCAGGTCCTGGTATTCGCCGTAGAGACCGAGAGTGAGTTTGTCATTTAATGCGTAAGTCGCCCGCAGTTGCCCGCGGAATCCCTCGGCATCGATGAGCCCCGTGCCGGCATTGGGCAGGAGGGAATGGATGCCGTACGCCGCCGTCACGCGCAGCCCGATCTGGCCGGTGAGTTTCCCGTCCGCACTGACTTCTGCGCGGAAGACGGTGCGGTCGTTCAGACCGTGGTCGTCATAGCTGTAATTCTCCAGGCCGGCCGCCGCATCGAACGTGAAGTTGCAGTTCGGGCAGGTGCCGCGCACGCCGAGCAGTCCGGCATAGAGGTCGGCATCATAGTCTCCCAGCGCGCGGTAGTCGCTCCAGCCCAGACGCCCCTGGAGGTAATAAGTCAGGGGGCCGCCCTGATTCCATGCGACCTCCTGCGAAAGGAACGCCCGGTAGAAATCGCCGTAGTCGCTCCCGGATTCCTCGTAGCCGGTGGTGACAAAGGCGGTGGTGAGCGCGAGACCGGCGTCATTGATGCCGCGGCCGTCGAAACGATAGCGCAGCTGGGTGTTCGAGGCGTAGCGCAGGACGTCGCTGTAGAGCAGTCCCGGCTGGGTCGCGCCCAGTCCGAACGTTCCGAACGAAGTGTAGTCGTACTGCCCCCGCGTGCTCAGGGCCACAGACTTGCCCAGCTGATACAGCGCTCCTGTATTCACTGTGAAGTCCTTCAGGTAACTGTCTCCGCCCTCGCGGCTGAAGACGTGGTCCTCCAGATAGTAGTTGTCCATGTTGAAGCCGAGGTAAGCCTGATACCGCTTCCCCTGCATCGTGTTGAAGCTGCGAATGCCGGCTCCCAGAAGAAAGGATGACTCCTCGTGACCTCCGTAAAGCATCGCGGGATTGTCCGCATAGCTCGTCAGCACACTGACACGAAACGGCAGGAAATCACTGTCAGCCGGCACCACATCCTTGTCATCGTAGTCCTCGCCGGCGAGCCAGTCGCCCAGAGCGTAGGCTTCGGCGGCAAGATCGGCCGTGTAGCCATTCACTTTCTGTGTGGTCGAGTAGTAATTGCCGGCCCGCGCCGCGAGGATGGAGTCGATGAAGCCGGCGCTGTATTTCAGTTCCGCCAGGTCCTCGCTGCTGACCGCTGTCACCGGCGAAGGTGTGTCGCGGAGCGAATCTTCAGTAATGGCGGCAAGTTTTCCTGTCACCAGGAGAGGAGCGATCACGGACAGAGTCCGCACGACGGTGTTGGCATGGTCGGGTTTCATGGGTGCCGCATTCCACGGGTTCAGGGCCCTTAGGTCAATTCAATAATCCCCGCAGGCGCACATTTCCGCCAAAAGAGCGGGCTCCCGCGCACTCCGCGCCGAGGCCGGATTGGCGGATTGCATTCCGCGGCCCGAATCTTCATTCTGCCGTATGAAATCCTGCGTCCTGATCCTTCTGTCGTCGCTGCCGCTGCCGGCGGAGGAGTTGACTCTCGACTTGAATAAAGACGGCCAGCCGGAGCGCATCGTCAATCAGGCCGGCCGGACGCAAATCCTCGACGCTGCGGGCAAGGCGGCGCCGTTCCAGCTCCCGGAGGGCCTGACATTTCTGGACGCGCTGGGCCGTGACGCGGGGCTGCGCCTGCTCGACCTCAACGGCGACGGATTCGATGACCTCATCCTGTCCGCTCCGGATCGCATCGAGATCCGGCTTTGGAACAAAAAGGTGATGCCGCACCTCGGCTGGAGCCCCGGCTGGTCGCGCGTGGTGCGCAGCGGGCCGCGACGGCCGGACGCGCCGGAGCCTCCGCCGTTCTCCGGCTTGAATGTGGAACTGCAGGGCGGCGACGTCGTGGCCTCCGGCGGCCCGGCTCCCTGGCGAATGGCCGCGAAGGAATTGATCGCCTTTTCCCTGCCGCCGGTGCAGTCACCGCGCGAGGCCCGGGAAAGTTTCCGCGTCAGGGAAGGCTTCCGCGTGGAACTTGCCGCCGCAGAACCGGAGGTGGTGGATCCGGTGGCTTTCGACTGGGATGCTCGCGGACGGTTGTTTGTCATCGAAATGCGCGACTATCCGCTCGGCATGGACGGCAAGGGGCAGCCCGGCGGCGTGGTGAAAATGCTCACGGACTCTGACAACGATGGACGCTGGGAAAATCCGGTCGTCTTCGCCGAGGGCCTGCGCTTTCCCACGGGACTCTTTCCCTGGCGCGACGGCCTGCTCGTCGCCGCGGCGCCTGACATTCTCTTTCTGCGCGACACCGACGGCGACGGCAAGGCCGACGAACGCCGCGTGCTCTTCACCGGTTTTGTGGAGGGCAATCAGCAGCACCGCTTCAACGGATTCGAGTGGGGTCTCGACGGCTGGCTCTACGGGGCCAATGGCGACAGCGGCGGCGAAGTGCGCTGTGTGGCCACGACCACCGGAGCGTCGCCGGCGCAGCAGGAACCAGTCAACATCCGCGGGCGCGACTTCCGCTTCCGCCCTGACACTGGCGAATTCGAAACCGTCAGCGGCATGTCGCAATATGGTCTGCGCCGCGATGACTTCGGGCGCTGGTTCGCCAACAACAATCCCGTCTGGCTCTGGCACGTCACCATGCCGGAGCATTACCTGCGCCGGAATCCGAAACTCGCCGTCGCGTCGGTGAAGCAAATGCTCGCGGAGGATAACCGCGTCTTTCCCGCCAGCGCGCCGGTGACACGGCTCAATCAGCCGGAAACCTACGGCCACGTCACCAGCGGCTGCAGTCCCGCGCCCTATCGAGATGATCTGTTCGGACCGGAGTTCGCGAACAGCGTCTTCATCTGCGAACCGATGCATAATGTGGTGCATCGCGAAGTGCTCCGCGAAGAAGGCTTCGGACTCGCCAGCAGCCGGGCAGGGGATGAGAAAGACCGGGAGTTCCTCGCCAGCACGGATCACTGGTTCCGTCCCGTGTTTGCAAAGACCGGCCCCGACGGCGCGCTCTGGATCGCCGACATGGCGCGCTTCATTCTCGAACACCCGGAATGGATCGCGCCAGAAGATCAGGAACGCATGGATCTTCGCGCCGGCAGCAACAGGGGCCGCCTCTGGCGCGTGGTGCCAGACAAGGCGCCGCGCCGCGCCGTTCCGAACCTCACCAATCTCGGCTTCCGGGAGCTCACTGAGAAGCTTTGCTCGCCGAACGGCTGGGAGCGCGACGCCGTGCATCGGTGGATACTGGAGATTAGCTCTTTCATGATGGCACACAGCGATAGCTGGAGGATCGTGGCTCACCGCAGTGGAGCGCCGCCGTCACGCGTCCACACGCTGGCGGTCATAGACACCCTGGTTGAGAAGTGGCCCGAAAGCGGGAGCGGTGCGGATCTGGTCCGCGCTGCTTTGCGTGATCCGCATCCCGCCGTGCGCGGCCAGGCATTGCGAAACAGTGAGCGACTCGCGCTAAGGGAACCTTCGCTCCTCACCGACCTCTGCGCGCTCGCGCAGGACGAGTCTCCCGCCGTGCGTCGGCAGTTGGCCTTCACCCTCGGCGCGTGGCCCGGACTGATGGCGAAAGCCACGCTCACGCAACTCGCCGCCCGCGACGGAGCAGACCCGCTCATGCGCGCCGCCATTCTCAGCAGCGTGCCGCCGGACAGCCCGCTCATGGAGCAACTGCGTGGCACGGACCCGAAAGCATCAAATTTCACCCTGCCCAGACTCGCCGCCGCGCCGGATCCCGACCGCGTCGCGCTCATCGCACGCTACGTGAAGGAACTGCACGCGCTCAAAGGCGACGCCACGCGCGGCAAGGAAAGGTTCACCGCCAACTGCGCCGTCTGCCATCGCATCAAAGAACTGGGCACCGCCATCGGCCCGGACCTCGCCATGACCCTGACAAAACCCGACGACTGGCTGCTCACCGCCCTGCTCGACCCCAATGCCGCCGTCGAAGCCCGCTACTCCGTCTGGGTCGCTACGGCCAAAGACAGCACCGTCACCGCCGGCATCCTCACCTCTGAAACCGCCAACAATCTCACTCTGCGCAGCGCCGACGGCCGCGAGCACACCATCCTCCGCAGCGACCTCAAGGAAATCACCCCGCTGCACCGCTCGCTGATGTCGGAAGGCCTCGAAGCCGCGCTCCAACCGCAGGACGTCGCCGATCTTTTCGCGTGGCTGCGGGAGAAGTGATACCTCTTCACATTGGAAACATTAGACCGGTCCCCGGAGGGGACGCCCATGAATAGCCCCGGGTGACCGCAGGGAACCGGGGGTCGTGGACCCCGGGCTATTCATGGGTGTCCCCTCCGGGGACGATTTTACTGACACTCGTCCTCAATCGGTACGAAACTCCGGCTCACGAATGCCCCGGCGCGCTGACGCGGCCTTCCTCCATCTCCTCCCGGCGCACGCGCAGCACGCGGTCCGCGATTTCGCGGATCATTTCCTCAAGAATCAGCCGCAGATGGCTGCCGGTGGTGAAATCGCTCGGCGCGATGTGCTTCACGCGGTTGGCGTGAGCCACGAGCTGGTAGCACTTGCGGAAGCTGGCGAGCGATTTGTCCTCGGTGTTATAAACCGCGATCGCCTGGCCGCCGTACTGGCGCATGATGGTGAAACAGGGTACGTCCGTGGGGCCGTCGCCGAGATAGATCATGTTGGTGAACGGGATCGGACGCAGGTCCGGTGGCATGTGATCGTTCACATCCTGACTCAAATCGAGGAGCCCTTTGTTGATGCGGAAAAGGTACTGCGTCTTCTGCGTGTGCGAGATGACGCGCTTGGGGAACGTAATCTTCCCGTCCGCGTCCGTGGCGAACTCACAGCCGAAGACATCCTTCACAAACGGCCGCAGCCGGCTCCCCTCGATGAGCGGTTTGATGCCGCTGCTGATAATATAATGCTCCAGACGGATGCCGATGGTGCGGTGCGCCTCATTGAGCACCCCCTCCAGTTCCGTGAACATTTCCGGCAGGCCCTTGTAGAATCGCAGCCCGGCCCCCAGCCGCTCCAAGTCCGCCAGCGTCGGGCGGTCCATCTCCAGATAGTCCAGCAGCGTCTTCAGATAGGCCAGCTCACTCTCCCAGCCCTGCTCCTTCACCAGCGCCTGACACTTCTTCCAAAACGCCCCCGGATTGATCCCGTAGGCGGGAAACATGACGTCGTCCTGCATGTAGGTGGGCGAAAGCGTCTGATCGTAATCATAGACAAGAGCGATAGTGGTCTGCGGAACGGACATGGCAGGAAGAGTGTGTGAGTTTTAACAGGAGGAAACAGAGGAAACGGAGAAGTTTGCCGCATCCAGTGGCGCAGGCATGGCCGTAGCCGGCCCGCGCCCGCACAATCCTGTCCCAAACGCCAGCCGGGGAGGGACAAGGCGCGGCGACATTCCTGTCGCCGATTTTACCCTGCGAAGAAGGCGCCACTTATTCTGTCGGATGCGGTTCCTGAGAATGACTCCTGCGTCGTATTGTTGGAACGGCGACAGGAATGTCGCCGCTCCTTGATGCACTAAAGGACCCGCCGGAGCACCGTGTCCTGCGCGCCGTGGAGGTCGGGGCCAGGGAAGTCGAGGGTGTAGTGGAGCCCGCGGCTTTCGCGGCGGCTTTGGGCGCTGTCCACGATCAGGGCGGCGACCTGGACGAGGTTGCGCAGTTCGAGCAGCTCGGGTGTGATTTTGAAGTTCCAGTAAAACTCCTGCACTTCGCGCTGGAGATTGCGCAGGCGGGTGGCGGCGCGCTGGAGGCGTTTGGTGGTGCGGACGATGCTGACGTAGTCCCACATGAGGCGGCGGATTTCGTCCCAGTTGTGATAGATGACGACGAGTTCGTCCACGTCGGTGACGTTGCCGGGCCGCCAGTCGGGGATGTTATAATGATTGATGTGCTCCTGGCCGAGCGGGCTGCGGCGGAGGATGTCGCCGGCGGCGCGGTGGGCGACGACGGCGCCTTCGAGCAGGGAATTGCTCGCGAGCCGGTTGGCGCCGTGGAGGCCGGTGCAGGCGACTTCGCCGATGGCATAGAGCCCGCGCAGGCTGGTGGCGCCATTGATGTCGGTGCGCACGCCGCCGCATTGATAGTGCGCCGCGGGCACGACGGGAATGGGCGTGGTGGCAATGTCGATGCCGGCTTCGAGGCAGGTTTTCCAGATGTTGGGAAACCGCTCTTCGAGAAACTCCCGGCTCTTCGCCGTCATGTCGAGATAGACGCACGGATTGCCGGTGCGCTTGATCTCCTGATCGATGGCGCGGGCGACGATGTCGCGCGGGGCGAGGCTTTCGCGCGGATCGTACTTTTGCATGAACGGCTTCCCGTCCGCACCGATCAGCACGCCTCCCTCGCCGCGCATGGCTTCGGTGATGAGAAAGTTCTTCAGTTCCGGGTGATAGAGGCACGTGGGGTGGAACTGCACGAACTCCATGTTCGAGATGGTCGCGCCGGCGCGCCACGCCATGGCCACGCCGTCGCCCGTCGCCACCGGTGGATTGGTGGTGAACTGATAGACCCGGCCCGCTCCGCCGGTGGCGAGAATGACGCGGTCGCTGCGGAACGTGGCCACGTCGCCGGAGTCTTCGTCGAGCACGTAGAGTCCCAGGCAGCGATCCTTGGTGGCATAACCCAGCTTTCCGGTGGTGATGAGATCGATGGCGAAGTGCCGCTCGAAGAAAGTGATGTTCAGATTCTCGCGGGCGCGGTCGATGAGGCAGCGGGCGATCTCGTGCCCGGTGGTGTCGCCCTTGTGCAGAATGCGCCGCCGGGTGTGCCCGCCTTCGCGGCCGAGGTCCAGCGCGTTTCCGTTACTGCGGTCGAACGCCACACCCCATGCCATCAATTCCTGCATCCTCTCCGGCGCGTCGCTAACGATGGCGCGCACGACGTCTTCCTTACACAATCCCGCGCCGGCATCGAGCGTGTCGGCGACATGCTGATCAAAGCTGTCCTCCGGCGCCATGACGCAGGCGACGCCGCCCTGAGCCCACGAGGTATTGCTGTCCGATGCGCCGCGTTTGGTGAGCACAGCCACGGAGCCGTGCCGCGCCGCCTTGAGGGCAAAACACAGTCCGGCTATGCCGCTGCCGACGACGACGAAGTCGAATTCTCTCATGCTTTCCGTGGGAATGACCGTTTGTTAAGCACGGCCGCACATTTTGGAAAGCCGGGAATCAGCGGTTTCGGGCGTGCGTGGCTTTCTCGTTGCGCACTGGCGCACTGCCGGAGCCGCCGGAGGAGGGCGGAGGACTGGAACGCACCGGCGGTGGCGAGGCCGCCACCGGCGGCGGTGAAGACGAGGGCCCCGACCTCCCGCCGGAGGGACGGGAACTGTGATCATGATCGTGAGAGCCGCCGCTGCCGCGGGAGCCGATGTGATTTCCCACGGCGTCCACGGGATGACCGCGGCTGTCGATGCGATTCCCGTGCGCGTCGTGATTGTGGGAAATGCCGCCGTTGTGCGGGTCGCGGTAGTCCGGGCTGGTGCGGTGATTCGCATTCAGCCGCACATCGTCGTACACCGACCACGGCTTGCCATAGATGCGCCCGTTGCCGCGATGGTGGTGATGGTGGCGGTCGCCGTAGTAATAACCGCCGCCGTAGTAGCCGCCCGCATAATAGCCGCCGTAGTAGCCCGGATCATAGCCGTAGGGGCCGGGCTCGACAGCACACGAAGTGAGGAATACGGCGGGAGCAGCGAGAGCGCACAGCAGGCGTTTCATGATGTTGGAGAGGGTGCGGGATGATGCGCGCGCTTGCAGGCCCCGCAGATGCGGCGGCGGGCCGGGCGCCAGCTTACTTCTTCTTCGCTTCCTTTTCTTCGGCGTGGTCGTGATCGTGCTCCTTCGCCGCGGACTTGCCGGCCGCCTTCTTGTCTGTCTTCTCGTCGTGCTCCGGTTTGCACTCGCAGAGCCACTCGGGCTTGTCGCAGCCGTCGCAGTTGCCCGTGTCGTATTGGAAGCGCGCCGTCACGGCTTTGGCTTTGGCGGAATCCTTGTACTGCAGAATGAGCCAGGAGCCGTCCTTGACGACGGGCACGCTGAACCCGGTATCGGTTTTCGTGACCTCCAGTTTGGTGGCCTTGCCGCGCTCCGCCGTGGCCGAGGTGACGGCGATGCTCTGGGCTTCCACTTTCACGGGCTTCAGGTCCTTGTCGAGCAGCGCGATGTTGAACTTCCCGTCCTTCACGGTCACCTCCCCGTGCATCGTCTCGTCTTTGCTGAATTCCAGCAGGCGGCCCTTGTTGGGACCGAGTTCCACGCCGCCGTGCCCGAAGGCAAAGGCTGTGGTGAGGGCGAGCAGGAGAGTGGTTAGTTTCTTTTTCATGGGATGGAGTGAAATGCGGGTTGGGTTGTCGAAAGCCGGAAGGCGCCATGCATGGACGCAGGTGCCTCCCGGCAGTTCATCATGTTGCAGAAGCGGCGTGATCCCAGGGTTTTTTTGCGGTCATTTTCGGATCTCTGCCTGAGAGCTTCTCCGCGCACACCGCCGCCCATGCGGCACTATCGCCGGCCGGGGCCCGCAGGCTTGGATCGCCTCTGCCATCAGCATGGCGGGAGATTCCGGCGTCAGGCACTGCGCCGCGCGTGGCTCACCGCCGCAGCGCCTCGATCAGCTCATCGAGCTTGCTGAGGACCGCTTGGAACTGCGCCTGGTTGTAGGTGGGCAAGGCTGTCTGAAGCAGCTGGTTAACAAGGTTGGTATTGTTGGAGGTCAGCGGCAGGACGGTGGCCACGGCGGCGTTCTGACAATTCACCAGGTCATTGCTCAGCTGCGCCTGTGTGGGCAGGGCGTCGATTTCGGTTTTCAGGCTCGTCAACTGGCTGCGCAGCTCGGCGGCGACGATCAGACTGCCGTCGGCGGGGAGTGAGGGATCGAAGGGCATGATTCGGATTCGGTTTGAGTGTTGGACGGAGAAAGGAATCAGAAAAAAGGGCACCGCCCGGCGCGGGCGATGCCCTTCTCTGGTTCCGGCCCTTTTCAGGGCACGACTTTATCGGCGGGATTGCTCCATGCACCCTTCTTGTTATCCGTGCCGATGGCCCGCACGCGGTACCAGCAGCGCGTGCCGGTGGGCTGGCCGGTGATCGTGGCGCTGCTCTTGCTGAAAACTCCCAGGTGCACCCACAGCGCCGCATTGTTCGGGTCCGTGGAGCACTGCACTTCGTAGCCCGTGGCGGCTTTTTGCGAGTCCCAGAAGAGCAGGATCACGCCCCCGTCGTCGCCCGCCTTGGCCTCCAGGCCGGTCACCTGCGTCAGCAGCGTGGGACCGCCGGCGCCCTGGAGTGTGAATCCGCCGCTGATGAGTTTATCTCCGTCGCCCATCACATGACCCTCCGCCCAGTTTGCCAGGGCCGTGAGTGCGGCGGAGAGTTCCGCCTCCTTCGCGTTGGCGGCTGCGGTGGCCGCTTTCGCCGCCGCCGCCGCCGCGTCTTGCGCGGAGAGCAGGCTCTCCAGGTCATCCGACAGCGTGGTGATGCTCGCCAGCGTGGGCGAGGGCGTGGTAAAGTTCGCGTTGCCCGTCATGCTGGTGACGAGCAGCCGCCCCAGCGCCACCTTGTCGTCTGCGCTGATGAGTTGCAGGGAGAGTTTTACTTTAGCCATACGTTTTTTGGGTGTGGGCGGCGTCGCCGGCTCGTCGTAGAAAGCCCCTCCGTACAGAAGGCCAGGGGTGTCGTAGAAGGCCATAGTCGCAGCGAGTTTAAGGGTCCGGCAGGGTGTTGATTGTTGCGCCCCCCGCGTGCGGCCGGAACGTCCCGCATGCGGAAAACGCGCGGATTCCTGGCAATTTCGCCCTCCCAAATCCAGCCTTTTTTTCACAATTTTGTAAGAAAAGTGCCCTCATCCCGCCTCTCCATGATCCCACACAGCTTCTCTATGATCCCACACAGCCCCGGCATGATCTCACACAGCCGCTCCATGATCTCACGCTGCCCCCGCATGAGCTCATATCTGCCTCTGCATCATCTCACACAGCCGCGGCATGATCCCACACAGCCCCTCCATGATCTCATTTTGCCACAAAATGACCTCATACAGCCCCGGAATGACCTCATTTTGCCCCGGAATGAGATCATTTTCCGCCCGCATGAGATCATACCGCCGCAAAATGACCCCCATTTTTGGCCCCCTCAGCCCGTCCGGTTCTTGTAAGAGCCTCATTATCAACACCTCGACCTCATCCGCTCCATTTTTGAGCCAGCGCCGGCCTCCGCCGATGCCGTCACCAAAGTTCACACCCACCCGGCGCGGCGGATAGCCGACATTTCTTGACGCCCCGCCATCCTCACACAAAAATCCGCCCTCATGACCCACCAGGCCCTGCGGGACTCGCTCACCTCCTTCGTCACCTACGCTCAGAGCCTCAAAGGCGATGAAAAAGGCGAGGCTCCCGGTTTTCTCGACCACCTCTTCCGCGCCCTCGGGCACCAGGGCACCGTGGAAGCCGGAGCCACCCATGAGCACCGCGTGGACAAATCCCCCCGCAGCAAAGGCAAGAAATTCGCCGACCTCCTCTGGCCCCAGCGCGTGCTCATCGAGATGAAATCCCGCGGGCAAAAACTGGAGCGCCATTACGACCAGGTCTTCGACTACTGGACGCACATCGTCCCTCACCGCCCGCCCTACGTCATCCTCTGCAACTTCGACGAATTCTGGATCTACGACTTCAACCAGCAACTCTTCGATCCCGTAGATAAGATCCCCCTCGCGGACCTCCCGCAGCGCTCCGCCGCCCTCGGCTTCCTGCTCCCCGCCGCGCAAAAGCCCCTCTTTGAGAACAACCGCGTCGAAGTCACCCGCAAGTCCGCCGCCAAACTTGCGCAGCTTTTCCGCAGCCTCACCGCCCGTGGCGTGGAGCGCGAGCGCGCCCAGCGCTTCGTCCTCCAGCTCCTCGTGGGTCTTGTGTCAGAGGACATGGAACTCCTCCCCGGCCACATCCTCACCCGCCTCATCAAAGAATGCCGGGACCAAAAGGCCAGCACCTACGACCTCATCGGCGGCCTCTTCCGCCAGATGAATGACCTGAAGCCCGCCGGCGGCGGACGCTTCACCGGCGTCCCCTACTTCAATGGCGGCCTCTTCGCCGTCATCGATCCCGTGGAACTCACCCACACGGAAAACTACATCCTCGCGGACGCCGCCGACGAAAAGTGGGACATGGTGAAACCGGAAATCTTCGGCACTCTCTTCCAGGCCAGCATGGACGACGGCGCAGAGAGCGGGCGCGACGAACGCCACGCCTTCGGCGCTCACTTCACCAGCGAATTCGACATCCAGAAAGTCGTCGGCCCCACCATCGTCCGCCCCTGGCGCGAGCGCATGGAAAAGGCATGGAACAAAGTAAAGGAACTCAAGGAAGTCCTCCGCGACCTCCGCCTCTTCCGCGTGCTCGACCCCGCCTGCGGCTCGGGGAATTTCCTCTACGTCGCCTACCGCGAACTCAAACGCCTCGAGCGCGAAATCCTCCTGCGCCTCTCCGAAATCTCCAAAGGCGAGCCCCTCGAAAGCGCCGTCTCCATCCACCAGTTCTACGGCCTCGACATCATGCCCTTCGCCGTAGAGCTCGCCAAAGTCACCCTCATGCTCGCCAAAGAACAGGAAGTCCGCGAAGCCGCCAAACTCGCCGACGCCGGCGGCCTCCTCGTCCTCGAAAAGCCTCTCCCACTCGACAACCTCGACAGCAATATCCTCTGCGCGGATGCTTTGTTCACCGAGTGGCCGAAGGCCGACGCCATCATCGGGAATCCGCCGTATCTGGATGCCCGCAAAATTACTTTGGAGCATGGCGATGCCTACAAGAATAAGCTCGCACAGGCTTTCCCCGGAATTCCAGGCCGCGCTGACTTCTGCGTCTATTGGTTTCGGAAGGCCCATGACCAATTAGAACAGGATAATCGGGCTGGCCTCGTCGGAACGAATACGATTCGACAAAACTATGCTCGCGAGGGAGGACTTGATTACATTGTCGGCAACGGCGGGACGATTACCGAAGCCGTTGCGACTGAGGTTTGGTCTGGTGATGCACAGGTCCATGTATCAATCGTCAACTGGATCAAAGGCGAAGCCCCCGGTGCGAAGAAACTGTTTCTCCAAAGAGGTGACAGCGTGGAGAGCCCATGGGAAACTTACGACCTAGAGCACATTAACTCCGCTCTCTCCCCGGAAGTGAGCGTGGCTTCTGCGGTGCGCCTTAAAACAAACTCAGAGGGAGCCTTTGTTTTCGAGGGACAACAACCGGGCCATAATGGCTTCAGGCTTGATGCGAACGAAGCAGCGGAACTGCGCAACAAAGGCTGTGCCGATGTCATCTTTCCCTATCTGAATGGCGATGAACTCCTCGGAGCAACTTATATAAAGAAGCCGCGGTTTATCATCGACTTTGGCAATCGGGACAGCTTCGAGGCAAGAGCTTTCAAGGATGCATTCGAAATTGTGAAAAGCCGTGTTCTTCCGGCTTGGGAACTCAACGCCGCAGCCGAAAAGGAAAAGACAGGGCACGACCGCGGAGAACACCAGAATCGCCTCAAGACGTGGTGGCAGCTTAAGCGAAAACGTTCTGCGATGATCACGGCGATAGGCAGAATTCCTCGCTATGTTTCGTGTTCCCGTATCATGAAGCGCCCGGTCTTCGAGTTTCTTAGCAGCACTATCCATCCCGACTCACGACTTGTCGTATTTGCGTTTCCCGATGATTACGCGTTCGGCATTCTTCAAAGCCTCGTGCATTGGCAATGGGCGCTGGCTAGAGGTGCCACATTCAAAGCGGATCCGAACTACACGAGCGATACCGTGTTCGACACCTTCCCCTGGCCGCAAAACCCGACGCGGAAGCAGATTGAAGCGGTGGCGGAGGCGGCGGTGGCGCTGCGGGCGCTGCGCCGGGAGATCATGGCGAAGCTGGACTATTCCCTGCGCGACCTCTACCGCACGCTTGAGGAACCCGGAGCCAACCCGCTGCGCGACGCCCACACCAAACTCGACACGGCAGTCCGCGCCGCCTACGGCATGCCCAAAGACGCCGACATCCTCGCCTTCCTCCTCGCCCTCAACCACGACCTCGCCGCCAAAGAAAAGTCCGGCCAAAAAATCACCCCGCCCGGCCTCCCTCTCCCTCCCACGGAACACGCGGCGTTCATCACGGAGGACTGCATCACAGGCGATTCAGGGCATTGAACACATAACGACCCAACCAAATGGAAAAGATTCGAATGTTTATATGGGGGTACCAGCGCCACTTTGCCACATCGGTGCAAAACCTCGCTGCTGAGTACTTCGCAATGCTCGATCCCGACTTAGAAACTCAAACTTTTCTGCTCGGTATCGTTCGTGAGACCTCCACTAACGGTCCTGCTATCTGCCTGGAACCAGAAGAGTGTGGTTATTCCCCCGAAGATTTTGAAACCGTGCGTGAAGATACTGAGCATTTACTTGCGACCGACGGTGAGCACAATTTGTTCGCATTAAAGGAATGGCATATGGAGGCCATCCAAAGGCGGCGCCGAAGTCGCGCTGCACACAGTGCCGTGTTAAAGGCGCTCGGCTCGTCCTCGGCCTCGCCGAATGCCCGTCATCACGAGGGGCCTTTCTTCTCGGGTTTCATCCAAGTTGGAGATTACGATGTGGGCGTGGTGCTTAAGATCAGTCACCGAGAAGGATTGACCCATTACCGTTTGCCGTACGTACATGCAGATGAGCGGTGGATGGTACCCGCATCATTCGTTGAGAGTTCAGTCGGAGTGTTCCTCCGAGGCTGCCTGTCCTCCTTGTATGTGCCTGATGCAACCCAAGTGGATAGCTGGGGTGGGCCTAGCAAGGAAGATATGCTCCGGCGTGCTGGCGACCGAATGATGGAGGCCCCTGTGATGGTCGCAGGCGGTGTCGAGGGGTTGGGACTGCTCTTTGATGCTTGCAACTACATCTCCTCCCTCCGATACGAAGGTGCGGAGTCTGGCGGCGGGATGATTATCGCGAAGGAAGGTCATTCTAATATCCAATCTACTTTGATGCTCACTACGCCGGTCTCGCTGAAACAGCATAGAGCGGTCCGAAAACTGTTGGAGATCACCTCCAGTGGAGATTCACTGCTTACAGATGGAAATAAGATTTTCGGGTTCGGTAGAACCCGCGGCTTGTACGATCAATCAAAGGCGGATGTGCTGTCTGTCAGGTTCACAGGGCACCACAAGTGGAGGCTATCTCACGATGGGCATGCTCTCATGGAAGTGAGCTATGGCGTCCCGAAATTGCCGCTGCCGCCTCTCAGCGAGGCCAAGTTCACATCCAGCATGGAGATAATTTTTGACGGCATTTGCCCCGGAGATGTGACGCGTCTATATAAGCTAGCCATTCAAGCTTGTTCACAACGACACGGGACGGTGCTGATAATCACTCCAAACGCTGAGGCCGAATCTGCCCGGCTCGCCACACAATCCACACCGATCGTGCCTAAGGAGATGGATTCCGAATTGTTAAAGAGCGTGACTGCCATTGATGGAGCAGTTCTACTCGACCTCAAAGGGGTCTGTTATGGAATCGGGGTGATTATGGATGGACTAGCCATTGAGCATGGAGACCCGGGCCGCGGAGCGCGGTTCAATTCGAGTGTGAGGTATGTCTGTTCACTGGGTGAGATGGATATACCGAGTCTGGTGGTGGTTGTCTCGGAGGACGGGACCTCTGAGTTGATACCGGATTTGCCGCGGAGATTGGCTCGCCAGGCATTGGATCGCAAAGAACAGGAGATCGTCGAGTTGTTGGCTCTCAGCGATGTTTCGTTGCACCGGACGGGCGGGCTGCTGAGTTGGCTCTCTCGGCATCGATTCTACCTCTCGCCAGCCATGTGCGAAAAAGCGAACTCGCTGTTAGATCGATTCAATTCAGAGGTCATGAAGCGAGGAGTCATTACCTGTGTGTATCGTATATTTGAGCCGTGCGGCGCGATGTCAGATCGATTTCTTAAGTAGCGGACATCTTTGGGCTCTCGATCACCATATGAATCAGACCAATCCGCGTTACCGGCCCAAAGGGGTACTCGCCCAAGACATTGTGATGGTGCTGGGGCTGCCCCTTTCCTACGGCACCAAGTACGCGGTGCTTGATGATGCGCTGTGGAAGTGGTCCGAGTTCCACGGGAAGTACGACGGCTGCTTCTGCTGGTCGGCGGAGGCGCTTAAAGTTGCAGAGCAGACGAAGGAACTGCGGCATGAACATTTGATTCCGCGGGGTGTGCTGATCGCCATGCTGATCAGCAATCCGCCGGCTTCCGCGGAAGCACTGCTCTCCTGGCTCAACAGCCGGTGCGTGGGCGTGGTAGTGACCAAGGCCGAGGATGCGAAGCTGAACAAAGCAGGGCTGAGATCGAAGATGCCGGCGGATTGGGACGGAAAGGATATTTGGGCACGCTACCGGGCGGCGGGGATACGGCTCGCGGCGGGCCTCGGCGGAGAGGGAAGGGCGGAAAGCGTGGCGCTCGCACGGGGATTGTTGGGCGATCGGAGGCTGATGGCCTTTCTGCGATGGACCCGCAACGAGGGGGGGCCTTGGCCTGTAAGCTGATCAACAAGGAATTCGACGATGGAGAAACGCTGGACGCTACCCTGGGGAAACCGGGCGAATACGGCTACACGCTGGAAGTGGAGGATCAGGGAGAAGGCCGGTGGCGCATCAGTTTTGGCTGCCAGGCGGGCCCTTTAGCGGGCGACGGTGGAGAATGGGAAGTGAAGTTCGATGGAGACGGGGAGGTGACGGAAGGCTGGCAGCCTTCCATGTGGATTAGCTAACCAGCAAACAACCGCCGCCACCATGAATGATCCCCGCGCTCCATTGGGAACAGTTTCCCGGAACAGTTTCCCGGGAAACATGAACACACACACGGAACAAGTTCCCAAGTAACGTCAATACTCCCGCCATGCCGATGTTCCCGCTTAGAATCCGGTTCGTTGATGCAGAGCACGCTTACGAGCGCTTCCATTCTTTCCCGCCGGGCGACGTGGATTACATCGAGGGCTGGTCACGCAAGCGCGACGGCGACTCGCAGATGATTCTGCTCCATTTGGCGACCGAGGCACACATGCAGGACTTCCTGGCTTTGTGTCGAGAGGAGAGCAGTATCGTCGATGTTACTCCGATCACGGAGGACGAGTTTCGGAGAGCCAAATCGAACGCGATATGACAACGCTGCCTAACCGGACAGGTGTCTAACCGGAAGCAGCCGGGGTGCAAAGGAAGCGTGCCGCGGCTTTTCGGCCGAAGAGCCAGAAGACGGCGGGGGTGACGACGAGGTCGAGCAGGGTGCTGCTGACGAGACCGCCGACGATGACGACGGCGACGGGGTAGAGGATTTCCTTGCCGGGTTCGTGAGCGGCGAGGAGGAGGGGGATGAGGGCGGTGCCGGCGGCGAGGGCGGTCATGAGCACGGGAACGAGGCGCTCCAGAGTGCCGCGGATGATCATGCGCGGCGTGAACCCTTCGCCTTCGTGTTTCATCAGGTGCAGGTAGTGGGAGATCATCATGATGCCGTTGCGGGCGGCGACGCCGCCGACGGCGATGAAGCCGACGAGCGTGGCGATGCTGATGTTGTCTATCTCCGAGCGCGTGAGGACGAGTCCGCCCATGAGGGCGAGGGGGATATTCAGCATGACCTGCACGGCGAGCGAGAAGCTGCGGAAGTAGGCGAAGAGCAGCAGCAAGACGACGCCAAGGACGATGCCGAAGAGGAAGAGGATGCGCTGCGCGGCGGCCTGCTGCGCGACGTATTCTCCCTCGAACTGGATGGAGTAGCCCTCGCGGTCGGGCAGGGCGGTGCGGACTTCGTTTTGCAGACGCTCCACGAGTTTTTCCAGATCGCGCTCGCTGGTGTTGGCGCTGATGACGATGCGCCGCTGGGCGTTCTCGCGGTTGATGACATTGGGGCTGCGGGCCTCGCGCACGGCGGCGATGAGGTGGAGCGGGATGCGGCGTCCGTCGCCGGTGGTGATGAGCAGATTCTCCACTTTGTCAGGTGAGTCCCGCCATTCCGGCGGCAGGCGCAGGATGAGGTCGAGCGAGCGCTGACCTTCGCGGAGTTCCGCGACGGGCGCGCCGCCGATGAGCGCGGAGACCTGCTCGTTCACCGCGCCGGGCGCGATGCCGTAGAGCACTGCGCGGGCGCGGTCCACTTCCACGCGGAGCTGCGGCAGGGGCACCTGGGCCTCCAGAATGACATCGGTGAGGCCGGGAATGGACTGAGCGATATCGCGCACCTGCGCGCCGCGCTGGCGCAGGACTTCGAGATCCGGGCCGAAGATTTTGACGGCGATCTTGGCGGAGACGCCGCTGAGCATGTGGCTGAGCCGGTGACCGATGGGCTGACCGACATTGACCGCGGTGCCGGGCAGGGATTTGGGGCCTAGCTTTTCCCGAATTTCCGCAAAGACTTCCGGCAGAGGACGGCCAGGATTGAACTCGACGTCGAATTCATTCACCGAGACGGGCATGACGTGGTCGTCGCGCTCGGCACGGCCCGCGCGGCGGCCCACGCTTTTCACCTCCGGGATTTCCATGAGCAGCCGCGTGGCCACGGCGCCGATTTCATTGGAATAGGCGAGCGACGAGCCGGGCGGTCCCGCGAGGCTGATGGTGGCGCTGCCTTCATTGAAAGCGGGGAGGAACTCCTTGCCCATTTTCGGATAGAGACTGACCGCGCTGATGAAGAGCACCGCGACGATGGCGATGACGGCGACGGGCGCGCGCAACGCGGCTTCGAGGAAGGTGTGGCGCACGAACCATTTCATGCCGCGCACGAGAAAGCCGTCGCGGTGTGTGTGCCCTTCGCGCGGGCGCAGCAGGAAAGAGCACAGCACGGGAATGAGCGTGAGGCTGACGACGAACGACGCCGCCATGCTGACGATGGTGGCGACGGCGATGGGCGTGAAGAGCCGGCCCTCCAGTCCCTCCAGTCCCATGAGCGGGAGGAAGACCAGAATGATGAGCACGGTGGCGTAGAGGATGGAATTCCGCACTTCGCCGGAGGCCGCCGCGATGACTTCGAGACGCGGACGGGGCGCCGGCGATGACGCATTTTCGCGCAGCCTGCGGAAGACGTTTTCCACGTCCACGATGGCGTCGTCCACCACCATGCCGATGGCGACGGCGAGGCCGCCGAGCGTCATGCTGTTCACACTGACGCCGAAGATCTGAAATGTGAGGACCGTGATGGCGAACGACACCGGCATCGCCGTGAGGGTGATGAAGGTGGTGCGGAAATTGAGCAGAAAGAGAAACAGCACCACGGTGACCATGATCGCCCCGTCACGGATGGCTTCGGTGAGGTTGCCGACGGCGTGGGAGATGAAGTCGCCCTGACGGAACATGATCGCCGTTTTCACACCGGGCGGCAGCGAGGACTTCATTTCGTCCAGAGCCTTCTCGATTTCCGCGGTGACCTTGAGCGTGTCGAAGCCGGGAGCCTTGTCGATGCTGAGCACGACTCCCATGGTTTCCGCCTTGTCCCCGGGCAGGGCAATGGCGGCGTCGCCGCGCATGGTTTGCACGCCCCACGCGACTTTGGCGACATCGGAAATGAGCACGGTGCGGTCGCCGATGGTCTTGACCGGCGTGCGCCCGATGGCGGCGGGATCGGTGGTCATGGAAACATGGCGCACCATGATTTCCCTGGGGCCCGCCTGCAGATAGCCGCTCGTCGCCGTGCCCGCGGCAAGGCCCACCGCGCGCTCCAGTTCCTCCAGCGTGACATCGAAAGCGGCGAGCCGCTGCGGGTCGGGCTGCACTTCGAGTTGCTTCACGCCGCCGCCGATGGTGAGGACATCCGCGACGCCGCGAATGCCCTGGAGCCGGCGGCGGAGGGTCCAGTCCGCCAGGGTGCGCAGGTCCGCGGGCGGCACTTTGCCATCCGTGCTGCGCAGTCCCACGAGCAGAATCTCCCCCATGAGCGAAGAAACCGGCGTCAATCCGGTGCGCGCCTGTTTTGGCAGGCTGGAAAGCACGGCCTGGAGCCGCTCCTGCACGAGTTGCCGCGCGCGGTAGATGTCCGTGCCCCATGCGAATTCCGCAAAGACCAGCGAGAGGCCCACGTCGGAGCTGGAGCGCAGCCGGTCCAGTCCGCCCACGCCCTGCACGGCGCTCTCGATCGGCTGGCTGACGAGCGCTTCCACCTCCTCCGGCGCGAGGCCGGGACATTCTGTGAGGATGGTGACCGTCGGCTTCGTCATGTCCGGCAGCACCTCCACGGGCAGTTCCGTGACGGTCCGCCATCCGAAGACGATCAACAAAATCGCCGCGGCCACCACAATGGGGCGGTGCCGGAGGGACCAGCGAATGAGGTTATTGAGCATGGGGACGGGGAAGTTGACGGCGGAGCGCGGAGGCGGCATGATGCGCCATGACCAAACGCGAACTCGTCGCTAAACACCGGGAAGCCATCCTCGCCCTCGCGGCGCGGTATGACCTGGAGGATGTGCGCCTGTTTGGATCGGCGGCGCGCGGCGATGAACACGAAGGCAGCGACGTGGACTTATTTGTAAAACGCCGGCCCGGAAGTGACCCGTGGCTGCTGTATGATTTTCTCGATGCGGTGAAGCTGCTGCTGGGCTGCAAAGTGGATGTGCTGCATGAGGACCATTTGATGCGTCCGCGCCTGCGGGACAGTATCTTGCGGGAGGCCGTGCCGGTATGACACCATCCCGCAGCGACAACGAGCGGCTCCAGGACATCCCGGATGCCATCGCTGCCATCGCTCGTCATCCTCTGGCAGACCGCGCGGCCTTCGATGCCAAGATTCTCGCGGAGAGGCAGAATCATTGAGCCCCCTCCTTCACCGGCTGCGCAGAATTCCCGCGGCGGAGAGCGATGATGACGAGTCCCACCGCGAGCACGCCGCTGATGATTTGCCAGAGCAGTGCGCCGTCCTCCGCGTGTTCGTGCCCGCCGCCGTGCGCGGCGTTGTGGGCCTGGAGTTGCGCGGCGGTCATCTCGCTGCCGTCCTCATTGTGAGGGTGACCGTGCGCGGCATCGAGCGCCTCCTTCAGCGAGACGCTTCCTTTTCCGGCGAAACTGAGCGCGTAGGCGCCCTTGATGACGACTTCATCGCCGGGGAGCAGGCCTTCGCGAATTTCGATGAAGCGGTCGTTCTCGAGGCCGGTGACGACGGGCGTTTTCACGAAGGCGCGCTTCAGTTCGTAGTCGCGGATGAATACATACCGCCCCGTCGCATCGCCGACGACCGCTTCCCGCGGTACGGCCTGCACGCCAGGAGTTTTGGAGAGGACGAGCGTGAACTCCGCACGCATGCCGGGCCGGAGGCGCCCGTCGTCGTTGGGAATGTGAAACGCGGCCTCCACGGTGCCGGAGGCGGCATCAGCCTCGGCTCCGATGTGAGCCAGTTCCACCGTCCAGACATTGTCCTGTCCGGGCACGCGGATGTGCGTCTCCATGCCTTTGCCTATCTTTCCCGCGAGATACAGCGGCACGGCGGCGGCGGCTTCGACCGTGCTCAGGTCGTAGATTTCCATGAGCGACATCCCCGGCTCGACCGGCTGGCCCTGGGCGACGTTCACTTTGGCAATGGTGCCGGCGATGGGCGCATCCACGCGAATCACCGGCGGCGGATCGCCCGGCTGGCGGCTCTCCACCCAGAGCAGTTCGTCGCCGGCCTCGCACAGCATGTCCTCCTTTCCTATCACCGAAGTGGCCCGGCCGGCGATGCGCGTGCTGACCACGGCGCGATTGGCCGGCAGCACCTCGATGCGCCCCAGAGCGAGCGCGGTCTCCTCAAAGTCCTGCTCCTCCGCTTCCGCGGTTTCGAGGCCGATGTGTCTGATGGCCGCGGCTTCGAGGATGACGGTGGTCGTATTGCGGGCAGGCTGGGATTCCTCCGCAGCAGAGAGCGGGATGGCAAACAGGAGAATGAGAGACGCGGTTTTCATGGAAGCGGAAATCGGGAATCGGGCGGAGCGGTGCACGGAGGCGAGTGGTGGCAGGAAAGCCGGGCACGCGCTCCGCCCTGATGATGAGACCGGATGAAGCCGGAGCGGATCAGGAGCCTTTCTTCTTGCCGGCCTCCGGCGCGGGTTTGGCGGATCCCTCTTTTTTGGCAGGCTCCTCTTTCTTGCATTCGCAGAGCCACTCGGCTTTTTTGCAGCCGTCGCACTCCGCGGTGTCGTATTCGAGGCGTGCCGTGACGGCTTTGGACTTCGGCGTTTCCTTGTATTGCACGATGAGCCACTCGCCGTCCTTCACCAAAGGCACGAAGAAGCCATCGGCCGCTCTGGTGACTTCCAGCTTCACCGGCTTGTTGCGGGTGCCGCCAGTGGCGGTGAGGCCCTGCGCTTCGACTTTCACCGGCTTCATGTCCTTGTCGAGCACAGCGATGTGGAACTTGCCGTCTTTGACCGTGACTTCACCGTGCATGGTTTCGTCTTTGCTGAATTCGAGGATGCGTCCCTTGTTGGGACCGAGTTCGACGCCGCCGTGGCCGAAGCTGAGGGCAGTGGTGAGGGCGAGCAGCAGGGCTGCGAGTTTCATTTTCATATCTGGGGTTTGAGTTGTGGGTTGGTGATGGGCCGGAGCCGCCGGCCTGCGGATTTCTCCATCGCCGCGTGGCGCGGAGGAAAGGATTCAGAATTTGACGCCCGCGGCGTCGAGAAGTCGCATGGTGAGAAAGTAGAGCCCGATGGTGCCGGCGATGCCCGCTCCAAAGGCCGGCCAGAAGCCGCCCAGCGTTCTGATGAGCCAGGGCATGAACAGAAACATCGGCAGCGTGGGCAGCACGAACCAGAAAGTTCCGTAGGCGTGCGCGCCGATCTTCGCGGCATCCTTCGTTTCAATGAACATCCAGATGAAAACCAGCAGCGACGTGAGCGGCAGGGAATGCACAATGCTGGCGACGAGATTGTCCTTCTTCGCCAGTTCGGAAACGACGGCGATGATAATGCCGCTGACGAGGGCTTTGGTAATGAGTTGGGCGGTCATGGGATTGTCGGATTGCAATTCAGGATTCAGGATTGCCGGGTCAGCGCCCCTGGGCAGCGAGGAGGCGGATGCGGGCGAGATGCCAGTCGCGCAGGGCATTGAGGTGCGCTGCTTCCAGCGCGAGGCGCTTTTCCCTGGCGCGGAGCACGTCCGTGGCCGTGGCTTGGCCGGCTTCTTTGGCTTTGCGGAAGCTGTCTTCCAGTTCGCGGGCCTTTGTCAGGAGCGGGCCGGAGGACTCGGTGACGATTTTCGCAGCGGCGGCCATCTCCGCGCGGGCGGCAACGGCTTCACTGCGAATGCGCAGCGCCAGGGCGTCGCGTTCATCGCGCGTGCGCGCGGCGGTCGCCTCGGCCTCGTGGATTTTGCCTTCGTTCTTATTGCGCAGCGGCCACGGCAGAGAGAATCTGAAGCCGATGTAGCCGTCCGTATTCCTGCCTTCCGGCGCGTCCTCGGCGCGCTCGATTTCGGCAGTCAGTCCAAAGCCGGCATCCTCCCACTTTCCCTTGCGGGCGACCTCGACCGCCGTCCGGGCGGCGGACTCCTTTTCGAGAGCAGCGCGATAGTCCGGACGTTCGGAGGGTGTCGCGCCGCCGGCCACGGAAGCCGGTGCTGAAAGCTCCCCGGAAATGCTCACGCTGGCGGCCGGAGGGAGACCCAGCAGCGGGATCAGCTTCCCGGCTTCGCCGGCGATCGCGGAGTCCGCCTGGAGCAGGTCCAGCTCCAGTTGCTGCGCCTCCAGTTCAAACTGTTTCGCCTCAAGGCCGGAGCCTTCACCGGTCTGTGCGATTTTGCCGGCGGCCTCCGCCAGTTCAAGACTGTTGCTGCGCTGATTCTGCTTGAGGGCTTTCTGCGCATGGAGTGCCAGGATTCTGACCGCGGCACTGCGGACTTCGGCGGTGAGGAGCCGGCGGGCGTCGGCGACCTCGGCCTCGGCAGCGCGAAGTTCCGCCTCGGTCACCGCGCGCTCCAGCCACAGACGGTTGGTGAGCGGGTAGCGCTGCATGAATCCCGCGCTGATTGTAATCTCGCCCCGTCCGCGGACATTCGGCTTCAACTCCGCCTCCAGTTCGGGATTCTTCAACCGGCCGGATTGAAAGACCCGGCCCCGCGCCTCCTCAATTCTCCATCGCGCAGCGGCGAGATCCTTGTTGGACTTGAGGGCACGCGCGACAGCTCCTTCGACGGTGAAGGTCTCCGCGCGCAGGCCGGCTGCGGCAAGCGCCAGCAAAACTGAAATGAGAAATCGGGACATGAAGATGCAGATTTAATTGATGGAATGAAAGATCACGGCACGTCGTGCCACGAGCGTGGATCACGCGCCGGCACTCGCCGGACACGGCACATCATTCGCGAATCAAATCAGCATCACGATGGTTTCCGCCACCTGCACTGCGGCGGGCGGTATGCCTCCGGTGTCATCCGGCGGCTTCAATTCGGCGCGGTGCCCGGCCTCCTTTCCGGCCAGCAGGACACCCAAATCAGGCGGCAGTGCGACCGGAATTTCTGCCAGGAGCGGGAACTCAAGCACCAGCGGCACAAAAACCGAACCGGTCAGAGCTTGGGTTACTTTCTGATGCTCGTGAGGCGCATGGGGCTCACGATGGTCGTCCTCGTCGTCGTGATCGTGGTCGTGCCCCGAAATTGATCCGTGTTCGTGGTCGAGATGACAAACGACACTCTCACAAATGGCCGACTCGACCATTACCGGCTCGCCCGAACAGTGACAGGCAAAGCCCATGGCCAGCCCCAGCACCTGCGAAACTCCCACGGCCAGGAAGGCGAGGGCTGCGAACAGGGATTTGACGGGGGAGGGCATCTGGCGAAAGTCTGGCACAGGTTGATTGGAGTGCAAGGTTTGCTTTGCTCGCGGACGGAACCGTTGGTCGGAACCGCAGCGCCGGGAGGGCGGGCATTTATTTATCCAGTATGCGCCCGGCTGCCTCTTTCATGCGGAGCAGGATGTAATGAACGGAGCGGCTGCGCAGGCGGCTCAGGTTCGCGCCCGCGATTTGCTCCACGAAATGCAAGGGCAGCACCAGGACTTCGCGGGGAGACGCTCCGGAAAAGCCTTCGCAGAGGATCGCGGTGAGCGCGCGTGTCAGCACCTGAACGTTCGGGCCGAGAGTGACGCGAAACTGGCAGCCGCCATTTGTCAGGCGAAGATGGATGCCCACGGTATCGGCGCACGCGGGATCATGCCGCAGATCAGTCAGGTCAAACTCCTCTCCCGGCCGCGGTGCGTAACCGGCGGCACCGGCGGCATAGTGCAGCAGCAGATCGCGGCGTTCGAATTCGCTGCGTCCTTCGAAGAGCGCGGCGATGGATTGAAGGGCGGGAGGCACGGCCACGGGCATAGAAGCTGAGTTCCGGAAGCGCAAGAATTTCGTGGAATGGCGCTGGCAGGGCAGGGGGACGTGCAGAAAAGACAGGACATGTCCGCTGTCTTCCACACCTGTCAGTCCTGCGGCGGCAGGACGCAGATCAACCCGCGCCTTCCCGCGGAGCAGCAGAATTGCATGCTGTGCGGCAAGCCCTGTGCGGTTGGTGAGGATTATTTCGCAATTCCGTCCGCCGAACGGATGGCGGGGAATGCACACGTGCCGGAGGAGTTGCAGCCGGGCACCTGCCCGCACTGTTTTGCCGATGTGGTGGTCAATCCCGCGCGTCCGCTCAAGTCCCAGCGCTGCCACAAGTGCGGGCAGAAACTGGTGAAGCGGCGCAAGATCGATCAGGAGAGGAAAGCGGATGCTCCGGAAGCTGAGGCGGAGCTTTTCCGCCGGTCGAAGGAGCGCGTCTGGCTTCCCATCGCGGGCATCACGCTCGCCGTGGTGCTGGGTTCCATCTGGGTCATCTGGATGATGGTGCGGCCGGAAACGAAAAGCGCGGAGGCGGCCGAAATCCTGGAGGAGAGCGAGGAACAGGGGCTGGTTCGCACCGTGCAGGAATTCTCCCGGGCGCGGACGCCAGGGGAAATGCTGCCCTTCATCCGGGACCCCGATCGCTTCGCGGATGCCGTCACCGCATGGTGCTCCACCTACGCGCTCCGGCTCCCGCTGCAGGCGGAATTCCGCCGCATCGAAACCGCCCGCGATGCCTACGGCTGGCAGTTGCGTCAGGTTTCCGTGAGCCTGCCGGACGGCAGTGTGGAGGTCTGGCTGATGGTAAAAAAGGACGCCCGCTGGCTCGTGGAATGGCGGGCCTTTGCCAGGCTGGGTGAGATCACGCTCGACGAACTGCTCCGCCTCCAGCCCGCGGAGCCCAGACTTGTGCTGTCGATGGTCCAGCTGTCCGACTACTACAACGGCGCCTACGCGGACGAGAAAAAGTGGCAGTGCCTGCACATCACCGACCGCCTCGGCGGCGCCGGTTTGCATGCCTACGTGCCGCGCGATCATCCGGCCATGATGGAAAAGATCCAGCACCTGCCTCCGAGCCGCCGTGACGGCAGGAATCTCGCGGCCACCGCCCGGCGCCTCGCCCTGCGGCTGCGCCTGGTTCCAGCGGCGGAGGGGGCGCCCGCTGCGGTGCGTCAGGCGGAAGTCACCGCCATCGAGGGGGACGGCTGGTTCATTCCCTGACGGCCGGAGGGTGCCCGCGGCACGCGTGGCAACTATCTGTCAGGCATGGAGGAGAAAAAAGTTGCCGATTCCGGGAAATGCCGGACCTTGAGACTCGATGCAGGTGCCCGAAATCATTCCCTGCATACATTCCTGCGCCGCCGGACGCGTTACTCCCGGCACCGACCAATCCATGAATCTGACTGCACCCGTTCTGTCACCGGAGGACATCGACTCCGCGACCCCGCCTGCCGAATTCTCCTTCCGGCAAACCCTGCCGCTGCCCTTTACCCGGTCCGCGCCCCCTGACGCTGTGGCACCGTCGGGAACCACGGCGCTCATGACCCGGAAGATCATGCCGGGCACGTCCGTGCGCCGGCTGCGCAATCACCGGTCCGCATGGCCGCGGCGCGGAGCTTAGGGCAGGGCACGCACTTCTTCGGCAATGATTTGCAGTGCCTCCCGCACCGCCGGCCCGGGGCCGCTGTAGTTGAGCCGCAGGCACTCGTGACGGTGCGGCCACTCCTCTTTCAGTCCGAAGAAAAAGTGCTCCCCCGGCACGACGAGCACACGCCGGGCTTTGAGGCGTTCGTAAAGCTCCAGGGTTGTCAGGGGGAGGCCCTGCAGCCTCAGCCAGAGAAAGAACGATCCCTCCGTGCGGTGTACGCTCCAGCCCTGGTGGCCCGCGAAGGCCTCCCGGAGCCACTCGAGTGCCTGACGCGCCCGCGTTTCATAAAAGGGCCGGATCACTTCCCTGGAAACGCGCAGCAGTTCGCCGCTTTCGAGGAGGGGCAGGACAATCTGCTGCCCGGTGTTCGTGTTGGCGAGGCCGGTGACACTGGTCATGGCGGCGACGGCTTCGGCGATTTCCGGCCGCGCGATGACGATTCCGGTGCGGGTGCCCGGCAGGCCGAGTTTTGACAGGCTGAGTGTCAGAATGATGTGACTGGCCCATGCCGGGCTGGCCGGGGTAAAGATGGCGCCGGGGAACGGCAGACCGTAGGCGTTGTCGATGATCAGGGGAATGCCGGCCGCCTCCGCCAGCGCGGACAGCCGCGCGATTTCTTCATCCGTCAGGACATTGCCGGTCGGATTGGTGGGACGCGACACGCAGATGGCGCCGATATTCTCCTGCGCCAGAGCAGCCTCCACCGCCGCGAAGTCCACCCGGTATTTGAATTCATTTTCCGGAAGTTCCCCGATAATCGCCTGACAACCAGTGAACAGGTCCGGCTCCAGACCCTGATTGGCATAACCGATATACTCCGGGACGAGCGGGAGGAGGATTTTGCGCCGCGTGCCGTCCGGCATGGCGCCCCCGAGCAGATTGAACAGGTAGAAGAAAGCCGTCTGGCCGCCGGCGGTCACGGCGATGTTCTCCGGCGTCACGTTCCAGCCCAGCGCCCCGTTGAGGCAGCCGGCCAGGGCTTTTATGAAATGCGGATTGCCGCGCGGCGGATCGTAATTGCCCAGCATGCGCTCGAGAGAGTCGCCGTCCGCCAGCAGTTCCTCCATGCGCCGCCGCCACAAAGCATCCACGGCGGGAATGTGGGCAGGATTCCCGCCGCCCAGCATGCGCATGTCAGGATCAGTCGTCATGGCGCGACCGAGGTCGTCCATGAGATCGAGAATGCCGCTGCGGGCCGCGAGCCGGGAACCGGTAGTGGAGAACATCCGGGGCCGGAAGCCGGGGATTGGCCCGCCGTCAAGGCAAGGGTGCCGCGTTCCTGCCGGCGGGCGTGGAGCGAATTACAAAATGGCCGGCAATCGCGGTTGGAGAGCGGGAGGAGCCGGCCAGACTGGCGTGCAAACCCACTCCATTCTCATGAACCTCAGGCAAGTAATGACGGAACTCGAAGCCATGGGCAGCGCCCAGACGAAAAAGATCTACCTGCGCCACGATGCCAAAGAGCCGGTCTATGGCGTCAAGATCGCTGACCTCAAAGTCCTTCAGAAAAAGATCAAAGGCGATCAGGAACTGGCGCTGCAGTTGTTCGACACCGGCTGCGGCGAAGCGCAGTATCTGGCCGGGCTGGTCGCCGACGGAAAGCGGATGACAGCCCAACAGGTGCAGCACTGGGTGGAGTCCGCGGAGTGGGGCATGGTTTCGGAATACGCCTGCGTCTGGGTGGCCTCGGAGCATCCCGACGGACTCAAACTCGCGCTGCAGTGGATCGAGTCCGATGATGAAAAAGTCGCCGCCGCCGGATGGAATACCCTGAGTGCTCTCGCCGCCATCACCCCCGACGACAAACTGCCCCTGAAACAGTTTTCCAGCCTCCTGGACCGGGTGGCGAAAACTCTGCATGCCTCGCCGGATCGCGTGAAATACACCATGAACGGCTTTGTCATCGCCTGCGGCACCTACATTTCAGAACTGGGAGAGAAGGCCATCGTCACCGCGCGCAAGGTGGGCAAAGTGGACGTGGACATGGGCGACACCTCCTGCAAAGTACCCGACGCCGAGTCCTACATCATCAAGTGCCGTCGCGGAAATTCCGTGGCCCCGAAACGAAAATCCACGCGGTGCTGACCCGCGGCGGTGCCGGGTTGACGCCACTGCGCGGGTCGCTTTAAGCCACGCCGTGCCCGCCAAAAAATCCTCCGCCGCCAAATCCAGCGTGTCCTCCAATGTGTGGGCGTGGGTGGGCACGGACGACCTGCAGGTCAAAGAGGCGGCCCTCGCCAAAGTGCGCGAACTGACACCGCCGGACGCCGGGGAATTCGGCCTCGAGGTCATTGAGGGAGCCGCGGATAACTCCGAACACGCCGCCCGCATCGTGCGCAATACCATCGAGGCGATTCAAACGCTGCCGTTTTTCGGCGGAGGCAAAGTGGTCTGGCTCAAGGGCGCGACTTTCCTCGCCGACAATCAGACGGGAAAGTCGGAAACGACGCTGCAGGCGCTGGAGGAACTGCTCGCCGTGATCAAGTCCGGCGTGCCGGCGGACGTGCAGTTCGTGTTGAGCGCCGGCGAAGTGGACAAGCGGCGCTCGTTCTTCCTCGGACTCAAAAAGACGGCGAACCTGGAGGTGTTCGATCTCATCGACACCAGCAAGCCGGGCTGGGAGGAACTGGTCGCGGAACTGGTCGAAAACCGGGCAGGGGAGTACGGGCTGACGTTCGACCGGGAGGCGCTGGAGCTTTTCACGATGATGGCCGGTGAAGACACGCGGCAGATTGATAATGAGCTGGATAAACTCGATCTTTACGTGGGCGATTCCCGCCGCGTCCGCCTCGAGGACGTGCGGTCCATCGTGTCCCAGACCAAAGGCGGCGTGGTCTTCGAACTGGGCAATGCCATCGGCAAAAAACAGCTCCCGCTGGCCCTCGCTCTGGTGGACGAACTGATCGGGCAAAACGAACAGCCCATCGGCATTCTGCTGGCCGCCATCGTTCCCAAAGTGCGCAACCTCGTCGCCGCCAGGCAAATCGAAGACCGCCACCATGTCAAAGCCAGTGGCAGCTACGGGTCCTATGCCGCCGCTCTCGAAAGGTTGCCGGCCAAAGAAACCGCCCGGCTTCCCAAAAAGAAGGACGGCAGCGGCCTCAACGTCTATCCGCTCTACCTGGCCGCCCGCGAAGCCGCGCAATTCACCGGCGCTGAGCTGCGCGCCGCCCTCGAGGAATGCCTCGCAGCCAATCGCGCGCTCGTCACTTCCAGCCTCGACCCCACGATCGTGCTCAGCCAATTGCTGTTCCGCATTCTCGCCCGGCGCAAATCCGCGGAGGCCGCGTGACGGCCAATCGTTGCTCCATCCATATGCCGGAAGTCCACCTTTCAGGCCCGGGTATCTTTCCAGATGACACGACCAAGCCTCGGGCGGTGTGTGGATCCGGCCGACTTCTCGGGGCCTGCAGTCGATGGGACAGGCTCTCCCGCAGCAGGATTCCTGAGGGGGGACCCCGGCTTGATAACTACATACAATGTATGTAATGCGAAATCGAATGGTAGTGGTATGGATGCTTTATGGTGGATACAACCTCAGTCTTGATACCTGACGCCCGGCTTCCTGTAGATCGGATTCGGGCCGCCTGAATCCTTGTCAAGATACCACGGCACCAGCGGCTTGACCGGCTCGTACGACTTCGGCTCCGTGCGCAGCGGTGTCAGCTTGGCGAACTCCGCTTCAAAGGCTTCATCCTGCTTCCGCTTCGCATAGGCGTCCACCATCTCAACTATTTCCTCCATCCGCATGATGCGGCCGGCGACCCCCGCGGCGACGGCTGGCGTGGTGCCAAGCGTCAGATGCTTCCTGGTGAAGTTGTAGGCGGTGAATGTGATGGCCAGCATGTTGCAGTGAGCCTCCAGCTTCTTGGAAAAGGCGTTGGTCTTGCGGGTGAAGCGGCGGTTCACCATGCGCACCGTCAGATTGCTGCGCTCCACGTAACTGGTGGAGATCAGGGCGGCTTCCGGTTGGCCTTGGACGGTGCATTTCCGCGCGCCGATGCAGATTTCTTTCCCTTCTTCATCCGTGCCGTAAATCTTGATGAGTTGAGCGAAGTGGGCATCGGGAAAGACCGAGCACACCGGGAAGCGATACGGGGCCGCGCCGTCCGTGGTGATTTGAATGTCGCCGTTGAATCGCCCGGCCAGATCGCCGCAGAAGTCGAAGGCCGTGCGGGCGCTGCGGTCCCCTACCCGCCAGGACGGAATCAGCTTTGTGTCAGCGCAAATGCTGGTCCACGTCCACACGTCGCCGGGATGCTGGCCAACGGCGGAGGCTTTTGTCTTCTCCTTGCAGCCCACAAAGGACCAAAGCTCATCGAGTTGAACGACCTTGCACGGGAGATTCACCATCTGCGCGCTCATATAGTCAGCGCAGGCTTCCCCGGCGGCCTTTATCAGATTCATCGACGTCTCTTTGTTCACGCCATTGATCCGGCAAGTGCTGGCGACCGAGGAGCCTTCAACAAGTGTGCGGAGGATGGCGGCGCGTTTTGAAACTGAGAGTTTTTCCATGACTCCCCTTCCCGTTTATGCTTACAAAGTGCAAGCATGAAATGCAAGCATGATGCAACGCGTTCGCGTAATCGCAAGCATTTTTGACTGGACCGGGAATGCTTGCGTTTGAAGGAAGAATCCTTTATTTTTTAGGAAATAAACTGGACCAAAAACAGGCAAATGCTTTCATAAATCAGCCCTTGCGAGGTCTGAAATTGCAAGCACACTCGCCCCGCCATGAGTGAAGAAATCCCTAAAGACAACCAGCCCCTGCCTCCCGGCAAAGCAGGAGGCGACGCCCGGAGCAAAGCCCTTGATGATGCCCGCAAAAGGGAAATCGCATCTGAGGCTGCCAAGGCCCGCTGGGAGAAACAGCGAAAGGCCATCGAGATCCGCCAGGCGCAGAGGAACGCGCCGCAGCCGGTCGTTCACAAAGCAAAGCGGTCCGGCGTCCTTCCCGTCGGCTCCTGGCTAATTCCCTGCTACGTGTTGGAGAACGACATGCGCGTTATCACTCAACGAGCGATGTTGGAACTTGTCGAAATCAGGAGCAGGAGCGCCAAAGGCGGGGAGCGGCTGGTGTCCTTCATGGAGCATCCCGCCTTCTCCAATTCCGAGAGTTTTCAGGAAATGAAGCTCATTCTCATGGAGCCCCTGCGCTTTGAGACGCCAACGGGGTTGGTGGCGTTCGGTTATACAGGCGAGACGCTGGTGGATTACTGCCGGCTGCTGTTGCGCGCCAGACAATCAAAACTCTTCACCGGAGAAGCTTTTGAGCGTTACGCCCTCCAGGCAGAAATGCTGGTAACGTCCGTCGCCAAGGTTGGCATCATCGCCCTCATTGATGAAGCCACGGGCCACCAGGAAAACCGCGTTCGTGATGATCTCCAGCGCCATCTTGACAAGTATCTAAAGAAGGAGTTTGCAGCATGGGCAAAACGGTTCCCTGACGAATTTTACCAGGAGATTTACCGGCTCAAAGGATGGGAATGGAAGGGGATGGGCGTCAATCGCCCGCAGATCGTCGCCAGCTACACAAACGACATAATTTACTCCCGGATGACGCCGGGCTTGTTGCAGGAATTGGAGCGCCTCAATCCAGCAGATGTTTGGGGTAATCGGCATCACCGCCACCATCAGCACTTAACCGTGGACATCGGGCACCCTGCGTTACAGCAGATGATCTTTACAGCGATGAGTTTCATGCGGGTGAATAACACCTGGCCGCCGTTCGTGCGGATGATGGACCGGGCATTCCCGCGCATCGGCGACACCTATGCGCTCGCCCTTGATGACGACGAACTGAATCCGGGCGGGCCACAGCGGCGCAATGATGAGAACAAGGAGGATGACGACGATGACCAGGACGGGGGCTAGGCTGTATTCAATCCTCAGCCTTCTCCAAGAATTTAGCGAATGTCTTCTGCGCGGACTTCACCCCTTGCTCTGCGGCCTTTGTGGCTGGCCGGGCGAGGGTTTTCTTCTTCGGTGCTGGTCGTTTCCGCTTCATTGCCATACCACGAGATTACGGTTGGTTGCGGAGTCAGTCAAGATTTGACATGAACCCTCCGTTGCTTCACTCTTTGCCAGGTTCCGCAACGACATCTAATCCTATGACCCAAGAGCAACTTGAAGCACTCGTTCTAAGCCTTTCCAAAACTGTTGCCGTGACCGCTCGTTTCAGCGGCGAAACGGCTATGATGCTTGCCAAACTGAATGGCGCGTGCGCAGAGAGGTTGCCGGGATTTAACGATGAGGAACGCGAGAAGATGCGCGCGGCAGCAGAAGAGTTTCATGGGGACGCTAAGGAATTTACCCTGAAAGCGGAGAAATTAGAGCAAGCTTGATATAATTTCTATCAATCAGTCCCAACCACTACCAATCGAATGGTGGCGGTAAGGATTCATTATGGTGATCATCGCTCCCGTAGTTTGGAAGGTTGCTGTGGGGACAGTTACTCTCCAAAAGAATCCAATTCTGGTATCTGCGCGGTTTTCAGACGTGCGTCCGCCGCCTCTTCGTTGAGGTTTGCGACCGTCAGTTCGCCGATGGGAGCCGCCGGCTTGGTGGTTCATGCTTTGGATTCGACCGGGGTGGCCTGGGTTGCCGACGGTGCGGCTTCAGGCTTTTCCTTCAAGAGGCTGACGCCCAGACCTCCGGCCGTGCAGAGGAGGAATCCGGCGACCTGCCAGGTGTGGAGGGATTCCCCAAGGATGGCCCATGCGAGGACGATGGTGGCGACGGGGCCGACGGTGCCGATGATGGCGAAGCGCTGGGCGCCGGCGCGCTTGAGGCCGCTGCCGAGCAGATAGGAGGGCGCGATGGTGCCGATGAACGCGAGGGCGGCGCCGCAGGCATAGGTTTTACCGCTCAGCGTGGAGAGTTCGGCCACCGGTCGGACCACACTGTAGTGGAGCAGGATCATGACGCACGAGACGGCGACGACGCGCGAGGTGAAGGCCGCGGGGCCGATGCGGCGCAGCAGTTCGCCGCTGGCGAGGATGAACCACGCATACGTCAGGGCGCTGAGAAAGACGAGTCCGGTGCCGAGCAGCAGCGTGCGGTGCGGGCCGCGGGTTTGCAGGGCTTCGCCGGCAAAGGCGCAGGCGATGCCGGCATAGGCCACGGCCATGCACAGCCACACCGCCGGACGAATGCGGCGTTTGAGGAACAGGGCGCTGCCGAGCAGCACGAGACACGGATAGGTGAAGAGCACCATGCGTTCCAGTCCCACACTGATGTATTGCAGGCCGTGGAAGTTCACGAAGCTGCTGAGGTAGTAGCCGAGAAATCCCAGCAGCAGCAGATGCATCCAGTCGCGCCGCGACATGGCAGTGCTCTGCCCCCGCGTGCTCCACCAGCCGACAGCGAGGAACACGGGCAGCGCCATGCCCATGCCGCAGTGCGAGCACGGTGATGCTGTCCGCGCCATCGGCATAGGCGAGCTTGGCGAAGACGCCCTTGGTGCAAAAACAGATGGAACTGCCGGCGACGATGAAAAACGTGACCAGCGGCGAGGGAGTGGAGGGGCTTTTCATGGCAAACAAAAAGCCCGCTCGGTGAGGAGCGGGCTGCGGGAGGCAAAGAGATGAAACAGGATTCACCCTCAACACCGCACGCGCCCGCTGGTGGTCCAGAGGCGTGTCACGATGCCAGGAATGACGGTGAAGGTATTCACTGCTCCGCCGGAAGCACTGAAACGCCGTTGCGTCAACCCGGCCTCCGCGGCTACCTACCGTGTCTGGCCGGCGGGGATGGCGATGAAGGAAAAGCTGACGCCGTCCACCCCGCCGGGAGCGTCTTCGCCGAAGCTGACGGTCAGGATGCGGGATTCGGGAACGCCGGCGCCAACCAGAGCTTCGCGCACGGTCTGGGCGCGGACGTCACTGAGCTGGCGGGAGTATTCCGGCGAATCCGCCCGGGCGCTGGACACCAGCAGCAGCCGCTCGGGATTGCCGGCCATCCATCGGGCGACGCTGCGGACCTTCTGATGTTCCCCGGGCGGGAGCTTCCAGCTGTCCTCGCCAAACTTCACGGCGGGAAACTTTGCGGAGCGCACCCGGCTGCTGCCGGGACCGATCAGTGAGGGCATTTCGGTGCGATAGGGATGCGGCTGCATTTCGCCTGCATCCTCGTCGTCATCATCCAGAGGGCCGTGGAGCGCGGAACACGCCGGAAGGAGCACCAGCGGAGCCAGCACCCATGCCCGCAGGACTTGAAAACCGGAGGACCGGCGCGAACGCCGCTCCCCTGCCCGCCCGGCAGGCGCGCCAACCAGCCTGACTGTCGAGCGAAGCGGCTTCATTTTGACCATGAGGGTTCCGATACCCGGCCCATTCCGGAGATGATTTTTTCTTTTCTGCCGGTGGAGACATCGACGACCGTCAGGTCTCCGCCCTGCACGGCCGCGAGATGCCTGCCATCCGGCGCCCATGCCGGATCCGCCGCGCTGGTGAGGACGATACGCGTGCGGCCGGTCTCGATTTCATAAACGGCCACCGACCGGTTTCCGCCGTTCCGTGCCGTGAAGGCGATGAGGCGGCCGTCGGCATTCCAGTCCGGATCGGTGCAGGAGGCGATGCCGGTGGCGAGCCGTTCCGGAGCGCCTCCCCGGCGCGGACAGATATAGAGTTGGGGCGACCCCGTGGCGTCAGAACAAAAGACGAGCCGCTCTCCGTCGGGAGCCCATGCGGGAGAGAATTCCACGCTGCGGGATTCCGTCAGGCGACGGCTGCGGCCGCCGGTTACCGGAGTGATGTGAATTTCCGGATCACCGCCGTGCGTCATGGTGAGCGCCAGCCGGGTGCCGTCGGCGGAAAAGGCAGCCCCGCTGTTCGTGCCCGGGGCGCTGATGAGCCGCTGGCGGTCGCCGTCGCGCAGGTTGGTCACATAAACGTCCGGAAACCCGCCGGCATAACTGGTATGCACCAGCAGCAGTCCGCCAGGGCCGAGGGCAGGACAGACATTCAGCGACGCATCGCGCGTAATCTGCTGTACGCGCTGCCCGTCGCTGTCGCAGACATAGATTTCCTTGTGTCCGCTGCGGTCGCTGACAAAAGCGATCCGGCTCATGGCGATGCCGGTGCCTCCGGTGACCGCCTTCACCAGATCGTCGGCGAAGGCGTGGGCATTGTCGCGCAGGTCCGGCCAGTCGTAGTGGTTGTTGAAGATCACTTTGCCGTTCTCCGAAGTCACGAGCGCGCCGTCGATCCGGCCGGCGGAGGAACTGGCGCGCACCACCCATCTTGAGGGACCGGCGGACAGTTCCAGCGTGCCGCTGCGCTCCAGCGCCTGCCGCACCAGTTTGGAGGCCGCGCCGCCGGTGCCTCCGAGAAACTCCTCCATGCCAACTGCGTTCGGGGGCGGGGTGGCATCCGCCACGGCCGGCCCGCAGGCCAGCGCGACGACAACCCATAACAAATGACCCGGCAGCGACATGGGGCGACGTCTCCGCATTTCCCGTCAGGCGTCAAGCGCCGCGCCGGGTTGACGCGTGACCGCTGCGGCGCAGAATCCGGCCGCATGGTATTACTCCAAATCAGCGGCCTTCGCGTGCATTTCCCCGTCAAGGGCGGTGTCCTCAACCGGGCTGTGGCCTCGTGTCGCGCCGTGGACGGCGTGTCGCTGGCACTGGCCAAAGGCGAAACCCTGGGCCTCATCGGCGAAAGCGGCTGCGGCAAGACGACCCTCGGCAAGGCCATCGTGGGCCTGAACAAACCCGTGAGCGGATCCATTCAGTGGGAAGGCAGCGAAATCGCCGGCACGAGTCCGGGAAAATTGAGCCGCGCCATGCAGATGATTTTCCAGGATCCGGCGGAGTCGCTCAATCCGCGCATGACGGTGGGCGCGATCCTCGAGGAGCCCTTTGTCATTCACCGCACCGGCACCGCCGCGGAACGCAGTGCCAGGGTCGCGGCCCTGCTCGACAAAGTAGGGCTCCCGGCGAGCGCGGCCGGCAAGTTCCCGTTCGAGTTCAGCGGCGGCCAGCGCCAGCGCATCGGCATCGCCCGCGCCATCGCGCTGCAGCCTCAGCTCATCGTGTGCGACGAACCGGTCAGCGCGCTCGACGTCAGCGTGCAGAGCCAGGTGCTCAATCTGCTCATGGACCTCCAGCAGGAATTCCACATGAGTTATCTTTTCATCTCGCACAACCTCGCCGTGGTGCGGCACATTTCCGACCGCATCGCCATTATGTATCTTGGCAAGGTGGTTGAGATGGGCTCGTCCGAAGTCATTACCACCGCACCGCGACATGCCTACACCAAAGCGCTGCTGAGCGCCATCCCCGTCCCCGATCCGACGGTTCATCCCCGCCGGGTGCTGCCCGCAGGAGATGTGCCCAGTCCCATCAATCCGCCGCCCGGCTGTGCCTACGGGCACCGCGTCAAAGCCCCGCGCTATCAGGAAAGCATCGGCCGGGAAATCGGCCTGCAGGAGGTCGCTCCCGGCCACTGGGTCAGTGACTGCCCCTGCTGCACCGGCTGAAAACGCCGGCTTTCCGGCCTGACAAGTGTCCGCTCCCTCACCTTGCGGAACGCCGGTGGAACAAGGCCGGGCGTCTGGTGCCGGCGGCGCGGTTTCGCGGTTTTTCGCCGGATATTCCCAATTTGTCAGGGTGGCAGTCGCCCTCACTGCCCCATGTGGTTTTAAGATAACCAGCCGGTGCCGCCGGACCAGCTCAACCGCCGGCTCGAAACTGACTTTGATTTGCTGCAAGCCTTTGATTGCGAATTCAGCACGCAGCTTTTCACGAGCAGTCCTCCGGCCTGCTTCTTGACTTCTCATGCCGAATCAACGCCTCCGCCGCCCGATTCCCCCGCAGTTATTCACCATCGAAAGTGACAAAGACGATACGTTCGGGCGCTGAATTCACGGGGCAGCCTCCAAACGGGAGCCTGGTTCCGCCAGTTATTCACAGGCCATGCGTCGAACCCGGAACCGGCCGGCGGGCGCGCCCCGGCGGGGAACGAACGGGAGCGCCTTCCTTCATTTCTCTTGCATTCACCGGGGGCAGACAGGATGAGCAGTCCCTTCCCAGCAACTGACTCATGTCCGATATCCACCCCGAACTCGCCAAGCTCGTCGCCGCCGGCAAACTCTCGGCGCACTCGGCCGTGAAACTCACACAGTTGTCGCCCGGCATCTACTGTCAGCACAAGAGCTGGGGTGTGGGATGCATCAACTCGTGGGAACTCTTCGATGACAGGGTGATCATCGATTTCGAAGACAAGAAAGCGCACCCTCTCAAACTGGAATTCGCCGCGACTTCGCTCAACATCCTCGCCCCCGGGCATTTCCTGGCGCGCCGCTATGCCGAACTGCCCGCCCTGACGAAACTCGCTCAGGACGATCCCGTGGCCCTGGTGCGTGAGGTCCTGCAGAGTCACGGCGGCAGCATGTCGCTGGACAGTTTCGAGGCGGTAGTGAAACCGAAGATCGTTTCCGAGGGAAAATACAAGAGCTGGTGGGAAAGCGCCAAACGCCTGCTCAAGGGAAAGCCGGAATTCATCGTGCCCGCCAAGCGCACGCTGCCGCTCGAACTGCGCGCCGGCAACCTCTCCCCTGCCGAGGCCCTGGCCGGTGATTTCCGCCGCGCCCGCAGCGTGAAGGATAAAGCCAAGGCGCTGGAGGCCATCGCCCGCGATGTCACTCTTTTCACTGAAAAGGCCGAACTGTCGTCACTGCTCAAAGAGGCGGATGACACGGCCACACAAAACCTGCGGCTGCACACCGCGGAGGCGATCGACCTGATTCTCGCCCGCGATGAATTGCGGGATAAAGTGCCCGCGCTGCATGACGAAGTCTCCCCCGCCCTCGCCGGTGCCATCGCCCAGGAAGGCGCCCGGCTCGCGGAAAGCGTCGGCGGCCTCGCCGTGACCAAGCAGCGCCGGGTCTTCGACGCTTTGGTGGACGCCGCCGGCGACGCCGGGGTTGATGGCCTGCTCCCGCTGCTCAACAAACTCTCCGTCCGCAGCATCGGCGAACTCGCCGCGGTCCTGCACGCCAAAGGCTATGCCGGGCCGCTCAACAATTTCCTCAAGACCGGCATCATCCACCGCACCCTCGGCAGCGATCTTCTCGTCTGGATCACCAAAGAACGCACCGGCCTCGCCGCGGATGTGTTCGGTCCGGAAATTGCCGGTGCCCTGCTGTCCGCTGTGGAGCGCGACCATTTCGACGAGCAAAGCCGCCGCACCAATCGCGTGGGCGAGGCCCTGCTGGCCGACCGCGAACTGATCGCCGACCTCATCACCGGCGTGGAACTTCCCCAGGTCCGCAATTTCGCCCGCCAGCTGATGCTCACCACCGCCATCGAGCAAATGGGCAAGCGCTCGCTGCTCGCGCGCTTTATCAAAGTTTATCCGGAAATCGAGGAACTCATCAACGAACGCGCCGCGAAGGAGGAGCAGGACGTCTCGCTGATCGTGAGCTGGAAGAGTCTCGCCGAAAAGAAGAAGGCCTACGACCACCTCGTGAATGTGGAAATGCCCAAGAACCGTGATGATATCAGCATCGCGCGGAGCTACGGCGACCTGCGGGAAAACTTCGAATACAAATCCGCCAAGGAATACGCCCGCGTGCTGGCGCGGCGCAAGTTTGAGATGGAGCGCGATCTCCAGCGCGCCAAGCCCACGGAATTCCCGGACGTCACGACCGACCGCGTCGGCATCGCCACCCGGGTCACGCTGGAAGACATCGCCACCGGTGCCGCCGAGGAGTTTTCCATTCTCGGGGCGTGGGACACCGATGTCGCGAATCACATCATCAGCTACCTGAGCGTGACCGCCTCCGCCATTCTTGGCAAGGTCATCGGAGATGAAGTGGACCTCCCCACCGAGGAAAGCAGCACCACCCGCCGTGTGCGCATCACCGGCATCGAACTCTCCCAGCTGCCCCCCGTTCCGGCTCACGATTAGCAAGGACCGGCGCGATTGCGGCGTTGATGAAGCAGGACTTCATTCAGCCCCATGCGCCCCCTACTTCTTCTGCTCGCCTTCGGCATCTGCCTCTCCCGCGCGGAGTCTCCGGACTTCGCCCGCGATGTGCGGCCCATCCTTTCGCGCTATTGCTTCAAATGCCACGGCCCGGACGAGGAGGGACGCAAAAGCAAGCTCCGGCTCGATCAGCGCGATGCCGCGCTCGCGCCCGCCAAGAGCGGCAAGCCCGCCATCGTGCCTGGCAAAGCGGACGCCAGTGAACTGGTGCATCGCATTCTCTCCGGCGATCCTGACGAAGTCATGCCCCCGCCCGCGGCGAAGCAGGAGCTGACCGCGGAGCAAAAAGAAACGCTGCGGCGGTGGGTGGAGTCGGGCGCAGAATATCAAGAGCACTGGGCGTTCATCGCTCCCGTGCGGCCGCCGGTGCCCGCGGCGCCGCCGGGGACGAACCCGATCGACGCCTTTATCCTGGCCAAACTGAAAGCGGCCGGGCTGTCCCCTGCCCCGCAAGCCGATGCCGCCGCACTGTTGCGGCGGGTTTCCCTCGATCTCACCGGCCTGCCGCCTTCCGCAGAATCGGCCGCATTCACCATTCGTGCGGAGCATCAGGTTCCCGGAAGGTTTGCGAGGGAATTCTACGGGCCGCTCGTGGACACTCTGCTCGCCAGCCCCGCGTATGGTGAACGCTGGGCGCGCAAATGGCTCGATCTCGCGCGCTACGCCGACACCAACGGCTATGAAAAAGACCGCCCGCGGCAAATCTGGCCGTGGCGCGACTGGGTGGTCAATGCGCTCAATGCCGACATGCCGTTCGATCAGTTCACCGTCGAACAAATCGCCGGCGACATGCTGCCCAATACCACACCGCAGCAGATCATCGCCACCGGCCTGCACCGCAATTCCATGCTCAATGAAGAGGGCGGCATCGACCCGCTGGAGTTCCGCTTTCATGCCATGACTGACCGCATGGCCGTCACCGGCGCGGCGTGGCTCGGCCTGACACTTCAGTGCGCGCAGTGCCACACGCACAAGTTCGATCCCATCCAGCACCGCGAATACTATTCCATGATGGCGTTTCTGAACAACGCCGACGAACCCGACTACGCCATTCGACCGCCGGATGCCGCCGCCCGCGAGGAGGAGCGCAAAAAGAAGCGCGAGGCCCTGCTGGCAGCGCTGCCGGGTCAGTGGCCCGCCGGGGAAGTGCAGTGGGAAACGCCCAAACCGTCAACCGTCGAGGCCGCGGGCGACGATTTCAAAGTGCTCGACGACGGCAGTGTGCTCTTCAAAGCCCCCGGCCCGGCGAAGTCGGATGCCGCCATCCATCTCTTCACCGACATGGCTGACGTGGAATATGTCCGCCTCGAAGCCCTGACAGATGATTCCCTGCCTCGCAAGGGCCCCGGCCGCACGCCGCACGGGAATTTCGTGCTCAGCGAAATCACGGTCGAGGCCGTCCACGCCAAACTCGGCAGCAAGCCCCACCCTCACAAACTCATTTCCGCCGCAGCCGCCGTCGAGCAGACCGGCTTCCCCGCGGGCGACGCCATCGACGGCAACCCGCACACGGGCTGGGCCGTCGATGCCGCCGGCGGCAGGCTCAATGAAGCGAAGTCCGCCGTATTCCGATTCGATGCCCCCATCCGGATCAGTGGCGAAGGCACCTTATTCATTGTCAGGCTGCGGCAGCAATACGGCACGCACCACACCCTCGGCCGCATCCGGCTCAGTCTCGGCGCCGCCGCCGGTCAGGGCACCCCCCGGGAGGCGATGGAGCGGAGCTTCGCGGCGTGGCGGGAAAAAGCCACGGCCTCCGCGGTGCCGTGGACGCCGCTGAAACCGGAACGTGCGGTCTCCAACTCCCCGCTGCTCACCGTGCTGCCTGACAACAGCGTGCTCGGCAGCGGCGATATCACCAAGTCCGACACCTACGACCTCACTTTCAAAACCGGCCTGCCGAAAATCACGGCCGTGAAACTCGAAGTCCTGCCGCATGACACGCTTCCCGCCCGCGGCCCCGGCATGGCCTATTATGAAGGACCGAAAGGCGATTTTTTCATGGGAGAGTTCCAGCTCAGCAGCGGCGGCCGGCCGGTGAAAATCGCCTCCGCCACCGAGAGCTATGCCAAAAACAACTTCGGACAAAATGTCAGTGCCGCCAGAGCCGCGGACGGTGATCCGCAAACCGGCTGGAGCACCGCCGGCGGCGAAGGACGCGCTCATGAGGCGGTGTTCATGCTGGAAGAACCGCTCGCGCCCGCCGGCGGCGGGTTTTCGCTGCGCATGATGTTCGGGCGCCACTATGCCTGCTCCCTGGGGCGGTTTCGCATTTCGGTGACGTCCGCCGCGAACGCACGGGCCACGGCGCTGAGCCAGGATGTGCAGCACCTGCTGTTTAAGGAATCCCTGACCAGTGCAGAGACGGATGCCCTGCGCACCGCCTTCCTGCTCCAGGCTCCGGAACTTGCCGCCGCCCGCAAGCAAATCGAGGCCCTGGAGCAGCCCGCACCGTTTCAGACCACGCTGGTGCTGCGGGAGCGTCCTGCGAACAACCCGCGCCCCACACACCTGCACCACCGCGGCGAATACACCCAGCCGAAGGCTAGAGTGGAGCCGGCGGTGCTGTCATTTCTCAACCCGCTGCCTCGAGACGCGCCGCGCGACCGCCTCGCCTTCGCCCGCTGGCTCGTGAGCCGTGACAATCCGCTCACCGCACGCGTCATCGTGAATCGCCACTGGGCCTCCATCTTCGGCCGTGGGCTGGTGAAGACGGAAGAGGATTTCGGCTATGCCGGCGATCTGCCCACCCACCCCGAACTGCTCGACTGGCTCGCCGTGGAATTCATGGAGAGCGGCTGGTCGGTGAAGAAACTGCACCGTCTCATCGTGACCAGCGCCGCCTATCAGCAGTCATCGCAGGTCACCGGACGCGGCGCGGAGCTGGATCCGGAAAACACCCTGCTCTGGCGCGGCCCGCGCCATCGCCTTGAAGCGGAGCAAATCCGCGACAGCGCGCTCGCCGTCACCGGATTGCTCAGCCGAAAGATGGGCGGCCCCGGCGTCTATCCGCCCCAGCCCGCCGGCGTCACCACAGAAGGCACTTACGGCGCCATGCAGTGGACGCCCAGCACCGGCGAGGACCGCTACCGGCGTTCGTTATATACTTTCGTGAAACGCACCGCGCCGTTTGCCATGAGCAATACCTTCGATGCCCCCACCGGCGAAGCCTGCGTCGCGCGCCGCGATGTTTCCAACACTCCGCTCCAGTCGCTGACGCTGCTGAATGATGTCATGTTCCTCGAGGCCGCGCAGCACCTCGCCAAAGAAGTCGCCGCGGAGCCCGGCACCGCGGAGGAAAAGCTGCGCGCCCTCATTCTCCGCATCTTCGCCCGTCTGGCCGCCGACGATGAACTGCCGCCGCTCGCCGCCTTCCTCGCCGCGCAGGAAGCACGCTTCCGGAAGGGCGAACTCGATTCTGTCAGAATCGCCGGCGCCGGAGCGACCGCCGCACAGGCGGCATGGACCCTCACCATTCGCGCGCTGCTCAATACGGATGAGTTTGTTAGTAAACTGTAAGCCAGTCCTCCCCGGCGCAGCCGCCGCAGACAATCTTGCGCAGGTCAGAAGGCCGCGATCAGGGCATCGCGCAGAGCGTTGAGGCTGGAGTCCTGGCTGCTGAAATTCCAGGCGGAACTCAGATTCAGCCGGGTGGCGGCCTTCATGAACTGAATGCGGGTGGCCAGAGTGACCGACGGATTGGCCGCCAGTCCGTTCAGGCCGGCCGTGAATTCGGCGCGCTCCACGATGATCATGGGATTGCGGTTTTGGTTCTGGAGGATGTTGTCGATGCGGCTGATGAGCGGCGGAATGAGTTTCTCATTGATGAATTCCCCGGAGGTGCAGGGAATGTTGTAGCTTGCGAGCAGCAGGTTGTGGCACACTCCCCCGACCGTCCGGGGCGGGACCGTCCAGCACGGGCCTCCCGGATAAATAACTCCGTTGCAGAACTGTACTCCGAGAACGGTAGTTTTGACTCCGGGAACGCCCGCCGTGGTGAAGCCGTTGAGGGCTTTGTCCAGCAGCGAGGACGGCGTTGAGGGGGACGCGAAATCAATGTCGTCCATGGCCTTTTGAATGGCATTGATGAAGGGCTCCCACTGATCGATGTCCCATTCCGCCGCATTGGCGAAGCCGGTGATGCGGGATTTGAAATTCAAAGCGTGAGGATTCGTCCGGAAGCTCGTCCAGCCGGTCAGGCCCCTTCTGAGCATGTCATCCGCGACAGAAACCGAAGCTGAGGCGCGGGCCTTCAGCTTTTGAGTCAGACCGGGAACGATGCCGGTGCCAAAGTCGTTCTGCAGCAGGCCGTGAACGGAAAAGTCAGGATTTTCCAGAGAGAAGTTGGCGGTGGCGGTCAGTTGCGCCTGAAACTGGTTATAAATCGAAGTGGTGGTGGCGAAGCTCAATCCGGTTTTGGTGATGGACACATCCAGTTCCCCCTCGAAGAACGATCCGGCCTGCACCGCGCCGCTGATGAACAGATGCTGCTGCGGCAGTGTCAGGACGATGTCGCAGACGGCATCGTTCCATGTGAGCGGCCCGAGGGTAAACGCGCCGAGGTGCCCCTGGGCAACGATGCCCGAAAAATCCACGGAGAGATCGATGGAAGCGAAGTTTCGGTCCGCGGGACCGTTGGCTTCGGAGGGAATCCAGAGATCCCCGGCAATGGCGAATCCGGCTTCGACACCGAGATCGTCATCGCTGTGCGGGGCAAATTTCAGATGGATGCGGCGCACTTCCATGTTTGGCATCGTGTTCAGCGGGATGGCATTTGCGGATGCGGCCATGCTCTGCTGCAACATGACCAGATCCGCCATGCTGACACCCGCTTCGGATGCGCCGTCGAAGATGAAATTGGTCGGGATGCCCTGACTCAGAGTGACCGCCACCGCGACGTCGATATCTTTCGTGCCAATGACCATGTCCCCGGCAAACCCGAGCGTGATGCTGCCGAGGGCGCTCACGGCGACTTTCACCGTCGCGTTGTTGAAGATCAGCCACTCGATACCGAATGGATTGACCCACGGCTCCGCAGAGGCGAGGCCGCCGGTGAGAGCGAATTCCACACCGGCACCCGCGCGCTGCACTTCCGCCGAGACGTTGAAGGTAAGAATTTTGTTATCGATGTTCACGGTGATGCTGCCGACTAACCCCACCGACGGCTGGGCCGTGATTTGCAGTCCCAGTTGCCCCTCAATGAACCAGTCGGGGGCATCCGGCAGCTCAATCGGAGGCAGACCGGCAACCAGAGCCAGCCCGCTCAATCCGCCGCCCGGGCCGCCGCCGAGACCAAGAATGCTCCCGGGCAAGGTGCCGGTCATGAGCAATGAATCCGAGGAGGCGCCCATCGCATCAAGACCGCTCTGGAGCGGATTGTTCCCCATGGGAGCGGCCCCGATCAATCCAAGTCCGTTGTAATGCGGCACACTGAAACTGTCGCTCGGGCTGCCGTTGCTCTCATAAACTCTGCCGTAAAAGCTCCGGGTCTCCGGGTCCATATCCTCCGAACGGGTCGTCCCCTCCCCTTTTGAGAAGATGAGCGATGCGGTGTTGAACTCAAAGTCCGAGACAAACGTGCCCTGCAGTTCCGGAAGCGCGTCCGCGAGGGACCAGTTGTCCATCTGAAATCCGGTGATGATTTGCGGCAGGCCGCCGCCCGGACGGGGAATCGCCGAGAACAGGCAGCGCGCGGGTTTGCCCCGCAGTTCCGTCAGGCCGCCCAGGGAAAACGAACGGCGCGATCCCATCTCGATGTTCATGCGCACATCGGTGAACGTAAAATCAATGTCGCTGTCACCGAACGGATCGGCATCGGCACCGAGATGGTTGCGGGCGAGTTCGATGAAATCGCTCAGCGAGAGCGAGGAGACCGAACCGGAGAAACTGACGAGTTGACTGGACGCATTTCCGGAGATGGCCATTTCCAGTGCGATGGTCTTGCTGCCGAGTTGAAATGAGGAATGCAGCGCCGCGTCCACCGTCGCGCCGTCCGCGGTGATCACGATGCCGACGGTATTCAGCGTCAGCCATTCAACGCCGAAAGGCTGGGGCCAGCCGCCGGTCATGTCCCCGGTGAGGGTAATGGCGGCCTGTTTTCCGTTAGTCTCCAGAGTGGTGGAAGTGACGAACGTGCGGAGCGCACCGTCCAGTTGCACATGGAAGGTATCCGTGATGCTCACTTCAATGTCAGGGGAATCATATATGAACTCCAGCACGCGCGGACCGGACTGGAGGTTGCCCAGCCACTCCGGAAATCCGAGGCGCGGCTGCGTGGGCGCCGGCAGCGTGGCCTTCAGGTGCAGGCTGTCCATGGCGACGAGCCCGCCGCCGGTCAAAGCACCGAGCCTCAATCCCAGAGCGCCCTCCAGCAGAATCTTTCCTGCCGGATCCATGCCCAGCGCATTCTGGACCGCGGTGGGCAGCCGGGACTGCGCGAACGTCCCGCTGAAATTGACACCGGCTTTGACTTCCAGGACGAAGGGAGCGGGACCATGAATCTGCCGGAAGAAATCCAGCTCGGCCTCACCGAGGTTCCCTGACGGAATCCGGATCGGTTCGGATGGGGCATTCGGCAGTTCCTGAGCGACGGTGAAGGCCACGCCCGGAAATTCGAGATCGCCTGCAAAGGAACCGTCGATCCCTTCATACAGCGCGCTCAGTTTGAAGTCGTGAACATGCAGACCGAGAATCAGCAGCGGCTGGCCGGTTTCCGGCTGCACGAACGAAAACAGCACGTCCGTCTGGACCGCTCCGAGAATGGTCGAGGTCGCCGAGACCGTCACCGAGTGCGCCTCGGCGGAATTGAACTCGAGGTGAAGATCGCTCAGCACCAGCGCATCGTCAGGCAGGTTGTCGCCAAACGGCGCGGCTCCGGTCAAATCAGACAATAGATTCAGCACATCGCCGAGAGTGATCTGATCCACCGTGGCGGCAAAGGAGGCTGTATGCGATGTGCCGGTTTCCGTGAGAATGATCTCGGTGGTGACGGTTTGATTTCCCGCGGTGAAACTTCCGTTCAGCGAAACTTCCGCCGGGCCTGCATTGGAAAATGTGAGGGACACCACGGCATCGTTGAGGGTAAGCCATGAGATGCCGAACGGTTTCACCCACGGCTCCACCAGCGCACCGGTCAGGGCCACGGAGGTTTGGCTGCCGTCGGTGGCAATCTCCGTGGCCGCCATGAACCTGGCAGGCGGCCCGTCCCCCGTGGTCTCCAGGATGTCCGTGAGACGAACGCGCAGCAAGGGATCGAAACTGAACTCCAGCACCCGCTCGACCGGACGAATCCACCCCGGGAATCCCGGAGGAGACGCCGCAGGCAATGCGGCACGGAGATTCATCAGTGGAGCCACGACCGGCCCGGAGGCCTGAAAAAGCAGGTTGGGATCCACTCCAAGGAACCCGTCGAGCTTGGCGGTCATGTCGGTGAATCCCAGCACATCGAGTGTTTGCGCCAGCCCTGACGCCTCCGCGAGGTTCACGAGCCGGTTGATGTTGATCCCCGGCTTCACTTTCAGCGCATTCGTGCCATAGAAGGCGGCGACATCCCCAGGCATGACAGACAGGTTCAGATCCGCCGTCGCGGTCGCCAGCGTCAGGACCGAACCGTCGAAAGCCAGGTCATCGAGAGCGGTTCCCGCCAGCCCGCTCACCCAGTCGGCGATTTGGAACTGGGGCAGTTTCAGTCCGAAACTGAAGGCGCTGGCGCCGCCGGTGTCATCCGCCCAGTTGCCGGTGAACATCAGATTCACCGGCTGCCCGCGCACCGTCGTGCCGCCTGACAACACCACCGTCCGCTTCAAGTCGTCTATGTAAATCGCGGAAGCCGCCAGCGTGAGATTCTCGAAAACGGCGAGGTCCGGCACCGGCACCGGCAGGGAGACAGCGCCCGAGGCGGCCATTTGCCGCAGCCGGCTGCTCACACTCGCGAAGGAAGCTGTGGTCAGGTCGGCGATTCCATTGGGCACACTGAAGTGAGTGAACGTGACCGCCGCCGTGATGGCCGGCACCTGCTCAACCACCCGGTAAAACCGTCGCGCGCCGGGATTGGCATCCGTCCACATCGCCGTGGTTCCCTTCGCACTGACGGTCGCCACCCTGGTCCAGCTCGCGGGAGAGAGGTCACTCCCCGCCTCCACATGATAGTTCCGTCCTGGCGCAGTGGGCCACTTCAACCGCGGCTGGCCGCCGTGCCACTCGAGGGCGGCCTCCACCGGAGTGGCGGCAGCGGTCCCTGGCAAACTCAGGCCGGTGAAAAATGAAATCAGCAGCAGCCTCAGAACGGTGGCGACAGTGCGACGAAGAGACCAGCTTACGCCCTGACATGCTTCATAGGGATTCGTTTTCATGATCATGGATGAAGTTCGGTTCATGTTATATGATACCAGTCCCCGTTGCTCCGGAAGAACGCTCAGCCTGAGCGCGGCCCTTTTGATAACCCGCGTTTAAGAAACCCGCGAAAAAATGGCAAGAAAATTTCCGCCGTTTATGCGGAACCGAAGTATCTGCACCGTGAATACGTGCAGCACGAAACCGCGAGCCGTTCACTTCAGATCCAGCTTTTCCAGTCGGCTGCGGATGCCGCCGGGCTGACGGTGCATCAGACGGGCGATTTCCACCATGTCTCCTTCGCTCATCACTTGCGGCTTTGCGGAGAACGGATAGCAACTGCTCATGCCAGAGAACAGTCGAAATCGACATCACTGTACCCAGCGACCCAGAGTTGAGGGCCAGCCGGGATGGTCTGATGTGTGAGATTGGCTTTGTCGATATCTTATGGAAAGAGTTGGAGAAGCTGGAGAGTCATATATTTGGCCAGGACTGTTTCTGAGATGTCGGGTAGCCTTTTGGCAAAACAGATTGGGCAACTGATCATGGAAGGACACGCGTGGTGAGCGCTGCAGCAGATGGGGGAACTGCGGCAGCATTTTCAGAAGCAGGAGGCGAGGGGGCGGCGGTGTAGCGAGGGAGGCGGTGCGAGGGGAAGAGTCGGCTCGGCGGCAGCCTCGCCCCACCTGGTATTGAAGGCAGCCTGCGGCTGGCTCCGCTTCGCTCCGGCTGCCCCACCGGGGTTTTGTTGGCAGCCTTCGGCTGGGGGAGCTTCGCTCCGCACAGGCTTCCCGTCAGGCGCATTGAAGCACTCCCCGGCAGTCAACGCGCGATGAGCCCCGCGGTGCGGAGCCTTCATCACCAGGTGGGGCGAGGCTGCCGCCGAGCCGTGACTTCCGTGGGCGGAGGGGGCGCGGAGCTTGTGTTCCCGTCTGCGCAGGTATTCGCGGCGAGAGCACCACCACAACCTGCCGCAGCGGGAATGCAGCGTGATGGCTCTCGCCGTGGAGGCTCTTTGTGACGGACAGATATGCTCCGCCCCGCCTCCGCCCGCGGAGAAGTCGGCTCGGCGGCAGCCTCGCCCCACCTGGTTTTTAAGTGGCTTCACCACGTGGCGCCCTCCGGGCAGATCAGTCGAGGGTGACGGGGCCGAGATCATGCACGACTCCCTGCCACGGCCAATCTTCGGGTTTAGCAACGAGTCCTGACGCGACTGGGTTGTTCTGCATGTAGCGCTGCTTTTCTGCAAAGCTCTCATCACTGCGCAGGCGGTGATGCCAGCCGCGGGATTGCCAGTCCCAGCCTTCATGGCGGTGTTTCTTGCCGAACTGGTCTTTCCAATACGCGATCCAGCGTTCGATGGTGTGGGTGCCTTCGCCGGGCACGCAGAGACAGTGGAGATGATCCGGCATGAGGATGTAATAGCCCACGAGCCAGCCGCGCGCGGCCTGCCATGTCTCCACCAGCAGGCGCTGCGGCTCCTCGGCGGCGAGCCAGCGCGAGCGGTGAGCCGTGGTGACGGTGAGATAGACAACGGTCTGCTCGTGCGGAATGTGGAGCACGCCGGACGCAGGATTGTGCCGTCCGTCGGATGGAAGAAGATCGGCGGACATGGAGCGGAGAATAAGCAGGCTGGCGGCGCGTTTCCATCCTGATTTGCCCATGCGGGCAGAATTGGCTTTGGTAGCCGCGGGCGCTGCTCTGAATCCTCCATCAGCGGTATAGCTGGTGCTGCGGCCGCGGCGTCGTTTTGGCGGAGGATGCTGAATTCCCCTAGGCGGTGGATGTCGCAAAGAGTATCATTTGCCAGGGCGGACGGGTGGCATGGGATGAACGCCACCTTCGCAGCCGGCACGCCGCGGAAGCTGCTCATCAATGGCTGCACAGTGCGTCCACGCACGCCGATAGCACAAACGCCGCCCGGCGTCGCGGATTCAACCTGCATTCCGTGCCGACATGCGGGCGCTTCGATTGCTTGCCCTGGCGGTTCATCCGTGCCTATCTCCCGCCCTCTGCGGTTCCTTTACTCCACCCGGCTCATGACCACCCTGCCCGCCTCCATTTCCCGTCGCACCTTCCTCGGCAAAGCCTCGCTGGGCTCGCTGGCGCTGACTTCCCTGCTGAAGCCATCGCTTTTCGCAGCCGATGACAAGTGGCGCGGCGTCATCTCGCAGCCGCACTATCCGCCGCGGGCGAAGCGAGTCATTTGGCTGACGATGGCGGGCGGGCCTTCGCACCTGGAGACGTTCGATTTCAAACCGAAGCTCCGCGAACTGCACGACAAGCCGATGCCGGAATCGTTCACCAAAGGCCAGCAACTCGCGCAGTTGCAGGGCGCGGCGCTGAAGTGCTTCGGGCCGCAGTGGGACTTTCAGAGATTCGGCCGGTGCGGCGCGGAAATGAACGCGCTCTTTCCGCATCTCGGCAGCGTGGCGGACGACATTTGCATCATTCGGTCGATGCACACGGATGCGATCAATCACGATCCGGCGCACTGCTTCATCAATACCGGCAGCAGTATCCCCGGACGCCCGGCGATGGGCGCGTGGCTAACGTACGGGCTGGGCAGTGTGGCCGACGACCTGCCGGGCTTTGTCGTCCTGACATCGCTCGGACAGGGCGGACAGAATCAGCCGATCGCCGCGCGGCAGTGGAGCGCGGGTTTTCTGCCCAGCCGCTTTCAGGGCGTGCATCTCCGCAGCAAAGGCGATGCCGTGCTTTATCTCGGCAGTCCGTCAGGCTATCCGCGCGACCTGCAGGGCGACGTGGTGGATACGATCAGCAAACTGAACGCGCAGCGCGACACGACGGAGCACGATCCGGAAATCGCCACGCGCATCGCGCAGTATGAAATGGCCTTCAAGATGCAGGCCAGCGTGCCCGGCCTCATGGACATGACCGCCGAGCCGCAGCACATCCGCGAACTTTACGGCTGCACGCCGGGCGACGGCTCGTTTGCCAGCAATTGCCTGCTGGCGCGACGGCTCGCCGAGCGCGGCGTTCGTTTCATTCAGCTCTATCACAAGGACTGGGACCACCACGGCGGCGTGAAGGACGGCGTGAAACTGAAGGCCGCGGAAATCGACCGCGCCTGCATGGCGCTCATCACCGACCTCAAGCAGCGCGGCATGTTCGAGGACACGCTCATCGTGTGGGCCGGCGAATTCGGGCGCACTCCGATGAGTCAGGGCGGCAACGGGCGCGATCACCACATGCTCGTCTATTCCATCTGGATGGCCGGCGGCGGCATCAAAGGCGGCGTGCAGTGGGGCAGCAGTGACGAACTCGGCTACAAGCCCGCGGACAATCCGGTCCATGTCCACGACGTCCACGCGACCATGCTCAAGCTGATGGGCATCGAGCACACGAAGCTGACCTATCGCCTCCAGGGGCGGGATTACCGTCTGACGGATGTATTCGGCAAAGTGGTGGGCGGGATTCTCGCGTAGGCGGAGGAAGCCGCCCGGGCTGCGGCGAAACTGATTCTCCGCGATAAATTGCGTGCATTGCGGCGGAGCGCTGGCCAAAATGCCGGCATGATGGCGATCGCCTCTCCCTCATCCCCGCGGTGCCGCACCGGCATGCAGAAATGGTGCGCGCTGATTCTTCTCGCGGGATGGAACGGAGGCGCGGCACAGACTCCGGGAGATTTGGATAGCGACGGTGCGTTCACCGTGCGCGACTTGGCGCGGTTGCAGGGGCACATCACCGGGGCGCAGCCGCTGGGCGCGGCGGTGGCGCCGCTGGCGGATGTGGCGCGGGACGGTGCGGTCAACGCGGCGGATTCGCAGGCACTGGTGGAACTCATCCTGGGCACGCGCACGCCGGAGGCGCTGCCTCTGGCGGCGGTGCAGGCTGCATCGCCGGCAGATGGCGAGACCGCAGTGGCGGTGACGCGGGAGACCATCATTCACTTCACCATCCCGCTGAACGCGGCGGCGAGTCTCGACACGACGAAATTTTGGGCCGAATTCGGCGGACGGAAAATTCTCTCGCGTGTCGAACTGGCTTCCGACCGGCGCAAAGCGACGCTGTTCCATCTGGAGCCGCTGCCGTCGAATGCGCGCGTGCAGGTGACGCTGGATGGCGCGGGCCTGACGGATATTCTCGGACGCGCATTCGATGCCGACGGTGACGGCGCGGCTGGCGGCGTCTTCGCGATGACATTCGATACGCTGTCCATCACCTCCGTGCCGGGAACGGGCATGACCGGCCGCGTGCTCGCGAGCGAACGCGCCACCGGCGGCGCGGAGGTGCCGCTGGCGGGTGTGACCATCACCGTGGACGGCGCGGAGGAAACGATGCGAACTACCACGGCGGCGGACGGGACGTTCACCCTGACACCTTGCCCGGCGGGTGAGTTCTTCGTTCACATTGACGGGCGCACCTCGCCGCAGAGCCAGTGGCCGGACGGTGATTATTATCCGCCGGTGGGTAAAAAGTGGTTCGCTCTGGCGGGCAAGCCTGACAATCCCGCAGGCGACGCCGGAGAAGTTCCCGCCGGAGGCGCGGGGACGATCTACCTGCCGTGCATTTGCGACGGCACGCTGCAAACCGTCAGCCCGGTGGCGGACACGGTGATCGAGTTTCCGCCATCGGTGCTCGCAGCGAATCCCGCGCTCGCCGGTACGGTCATCACGGTGCCGGCCAACAGTCTCTTCGCCGACGACGGCACGCGGGGCGGCATGGCCGGCATCGCACCCGTAGCGCCGGACCGCCTGCCGTCGCCGCTGCCGCCGGGGCTGGCGCTGCCGCTCGTCATTACCGTGCAAAGCGATGGCGCCACGAACTTCGACCGGCCCGTGCCGCTCTGCCTGCCCAATCTGCCGGATCCGGTGAGCGGACAAAAACTTCCGCCGGGCGCAGCCTCGGCGCTGTGGAGTTTCAATCACGACACCGGCGACTGGGAAGTCGTGGGACCGATGACGGTGACGCCGGACGGCAATTTCGTGAAGTCCGACGCCGGCACCGGCATTCGCCAGCCCGGATGGCACGGCGCCACGCCGGGGTCGCAGGCGAGCGCGAGACTGGCCGGAGTGGACTGCCCGCCGCTGAGTCCCGATGTGCAGGGCCAGAACGAACGGCTCGTCAGGGCTCAGCAGAAGTCGGAGGCCGCCGCGCAGAAACTGTTCAATTCGCTGGCGGGAATCGCTTCCAAACTCGGTGAACTGGAAAAGAATACCGGAGGCGGGGTTTTCACGCTTCTCAGTTATGTCAGTTTCTACAAATCGGCGGAGAAATGCCTGGTGCAGGGTGATGAAGCGGCGTGCCTGAGTGTGGCTCTGAAAATCGCCGCCGTCCTCGCCAGCGGCACGGTGTTCGGAACGCCCATCTTCATCGCCACCGTGGTGCACAACGCCATCGGTGTTCTCACCGCCAGCGATGAAGCCGGCGCCGCTATCGCGGACCTGCAGTATGAAGTCGAGGACTGCCTCAACGCCCGCGCTGACCTCGCACCGGCGGAACGAACCCGGCTCCGTCAGCAAACCAGCGCTGCAGCCCAGGAGTTCGCCGGCCACCGGGCGGAGGCGCACTGGGAACTGACGCAGCAGAAGCCTGACTTCGATGCCCTCGCAGGGATCGCCACCGAAGTCGCTCCTCTTGCCGACCGTTATCTTGCCAATGCCAGCGCGGCAAATCCGCGGGGCGGATTGAACGACGCCGAATGGGCGTTCTACTGGCAGCGTCAGGCGACCGCCGCCGGACATATCGTTTCCATCGGCGGGAGGAAACGCCTCCCCGACCTGCTCATTCGGGTATTCGATTCCTACGATCGTTATCGCCGGCGGGTCGAGCCGGTCTATTTCCCGCCCGCAGCACCTCCGCCGGGCGTCGTGCCGCGGCCACCGCCGCCTCCTCCCGGTCCGGCCTTTCTGCTGCTGGAACGTCAGGGATTCGAGCAGCGTCTCAAATTTGCCCCGGGCGGACGGCTATCCCTGCGCGTGGGTCCGCAGGAGGGCTATCGCATCCATGTGTACGAACCCGCCAACAATCGCACCGGCACGCAATTCTTCATCGCGCCGGAAAATGGCCGGCTCGTGAACCTGCCCCGGGTGCCGCTCGTCACGGACAACGGCCCTGACACTGACAACGACGGCCTTTCCGACGACGCTGAGCACATCATCGGCACCATTCCGACGAATCCCGACACCGACGGCGACGGCGTCCGGGACGGCGCGGAAGTGCAGCAGGGCAGCGATCCTGCTTCCGGCCTGCCGGTGCGCACCGGCGTGCTGGCGTCGGTGCCGCTGCGCGGCAGCACTGAGGATGTGTGTGCGGTGAATGACATCGCCGTGACCGCGAACGGCGCGGCAGGCATCGGCGTGGTGAATGTGTCGAGCGGCGTGAATCCGGTGCGGCTGGCGGAGCTGGACACGCCGGGCAGTGCGGTCGCGGTGGCGTGCTTTGGAAATCTCGTGGCCGTGGCGGATCATTCCGCCGGTCTCGCCATCGTGGACATCAGCGACCCGCGAAATGTCAGGCTCGTCCGCCGGGTGCCGGTGGGTGACAGCGCCACCTCAGTGACGGCGGCGGGGCCGACGGCTTATGTGGGAACGACGGGCGGAAATGTAACCGCCGTGGACATGCTCACCGGTGCGCTGCTGCAGCGGACATTTTCCCCGGGCGGTCAAATCCATGACATGACCGTCGCCGGTGAGACGCTCTACATTTTACAGACGGGCAAAGTGAGCGCGCTGCGGCTGGATGTTCCCGTGCTCGCCGTTTCCGGCAGCGCCGCCGCGCCCGGCGCAACTGGAGCAGGCGGACGGCGGCTACGCATCTTCGCCGGCGGCGGCTCGCTCTATTCCACATGGCGCGGGGGCTGGAATATCTTCGATGTGGCCGCGAATCCGAATGCACCGGTGCATGTGCAGCAGGTCATCACCTCGCAGCAGGGCTGGAAACACATCGTCGCCAACGGCTCGGGTCTCGGACTCGCCGCCGTGGGGATCAATTCCACCAACGACGGCCCGCACCACGTGGACCTTTACGACGTCGGCGCGAACGGCCGCGGCTCCACCTACCTGACCACTATCGAATCGCCCGGCCTCGCCGCCGCGGTCGCGAGCTACAACGGCTTCGCCTTCGTGGCCGACAGTTCGCGCGGGCTGACGGTGATCAATTACCGCGCATTCGACACGCTAGGCCAGCCGCCCGCCGTGACGCTCAGCGGCAACTTCGCACTGCCGTCCGGCCCGGTCGGCGAGGGTGCCCTGACACGACTGAGCGCAACGGCTTCCGACGACGTGCAGGTGCGCAACGTGGAATTTTACGTGGATGGCGCGCTGGCAGTGACGGACGGCAGTTATCCATTCGAGCACCGTTTCATCGCGCCGCTCATCACGCCGGAGAAAACGAATATCGTGGTGCGCGCCAAAGCGACCGACACCGGCGGCAACGTCGCCTGGACGCCGCCCTACACGCTCGCGCTCGTGCCCGATGCCGTGCCGCCGCAGGTACTCGCGTTCAGCCCGCCGCACGCGGCGCTCGCGGCTCCCGCGGCGCAGGTGCTGGCGGTGTTCTCTGAGAACATGGACACCGCCACCCTCGCCGCCGGCGGACTCACGCTCACCTCCGCCGGCCCTGACAATGTCATCGGCAACGGTGATGACGTGCCGGTGTCCGGCGGCACGCTCAGTTTCCGCGAGCAGTCGAATACGGCGTTTCTCACCTTCCCCGATGTGCTCGCGCCGGGGTCTTACCGGCTGCGCGCCGCGTCGCCCGCGGCGGATTTGGCGGGGAATATCATCGCGGCACCGGCGCAGGCGGATTTCCGCATCTACTCCAATGTGGACGCCGACGAGGACGGGCTGCCGGACGACTGGGAACCGATGCTCGGCACCGCGACCGGCGACAACGATTCCGACAACGACGGCACGCTCGACGGCATGGAGGACTTCGACGGCGACGGCCTGACCAACATGCTGGAGTTCGCCCTCGGCCGCGACCCGCGGCTCGCGGACAGCGACGGCGACGGCATTGCCGACGGCGCGGAGGACTTCGACATGGACGGCGTCAGCGACGGCCTCGAATCCACCCGCGGCACCAATCCGCTGGCCATCGACACCGACGGCGACGGACTCGACGATCTCACCGAGGCCGCGCAGGGCACGAATCCTCTCGACTCCACGACGACTGTCCAGATGCGCCTCGCCACGCCGCGCACGGCTTACATCAATGCCCTGCCGGAGGCGCCGCCGGCCAGCGTCAGTGTCTCCGCCGCCGCCGCACGCGCGTCCTTTCTCAATGCCCTGCCCGATGCGCCGCCCGCTTCCGTGTCCGTCTCCGCCGCGGCGCGTCCCGCGACTTATCTCAATGCTCTCTCCGACGCCCCGCCGGCCACCGTTTCTGTGTCCGCGGCGTCGGATGTTGTCTCTTACGAAAACGAAACGCCATGAAAACAATTCGACTCGTTCTCCATTGCCTGCCCGCCGCGCTAACGGCGCAGGATTTGCCTTACTCCAGTGGTTCCACCGGCGCTGACGGAGCGTTCGCTCCCGTGCTGCGCAGCGGCTGCGGCTTTCGCGCCGCCGGCACCGCGGTGTACGACACGGCCCGCGGCGAAATGGTGATTTTCGGAGGCTACTATTACAACACCGTAAACACCGCCGTCGCCCTCGACGACACCTTCACCTCCACCGGCGGAGCATGGACGGCTGAAACGCCCGCCATTAAACCACCCGCCCGCTACGGTCACGCCATGGTCTGGGATGCGACCCGGCAGGAAGCGGTGCTCTACGGCGGGCAAACGGCGACAGGCTTTCCCAATCCCCCGGCGGCTCAGACGGCCACATGGAATGGCACCAACTGGACGATCAAAGCGCCCGCGGCCAATCCCGGCGCCATGGGCCACCATGCGATGGCGTGGGATGCGGTGCGTGAGGAGGTCGTTCTCTTCGGTGGGTTCAACAACGGCACGCCCCTCAGCGGCACCTGGGCGTGGAACGGCACCACCTGGACCAACAAAGCGCCTGCGGCGAATCCCGGGGCGATGTATCACCACACCATGACCTGGGATGCCGCACGTCAGGAGATCGTGCTCTTCGGCGGATACCGCACCACCACTGGCGCCAGCAATGAGACCTGGGTCTGGAATGGTGCCACATGGACGCAGAAGTCGCCCGCCACTTCGCCGCCGGCGCGTTATGGCCACAGCATGGCTTACGACGCCGCGCGTCAGGAGGTCGTGGTCTTCAGCGGATTCAACGGCACCAATTATCTGGAGGACACCTGGGTCTGGAACGGCACCACCTGGACGCAGCGGAATCCCGTCCACACTCCTGGCAGGCGCAACGAGACCGCCATGCTCTGGCATCCCGGCGAGCAGAAGATCGTGCTCATCGGGGGCTACGATCGCGACTTTGTGGACCGCGACGATACCTGGAAGTGGAACGGCACTGACTGGGAGTTCGCTGCGGGCAGCGAACTCATCGTGGACATGAAAGACAAGCCGAACGGCGTCTGGAATTACACGTCCATCAATGTCCCCGACGGACTGACCATTCGCTTCCGCCGCAATGCCGCGAACACTCCGGTGACGTGGCTGGCCACCGAAGACGCCGTCATCTCCGGCATCGTCAGCCTGGACGGCCGCCGCGGCTTCGGACTGCCCAACACTCCCGGCAACCAGCCTGCCGGTGGCCCCGGTGGTTACGATGGCGGGCTGGGCGGCAACCGCATTGAACTGTTCAACACCACGTCCGGCACGCCGGGCGGAGGCCCTGGTGGCGGACTCCCGGGCATCGCCAATCGCACCAACGGGACGAGTGGAACCCACCAGGGAATTTACGGCAACGTCTATCTTATCCCGCCCACCGGCGGCAGCGGCGGCGGCGGCAGCGCGGCCTACGACACATTTGCCGGTGCAAACGGCGGCGGCGGCGGCGGGGCCATGACCATCGCCTCCTCGCGCGACATTTATGTCAACGGCACTATCCGCGCCAACGGCGGCGCGGCCCAGACCGTCGGCGTCACCGGGGCTGTGAGCGGTCATGGAGCCGGCGGCGGCATCAAACTGGTCTGCGACCGGCTGCTGGGCAGCGGCGCGATCCAGGCAAGAGGCGGCAACAACGCCACGACCGGAAACCTCGGCGGCTATGTGCGACTGGAATCCTATCTGCGCCCGTTCGACATCGCCGGCACCATCAGCGCCGGCAATCGCTCCAACGCCGCACCCGTGATGGGCGTCAATTACAGCGCCGTGCCCTCGCTCGTCATCAGTCAGGTGAAGGGCACGAACGTCGTGCAGCCGCCCACGGGTTCGTTTCAAACTCCGGACGTCGTTTTCACAGAAGCCGGACCAGTCACGATCACCGTTACGGCCACGAACATTCCCGACGGCACGACGGTCACGGCGCGCGTCGTCACGGCATCGAGTACGATCAATCTCCCCGCCGGGGCCGATCCTCCAGTCACGCTCACCGGCGGCACCGCGAATTTCACCGCCACCGTGCCCGCCGGCCACGGCACCATCCAGGCCTTCGCCACCTTCAACGTCAATCCCGCGCCGTGATGAAACGCGCCCTGCTACTTCTCACGGCCACCGGGGCCAGTGCCGACACGCTGCAACTCGGCAGCGCCGCGGGCGCGCCGTCGTCAGCCGTGCTGCTGCCGGTGACGCTGCAAAAAGAGAATCCGGTCGTCGCCGTGCAGTTCGAGCTGACATACCCTGACAACCAGCTCTCCGTGCTGCCCGCCGGCCTCACCGCACCCGGCACCGATCACCTTGTCGCCTCCACCGAAACAGCGGCCGGCCGCATCCGCATCGTCGTCTATTCCCCCACCAACGCCGAACTGCCCGCCGCATTGAGCGTGGATCTCCCGCTCGACCTCGCGGCGGAAAGTCCTTCCGGCGGTCCCAGCATCGAACTGAGCCATATCATTTTCACCGACGCTGCCGGCGCGCAGATTCCCTCCACCGCCGCCTACACTCTCGCCGAGCAATGGCGGCGCGATCATTTCACGCCGCAGGAACGCGCCCTCGCCGCACTTGTCGGCGATGACGCCGACGCCGACGCCGACGGACTCTTCAATCTGCTCGAACTCGCCGCCGGCTCCAACCCGCGCACTCCCGACGCAGCAGTTCCCTTCCCCGCCGTCGTCTCCGGCGCGCCACGCACGCTCACCCTGACATTCCAGCGCGGGAAATCCGCTGCCGCACAGAACGCCGTCGCCGTGACCCCCGAATCCTCCGCCGATCTGCAAACATGGAGCACCGCCGGCATCGTCACCGCGCCCACCGGCGCGCAAACGCCCGATGCCGTCGAGATGCGCGCCAGCATCACGGCCACCGGCGAAGCGGAACACTTCCTCCGCCTGCGGGTGCGGCGCACGGAGTGACCGAAGGAAGGCAGCGCCCGGCTTGTGTTTGTGCGGTCAGCGTCCACGTTGCCGGCGATTCTGTGATCCCGTGCCTATGTCCCCGCTGCTCCGCCTTGTCCCGCTGGTCGCACTGTTCGCCGTTGTCGCACCGGCACAGGATTTGAATGAAAAGGCGGCGCGCTACTACGAAACGCTGCTCAAACGCCCGGCCGCAGGGCCTGTCTTCGACCGCTTTGTGGATGCATGGCTGGACTCCGGCACACTCGACCAGCTGGAGACCTTCCTCGCGGAGAGGATCAAAGCCGGTGCCTCCGCCCCGGGCCACGTGCTCCTCGCCCTGTATTATGTCAGGCAGGGGTCTCACGCGAAGGCGGTGGAGCAGTACCGCGCGGCGCTGGCGCTGGAACCGGCCAATGCCGCCCTTTGGCAGCAGAAGGCCCTCGCGGAGTCGCGTCTGCTCGAGTTCGATCAGGCGATCGCTTCGCTGGAAGAAGGTCTGAAGCAGAAGCCGGCGGAGGACCTTGCTCTGGGCATGCGCCAGCTTCAGGGCCGGCTCTATTCCCGCGCCGGGCGGCCGGCCGATGCGCTGAAGGTTTGGGAGGATCTGCTGCGGCAGCACCCTGACGATGAAGCGCTGCGCGAGGACGTGCTGGAACTGCAGCTGGCGGAGGGGCATTTCGACGCTGCCGGAGCGAATGCCGCGGCCCTGGTGGAACTTGCCCCCGACCCCTACAAAAAAGCCATGCGCCGCCTGCTCCTCGCCGAGGTGCTCGATCGCGCGGGGCGCACCGACGCGGCCATGGAGGAACTCGCAAAATGCCTCGCCGACAGCGGCGCGGATTCGTGGCTGGAAAAGGAAGTGCTCGCGCGGCTGGACCGCATTTTCCGGCGTGACGACAATCTGTCAGGACTTCGCACGCATTTGGAGGCCCTGACAAAGCAGTTTCCGCAGCGCCACAGTCTGGCGCGGGCGCAGGTCCGGCTCCTCGCAGAACTGGGAGAGAAAACCGCGGCCGTGGACGCGGGCCGCGCGCTGCTGGCGCTGGCCCCCGGGGACCGGACTGCGCGCGAGGAATTCATTGCCCTGCTGGTGGAGTCGGGACGGCTGGAGGAGGCCGTGGCGCAGACGGCGGAACTGGTGAAGCAGGCGCCGCAGGACCGCGACCTGCTCTTGAAGCTGGCCTCGCTGAAACTCCAGGCCGGTGACAAGCCGGGCTGTCTCGCCGCGGTGACGGAATACGACCGGATCAGCGGCGCGGATGAGGCCGCCCGCCTGCGCGGCGCGGCGCTGCTGGAAAAGGCCGGTCTCGCGGAGGATGCGGTCACGCGGCTCAAAGCGGCGGCGCAGGAGTTTCCCTCCAGCGCCGCGGTGAGCGGCGCGCTGGCATCCGCTTTGCACCGCGCCAGGCGCCGCGACGAGGCCCTCGCGGAATGGCGCCGCATGGCCGCCGCCGTCACCGGCCCGGCCCTGCTGGACGTGGCGCGCACCCTCTCGGCGCACGGGGAGGACGAAACCGCGTGGGAGTTGCTCCTGACAAAAGCCGCGGCGGGTGAAGCTCCGCTGCTCACGCAGCTGTGCCAGCTCGCGGAGCGGCTCGATCGCGCGGCGGAGGCCGTGCCGCACGCACGGCGGCTGGTGCCGCTGGCGCAAACCGCGCCCGACATCGAAGCGGCGCTGGAACTGGCTTCACGCCTCATCAAACGCGCCGGAGAAGCGGACGAAGTCATCGCCTCCATCGGTCAGGATGCGGGCGTGGCGGACCTTTTCCTGCTGGCGGAACTGCTGGAACTCCGCGGCGATTCCGCCGCTGCCGAGTCGGCGCTGCAGCGCGCTGCGCCGGCGGCCCCGGAACTCGCCGCCGCCCAGCTCGTGCGGCTCTATCGATTGCGTCAGGCATGGCCGCAGGCGCTGGAGGCGGGCGCAAAACTCTTTGCGTCGCCCGGCGGCAGAAAGGCGGCCACCGCCAGGATGCTGGCGGACATCGCGGAGCGCTCACGCGACCTTGAGACCGCGCTGCAATGGACGCGTGAGTGGCGCAAACTTTCGCCCGGCGCCGCGCCCGCGGTGCTCGCCGAGTCGCGCCTGCTGCGCGCCATGGGCCGCGACGACGCAGCGCTGCAGTCGCTCCGGCAGGCGTCCGGGCAGTTCGATGAAAACCGGGAAATCCGGGAGGAACTGGCGCGCCTCAGCCGCGACACCGGCCGCACCGCCGAGGCGCTGTCGCTTTATGCCGGGCTTTACGAGCAGTCGCAGGAGGCCTCGGCGAAACTGCGCGTCATTCACGAATGGGCGGAGGCGGCGCAGGAGGCGAACCGCACAGCGGAACTGCTCGAACAGTTTGAGGAGCGCCGCCGGCAGAACCGCAACGCCACCGGCCCGCTGCTCGCACTGGCGGAGATTCACAGTGTGAACGGCGACCGCGAAAAACAGCGCCGCGCCCTGACCGATGCCGCAAGGCTGCGTCCCGGGGACGCCGACCTCGCGCTTTCTCTCGCGGCCATGCAGGCGGAGGACGATCTCATTCCGCTGGCCATGGAAACCCTGCGCGCCGCCCTGCCGCACGATAAGTCAGGACGCGTGCGCCACCGGCTCGCGCGTCTGCATTTCGATGCCGGGGATCAACTGGAGGGATTGAAACTGCTGGAGGAACCGGAGGACGGCAATCCGCCGGATGTCGCGGCCGTGGAAAGCATGGCCCTCGCCCTCACCCTGACCGATCCGCAGCGTGCCATCGCGTTGCTGGAGCCGCGCATCGCCGCCGATCCCGCCGATTACCGGCTGCGATTTTTGCGCGCATCCATTCAGGCGGAGCTGGGCCGGCACAGCGAAGCCGTGCGCGAGTGGACCGCGCTGCTGGCGGTTAAACAGGAAAGTCCTGCGGTCACGGCGCGGCGCGGCAGTTCCCTGTTCAGTCCGGCTGCGGAGGCGCAGTTGAAGACTTACACCGGCGCCGTGCCGGAGGACCTGCTGCATGTGCTGCGCGTGCAGGATTTGCTGAGCACCGACGTGCGCCAGCAGTGGAACGCGCGCTACAATCCCGGCGGCTCCGGACCGTCCACACAGTTTCAGCCGCGACTTCCCGGTTCCGTGGCGGAACTGCGCGCGCTGGTGACAGCGACACTGCTCAGCTCCGGCCGCGATGAGGAACTGACAAAACTCAGCGCGGCGGCGCTGGCCGGCGACGGCATGGCGGAACTGGCGACTCTGGTGGCGGCGCTCGATGAATCGGACGATCCTTTTGCCCCTGGAACTCCGCTCCGCCAAAACCGTGAACTGCTCGAGGAGCTGAAAAAACCCGGCTTCGGCGCCCGGGACGGCAAGCCATCACCGGTCACGGGAGGCACCCTCGTCTTCCGCAGTCTCACCGGCGACCATACGGCACCCGATGCCTCCACCACCCTGACGATTTGGAGCGAATGGCGGCCATCTCATCCGGATTTCGCACTCGCGGCGGTCATCGCCGGGCTGCGCGATTCCCCCGTGCTGCTGGAGCATGAACGCACGGCGGTGGAGATGTTTCTCAGTCAGGAACGTCCGCACGATCTGGTGCTGCAGAGCGCGGTGAAATACGTCAAACAGGGCGGGATCCGCAGCGTGGACGGCGGCAAGGTTCACCGCGCGATTCTGGACCGGATTGCGGGATGGCTCGAGAGCGACTGGATCACCGCACCACCGCTGCTCCAGACACGTCGGCATCTCGCTGAGAACCTTCTCGGACGTCTGAGCGACCGGCCGGAGATCGTGGCCCGGATCTTCAATGCGGAATGGCCGCGCGAGTGGCGCGGCGGCCCGCCAAAAACGGCGCAGATCAGCGGCGGATGGACGAACTACAGTCCGCTGGCGTCCTACAATCAATCCGCCTCAGGCACCGCGCTGCTGACACCGCTCGCCTGGCCTCCGGCGGAACTGCCGGGCGTTTCGCCGCTGTTCTTCGGGGGTGAAGGCGCCTCCGACCTCGCGAGTCGGCTGACGGCGGAGGACGCGGCGCGAACCGCTCCGCTGGTGAAGCAACCGGTGCTGCGCGCGTGGCTCGAAGACCGGGCGGCGGCCAAAGGCCATCCTGTGGCGGCCGTGACCGCGCTGGCTCGCGGGCCGAATGCGGAAACTGCCGCCGTCGTGCTCGCCGCCGTGAGCGCCGCGGAGGCGGAGCAGTATGCCGCGGCGACGGTCTTCGCGCAGCAGGCGCTGGAGCGGCCCTTGTCAGGCAACCTGCGGCGGATGCTGAATGCCTCCATCGTCGCATGGGCGGACGAAGCGATGCCGGATTTCGGTTCTGAACTGCACACCGCGGCGCGCGAGGCGGCGCTGCGCCTGCGACGGGACGCACAGACGAATGAACAAAAGGCGGAACTGGCGGAAGCCATGGAAATGCTCGGCCTCACGGAGGAGGCGAAGGCGCTCATGTCAGGCCCTTCGGTGAGGATGTGGGCGCGATACGGCGCACGCTATTTCAGTTCGCGCGGGGCCGCGGGCGCGGGTCGGGTGCAGCTGATGATGCGCGAGGCCAAACGTGAATTGACCTCCGGCAGCGAGACCGCCGCGGCGACGGCGGCAAGGGTCGTGCGGCGGCAGGCGAGGTATTTGCTTTCCCCCGCCGGATGGGACGGCGGCTTCATCGGCTCCGCAGACGGACGCTATTTCAGCGGCTCCACCGAGGACGATGTGAACTGGCCTGATTTGTTGAAACTGATGCAGGAGGAGGCGCGGGCCAAAGCCATCATGCAGTCAATCGAGCAGGAAACCCGCGGCGAAGTGCGCCGTCGCGCGGTCCTTGCCGCGGCCCATGAAGTATTCGATCAGACAGACCAGGCCCTCGCCATCTACCGTGAACTGCGCGCCGGCGGCACCGCGGAACCCGGTGTGCTGGTGCGGCTGGCCCTCCTGCTGCACCGGCTTCAGAGAACGGAGGAGTCAGGGGAGGTTTTTGTCAGTGCTCCGCCCGCCGCGCGTGCATGGCTGGCGGCCGGATTCCTCCGCGACGGCAAACGCGCGCCGCTCGACGAGGTCCTGCGCGTCGCGGCGCTGACCACTGCCTCACTCGAGCGGGACGGCGCCGCTCCGCCCGCCGACACGGACTGGCTGTGTCGTCTCGTGACCCTGCTGCGGGAGGATTTGATTCTGACTGACAATTTGCGCGCCCCCGAACTGGAGGGCCCGGATGACGGCGAGCCGATGCGGCGGCCCGATCGTCCTGACGCCTCGACGGAGGAACTGCAATCCGCCAGGGAGCGGCTCGCCGCGCGCCGCGCCGCCCATGACGCGCTGTGCCGCAGACTGCTGCACGTGCCCGGCGCTGCCGCTGTGGCCTTCCAGAGTCTTCGCATCGCATCTCCTGCGGAGGCCGATCTGTCCGCGGAGGCTGTCAGGGCCTTTGTCACCGGCTGTCTCGCCGGGCCGTCCGCACCGGCGGTGCTGAGCGCCGCCGGCAGGCAGCAGCAAGCCATGATGCGCGTCATCATGGCGGACCGCGACACCGCCGGCGAAGGATTCAATTTGATCGAACCGCCGGCGGCGGAAGCCCGCGAGTCGCTCGACTACCTGTTGCAGCGGAGCGTGCAAAACAATTCGCCGGACGTGCTGCGCCTCCAGTTGATTCCGGCCCTGACAGAATCCAGCCTGACCAAGCAGGCGGAGCAGGCGGCGCTGCTCACTTCGCTCTATTTCGATGCGATGGAGCAGGTGGAGGAAAACGCACGCCGCCTGCTCGCCTCCGGCGGTCCCGCAGTTTGGCCGGCGGTTCTCAGCGGACTGGAACACCGCCGCGCCACGCCGGATCTCGGTGCCGCCGCCGCCGGGGAAGTGACCAGGGCAAGGTCCCGTCCTGACGATCTGCCCGCCGCGACCCGGGTGGTGGAGGAATGCTGCGCGTGGATGTGCCGCACGGGACATCACGACCGCGGACGGGCGCTGCTCGAGCGGGTGCTGGATGTGCTGACCGGGACCGGACGACAGCGCGCCCAGGCATTTGCGGGCGCCATCGGCGGCGGGCTCAATCAATTCATCTATTTTATGGGAGGCGGAGGAACCGCAGCGGCACCGCCCGCCCTGGAAGCGATGGAGCTGCTCAAACGACTCATTGCCATTCCCGCGACGGCTTTCGTCGCTTTGGATGCCGTTCACGACAGCATCATTCCACTGCTGCCCTCGGATACCGCCTCCGCCCTGACATCGCAGTTGGACTTGCGGAACGCTCCCTATACCGGCCACGCGTTCTTCCTGAACCCGGAGCACACGCGGCAGTTCTTCACCGGCAGTCCGCTGGTGGCGGAAGTGGAGCAATTCCGCAGCTATGGCGGTGCCGGCGGACTGTTCTTCTCCGTGGCCGGTGCGCTTTACGAAATGGGATTCGAGGAGCGGAAGCCCGCGCTGGAGGTGCTGCGCTCGCTGCCGGCGGCCTTCGGTCGCGACATGCTGATCGCCGCGGCGTCCGACCGCTGGAATGCCGGAGTGCTCAACGTCGCCGCGGAGCACATGGCCGCGATACAGTCGCTGTCCGCTCCCGCGCAGGCGGAACTCGCAGACCTGCTCGCCGCGCTCGCGAGCGGGCGCGAACTGCTGCATTTGACGGACGCGGGACAGTCCCTGATGACGTGGGTGAGCGGACAGCAGTCGCTGATGATCAGTGAGGAAATGGCGAAGCGGATCGAGCAGTTCGTTTCCGCCGGCTCCGCGGGCGGGCGCGGCGTGCTTAGCCGTCAGGATCCGGTGGAAATGGCGGCGCCGCTGCTGGAGGCGGCCATCAAAGGAATGTCGCCGCGGGCCTATGACGTCGTGCGCCGTGTGTCCGTGCTCTCGCCGCGCCCGTCCGTGGCGCAGAGAATGGGCAGCCTGCTGGCGGGGTACGACGGCGAGTTTTCGCCGGCATGGGTGGATTCCGGTGCAACTCCGGCGGATGCCATGCCGCCGCTGCCGCCGGACCGCGCCGCTTTCCGCCTGGGACTGCTGACCGATACGCTGGCCGCCGGAGACAAACGCGCCCCGCTCTTTATCGAACCGCTCCGCATCGCTCTGCCGCGCACAGTGCGCTGGATTTCCAACAAATTCTCCGGCACGCCGGAGGAGCAGTTGACGGCGCTCACCACGGCGCTGGCCGCGCCGGTCAAAGAAGGGGAAGCCTGCGTGCTGCTGGAAGCCTTTCCACTGCCGGTGACCCGGTCCGACACGCCGGAATCCCGCGCCGCGCTGCGGGCCGCGGCCATCGCGTGGGCGGACGGCGCGGGCAAATCGCTGCCGCGTCAGGATATTGTCAGGGAAATCGCCGCAGCGGCGCGGCTGGAGGAATTCATGGAACGGCAGCCGCACGCGGCCGGGCTCAGTGACGAAACCGCACTGCCGCCGGAACAGGCGCATTATCTCGCCGTGATGCGCGATGAGTCGCGCGGTCCCGTCGCGCGACTGGCCGTGGCGAGCTTGCTGGCGGATTTCGCCGGTCCGTGGCTGGAACCGCCGGTGCTGGCTCAGTGCGGGGTGATTCTGGAACGTTCCCTCGCCACGCGGCGCCCCGTGGATGCATGGCAGCGGTCGGCCATCGTCCGCGTCCTCGCCCGCAGCGCGCCGTCGCCCGCCATCGATGCCGTTCTGCCGTCGCTGCTCCCGCGGCTGCCGCTGGCGAGGGAACTGAAGGACACTGTGCAGCACGCCGAGGCTAGAGAATACCTCATGCTCGCGCTGCGCAGCAACGACCGCGATGCCGTCTTCAATGCGCAGAAAAGACTGCAAACGAACGGCAACGATCCGGACGGTGACCCTGACGTGCTGGGGATTGTGCTCAGCGCCGGCGATGCGTTCTGGATTTCCCGGCTCGTTTCCGACGCGAAGTCCCGCACGTGGTATCCGGAGCGATGCAGCGGGGAGGTGCTTTTCGACCAGCGTGTGGAGGCCGGCCTGGCACTGGCCGTGAAGGATTTGCCCGACGACCATTTCAGGCTGCGGCTCGAACTGTCCGTGCACTGTCTGCCCTCCGCCGCCGGAATGCCCTCCCGGGTCGAGCGGATGCAAGCTCTCGCGGCGCGGGCCGCGCCGCTCATGGAATCGGCCTCCAGCGGGCAGCGGCGGCAACTGCTGGACCTGCTGGCGGAAGAGCCGGCGGCCGCCATCGCCCAGCGGCAGTATTACGAAGAGGAAGTGCCGGAATCAGGGTGGAAGGATCTGTTCGACACGGACCGTTCTCAAAATCAGCCCCGGCATTTGAAACGTTTCTGGCTGGCCACGCTCTTCACCGATGCCGCTGCGGGTGATATTGCAAGGCTGACCCGGCGCATGGATTTGATCAATGAAAGTCCGCCCGCCGATCCATTTGCCGCGCCCGGTTTCTCAGACTCCGCCGAATTTTCCGCAAAAGCCCTCCACCGCCTCTGCACCGGAATCGCACACGGCTGGCCGCAATGGGATGCCACGACGCGCGCGGCGGTGCAGCAGTGGATCATCGGCAGGCTCAAGTCTGAAACCCTGCCGGCAGCGGACACGAACACCGGCGAACTCAGCAAGCTGCCGGTGGAATTGATCGAAGCCATCAACCGGGAGGTGCCCTGAGGCGGCTGTGCCTATCGTTTCTGCCGGCGCAGGAATTCTTCCGTCAGGGACTTGTAGGCCACCGCCGCCTTGCCGGAGGGATCGTATTCATTGAGCGGCTTCTCGAAGCTCTGACTCTCCGCCACCGAGATGCTGCGCGGGATGGCGGTTTCATAGACGATGCCCTCGAAGGCCTTGCGCACTTCCTCCACCACCGCGCGGGCGTGACTGGTGCGGCCGTCATACATCGTCATGAGAATGCCTTCGAGCCGGAGCGCCGTGTTGATGCCGTTGGCTTTGATATGCTCGTGAATGTCCACGATGCGCGCCAGCCCTTCGAGTCCGAAATACTCGCACTGCAGCGGCACCAGCAGTCCATCAGCGGCGGAGAGCGCGGAAGTCATGAGAATGCCCAGCGACGGCGGGCAGTCGATGATCAGATAGTCAAAGCGCCGGTCATTCTTCAGCGGCAGCAGCACTTCACGCAGGCGCACGAGGTGATTGTCCGCTTTCACCAGGTCCACTTCCGCGCCGGCGAGTTCCGTCTGTGCAGGAATCACCCAAAGATTCGGCCACCGCGTCTCTTTGATCTTCTCAGCCAGGAGATCCTCGCCGATGAGCACGCGATAAAGGCTCTCCCCTTCCCCGCATTCCACTCCGAGAGCCGAAGAAGCATTGCCCTGGGGATCGAAATCCAGCAGCAGCACCCGCACCCCGCGCGCCGCGAGGCACGCCGCGAGATTGACGGCGGTGGTCGTCTTCCCAACCCCGCCTTTTTGGTTCGCTACTGCAATGATCTTCATGGACGCGGCACTTGTCACGCCCGCCCGGGGAACGCCAGCGGCAATTTGACTTTGAGTTCAGACGAGACCGGGATGAGCCTCGCAGCAGCGACAACAGTCACCGGACGGCGCAGGCCACGCGACAGGCAAAACGCCAACGGATCGAACGATGGATAGTACCGGAAAAGGCATGCGGTCCTGCCTGGCTTCGCCCTGCAAGATCACGGGCTGGTCACCCGGACGCGCAGAAAGAGCCGCCCCTCTGTCACGAATGGCGCGTAGAAGTTGTACTCCGGCGGTTCGGCGAGATTGGGCACGCTGAGCCAGGTTCCAGGGGCGAGATCATAACTGTACTCGGCAAAACATGAGACGCCCGCCACACCTTCAGGGAGCGTAAAGCTGAGCCGATAGTCGGCGTCGTCCATTTGCCACGCCGGCAGACTGTGGGAGTCAGGTTCGCGAGGGTTCAGGCCGAACGCAAATTCCACGAGATTCGCCAGCCCGTCGTGATCGGCGTCGGCCTCATTCCCGGCCTCCGGAGCAGTTTCGCCGGCGGCGAAGTGCTGATAACGCCACAACTGGACTGGTGTGAGCGTGTACGGCGCAATGGTTTCCACGAGGCCGGAGGAGGCATTGGAGGCGCCGCCGGCGATGCGGGCCCGGGCACGCAGGTGACCGCTCGATGGAAGACTCAGACCGGTTCGTTCCCATCCGCCGGCAACGCGCGTGCCGGGACCGAGCGGTGTCCACGGGCCGTCTGCATCCGGTGAAAAATCGAAACTGACAAAGTGCGTCTCCGGCGACGATCCGCCGCGCATCCAATGCACGGTGGTGACCCCCCATGGCGCGAGGCTTTGAGTGGCAGGACTGTTCAGGAGGCGGGCCAGGCCGGTGGAGTCAGCGGGCCAGACCTTCTGAAACGAACCGCCGATGACGATGCGCCCGTCGTCCTGTAATACCGCGCCGGAAATCCCCCCTTCGACCATGCGCACAAAGCCGGTATCCAGGCTGCCATCAGAATGAAACCGTTTCACACCGTCCGGATTCGACGAACTTCCCGTGGTGATGATCCTGCCGTCTGTCTGAACCAGAATCGAACTTTTCACGCCCGGGGGAGCATTGAAACTGCTGTCCCGTGTGCCGTCAGTATGAAATCGTGCGAATAGAATATACTGTGACTGAACGCCCGTAACCAGGCCCGAGGCTAGAATTCTCCCGTCCGCCTGGAGCGCCAGGCAACTGATGGCTGAGGTGCCGTGCTGGAAGTAGTCGAGGTTGACGTTGAAGCCGGTATCGAGCGCGCCATCAGCATGAAGCCGGGCGATAAGCGGGCGTGACTGCCCGGCGACGCTGTTGAACGAGCCGCCGATCAGCAGCTTTCCGTCCGGCTGCAGCGCCATCGTTCGGACCGTGCCATTCACCGGTGCAGCGGGCTGACTGAGAAGCCCGCCGTTTGCATCCGTGGCAGCCAGATTGACCGCCGGTGTCAGGTTCAATTGATTGAACTGTCCTCCGATGAAGAGTGCCCCATTTGAATGTAATGCCGTTACATTGGCCCGGCCATCTGTGTCGGCGATGAATCCGGCATCGAACACGCCGTCAGAGTGCAGCCGCACAAGGTCCGTGCGAACCAGACTTCCCGCGGTCGTGAACTGACCCGCGAGCAGAATGTTTCCGTCATCCAGCAGGCAAGCGCTGTGAACACCGTCGGTTAAACGGTTGTAGGCAATCGCCGGTTGAAAGGCGGCATCCAGCGATCCGTCAGGATACAGGCGCGCGCAGTAGGGGCGCGCAAAGCTGTTCACCGTTCCAAAACTGCCACTCATCAGGAGCCTGCCATCCGGCTGCATGGCCACCCCCGTCAAGGTGCTGCCAGACTCCTGTGATATCGTGGCGTTGAAGCTGGTATCCAAATCTCCCGGGAAGTCGAGCGTGCGGAAGCTCACCGAGATGTCGTCCAGTCCCTGGTGCCCGTCCGTGCCGGCGGGGTTGGTATCGGTCCATTTGATCATGAAGTAGTGCCCTGGCGCGATGAAGAACCACTGCGGCTCATAAGTAATGACCGCACGGTTGGCTGCGGCGTTTCCGTCGAGCGGAGTGCTTGCCGGTGAAGTGACAGGACCGGTCCAGTCTTCCGTGCTGCCATTCGCATAGAATCCCTCGCCGTAAACGGGATCAGGGGCACTCGGACCGGATATGATATGATAAATCCTCGTCGGGGAGGTGGCGTAGGAAGTATAGAACCGCTCCGCGGTTCCGGCCGAACTGTTGGTGCGCCAGAGTTCGCCGGTAAAGGCCAGACGCGTGAACGCGATGGTCTTGCCGGTCATATTCCGAAACTGCACGGCGAAAGCGATGTTGGCCATGTTCGACGTGCCGGTCGCCTTGGAGCCGAGCGCGCGGTCGGCGCTGCCGGGTGCGCCCAGATTCAGCAGGCCGTTAAGGTTCCCGTTGGTCCCGTTGCCTGGCTGGAGCGTGCCGCTTGCCGTCAATCCGTTGTTCATTTGAGCATACCACCCGGGAAGAGTGGAGTCATCCGTCCACGGCACCGGCCCGGGACCGAGGGAATCGAAATCCTGCGTATAAGTCATGGTACCCGTGACAGGGATCGGCGCCGCGGCGGCCGGAGTGACGAGCGCGGCCATTATGGCCACTGCGGTCAGGAACCCTGTCAATGAAGCAACGCGCTGCGATTTCATACGCGGGCAGATTGGAGCGCGCCGGGTTATCCGCAAGCCGCAGGAAATTACTTGTGCGGGCCCGCGCAGGCCGGAGAATCCGCGAATGACAAAACCAGCACTTCTATTGCTTCTAATTTACTCCGGCGCTGCGCCAGTGGCAGGTCTGGAGGCTCCGCCGCGGATCGTGCTCGACATCAATGCCGCGCCCGCGGACGACCTTCCGCCGGAGAAGACGGTAATTCTCAACGGCGTGATGCTATTCGCCTTCGCTGCGGACGGACGGCGCGGGACAGAATTGTGGCGCAGTGACGGCACGCCGCAGGGCGGCTATCTGCTGCGCGACATCGCACCCGGTCGGAGAGGAAGTGATCCCGCGGACCTCATGGTGGCGGGCAGTGTCTGTTATTTTACCGCGGATGACGGAGTGGGTGGCCGCGAACTGTGGCTCACGGACGGTACCGGTGACGGGACACGACTGGTGAAGGACATCCGCCCGGGGGCCGCCGGCAGCGATCCGGGATCGTTCGCCGCGGCCGGCGGATGGCTGTACTTTGCCGCGGACGATGGGGTTTCAGGCCGCGAACTATGGAAGACGGACGGCACTCCCGGCGGCACGGTCCTTGTGAAGGACATCAACGCCGGGGAGGAGGGAAGTGATCCGCTGCACAGCACGGCATTCGGCGGCCGGGTTTATTTTTCCGCCACCAACGGTCCGGCGGGCAAAGAACTCTGGCACACCGACGGCACGGAAGCCGGTACGGTGATGCTGCTGCAAATCACTCCCGGACCGATGGGATCCTCGCCGCGCCATCTCACGGTGGCCGGACCGCTCCTCTACTTCGCTGCAGACAATGGCGTGGATGGCGAAGAGTTGTGGGTGACCAACGGCACCACCAACAACACTTTCATGGTTCGTAACATCCGCAGTGGCGCGGGCAGCAGCGCGCCTCACCTGCTGACGCCTGTCGGCAGCACTGTGTTCTTCATGGCCAACGACGGTATCAATGGAACCGAGCTCTGGAAGAGCAACGGCAATGTCGCCGGCACGGTGATGGTCAAGAACATGGCTCCTCAGACCAACTGGGGCACTACAGCGGGCAATATCGTCAGCACCGGCTCGACAGTCTATATCTATGTCAATTCTCCTGAGCCGCGGGCGCTCTGGCGCAGCGATGGCACCGACGCCGGCACCGTCAAACTGCGGGAGTTCTCCGGATCCTCCAGCATGCAGCGTGCTGATGAAATGCTCGCGGCCGGCGGCGCCGTTTACTTCGCCGCAAGTGAGGCCGGCAGCGGCAGTGAACTGTGGAGGTCGGACGGCACTTCCGCGGGAACCCTGCTGTTGAAGGACATTTGGCCCGGCGGGAATCCCGGCGTGGTGCGGTTTGTCGGGAGCGCAGGGGGCATCACCACCTTTTGGGCCCGATCACCGGAATCCGGAGTGCAACTGTGGCGGACTGAGGGGTCACCGGCGGGCACGTGGCAATTGGCTGCGCTGCCCTACAAGACCGGGGACAGTTCCATCAGTTTCATCCAGCCCTTTGGGGATCGAGTCTTTTTTACGGCGACTGACAGGACCAGCGGTATTGAGCCATGGATCAGTGACGGCACGCCTCAGGGAACGATGCGCCTGGCGGACATTTACCCGGGCTCGTGGAGCAGTTCCGCATTCGAGGGCATTGCAGCGGGCAGCCGGCTCTTTTTCAACGCGGAGTCAACTTCGGGTTACGGGCTTTGGGCCACCGATGGAACACCGGCCGGAACTCTCCGTCTAACTGACCCGGCAACCGTATATTCGGTAAATCTGCTGGCCGCTGCCGGCGACCGCCTCGTGTTCCGCGCCAGCAACCGGTTGTGGTTTTCTGACGGTACGGTCGCAGGCACCCAGTCCTTTCCGTCTCCCTGGGTTGACGGCACGATTTCCATGCGGGGCGCCAGTGCCGGAGGCATCGCTCTGTTCGAGGCGAATGACGGCGTAAAAGGAAAAGAACTTTGGCGCAGCGACGGCACCGCCGCCGGCACGTATCTGGTGAAGGACATCTATCCGGGCGGCTTGTCGAGCGCACCGGAGACCTTCCTCAGCGACGGGAGTTTCGTCTATTTCCGCGCGAGGTCGCAGGATTCAACCTCTGGCCTTTGGCGCTCGGACGGGACGGAAGCCGGGACCGTATTCCTCGGCCCCGGCGGAAGGGATGCCCGTTTTGCGAATGTGGGCGGTACCGTTTTTTTTGCCGGCAGCGAATTGTGGAAAGTCGAATCCTCCTCCCACGAGGCTCTGCTTGTAGCCGATCCGGATCCGGTCGCGGAAGCCCTGCCGCAGCACCTTGCGCCGCTCGGAAACCATGTAGTTTATGGAGCCTTCAACTCCGGCACCGGTCGCGAAGCGTGGATCAGCGACGGAACCGCAGCGGGCACTCTGCTTCTCAAAGACTGCCTGCCAGGAGCCCGCTCTTCCAATCCGCGTGATTTCACCGGCTTCGGAAGCCGCGCGTTCTTCGTGGCCACCAATGCTCAGAATCATGCGGCTCTCTGGACCACGGACGGGACTCACCCGGGCACCCGGGAGTTTTTCCACGGAGATCAAGACTACGCATCCCAGCCCGTTAGCGCCGGCGGCAAGCTCTTCTTCATAGCCTCTTCGGCCGACCGGGGAACCGAACTGCATGTCTATGATCCCATGCAAACCGACGACGACGGCAACGGCCTGCCCGATTCATGGGAGCTGGCACATTTTACGCACACCGGCGTCAACGGCAGCGACGATCACGATGGCGACGGTCAGTCCACGGCCGCCGAGTTTCTGAGCGGCCATCACCCCGCAAAGGCTTCCGACTTCCTGCATCTCGACTTCATAACGTGTGAAGGCGCTTTATGCCGCTTTGAAGTTGATAAAGCGGAACCAAACCGCCGCTACCTTCTCGAACGAGCGGCAGATCCCGGAGCCACGATTTGGGAACTTGCGGATCAGTTCACCGTTTCCATGCCAACCACGCGCGTGCCGATAACGCACGCCCACGGCGGGCGGCGGTGGTTTTACCGCCTGCGCATTGTCGAGTGATAAGCTGTCGGACTGCTCCGCAGCACGGGCACGATCCCTCACGGCAGATCGCTGCGGCCCATAAGGTACTCATCGCAGGCGCGGGCGGCGCCGCGGCCTTCGTTGAAGGCCCAGACGACGAGGCTCTGGCCGCGGCGGCAGTCGCCGGCGGCGAAGACGCCGTCGAGGCTGGTGGTGTACTTGCCGTAGTCGGCTTTGACGTTGCTGCGGGCATCGCGTTCGATGCCGAGGGCATCGAGGAGCGGCTGCTCGGGGCCGAGGAAGCCCATGGCGAGCAGGACGAGTTGGGTGGGCACGATGCGCTCGGTGCCGGCGACGTGATTGGGCACGAACAGGCCTTTGTCGTTCCGCTCCCACTTCACGTCCACGAGATGGATGGCTTTGACGTGACCGTTGTCGTCGCCTTCGAACTTCGTGGCAGTGGTGAGATAGACGCGCGGGTCGTCGCCGAATTTGGCGGCGGCTTCCTCCTGGCCGTAGTCCATCTTGTAAACCTTCGGCCACTCGGGCCACGGGTTGTCTTTGGCGCGTTCCATGGGCGGCCTGGCCATGATTTCCACCTGCACGAGGCTCTTGCAGCCGTGACGCACGCTGGTGCCGACGCAGTCCGTGCCGGTGTCGCCGCCGCCGATGATGACGACGTCCTTGCCCTCAGCGGTGATGAAGCCGCCATTCTTGTGCTGATCCAGGACGGCTTTGGTATTTGCTGTCAGGAAATCCATGGCGAAGTGGATGCCTTTAAGCTCGCGGCCGGGAATCGGCAGGTCGCGGGGCTTGGTGGCGCCGGTGGCGAGCACGATGGCGTCAAATTCCGCACGCAATGCTTCGACAGTGACGTCGGTGCCGATGTCGATGTTGCACTTAAAGACGATGCCCTCGGCTTCCATGAGCCGGATGCGGCGCATCACGACTTCCTCCTTGTCGAGCTTCATGTTGGGAATGCCATACATGAGCAAACCGCCGGGCCGGTCGGCGCGCTCGTAAACGGTGACACTGTGGCCGGCTTTGTTGAGCTGCGCCGCGGCGCTGAGTCCTGCGGGACCACTGCCGATCACGGCGACGCGCTTGCCGGTGCGTGTCGTCGGCGGCTCGGGCTTCACCCAGCCTTCCTCCCAGCCTTTATCAATGATGGAGCACTCGATGTTCTTGATGGTCACTGGCGGCTCGTTGATGCCGAGCACGCAGGAACCTTCGCAGGGTGCCGGACAGACGCGGCCCGTGAATTCCGGGAAATTGTTCGTCTTGTGCAAACGCTCCAGAGCTTCCTTCCACAGGCCGCGATACACGAGGTCGTTCCACTCCGGGATGAGGTTGTTGATCGGACAACCACTGGCCATGCCGCTGATGAGCGTGCCGGTGTGACAAAACGGAATGCCGCAGTCCATGCAGCGCGCCCCCTGATTGCGCAGTTTGTCCGCCGGCATGTGCAGGTGGAATTCTTTCCAGTCGCCCACGCGCTCGGAAGGAGCGCGATCAGCGGGGAGTTCGCGGAGGTATTCGATGAAGCCGGTGGGTTTGCCCATGTGTTTTGTGTTCGAAGAGGGTTGTCCGCAGATTTCGCAGATTTTCGCAGATTATTTTTGGAGAGGAAGGGGGCCGGTAGCGGTTTGCGATTCCGTGCCGTGCTGGGAGAAGATGAGCCGTTTGTGTTCAAGGCTGGGGGTGCCGAAGTTGAACAGGAGGCCGCGTTCATGACGTGTGCCTTTGAGGTATTGGATGACTTGAGAATCTTCGCGTGATGTAAGCTTGGCGATGGCTTTTATCTCCACCAGCACGGTTCCAAAGCAGATGAAGTCCGCGCGGAAGTTTCCGGAAAGTTTCCGGCCTTTGTAGAAAACGGGAATCTCCACCTGGCTCTGGTATGGAATGCCGCGAAACCCGAATTCCATCTCCAGTGCTTCCTGGAACACAGATTCGAGAAAGCCGTGACCCATTTCTCGATGCACCTCCATCGCGGCTCCGATGACCTCGTAAGTCTGCGGATCGCTTTTATCTGAGGGGCTGAAGGAGGAGAGATTCATGGGCTTTGACGGATTGTGGGTTTGGTTGTCCGCAGATTTCGCGGATTCTCGCAGCTTACTCGGATGATGGGTTTTGCTGACGCCGTGAATCCATCTCTAAAGCAAATCTGTGTAAATCTGCGAAATCTGCGGACAAACCCTCTTAGCCCCCGCCGATGCGGGCGACGTCGCGGGCGTTGGCTTCGAAGGCGGCGGTGAGGGCTTCGTCGCCGGTGAGGCCGTCGGCCTGGGCTTTTTTGATGGCCTGGAGGACGCGTTTGTAGTCCCTCGGCATGACTTTGACGAACTTCGGCACCATTTCCTCCCACAGCGCGAGAATTCTGAAGGCCAGCTGGCTTTTGGTCAGGTCAGCGTGACGGCGGATGAGCAGGCGCAGGGATTCCACTTCGTCCTCCTCCACTTTTTCCAGGCCCACCATCTGTCCATTGCACCGGGTGGCGAAGTCGCCGTCCTCGTCGAGCACATAGGCGATGCCGCCGCTCATGCCCGCTGCGAAGTTGCGTCCTGTTTTGCCGAGCACGACGACGCGGCCGCCGGTCATGTATTCGCAGCCGTGGTCGCCCACGCCTTCGACGACGGCGTCCACGCCGCTGTTTCTCACGGCAAAGCGCTCGCCGGCCATGCCGCGGAGGAAGAGTTCGCCCGCGGTGGCGCCGTAGAGGGCGACGTTTCCGGCGATGATGTTTTCCTCCGGTACGAAGGTGGAGCCGGCCGGCGGATAGACGATGATACATCCGCCGCTGAGGCCCTTGCCGATGTAGTCGTTGGCGTCGCCTTCCAGTTCGAGTGTGACGCCTTTCGGAACGAACGCGCCGAAGCTCTGACCCGCGCTGCCCTGGAAGTGCAAATGCACGGTGCCGTCCGGCAATCCATGCCAGTGCTTTTTGGTGATTTCGTTGCCGAGGATGGTGCCGACGACGCGGTTCACGTTCTTCACCGGCAGCGTGGCCTTCACTTTCTCGCCGCGTTCGATGGCAGGTTTGCAAAGGTCGAGCAGCACGGTGAGATCGAGCGACTTGGCCAGCCCGTGGTCCTGCGCCTCGGAGCAGAAGCGCCCGACTTCCGGGCCGACTTGCGGCTGATGGAGGATTTTCGACAGGTCCACGCCTTTGGCCTTCCAGTGGGCGACGGCTTGCTTCGGCTCCAGCACGTCCGTGCGGCCTACCATTTCCTCCAGCTTGCGGAAACCGAGCTGCGCCATGAGTTCGCGCACTTCCTGCGCGATGAATTTCATGAAGTTCACGGTGTGCTCCGGGTCGCCCGTGAACTTGGCGCGGAGCTGCGGGTCCTGGGTGGCGACGCCGACGGGACAGGTGTTCAGATGGCAGACGCGCATCATGATGCACCCGAGCGTCACCAGCGGCGCGGTGGCGAAGCCGAATTCCTCGGCACCGAGCAGCGCGGCGATCACGACGTCGCGGCCGGTCTTCATCTGACCGTCCGCCTCCACGACGATGCGGGAGCGGAGATTGTTCAGCACGAGCGTCTGGTGCGTCTCGGCGAGGCCGAGTTCCCACGGCAGGCCCGCGTGCTTGATGGACGTCTGCGGCGAAGCGCCCGTGCCGCCGTCAAAACCGGAGATGAGCACCACGTCCGAGTGCGCCTTGGCCACGCCGGCGGCGATGGTGCCGACGCCGACTTCGCTGACCAGCTTCACACTGATGCGCGCTTCGCGGTTCGCGTTCTTCAGGTCGTGGATCAACTCAGCGAGGTCTTCGATGGAATAGATGTCGTGGTGCGGCGGCGGAGAAATCAATCCCACGCCAGGCGTCGAGCCGCGGACTTTGGCGATCCACGGATAGACTTTGGAACCGGGGAGCTGACCGCCTTCACCGGGCTTGGCGCCCTGCGCCATCTTGATCTGAATCTCCCTGGCCTGGGAAAGATAGAGGCTGGTGACGCCGAAGCGCCCTGACGCCACCTGCTTGATGGCGCTGTTCTTGGAATCGCCGCGGTCGTTGGTCCATGTGTAGCGCGCCGGATCTTCGCCGCCTTCACCGGTGTTCGACTTGCCGCCGATGCGGTTCATGGCGATGGCGAGGGCTTCGTGCGCTTCGCTGGAGATGGAGCCGTAGCTCATCGCGCCCGTTTTGAACCGTTTCACGATGTTCTCCACCGGCTCGACTTCCTCAATGGGCACGGGCGTCCGGGACTTGAACTCCAGCAGGCCCCGCAGCGTGTAGAACTGCTGCATCTGCCGGTCCACCAGTCCGGAGTACTGCTTGAAGAGGTCGTAACTTCCGGTGCGCACCGCCTTCTGCAGCGTGTGAATGGTGAGCGGACTGAAGAGGTGCGACTCCCCTTCCCGGCGCCACTGGTATTCGCCTCCGGCATCGAGCGCGGGGCCGTCCACGGGAATGTCAGGATAGCCTTCGTGGTGCCTTGCCACCGCCTCCCGGGCGATCACGCCGAGGTCTGCGCCCTCGATGCGCGTGGCGGTCCAGGTGAAATACTTGTCCACCAGCGCCTGATTCAGTCCGATGGCCTCGAAAATCTGCGCCCCGCGGTAGCTCTGCATGGTGCTGATGCCGATCTTGCTGGCCACCTTGATGACGCCCTTGGTCGCGGCCTTGATGTAGTTCCTGCAGGCCGTTTTGTGATCGACATTCACCAGCAAGCCCTGACGAATCATGTCGTCGAGCGTCTCGAAAGCGAGGTAGGGATTGATGGCGCCGCAGCCATAGCCGATGAGGCAGCAGAAGTGATGCACCTCGCGCGGTTCACCGCTCTCCAGCACGATGTCCGTCAGCGTGCGAGTGCCTTTCCGGATCAGGTGGTGGTGCAGGCCGCCCACGGCAAGCAGCGCGGGGATGGGTGCCGAGAGGGCGTCGATGCCGCGATCCGTCAGGATCAGGATGTTCTTCCCTTCCGCGATGAGTGCGTCCGCCTTGGCGCAGAGTTCGTCCATCGCCCTGGCAAGACCGGCTTCGCCCTCTTTCGGATCGAAGACGATCGGCAGCGTCGCGGAACTGAAGCGGCCTTTGGCCACGCCCTTGAGTTTGGCCAGTTCCTCATTGCTCAGGACCGGCGTCTTCAGTTCGATGAGATGGCAGCTTTCCGGCTCGGGGTTCAGAAGATTGCGCTCCGCGCCGATGGTGGTGATCGGCGAGGTGATGATTTCCTCGCGGATGCAGTCGATGGGCGGATTGGTGACCTGCGCGAAGAGCTGTTTGAAGTAATCGTAGAGCAGCTTGGGCCGGTCGGAGAGCACCGCGATGGGCGTGTCCGTCCCCATGCTGCCCACGGCTTCCACGCCGTCGCGCGCCATCGGCGTCATGAGCATGCGCAGGTCCTCAAAAGTATAACCGAAAGCCTTCTGCCGCTGGAGCACGGTCGTGTGATCGGGCGAGGGCACATCGGCGATCTCCGGCAGGTCCGCCAGTTTCACCAGGTGCTGATCGAGCCACTGGCGATAGGGTTTTTCGCCGGCGATTTTTTCTTTGATCTCTTCATCGGGCACGATGCGGCCCTCTTCCATATTGACGATGAACATGCGGCCCGGCTGGAGCCGGCCTTTGTGGGCCACGTTCTCAGGAGCCACCGGCAGCACGCCGGCTTCGCTGGCCATGATGACGAGATCGTCCTTCGTTACGTAATAACGCGACGGACGCAGGCCATTACGGTCCAGTGTCGCGCCGATCATCGTGCCATCGGTGAAGGCCACGCTGGCCGGGCCGTCCCACGGCTCCATGAGGCACGAGTGGTATTCGTAGAACGCCTTTTTTTCGTCGCTCATGCTCTCGTGCCCGTTCCACGGCTCGGGAATCATCATCATCATGGCGTGCGGCATGGAGCGCCCGGAGAGCACCATCAGTTCGAGAGCATTGTCAAAGATCGTGCTGTCGCTGCCGTCCACGTTGATGACCGGTTTGATCTTCTGCAGGTCGTCTCCGAACAATTCGGAGGCGAACTGCGCCTGGCGGGCGAGCATCCAGTTGATGTTGCCGCGCAGGGTGTTGATCTCGCCGTTGTGGGCGATGTAGCGGTAGGGGTGCGAGCGGTCCCAGCTGGGAAAGGTGTTCGTCGAAAAACGCGAGTGCACCAGCGCCAGCGCGCTCTTGATGTCTGGATCGCGCAGGTCCTTGAAATACTCGCCCACCTGCGCCGGCGTCAGCATGCCTTTGTACACCAGCGTGCGGCAGGAAAGGCTCGGCGCATACCAGTAAGGGTCCACCTTCGGCTCGCGGATGGCGGCATTGGCCACCTTGCGGATGACGTAAAGTTTCCGCTCGAAGGCGGTATCGTCCTTGAGCTTCGGATCGCGCGCCAGATAGGCCTGACGCATGAACGGCTCGCTCGCTTTGGCGGACTTGCCGAGGCCGGAGTTGTCCACCGGCAGGTCGCGCCAGCCGATGACCGGGCAGCCTTCCGCAGCCGCCACTCTCTCAAATTCCCGCTGACTCGCCGCGCGCGCCACCGGGGCCGGCGAAGTGAACAGACTCGCTACGCCGTAGTGCCCCGGCTCCGGCAACTGGATGCCCGCGGCGCCGCAGACTTTCTTCAGAAACTCGTGCGGGGTTTGCATCAAAATGCCCGCGCCGTCGCCGGTGTTTTCCTCGCAGCACGCCCCGCGGTGGTCCAGATTTTCCAGAATCGTCAGCGCATTGGCCACGATGTCGTGAGATTTCTTCCCCTTCATGTGAACGATGAAACCGACGCCACAGGCGTCATGCTCGAATGAGGGGTCGTAGAGACCCTGCTTCGGAGGAAGTCCGTTGGATTGCATTAGGTAGTGTGCTGAGGAGATGAATTCCCGCCATTTCCTATAGGCAATGCCGGACAGGCCGGGCGGGAGGGGGCGGCATGATGGGAAAAGATTCCGGCAGGTCAACCCCCGGATGCACCGGAAAGCAAATTACAGGCCAGCAGAAATTCGGCGGTGCCCGAAAGTGAACTCCGGACTTTCTCTTGCCGCCGCCTGCCGTCGCGATGACCGGCGGCCATGGAATCGCCGGAAGCCCCTGCCGACCCGAAGAAACCCTCCCGCAAGTCGCGCCGCCGCGGGTGCCTGCTCTCGCTTCTGATCGCATTGGTGCTGTTCGTGCCGGCGTTCTACTGGTTTGAAAACTGGTCCGGTCGCCGCGCTTTGGAGAAAGCGCTGACGCAGTACGAAGCCGCCGGACTCTCGCTGGACCCGAATGCCTTTGTGCCGGACGCCGGGCCGGCGGAGGAAAACTTCGGAGCCACTCCGCTGCTGGACGGGATTATGTATCCGGAGGACGGCTCGCCTGCGGCGGCTGCGGCTTCTGTCCGGAGGGAGGGATTCAAAAAGCTTCTGCCGGGTTTTACCATGCGGCCGGTTAGTTCCGAAGGTGGCTCAGAGTTACCGGAAATGCTTCCCGATGTCACGGGGAATGCGCCGGAATGGGGAAAAGTCCGCGCCTATCTGGATGCACACACACCCTGCAAGCCTCCGCCGGACGAACCCTCCGATGCGCGCGCCGTGTTTCTTGCGCTCGACGTTCATCGCGCCGTTTTCGATGAACTCATCGCCGCGTCAGCGAGGCCCCAAGCTGTGTTCACGCCATCGCCGCGGGAGCGATTCTCCATTATCAGAGAGGGGGCGCAACCATCCTTCAACATATCGTCCACAGTGCCGCTGATGCGCCTGCTCTCGTTGCGCGCGCATTCTGCTGCAGCATCCGGGCAACTCACTGAAATCCTTCCACTGGCGCGCGTTCTGTGGAAATTGCGCGCGGCAGCCAAGAATGAGTCGTCTGCGATTGGTCATTTACAAGGAGCGATCCCGGAACGCATGTGGGTTGCCATAGCCAAAGCCGTGCTGCGATCGCCTGGCGTAACCGAAGCACACTTGTCAGAAATGGCGGCGACGATTCCCGAAGACTGGTCTGCGGAGCGTGAGCTGGTGAATTCCTGGCGCGGCGAAACTGCGCTGACCGTGGAGTGGTTGTCCGTCTTAAAAAATGAAGGAGTAGAGCATTACGAGACAACGGCACAGCAGAGGATGATTCGTTATGGTCCATCTGGCTGGATAGACCAGAACATCGTCACCATGTTGAAGCGCCGGCTCGGCTGCTTTTTCCTGCCTCTCCGGTCAGGAGGTTTCAACGCGCTGCCGTCGAGCGTAGCAGCCAGCCTTATGGCATCCGATTCATGGCTGGAAGAATGGTCTCCCTACCGGTATTTCCTGAACTCCGAATCTGAGGCGACGATTTGCCAATCCATCGTGTTCAAACATATGCGAACCCGCCTCATGCTGCTGGCCATCGGCATGGAGCGATACCGAATGCGGCACGGACGCTATCCCGCGGACGCATCCGCACTGTTCCCGGAAAGTATCGCGCGGCTGCCACTGGACATTGACGGCGCGCCGCTGCGGATCACCGTCGCGCCGGACGGGCAGAGCGCCGTGCTTCATTCCATCGGCTGGAACCTCACCGACGACTGGCACGGCAGCCTGAAGCGCTACAAGGAAAAGGAGGAGCAGCACAATGACGACTGGCCGCTGGCCCTGCCGTTTCCGCCGCTGCCTGCTCCGTGAGTCAGGATGCGAATCCCGGCATACAGCCGCATCGGAATTCATGGTTACGCGGCAAACCCGGTGCGCCGCATCGGGATCACGCGGGCGGATTCCGTCAGGGGATGCGGGAAATGGCCGTTCTTTGGAAATCGATGCATGGCAGCCGCTTCGCCAAGACGATTACTGCCTCCACATGCGCGGATTCAGCTTTCCGGAAACGCTGCTGCCCCCTGCTTCCTGCGCGCACAGCCACCACGCCGGCGTGAAGGTTCACCAGTCGCCGCGACTGTGGGCGACGCCGAGTTGGTGATCAATGCGCCACGCGCGGCGGCGGAAATCAGCCCCGGTGGATTTGAAGCTCCGCATTTCCGCGCCGCGGGAGAAAACGCACAATCTTTGTCACATCCCGGCTGCGAGCGTGTAATCAATAATTGAGCCGTGCGTGCCTGAGCTTCCGGGCCGTCGAGCAGGGCTCTTCATCCTTCACCGACCCGCCGCCATGCCTGCTGCCCTCTCACTTCACATCGGTCTCAATTCCTTCGATCCTGTCCACTATGGCGAACCCGGCACTCTGGCCGGTTGTAAGAACGACGCCAAAGCGATGACGAAACTGGCGAAATCGCGCGGCTTCACGCCCGTCACCAAATCGCCCCTGTTCACCGAAAAAGCCACCTGCACCGCGGTCATTGCCGGAATCAAAACCGCCGCGGCGAAACTGAAGTCCGGCGATACGTTTTTTATAACTTACGCCGGGCACGGATCGCAAACCCCGGACACGAACGGCGATGAGGATGACGCCATGGACGAGACCTGGTGTCTCTATGACCGGATGCTGGTGGACGATGAACTGGCCGCCCTGTGGGCCACGTTCAATGCCGGCGTGCGCATCATCATGCTCTCGGACAGCTGTCACAGCGGCTCGGTAAGCCGTGCCGCGCGCCGCGGGCTGGCGGCGATGGTTCAGCCCGTGGCCGGCAAGCGCTACCGTTTCTTCCCCACGGCGAAGGCCCTGCGTGTTTATCGCCGGCACTCGGATGAATACGACGCCATTCAAAAACGCACGACCGCAGGCCGCGATGTCAGGATCAAGGCTTCCGTGCTGCTCATCTCCGGATGTCAGGACAATCAGCTTTCGGCCGACGGCGACGCCAACGGCCTGTTCACGGAGACGCTGCTGGATGTGTGGAATGGAGGAGCTTTCACCGGCGATTACCGCCGCTTCCGGGACAAAATCGCGTCGTGGATGCCGCGGGATCAGCAGCCGCGCTATTCCCTCGTGGGCGCGGCCAATCAGGCCTTCGAGCGGGAGCAACCGTTCACCACCGCCGCCGCCGCGACAGGTTCCGCCAAAAAGAAGCCGGCGAAAAAGGCCGCCGCCAGGAAGAAGACGACCGCGAAGCCGAGCGCCGTCCGCTGAGCATCCGCCCGTTCAACCTCAATCCCCGTTCCTTCCATGAGCACGAAGCCCAGGACCAAACGCTCCGGACCTGACAAAGAGGATCCTTATCTCTCCGGCGCTCTCATTCCCTCCAGCACCGCCCGCGGTCGCACCCGCGGCACCGCACGCAGCAGTTCCGCGCTGCCCGTCAGCGAAGCCCAGTGCCGCCGGGCCACACGCTGGCTCATGGCGCGATTCGGCACCCGCATCGTGGCCGCCACCGCCGGCACCCCGTTCTCCCCCGCCCTGCTCTGCGGGATCGTGTGTCAGGAGACCGCCTACTTCTGGCTGCCGCTGCTGGAGAAACTGGAGAAGACCGCGGAATGGAAAGACCGCCCTGAGGAGCTGGCGGAAATGCTGGTGGCGCGCTGTGTGCTCGATGCCTCCGGCGATTTTCCCGGCGCACCGCGCAGCGCCTTTCCGCGCAACACCGCCGCATTCCGTGCGCGCTATGGCGCCGCCTTCACCGACATGCTCATCGAAGAGGCGAACCAGACCCGCGCGCTGCGGGGCTTTGGGCGCAAGGACTGGGTCTATAAGGGCTATGGCATCTTTCAATACGACCTGCAGTTCGTCACTTCAGACGAAGCCTATTTCCACGAGCGGAAGTGGTATGACTTCGATGTCTGTCTGAACCGGGTGATGCACGAGCTGCGCGAGAAGTTCCGCAGCACGGGCGATTTGTGGGAGGCGGTGCGCGCCTACAACGGCGGAGGCGCCGCAGCTCGCCGCTATCGCGACAATGTAAAGATGTTCACTCCCTGGGCGCAGAGCGAGATCGATAAAATGGCACTGCCGTCAGCGCCGGTGCGTGCGGCAAAGGCCAAACGCGCCGCGCGCGGTGGAGAGAAGCCGGCGTCCAGACCCCGCCGCACCCAGGCCGAACTGCGCGCGCAGATTGCCGCCTTCAATCTCGACCGCACGAAACACCCGCTCGTCATCGTCGGCATTCGCGGCTATTACACCAACACCATGGGGCAGCCGGGGGTGAACGACCGCGGCATGTACGACGACGCCCTCTTTATCGACAGCGACGAAGCATTCGCCGCGTTCAACGGCAACACCGACCCCTCGACTTACAAATCGGGCTTCGGCACCGGCGCCGGCAAGGGCATGGCGAAACTGAAGCCAGGACTGTGGGTGGTGTACCGCTTCGACATTCATAACGGCAAGTACGAAGCCATTTGTCAGCGCGCGGGAAAAGTCACCGTCATCCGCGACGGCAACCCGCCGTATGAGGACACGGGCGCCGGGTTTGGCATCAACATCCACCGCGGCGGCTACAACGGCACCTCCAGCCTCGGCTGCCAGACGATTCATCCCGACCAGTGGCCGTCGTTCATCAGCCTGGCGACGGACATTGCAAAACGGAGCTTCGGCAACAAGTGGCGGCAGGCCGTCATCCCCTACATCCTGCTTGAGGAAGCCTGAACTCCTGACAAATTGAACGGGCTCCTGCCCTGCCCTTCACTGACATGAGTGTCCGCCTTTTGAACAGCAACGAGTGGAAACTGTCCGCCGCCGTACCGGCCAAAGGTGTCAGGCGCGGCAGAGCGGCACCGGCCGGCTCCGCAGTCCTGCCGGCTGAAATGCTGCCCGCAGGTGCCGCGCTCGGGCAGAGTGGCAGGGCGCAGCGTCAGGCGCGCCGCGCACGCGGGGCCGCCGGGGCGCAAATGGAGGTGGACACCGCCGCGGGCGAACGCGTCATCCTGGTGACGCGGCTGCCGTCCGGCGCGCTGCGGTTTCACGCGCCGGTGGAGCGAACGGAACAGCGCACGCGCGGCCGCCGGTCCGCGGGCGGCGGCACCGCGCGATTTGTCATTCCGCCGGCGGCGGCACCGGCCGCCGCGGCACGGCGCGGATGGATTTCCGATGCCTTCGACTGGGTGGTGGTGAAGATCAAAGAGGCGGTGGTGGATAAAGTCACCGGCGCAGCGTTTCGTTTTATAGCAAAAAAGGCGGAGCAGCGCTGGTGGGGCAAAACCGGTGAGGGGCTTTACCGCGTGGAGGAAAGCGGCGGCACGCTGCGCCTGACAAAAGCCACCGCCGCGGACGTGCGCGGGCCGGCGCTGCTGTTGCTGCACGGCACATTCAGCAATGCACTGTCCGCCTTCGGCGATCTCGCCGCGGCGCCGGGCGGTTTCTTTGCCGAAGCCCGCAAGGTCTATGGGGACCGCATTTTTGCGTGGAATCACTACACGGTGAGCAAAGCGCCGGAGGACAATGCGAAGGAACTGCTGGCCGCACTGCCGGCGGGAGGTGCGGAGTTCGACGTCATCACGCACTCCCGCGGCGGCCTCGTGCTGCGCCTGCTGGCCGAGCGCCCCGACCTGCTCGGGACGCAGGCAAAGCGGTTCCGCCTGCGCCGCGCCGTGCTCGTCGCCAGCCCTAACGGCGGCACTCCGCTGGCCACCCCCGAACGCTGGGAACAGACCCTCGGCACCGTGGCCAATCTGCTGGAGATGTTCCCCGGCAATCCGTGGGCGACAGGCGCGAAGTTCGTCGCCGACGGCATCGTGTGGCTCGCAGCCCACGCGTCCGGCGACCTGCCCGGACTGCACAGCATGGACGCCAACGGCGAAACCATCGCGGAACTGCAGGACGCCGGCCCGCTCGCGGACGGGGAATATTCGGCCATGGCGGCGAACTACCATCCTGACGAATCGATCTGGCAGCGGATTCTCGATGCCGGGATCGACTCCTTTTTCAACACCGCCAACGACCTCGTGGTGCCGAGTGAAGGCAGCTGGCTCGCCGACGGTCCGGGCACTCTCATTCCGGGAAACCGCATCGCGTGTTTTGGCGAAGGCGGGAATCTCGATGCGCGTGTGAAGGGCGTGCATCACATGAATTTTTTCAGTCAGGCCGCCACCGTGGACTTTTTGCTGAAGTCCCTGCACCTCACCACAGGCCCGCTGCCGCCGCCGCTCGATCCCGATACCGGGCTGCCCGCGCGCACCGTGCGCCAACTGCTGCGCCGCAGCGGACGCGCCCGGTCGATCGCTCCATCCAAATCGGCCGCAGCGCCGCCGGCCGGGCGGGACGGCCTTCCACCGAGCCGGCCGCAGGAGGGCGTTCCGGCACCTTTGGACACCGCCTATCTCGACCGCACGCTGCATCTTGTGATTCTGGAAAAACCGGGAGACGGGCTGACCGTGCCGGCCCCGGACCGGAAAAAACGTCAGGGAGCGAAGAAGCCCGAAGCCGGCAAAGAGGCCGTCCCGACGCCGGACGAGCAACCGTTCTTCATCTACGCCACCTACAGCAATGCCCGGCTGCTCGAGCCCTTTCCCACCAGGGACGGCAAGGCAGGCATTCCGGCTGTGAGAGTGCCGCCGCAGGCTGTGGCGGTTTCTCAAATGCTGCCGGGCAAGCGGTTCCAGCGGATCATCGCCATGCACCGCGCCATCGAATCGTGCCTCAACGGCACGCCGGACCGCACCGGCGAGGTGCCGGAACTGCCCGATGACGACGCGCTGACGCTGCTGGGCGAACTGCTGTTCCGGGCGCTTTTTGTGGGCGACATCCGCCGGCTCTACGACATGGCGCGCGCTGAGCAGGGCAGCACGCCGCTGAATATCGTGCTCACTTCCGCCGTGCCGTGGCTCGCCGCATTGCCCTGGGAATTCGCCTTCGATCCCGTGCGACGGAAGTTTCTCGCCAGTGAGGAAGTGCACTTCACCCGCGGGGTCATGGCGGCGGTGCCCGCGGAGGTCATCACCCGCCGGTCGGACCGGCTGCGCATCCTCGTCGTGGGGGCGCAGCCGCGGGATGCCACGCCGCTCTCCATCGCGGCGGAGGAAGAGCGCCTGCGCCATGCTTTTCACAGCCTCCTCGCGGAGGGACTGGTGGAAATCGAGACCCTGCTCGACGCCTCGCCCGGCGCGCTGCACGAGTATCTGCTGCGCGAGGAACTTTGTCAGCGACCGTTCGATGTGGTGCATTTCATCAGCCACGGGGAGTTCGCGCCAGACAGCGAGGAGGGCCGTCTGCTCTTCGTGGGACGCGACGGCTGGAGTCAGGAGGTGGAAGTGCGCCCGCTGCGGGAAATCCTCTGCAGCCGCGGCATCCATCTCGTCTTTCTCAATGCCTGTGAGAGCGCCACGGGCTGGCGAAAAAGTCTGCACACCGGCGGGCGGCGCGGCCGGGAGCGCGGCGTGGCTCAGTCTCTGGTGGAAGGAGGCCTGCCCGCGGTGAGCGGAAATCAATACACCGTGCTCGACTCCTCCGCAGTGACCTTTGCGGAATGTTTCTACCGCGCCCTCGCCCTCGGAGCTTCGCTGGGTCAGGCCGCGCGGGAAGCCCGCATCTCGCTGAACTACGCCGTGGACGGCGAAGTCATCGACTGGGCCGTGCCGGTGCTCTTCGCCCGCGATCCTGACAAGCGCCTCTGCCCGCCCCGCTGCGTGCCGTTTTCCGCCGCCCGCGCTGTCCCGGCCGCCGTCACGGCGCCGCGCCGGTCCGCCCGCGGAGCAGCCGCGTCGCGCATCCGTGTGGGCGTGGCCGACATTTCCCGCTTCTTTCCGCGGATGCAGGACATCGTCGGGGCGCTGAACAGGACGCAGACGGTTTTCGAGTTCAGCGTCGAGGAGGTGACCATCCCGCTGGGCGTGTGGGAGGTTTACGACGACCCTGACACGGGTGAAAGCGTGCGATTCCTCCATGCCAACCGGTTTGGAAGCAAAACGAAAAACATGCCGCACCGTCTGGGAGTGGATTATCTGCTCTGCGCCACGAATCACTGGCTGCGCGACCACGACTGGCTCTATCTCTATGGATGGTGGTCCGGAAGGAAGGACTGCCGCGTGCTGATCCTCTCCACCGCCGGCCTGACACTAACCACGGAAGGCCCGGGGGCCTGCCGCGTCGTGGCAAACTCCATCGTGCAGAGCCTGGCTTCACAGATGACGGAGGAAAACGGCGCCTCCTGCGCCATCCACGAGGACGGCGACAAGAACTGCCCGTTCTTCTTCAACCGGGACCGCGACAGCGCCGTCATCAGCAGCCGGGAAAAGTTCGACGCCCGGTGCCGCGCTCATGTCAAAAAGCATCTCCCGCAAAACTTCCGCGGCTTCTCCGCGGCGGATCTGCTTGAAGCGTTCGAGCAATTACTGGAAGTCTCCTGAGTTCACAGCAGCTCCACCGCCGGGACCCGTGGCAGCCGCACGGACGCGGCCGGGCTGCCCGGCTGAAAGTGCCTTGAGGAACGGGAGACCCGGGGCTAGCAGCCTGTCGGACTTAATTGCACCCGTCTGCTTCCTGCCTGCTACCCACG
>CAZFZN010000024.1:0-121326 GCA_964523105.1 uncultured Akkermansia sp.
AAGTTTACGTCGTCCTCACCACCGGCAACGAACGCGGGAGCAATACCGTGACGCTCACGCGGCCGGCGTGAGGGAGCCCGGAAGAGCAATTCGCAGACCTGAAAAGCATTGCCACCACCTTTAAAACCCGTCACACTTTCCGAACGCCCGAGCCTAGTCTTGCCATCAACCCTCACTCACTCACTTAGACTTCGCGCCTACTCACCAACCGAACAGCACGCCACAAATAATGAAACTAACACATCTCGTCTTCCTGCCGATCAGCATCGGACTTATTTTTTCGTCATGCACCACAGCCAATATGAAGTTGCAGCAAGCGGCAACGAAGAAAGGACTCATCTGCACCAATCGCGCATCTCTTGGTCAGTTCTTAAAGTGGGATTCGATGCAGAAAACTCTGATACGTATAAATACCTTGAAGACGCCATCAGGAAATCTAATCACGGACATTTCAGGAAGCGATGAACTTGTGAAATTTGAAGACTCCGCAAAGTTTACGGGAGGCGCCGAGCTCACACCCCAAGAGGTCTTCAATCTTGAACTCGAGGTATCATCAAAATCGTCCCTTGAGGCTAAAGGACTTAAAAAATACGCCTACAGAAACATCGTAAAAGCTATTACGAGCGAGATGAACAATGACCCCGACTTTATCGAGACCATGGAAGTCGCAGATGCAGTGAAATCCAATGGACGAATGCTCTATGTTTTAGTCGATGAGTTGATAATCGGAAAGTCTCTCGACACCAAAGTCGAAGGTGTCACTGCGATTAAAGCGGGTGGATCTTCCAAAAAGTTTAAGGCGACTTCAGCGAATGTAGATTTTAAAATCTCAGACATTGCATCCCTGAACATCACAGGATCCAACGGTTCGGACACTCGACTTTTCTATCGTTTTTCTGTTTTCAGACCCTCCCTGCGAGGCGGCGTATACAAGTTCAGCAATGTTACCGACAAGCAGACGATCACAGAAATTCGTGATGCCCTCCAGGCGTCTGTCTTCTAATTCTCACGTATGCTGCATTAGGAACATGGTTGAACTTCCCCGGATTACAATCAGCACTGCATGCCCCCGCAGCTATCACCTACGGCGCCTCGAGTTCAGGTCACCATACCAATTCAACCATCACTCCACAGCCGATGCTTCAAATCTCGCGCTTAAATTGGAGGTATTTGAAGTTTGGCACTGACATTTCATGCGGAGAGCATCACAACAATGAACACCAAAGCGAACATAATCTAATACAACCCATGTCATCTAAACCTCGACTAAAATCTCCTGCCGGAACTTTCACGGCTATACCTAAGATAATAGAGCTTGCATATAATGAGCGGACTAAGCAGGGCTCAATTTGCACATGGATCTTTGAGGTGGACTACTCCATCAATTCGAAGTATCCGCGGTTTTTCCTCTTCAATGTCAAGACCGGCAATCTCTACACGTACAAAACCGCTCATGGCCGCGGAGGCAAGAATGACAGCCCCCACGACGGTGTATGCCGACAGGTATCGAACGTGAGCGGCTCCGGTTGCAGTTCACTCGGAGCGATTCGCACCTTGTCACTCTACACTTCCACTAAGGTGGGGAGAGCGCTCCGCCTCGATGGGCTCTCAAGCACCAACAGCAACATTGAAGGCCGCGGGGTCGTCCTTCACGGAGGCAGCTATGTCTTTGATAACGACGCCAGCACCGATAAACAGCTCAGCGGTCGTTCTCTCGGATGTATCGTGACGGATGAAAGCTATATCCACTATGAGAAAGGCGGCGAACTCCTCGATGTCCTTGCCGGTGGATCAATTGGAGTGGCCCACTATGCCGGGAAATTCAAGATCACGTAGAATCCCAGATGCCTAGATGTCGGGCGAACCACATTTTCCCAAGTAACATGCGAAATCTAAACCAGCAGCGTCAAAGTCTTCGTCATCCTCACCACCGACACCGAACGCGGGAATTCATCCTCACCACCGACACCGAACGCGGGAATAATACCGTGACGCTGGTGCGGACGGTATGAAGTTTTCCGCCACTCACCCTGCAGTTTAATACTCCCGATAGATGGGATTGCATCATTCGATTGCTTGAATACTCAAACCATAATCAACTCCATAAACCCCAACCCACAACATTCATGAAACGCAGAACATTTGTCCCCGTTACTATAGCAGCCGCACTTCCCTTTGGGCCAAGTTTTGCTCAAAACGTCCAAGAAAATGAATTCACAGAGATGCACCAGGGCGACGTCGATGCTCCGGTGGAGATTCTCCGCATAACGGGAGATGCGATCATCCGCGCGAAAAAGCTACGCGAAATTGCAACTACACAGGCCAAACAAGGTAAAGAAGGTAAAAGATTAGCGTTGGCGATGTTGAAAGTAGCTGAAGGACATGCCGCGCGCGGAATCACGCGCAGAAGCGCTCCTGACCAAGTGAGTAGATATCTCAACGTGTTCGATTTGGACCCAGATGGAGACCTACGCTATGGCAAAGGAGACAAAGGTGATCAAATTGCTTACTGCGCTTGCGGAGTATCCTATGCAGCTTCACTTGCCATCGCCAGCCTGGATGACAAGACTCCACTAGATAAAGTCAAAGAGGCATCTGAACAAGTAAGCTCCCAATACTTTCTCTGCGATCCTGCCGTTGCCGCCATTCGCATTGATGCACAACGAAGAAAAACTTGGAGAGATGAAGCACAGAATGTTAAACCCCTACCAGGCTGGCTTATCGTTTATAAATTCCCAACAGGTAATCACATCGGAATAGTCAAGGAATCTGGTGAAAAGACACTCATCACTGTAGAATACAACACTAAAGGCGACGCAGGCGATCAACGCAATGGGGGCTGTGTATTGGTTAAGACTCGGACCAGAGATAAATCCATCAAGGGGTACGTTGCTCTGTACGAGAGCTAGAAATCCGACAGGCTCCCAACTAACATTCCGGGTAGTGCAAGTTCCCCGGTAACATACGAAGCCCCCTGGGTTCCTGCGAACCGTCGCAAATGCAGGCGGTGCTGGATAAGCTGGATGAGCTGATCCTGACTCTGCGGCGGTGAGGGGGCGGGAGACGCGGCGGGGTTCTGTCAGGAGGGCTGCGGTGCCGGCCGCCCCGCGGTCCACGCGATGGCATCCAGCAGCGCCTGCGAGTCCACCGGCTTGCGGAAGAAGGCGGCGGCGCCGGCCTGGCGGGCTGAGGCGCGCATTTCCTCGGTATCGTAGGCCGTGAGCAGGATCACGGGCAGCGGGGAGCCGGTATTTTTGAGCTGACGCAGCAGTTCCAGGCCGGTGGTGCCCGGCATGGTGATGTCTGTGACGACACAGCCGCGGGCCTCCCCGGGAGCGGCGGCGATGAACTCATCCGCCGAGGCGAATGCCTTCCAGTTCAATCCCTCCGCCGAGAGCACACGCCCGAGGGAACGGCGCACGCTGGCGTCGTCGTCTATGAGAAAAACCGTGAAATTGGCCGTCGTCATCGGATCGGGCAGTGAACCTGCTGGCGCCGGGCTGCGCCATTGGACCTTGGTCCAATCCCGCGCCTCAGCCTGCATCCGGCAATAAGTCTGAACAGAAGGCAGCGAAGTTAACCTAAAAAGGAAAATGAGGTCCGCAGATTTCGCAGAGGAGCACAGATTCTCAGGGAGTTGGGACGGATGGTGAGCTCACCCGAAAGGTGAGCGGCATCTTCTGCGCAACGGCCTCATCATCTGCGTCAATCTGCGAAATCTGCGGAAACCATCTCCTCATTCTTAAGAGGAAAATGGAACCACGAATGGACCCGGATAAATACAGATGCTCAGCAAGTTGTGATGACGTGAATCTTCCTCCGCAAAGTGAATCCGAAATCATGCGTAAATCCGTGTTAATCAGCGTCCATTTGGCTCATCAGTTAAGATGAAATGTTCGCCCGTCTTCCTTCGGTCGGCTGTGGTTTTCTTCTTCTCCATTTTCCTTTCCAGGATGAGTTGCGGGGAAACATCCATTCACCCGCCGGGTGAATTCGGCGCGCGGCCCGTTTCGAGCCCAGCTTCCTGAGCCTCTGTTACCTCCGTTGCCTCCTGTTCAAACTCATACCGGTTTTCAGGATCCATTCTTCTTTTCAGTCTCAGAGCCGCGGCCGGAGGCCGCGAAAACCGGCGGCATCGCACAGCCGCACGAGATCGGCGACGGAGGCGGCCTGCATTTTCCCGAACACGTGGTGCCGGTGCACCTTGACGGTTTTTTCCACGATGCCGAGTTCCGCGGCGATTTGTTTGTTGAGCGTGCCGGTGATGACGTAGGCCATCACTTCCCGCTCACGGACGGTGAGTTCCGCGATGCGCGCGTGAATTTGCCTCACCGCGCCGGAGGCCGCGAGGCGGCGGCGGCAGCGCTCCAGGCCGCGGCGCACCGATTCCAGCAGGTCCGTGTCGTCCACCGGTTTGGTCAGGAAAGTGACGGCCCCGTGCTGCATGGCCTCCACGGCGGAGGGGATGTCGCCCTGACCGCTGATGAAGACTGCGGGCACGGCCAGGCCGGTTTGATCCATGCGGCGCTGCAGTTCCAGGCCGTTCACGCCGGGCATGTGCAGGTCGATCACGGCGCAGGCGCAGGCGCGGGAACCCGCCGCGGCGGCGAGAAACTCCTCCGCCGTGGCGAAGGCGAGCGCTTCCAACCCGGCGGACCGCATCAGCCGCGTGAGGCCGCGCCGCACGGAGGGGTCGTCGTCAACGATATAAACAGTGTCGGCCGGAGTGCTCACGGAGGGGTGGGCTCACTCTGTCAGGGGCGAAGGCCCCTGCAACGGTGCGTTTGCGGGAGCGGCCGGCAGGCGGACACAGAATTCCGCGCCGCCCTCCGGGTGGTTCGCCGCGCTGAGCCTCCCGCCAAAGCGCTCCACGATGCCGCGGCTGATGGAGAGCCCGAGGCCCAGACCGCCGGATTTGGTGGACACGAATGGCGTGAATAGTTTCTCGCGGATTTCCTGCGGGATGCCGGGCCCGAAGTCCCGCACCCGGACGACGACATGGTCCGATTCCATGGCGGTCGTGACCTCCACCTGGCGGGGCGCCGGCAGGTCCTTCATGGCATCGAGGCTGTTGAGCAGGAGATTGATGATCACCTGGGTGAGTTCCACCCTGCCGGCGAGCACCGGAGGCAGCCCCCGGCCGGAGCGGACCTCCACCAGGGTCTGACGTCCCACGAATTCACTGTGGAGGAGGTCGAGCACCTGAGAGACGATTTCATTGAGGTCCAGCGGCTGCAGTTCCTGCCGCGTGTCTTTCCTGAACATGGCCCGCATGCCGTGAATCACGCCACCGGCGCGCTTGGCATCGCCGGCGATGTCCTGAAGAATGGCCTGCATCTCGGCGAGGTCGGGCTGTGCCTGGGTCAGGAACCGCAGTCCCGCCTGGGCATTGCTCAGCACGGCTGCGAGCGGCTGATTGAGTTCGTGCGCCAGCGAGCCTGACAATTCACCGAGCATGGCCACGCGCGTCATGTGCGCGAGTTCCCCGCGGGCGATTTGCAGTTCGTGCTCGTGGGCGCGCCGCTCCGCCCGCCGCCGCCTCCTTCCGCGCTGCGCCGTCCACAATACGCCGGAAATGAGGCCCGCGGCCAGCGTGACCGCCAGCAGGCGAAACCACAGCGTCTGCCAGAAGAAGGGCAGCACCGTGAAGTGCACTGCGGCGCCGGTTTCATTCCAGACGCCGTCGTTGTTGCTGCCGCGCACCTGGAAAACATAGTCCCCCGGGGGAAGTTCCTGGTAGAGCGCCACCCGCCGATGCCCCGCATCCAGCCAGCCCCGGTCCACTCCCTCGATACGGAATTCATAACGACATTTCTCCGGGGCCGTCAGACTGAGGGCGGCGTAATGGAACTCCAGGTAGCGGCTGCCGGGCGGCAGCTGCACGGCGTCGGGGAACGGACCGTCGCGCGCCTCACGCTCCGCCGCCGCATCCGTCTCCCTGCCTTCACGGTGCCAGCGCAGCCGCGTCACCTGCACCGGAGGCGGCAGGGTGTTGAGAGACAGCGTGGCCGGATCGGCGATGACCGCTCCGGCCACGGAGGCAAAACAAAGCCGCCCTGACAAATCCCGGGCTATGGCCGGCTGCTCCCCGGCGCTGAACTGTTTCGCCTCCAGTCCGTCGGATGGCCCGAAGATTTGAACCTGGAGCCTGGCGCCGCTGCCGTCCGCGGCCGCGTGCAACGACTCCACGGGAGCCCGCACCAGCCGGTGCACGGCGGTGGCCCAGAGATTCCCCAGTCCATCGGCAAACAAGTCACTCAGCCTGTCGGCCGGAAAGCCCGGCACCCGGGCGACGCGGCCATCCCGCCACCGCAGCAGCCCGGGGCCGTCGGCACTCAGCCACATTTCGCCGCCGCTGCCGGCACACAGCCCCGTGATGCGGGTGACGGGAACTCCCGCGTCCTCCACCGCGAGGAACTGCGTCCCGTCACGGGACCGGAACAGTCCCTTGTGATGCGCCACCCAGATCGAGCCGCCGCTGTCCTCCGCGAGGGCGAGAACGGCGACGGACTCTGACGCTCCACCCGCCTGCACGGTGCGCCAGTTTCCCTGCTCGAAAACCGCCAGCCCGCTGCCTCCTCCGGACCAGATACGGCCCCTGCTGTCCTCGAAGAGTGCGCGCGACATGCCGCCGCCCGTGGCCTCCGGAGGAAAGTCCTCCAGCGCCCCCTGCGACCACCGGTGCAGTCCATTGCCGGAAGTGCCGAGCCAGACGGCACCGCTGCGGTCCTCCAGGACACTGACAAGATACGCGGTTGCTCTTGCCTGGTCGGGAAGCTCCACGCGGGATACCGCGCCGCCCGCCGGCAGTTGCATCAGCCCGTGCCCGGCCGTCCCCAGCCAGAAGCCGCCGCCGGCCCGGGGCGCGACCGATGTCACCTGAATGCCCCGCCGCGTGCCGCCGACCCTGACGGTTCGGAACTCCCGCGTCCTGGCCCGCGCCATCCCATCGCCGCTGGTGCCGAACCACAGATTGCCCTCGCGGTCTTCAAAAACGCAGCGTCCGCGGTCCCCGCCGCCACGGGACTCATCCCAGCGGGACATCGAGCCGTCCGGCCGGATGAGCGAGGTGCCCATATGATAGCTCGCCACCCACACGTTGCCGGCGGAATCCTCCATCAGGCTCCAAAATCCGCCGGCATCTTCCGGCATGCGCCGCAGTTCCACTTCCTTTCCTCCCTTTATGCGCCGCAGTTCGCGGCCGAGCTTCAGCCAAAGTCCGCCGCCGCGCGCCGGGCCGCAGCCGACGTCGCTGGCCCCAAGATTTGGCAGGGCGACCTTCTCCACCCAGCGATCCCCCTCCCTCCTTCCGATGAACCGGTTCTGCACCACCCACCACATCCCTTCGTCGTCCACTCCCCCGATGCAGCCCTGCCCCTTCTCCATCCTTTCCGGCGGCATCAGTGGCCTGACACGGTTGCCGGCGGATTCGAAGAGCCTGCCTTTGAAGTCGGTGATGAAGACGTCGCCGTTCGCCCTTTCGGCAAACGAGCGCGCGTAATCACCCGTCCAGCCATCCTCCGGCCCGAGCCGCCGCCATGCTTCGCCCTCCCGCAGCAGCAGTCCGTCGTAGGTGCTCACCCACAGCCGCTCCCGGGCATCGAGAAACAGATTCACCACGCCGGGGCTCTTCATGGCCGGAATCTCCTCCGGCCCGAACACCGTGAAGTCCACGCCGTCAAAGCGCACCAGCCCGTTGAAGGTGCCGAACCACAAATAGCCGTCCTTCGTCTGCGCAAATGCTGTGGCCGAGTTCTCCGGCAGCCCGTGCTCCACTTCCCAGCGCTCCACCAGATAGTCGTCCACCACCGCCGTCACCGCCTCCTGCGCCGGAGCCGCCGCCCCGCAAAGCAGCAGGGCCGCGCACCAGCAGGTCAGTCGTGGAAGCCCGGTCATCCCGCCAGCGTGAACGGGAATTCCCCCCGCGCCAAGTCCCGAATAACAGGAACTTCCGGCGAGCCCGCAGACGCCGCCGGGCGGTGCCGCCGGCAGGTGCCGCCGGCAGGTTGTCAGAGGGTTAAAGGTCCAGGACAACTGCGGCAAGGTTCAGTAGTTGCAATTTCCGGTCCCGGTGAAACACTCGCCGTTCCTGATCCAACCCCGCCTCACGTCATGCAACTCCTTCCCGGTCTCGCCGTTTTCGCCGCTCTCACCGCCCTTGCCACCACCGCGCCCGCGCAGAAGCCCGCCGCCAAACCCGCCGCGCCGGCGCCTTCCCTCACCATTCCCCAGATGGAGGCCGCCGTCACTGCGCATGAGAAACGCACCGAGCTGCTGCGCGCCGAACTGAAGGAACTCGACGGCCGCATCGAGTCCCGCGTCAAATCGCTGGTGGATGCCCTGACTCTCATCGGCGACACCAAAGACTCCGGCACCAAAGTCGCCCGCATGAAGGCCTCCACCATCGACGCGCTGAAGAAGAACCTCGAATACTATCAGCGCCAGCGCGCCAATCTGATGACGGAGCTGAAGAAGCCGACGACCGTTCTCACCACGGAGCAGAGGCAGAAGGCCATCGATGCCGTGGACGAACGCTGCGAGCGCCGCGTGGCGCAGATTTTGCAGATTCAAAAATCCCTGCCGACCGAAAAGGACTACGAACGCTACAAGGCCAGCGGCTCCAACTGGACGGGCACCAGCTACGAATTGAACCAGGACTACGTGCAGAACAAAAAGCTCACCGCCGTGACCAACGAGCAGCGCAAGGAGATCACCGAGGGCCTGCGCAAGAGCATCGCCCGGCTCGAACAGCAGAACCGCACGCTCAAAACAAAAGGCGCGCCCGATGAGGAGATCCAAAAGAATGAGGCCCTCATCGCCGAGCGCAAACAGCAGCTCGCCGTCGCCCTCGCACCCGTCGAGACCCCCACGAAGAAAATCGGCGGGACGGAGGCCGCGGACCTCGACAAAGCACTGCAAACCGCCATCGGCGATCTCAAGGATGAATTCACCACCCTCTTCGTGCGCTTCAATACCCTGGTCAAAGAAACGTCCTCACTGAACCGGAAGCGCGAATACCTCGCCGCAGCCAAAGCGAAACCTGCCGCCAAACCCTAACTTCTCCACCGCCGTGTCCCGTCTTCGCCTGCTGCCCGCCCTGCTGTCCATCTCGACCGCCGTCCGCGCGGCGGCCGACGTTCTTCCGCCGCCGCCACCGCCCGCACCGTCTCCGCCGCCGCCAGCCGCCGCGGAAGCCCCGCCGGCGGCAGTGCCGGCGGGCCAGTTCGAGGAGCCGCCGGTTTTGAAGGCCCCGGAAATTCTCAAGCCGGAGGTGCTCGCCGGTCCGCACCACAAAGTGCGCGAGGAAGTGCACACTTACTCGGGCGAGAACTGGTATGTGATCGATTCCGACGTGGGGATGTTCGAGGTCTCCGGCAACGTCATGCTCCAGCACCGCATCGCGGAAATCTACGCCATTCTCAAGCTGCGCGAGATTTCGAAAAGCAAGACCTACGGCGACGCGCTCAAAGCCGCTGCGAAGAGTCCGTTCGTGATGGCAAAGAATCTCATCGAAAATCCGGTGGATACCATCACCGCCGTGCCCAAGGGCGTGTTCAAATTCGTCAAACGCACCGGACGCAAGATCCAGAGCGCGGCGGAGGGTCGCGAGAAGTCGCAGTACGAGGACAACGAAGCCGCGGCGATGCTCGGCGTGAGCAAGGCCAAGCGTGAACTGGCCTACACTTACGGCGTCAATCCCTACAGCAGCAATTCCGCCCTGCAGAAGGAACTGAACAGCGTCGGCTGGACGAGCTTTGCCGGCAAAGCGACCGTCACCGTGCTCACCGCCGGCATCGGCGGCGGCATCGCCTCCACCTTCGAAGTGTCAGGCGTGCTCGGACGCAATGCCGTGCGCATTCGCGACACCGACCCGCAGGACCTCCGCATCCAGAACAAGCAGTCGCTGCTGAACATGGGCGCAGACGATGAAACGGCAGAGCAGATCCTCAGCAATCCCGCCTTCTCGCCGCTGCACATCACCAATCTCGTGACCTCGCTGGAGGACATGAAGGGCATCGCCGGCCGCATCGGGTTTGCCCGCTTCGCCGCCAGCAGCGCGGAGAACGAAACCGACGCCGTGTTTTTCGAGCAGACCGCTGCGCTCATCGCGCGCGTTCATGCCGAAAGCGCCAAGCTCAAGGCCATCGAAATCCGCGACGGCCTGCCCGTCTGCCTCGGTGCCAGTGGCGTCTTCATCGTCGCGCTGCACTGGGATTACGCCGCGTGGACGGAGCGCGCGTCCGCGTTCCTCGACATGATCACCGCTGAAGCCGCCGGCGCGCCGCTCGCCGTCATGATCACCGGACAAATGTCCCCGCGGCTTCGTCAGGAACTGGAAAGCCGCAAGGTCAAGGCCTACGACCGCGTCATTCCTGGACCGCTGAAGTAACGCGCCGGCGCACTCCCGGGGCTGCGAAGCCCGCGGGGTTTCGAGTCGTGCGGGGGTTGCTGCGGCTCTCAAGTCCGCGGACCGCAGGTCCGGACGGCCGGAATTGCGTTATACCAACGCTCTATACCCAATCGAACCGGCCTCCGCTACGTGGAGGACGCCGATTCTGCATGCAGGGGACCACCCCCTGAGCCGGCACCGTTCGCCTGACATTGATCCGGCCGCCGTTCCGTTTATGCATCCCGTCACTCACATCATCGCCATGAAAAGAAACTCACTCCACTGCGCCGCGCTCGCCCTCGTGCTGTCGGCCGGTCCCGGCCTTTGCGCCGACGAACAACCCGATCCGTCCATCGCCGGACTGCAAAAGTCGGCCACGGATTTTGTCACTGCCTACAACGACCGCAAAGCCGGCGCCATTGCCGCGCTCTTCACCGAGGACGGCGAAATGACGGACCTCATCGGCACGGACACCACCTCCGGGCGCGCCGCGATCCAGGCGCGCTACGAGGAAATTTTCGCCGGCGCAGGCGTTCCCTCCATGGCCGTGGAAGTGGCCTCCGTGCGCCTCGTGGCGCCTAATCTCGCCATCGAGGACGGCACCGTGCATCTCACACCCGCCGACGAAGATGCGCCGCCGGTTTCCACCACCTACACCGCCACGCTTCTGAAAAACGAAGCCGGAGTCTGGCAAATCGCCAGCACCCGCGAACTGCAGGATGTCACCGGCGCCGCCGGACAGTTGTCGGACCTGGCAAGAGTGCTCAAAGGCGAGTGGACCTGCCGCAATCAAAAGGGACTGCAACTCGACCTCGCCTTCGGCTGGGACGCCTCCGGCAAATTCCTCACCGGTGAAATGCTGACCACCATCCCCGACGGCGAGCCTCAGCCCGGCAGCATGCGCATCGGATGGAATGCCGCCCGCAAGACCATCGTCTCATGGATGTTCGACGGAGACGGCGGCATGATGCAGAGTGTCTGGACGCCCTCCGGCGAGGGCTGGCTCATCCGCTCCGAAGGCACCACTGCCGACGGGGAAACCGTCACTGCCAATCAGGAGCTGACCCGCGAGGACAACAACACTTTGCTCTGGTCCGTCACCAACCGCGTCATCGACGGCGAAAAACAGCCTGACAACGTCATCCGCATCGTCCGCCAGGCCCCGCAGCCCGCCGCCGCCTCCAACTGAACCCTCAACCTTTTTGATGTCATGAAACCAATCCTCACATTCTTCATCCTGCTGGGAACCGCGCTCCTCGCGGCCGATGCCGGCGCCCGCGGCGCTGCCCGCGGCGGCGGTGGTTCGCAAGGCGGCGGCGGCTCAAGGGCAGCAGCGTCCCGGCCCGCACCTTCGGGGGGCGCCCGGCCCTCCACAAGCAACAGGCAGAGTTCGGCGCGCAGCCCCATGACGGGGTCCAAAGTGCAGCGCCCGCAGGCCACGCCCTCCCGGCCGCAGTCGCGCCCTTCCCCCGCTCCCTCCACCCGCCCCGCCGCCACGCCGAACCGTCCCGCCGCGCAAAAACCCGCCGTGCAAAAGCCCGCGGTGCAAAAGCCCTCCGTGCAGCGCCCCGCCACCCGTCCGGATACCGGAAACATCAAAGCGCCGGACCGCAAACCTGACATTTCACGCCCGGACAACCGCCCGTCGCTCGACCGTCCCGGCGGCAACCGCCCGTCCACACTGCCGGGAATGGTCACCTATCCAAACAAGCCGGACAACAAACTCCCGCAACGCCCCGGCGCCGGAGACCGTCCAAACATCGGTGACAGGCCGAACGTTGGCGACCGTCCTAACGTCGGCGACAGGCCGAATGTTGGCGACCGTCCGAACGTCGGAGATCGTCCGAACATCGGTGACAGGCCGGGCAATCGCCCGGGTGACCGGTTCGACCGCGACAAGCCCAGCATCGTGGACCGCGACAGGGTGAACATCGGCGGCGACCGGGTGAACATCGGCGGCGGCGACCGCGTCAATATCGGCAGCGGCGGCAACCGCGTTCATATCGACAATGTGAACATCGGGCGCAACAACGTGGGACTCAATCGTCCGTCCACGCTTCCCGCCAACCGCCGCGACTGGGACGGCAACCGCTGGGGCGGCAACAACAGCGTCTGGGGCAACCGCGTGAACATCGGCAACGACGTCAATATCAACATCAACAACAACTTCCGGAATAATAACAACTTCGCCGTCCGTCCGAACTATTGGGGCGCGCGCCCGTGGTGGGGCTGCGGCAATTACCATTCATGGCATCACGGACACTGGGGTTACGGCTGGAACGCCGGTTACTACAACCGCCACTGGTACTACCACGACGACAACGACTTCGCCGAAGGCTTCATGTGGGGCCTCGGCGTCTGGAGTCTCGGCAATCTGGTGTACAACATGGGATACCAGTCCTACAAAAATCCCTATCCGGCCCCGCCGGTGCAGAACACCTACATCAACTACACACAGCCGGTGTCCGTCGCCGCCGCCGCCAATCCGCCCGGCGACGAACAGGCCGCCGCCACCGCGGAAACCAAATCCGCCGATGCCCTGGAAGCCTCGCGCACGGCCTTCAAGAACGGCGATTACGTCGCCGCCCTCAAAAGCGCAGACGAGGCCCTCAGCTACACGCCCGGCGATGTGACCCTGCACGAATACCGCGCCCTCTGCTTCTTCGCGCTCGGGAAATTCAGCGAGGCCGCCGGAGTGCTCAATACCGTGCTCGCCTCCGGCCCCGGCTGGGGATGGGACACCATGATCGCCTTCTACGGCGACAGCGACACCTACACCGCTCAGCTCAAAAAACTGGAGGATTACGTCAAGGCCGGCAAGAAGGCCGACGGCCACTTCCTGCTGGGCTATCATTATCTCGTTTGCGGTCACATGGAGCAGGCCCGCGACCAGTTCGCGGCGGCCTCGAAACTTCAGCCCGCAGACACCATCTCGCGCCAGCTCGCCGCGCTCACCGGAGATTCGATTCCTGACGCCGGAGTCGATGCCGCCCCGCCCGCCGCCCCGCCCGCCCCCGTCCCGGCCGACCAGCTCACCGGCACCTGGACCAGTGACAGCGGCGGCGGCAAAATCACCTTCACCATGACGGAAAAGGGCGACTACACGTGGTCCTTCAAACCCGCCGCCGGCGAGGCCACCGAACTCAAAGGCACCTACGGCCTCAACGAGAAAGGCCTGCTCGTGCTGAGCGCCGACGACACCCAGATGGTCTCCGCCGTCGAAATGAAAGAAGGCGGCGTGATGCACTTCACCCTCGTCGGCGCCCCGGACAGCGATCCCGGCATCGACTTCAAAAAGAACTGACCGCCGCCCCGCACGCTTCCTTACGCAAAACTCCGTCACGGCCCGGGCCGTGACGGAGTTTTTGTTTGGCGGAGTCAGGGCGTTTCGGGGTTGCCTGACGTGTGTCCTCCCCCAACACTCGCGGCATGAGCGAATCTGCACCGCCGCTCCGGCACAGCTCCGCGGCCGGCATCCTGCGGCGGGGACTGGCGCAGTTCGCCGGCTTCGAGGTTCTCTTCCGGCTGCTGGGACTGGCGGTCTTCACGCCGCTGACGGCATGGCTCGCGGCGCATCTGCTCAGCTGGTCCGGCAGCAAAGCTGTGAGCAACTATGACCTCGCGGGGTTCTTTCTCTCCTTCAAGGGCCTGACATATGTGACCGTGGTGGTCACGATATCATGGGCGCTGCTGTTCTTTGAGTTCGGCGGTCTGACCGCGCTTGCCGTGGCGCTGTCGCGCCGGGAAAAAGTGCGCCTGTCGCTGCTGTGCGGCTTTCTCGCGCTGGCGCTGCCGCGGCTTTGGCGGCTCTCCGTGCGGCAGTTCCTGACGTATCTCGTGATCGCCCTGCCCTTCCTCGCCGTCGCCGGCGGAGCGTATCTCGTGTTTCTCACGGAGAACGACATCAATTACTATCTTTACGCGAAACCGCGGCCGTTCTGGATCGCCCTGACGATTTGCTGCGCCGCCGGGCTCGGCTTCGCATGGGTTGCAGGACGGCGGTTCATCGACTGGTTCCATGCCGTTCCGCTGCTGCTCTTCACTCCGGTGTCCCCCGCCGGGTCGCTGCGGGAAAGCGCCCGGCTCATGCGGGGACGGAGGACCGAAGTGCTCCGGATGCTCCTGGGTTGGCTGGCGCTGACCGCTTTGCTGCTCGGCGCGGACTGGCTGCTGATGCACTTTCTCAAGTCCCTTCTGCCGGACGCGGCCGGCCGCAATCCGTGGCTGGCCATCACCCTGAGCGGCCTGCTCGCCGTGGTGTCCGTGCTGCTGGCGGCGCTGGTGACGATCGTTTCCCTGACAATTCTCGCCTGTCAGGCCGCCGTGCACTTTTCCAGGCTCGTGCCGCACGCGGTCCTGCCGGAATCACTGGCCGGTGAAAATCCTGCGCTGCTCCGCCGGGCTGCGCGTCTGGTGCGGAGCGCCCCGGTGGCGGTGCTGATGCTGGCCGGGCTCGGAATTCTCACGGCCATCGTCGCGGCGAATGCAATCAAGCTCGACGACTCCGTCGCCGTGACCGCACACCGCGGCAGCTCCCTCCATGCGCCGGAGAATTCCATGGCCGCCATTCTGCGCGCCGTGGAGGAGGGCGCGGACTTTGTGGAAATCGATGTCCAGCAAACGAAGGACGGCACCGTGGTGCTGGCCCACGACAAGGACTTGAACCGCGTCTTCGGCCTCAACAAAAGAATTTGGGAAGTCACCTACGATGAGATCAGGGACCTGGACAGCGGCAGCTGGTTCGGTCCGGAATTCAGCGGCCTGCGCATCGCGACCCTGGCGCAGGTGATCGAAGCCGTGAAGGGCCGGGCGCGGCTGAACATCGAACTCAAATTCAACGGCCCTGACAAAAATCTCGCCGCCGCAGTGGTCCGCATCGTCAACGAACACGGCTTCGCCGGCGAGTGCATCCTGACATCGCTCGACTACGAGGGAATCCTGCTGGCCCGGCGCGCCGGCCCGGGCCTGCGCACCGGCGTCATCGTGACCTCCGCCATCGGCGACATCACCGGGCTGGAAACGGATCTGCTGAGTGTCAGTGCGGGGGCGGTGACCCGCGACCTCATCGCCAGGGCGCACCGCCGCGGGCTCGAAGTCCACGTCTGGACGGTGAATGACGCCGCCCGGATGAACACCCTGGCCGGCATGGGAGTGGACAACATCATCACCGACGATCCAAAGCTGCTGCGCGACACCCTCGCGGAGCGCGCCGCCCTGAGCAGCGCGGAGAAAATTCTTCTCAGGCTCGCCGATCTCGCAGACGGCAGGCATTGAAGTGCGGACCCAGAATCGCCGCCCTGGCTGGCTCAGGTGGCGCAGCAGGCATCGATTTCCAGCTGGATCGGCTCGCCGGCGCACAGCGTGACCGGAGTGCCGCAGTGGATGATTTCGAGATCCGGTCCGCTGATGAGCAGATAGGTCGCGCTGCGCGGATCGCGGTCCAGTTCCACCCGCAGTTTGCGGCCGCGGATCATCAGGGTGAAGCGAATGTCCTTCACCGGCAGGTTCAGTGCGGGATGAAAGGAGATGCGGCCGTTGTAATCGCGCATGCCCGCGACGCCGTTGATCAACGCCATCCAGGTGCCGGCCATGGACGCGATGTGGCAGCCGTGCTGGACGTTGGCGCCGACGTCCGCGAGGTCCATGAGCAGGGCGTAGCGCGCGTACTTGTAGGCCATTTCATGCAGCCCCAGCTCCCAGGCGATGATGCTTTGGATCGAAACCGAAAGCGACGAGTCCCCGGTCGTGAGCGGGTCGTAGAATTCGAAGTTTCGCCGCTTTTGCACGGAGGAGAAGTGATTGCCGAGAAGAAACATGGCGAGGACGACGTCCGCCTGTTTGACGACCTTGTGGCGGTAGATCACGAGCGGATGATAGTGCAGCAGCAGCGGGTATTTCTCCGGCGGCGTGCCCGCGAAATCCCACGGCTCCAGCGAGAGGAAGTCGTCGTCCTGGAGGTGAATGCCCCGCTCATCGTCGTAGGGCACGTACATGAGATCGGCCGCGCGCCGCCATTCGTCGATCTCATGGTCCTCCAGCCTGGTATTGTGCACGAGCGCCGCATAGCGCCCGGGCTGCTGCTCGCGCAGCCGGCCCACCGTTTCCGCAGCGTAGCGCAGATTCTCGCGCGCCATGAGATTGGTGTAGGCGTTGTTGTTGACCACGGCGTTGTACTCATCCGGCCCGGTGACGCCGTTGATGCAGAACTTCCCGTCCCGGTCTTCGGAGAAGAACCCCAGGTCCGCCCACAACCGCGCGGTTTCCACGAGCATCTCCGCGCCTTCGCTTTCCAGAAACGCCGTGTCGCCGGAGATTTCCACATACTTGCGCAGCGCAAAAGCGATGTCCGCGTTGATGTGGTACTGCGCCGTGCCGGCGGCATAGTAGGCGGACGCCTCCTCGCCGCTGATGGTCCGCCACGGAAACAGCGCCCCCTTCTGATTCACCTCCCGCGCCCGCTGCCGCGCGTGGTCGAGCATCGAATAACGGAACGACAACAGATTCCGCGCCAGCCTCGGCTCGGTGTAAACGAGGAACGGCAGGAGATAGATTTCCGCGTCCCAGAAATAATGGCCCTCGTAGCCGTCGCCTGTCAGGCCTTTGGCGGGAATGCCGTTGCCCTCGGCCCGGGCACTGGCCTGCGCGAGATGGAAAAGATTGAATCGAATGACCTGCTGAATGGCCGGATGGCCGGTGACCACCACGTCGGCGCGGTCCCAGAAGTCGGCGAGATAACTTTCCTGTCCGGTCTTCAGACTCTCAATGCCGTCGCGCGCGGCGCGGTCCAGAGCACGCTCCACCCTTTCCACCAGCTCCTCACATCCGGCCGTGCGCGACTGGTGATAGGTCATGAACTTGTCCAGCCTCACCGGTTTGCCCTCGCACGCCTCCACCGCGAACGTCACCCGTCCGGATTCCTCATTGCTGCGGCAAACGATTTCGACCGGGCACTCCGTTTCGATCGCGTGTTCGATGCCGCAGGCGAGCCGCATCCGGCTCGTCTGGGTGACATGCCCGAGCGTCACCCGCATTCCTCCGTCATGGTGAAACTCGGGAAGCAGAACCCGTCCGCCCAGCGCCCGCGTGCCCCGGGGATCGGCCGCCTCCGCCTGAGCGCTGGAAACATTGAGCAGCTCCGAAGTGATGACGATGGGGGCATCGCCGCGCAGCATCGTGACTTCATAACGAATCGCCGCGAGGTGCCGGTGCACGAAGGAAACCAGCCGCTCCGAACGCACCCGGATGACCTTTCCGGAATGCTTTTCCCACACGATCTCGCGCTCCAGCACACCGCGCCGCATATCAAGCGCACGCTCGTAGGACAGCAGCCGGGCTTTGGAGAGATCGAGCAATTCGTCGTCCACGTAGAGCCGGATGATCTTGCTGTCAGGGACATTGACGATGGTCTGTCCGGTGCGGGCGAACCCGAAAGCGTCCTCGCCATAAATGATCGGCCATGTCTCGTGAAATCCGTTGATGAAAGTACCGTTGTGATAGGCCGGACTGCCCTCCTCGAAGGCGCCCCGGATGCCGAGGTAGCCGTTGGCGAGCGCGAAGAGCGTCTCCGTCTGACCGAGCAGACGCGGGTAGAACTGTTTCTCCACGACCCTCCATTCCTCGGGCGGATAAATGTGCGGCGGCAGCAGTTCGATCGGACGTTTCAGCATGATATCAGTAAAAACCGGTCAGGAATTCGGGGAGGCACCGGCCGCGGGACCGGCTTTTTCGAGAAAGACTTCAAGGTCGGCGATGACCAGATCGGCCCCCGCAGACTTGAGACGGTCGGCATCCCCGTGCCGGGCGATGCCCACGACGCAGCGGAACCCGCCGGCGCGGCCCGCCTGCACGCCGAAAATCGCATCCTCCACCACCAGAGTCCGGCACGGATCGACGCCGAGTTCGCGGGCCGCTTCGATGAACATGTCAGGCGCGGGTTTTCCCCGCAGGTGGCGCTCCTTCGCCGTGCGCCCGTCGATGCGCACTTCAAAAAGTTCCTCAATGCCGGCGGCGCGGAGCACGGCCTGACAGTTTTCGCTCGACGAGACGACCGCGAGCCGCTTGCCCTGGCTGCGCAATTCCTGCACCCAGCGCAGTGAGCCGGGAAAGACGAAGACGCCGTCCGCGGCGAGCACCTCGGCCACGTAAAGATCCTTCTGATTCCCGAGCCCGCAGACCGTTTCCTCACCCGGCGGGTCGGAAGGTTCGCCCCGCGGCAGTTCGATGCCCCGCGATTCGAGAAAACTCTGCACGCCGTCGTAGCGCGGCTTGCCGTCCACGCTTTGCAGATAGTCGTGAATCGGATCGAACGGTTCGTAATGCTTCCGCTCCGCGAGGCCGCGTTTCAGGAGGTATTGGTCGAACATTCGTTTCCAAGCCCGTGCATGAATGCGCGCGGTGTCCGTCAGCACGCCGTCGAGGTCGAACAGAACCGCGTCATAATCGTCGATGGCCAGTGGGGAGAGATGCATGGTCATCCAGGAGGTTTCGCTCCGGTCTGATGGACGGACCGGAACAGTTTTTCTACTGTCGTGCTGCGACGGCGAGGCAAACCGAAACTTCCTCCGCACTCGCGCCGCTCCACCTGGACGGAACCCGGTGCACCTGTTACCGGGTTTCACCGCGAGGGCATTCCTGTCATCATTCAGACGCCGCCTGCACTGCGCTTTCGTAGAATGACAGTGCCTTCTCATACTCCGCCAGAGCCTCAGCCGGAAGCAGGTCGCGGCTGCGTTCGATCTCGGCGCGGACACGGGAGGCGAACCACTCCGCCTCCGCGCGGCGCGGACGGAGCGGTTTGTCAGCCACATCGAACCACACCGGCGCGGTGTGCGCGAAGCGCCAGCGGTCGCCCTCCAGTTCCCACGCGCGCACCGCCACCCAGCGGGTGCCTTTTTCGTCGATCGGAAATGTGGCGTGCGCGTCTCCGGTCGTTCCCGACTCCGATGCCGGCATGACCATGACGGGCTCACAGCGGCCGTTGATGATGAGTTCCAGTCTGGTCTCGCGGCGATGCAGCACGCGGATGCGCGCTTCCTTCTCCGTGATGTCCGCCATGAGCATCGGCCCGGTGGTGACGAAACTGCGCCCGGCGGCGAGGCCTTTGATCCAGGCGTCGTAGTTGAATCCGTCAGGCAGGTTCACATAGACGCGCCCGAATCCTAGCGGCACGGGATGCACTCCGCTGGCGGTGCCGGCGGTGGGCCGGATGTCGCGCAGGCCGCAGTTGAGCAGCGCCCAGTAGATGCGGTGCGTGAATTCGATCCATTCCTTCTCGCCGCCCTCGCGACGCTCCTGTCCGTCAGGAAAAGCCCAGCCCGGCGCGGGGCCGCTCCATTTGGTGAAACCGAATTCCGTGCGCCACATGTGATTGTTGGCGAGTTCGTAGAGCGACGGCCCGAGCAGCGGCGGCAGCACGAGCGCGAACGGCCAGTCGTGTTTGTCCATGTCGAACAGCGCGCCCTCTTTCCGCGCCTGTTCGATAACGGGCGCGAGTGGCGGGATGCCTGACGCGAACGGCGTACGGTGATTGAGCGCGAACACCGCGCCCAGCGTGTGCCGCTTGCTGCGCACGGTGAAAATCTCCCATTCCGTATTCCGCGGCCAGATGACGTGGGTGCCGTCCACCTTGATCAATTCCGCGGGCGCCGCGGCATCGGCGGTCAGCGTGCGGTCGCCCGTGCCCGGCGGCGCGAAGGCGTGCGTCACCCAGTAGGTGAACGGAAACGCGACGTTCAAGTCCTCCGCCATCACGACCGTGGGCAGTTCCGCCAGAGAACGATGCACATGCGTGTCGCCGCTGAACCACTTCTCCTCCGCCATGTTCACCCAGCGATGGATGGGAAGCTCAACCTGCAGCGACTCCGTGCCGACGCTGATCTCCTTCACCAGCGGCAGGTATTCCTTGCCGCGCTCGACGGTGAGTTTGTATTTCCCTGGCCGCAGTGAGGCACGGAAAGGATGCGCCGAGAGCGAAGTGTGGCGCTCGACGGCATTTTTGTTCAGCCAATTCTGTTTGTCATAGCGAATGGCGGTGCCGGCGTCGCTTTCCGCGAAATGAAATCCGTTCGCGCCCTCGATGCAGAGCCGCGCGGCGACAGGTTGGCCGTTCTCAGTGATGCTGCCGGTGACGGTCGTCTGCTCCAGCGGCTTCCAGAATTCACCGAGCCGCTTCAACTCCGCCTGAATGTCCGCTCCCTGGTAAAACGAGACACGGCCAAAGACTTCGCGCGATTCGCCAGGCGGGCAGTCGGGAAACTGCGGATCGCTGTGAATGCACGGGCAAGGCGGGTTCTCCCACACGCGCTGCACCGGCTGCCACGCCTGGATGATCCAGCGCTGGCCGTCGTCCGACCGCACCGCAACGAATGGCGACGCGAGCACCTTGTTCTCCTTCGTCTGCGCCTCGAATCCCCTGGCGCGGCCCAGCATGAGACACATCTGCACGCGCAGGCCGGTGAGTTTTTCCGCGGTGCCGTTCTTCAAAGACATGCGCAGGGCGACATGATCGCGCTGCGGCGCGGCATGGACGAAGAACTCAATGTCATTCGGCAAACGGCGATGCGAAAAGAACGATCCGTCTGCGCGGCGCTCCCACTCCTGCGGCGGCAGGGTCTCGCCGCGCTGCGTCCAGATGGTCGGAATGTGCGTGTGCGCCAGATACGTCAGGCCGAGATTGGAAAAGACCGCCTCCGGCACATCGAGCACCGCATAACCGCCTTCATTCCATGGCGGGAAAATACTGAGCTTCGTTTCGCGCTGCGGATCGACAGCCCCGTCAAAGAACCCCAGCCGCGGATGCCGCCCGCCTGGATAGGGCAGCACCAGCAGCGGCGGATCCACGGGACGGAGCGGCTTCGTCTGCGGTGAGATGTGCAACCGCTCCAGCGCGGCGGTGACCGCGGCGGGATCCATGCCCGTGGCGACTGTGATTTCCGGAACGGAGTAGCCGTGATGCCACACCATGTTCTCCAGCCAGAAGCGCAGGTCCGCCTCGCCGCGCGGCGGGCGCGGGGTGACTTTCTCAGGCTGCTGCGCCGGCACTCGCAGGCTGAGCAGCCCGATCAGAACCAAGAAGAGAATACGCCGGAAGAATTTCATCTCCGCATTGTCGCGGCAACGTCCCGCCTTGAGCAAGCTCATGCTCACGCACAAAGCCGTAGCAAGGCCGTCCCGGCTTTGTCCTTCAGTCATCGTACGGGAGCGGACAAGACCGGGACGGCCTTGTTACGGGTCTCTATGCTGTTCATGCGTTAGTTCTGCCCCAACCCGGCGAAGCCGGGTTGGGTTTACCAGTGAGTTACTAACGAGGCCCGGGAGAAAACATTTTCGCGGGAGGGCCGAGTGCGGAACTTGGGCCAAGGCCTGAACACCAGCGGTGACATCACGCCACGCAGTCGTGCAGCACGCGCCCGAAGACATCGGTGAGGCGGTGATCGCGGCCGCCGAAGCGCCAGGTGAGCTTCTCGTGATCCATGCCGAGCAGGTGGAGCACGGTGGCGTGGAGGTCGTGGATGTCGCAGGGCTTCTCGACCGCTTTGTAGCCGTATTCGTCGGTCGCACCATAAATGGTGCCGCCGCGCACGCCGCCGCCGGCGAGCCAAACGGAGAAGCCGAATTCGTTGTGGTCGCGTCCGTTGTAGCCCTGGGCGAACGGGGTGCGGCCAAACTCGGTGGCGAACAGCACGAGCGTTTCATCGAGCAGGCCCCGGGCTTTCAAATCCTCCAGGAGCGCGGCGATGGGCTGATCCACGGCGAGGGCGTTGCCCGCGTGATTCTTTTCCAGGTCGCCGTGCGCGTCCCATGCGTCGTCGCCAAAAATGGCGGGAATGGTGACCTCCACAAAGCGCACGCCGCGCTCGATGAGACGGCGTGCCATGAGGCACGAGCGCCCGTAGCGGCGCGTGTGCTGATTGGAATGCGTCAGGCCGTAGCGTTCCTGGAGCCACACCGGCTCGGCGCTGAGGTCGGCCAGTTCCGGCACGGAGAGCTGCATCTTCGCCGCGATTTCGGCATTCAGAATCGCCGATTCGATGGCTGCGGCGTGCGCGCCAACGCGCTGACTGAAGCGCCGGTCGCGCCGGCGCACCCAGGAGAGGAGTTCCTCCTGCGAATTCGGCTGCGCGGGTTTGAGATTCGGCACGGGATCACCTTCGGGATCGAAGATACTGGCTTCGTGCGCTGCGGGCAGGAAGCCGCTTTTGAAGTTGTCGAGCCCGCCGATCGGAAACAGTCCGGTGTTGATGACGACGAAGCCTGGCAGATTCGCCGCTGCGCTGCCGAGGCCGTAGCTAACCCAGGAACCCATCGAAGGCCGGCCCAGCAGCCCGCTGCCGGTGTGCATCCAGAAGTTGGCGTTGGCGTGAACGGCGGATTTGGAGGTGAGCGACCGGATGAGGCAGAGGTCGTCGGCGCGTTCGCGAAGGTGAGGGAATAGGTCGCTCACCGGCATGCCGCATTTTCCACCGGGCTTGAACTCCCACGGGCTTCCGAAGACGGTGCCGTTGGAGTCGAACTGCGTGGCCTCCTTCTTCATCGGGAAGGGCTTGCCATGTTCCGCGCGCAGCCGGGGCTTGGGATCGAAGCTGTCCATCTGCGAGACGCCGCCGCTCATGTAGAGCACGATCATCTGCTTCGCGCGCGGCCGGTGCTGCGGCGTGACCGCGCCGCGCTCCGCGCCGAGCAGGGACGACGCCGCCAGCCAGCCGAAGCCGCTCGAAGCTGTTTGAAGAATGCGGCGGCGGGAGATCACTCGATCCATAGAAATTCCTTGGTGTTGAAGAGCGCGAGCGCGAGGCGCGTCCACGCGGCAGAGTCCGGTGATTCGGAGGCGAGCAGCGCCGTGCATTCCGCGAGTTCATCCTCCGTCGCCGCGCGCGCGAAGGCGGCGCGGTGCATTTGCTGAATGCGCTGCGGCACATCGCCGGGCGTGGAAACCATGCGGCGGCCCCAGTATTCCGCGAGCGACAGAACCATCGGATCGTTCATCATGGCGAGCGCCTGCGCGGGGACGTTGGAGACGTTGCGGCGCGTGAAACTCGTCACCGGCGCGGGCTGGTCGAAGACGGCGAGGAAAGCGTCAGGGTAATTGCGGCGCGTGCTGAGATAGAGACTCCGGCGGCCCTGACCGTCGGGCGCGCCGTTTTCGTAGCGGTCGATGGTATTGGTGAAAAACTTTGCGCGGGCGCGCGCGGGCACGGCGGGGCCTCCAGGGGTGCGGTCGAGCCGGCCGGAGACGGCGAGCATGGCGTCACGAATCTCCTCGGCCTCGAGGCGGCGGAGGGGAAAACGGGCCAGCAGGCGGTTGTCAGGGTCGCGGCTGTCGGACGGCGCGTTCGAGGCACGGCGCCATGCCTGCGTGAGGATCAGTTCCCGAATGAACGGCTTCAACCGCCCGCGGTGGGTGTGCTGGAGCCGCCATGCGAGCAGATCGAGCAGTTCCGGCAGGGCCGGCGTATCGCCGAGTTTTCCAAAATCATCCGGCGTGCGGGAGAGGCCTTCGCCAAAAAGCCAGAGCCAGACGCGATTGGCGGCGACGCGCCAGGTGAGCGGATTGTTTTCCGCGAGCACGGCGTCGGCGAGTTCCCGTCGTCCTGAGCCTGACGTGACGCGGTGCGCGCCGGCGGTGCTTTCCAGCGCGGTGAGGAAGCGGCGCGGTGCGGGAGCGCCGGGTTTGTTGGCGTCGCCGCGGGTGAAGACCAGCGTGTCGGCGCCCTTGGCAGGCTCGGCCACGGCGAGGAACCAGTCGGGGCGCGGCAGCGTGGTTTCGATGCGGAGCCATTCCGCGCTGCGCGGCGGGGCATCGCGCGGCAGGCGGTCGTCGAGCAGTTCCTGCGGCACCGGTGCTTCGTCGTCGTTGCGTGCGGCGACGGCGCGGAGCGCAAAGACCGGACTGCGGCCCTGGCGCATTTCGAGCGGGCCATCGGCCACGCCGGTCCAGACTTCCACATACGCGCGCTGACCTTTCCAGCGTCCGACCTGAAAGCGGTTCCAGCGCCACTGGCCGTCCTCCGGGGTGCGGCGCAGGCCGTTGTAGATCGGCTCACGGATCACCTGGAGGTTGGCAACGGACAGGACCATCGTGGCCTCGCGCGCGGCGAGCAGGAGGTCCACGTTGTCGGTGGTGATGGTGAAATAAGGCGAGCGCACGCGCACCGGCAGGCGACGCGAAAGCGTGCCGCTGCGCAGTGCGCCGCGGGTGATTTCCGCAGCACCAACAACGCTCCAGCCGGGCGGAATGCCGTGGGCGAAGTCGGCCATGAGTTCGCCTTCGTTCAACTGCAGCGGCGGCGCCGGCGTCTTGTCAGGCTTGTAACCTTCGGCGGCACGAAGCGCGCGAAGTTTTTCCGCGCCCTCACGAAACGCCGCGTCATTGGTCCATGCGCGGTCCATCGGCGTGTGCGCGAGGATTCCAAACAGCGAGTAATAGTCCCGCTGCGGGATGGGATCGAACTTGTGATCGTGGCAGCGCGCGCAGCCGATGGTGAGGCCGAGAAAGGCTTTGCCGAAAACGTCGAGTTGGTTGTCGAGCCGGTCGCCTTCGTCGTTCGGCAAATCGACCGGGCTGGTGGCGCTTTCGCCGAGATTCCAAAAGATGGTGCCAGGCAGGCTGTCGTTGTCGCCGGTGACGGGATGACGGCGCGAAGGCTCCACGAGATCGCCGGCGATGTGTTCGCGGATGAATTGGGGGAGCGGCACGTCCTGATTGAACGAGCGCACCAGCCAGTCGCGAAAACGCCACGCGCCCGGGATGGCGAAGTCGTATTCGTGGCCCTTGCTGTCGGCGTAGCGGACCACGTCCATCCAATGCCGCGCCCAGCGCTCGCCGTAGTGCGGACTGGCGAGCAAACCGTCCACGGCGGCGGCGAAAGCGGCTTCATCGCGAATGCCCGCGGCGACGTCCGGCTCCGGCGGCAGACCTGTCAGGGCGAAGGCGGCGCGGCGCGCGAGGACGTGCCAGTCCGCCATCGGCGCCGGGCTGATTCCTGCTTTATCCTGCGCAGCGCGCAGCAGGGAATCCACGGTCTCCGACTCCCCCGGCTGGCGCACCGGCTGCAGCGACCAGTGTTCCGCCGCAGAAATCGCAGACGTGCAGGCAAGGATGAGCAGGGGACGGAGCATGGACCTGCGTTACCTAAGATGGAACCGGTGTCCAGCATTCCCCGTAAGCGCGGGGAACCGGATGGCGCGGGCGGATGGCACCGGACTTACTCGAGGACTTCCGATCCCTCGTATTCCCTGACTTCGCCAGCGCCGGGTGTCGTGCCGTCGAGAGCCGGGATTTCATCCGCCGGCAGGATTTGCGGGAGAATTTCCGCCCACCATGCGGCGCGGTCCATCTCATCCTTCACCAGCGCCGTTTGCTGTTCAGGATCGAGAATGGACATGATTTCCTCCAGCGGATCGGTGGTTTTGGCAGGAACAGGGTCGGCTGCCGGTGCGTCCTCGACCGGCTGTGTTTTGGCCGGGCTGTCGGTGCCGGGAAGATAGAGCCCGGGCACTTTCTCAGTGCGTTTGCCGGCGGCTGCGGCATCGGCGGGGATGAGCATTTCCGGCGACCAGTGGCGCGAGTGTCTGGCGAGAGTTTGGAAAACCTTGTCCTGCTGCTCTTCGGTAAGGTTCAGCAGTCTCACGAGACGCTGCAGTTCGCGGTTGGCCTCCTGCTCGACTTTGGCGGCGCGGGCCTCAAGCGGCAGGGGAGTGTCAGGGCGGGCCGCCGCTACGGGAAGCGGAAGGCGTGCGGTGCCCATTTTTCCTGCCGGGCCGGATTCATCGGCGCGTGTGTTTCCCGAAAGCGCAGTTGATGAAGATTCCGTCCCGTGCGCGCGCGGAACGGAGGCGGCAGTGCGCGCTGGCACCGGCGTTTTGGAGGCAGGCGGCGCTATCTCTTTGCCGCCTGAAAATGTCAGATAAGCCGCCACGGCGGCAGTGCCGGCGATGGATAGCGTGATGATGTAAGACCGGGGGGACATGGTTGCTCAGAGCCCGCTGAGGGCCGGTGGGGGCTGGTCGCCGATGATGTCTTTGAACTTCTCGATGATGTGCTGGCGCAATTGATCGCGGCGGAGTTTCAGGCGGGCCTTTTGAGGGTCGGAAAGACCGGCTTCGCGGGCGAGAGTATCGTGAGCTTCCAGTAAGCGGAGGTGAATTTTGAAGGTGGCCTGGCGCTTGTCTTCAAAAATGGCCCGGGCGGGACCGGCGATGGCGCGGCGGACACTATCCGTCTGTTCCGGTGTGAGGTCGAAATCTTTTTGCAGGGCCAGCGCTGTATTCTCGATCCACTGTCCGGCGCCGGGTTCGGCCGATTCCTTCACTGCCGGCACGTTGTCTTGGGCTGCGGCGGAATGTTTCCCCCACCGGTAGCCGGCTGCCACGCCGGAGCCGAACAGCACCGCGAGCGAGGCGGTGATGGGGCCGTAGCGCTTGAGATAATATTTCACCGGGGAGCAAGGTTCGGAGTTTCCACGCCGGGGACGCTCAACGGGTGGGCATCGGGCGGCGCAGGATGGGGAAGGGCGGCGACGATAGCCGCGATTATCAGTCCGGCAACTGCCGCGATGAGCGACCAGCGGCACCACAGGCGAAAAGTTTCATTCCGGCGAAGTTCGGCCCATTTCGAGGCCAGACGGGACGCGAAACCCGGAGGAGGAGCGGCCGCGGTCGGAACCGGCTCCGAGTCCCCGCGCTGGCGGGCGGCGGAGACGAGGCGTTCCCAGGGATTGTCGGTGGAGGGGTTCATCGCTTTCCGGAGGATTCGAGGCGTTTGAGGGTTTCGTTGAGTTTACGGCGCGCGCGCATGGCCGTCACTTTGATTTTGCTGGCGCCCCAGCCGGTCAGTTCAGTGATTTCCTGCACCGACTTTTGCTCCATATCCAGCAGACGCAGCACGGTCTGCTCGGTTGCATTGAGAGTGGCGAGAAGTTTTTCCACCACCTCACTGCCGTCGGAGTCGCGGGGTGCGTCCGCCTGATCACCGCCGGAGAAGGTGTTTTCGAGGAAGGCGGCCTCGTCTTCGCTGAGGTCGGCGAAGCGCACCTCCGGGCGCGACTTTTGACGGCGGAGGCGGTCGTAGCAGGCATTGACCGCGATGCGCGCCACCCAGTGCGTCAGCGGCTGGTCGCCGCGCCAGGTTTCCAGCCTGCTGAACACCTTCATAAATATATCCTGCGAGATGTCCTGTTCGTCTGTGGCGCGCGGCAGGTGACTGCGCACGATGCGCATGACGTGAGTGTAGAGCTGCTCCACCATCGTGGCCGCCGCCTCCTGGTCACCGGCGAGCACACGGGCCGCCAGCGCGGGCCAGTCGGTTTCGGAAGGGGGGTCCATGGAAATGAAGAAGGCAGAATGAGGAATGAAGAGACCTCAGGCTGCAGGAATGAATTCTATCCGAATCACTGAACCCGCAGCATCACGCCGATTTTTCATCCTCCATTCTTCCTTCTGCATTCAAAAAGACGGTCCCTGCGGTGCGGGGCGCACGGTCGCCTGGAGGCCGGCTTCTTTTTTTGCCTTCACGACCGCGACCTTCATGCCGCGCTCCTGGACGAACCCGATGGTGCCGGTGACATTGTACCAGCCCATTTCGACGTAATCCGGCGCCGCTCCGTCGAACACCACGGGAATGCTGTAAGGCCGCGCGTCCGCCGCGCAGCAGGTGACCTGCATGGTGAAGACGCGCAGATGCCCGGGGCCGGGGTTCAGTTCGTCCTTAACCACCTGACCGGTGGTGACGACCGGCTGGCCCTCCATCACCGCCGCATATTCCGGATCGCCGCCCATGTAGTGCAGGTTCACCACGCTGATGGGGAAATTGCCGTCGTTGTCGGGCTTGAGATACTCCTTCACCTTTTCCAGCGTCAGGCCGCCGGCGGAGGCTTTGGCGAGTTCCGGATTCACCTGCTTGAGCCGCTCCGCGCTGTTCCGGTCGGCACTGTAGGCGCTGGCTTTGTATTGAATGTAGCGGCTGGAAAGCTGATCGGGCGTGAACATGGCGGCGGCGGCCAGCGAGCCTGACAGTACCAGCAGAGTGAGCGCGCGGCCGGCCACGCTGCCTTCGTGCGAGTGAAAGCGCGGCTCCGCGTCTTCGGCCGTGTCGGCGGGACCGTGGTCGTGCCCGCAGTCCACTTCGCGCCGCCGCGTGAGCCAGTTGAACAGCCCCATGACGATGAGCCCGAGTCCGCCGCACAGCGCGAGCCCCTTGAACCATCCGGTCACGTAAGGCGTCTGCGGATTGCGTCCGTCAATGCGCCCGCTGGCCACGAAATAGCACATCACCGCGCCGATCATGATGAGCACCACGCCCTGCAGGCAGGCGAAGAATCCGCGCGTCCATGCATCGTCGCTGTGACGGTGCCCGCAGCATTCGTGCTCGTGCTCGTGCTTGTGCTCATGCGCGTGATCGTGCCCGCAGCACTCCTGCTTGTGTTCGTGCGCATGCTCATGCCCGCAGCATCCGTGGCCGTGTTCGTGAGTGTGATCGTGTTGATGGCTCATGGTTTGGCGGGAGTTGGGATTTCAAAAACATGCCCCATGGCGAAGCTGGCGAGGTAGCAGGCAAGGAACAGACCGAGTCCGAGCCAGAGCACCACGCGCGGCTTGAGCACAGTGGAATAAAGCAGGATCAGCTTCATGTCGAACATAGGCCCGAAAGTCAAAAACGCCAGCTTGGCCGTGGCGGGAAATACGGCGTCCTGAGCGATGACGAAGGCGTCCGTGGTGCTGCACAGGCTGAGCACGAAGGCCACCAACATGAGCACCGGCGCGGCCAGCCAGTAGTTCTGCGCCAGCGACTGAATGCCGCCCTGCAGATCCGGCTTGTAGAGCATCTGCGTTTTCAGCAGTGCGGCGATGGCCACGCCGATAATGAAGTAGAGCGCCACATCGAGAAAGTCGCGCTGTGTCGCCCGCATCATGCGCAGAATGCCGGCGCCCGGCGGCTGCGGTTCCGTTGCGGCCGGGACCTCCTTCCGGTCTGCGGCGCGTTTCACATCGTCGAGCACATGGCCCCGCAGGAGCGACTGCACCGGCAGCCGCGACAGCACAAAGCCCGCCGCCACCGCGATGACAAATCCCACCCCGAGCCGCGACAGCAGCATCGCCTCCGGCTCCCGCCCCTGAAAGGCCGCCCACGTGCTCAGCGCAGTGATCGGATTCACAATCGGCGACGCCAGCATGTAAGTCATCGCACAGCCCACCGGCAGCCCCTTCCGCACCAGCCGCGCGATCACCGGCACGATGGCGCATTCGCACACCGGAAAGATCAACCCCAGCAGCCCGCTCATGAAAATGGCCACGCCCGCGCGCTTCGGCAGCATGCGCTCCATGAGCGACGACGGCAGCCAGGCATCGATCGCTCCCGACACGAGCGATCCCGCGAGAATGAACGGCAGCCCCTCGAGGAGGATCGCTAAGAACTCGAACCAAAAATCGCCTGATGAACTGGGGTCGGGAATGGGCACGGGAAGGAATTTGGGCGCGACTATGGGAAGTCCTGACGCGGGTGACAAGTGCAGGGAACAGCCCGCGGGACGGCGGTTTTTCAGAATTCATCGGGGTGCAGGTGCCTCCGGGGCGGCAGGCGGCGATAGAACCAGACCGCGGCACAGATGATCAGCCAGAGCATCAGATTCAGCACCACGGCGTCCCCTTCGAGGCGCAACTGCCATGCACCGGATGCGGGATTACGGTCAATGGTAGTGGCCTTAAGCGGATAACCCAGCCTCAAGCGGTGCCACTTCTCCAAACCATCCACACGGACTCCGTTATCCAGCTCCCAGCCCGCGCTTGTCCAGGGAGCAAGACGGGAAGTCCACAGGTTTCTCTGGTATCCTTGAACAGTATCCTTGGCCGGCAGAAATAGAGCCGCTGCCAGCAGGACGGAGAGGATAATTTTAGATTTGCGCATTTGGCTGGATCATGGCTCCGCGACGACACGGTAGCACCGCCGCACTTCCGCGGGCGCGACGATCCAGTCCACCGGCTCGTCGGCGGTGCGCGCGTTGCGGGAGCGGATGGTCGTCCAGACGGCGAGGTTGTCGCTGGCTTCGAGTCGGTAGCGGCGGTTGGCTTTCGCGGTGAAAACAATGTGCAGGCCGGCGGCGTCGGTGAGGGATGTTGCGGTGAAGGTGCTCGCGCCGTCCCGGGGATTGGTGTCGGCGGCGTATTCAGCGGCGTTGCTGCTGCCGTCATTGTCGGCGTCCAGGGCGGCGTCAGCGTTGTCGTCGGGATTCAGAGAGTTGTTGAGTTCCCAGTCGTTGGGAATGCCGTCGCCGTCGCGATCGGGATGCGGGATGAACTTCGTCTCCAGCAGCGCGCTCCAGACGGTGCCGTTCAGGACGCGGGCTTTGACCGTTTGCGTACTGGTCAGGGCAATCGGGGCTGAGTACGTCAGCGCGGCGGGGTTTTGCGCCCCGCCGAGCCGCCGCGGGTCGGTGCCGTCGAGCGTGTATTTAATGACGCCGGCACCGTTGCTGTGGCTGAGCGTCGCGGCAAAGCCAGGCAGATACCAGCCGCCGAACTGATTGATGACCGGCGCATTCAGCGAGGGGTAGAGATTGGCGTTACGAAATCGCTGCAGCGTCACGCCGTTGATTTGCGGCCAGTAGTTGGCGGCCAGCCAGTTCAAGTGGCCGAGCCATTCCACCTGACGGCGGTAGGGCTGGCCGGGATTCACCAGATTCGGCTGGTAGTCGCCCCAGCGGGCGCTCTCGGCGACGATGGCTTTGTCGATCTCGGCCACGCGCGCGTCCCACCTGGATTTGGCCGCGGCGGTGGTGAGCGCGCCATTGTTGAAGAGATGGCGGTGGACGCGGTCGGCGAATCTCATGCGAAACTCCGGACTGCCCTGACGCAGCGCGTAGTAGGGCTGCGCGGGAGTATTGGCGGCGCTCACGTCGGTGCGCATGGCCGGATAACTCTGCCAGCTGGTGCGCTCGTAGAGCACATTCACGCAACTGATCTCCTGGTCCCATGAGAACCAGTGGAAGCCGTCGTTCACGGCCGTGGTGTTGCGGCTGGCGCGTCCGGACCACCAGTTGTGATTCGGCCAGTCGTCCGCGCCGTGGAAGATGTGCAGCACCATGTAATCCATGAGGCTTTCGGCGTTGAGAAGAATCGGATAGAGCGGATTGCGCGTGCCGTCCGGGTTGTTGCCCATCATCTGCTGAAAAACAGCGTCGCTCGCGCTGCCGCTGCCCAGCGCCATCAACTGCTGCCACGCCACGTAGTCGCCGTTTTTCAGCTCGGCGAAGTCCACCAGCACATCGTAATCGGACGCGCTGCCGCCGAGATGATCGGCCTGGAAATCTTCGTCAGGGTGTTCGCAGATGTTGTAGAGGCCCCAGTAGGTGCCGTTCAGATAAACGTGGCAGTAGCGGCCGTGTGCGGACGGCTGCCCCATCGCGATTTGCGAATCGCGCACCCATTGATCGCGAATGTAGCTGGCCCACGCGCGCGCCCAGCGCTGATAGCTCGCACCGCCGGGGCCAAGGCCCACCGGTCCCCATTCCGTGCAGGGAAACGTATCTGTGCTGCCGCCGCGGAGAATGAGTTGGTCGAACTGCTCCACGCTGCTGTCAGGGAAAAGCGGATGCCGGAGCTTCGTCTCGCCGTATTGCGAACGGAAGAACATCTTGAGACTGTGCTTGGGCGTGAAGTTCTTCTCGCGGCTGATGTTGCCGTGAATGGCGAGGCCGAAGTTGACGTGGAAGGCGTCGGTGCCGGACGGCTCCATCCATTCCGCGCTGGCCGCGCGCTCCCAGGCATCGCCGCGCGAGGTGCTGTTGGCGTAAATGCCGCCGCTGCCCCAAATGTCCTCCGGGCGTGTCGTGATGCTGAGCGTGGGAATGGCCAGCAGCGCATCGCGCACCGTGTAGCCCGGCTGCGCGCCGGTGACGATCCGCGCGTCCATCGTATAGTCGCCCGTGCCGCCGGGCCAGTTCACCGGTGCGGCCGCGGGCCGCTGCTGATTCGGCACATGGTCCACAAAAAGATAGGTGTGCGTGTCCACATTCGCCGGCCCAAGGTCGCTGCCAGGCACGAAGGCGGCGGCGCGGAGCGTGGTCGTAGTCGTGATGCTCACTGTAGCCGGCGATGTTGACTGCGTTCCATTGGTCAGGGTGGGAATGCCGCCGTCGGTCGTGGTGACGATGATTGCACCGGGCGTGGCGCAGGTGATGGTCACTGTCTGCGGCGTGTCGTAAAAGCCGCGGTTCGGCGAGAACTTCGTATCCGCCACGAAACCGGTGAAGCCGTCGCCATTGGGCGCGCCCGGCGTGGCGGCGGTGAAGTACCGGCCCGGCGCGGACTGACCGGTGATGAGTTCCGGAAGCACGAGAAAGTCAGGATCGGCGGCGCTGGCATTGAGTCCCTGGATGGCGAGCACGTTCGTCCCCGGCACGAGCAGCGCCGCATAGCGCGAGACTTCGATTTCCTCCGCTGTCTGTGCCGCGCCGCCGGGGCGTGTGACTGTGGCCGCGGCGTTGAAAGACGGCGCGCCGGACGGGGCATTGCGGCGCGCGATTTCCGTGCCGTTGAGCCACGCCACGAAGCCGTCGTCATAGCGCATCCGCAGCACCAGCACATCGAGGCCCGCGGGATCAGCGACGGTGAAAGGAATGCGCACCAGCGCACTCGCATTCACATTCCTCATGGAACTGCCAATATCCGTGCCGATCACCGGCGCCAGCGACGTGACATTCAGCGGTGTGGCCGTGCGCGCGGCCAGGGCGGCGATTTGAGAGGGCGAGAGCGCGGCGGCCCAGATGGCGAAGTCATCAATGAGTCCCTGATAGCCGCTGCCGCCGGCGCCATTGACTGCGCCGATGTAGAGGCTGCGCAGGTTCATCATCGCGTCCGTGTTCGTGCCGAAGTGCAGCAGCGCGCCGTTCTGCCAGATTTCCTTCCGGTCGCCGTTCTTCTGCAGTACGTAGTGATTCCACTGGCCGCGCCAGTGCGCCGGATTCGGATCGCCGACCTGAATCCGCTGCCGCGCGCCGTCGCAGCAGCCCGCGGTGTCCCAGTAGATGATGCTGTCGCTCCACGGCACATGGGCATCGATGACGCGCGTGCCGCTGCCGTCAGGATTGCTGCCGCCGAGGAAGAGAAACGACGCCACCGGCTGCGACGCCGCGCCGTAAATCCACGCGCTGACCGCCACCGCATTGCTCGCGGTGATGGCGTCGAACGCGCCGCTGTTCGCTCCCGGAATTGTCACTACTCCATTCCCGGCGAAGTTCATCGCCCGGTCACCCGCTGCGCCGGTGTGCCCGCCGCCGCCGGCGGAATACGTCGCGTTCACCACCGTGCCTGTCAGGCCGCGCCCTGACGCATCGGCGGCCTGAGTGGGCACAGCGCTGTTGTCGAAGTTCCAGTAGCCGAGCGGGCCGTTGCCGTTCTGCCCGTTGCTCTGATCGAAGCCCGCGCCTGTCGTCGCCTGCGTCCATGCGCTGTCGTCAAAAGTTGCGGCCGTCCAGCCGGGCACGTCGGCCGATGGCACGAGCACCCTGGCCGCCGCTCCGGCAGCAAGGGCGGGCACCGCATGCAGCGTGCGCTCGGTGCCGTAGCTAACATTCTCGCGCTGCGGCGGATAATTCAGAATGCTGCTGGCTATGGTCACGCCGTCCGGCTTCACGAGGAGCAAACTCTCGCCATCGGGATCGAGTTTGAAATTCGTATGCAGTTCCGCACCGGCCGTGCGGCGGTCTTTGCTGCTGGCAAAGACGACCACGCTCGTGCCCGCCGGCACAACCACCGGCGACGGGAATTGCCACTTGGTCAGTGCTCCCGGCGTGTCGGTGAGATACCAGCCGCCGAGATTCACCGCGGTCGGACCCGGGTTGGTGATCTCGATCCAGTCCGGAGATTCGCCGTCTTCGTCCTCCAGACCACCTTTGTTCTCCGCCATGAATTCGGAGATGTAAGGCCGCGGCGCGGGAAGAGATGTATCCAGTGTCACCTGCCACGGTGAGCCGGTGAAGGCATTCGCGCCGCCGTCCACGATGCCGTGCCCGGCGGCCCATGCGAATGTCACCATTCCGCTCGCCGGCTGCGTGAAGGCAAAGAGATAGGTCGCAGCCGACTGCGCCGTCACATTCACGCACGGCACGCCGTTCACCGTGAGGTCCGCAGCAGACACGCCAGTTACGTTTTCGCTGAACACCACCGTCGCCTGATAAAGCTCTGCCACGAGGTCGTCGGCCGGCGGATCCACCGAGGCCACGGAGGGCGGCGTGATGTCCTGCTCCGGCCCGAACGCCTCCAGTTCCGCAAACACCAGCGGCTCCGCCGCCACCGTTTCCACGCGGGCATAGCGCGCCATCACGGTGCCGGGAAAGTCCACCGTGATGTCGTACTGCCGTCCGCCCAGCACGGGCGTCTCGCGGCCCGCGTTCACCGTCTGCGACCAGACCTCGACACTGGAGGCGTTGCGCAGCGAGAGCTTCAGGTTCGCGTTGTTGGTGAAGTCCGTGCGGTTGAAGAGCCGCAGCAGATCCACCTCCTGATTCACCGCCGCACCATTGCTCAGATCCACCTGCCACGCGTCGCCCACGGCGGTGATGCCGCTGTGAAAAATCGGCCGGCCGGTGTGATTGTAGTCGCCGTCGATGATGCCGTCATTCCCTGCATTCGGCGGCGTTCCATAAGCGCCTGGACTCGCCGCCGTGAATGGCTTGTTCAGTGCCAGATTCGACGGGATCGGATTCGACTGACCGTGAATCTCCAGCTCGGCAAATGTCAGGAAATTCGGATTCACCGGTGTATCGGCACGGGAAATCCGGACGCGCCGCCCCACGGTCCCGCGCGGCGCCGTGGTGCCCCAGGGATGGTTTGCCGGCGTGCCGGCCAGGTCAATCTGATTGAAGACCTCGGTGCCTGCGGAGTTCGTGACCTGAATGCGAAGGTTCCTGACCGTACCCTGCGTCGCATCCGTCCGCGGCCAGAGCATCACGCGGTCGAGATAATAATCCTGCCCGAGGTCCACCTCCACCCACGGCGCGGCGTCCGGAGATGCCGAGTGCCACACCGAGCCATTGGCAAAGTTGCCGTCGCGATTCCCGTCGGTGATGTCCGCAGGTACCGAGCCGTGATCCGACGATGAAGCCGTGGCCGGTCTGCCCGCGGCAAGGTTGGAGGGAGCAGCACGAAGATTCGTTGCGAGAATCAGAGTTAGGGTCAGAACGGTGCGGGGGGGCATGGGTTTCATTTATCAGACGACGACCCTGGACGGCAAGTTGTGCCGGAGGGAACTTGCCGCCCGCGATGGCGGATCGGAATGGTGCTTCCCATTCTGCAGTGCCGATAGGTCCGGATTCCCTCGCCGGCCGTTGCCATTCCCGCCGCCATCCGGAAAACGGAGCCCTGCGGATAAACTGCGTGCCACCGCCGGGATCATTCCGGATTGCCGGGCGATAGAAACTCCGGAGGGGAACGGTAGTTTCCGGGCGTTTCCCGCCGGGCCCGGCGGCGGGCATTGCTTCATCGCTGGACCAATTCCAACAACAGTTATCCCATGAGTCGCAGATTTCTCGTCATCACCTGCTGGATTGCGATTCCGGCCTTCACGTTTGCCCTCGGCTGGCTGGTCAAACCGGATCCCCGGGAGGGGCCGGTGCCCGCCCGTGATGCCGCAGCGGCGGCCGCAGCGGCCGGCCGCGGATCGACGTTCCGTCCCTCAGGGAAAACCGGCGGCCGTGACGGCAAGTCCGTGGAAGCGACCGCCGGCAATTCCGCCCGGCTGACCTCCGCGGGCATTGAGGAACTGGGGCGCGCGTATCGCACGGCCACCGATCCCCTCGCGCGCCGGGAGGCGTTCGGGAAACTGATCGACGGCCTGACGGCGGAGAACGCCCTGGAGATTCGCAAACAGATTGAGCACCTCGACTCGAATGACCCTGACTTCCGCGATTTCCATTTCGCCTGGGGCAAGGTGGGCGCGATGGAGGCAGTAATCCACGGCACCAACACGGATAAACAGGACATGGCCCCGACTCTCGCCGGCTGGGCCAGTGCCAATCCGGAAGCGGCCAGGGCATGGTTTGAGGGGCTCGATCCGAAAAGCGACAAGTATGCCCGCAATGGGTATCTCAAAGAGGCGCTCGTCCATGGCCTCGCCATCGCCAGCCCCGGCGCGGCTTCCGATTATGTGATGGCGCTTGGGGCGGCCGGAGATTCCAATGCCAAACGGATGATGGGCATCATCGCTGACAAAGTCATGCAGTCCGGCGGGCCGGCCGCAGCGGCGACGTGGGCCTCCGCGTTGCCGGCCGGCGACCTTCGCGGTCACGCGCTTTTCGAAGTCGCCCGCGCCAGGGTGCGCGAGGATCCGGCATCCGCCGCGGCATGGGCCACGCAACTCGCCGGGGATCCCAACAGCGGAAACATCACTTCCGGCATCAGCATGGAATGGGGCTCGCGCGACGGCCCGGCGACCGTGCGCTGGCTGGAGTCCCTCGAGGGCGATCAAAGTGCCGCCTATGGCAGCGCCATCAGGAGTTGGGCAAGAACAGACCCGCTCGCCGCCAGTCAGTATGTTGCCGATATGACCCCTTCGTCCGGCCGCGATCAGGCGATCGGCGGCCTCGTCTCCTCACACCGCTGGGAGGAACCCGCCGCGGCCGTGATGTGGGCCGGACATATCAGCGATCCCAAACGCCGTGAAGAGGTGCTGACGCTTGCCGCCGAGGCCTACGTCCGCAGGGACCCTGCGGGTGCCGCCGCATGGCTCCCGGCCAGCGGCCTGCCCGAAGAAACTGTGCAGCGTTTGCAGAGGCGGAAATGACTGCGTTAGGCTCCCGGAAGTTCGTACAGGAAATTCCCGCGGCCGGACGTATGGTGCCGCTTTAACGATTTTTCCCCACGATGAAAAAATCCGCTGCCACTCACCTCGTCTGGGCCTTGATCGCCGGAGCCGCGTGGTGGCTCGGCTCGCGACAACCGGTGGAGGAGGATCACGCTGCCTCCGGCCGCAGTGCCGCAGGCCGTTTAGCGATTCCGGAAAGGCAGGGGGCCGCCGTCCCGAAAACTCCCGGCGCCTCTGGAAGCACGGCGGAAGCAGCCTCCTGGCTGGACGAATGGCGCGGAGCCGGCGGCATCATTTCTCCGGAGCAGATGTCCGCCGCCGTCCTCGCGGCCCTGCGCGATCCCGACCAGGTCCGCGGGCTGCGGCATTTCACCCACCTGCTGGAGAACCTGACGCCGGAGAATGCCGCCGCCGCGGTAGAGACATTGAAGAGCAACGCCGGTGCCAGCGATTCCGGCATGTGGCTGGACATGCTTTGCTCCGCATGGGGCGCGAAGGACGGCGCGTCCGCCCTCGCCGCCCTCACAGAACGCAAGGACCGCGCAGCCGCCATGTCCGCATGGGCTGCCAGCGATCCTGCTGCAGCGCAGGCCTGGCTGGCAGGGCAATCCGCCATTCCCATTCCTTATTGGAGAGAGACCAATCCTGACTGGAATGAGGATAAGCGCGACCTCCAGCGCAGTCTCGTCAGCGGTCTCGCCCGGCGTGATGTCAACGCAGCGGAGACCTACATCGCCGCGCAGCAGGAGCGCGAGCGCGGCGATCTCGCCAGAGTCGTGGCCCGGGAAATGTTCCGTCGCGGCGGAGCCGAGGCCGGCGACTGGGCCGCGAGCCTCACTGACTCCACCATGCGCGGCGCGGCGCTGGAATTGGTGGCGCGCAAATACATGGCCGCTGTGCCCGCCGAGGGCGCCGCATGGGCCGCGAGCCACGCCACTGCCCCTGACATGCGCGCCGCCGTGGGCCGCGTCGCCGACCGTATCGCCGAAAACGACGTGCTCGCCGCCTACGCCTGGACGCAGCAGCTCCCGCCGGGTCCCGGGCAGCAGGAGGCCTATCAACAAGTCTTCAGCGAATGGGCGCGCCGCGATCCCGCAGCTTCCAGTCAGGAACTCCTGCGCATGACGCCCGGCCCCAACCGCGATCAGGCCATCCATTCCTGGTCCCGCCGGCTCGTCCATGAAGACCCCGCCAGCGCCCTCGCCTGGACCGACGCCATCAGCGACCCCGCCCAGCGCCTCGACTCCAGAATCGCCGTCGCCCGCGAGTGGCACTCCACCGCCCCCGAAGCCGCCGCCGCCTGGATCACCGCCAATCTCCCCGCCGACGCTCAGGCGCGTGCTTTGCGCGGAGAGTGAATGACCGGTCTCAGAACGGCGCGGAACGCAAAATGGTGCGGGTCTTACCTCCGGCTAACCCGCATGCAGTGAGGTCATCTGAAAAGTGAGCGCCGCGCGGACGGCCAACCCCTTGAAAGGAAAACAGAACCACAGATGGACCCGGCTGAACACGGATGCTCAGGAAGTTGGGTCCATGGAAATCCTCACTCCCGTGCGTGAATCCGGATTCATGCTTAAATCCGTGTCCATCAGGGTCCGTTTGGCTCATCAGTTAAGATGAAATGTCCGCCGGTTTGCCTGCGGCTCTCTCGGCTGCGCTCCGGTTCACTTCGGTCGGCTGCGGTTTTCTGCCTCTCCACTCTTGTCTTCAGGCTTACCAGCCGGGAAAAGCCGTCCCGCGCCGTCACCCCACTTCCGCCGCAGCCACAACTTTCCTGGCCGCGTCGGTCAGATCGGTGGCGGCGGTCAGGGCGAGGCCGCTTTCGCCGAGCAGGGCGCGGCCCTGTTCGACATTGGTGCCTTCCAGCCTGACAACGAGCGGCAGGCTCATTTGAATCTCGCGCGCGGCGTTGATGATGCCCTGGGCGATGACGTCACACTTCATGATGCCGCCGAAGATGTTCACCAGAATGGCCTTCACATTGGGGTCGCTGCAGAGCAGCCGGAAGGCCTCCTTCACCTGCTCTTCGTTGGCGCCGCCGCCCACGTCGAGGAAGTTCGCCGGCTCGCCGCCGTGCAGCTTGATGATGTCCATCGTGGCCATCGCCAGTCCCGCGCCGTTGACCATGCAGGCGATGTTGCCATCCAGGCCGATGTAGTTGAGATTGAATTTGGAAGCCTCCACTTCGCGCGGATCCTCCTCGGTGATGTCGCGCATTTCGGCGATGGCCTTCTGACGGTAGAGCGCGTTGTCGTCAAAGTTGAACTTCGCATCCAGCGCGAGGATCTGGCCGTCCGTGGTCTCCACCAGCGGATTGATTTCCACCATGCTGCAGTCGCACTCGATGAACAGACGATAGAGCGCGGTGAGCAGTTTGGAAAACGCGCCCAGCTTGTCGCCGCCGAGACCGATCTGTTTCGCGATCTTGCGCGTCTGATAGGCCTGCAGGCCCAGCGCGGGATGGATCCCGGTCTTGATGATGGCCCCCGGATTGTGCTCCGCCACTTCCTCAATATTCACACCGCCTTCGGCGCTGGCGACGATGACCGGACGCCGCGTGGCGCGGTCCATGAGAATGGCGAGATAGTATTCCTTCTTAATATCCACCGACTTCGCGATGAGCACTTTGTTCACCTGCTTGCCGTCGGGGCCGGTCTGATGCGTCACCAGCACGTGGCCGAGCATGTTGCCGGCGAGTTCGCCCGCTTTGGCCGCGGAATCGGCGAGATGCACGCCGCCTTTGAAGCCGTTCTTGAAGGTCCCCTTGCCGCGCCCGCCGGCGTGGACCTGTGCCTTCACCACCAGACCCGAGCCGCCGAGCGCCTCCGCCGCGGCCTGCGCTTCCGCCGCCGTCGCGGCGACTTTGCCGGCGGGTGTGGGCACGCCGAATTTGCTGAAGAGTTCCTTGGCCTGGTATTCGTGGATGTTCATGGGTGGGAAAAGAGGCGCGAGGGTAGGAGGTCGCGCCGGGGCGTCAACCGGCGCGGCTGAACTTCCGCGTTCGCTCATGCGGCCCGGGCTTGCCGGCCCGGCAGTGCACCCGACAGCGGGGCCTCACCATGAATGCTCTCCTCCGTCCGCTTACTTTCTGCCTCGCCATTTTCTGCACGCTCACCAAAGCGGAGGTGCCCGCGAAACCCAACGTGCTGTTTATTGCCGTTGATGACCTCAACCACTGGGTGGGGCATTTGCAGCGGAACAAACAAACGAAGACGCCGCATCTCGACCGCCTCGCCGCGATGGGCGTGAGTTTCACCCGTGCCTACTGCGCGGCGCCGGTGTGCAATCCTTCCCGCGCCGCACTGCTCAGCGGCAAGCGGCCCGGTACTACCGGCATCTATGACAACAACAATCCCTACGCCCGCGCCGTGGAGGCGGGCGATTCCCTGGTGATGCAATTCAAGAACGCCGGCTACGAAACATTGGGCATGGGCAAGCTGTGGCATGGCGGTCTCGGATTCGCGGAACAATGGACGCAGACCGGCGGCAAAGAGCGCGCGGAGCGTGCCAGGGTGGAGAACAAAAGCATCGGCGCCATCAAGTTCGGCATCATGGAGGGCGGCGATGAAGGCGTGCCCGACACCGCCATCGCCGACTATGGCATCGCCGAACTGGCGAAAACGCACGAGCGCCCGTTCTTCCTGACACTCGGCTTCCATAAGCCGCACATGCCTTGGAACGTGCCGCGCAAATACTTCGACCTCCATCCGCTGGATCAGATAGAACTGCCGCCGGTGCAGACAGGCGACCTCGACGACCTGCCGCCCGCCGGTGTGAAGATGGCAAAGGCCATGGGCGACCACGCGCGCGTAGTGGAGTCCGGCCGCTGGAAGGAGGCGGTGCAGGCTTATCTCGCGGCCATTTCCTATCTCGATGGGCAGGTGGGCCGCGTGCTGAACGCGCTGGAGAAGTCGCCTCACAAAGCGAACACCATCGTCTGCCTGTGGGGCGACCACGGCTGGCATCTCGGCGAAAAGGAGCACTGGCGGAAGTTCGCGCTGTGGGAGGAATCCACGCGCGCGCCGCTCCTCTGGGTGGTTCCCGGCCTCACCAAACCCGGCGGTCGCTGCGCCCGCACCGTGGACTTCATGTGCATCTATCCCACGCTCTGCGACCTCGCCGGAGTCAAGACGCCCTCACACATTGAAGGCGCAAGCGTTCGCCCGCTGCTGGCCGATCCCGCGGCGGCGTGGAATAAACCGGCGCTCACCACCTTCGGCCAGAACAATCACGCCGTGCGCTCGGAGCGCTGGCGCTACATCCGCTATGCCGACGGCGGCGAGGAACTCTATGATCATGACGTCGATCCTTACGAATGGACCAATCTCGCCGCGAAGCCGGAGCACAGCGCGGTGAAGTCGGGTCTGGCGAAGTTTTTTCCCGCCGTGAATGCCGCCCCGGTGAAGCGATAGTCGCAACACCGGCCGCGGTTTTTCATTCCCAATTCAACCGCGGCCCGCCAGAATGCGCGCCCCTTCCATGAAAAGCACCCTCGCCCTTTTGCTAACCGTCGGCGCCGCGCACGCCGGAGGCATTTACTGGACCAACCGCGGTGCCAGCCTGGTGGAACGCTCACTCTACGACGGCACGGGCCGCACCACTGTTCTCTCCAATGCCGGCGGCAATGTGCGCGGCCTCTGGCTCGATCTGCCCAACAGCCTGATCTATTACTGTGACAACGGTGCCGACATCATCCACCGGATGAACCTCGACGGCACAGGCCGCATCAATTTGATCACCCTCACCGCGCCGGCATTTCCCGCGGACATCGAGCTGAACCCCGCCGCCGGGCATCTCTATTACTGCGATCAAACGAAGGCCCACATTCGCCGTACCAACCTCGACGGGTCCAATCCGGTGATCCTCGTCACGGACGCGACCTATCAGCCTTACTACCTCGACCTCGATCTCGTGAACGGAAAAATTTACTGGGGCGACTTCGACGGCATTGGCGCAAACACCGGCAACGTCTTCCGCATGAACCTCGACGGCAGCGGGCGCGAAACCGTTGTCACCGGCAATCTCGAAACGCGCGGCGTGTGCGTGGATACGGCGGGCGGAATGCTCTACTGGGTGAACCGCAACTTCGCCGGCATCATGCGCTGTAAACTGAGCGATCTGCCCGTCAGTGCCACTGATGCATCCAAAGCGAAGATGCTCTATTCCGGTCTCGATACACCGCACGGCCTGGTGCTCGACGTGCCCGCCGGCAAAGTCTATTGGGCCGACACCGGCACCAACCCTGGCGTCGGGCAGGGCTCGCAGGCCATCAGCCGCGGCGACATGGACGGCAGCGGTCCGCACGAAGTGCTCGTCAATCTCGGCAGCGAGCCCTGGGACATTGATGTGGATCCGCGCGTCGCCACTTACGCCGAATGGACCGCGCGTTTCTTTGTGAGAAATCCCGGCGCCATCGCCGCAGCGGACGCTGACCCTGACAACGACGGCATCCTCAATGTCATGGAATGCGCGCTCGGCCTGCGTCCGCGCGTGCCGGATGTGGCCGGTCTGCCTGACAGCATCACGCACAGTGAGAGCGGGGAGAGCTTTCCCGCCATCCGCTTCACCCGCCGCACCGGTGTCGCCGGTCTGACGATTCTCCCGCAGCACAGTTTTGACACAGAGTTCTGGTGGGATGAGACGAGCCCCACGGATGAAATCCCGCGACTCGCGCAGGTCAGCACCACGCCGCTGCCGGAGAACATCGAGCTGGTCACTTATCGCTCCATCTACTCCCTGCGGCAAAGTCCGCGGCAGTTTCTCCGCGTCAGGGCGCAGTTGATGCCCTGACTCTGTAATGCAAGCAGCGTGCATTTATAAGTTGACCGGCCGGGCAACCCGGGACAATGGCGGCCCGCCATGAAATTGCCGATACTTTGCATTACCACCGTGCTTGCCGCCGCCGCGACGTCCCGTGCCGGGTCCGGGAAACAAACGCCGCCGGCCGCTGCGCCGGACCAGTCCGCAGCACCGCAGCCGAACCTCTGGACCGGCGAGAATGTCAGTCTCGGCGGCGTTCTCTTTCCGCATGTGCATTTCAGCGCGGTGTACGGGCGCACCTCGTTCGAGGATGGCGGCGCGTTCGCGGCCGGACATCACGACCCCTTCCGCGACGGCTGGACAGTCCAGGGCTTCGAGTTGGGCCTGAGCGGACGCTTCAGCGATCACGTCGAGAGCTTTGCCACATGGCACGGATTCTGGGACAGCGATGACGGGCACGATTTCGACAGCGAGTGGGAGGAGGTCTTTTTGAAATTCAAAGACCTGCCCGGCGGGCTGGAGGTGCGGGGCGGTCAGTTTCTCAACCGCTTCGGCCTGCACAACGCCACCCACCTCCACGCGTGGGACTGGGCCGACAACTATCTGGTCAGCGGCACGATGCTGGGCGACGACGGGCTTTACACCCGCGGTGCGGAAATCTCCTGGCGGCTTCCGGTGCCATGGACCAGCCTGCTCAGCGCGAGCTATGGCGATTCACGCGCGGAGATTCACAGTCACGGAGAGGAAGCGGAGGAACATGAACATGAAGAGGAGCATCGCTTCGAGGCCGAAGGTGCCGCCTTCATGGACCACTTTTACACGCTCAACTGGACGAACGTCTGGCAGGTGAACGATTTCCATCAGTGGCGCGGCGGCGTCAGCAGCGCGTGGGGCGACAATGCGTGGGGCCGCACGACGCAGGTTCTCGGCGCGCATGTGCAGTACGAGTGGCGGAAGAACGGGCTGGAACCAGGCGGCGATTACTTTCGCTGGCGCACCGAGGCGATGTGGCGCGATGCGGACGCCATGACCGGTCACCTGCCAGGTGAAGAACACGACGACGAGGAGAAGGAAGATCACGAGGAATCCGTGCCCGGCTCATTCAGTGACTGGGGCCTCTACTCCAGCGCCGTGTACGGCAAAGCGCTGGGGCGCGGCGTCGTGGAAGGCGGACTGCGCTACGACTACCTCGACGGCGAACGCGACGCCGGCCTGCCGCAGCGGCACCGCGTCAGCCCGGTCGTCTCTTACTACTTCAACCGCCTGCGCACCGGTTATGTCAGGGCGCAGGTGAACTTCGACGACATCGAAGACCACGGCGGCGAAGACTCCGTCTGGCTCAGCGTCGGCTTCAACTGGGGCGGGCCGGAGGTGCGGTGAGTCAGTTATTCATCCCGTCGGCACGATTCGCACCATGACCCAGCGGTGATCCGAGCCGGGGGCTTCGCGGACGATGCGTTCGGCCACCAGCAGTTCCCAGGAGACCAGCACATGATCCAGCGGCAGGCCCAGCGGGGTGCTGGCAATGTTCCATGTGTTCGCGAGACCGAAGCCGCGGGCGGAGTCGCGCAGGCCGGTTTGGTCGCAGAGGGTGGTGAAAGCATTGGCGAAAGGCGTGCTGTTCAGATCTCCTGCGATCACCATGTTTCCGCCTCCGCGTTCAAAGAGCAGGGCAGGCCACTCCTCGAACGAGGCTCGCCATGTGTCGAACAATTCCGGACGCATTGGCGGCGGCGGATGCACGCCCAGCAGAGTGATGCGCTGATGAGCCAATTCGAGAACGGCGCGGACCACGGGCACTCCGCCGGCCACCTCCAGAACTCCCGCGTTCATCAGCGGCAGTTTGCTGGCGAGACAGATGCCGGAATAGCCCGGCAGCGGTTCCTCCATGCGGTGAGGGTAATCTTTCCACAAGGCCGCGGCGAATTTCTCCTGCCACTCGGGCGTGTATTCCATCAGCAGCAACACGTCAGGATTCGCCTCCCGGAGGGAAGCGATCATCCGGTCCGGCTCGCGGCATTCGTAAAGCAGATTGCACGTTAGGAGGGTGAACGACTGTCCGGGCTCCAATACGCTGCCTTTCCGCGAATACTCGACCACCGGCCAGCCCTGCCAAAGTCCCGCGAGCAGCGCGATGGCGGCGAACTTCCAGTCGCGCAGGAGCAGCAGCAGCGCGCCGGTGCCGAGGCCGATGACGGCATTCCAGAGCCGGAAGTGCCGCAGCAGTTCCATAAGGAAATTGTCGAACGGCAGCAGCAGCGCCGCGCACGCCAGCGGCATGGCCACGGCGATGAAGCGCAGACGGCGGACGAAGAAGCGGCGCAGCTTCGCGGGTTTCGGAGATTCAGGTGGGGGCGGGGGACCGCTCATGGTTTTGTCCACGGAATGACACGGCCGCGGCGCGGATGCAACGACACGCCCTGCCGCCCGATTGCCAAAACTATCCCGTGCATCCGCCGCCGTCCGCGCGTAGGCACCGCGACATGTCATTTCTCACCCTCGGGCTCGACGACCGCATTCTCCGGGCCATCAAGGACGCCGGCTATACGGAGCCGACGCCCATTCAATCCGCCGCCGTGCCCGTCGTCCTCGCCGGGCATGATGTCATCGGCATCGCGCAGACCGGCACCGGCAAGACGGCGGCCTTCACGCTGCCGCTGCTCACGCTGTTGAGTGCCCGGCCGCCGGCGCCGGGACGCCGCCGCACGCGCACGCTGGTGCTCGCGCCCACGCGGGAACTGGTGGTGCAGATCGAGGAAAGTGTCCGCGCTTATGCGCGGCATCTGCCGGCGCTGCACATCGCCAAAGTCTTCGGCGGCGTCGGCGAGCGTCCGCAGATGGACGCACTGCGCGCGGGCGCGGATATTGTTATCGCCACGCCGGGCCGCCTGCTCGATCTCATGGCTCGCGGCTGTGCCGATTTCAGCGGGATGGAGTTTCTCGTGCTCGATGAAGCGGACCGGATGCTGGACATGGGTTTCGTGCCCGCCATTCGCCGCGTGGTCAAAGCCCTGCCCCGCCAGCGCCAGACGCTGCTCTTTTCCGCCACCCTGAGCAAAGAGATTGAAGTCCTGACCAAAGAGTTCCAGCAGCATCCGAAGAAAGTGGAAATCGGACGCCGCAGCAATCCCGCCGAGACCGTCACGCAGTTCGTCTATGAAGTGCGCAAAGACGACAAGCCTGCGCTGCTGGCGCATCTCCTGCGCGATCCGGCCATGGACACGGTGCTCGTCTTCACGCGCACCAAACACGGCGCGGACAAAGTGGCGAAACGCCTCGCGCGCGACGGCGTCACCACCGCCGCGCTGCACGCCAACCGTTCACAAAGCCAGCGGTTGCGTGCGCTCCAGGATTTCAAAAGCGGCAAGGTGCGCGTGCTCGTCGCCACGGACATTGCCAGCCGCGGCATCGACGTGGACGGCATCTCGCATGTGGTGAACTTCGACTTCCCGCCTCATGTCGAAGACTACGTCCACCGCATCGGACGCACCGGCCGCGCCAATGCGATCGGCGACGCCATCAGCTTCGTCACCAGCGAAGACTACGGCGCGCTGCGCGGACTGGAGAAATTTATCGGCCGCGGCATCGTGCGGAAGACCGCCGAGGGGTTCGTGAGAGATACCACTCCTGTGCGCGACGAGCGCGCCCGCCCGCCGCAGCAGCGGCAGCAACAGCAGCGGCGATCGCAGCACGGAGCTCGTGGCGCTTCACACCCGCCGCGCCCGCGTCCGCAGCAGCATGTCGCTCGTCCCTCCAATACGGTGACTCAGGCGGCGGAAGAGGAATCGGGGACATGGCGCCGTCCATCGCTGGGCCGGCGCTCGCGAAGAAGGTGAGAGCGTTTGATCAAGGCGTAATCCCGGTCCGGCAAAGAGGCTGCAGCAAGTCCGCCCCGGCCTTGTCAGGATGTTCCGTTCCGGCGATTACTCATCAAAGGCCGGGACGGCCTTGCTGCGGCACTGCGCAGTCCCCGTGCTACGGCCAGAGCAGCGGATGCTGCAGCCAGTGTTGCAGCAGCGGCGCGATAACAGCGGGAGCCCGCTGGGGCCAGGCGGCATGCGGCGCGCGGCGGTTTTCGGCGCGCAGGAATTCATGTGCCCACACTTCCGGCGTCCAGGTATAAGTGAAGGGCGCATTTGCAGCAGACGGACGGGCATGGAGGCCGCGTGGATTGGCGATGTGCGCAGACAGCGCCTCCAACTGCCCCGCCAGGCTGAGGCGTCCGAAATCCGTTTCCTCCGGCGGAGGGAACGTGCGCGCCGCGTGATGAAGCTCCGCCGGCAGCAAAGCACACAGCTTTTCCGGGCCGGCAGCAACGTGCGGGATCTCGCGCGCCGTCTCGTAGAAATGCGGCGGAACCGGCAGCGTGTGCCATTGTTCCGCGAACGGCACGCCGAGATGTTGCAGGGTGGTCTCCAGTCCGTGGGGGATGCGCGCACAGCACGGGCGCCGGAGCAGCGCGGCCTCACAGTAAGGCAGGCCAAAGCCCTCGCGCAGCGAAGTGACGATCACAGACTCCGCGGCGGTCATCAGCGCCGGCACGGACGGACAGTCCGGGTGCTCAGTGAGGCCGGAAAAAAGCGGCCATCCGTTCGACGCGGCAGCAGTAGTCAGTGTGTTATAATATTGTTCTTCAGCTGCCGAACTGGGTCCGCCCGTGGTGACGGTGACCGCATCGGGGGCCAGGCTTTGCTGCATGAAGAGCGCCTCCGCGAGATTCTTCCTCCGCAGCGCGCGGCAGGGATAGATCCACCATGAGTCCGCGCCGGTGCGACGGCGCAGGAAGTCGCGGGCGGCGGCAGTCTCCGCCGGCGTGACGCGCGGCATGCTGAGCGGATTAGGCAGGAAGCTAAACTCTGCACCGGTCCAGTCGGTGAGACGTTGCGCATCGGTGAGATTTACGCAGAAGTGGCGCGTGTTGTCCGTCAGCGGCAGCGTGGCCTGCACGGCTTCCGCCAGGGTGGTGAATCCCTGTGCCTGAATTTCCGGCCAGCGCTCCCAGCGTCCGTCCCACCACCAGTCGTGGTGATGCAGCCAGAGCGGCGTGGTTGTTGGCAGAGCAGCGAGTTCCTGCGCCAGCAGAAGATTGCGGCCCACGCTGAGATTGTGCGCCCAGAAGGTCACGCCGGGCTTCGCGAGTTGGTGCAACGAGGCGCGAATGCCGGCGCGCACTTCCATTGCGGACTGTTTCAGTTCCGACCAGTAGCCCAGCGCCGGCTCGATATGCCACGCAACGACGCACGGATGCAGCGCGGCTTCCATCTGCGCGCGCCAGGCATCATCCGGCGCCCCGCCGGCGGCCAGCGTGACCCGCGTGCATCCGGTGGCGCGCACGAGCGCAGGCAAGCCCAGTTCGATGACGCGCCGCACGCCCCCCGGACGGAAGTGGTAGTGCAGCACGCAAAGTTCCATGCGTCAGGAAACGCTGCGCAGGTGCTCCACGGCGGCGAGGATGTCGTCGCGCGTGACGTCGCTGCTGACAAAGGCGTCGCCGAGGCCGCGCAGGAGCACGAAACGGATCGCGCCCTGGTCGAACTTCTTGTCGCGGCCCAGCTTCTCCATGATTTGCTCCGTGGTGATGCTCTCCGGCAAAATCAGCGGCAGGCGGAACGCGGCCAGCAGCGTGAGCAGGGCGGTGCTGTCCTCGCGCGACAGGCCGGTGTGCTTTTCCGATAGGAACAACGCCGCGCGAATGCCGAGCGAGATGGCTTCGCCGTGCAGCAGTTCGCCATAGCCGGCGCTGGCTTCGATGGCGTGGCCGATCGTGTGGCCGAAATTGAGCAATGCGCGCAGGCCTTTGGTTTCAAACTCGTCCTCACTGACAATCGCAGCCTTGATGCGCACATTGTCGGCAATCAGCGGGGCAAGGCCATCGCGGCGCTCGCTGGCCACGGCGCGCGCGATCAGCGGCAACATCGCGGCGTCGCGAATCGCCGCGTGTTTGATGATTTCCGCAAAGCCTTCGTTGTACTCGCGCGCCGGCAGCGTGCCGAGCGTTAGCGGATCGATCAGCACCCGCCGCGGCTGGTGAAACGTGCCGAGGAGGTTCTTGCCCTCCGGCGTGTTGATCCCCGTCTTGCCGCCCACCGAACTGTCCACCACACTGACAATCGTCGTCGGAATCTGGACGTAGGGAATGCCGCGGTAGAAAATGGACGCCGCAAAGCCCGCAAGATCACCGATGACGCCGCCGCCGAGCGCCACGAGAAACGCCTTCCGGTCCAGCCCCGCCTGAATCATGCCGCGCGTCACGCTTTCCAGCGCCGCGAATGACTTCGACGGCTCGCCCGCCGGCACGGTGATCAGGTGCGGCGCGAAACCCGCCGCGCGAAGACTTGCGCACACATTCTCACCATAAAGCGGCGCCACCGTGTCATCGCTCACCACAGCGCACGCCTTCGCCTGCGGAAAAAGCTCCCGCGCCTCGCCGCCCGCTGTCGCGAGCAGGCCGTCGCTGATGCGAACATCGTAGGATTTTTCCGCGAGAGATACGGGAATGGTGAGCATGGGGAGAGTGGGAGCAGGAACTTCCAAATTCCGAAATCCAAATCCCAAAGAAAGTCCAATGGGCAAATTTCACGCTCCCATCTGACGCTCCGCCCTTGTGCCGCTCCACTGCTGTATGTCCACTGCTCTGGGAGGGATCTGAACTCCACACTACAAAAAACTATGCCGTGACGCTCACCCGTGCGAACTGCCCCCGACAAAATCTTCCTGAAAATGTAATTGGCGAAGCCGTGTTGCCATAGGACGATCCGTTATGACCGTGATAATTCTCGTTGTGCTAGCGTCAGTCGCTGCACTGTATCTTTCCAAACCACAACGCCCGTGGCTGGCACACGCCGCCACGCTCATTTTGCTGGTCGCCGGCGGATGGCAAATCCATGAAAGGAAGCAGTCTGACGCTCGCGTGAAGCTTGTTTCCGAGTATATTGATCGGGAGGTTGGGATCGCTGTCGCTCAGTACTTGGATCTATTGCAAAAAATGACCTTCTACGGCTCCGACGGATGGCTTCCGGCAAACGAGGAAGAGTTCTTTTCAGAAAAGACTGCTGAGATTTTGGCGCATCATGTGAATATTGATGAGCGCGCACCGGTTTTGCCGAGCGTCACTTGGAGGGCAGAGGTCCATCTACGCGGGACGGCATTACGGAAGATGGTTTCCGACCTATTATTGCGGAACACTGAGTATTTGGAGACTGAAATGGTGGTCGCCCTGAGAAAATGTGTGGAGATGCATGTCCTCTCCGGGGCTGGATCTCATGTGGATCGATTACATCTCCTTGCGGCTGTCGCGAAACCAGAGAGTCCTCAACCATCGTCTGTGTGGCTTCCTTGGCCTAACGGCCCGGAGATGCTCTCCAGTGACTTGGAGGTGCTGCAAGAGATCGTCGGAGTTCTCCGAAAATCCAAAGGCAAAGACTGGTTGGCCCTGGGATATAAACATTCCCGCAAACAGCCTGACACTACTCCCGGAAAGCATCGCGTGGCTTCCCCGTCGCTCTGGAAGCTGCACGAAACAAAATAGCTGCCCTGACCAGTTCTGACCGGGCCCACTCAAGAGGCCTAGGCAATTGTCGCTCGCATGAACGTGATTAAATCTGCGGAGGCCAGCGGCGGTTTCGGCGAAATCCGCGAAACCTGTTGAGCTCTCCAATGACGCGGAGCCTCCCGGAGAGGCGTGCGGCGATTGGAAGTGGCGGGTTGCAGCCTCCATTTGAAAACAATCGCGCAGCGCACTTCGAGAAAAGTGGCCTGCGGCGTCTTTGGCAAATGGCGCCACAGCCCACGACTCCCAGTGGGGCGGCGCGTCGTCAGAAGCATGACGCGAAAATCCTTTCGCCGGCGAGAACGGAACTTGGTGATGGGCCGGCACGCTCCATTCACAAGATGGATAGCTGTTGACATTGAAATATCACAGTGATATCACCGCGATGTCACGATCGACACTCCTATGGCCACCACATCCTCAACTTCCACCGATCCAACCCCGGAGAACATCACTGCCGCCCGGAGCGGCTGGGGCATGCTCCTGTTCAATTTGGTCCTCTTTTTCGGAGGCCTCACTCTGTTCATTCTCGGCGTCGTCACGGCAGCGCAGCTGGACCGGTTCTCATGGCTGATCCCTTTCGGCCCTCTATGCTCACTCCTCGGATTCATCCTGCTGTTCGGTCATTTCACCCTCCAACCGAATGTGTCGCGTGTCATGATTCTGTTTGGCGAGTACCACGGCACGATCCGGACGAGCGGGTTTTTCTGGGCGAATCCCTTCTATGCCCGCAACCGGGGACGGGTTGAACTGCCCGGCGCTCCGTCGAAGAATCCACAGACCGGAAGGACGGAAACGCCGCACCGCACGCTCAGCTGCAAAATCTCGCTGCGAACCCGCAACTTCATGAGTGAAAAGATCAAGGTGAATGACAAGGGCGGCAACCCGATCGAGATCGCCGCGGTTGTTGTTTGGCGGGTCATCGACACCGCGCGTGCCGCCTTTGATGTGGATGACTTCGAGAGCTACGTGCAGATTCAGAGCGAGTCTGCTCTGCGCCACATCGCCAGCCTTTACAGCTACGACCATTCGGAGCAGAACGAACCCACCCTGCGCGACAGCGCGGATGAAGTCGCCATGGCACTCCGGGGCGAACTCCAGACGAGGTTGGAGAAAGCCGGAGTGACCGTGGATGAAGCGCGCCTGACCCACCTCGCATACGCCCCTGAGATCGCTCAGACCATGCTTCGCCGTCAGCAGGCGGAAGCGGTCATCGCAGCCCGGCAAAAAATCGTCCACGGCGCCGTGAGCATGGTCGAGATGGCACTGCGCGAACTGTCAGACAAAGGCGTGGTGCATCTCGATGAGGAACGAAAGGCCGCCATGGTTAGCAATCTTCTGGTGGTCCTCTGTTCCGAGAGCCAGGCCACTCCGGTCGTCAACACCGGCACCCTCTACAACTGAACGGAATGCCGTCCCCGGAACGAAAACCTTTTCTACTGCGGATTCCTCCCGAGCTGTGGCAGGAACTCGAAAAGTGGGCGGCGGACGACCTTCGCAGCGTCAACGGCCAGATCGAGTTCATCCTTCGCCAGGCCGTCGCCCGGCGGAAGTCGCAGGCGGTCAATGAAGCCGGCGACCCGCCACCGCCCGGAAATTGATTCGGGCGACAGCACCGGCGTGTGGTCCGCGCAGTCCTCTGTGCGGTTGGTCTCAGCCGCACAAGGGACTGTGCGGACCACTTTGTCCGGCGGCTGAGCATGCCGCAGGGCCGTTGGAGTTTTCCAACTCCCTTGACCCGCCCCCGCCCCGCCGCTAAACGCACGGCCCACTACAAACCACCCACACTTATGGCACTCTCCCCCGGAACCAAAGCCCCTGACTTCAAGCTCACTACCATCGGCGCCAGCGGGCCGGAATACGTCACGCTCGGCAGCGGACAAAAGACGCTGCTGCTTTTCGTGCCGATGGCTTTCACCGGCAAATGCACGGAGGAACTCTGCGAGATTTCCGGCGGCCTCAATGATTACGCCGCGCTCAACACACGCGTGCTCGGCATCAGCGGCGACAATCCCTTCGCGCAGAAGGCCTGGGCCGATAAGGAGAAGATCACCATTCCTCTGCTGAGCGACTATGATCACAGCGTGGCCAGGGCCTACGGCGTGGCCTACGACAGCTTCCTGCCGGAAAAAAATCTCGGTCAGGCCGGCGTGGCCAAGCGGTCCGCTTTCATTGTGGATGCGAACGGCGTGATTCAGTACGCGGAATCCCACGACAGCCCTGGCGTGCTGCCGGACTTCGCGGCGATCAAGGCGAAGCTGGCGGAACTGGGCTGAGCCCGTCAATCACGCCAGAATCTTCGCCAGGTGTTTGGCGAGGGCAGCGCCGAGTCCGTGGATTCCCGCGGCCTGCTTTTCGTCCTTCAGAGTTCCGTCAGGCTTGAGGGCCTCATGGGCTTTGGAGACAGCGATCTGACCGGGCAGGACGGTGATGCCGATGTTGCTGAGAATGGCGCGCAGGTGGACCAGGCCGCGCAGTCCGCCGAGCGCGCCGGGTGATGCGGACATGATGACCGCGGTCTTGCCTGACAAGGCGGAGAGCGCCGGCTCGTCGTCGGTTTCCTGACGCGAGACCCAGTCGATGGCGTTCTTCAGCGCGGCGGTGACGCTGCTGTTGTACTCCGGCGAAGCGATGAGCAGGCCGTCGTGCCCGCGAAACAGGGCTTTCAATTTTTTCGCGGCTTCCGGCAGGCCGCTCGCGTCTTCGAGGTCGGCGTCGAACACCGGCAATGGAAAGTCGCGCAGGGCGATGAGCGTCACTTCGGCTCCGGCTTCGCGCGCTCCGTCCGCGGCGATGGCGGCGAGTTTCTGATTGAACGAATCGCGGCGAAGACTGCCGCCGAAGGCGAGGATGCGGGGCGTGGACATGGCCAAAGTCAGGCCGGTTCCTGAACCCAAATCAAGCCGGCAGAGCAGACCGATTTCCGGGGCACACCGGCGGCCTCCGCAGCGGGAAACGGGAATACGCCTTTGCGGCCGGTCCGGTTTCGCTTCGGAACGGATGCAGGCATTTGGCAAAATCACCTGCCGGCTAATACTTATGCGCTTTCGAATCCTCCTCATCATCCTGGCCACGACCCTGCCTGCCGCGTCTCAAAACGATGCGCCTCCGGAGGGAAAGCCCTCGCCGACGAATCTCGGCGGCCAGCAGTTTCCGCGCATCCTGCCGGACAACCGCGTCATCTTCCGACTCAAGGCACCGGAGGCGCAGAGCGTCGCTCTCAACTACGGACAACCGCACCCGATGCAAAAAGGAGACGACGGCGTGTGGACCATCACCTTCGGACCCATCTCGCTGGGCTTTCACTACTACACGTTCCTCGTGGACGGCGCGAATGTCTGCGACCCCGCCGGCGAGACGTTTTACGGCATGGGCCGCATGGCCAGCGGCATCGAGATTCCCACGCCGGGCGAGGACTGGTGGCAGCCGAAGGAAGTGCCGCACGGCGAAGTGCGCGAGCGGCGCTACTTTTCCAAAACCACGCAGAACTGGCGCCGCATCTTCATCTACACACCGCCCGGTTACGACACTGACACCGCGGCGCGTTATCCCGTGCTCTATCTGCAGCACGGCGGCGGCGAAGACGAGCGCGGCTGGCCGGTGCAGGGTCACGTGGCCGACATTATGGACAACCTCATCGCGGAGAAAAAGGCTGTGCCCATGCTCATTGTGATGTCCCGCGGCTATGCCCGGAAACCCGGCGACGCGCCGCCCGCGCCGCGCCCGCCGGGAGGCGGCCCGCCCCGAGATCTCAGCGCGATGTTCGCCGCGCTCGAGGAAGTGTTCGTCACGGATCTCATCCCGCTCATCGATTCCACCTACCGCACGAAAACGGAGCGCGAGCACCGCGCCATGGCCGGACTCAGCATGGGCGGCATGCAGACGTTCACCATCGGTCTGAAGCACCTCGACAAATTTGCCTGGCTCGGCGGATTCAGCGGCGGCGGCGGCGGTTTCGGCGGCGGCACCTTCGACTCCAAAACCGCGCACGGCGGCGTGATGGCGGATGCGCAGGCGTTCAATGAAAAGGTGCGTCTGCTCTTCCTCAGCATCGGCACTGACGAAGGCGAACGCTTCTACAACAGTGTGAAAGGCTATCGCGATGCGCTCGAACAGGCGGGCATCAAAACGGTCTATTACGAATCGCCCGGCACCAAACACGAATGGCATACCTGGCGCCGCAGCCTGCACGAATTCGCGCCGCGACTGTTCCAGACCAGCACTCCGGCTTCCGAACCAAAGAAGACGGCAGACGCTTCGCGCACGCTCAAGGACGCCTTCAAGGAACACTTCACCATCGGCACGGCCGTGAACCGTGGCATCACCACCGGCCAGGGCTGGCGGCGTTCGCCGGAGCAGGTGGAGGCGGACATTGCGCTGGTGAAGACGCAGTTCGCTCACGTCGTGGCGGAGAATGAGATGAAGTGGATGCACATCCATCCACGGGCGGGCAAAGACGGCTATGACTGGACCGGGGCGGATGCTTTGGTGAAGTTTGCCGGGGACAACAAAATGGAGGTCGCCGGTCACACTCTGGTTTGGCACAGCCAGACGCCGAACTGGGTTTTTGAAGGAACACATCTGCCCCCGGGAAACAACGGGGCTCCGCCGCCGCCGGAAAACCCTGACAATTCGCGCCGCGGACGCTTCGGCGGATTCCGTCCGTTCAATCTCGACGGTCCGCGCGCTTCGCGCGAGGAACTGCTGGAGCGCATGCGGGAGCACATCCACACCGTCATGGGCCGCTACAAAGGAAAGATCAAGGTCTGGGACGTGGTGAACGAAGCGCTGGCCGACAATGGCGATGAAGTGCTGCGGAAGTCCCCGTGGTCCGTCATCATCGGTCCGGACTTTGTGGAGAAGGCGTTCCAATTTGCCCACGAAGCCGATCCCGATGCGCTCCTGCGCTACAACGACTACGGCCTCGAAAATCCCGCCAAGCGCGCGAAGCTCATCAAGCTCATCAAGCCGCTGCTGGAAAAGAAGGTGCCCGTGCATGTCATCGGATCACAGGCGCATCTCAATACAGGGATCACGTTTGAAACGATGGATCAGTCGCTCGCCGAAATGAAGACGCTCGGCCTGCCCATTCACATCACGGAACTCGACGTGAACGGCGCGCAGGGCGGACAGCGCAGCACGGGCGCCGACATCGGCGGCAACGCCAGCGCCACCGAAGGCGGGCTGGTGGCGGAAGCCGACCGAAAGCTCACGGAAGCCTACACCGCCGTCTTCAAAGCTTTTCTCAAGCACCGCGACGCGCTGAAGCTCGTCGTCTTTTGGGGCCCGAACGACGCCAACTCATGGCGCAGCCGGGGCCGCCCGCTGCTCTTCGATGGCGACAGCAAGCCGAAGCCGGCTTTCCACGCCGTGATCAAACTCGCCGCGGAGGCGGCGCCGTAGTGGGCAGGGGCGAATTCCGGCTCACGCCGCCATCGCCGGATAGTCAGTGTAACCGGCCGGTCCCGGAACGTAGAATGTCGCGGGATTCGGCTCATTGAGCGGGGCACCGGCTTTGATGCGGACGGGGAGGTCGGGGTTCGCAAGAAACGGAACGCCGAAGGCCACGGCGTCCACTTTGCCGGCGGCGATGGCTTCCTCCGCCTCCTGCGCGGTATAGCCCATGTTGCTGACCAGCACGCCTTTGTAATGCTCGCGCACAGGGGTGAGCACGTCGCCCTGCTGCTGCTGGAAGAAGTCCGCGCGCATGACATGCAGATAGGCGAGGTCCATTTCATTGAACCGCTTCGCGAGATAAGTGCTGAGTCCCGCGGGATCGCTGTCCATCATGCTGTTGTAGCTGTTGAGCGGCGAGATGCGGACGCCGACGCGGTCGCTGCCCCAGACTTCGCTGACCGCGGCGGTGACTTCGAGCAGCAGCCGCGCGCGGTTTTCCACCGGGCCGCCGTAGGGGCCGGTGCGTTTGTTGGCACCGTCGCGAAGGAATTCGTCGAGCAGGTAGCCGTTCGCGCCGTGGACTTCCACGCCGTCGAAGCCCGCGGCCATCGCGTTCTCTGCGGCCTTTCTGAATCCGGCGATGATGCCGGGGATTTCATCATCGCGCAGCTCACGCGGCGTCACGTAAGGCTGCTTGCCCTGCGGCGTGTGAACTTCGTCACCGGTGATGGGAATGGCGCTGGGCGCGACGGGCTGGGCTCCGCCGTTCAGCAGCGGATGGCAGGCGCGCCCGCCGTGCCAGAGCTGCAGAAAGATGCGTCCGCCTTTGGCGTGAACGGCGTCCGTCGTCTTCCGCCAGCCGGCGACCTGGGCATCGGAGTAAATGCCCGGCTCCATCCAGAAGGAGGAGTTGCCCTCCATGACCATTGTGGCCTCCGCGATGATGAGGCCGGCGCCGGCGCGCTGCGCGTAGTATTCCGCCATGAGGTCGTTCGGCAGATGCTCCTCGCCCGCGCGGCAGCGGGTGAGAGGAGCCATGAGAATGCGATTTGGCAGGGTGAGGGGACCGACAGTGAGCGGAGTGAAGAGGCTGTGCATGTGAAATGTGTTTGTTGAATCGGTCGCGCCATCCCGCAAAAGGCAGATGGCGCGACTTGCGGCTCGCGGGTTACTTTTTCGCGCTGGCTGAGAGGTAACTGTTGATGAGACAGCGGTAGTTGGGCAGGTGACTGGAAAAGAGCGCGCCGAGACCTTCGATGTCGTTGCGCCAGTCGCGGTGCAGTTCGCAGGCGACGCCGAACCAGGTCATCAGCTGCGCTCCCGCCTGCTGCATGCGGAACCACGCGGCATCGCGCGTCGTTTTGTTGAAGGTGCCGGAGGCGTCCGTCACGACGAAGACTTCGTAGCCCTCCTCCAGCGCCGACAGCACCGGAAAAGCCACACACACTTCGGTGACGATGCCGGCGACGAGCAGTTGCTTCCTGCCCGTGGCCTTCACCGCTTTCACAAAGTCCTCGTTGTCCCAGGCGTTGATGTTTCCGGGCCGCGCGATGTAAGGCGCATCGGGGAAGAGTTCCTTCAGCTCCGGCACGAGCGGGCCGTTGGGGCCGTCCTCAAAGCTGGTGGTGAGAATCGTCGGCAGCTTGAAGTATTTCGCCGCGTCGGCCAGTGCGAGGACGTTGTTCTTGAAGTCGTCCGGTGAGAAGTCGTGAACGAGATTGGTCAGTCCGGTCTGGTGGTCCACCATCAGGACGGCGACGTCGTTCTTGTCGAGGCGGTTGTATTTGAATGTGCTCATGGGTTTGTTCGGTTTGGGTTTTGAGTAGTGCAGTGAATCGGAGAGGCGGCAGCGGTTTCAGCGGCGGACCAGCCCCAACCATGCTTTGCGCTCCGACCAGAGCAGGAACACGGCCAGCACACAGATGGTGATGTGCACCGAGTCCACCAGCGTGGCGCCTTTCATCAGGAAGATGTGGAAGGCGAGGATGTTCAGAATGATGGGGCCGAGCACGAGCAGGCCGAGATTGCGGGTCAAAGGAATGGCCACGAGCACGCCGCCAAGAACCTCCATCGCCTTGATCCATGCGAGGTAGCCGGTGGGAAAGAGCGCGCCCATGAAGAGCTTGTGCGGCGCATCCGGCGGAGAGGGATCGTCCGGCATGGGAAGGAAGTTGAGGAAGAAATTCGAGCCGAAGACGATGAAGGCGAGGCCGAGCAGGGCGCCGGCGATGTTGGGCAGGTGTTTCATAAGGATTCAGGTGTTTGAAGTGTTGCAGGGTGGGGAGAAGAATGCATCAGGCGAGGTCGAAAAGCAGCGCCTCGGTCTGTTTGGTGGCGGTGAAGGTGAGGGTGCCGGCTTCCTCCGCGCTGGCTCCGTCGCCTTTTCCGAGAGTGGTGTCATTCAGATTCAGCTCTCCGTCGGCGATCTGCACCCACGCGCCGCGGCCGGCGCGGAGTTCGTGAGTTACACTTTGGCCCGGAGCGAGGCGCAGGCGATAGACTTCGGCGTCCTGATGGATCACGGCGGAGCCTTCGCGTCCGTCCGGCGAGATGACGAGCACCTTTGGCGCGTCGTCATGCTCGGGCTGCGGATGCCATTCCGTGTAGCCCGGCGTGAGGCCGCGGGTTTTGGGGAGGATCCAGATTTGCAGCAGCCGCGCGCCTTCTTTATCAGAAGGATTGAACTCGCTGTGCGTCACGCCGCGGCCGGCGCTCATGAGTTGAATCTGGCCAGGGCGCAGCACGCGGCCGTTGCCCATGCTGTCCTTGTGCTCCAGCGCACCTTCGAGGATATAGCTGAAGATTTCCATGTCGCGGTGCGGATGCGTGGGGAATCCGACGCCGGGCGCGATGATATCGTCATTGATGACCCGCAGCGTGCGGAAACCCATGTGCCTGGGATCGTAGTAGTCGGCGAAGGAGAAGCTGTGGAAGGTATTGAGCCAGCCGTGATCGGCGTGGCCCCGGTCGTTCGCTTTGCGCAGTGTGATGTTCATGAGTTTGATTGTTTGTTTGACGACCGGAGAATGCGTCAGTCCGGCTGCTCCGGAAATACTTTGTAGGCCGGTGCTTTATGCTTTTCGGGCATAAGGAAATCTTGCACTGGAAGACGGGCTGACCTAGTCTCCCGCCATGCTCCGTTCCCTGCTGCTCCTCGCCCTGACGCTGCTCTCCGCGCGCAGCGAAACCTTCGTTCCCCGGGGTTCCGCAGCGGAATGGAAATTCAGCACCGCCGCGGCGCCGGAGAACTGGAAGGCGGGCGATTTCGACGACTCCGCATGGACGCCGGGCAAGGCTCCGCTGGGATTCGGAGATGAGGGTCTCACGACGGAAATCAAAGTGCCGGAGCAGGCGGCGCAACGTCCGCTCACCGTGTGGTTCCGGCACAGCTTCACGGTGGCGGAAACGGGCGACAAGCCGCTCGTTCTGAAGCTGCGCGCGGACGACGGAGCCGCCATCTATTTGAACGGCGCGGAAGTCGCGCGGTTCAACCTGGCAAAGAACGCCGGTGCGGAGACGACTGCGGAACTGGCGCTGTCCGATTCCGAAGAGGGCCTCCTGCAAAGGTTCTCCGTCCAGTCCGCGGCGCTGCGCAAGGGCCGGAACGTGCTCGCCGTGGAGGTTCATCAGGCCTCGCGCCGCAGTTCCGACCTCTGGCTGGATCTCTCCCTGGAAACCGACACGCGGCAGCCGGAGGGCTCTGCGAAACTTACCGAAACCGCGCGCCAGTCCACGATGGCCTACTATCGTGATCACTATGTCCCCGCGGGCATGAAGATTGCCGACGGGTATGTGGACGGAGGGCGGCGCATGGTGCTGGGGAAGGAAGGCGTGGTCCTCTCCACGCGGGAGATTCTCGTGGTGGACCGCAGCCGCGACCCCTCCCTGCGGAAGCATCTTGAAAAGGCGCAGTCCCCCGAACTGCAGAAGCTGCCCGCGGCGGACCGCGCCCGCGAACTGGCGCGGTACGTGGACCGCGCGCTCTCGCCCTCCGGCGACCGCGCGGCCGCGCTGAATGCCGTGGAGATGTTCACCATCGAGCATGCGAACCGCCCGGTGCTGTTTGGCGAGATGGAGCAGGCTTGTCAGGCGGGCGTGTGCCGGCATCGCGCTCTGCTCTTCAAGATGCTGTGTGACGAAGCCGGGCTGAAAACGGCTCTGGTGCGCGGCAATTACAACCGCGGCCTGACACGAGGCGGTCACGCATGGAATGAACTGATCCTCGACGACGGCTCGATCGTTCTGGTGGATGTGATGAATCCGTCCATAGACTTCGCCTTTCTTCCCGAATCGTCCGCAGAGGCAAAGTACTACCTGTCAGTGAAGAACGAACCCATCTATCCGCGCCACCGGACCGAAAGTGCGCCGGCGCCTGGCAAGTAGCAGCGGTCGCATGGAACTCCGGCATCTCAGATACTTCATCGCTGTCGCGGAGGAGCAGAATGTGACCCGCGCGGCAGCGCGGCTTCATCTCTCACAGCCGCCGCTGAGCCGGCAGGTGCGGGATCTGGAGGAGGAGCTGGGCGTAGAGCTTTTCCAGCGGGCGGGGAAAAGCGTGAGGCTTACTGAAGCGGGCCGCTTTTTCCTGACAAGGGCGCGGGAGATCGTGTGCGATGCGGAAACGGCGGCACAGCAGCTGCGCGAACAGTTCGGGGACGCCGCGCGTACCATCCGGCTGGGATTCATCGCGCCCGTGCTCGACGACTTGGTGGTGCCGTCGGTGCGCGAATTCCGCCAGCGGCATCCGAAAACAAAGGTGAGCCTCTTCGATCTCCCGCCGCGCGCCCAGCTCGACCGCCTGCGTCAGCACGAACTCGACGCCGCCATCCTCGGCAACCTCAGCCCGGACGATCGCGCCCAGTTCAAGGTGCAAACCCTCTGGCGCGGACGCATGACCCTGGTGCTGCCCGACGGCCACCGCTTCGCCGCGCGCAAATCGCTGAAGCTGGCGCTGCTCGCGGACGAGGCGTGGGTCTCGCTTTCGGATACCTTCTTCCCCGGGCGCCGCGCCTTTCTCCAGGACATCTGCCGCCGCGCCGGGTTCGAGCCTGACATTCGCGCGGAACTGGATTCCCTGCCGTTGATGCTCGCCGCCGTGGCCGCCGGCGAAGGCGTCGCGCTCATGCCCGCGCACGCCGGGAAACTCCCGCACGCCGGCTGTGTCATCGTCCCCATCGCCGGCAGCGTGCCCATGACCGAGCTGCTCCTCATCACCCCGCGCCAGAGTGCCGGACGGGAGGTGAGCACGTTTCTAAGTCTGATCGCCTCGCGCGCCGCGGTGATGCAGAGTGCGGTGTGAGAAAAGCCTGCATCTGTATCCCCGGTGCTCATGATTGGCCCTCAAGCGCGATCAGTCGGGCGTCTGCCGCTTGAAGAAGTATTTCCCGTCGCGCTGACCGACGAGGGGTGGGACTTTAGTGGCTTCGAAGTGGTCGTAGCCTTCCTTGAGATTCGTCCAGAAGGGGAACCATTCGCCGGCTTTTTCCTTTTCGAGGCGTTCAGCGGACATGCGGAAGGGGAAGATGTGGACCTGGAATTCGTCCTGTTTTCCGCGCAGGGCGGCTTCGACCGTCAGGTAGATGAGTTCGATCTGCGGATCGGTCATGGCGAAGCAGCCGATGGAGACGTCGCTGCCGTGGACCATGATGAAGTCGCCGGTGCGCTTGAGCGAGCGGTCGAAGGTGTTGGGATAGCCGATGTTGAAGGCGAGGTGGAATTTGCTCTTCGGGTTGAGCTGGGACTTTCCGACGTTGTAAAAGCCTTCGGGCGCGACGCCGTCGCCCTGTTTGAGTTTGGGACCGAGTCGCTGGCCGCCATAGGTGGCGATGGGGAAGTTCCGGAAGAGGCGGTAGCGGCCGCCGATGTCATCGCGCATCCAGAGTTCGAGTTCCTTGCTTTCTTTGAAGATGCGGATGAAGACGGGGGCGCCGGGCTTGAGTCCGGCTTTTTTGATTTCCTCCACCAGTCCGCTCCAAACGCGCTCCTTCACCTGGGCGAGGCGTGTGGTCTGCGGGGCGCCGCGCGCGCGGGCGACGCGGATGGCGAGAAAGAGGGACAGGATGAGCAGGCCGAGGAGGATGATTCCGAGGCGGCCCATGAGCGAATAGCCAAAACGACACAGCATGGCGCAGCGTGCGTCAGACCACGGGAATGACAAGGCCGCTGTGCCCGTTCCGCGGGAGAATGGTGCGGACGCGCGGCGGGGCGGTGCTCACGCGGCGATGCGAAGCAGTGGCCAAACCTGCGTGAAGACGCGCTCCGGAAATCCGGCGGCTTCCTTGAGCCGGTGGTCCCTCGCGAGCAGATTTTTGATGGCGCCGCAGCGTTTGGCTTCGGCGGGCGTGATGACTTTCCGCAGCCTGGCCCACGCGGGCTGGACGGGCACGGGAAAGTCGCTGCCGTGGAGCAGCCGGTCGTGCAGTTCCGGGTGCGCGAGCATGACTTTGAGGCCGGCGCTGCGGAAGGGGAGATTGAGCGCGCTGAGGTCGGCGTAAAGGTTGGGCCAGCGCGACATCATTTCGAGCAGGGCGGGCAGGTAGTCAGGATCGCGCGCGCCGCTGCGGGTGGCGCAGTGAGCGGCGATGACGGTGACGCCGCATTCCAGCGCGCCTGTCAGGGTGCGCGGGTCGGCGAGTTTTTTGTCGTACTGCGGCACGGTATGTTCCCCGCCGGTGTGCGCGAGCAGCGGCAGGCGCGCGGCGGCCATTTTCTCCCAGAATGGGCGGTACTGAGGCAGCCGGGTGTCGATGTTGTGGCAGTTGGGCAGGCACTTCATCATCACGGCGCCGAGCGCGAGGCAGCGGTCGAGTTCGTCGAGCGCATCCGGTCGCGCCGGGTGAATGGAAACGGCGGGCAGCAGTTCCGGGTGCGCGCGGCACACGGCGAAAAGACAGTCGTTCGGCACGAAGAATGAGCCGAAGTTCAGTTTGCGGCCGTGTTCGTCATAGACTTCCTCGTGCGCCAGCAGCACGGCATGTGTCAGGGCGCTTTCGCGCAGCCAGCGGACGAGGAGCGCGACGTAGGCTTCATCAAACTCCGGCGCGCGCCAAGAAACCGGCAGGCCGATTTGCCGCAGCATGAAACCGGCGAGCATGCGGTGCATCCAGCCGGGGCGGAGCCAGCAGCCGCTGCCGCGCAGGCCGTTGCCGACGAGGTGAACGTGCGTGTCCACCGGGCCGCGTTCGGATGGAGGGACGCGCGTCACCGCTGGCCGGGTCAGGGATTGGTCAGCGGCGCGGTGCCGCCTGGATAGGGCTCCGGTGCGCCCGGCGCGGCGCCGGGCATTTCCAGATCCAGCTCGGGCACGCGGTCGCCCGCTTTGGTCGCCGCCTGCTTGCGCATTTGCAGCTGCACGAAGCTCTCCAGTTCCGCGAGCAAAGCATCTTCGTCGCGGCTTTCCTTGATGGCGGCGGCCATGGCCATGCCGTCGTCGAGCCGCGCGCCTTTTTCCGTCCAGCCCCGCGCACCCTGGAGGATGCCCTGATCGAAATCGCGCTCCAGTTTCTTGCCCCCGGAAGGCCATCGGCTTTGCAGCATGCCGTTCTGCGCTCCGTTCACGAATTCCCCGGTCATGCGCAGCCGCCGCACCGCGGGACCGTCAGCCGTCACGTAATACAGCTGCACTGGTCCATGCCGCTGATCGAGTTTGTAATTCACCACCGCGAGTTTCTCGCCGTAGCTGTCGTAATAGACCCAGGTGCCGGTCATGCGCCCGCTGTCCACGCGGCCGTCCACGCGAACGCGCTTCTGGGTGTCGCGGATCAGGAAGCGCTCGGAGTTCCCGGTTTCCACGGGCAGCGGCATGGCGTCGGTGAGGGTGGGAACATCGGACTCCACCTCCACGCTGTCCGGATTGGAGGAATGGCAGGAGGCGAGCGCACAAAGGCACGCGGCGGCAAGGGTGAGTCGGGTCGGCAGGCTCATGGTGCGCGAGGATAGCGGGAGACCCGGGAAATGCCACCACGGATGTCCCCGTTGACAAGCCCCGGGGGGAACGTAGCATCGCCGCCCCTTTCCCGGACCGGCCCTTGATTCGCTGTGATGACGCCGCCGGTCCCTCAACCCGCTCCACCGCTCCATTTCTATGTCCAAACGCACTTACCAGCCCTCGAAGCGCACGCGCAAGCAGCAGCACGGATTCCGCGCCCGCATGGCCTCCAAGTCCGGCCGCGAAATCCTCAACCGCCGCCGCCGCGCAGGCCGCAAGCGCCTCCTGCCCAAGGGCACGGAGATTCATTTCAAGCGCCACACGCAGTCCTGACGGGCCCCGCGGTTCTGGCTGAGCCGGCGGCATCTGTATCATGGCTCTGCCCCGGGTTCAGCGCATTCGCCGCACGGCGGAATACGCCCGCGTGCGCACCGAAGGCCGCTCGTGGGCCGGGCGGTTCCTGATCCTGGCCATACTGCCACTGCCGGAGGAGCCCGCCAGCCGGTTCGGCTTCACCACCAGCCGCCGGCTTGGCAACGCGGTGACGCGCAACCGCCTGCGCCGGCGGTTTTCCGCAGTCGTGACGGAACTGGCCCCGCAAATCGCGGTTCCGCATCTCATCGTCACCATCCCGCGTCACAGCGCCTCCAAAGCGGAGTTTGCGGAGTTGAAGGCCGAGTGGATCAAGCTCGCGCGACGTGCACAACTGCTCCCGGCGGCGCAGGACGGCTGATTTAGGATTGGCGATTTACGATTTACGATTTGTCCCGCCTTACTGTGCCCAATCGTAAATCAAAAATCGTCATTCATAGATGAAATGGGCCATCCGTCTCCTCATCCGCTTCTACCAGCGGATCATTTCGCCCGTGCTGCACCGGCTCGGCGGGCCGGGGAGCGGCTGCCGTTATGAACCGACCTGCTCCAGCTACTTTCTGGAGGCCGTGGAAAAGCACGGCAGCCTCCGCGGGTCATGGCTCGGAATTCGCCGCATCTGCCGTTGCCATCCCTGGGGCGGCTGTGGTTATGACCCCGTGCCGGAGCGGCGTGCTGCGGAGCGTCCACCGGATGCGGGGGCGCCTTGAGCGGCCCGCCAAAGTGCGCAGTGCTCAGTTCACAGTGCTCAGTGCCTGAAATACTGAGCACTGAGCACTGTCCACTGCGCACGCCTCTCCCCTTCGCCCAGCGCCTCCGCTTTTCTTCAAATCCCTCCCCCCGTCACCGCCCCCACTATGAAAATGAACCGCACCGAATGGATCGTCGTCATCCTTTGCGCCGCCGCGCTGGGATGGGTGCTGACGCGCCAGCCCGCGCACAAGCCTGACGAAAAGCCCGCGGCCGCAGAAACGAAGCCCGGCGATCCTGCCAAACCCACGGACCCGGCGGCACCGGTCCCGCCGGTCCCCGCGCCGGAACCGGTGAAGGAGGAACTGATCACCATCACCAACGGAGCCGCGGAGTACACCTTCACCAGCATCGGCGGCGGTCTGCAGCAGGTGAAGATCCTTTCCGGTCAGTTCGCGGGCAAAACGGAGCAGCTGCTCAACAGTCAGGAAAACTACGGTCAGCGCGAAGCCATCGGGGCGCTCAGCACCGGACCGGGGCAGATCGAGAAGCTCGGCTACACCCACGAGCGCACGGAGCGCGGCATTACCTTCACCGGCAATGATCCCGTCACCGGTCTCCGCATTATCAAAAAGTGGGAACTCGCGGAGGTGCCCGAAGGCGGCAAGGACACCGACGGCCACGGCTATCTGTGGAATCTCAGCGTCACCGTTTCCAATTCGGCGTCCACGCAGCAAAAAGGCCGCTACTTTCTCTACACCGGTCTGCTGGGACGCCTCCACGACAACGACTGGATTCAGCCCGCCCTGACATGGTATGCGGATGACGATGCGGAGGAACTCAAGTGGAGTGATTTCGATTCCTCCGGCTTCCTCGGCCTTGGCACCCGGACCCGGCTCCAGAAGATCGAGAAGGACCTCGAACTGATGACTTTCGGCGGCGTGCACAATCAGTACTACGCCGTGCTCGTGAGTCCCGATCAGGTGCTGAGCAGCACCCCGGTGTGGACCCAGCGGCAATGGATCACCGTGGACGATCCCGGACGCGGCAAGTTTTCCGGTCACGGCATGGAAGGCGGCATCGGCATGGACTCCTTCACCCTCGCCAAAGATGAAAGCTACACGTGGAAAGGCCAGATTTACACCGGTCCGCGTTCCGGCACTGTGCTCAACAAACTCGGCGGCGAACGCCGTCAGGCCATGCACTACGGCATGTTTCGCGCCCTCGCCCGGCTCTTCCTCGGCACGCTCAACATGCTCTACGGATGGGTCGGCATTTATGCCATCGCCGTTATGCTCCTGACACTCATGGTCCGCATTTGTATTTGGCCGCTCCACATCAAGGCCACGCGCGCCATGAAGCGCATGGGCAAGCTCGCGCCGATGATGAAGGACATCCGGGAAAAGCACAAAGACAACCCCCAGCAGATGAATCTGGAGGTCATGAAACTCTACCGCGAGTACGGCGTGAATCCGCTCGGCGGCTGTCTCCCCCTGCTCTTCCAGTTCCCCATCTTCCTCGGCTACTACAGCATGATGCAGTCGGCCGTGGAAATGCGCGGTCACTCTTTCCTTTGGGTCAAGGACCTCTCCATGCCCGACACCGTGGCGCACCTCTTCGGCATCCCCATCAATCCGCTGCCGATCCTGATGACCATTACCATGTATCTCCAGATGAAAGTCTCGCCGCAGCCGGCCATGGCGGACAATCCGCAGATGCAGATGCAGATGAAGATCTTCAAGGTCATGCCGTTCCTGTTCATGTTCTTCTGCTACAACTTCGCCAGTGCCCTCGCGCTCTACTGGACGGTGCAGAACATCATCAGCATCGGCCAGACGTGGCTCATGGCCCGTCAGCCGGAACCGGAGCTGAAAAAACTCCCGCCGCGGCCCTCCTTCGCCGAGCGCATGATGGCCGCCCAAAAGGCGCGCCAGGAACAGATGCGCGGCGGCCCCAAAGGCCCCAAACCCCCGCGCCCCGGCGGCGGCGGCGGCAGTGCATGGAAGAACAAGTGATGCCGCGTGCAAAAACTGGCGCGCGGCGAAATCCGGGCTATACGGTCAGCATTAAAATCCGCCATGAATGCCGCCACCGAAGCCAGGGACATCCTCGAAATCATGCTCCGCCACCTCGGCTACAACGCTGAGGTCGCCATCGAACCCGGAACCGAAGTCCCTTCCCTCCAGGTCACTGTGGCGGATGAAAAGGCCGCGCAGGCTCTCACGGGCAAACGCGGCGAGCGGCTCGACGACATCCAGCATCTGGTGAACAAACTGCTGCACCAGAAACTGCCCGACGCCCCGCGCGTCCGCGTGGACGTGAACCACTTCCGCGGTCAAAAGGACGACCACTTCCTCGACGACGTGCGGCGCTGCGCGGACAAGGTCCGCAACACCGGCCAGCCGTGGAAACTGGAGCCCATGAACAGCTACCAGCGCCGCCTCGTGCACAATCTCTTCAAAGACGACCCGCAGATAAAAACGTGGTCGCCCGAGGACACCAGCCGCATGAAACGCATCACGCTCCTGCCGCGGACGCAGGCCTGAGAAAAACGTCAGGGCTCCAGCACCACGGCGCTGTGCACGGCCACCGGCGGCACGCGCAGCACGGAAAGGTCATTCTCCTGCGCCGGCTCCAGCGCGACACCTTCCGGCTCGACGCGCGCTTTGGAAAACTTGACGCCGTGCAGCCGCACTTCGATGCCGTGGATGGGCACGGCTTCCTCCCGGAGCGGGGCTTCGACTTCCTGGGCGCCGTGATCACCCGTGGTGTTCAGGCCGTTCCAGAGGTGAATGATGGTGCGCGCGCCCTGCTTCCAAAACGTGCTCTGCACGCACATCGGCGCTTTCACTACGATAGGATACGACTCGCGCGCGGCCCACTTCACGGCCCGGGCGAGCATGACGCGCTGATAGGGAAATCCGTAGCTGTAATGCCCGGCATCCACGCCGCCGGCGAAATACACCACGCGGCCTTTGCCGTGCTCACCGGTCGCGGCGCAGGGAAACGGTTCGCGGCCTTCCGGGAAATACATCAGCGCCGGCTTCATCGGCGGCTGGAATGCGGAGGGGCGAATCATCGGGCCTTTGAAGGTCGCCTGGAGGTTTGGCAGCAGGTTTTTCAGCCGCGGATCGGTGGCGAAGATGCTGTCGGAGTAGTCGGAAAAACGAAACGCGCCGGCATTGGCGCGCTGCGCCCAGTAATTGTCGTTGATGACGACGGCGAAATTCGCATCCACGTCGCGTTTCCCCGGCTCCTGCAGCGGGCGGCCCTGGTAGCCCGCGCCGAACAGATCCTGCAGCGCGAAGTCGCCGCGCGACTGGCCGAGTTCATCGCACAGCGAGGTCTCGCACGTCGCCACCAGCCCTCCTCCGCGGTGCACATACGAGCGAATCGTCTCCACCTGCGCATCGCTGAGGCAGGCGACGTTGGGCAGGATGAGCACGCGGTGCCTGTCGAGCAGATCCGGCTTTAGATCGAGTTCGGTAATGAGCGTCACCGGCAGATGCTCCTCCATGCCCATGCGATAGAATCCCAGGGCATGCGCGAGCCAGCGCTCCATGATGCTGCCGTGGGCATAGAACTGCCGCGTCTGCTCGCTCACCAGCAGCGCGGCCCACGGCTCCTGCGTGAGCCGGGCAAAGACGGCTTTACGCTTCGCGATTTCCCGCAGCGTCGCATACGTCGCCTCTTTTCCGGCCATCTGCGCGAGCGGGGTGAACGATCCGTTCGTCATCGCGCCGAGACAGCGCACGGTCAGTTCATGCGCGGGGAAACTGTCGGTCGTGTAGGGATTGCCGCGCGACATCAGATAGGGTTCGCTCGCACCTGCTTTGCCGCCGCTCACCGCGCGGACGTAGGCCGCGCCGAAATAAGGGACGACCGTGGAGCCGAGATTCACTTCATCGAGCCACCACTCCTGGACCGGGCAGTGGATGAGCCGGTTCATGCGCGCCGACATCACGCGCGGGCTGGTGAGAAAATGCCCGTAGCGCCCGGCATTCGTCGTCCACGTGTAGATCGCCGCCTCCGGATTCACCTGCCGCAGCCGCTCGCCCAGGCGGCGGTACCATTGCTCCAGCTTCTCATCCGCCCAGAGCAGATAAATGCGATAGGCCTCGTCGTTGAGATCGATTTTGGCCGGCAGATCGCGGCCCGATTCCTTTTTATACAGTTCCCGCTCGAAGGGACTGAAGTTGATGAAGTGATGGTAGCATCCGTCGAAGGAAAACCCGTCCACGCCAAAGTCGCGCATCATCTCGGCTAGGCACTCGATGGCGTAGTCGCCATAGGGTGTATTCAACGGGAGCGAACGCAGGGCGATATTCTCCGGGGTGGTCAGGTCGAGCTTCGCTTTTTCGCGAATGGCCGGGTCGTCCGTCGCATGGTGCATCCACTCCGGGTGCTGCCTGACGATTTCCACCGGTGCGTAGGGCGACACGCCGAGAATGACGCGCATCCCGCGCGCTTTCGCTTTCGCGACGCCGCCCAGCATCCGCAATCTCTCCGGCTCCGGCACGCCGGAACGGGCGTCATCCTTGCGCAGCGGATAATACGGCGAGGGCCCGCCGGTATGAACGATGGTCGCGCCAATGTCCGCGCACTCATCGATGGCTGTGTGATCCTCCAGCGGGAGAAAGACTTTGACCACACCGTCGAGCACCCAGTCCGGCGGCTCGACGCCTTTGAACTCCCGATCAGGGGTGAAGAACGCGAGCGGTGCGGCCCACGCCGTGGAGCAGCAGGCGAGAAGAGTGAGGAGGCATTTCATAAACCGGCGGGATGGCGGAGGCCGGAGTTTCCCCACGCCGTCACGCCTGACAACCGCTGCGGTGTCTCAGTCGAACCATTCGTCTTCCGGATCGAACGCCGGCACGGGAATGTTCATAATTTTCATGCGGCCCACGGCGCGGTGCCGGCAGCCGGGGCGGATCATGACCGTGCTCATGGGCCGCACCGGCACGAGGGTGCCGTCGAGTTCGAGATGGCCCTCGCCCTCCAGGATGACGTAGATCTCGGTCATGCGTTTGTGATAGTGACTGCGGGCGTCGTCCTCGATTTGCACCACATGGACGCTGGCGGGGGCGCCGGCCACCCCGGCAAAGGCGCGCTGCGCCCAGCCGCACGGACAGCGCACGGGTTCGATTTCGGAGAAATGGGCGAGGTGATAGTTCGGCGCGGCGCTCATGCAGACGAGTCACGCTCTCCCGCCCTGGTGCGCAAGTGGCTTCCGGGTATCCGTGTTTGCCCCCGGGCGGCGGACCGCGCCAGGATGGCGGCGTTATGAAAACCACCGCCGCCTTTCTGCTTCTTTTCTCTCTGCCGGTCATTTGTCAGGAAATCTCCGTCGTCACCGGCGTCGAGGCTCAGCCGCTGCTGGTCCAGGTGGAACGGCTGCAGCAGGCGCTCGAGTTTCTGGGCGAGCCGCTGCCGGAAAAGGACCGCGCCGCTCTCGCCGCGCTGAAGGCCGGCGACGGAGACAAGGCCGCGGCAACGGTGCAGGAAGTGCTCGACGCGCACTGCCTCGCCTTCGTCAATATCAATCCGGAAGCGCGCGTCAAAGCGGCGACCGGACCGGCTCCGAAACAGCTCGCGGAGGGCGGCTGGCGGCACTTTTTGGTCAAAGTTCACAATGAGGCCGGCGTGACGTCCGCGCTGGAGGTCGCCAGTGAACAAGCGAAGCCCGTGCCCAATGCCGCGCCTGACAAGACGGCGACCCGCTGGCTCGATGCGGATATGTTCGACGGGCGTCCGCTCGAGAAGCACCTCAGCGGGCTGAAACTCGAATACCGCATTCTCGCGCTATACAGCCGCGATGCCGGCAAACGGAGCGCGGTGTTCGAGTTTAACGCCGGCCAGGGCACGCAGGACCTCGGCTTTCGCGCCGACATCACGGCCACGTTCGACTGCACGCCTGCGCGGGAGGTGCAGCTCAGCCTGACGGATGAGAACGGCAAGCCGACGGTGGCCGGCCTTGAGATCCGCGACGCCGCAGGCCGCGTTTATCCCAGCATGACCAAGCGCCTCGCGCCGGACTTCTTTTTTCATCCGCAGGTCTATCGCGAGCACGGCGAAAAGATGAAACTCCCGCGCGCCGCGGTCACCGTCCGCTGCACGCGCGGGCCGGAATACCTCGTGCAGGAGCAAAGCGTGGACCTCACGAAGGACGAGCCGCGGGAGATCGTGTTCAAACTGCGCCGCTGGGTGGACCCGGCCGCCACCGGCTGGTGGAGCGGCGATCATCACATCCACGCCGCCGGCTGTGCGCACTACACCAAACCGACGGAGGGCGTGCACGCCCCTGACATGATGCTCCATTGTTTGGGCGAGGACCTGAAGGTCGGCGCCAACCTGACGTGGGGTCCCTGCTTTGACTATCAAAAGCAGTTTTTCACGGGTGCCATCGACAAGGTGAGCCGTCATCCCTATCTGCTGCGCTACGACATCGAAGTGAGCGGCTTCGGTTCCCATCAAAGCGGCCACCTTTGTTTGCTGCGGCTCAAGGACCAAATGTATCCCGGCGGCACCTCGAAGGACCATTGGCCCACGCTCTGCCTCAACACGCTGAAGTGGGCGCAGGCTCAGGGCGCGGTCTGCGGCCCCGCGCACAGCGGCTGGGGCCTGCTGGTAAAAGACACGCAGATGCCCACGGAGGAGATTCCGCCATTCGACGGCATCGGCGCGTGTGAGTACATCGTCGATGTGACGCACATGGTGCCGGGGCCGGACGGCGCGCCCGTGCCTGCCGTGGATTTCATTTCCACGGTGGATACGCCCTACACCGCGGAGCTGAACATCTGGTATCACACCCTCAACTGCGGCTACCGCACCCGCATCAGCGGCGAAACGGACTTCCCGTGCATTTACGGCGAACGCGTCGGCCTGGGACGCAGCTATGTGAAAGTCCCCGGCTTGCTCAATTACGACGCGTGGTGTCAGGGGGTCAGCGAGGGCCGCTGCTATGTCGGCGACGGTCGCAGTCATCTCATGGACTTCAAACTGGGAGACCATTCGCTCGGCGATGGTCAGGCGGAAGTCAGCCTCGAGGCCCCCGGCAAAATGAAGGCCACGGTGAACGCCGCCGCGCTGCTGGACGAAAAGCCTCTGCCGGGAATGAAGAACCTGCGCATCGATCAGAAGCCCTACTGGCACATCGAGCGCGCCCGGCTCGGCGACAGCCGCGACGTGAAGGTCGAACTGCTCATCAACGGACGGCCCGCCGCCTCACAGAATCTCACCGCCGACGGCGTGACCAAGCCGCTCACTTTCGACGTGGACATTCAGCGCAGCTGCTGGGTTTCCCTGCGGATTCTGCCGACGTGCCACACCAATCCCTTCTTCGTGACTGTTGCCGGAAAACCGATCCGCTCCCGCAAAAGTGCCTACTGGTGTCTCCAGGGGGTGGAGAAGTGCTGGGGCCAGAAGGAACGATTCATCGCCGCAGCGGAAAAAGCCGACGCGGTCCGCGCCTACGATCACGCCCGCGTGGAATACCGGCGCCTCATTGCCGAGGCGGAAACGGAATGACAATTCCCGCCGGCCCGGACCGTCCGCTGCTCCATACCCGTGGATTGCCGCGGGCGGCCCGGGTTAGGCAGGGAAATCAAAAGGCCAGTGACTTGCCGAAGATGGCATCCTCGCGGGTATCCTGCGCCCGGCTGTGCGCGGGAATGAACAGTTCCTCGAATTCACGCAGCTTCTCGCAGGCGTTCACTTCCCATCCCAGCAGTTCGTTGCGCACGAAACGCGCCAGGTGCTGGCGCTGCGTCAGCGCGAGCGGGACGTCCAGATCGAGCGCATCGATCTCGTCGAGAATCGCTTCGTTCACCTCCGGCAGGGAAACTTCGGCCGCGCCCAGCTGGCGAAAATACTTTTGCGCCGGACTGCCGCGGTAACTCTCCGCTTCGTCCGCGAGCAGCGGCAGCTTTACGACCACCAGCTCGGCACATTTGTTCCACGCCCGAGCCCGCTCCATGGCGCTGTGCAGCACCGCGGTGTCCTCACAAACCGGAAGCACCACCGTGACGCCGCACTCGATTTCATCCAGCGCTTCGTCCAGACGGTGACGGAAGAAAAGTTTCTCAAAGTCCTCGGCGCTGCCGGTGTGGATATCCACGATGATGATGTCGGTGCGATCGACCATGGACACGAGGTCGGCCGGCGCGAAGCCTTCCTCCGAATCGAGCAGGACCGTGTCGAGGGGCAGCTCCTGGTCCTGCGATGTCAGGGCAATGACGTGGCGCATTCCTTTGCGTTCCACGAATCCACTGAGAAGCGCGGTCAGAGTCGTCTTGCCGCAAGCGTCGGCGTCGTTGGCGATCACAATCAGTTTCTTCATAGTGTCGTAATTTCCGTAGATATTGTACCAGCCACGCGCCGTCATCAAGGAAAATTATCAAGTTTTCCATAATTTCTGAATTCATAAGGCTTCCCCCTACTCCGACGCGGGCGAAGTTGCGGTGCCGATTCCCCGCGGGACTAACGAGTTTTCTCTTTCTCAGCCTGACTCGTTCAAGAACTCAGTAGCGAAAAGTGGCTGCGCTGGAGACGAAAATGCGGCGCAGCCGCTTTGGACTGCGGAGACTCGTCTCCGCTTTCGGCTGCGGAGGCTCACCGACGGGACGGCGCTTCCGGTGCGCCCTGCCCTCATCGCCCTGGCTCCGCGCCGGCTCGCTGCGCTTGCCCGGCTGGCCGCAAGCGGCGGCGCGGAAGGCGGAGACAAGTCTCCGCAGTCCACGGTGCTCCGCACCCTTTGGTTCCGGCGCCGCCGTGTTAGGATGACGCCGCCGGCCCCGCGTCCGGCAACGGTGTCACCGCCGCCGCGGCGTAGAAACTGACGGCGCAGTCGCCGTAACGGCGCTGGTCCAGCATTTGCCAGGGTGAGTCCGGGGCGGGCACCGGCGCGGATTTGAAGAAGGACTCCAGTACGAGAAGTCCCCCGGGAGCGAGCAGTCCGCGAAGTTCAGGAGAGCCGAGCAGAAACGAATTCCAGTCGCGGTCACCGCGGGCCTTTGCGTAGGGCGGATCGGCGAAGATGAGGTCGAAGCGCCCCGCGGCGCGTTTGAGCCAGGTCTCGACATTGACGGCGCTGACGGTTCCGCCGGAGAGGCGGGCTTTGGCGAGGTTTTGGGCAATCACATCGGCACTGCGGCGGTCGGCTTCGACGAAGACGGCGCGCGTCGCGCCGCGGCTGAGGCATTCCAGTCCGTAACTGCCGCTGCCGGCAAAAAGATCGAGCACGGCGGCGCCGGCCACACGGTCGCCGAGAATGCTGAAAACGGCCTCGCGCACCCGGTCCGCGGTGGGGCGGAGCAGAGTGCGGGGCACGGTGATGGGAATGCCGCCGGCGCTGCCGGTGATGATGCGCATAGCACCGCCATGCGGCGAATTGGCGCGGGGAAAACGGCAAATCCGCCGGGCCGGAGTCACCCGCCGGGCTGCGCAACGGACGTGGTCAATTTCTCAGTCCCGACGACGTATTATATAAGGCGAGCAGACTTGCCACGGGCGGCGGCGCAGGGCTTAATCCCGCCCCGCCATGAAGACAGCACTCCTTCTCAGCTCCATCCTCTTAACCGCTGCCGCTTCGGCGCAGCGCCTGGAAATTCTCTTTCTCGGTGACAACGCCGGGCACAAGCCGGTGGAACGGTTTCCCGAACTGCTCAGAGGCCTGGGACCGCTCGGCGTGAACCTGACCTACACCGACCGCATGGCGGATGTGAATGCGGAGAATCTCGCGCGCTACGATGCGCTGATGATTTATGCGAACACGGACACCATCGAGCCGGCGCAGGAAAAGGCCCTGCTCGAGTACGTGCGCAGCGGCCGGGGACTGGTGCCGATTCACTGCGCGAGCTACTGCTTTCGCAACTCCATGCAGTACGTGGCGCTGGTGGGGGCGCAGTTCAAATCGCACGGCACCGGCACCTTCAGCACGAAGATCGAGGACCCCGCGCATCCCGTCATGAAGGGCTTCACGCCGTTCGAAACATGGGACGAAACCTACGTGCATCATCTGCACGCGCCGGACCGTCACATCCTCCAGACGCGCGAAGGCGAGCCATGGACATGGACGCGGCATGAAGGCAAAGGGCGCGTCTTTTACACCGCCTACGGTCACGACACGCGGACGTGGACGAATCCCGGGTTCCACGATCTCGTTTTTCGCGGCACGCTGTGGGCCGTGGGCGATGCGCGGGCGGCGGCCTTTGAAAAATGGAAGCCGGCGCCGTTCACCTACAGCGACCATCCGGGCGTGCCCAATTACGAACGGCGCGACCCTCCGCCGAAACTGCAGCATCCGCTGAGCGTGGAAGAGAGCCGCAAGCACATTCAGATTCCCGCCGGCTATGAACTGAGCGTCATCGCCACGGAACCGATGGTGTGGAACGTGATCGACATGAAGTGGGACGAACGCGGCCGCCTCTGGGTGGTGGAGACGAAAGACTATCCGAACACCATCCGGGAACATGCGAGCGGCAACGACCGCATCAGTGTGCTCGAGGATACTAACAACGACGGCGCGATGGACCGGCAGACGACGTTTGCCGATCAGATCAACATTCCCACCTCCCTCGCGCTGGTGAACGGCGGCGTCGTGGTCACGGCCGCGCCGGAGACGTTCTTTTTGAAGGACACCAACGGCGACGGCAAAGCCGACGAGCGCACCGTGCTCTTCCGCGGCTGGGGCAAAGGCGACACGCACGCCGGCCCGAGCAGCATCCGCTACAATTTCGACGGCTGGATCTGGGGCACGGTGGGCTACAGCGGCTTCAACGGCGTGGTTGGCGGCGAGCAGTTGCGTTTTGGTCAGGGCGCGTTCCGTTTCAAGCCGGACGGATCGAAACTGGAATTCCTCGGCCCCACGTCGAACAACACCTGGGGCATGGGCATCGGGGAAAACGGCGATGTCTTCGGCAGCACGGCGAACAATCAGAGCAGTTTTTACATTCCCGTGCCGTGGACGCTCGCCAAAGGAGTGGATGGATTCGAAATCGCCGAGCGCGTCCCGGGCATCGACGCCAACAAAAAGATGTGGACCATCATGGACAAGCTGCGGCAGGTGGACGTCTTCGGCGGCTACACGGCGGCGGCGGGACACGAGATTTACACCGCACGGAGCTACCCGCAGGACTGCTGGAACCGGCTCGCCCTGATCACCGAACCGACCGGGCACGTGGTGTACCGCGCTTTCCTGGAGCAGAAGGGCACTAACTTTTCGACGGAGAACGGCTGGAATCTCTTTGCGGGTGCGGATGAGTGGGTCGCTCCCGTGGTGGCCACGACCGGTCCGGACGGTGCGGTGTGGATCAGCGACTGGTATTCGTTTCTGGTCCAGCACAATCCGACGCCGAGTCCGGAGCGCGGCGGCTTCCGCGCGAGAAACGGTCAGGGCAATGCGTTTGTCAGTGACCTGCGCGACACCGAGCGCTGCCGGCTCTACAGGGTCAGCTGGAAAGCGGGTCAGCCATCGCGGCAGTTCAAGCTGCAGAAAGAAGATGCCGCCGGTCTGCTCGCCGCGCTGCAGAGCGACAACCTCGGCTGGCGCCTGCACGCGCAGCGGCTTTTGATCGAAGGCGCCCACCAGTCAGCCGCGCCCGAACTGCTCAAACTCATCGCGAACCGCAGTGTGGATGCCGCGGGCGTGAACGGCCCGGCCATCAACGCGCTGTGGACACTGCACGGACTCGGCCTAACCGCGGACAAGGATGTGCGCACCGCGGTGACGGCAGCCTTGCAGCATCCCTCGCAGGGCGTGCGCCGCGCCGCGGCCAAAGTCCTGCCGCGCGATGCCGAAACCGTGACCGCCGTTCTGCCGCTGCTTTCCGACAAAGAACCGCTCGTCCGGCTCACGGCGCTCATTGAACTCTGCACCCTGCCCTCCAGCGATGCCGCCGGTCGCGCCATTTTTGGAATGCAGAACGACAAGGCGAACCTGTCCGACCGCTGGATCCCCGTCGCCCGGACGCTGGCCGCCGTGCGCCATGGCGCGGGATTTCTGACCGCGGCCCTCGCGGCCGCTCCCGCCGGAGACGCTCCCGTCAAGGAGGCACCGCAGACGGACGGGAAGAATCTGTTCCGGAATCCCGGCGCGGAGGAAGTTTCCGGCGACCAGCCTGCGGACTGGCGCGTGAGGACCTACAGCGGCCAGGCGAACCACCGGGTCGCCGCTGAGGCGCACAGCGGCTCGCGCAGCTTCTTCATCGAGAGCGAGCGCGGCGCGGACACGAGTTTTCATTTCGATCTCGATGTCGAGCCGGGGCACGATTATCTTTTGGCAGGGTGGATCAAAACCGAAAACCTGCGCACGGTGCGCGGCGGCCGGGGAGCGATGCTGGAACTGCACCAGCTCAACGGCGCTCAGCCGATGACGCGTCCGCTCACCGGCACCAACGACTGGACGAAAATGGAGATGAAATTCTCCACGCGCGGCCAGCGTCAGATCAGCGTCAATCTGCTCTACGGCGGCTGGGGCCACGCCACCGGCAAGGCGTGGTGGGACGATCTTTCACTGGTCGATCTCGGGGAAAGTCAGGGTGGCGGCTTTGACGCCGGACCCCAGGCCGACCCCGTGCCCGTGGTCGCACAGAATCTGGCCAAATTCAGCGGCCCGGCGGCGGTCACCGCGGTCCAAACCGCCGCGACCGGCAAACCCTCCGCCGTCAGCGCCTCCGTTTTGAAAGCGCTCGCCTCCGGTCCCGCGGCTGCGGTGGTCGAGGAAACCGAGGAGGAACTCGCCAAAACGCATCAGGTGCTCAAAGTGAAGTCCACCATCGGCACGCTGATGTATGACGTGAAGGAATTCACCGTCACCGCCGGCAAACCGGTGGCGATCATTTATGAAAACCCCGACGCCCTGCAGCACAATCTCATCGTCGCCGCGCCGGGAAGTTATGAAGCCATCGGCGCCGCGGCGGACAAGATGATCACCGCGCCGGACGGTTTTGCGAAGAGCTTCGTGCCGGACATTCCGGAGGTGCTCGCGAAGTGCAAACTGCTCGACCCCGGACAGAAAGCGGTCATCAAGTTCACACCGGCCAAAGCGGGAGACTATCCCTACGTCTGCACGTTCCCCGCGCACTGGCGGCTGATGCACGGGATCATCCGCGCGAAGTGACCGTCTTGCGGGAGTCCGTGCGGAAATCGCCGTTGCCGGAGCGTGGCGCCGTCGTTCCATGACGGCGCCATGAAAACACCGTTCGCACTCCTTGCCGTGCCCGCTGTCTGCCTTGCGGGAGAACTGGAAAAACCTGTCCTGCTCATGGCCGGCGGCGAGCCCGTTAAAGTCGCTGCGCCGGGCTATGCCTGTCCTTCATGGGCCGACTGGGACGGAGATGGCAGGAAGGACCTGCTGGTGGGACAGTTCTCCAAAGGACTGATCACCGTGTACCGGAACGAAGGCGGCGCAGGCGTGCCGAAACTTGCGAAGGGGGCGCTGCTCCTGACAGGAAAAAAGCCGGCCGAAGTGCCGGGGGTCTGGTGATGCACCAGCAGCACTCCACAGGTTGTGGACTTCGACGGCGACGGCAAACCTGACATTCTTTCCGGCTGCTACTCCGAGCACGATCCCATGGCCGGCCTTTTCTGGCTGCTGTCAGGAAACGGTGACGGCACGGTGAAGAAAGCGGTGGCCGTCAAAGGCTCCGATTACAAGCCGCTCATCATTCCCGCTTCGGAGCAGGAAATGGTAAAACGCATCTGCACGCAGCCCGCGGCGCATGACTGGGACGGCGACGGCGACCTCGACATCCTCACCGGCAATTTCGAGGGCACGTATTTTCTGTTCACCAACGAAGGCACAAAAGCGAAAGCCGCTTTCAATCCAAAGCCCGTGCCGGTCCTGTCCGGCGGAAAACCGCTGCACCTCAAGGGACAGCACAGCGGCATCTGTCCCGCCGACTGGGACGGCGACGGCGACGCCGATCTCATCACCGGCAGCGCGCGCGGCGGCGTTTACCGGGCGGAAAACAAAACGTCAGGAAAGGGCGTGCCGGAGTTCGGCGACTTTCAGGAACTGCTCGCTCCTCCCGCGAGAGAGGAGTCACCGCCCCCCGGTGAAAAGGCGGCACTTCCCGCAGCCCCGGGTGCGGACACACGCGCATGGGCCGCAGACGTGAACGGCGACGGCCGGCTGGACCTTCTGATCGGTGATGCCGTCAGCCTGACCACACGCGCCTCCGGCCTGACAGAAGCGGAGTTCACCGCGAAACTGGCCGCCTGGGAGAAGGAACAGGAAGTCCTGCGTGAGGCATACACCGCCGCGAAGGAGGAGGCCGCGCGCGAGGAGGCCGGTGAGAAGTGGAACGCCCACTACCGCAAGCGCTCCGAATTCATCGCGGAGGAGCGCACCGGCTTCGTCTGGCTCATGTTGCAGCGGTAATTTGTATCTCAGTGGTGAAAAGGGAACAGGTTGGCGACGATTTTGCGGCGCAGCCGCTTTGGACTGCGGCGACTTGTCGCCGCCTTCCCCGCCGCAGACTTGTCTGCGGCGAACCGGTGCGGCGGAGAGAGAACGGACGTCCTACGACATCCGGCGGGCACAAGTGCCCTTGCGGAAGGCGGCGACAAGTCGCCGCACTCCACGGCCCTGCGGACTGTTTGGCTCCGGCTTCGCCGGGTTAGGAAGATATTAAGCAGCCGCCCCTTCCGGCCGCTTCCGGCGGATGCGGGTGCGCTCCACCGGCCCGCTCACACTCAGCAGACAGGCATTGCCCGCGGGATCCTGCCGGTAGAGCGCCTGACGCAGGAAACTCATGGCACGCCGTTCCAACTGACGCGTGCGCTCGCGGGTGACGCCGAGACTGCGCCCGATGTCCGAAAGCGGTTCCGGATCGCAGCCGCCGATGCCGAATCGCCGCTCGATGACAAAACGCAGCCGTTCCGGAAGTGTCGAGAGGATCTTGCACACGCGGTCGCTGTCGCACCCGCAGCAGGCGGCCTGGAAGGGATCGTCGGCACCGCCCTCGGGCGCTGCCAGCCGGTCCTGCAGCGGGGTGTCGTCGGCGGAGTTTTGACCATCGAGGGACTGCGGTGCCTGCATCGCGTCGCGGGTGCCGCTGAGCATCTCGGCCGAAACCCCGAGGTGATCCGCCAACTCGTTGTCGTCCGGTTCCCGGCCCAATGCCTGGGCGAGTTCCGACACCGCCGTAAAAATTCGACGCGCGCGCGTCAACACATGGGCCGGCAGCCGGATGGTGCGCCCGTGATTTTCGATGGCCCGCAGGATGCTCTGCCGAATCCACCACACGGCATAGGTGCTCAGCGATGCCCCCACGTCCGGCCGGTAGCGCTCTACGGCCTTCATCAGGCCCGTGTTGCCCTCCGCGATCAGGTCTTCCAGCGGCAGTCCGAGTCCGCTGAATCGACGGGCCTGGGACACGACCAGGCGCAGATTGGCGTTAATCAGCCGCTCCCGCGCGGCGGCATCGCCGGATTGCACCAGCACGGCCAGATCGCGCTCCTCCTGCTTGGTGAGCAGCGCGTAACTGGCAATCTCGCGGGAGTAGGCATCAAACGAACCGGCATAGGCGTGCCGGACGACAGAGGAATTGGACGGCGGGGTTTTCATGGCGCCGGAGGAATGCCGCATCTCAAATAAATTCTCAAATAGAATTTGAAAGGGATTTTGTAGTCAAATTTGTTTTTAGAACTCCTTTCCCTGTGAGTCCGGCTTTGATAAAAGAGAGAGCATCCGCAGCTTCCGCCTCATGGCTGAGAACACCACTCCTTCCACTCCCGTCCGGGTCGGCCCCTCCGGACTGCGCCGTTTTTGGCTCGCGATCACGGCTTGGTTTGGAGATCATCCGCTGACAGCGCTGGGGCTCGGTTTGCTCGCCGCCGCCGCGTTCTGGTTCTTTGGCATGCACCTGAATGGATTCGCACACTGCCGGGAAGCCCTCGGACGCTGGCGCATGGAGGTCTTTGGCGGAACCTTTGAGGTCAAGCGGGCCATTGAGCTGCCGGATGTGATTCTCTCGCTGCGCGAGGAAAACTACGACCGGCTGGATGCGATGACTGCGAGCGCCGCCTTCATGGGCGGGTCCGCCTTTCGCAAGGAACTGCAGGTGATCGCCGCGCGTCCCGGTGCGCGCATGCGCGTCGTGGCGCTCGATCCGCGCATGGGGGAGCCCGGCCATCCGCATTTGTCAGAATTCGCGGACTCCGCCGCCGCCTTCGGCATGGACCTCCGTGAATACCGCGCGCGCTGCTGGCACAGTATGACGGTGGTGCTCCGGCTGTTGAAGACCCACGCGGCGGTGCTCGAAGTGCGGCTCCTCGACCGCCGGCTGCCGGAAGCCACTCCGCCTTTCCTGACGGCGGGCCGCTCCCTTCATCTCTATCGCGACGGCCATGCGTCCACCCGGCTCGATATTCTGGTGCCGCGCCCGCGGGAGGCCGACGGCGCGGATTCCTTCTCCCATCCCGGGCTGATCATCCGCGACCGGCCTGACAATTCTGAAGTGCAGCGCTTCGCCGCTGCATTTGAAACGGCGTGGCGCACCGCCGTTCCGCTCGACGCCGCGCTTCAGGAACAACTGCTGCAAACCCTCTCACCCATCCATGAGTCGTCCCCTCCAGGAAATCAGCCATAAACAGCTCAGCCGCGCGCTCAGTGATGCCCGCGAGCGCAAAGGCTGGACGCTGGAACAGCTCGCCCGCGAACTGTGGATGCGCGGCTTCCCCACGTCGCAAAACAAACTCTGGCGCCTCGAAAACAAACCGCCCGGCCGCATCGATACCGAACTCTTGCTCTGGCTGGAAAAAGTCCTCGAAGTGGAATTGCTCGACGGCAGCGACAAGAAGCAGGTGCTCATCGACGACGTGCTCACGGTGCTGGAATCCTTCGAGGACCAGCCGGCCCCGCCGCCGCCACAGAGCAACGGTCTCCGCCGCATCCACGAGCGGGTGAACCAGCTGCTGCAAAAGCGCGGGCGCTGAGCCTGAACAGGAAAATGGAGAAGAAGAAAACCGCAGCCGACCGAAGGGAACCGGAGCGCTGCGGAGATAGCCGCAGGCAAACAGGCGAACATTTCATCTTAACTGATGAGCCAAATGGACACTGATTCACACGGATTGACGCATGAATTCGGATTCACTCCCCGCAGGAGGATTCCCGTGAACACAATTTGCTGAGTATCCGTGATCATCCGGCGCCATCCGTGGTTCTATTTCCCTTCCAAGCTTGAGTGCTGTCGCCATGCTTCGACCGCCCGGGCGCCTCGTCGTTCCGCCCGGATCATGGCGGCACTTCTGTCAGGGCTCGACTATGTCAGGATCCCCTTCCCGGCGCAGCGCGAGGAAGTGTGATACGTTCAGAGTGTAGAACCGCGCCGCCTTCGCCTTTCGCGCGGCGACAAGGTGAAGATAATCGTAAACCGCCCCGCCGCGCACGCCCCGGCTCTCAGCATCGCGCAGGGCGCGCAGCATTTCGGTGGAGGTGAGGGCTGTGACGGTAATCCCCGGAAGGTAATCCTCCTCCATGACCTCCAACGCCAGCGACGGTGTTAGCCGAAGGCTTAGCCCTCCTCCGGTTAGGGTACTGAAGGTTTCGACCACCCCATGCTGATACATGCCGAATCCACCGGAGTCCAGGATGCTCCCGCAGGTCTCATGGCCGCGCTCTGTGGTGACGATGGCTGCGACCAGTATGGAAGTGTCAATGAAATCCATCACTTCCGGTTTCGGTATGCAAGAATTCTGTCCTCATGCTCCCTGCGGGACTCGGCGATCGCTTTCACCGCATCGAAACCAGGCGGGCCAACGACCACACGTCGCTTCCCGCGCTTCTCCACCCTGAGATCACCGGTGTCTGCATCAAGGCTGATCCTGTCGCCCACAATCTCTGCGCGCAGACGGGATCCGGGGCGGAGGTGCAGAGCGTCGCGCATGGGTTTGGGAAGCACCAGCCTTCCGGCGCTGTCGATCGTGATGGTGGCCGTCATGGGAGCATTTTTCCCATTTCCTCTGCCATTTTCAATGCCATTTCTCCAACCATGACCCGCGCCATCTCCGCATTCGCTCTCTCGTTGGCATCGGTGGCACTCGCCGCACCGCGGCAGATCTCCGGCATCTATCCGCACCTCGCCATGTTCAATGATGAGGGTGAATGCGGCACCGGTGCAGTGGTGCCGTGGGCGGACCGGCTCTGGGTCATCACCTACGGGCCGCATTTGCCGAAGGGATCATCCGACAAGCTCTATGAAATCACGCCGGACCTGCAGCAAATCATCCGGCCGGAGAGTATCGGCGGCACGCCGGCGAACCGCATGATTCACGGGGAGTCACAGCAGTTGTTCATCGGGCCGTATGCCATCGATGCGAAGCGCAATGTTCGCGTCATTCCCTACACCACGATGTTCGGGCGGCTCACCGGAGTGGCACGGCACCTGACCGATCCCGCGGGGAAAATCGTCTTCGCCACGATGGAGGAGGGCATTTACGAAGTGGATGTCAGAACGCTGCAGCCTGCGACGCTGTGGGCGGATGAGCAGGTGAAGGAGGGACGCCACGCGAATCTGCCGGGCTATCATGGCAAGGGATTCTACTCCGCGCAGGGCCTATACATCTACGCCAACAACGGCGACCACGCGAAAGAAGCCCTCACCAACCCGGCGACGCCCAGCGGCGTGCTCGCCGGGTGGGACGGCAAGGCGGACCAGTGGACCGTCGTGCGCCGCAATCAGTTCACCGAAGTCACCGGCCCCGGCGGCATTAGCGGCGGCAAGCCGGACGATCCCGTGTGGAGCATCGGCTGGGACCACCGCTCGCTCATTCTCATGCTCCTCGACGGCGGGAAGTGGCACACCTTCCGCCTGCCCAAAGCCAGCAACAGCTACGACGGCGCGCACGGCTGGAACACGGAATGGCCGCGCATTCGAGAGGTCGGCGGCGGCGCGCTGCTCATGACCATGCACGGGATGTTCTGGGGCTTTCCATCGGACTTCTCAATGAAGCGACCACGCGGCATTCGCCCGCTCAGTTCCTATCTCAAAGTCATCGGTGACTTTTGCGAATGGAATGGATACCTCGTTTTCGGGTGTGACGACACGGCGAAGAACGAGTTCCTCAACAAGCGCGCCGCCAAAGGAAAGATCGCCGCGCCCCAGAGCCAGTCGAACCTGTGGTTCGTGAAGAGACCGGCAGATTTCCCAAAGCACGCCCTGCCACTCTATGGGATGGGACCAACGCTCAGTCAGGGTGCCGTATGGCTGGGTGAAGACGTAAATGCCGGGCAGGCGAGTGATCTCTTCCTTTTCGACCCTCACAGCAGCGTCTTCCTGGCGCACCGCGGCGAATCTGCGGTAACACTGCTGTTGGAAACCGGTACGCCCGCTGACTGGCGGCAATATAAAGAAATAGTTCTCCCGCCCGGGAGTGGCCAGTGGGTATCACTTGATATGACTCTCCGGGGCGTGGCACCTCCGTGGATTCGAGTGCGCTGCGCCCAACCACTGACCAAAGCGACGGCTCTGTTCGTCAATGGCTCCGCGCGCATGGGTCCGGATTCTGACAGAGAGGGCTCGTTCACGGGCGTCGCTGACGTGAAGCAGGAGAAACCTCTCGCGGCCACCGTGCACGCCCGCGGCGAGAACAAAGGCACGCTCCATTACATGCCCGCCGACGGCAGCGCGCTCTACGAATTGGATGCCGATCTAAAACTCCAGCGCGTGGATGATCCCGCGGCGCTGGCTTTTCACAAAGCCAACTGCGCCATCCCGGCCGGCGTGCTCTCGACGGATGCCGCATCCGTCATTTACACCGACGACTCCGGCAAACTCTGGCGCCTGCCCAAAGGCGATGCCGCGTTCGACAAGGACACCGTCGCCGGCCCGGCGCGTGTGTGCCGCGAAGTCTGCACCGAGCGCGACCTCTTCAATGCCCACGGCACGTTCTACGAAGTGCCTGCGGAGAATGCCGGCGGCTTTGCCAAAGTGCGCCCCGTCTGTACGCACAACCGGCGCATTCACGACTACTGCTCGTGGCGCGGCCTGCTCATCATGACCGGCATCGAGCCCGACGCTCCCGCGGGGGAACACATCCTTCGCAGCGACGACGGCAAAGCAGCTCTCTGGGCCGGCGTGGTGGATGATCTTTGGAAATTGCCACCGCCTCGCGGCACCGGCGGGCCATGGAAAGACACTCCGGTGAAAGCGGGCGCTCCGAGCGATCCTTATCTCATGTGGGGCTATTTCGCGCGACGACTGAAGCTGGATCACTCGGGCGCGGAGTCCGTCTCGTTCAGTATCGAGCTCGATCTCACCGGCGATGACCGTTGGGTGGAATGGAAGTCGTTCAACGTTTCCCCCGGCGAAAAGATGGCTGAAACCATCCCGCAGGAAGTGCAGGCCCGCTGGCTGCGGGTGATCGCCGACAAAGACACCACGGCCACGGCAAGGCTGGAGTATAAATAACGCACCATGATCATCGCAGGATTCGACATCGGCGGCACGCAGATCAAAGCGGCCGCCTACGATGAAACCGGCCGGCAGCTGGCCACAGCCCTCACGCCCGGGGAGGCCCTAACCAGCTCCGGCGACTGGCGTGAGAGTGTGCGCGGGGCGCTCGCGGTTCTGGAAAAGGAAACCGGTGGGCGCATCGAGCGCGCGGGGCTGGCCGCACCGGGCCGGGCGGCGAAGGACGAACGCACCATCTGCGAGATGCCAGGGCGTCTCCACGGTTTGGTCGGGCTCGACTGGACGGAATATCTCGGCCGCACGCATCCCGTGCCCGTGCTCAACGATGCGCACGCGGCGCTGCTCGGCGAGGTCTGGTGCGGCGCGGCGCGCGGGCTGCGCGACTGCTTCCTGCTCACGCTCGGCACGGGTGTCGGCGGCGCGATTCTCAGCGATGGCAAACTCATCCCCGGCCACGCGGGACGCGCGGGGCATCTCGGGCACATCAGTCTCGATCCCTGCGGTGCGCCGGACATTCTGCGCACGCCGGGAAGTTTGGAGGACGCCATCGGCAATCACAACATCGGTCAGCGCAGCGGCGGTCGCTGGACGATGACGCGCGATTTGCTCGCTGCGATGGAGAACGGCGACGCCGCAGCCGCAGCCGTCTGGCACAAGAGTGTGCGCGCGCTGGCGGCCGGCATCGCTTCACTCATCAACGTGCTCGATCCGGAGGCGATCATCCTCGGCGGCGGCATCATGGCTGCGGGCGCGCAGCTGCTCGATCCCCTCAACGCCGCACTCGATGAAATGGAGTGGCTGCTCGACGGCCGCCGCGTGCCGCTGCTGCCGGCGCAGCTGGGCGACACCGCCGGGGCTTGCGGGGCGGCCTTCCGGGCGCTGCCGGCGCGGTAGCGCCGGTCATTCCTCCGGCCAGTCCTTGATCTGGTCCACTTTGATAATGTCAGGCCCGATGTCTGCAATGAATTCATCCACCAGAGCATCGGCCTGCTGCTCGGTGAGCTCGCGGCGGGCAAGGGGCCGGCCGCCGGGCTCGCGGGCCACGGTCAGCCCTTCACCCTCCTTGAGCTTCTCGCCGGGTTTAGGCCGTTCATAGATGTAGCCCTGGTTCAGGTAGGCGGTGACCGTGATGTAGGCCCAGCGCTGGTCGTAGCCGTGCACGATGCGGTCGTAGAAGTCCTTGATGCCGCGCTGCACGTGATTGCTGGTGACGGAGTCGTGCCCCACGAACCAGTAGTAGGCGATGCTGCGCTGCACGGTCCCGCTTTCCTTGTCAGGGCGTTCGCAGACAAGCCGGCGCACCGGCAGGGTGTGCCCGCTGCGCAGCTTGACGTGCATGGTGCTGGCGCTGGGAATATTGAATCCCTGAGCGCCGAGGCAGCGCTCGAGTGCGTGAATGCTGCCGCTGAGATTCTTGCCGGAAAGCACGATGCCGGTGTTGAGTTCATCCGCGAGGACCGGGCTGTTGGGTCCCACCGGCTGCTCGGTGAAGCTCAGTTCGCGGCGGTAGTCGCGGCGGAAGTACTCGGTGTCGCTGGAAAGGCGCTCGCGCTCCTCCTTGGAGCCCTCGCGGTTGAGTTCGCTGCTGCTGGTCCAGCCCGAGAGCGTCGCCCGGGCGGGCAGCATCGGATTGAGCGCGGCGTCCTTGAGTCCAGGTGAGGACGGCAGCAGCCAGATGCTGCTGAGGCCGGCGAGCAGGAGAATTTGCAGAATGACGAGCCGGCGGAGCATATCAGGAGGAGGGTTGCTGTTCCGTGCCGCCGATGCGGGTCACGGTGGTTTGCGGACGCAGCGCGCGGATGCCTTTGCGCATGACGAAGCTGAGCAGCATCAGCAGACCGAAGGCCGCACCGAAGCTGAAAAAGCCGCTGTAGTTGTGCCACGTCTCCGCCGCGAACTTGGGGTCGATGTTGGCCACGATGAGAATGCTGGTGATGCGCACCCCGTTGGCCACAATGGCGATGGGCAGCGCCGCGGCGAAAATGATGAACCGCTCCATCCACTTCCTGTGCACCACCATGGCATAGGCATAACTGATGAGCATCAGCGCCACCAGCGAACGAATGCCGCTGCAACCGTCGTCCACCTGGAACTCACCCCATGCCGCATCGACCGCCTGAATTTTGGTGCCGCTCTGGATGGTTTCGATGCCGATGACCAGGCCGAACTTATGCGCCAGCTTGGTGGAAACCATCGCCAGACTGTTCGTCATCTGCTCGATGCCGGGCACAGGAATCATGAAGACCGTGAGGCTGAGCGGGAACATGAGGTGCCTTGCGACCTTCCAGCCGCATACGTAATGCACGCCGCCGAGCACGAGGCACGGCAGGGCCAGCACCGCCGCACGGGCCTGAATGGCGCGAAATCCGCCGACCCACAGAAAAATGCCCAGCGCCAGCCACCACAGGCCGTTGAGGCTGCCCTCCACCGGCTCGCTCTGCATCGGCTTCCATGCCTTGTAGAGAAACCAGCCCATGACCAGCACCACGATCCAGCCGTGCTCATGGAATTTGTTCTCATCATTCCACGCCTCCCAGAGCCATTGCACCGTGGACACTTTGACAAAGCCAAAGCTGGGCAGCAGGCAGAAAAAGCCGATCAGCGTGAGAGCGATGCCGCCGCAGAGAATCCAGAGCATGCGCCGGGAAGCGGGCTGTGATTCGGAGGGTAGGGAATTCATGAGCCGGCATCCTTCCAGACATTGTCCCGCGAATCAAGCTCCCTCTGTAAGGGGACGGCGGGCGCCGCCGCTTGCTTTCCGCGCGGGACCCGTCACCATCCGCGCCGCGCGCTATCCAACCCTGCGCCTCCGTCATGACCCGCCGCCAGCTTCTCCTCCTTCCCGCCGCCCTCCCACTGCTCAACTCATGCCAGAACACCGGCGGCATGGGCGAAACGGCGGACAACGGCCCGCAGGTGCAAATGCGCAACGCCGCCATCCGCGCCGAGCCCCGGGGCGACTGGTTCATCGGCCGCCGCTACTTCACCAACAAAGTCCGCTACTGGGGCTACCTCCGCCGCCCCGGCCAGCTCTGGGAGGAGGCCAAACTCGTCGTCATGGATGAAAACCGCGGCATCGCCCAGCCCGACCGTCTGCCGGAAAGCCCGTCCGGCGGTGCCAATGCCCACGGCTACGACCACAATTACGAATACCGCATCTGGGGCAATTTCACCGGACGCATCTGCTACGACCCCAACAGCGACCGCGAACTCCCGCTCTTCGCCGCGCGCAAATTCGAACTCATCTCCCGCACCCCCGGCTTCCTCTGGAGCCCGCGCGACCGCTACAATCCGAATTACATTCCCGCGAGAGAAGGCCGCTTCCAGACGCCGTCGCGTCTCTAAAAACGGCTCCCCCAGGGAAAAGATTGACCGGCGGGCGCGCCCTGCTCATGATCGGCGCGCCATGAAAACCATTCTCCTGCTCACACTGTTCGCCCTCGCCCCTCTCTCTTCATCCGTTCGCGCCGAATCTCTCGGCGAAATGGCCGCCTCCGCCGGGGTGGAGTGGGTCATCGGCAAATGGGCCAGCGAGGACGGCAATGTCTCCCTTTCCTACACGTGGAAGCTGGAGAAGAACGCCATCGGCGTGATTTTCAAAATGGGTGAGCGCGAGGCCGAGGGCATGATCATGGTAAAGCTAGGCACGAAAGACGTGATCTACGGCGCCGTGGACAACCAGGGCGGCCTGACCACCGGCAAGTGGATCGAGTATCAGGGAAATCCGACGCTCGTGTCCACCCACACCGATACCGAAGTCAACGAGCGGAAGATGGCCGTGCAGCATATCAAAACGGATGACGATACCCTGACCGTGAAAATTTCCGGCGTGGACAGCGACGGTCAGCCGGACGGCGGGCAGTCGCGCGAAGTGGTGTTCAAGCGGCAGAAGTAGCGGTCGGACTTTGCCAGGACGCAGCTTCTCCGGTTCGTCCGCCGCAATCGCATAAGAGTTGACCGCGCTCCGCGGGGCTGCTTTAACCGGCGGCATGACTCCAGAGCAGAAACTCGCCGAACTCGCCCTGACACTGCCGCCCGCGCCGAAGCCGGTCGCCGTTTACCGCCCGGTCGTCTTTGTGGACCGGCTCGTCATCGTGTCCGGCCACGGACCGCTCCTGCCTGACAAAACGCTCATCACCGGCAAGGTCGGCAGCGGCCTGACGCTCGACGAAGGCAAGGCCGCCGCGCGGCAAACGGGCCTGGCCATTCTGGCAACACTGCGCGAGCAGCTGGGCAGTCTCGACCGCGTGCAGCGCATCGTGAAAACGCTCGGCATGGTGAACAGCGCCCCGGATTTCTACGACCATCCGAAGGTGATCAACGGAGCCAGCGAGCTCTTTGCGGAAATCTGGGGTCCGGAAAACGGCGTCGGGGCGCGCAGCGCCGTCGGCATGGCGGCCCTGCCAGGAAACATCGCCGTGGAGATCGAGGCCATTTTCGAACTCCGCGCGGACTAGCCGTGAAGAGCAAGCCACAGATGGACACGGATGGACACAGATTTCAATCTGAGGACGATGGCAAGCGCGTGAGCGACGCCGCCAGCCGTAGCAAGGCCGTCCCGGCCTTGTCGTTGCACCCCGCAAGTCACAGCACCGCCAAACCCGCCTTGTCGTTGCAACCGCCGCGCGAAATCCCCACGAAGGATCGCCCTCTCTTCCGGCCGCTGCGGGCAGCAGGATTAACCGCCTGCCCCGACTGACATGGACGCGCACGACATCCGCCTGGTGCTGCTCGCGCTCGCCGCCATCGGCGTGCTGGTGCTGCTGGTGACGCGGCTGAAGGTGAATCCCTTCCTCGCCCTGCTGGCCAGCGCGCTGCTGCTCGGCGCGGGCGCGGGCCTGAAGCCGCTGGACATCGTGCGGCATTTCCAGGCGGGTCTCGGCGCCACGCTTGCGAGCACGGCGGGCATCATCGCGCTCGGCGTGATGCTCGGCAAGCTGATGGCGGAAAGCGGCGGCGCCGAGGTGCTGGCCGTGCGGTTCAACAAATTTTTCGGCCCGCAGCGCGCGGTGTGGTGCATCAGTCTGCTGGCGGTGGTGGTCGGCCTCACCACATGGTTCGCCGTCGGCCTGCTGCTGCTGCTGCCCATTCTGCTGACGCTGACGCGCGAGTCGGGCCGGCCGTTTTTGCTGCTGGCCATTCCGCTGGTCTCATTTCTCTCGGTGATGCACGGCCTCATGCCGCCGCACCCGGGAGCCGTGGTCGCGGTGGACAAGCTGGGCGCCAATACCGGCAAGGTGCTGCTCTGGGGATTCGCCATCGGTCTGCCGGTGGCGCTGCTGGGCGGGCCGGTCTTCGCACGCTTCGCCGCGAAACGCTTGGACGCCCGGGCACCGGAACCGGCCGCGACTCCCGGCGCGGAGCATCGCCGCACGCCAGGCTTCGGCCTGACACTTTTCACCATCCTGCTGCCCGTCTCGCTGATGCTCGCGGCGACCCTGGCGGAATTGACGCTGGAGAAAGGACACGCCGTGCGCGAAGCCGCGATGTTCATCGGCAGTCCGCTCATCGCGCTGGCGGTGTCGGTGGTCTTCGCGCTGTGGTCGTTCGGCGTGCGCTGCGGCTACGACCGCCCGCAGCTGCTCAAGTTCACCGAGCAAAGCATCGGTGGCATCGGCATGATGCTCCTCGTGGTGGGCGGCGGCGGAGGATTCGCCAGGGTCATGAGTGAAGCCGGAGTGGCGGGATCGCTGGGGGACATGGCCAGGGTCTGGGGCCTGCCGCCGCTGGTCTATGCATGGATGGTCGCCGCCTTCATCCGCGTGGCCACCGGCTCCGCCACCGTCGCCATCACCACCGCCGCCGAATTCATGGCCCCGCTCATCGCCACCATGCCGGGGCTCAATCTGGAACTGCTCGTCATCGCCGTCGGCTGCGGCTCGCTCTTTCTCTCCCACCTCAACGACGGCGGTTTCTGGATCGTCAAAGATTCCTTCGGCCTCACCGTCGGTCAGACCCTCCGCACATGGACCGTCACCGAAACCATCGTCGGCATCGCCGGCCTGCTGCTGACGCTGCTCGCGGATGTGATCTGGCGGGCGGTGACGGGGTGAAGCGCAAACGTCCTGAACTGACGAATTGAACTGTGTGGCGCACCCTGGATAATCTTTGAACCTTAAGAGGAGAATGGAACCACGAATGGACCCGGATAAACACAGATGCTCAGCAAGTTGTGATGACGTGAATCTTCCTCCGCAAAGTGAATCCGAAATCATGCGTAAATCCGTGTTAATCAGCGTCCATTTGGCTCATCAGTTAAGATGAAATGTTCGCCCGTCTTCCTTCGGTCGGCTGCGGTCTTCTTCCTCTCCATTTTCCTTTTCAGGGGCCTCGCTGCGGGAGGCACCGGTTTTCGATAACGCTAACGGTTTCGAGGTACGGGCGGCAGGGCACTGAGTGCAGAGAGCCCGGGCAAGTCATCGCCGCGGCTTGATGTCAGACCCGGACGGCCGGACAAGCCGGCAGCCCTTCAGCGCGCTTTGACGCTGTTCACCGACTGGAGGATGACGCTGACCATCATGTAGGCCATGATGCCGACGATGACGGCCATGATGAAGATGATGACGGGCGTCACGAGGGCCATGCCGCGATCGATGGTCTTCTGCAGTTCCTTGTCGTAGCGGCGGGCGGTGCGCTCGAGGGCGTGCTCGAGGTCGCCGGTTTGTTCGCCGACGGTGATCATATCGGTGAGCAGGGCGGGAAAGAAGCCGACTTTCTTCAGTGAGCGCGAGAGACTGCCGCCTTCACCGATCATGCCGATGACTTTCGTCAGGAGGCCTTTCAAATAGCGGTTGGGTGTGGCGTCGCGGGTCAGTTCGAGCGCGCGGAGCAGCGGCAGGCCGTTGCCGATGAGATTGGACAGGGTTTCCAGAAACTGCACGAAGAAGCGCGCGCTGATGAGCGGACCGAAGAACGGGAGCTTCACCTTCTTTTCGTCCCACGCCGGGCGGTAGCGCTCGCTGGTGGTGATTTTCTGGAAGCTCCAAATGGCGAGGCCGATGATCAGCGCGATGAGCCACCAGTAGGAGAAGACGAAGCGCCCGGTGCCCTGGATGACCTGAGCGGCAAAGGGCAGTTCCTTGCCCATGCTCTTGAGCAGCTGGGCCAGCGTGGGAATGAGATAGGAAACGAACAGCGTCACCACCGCGAGGCCGGCGATGATGAGACAGATCGGATAAATCATCGCCGTGGTGACCTTGCCCTGGAGCGTCTGCACGGCGGTGAGGTATTCCGACTGGCGTTTGAGGATTTTTGGCAGGGCACCGGAGATTTCGCCGGCGGCGGCGAGGTTGCAGTAGAGTTCGCCGAAGCTGGGGCTCGCGGCCTGGAGCGAACCGGCGAAGCTGCTGCCGTCGCGGATGCGGCTGCGGAGAATGGCGGTGAGATCCTTGAGCGCGGAAAGTTCGTCGCGGCTCTCCATGATGCGCAGCGCCGGCTCCAGCTGCAGGCCGGCGGCCAGCAGGTCGCTGAGTTCCTCGGTGAAGGCGATGACGTCGTTCTTCTTGAGTTTCACCGGACCGGTGGGCACGGCCTCCTTGCCGCCCGTCTCCTTCGTGCCGGCATCCTTGCCGGCGATTTTGCCGTTCGACTTTGCCAGGGCGAGTTCCTTTTTTTTCTCTTCCTTGGCAGACTTGGCAGGTTTGGCGTCTTTGGTCGCGAGCGCGGTTTCTTTTCCGTTCTTCTTTTCTGCGGAGGCGGGGGCAGCGTCCTTTTGCTTCAGCGACAGCGGCTGAAGCCCGCTGCGGTCGAGCCGGCGGAAGGCCTCGGAGCGGTCGGTGGCGGTCATCTCACCGGTGGCGGTGGTGCCGTCCTTCTTGAGCGCGGAATAAGTGAAAACAGCCATGTGGGGACAGGTATTTAGAACCACGAATGGACTCGAATGGACCCGAATGACCGGCGTGGAGAAGCCATGCCGTCCGGGGTTTCACCATGCCCTCTCTGACTATTGGAGTTCATTCGCGTACATTCGTGGTTCTCTTCAATCCGGCGCGCCGAGGGTCATGTCAGTGGCGGTGGCGCTGATGACCTCCTCCATCGTCGTGGCGCCGTCGAAAACCTTGTAGATGCCGTATTCGCGCATGGTGACGAAACCCTGTTTGGCGGCCATCTCCTTGATCTGGGCCTCCGACGCCTTCCGCACGATGAGATCTTCGATTTCCTTGCTGACGACGGCGACTTCGTAAATGGCGAGCCGCCCGTGATAGCCGGAGTGGTTGCAGTGGTCGCAGCCGCGGGGCTTGGCCACAAAGCAGTCGCGGTCCTGGGCGAAGCGGAAACCGACGGAGCGCAGTTCCTCGGCGCTGACCTTGCCCGGCTGCTTGCACTTCTGGCACAGGCGGCGCACCAGCCGCTGGGCGAGAAAGCACCGCACCGAGGCGGCGACGAGAAACGGCTCCACGCCCATGTCCACGAGTCGCGTGATGCCGGAGATGGCGTCGTTGGTGTGCAGCGTGGAAAACACGAGGTGACCGGTGAGCGCGGCGCGGATGGCGATTTCCACCGTCTCGAGGTCGCGCATTTCACCGACCATCACGATGTCAGGGTCGGCGCGGAGAATGGAGCGCAGCGCGGTGGCGAAGGTGAGGTTGATCTCGTGCTTCACCGCGATCTGGACCACGCCCTCGATCTTGTTTTCCACCGGGTCCTCCACGGTCACGATCCGGCTTTCGGCCGTGTTCAGCTCGCTGAGGAAGCTGTAGAGGCTCGTGGATTTACCGGAACCCGTCGGGCCGGTGATGAGCACGATGCCGTTCGGCAGCTTGAGCATGGCATCGATGACATTGCGCACCTGCGGGATCATGCCCAGCTTATCGAGGCTGAACTTCTCCTGGTTGAGCAAACGCAGGCTCACCGTCTCGCCGTGCACGGCAGGAATGGTGGCGACGCGGACGTCGATCTTGTTGTCATCCATCTCCAGGGCGATGCGTCCGTCCTGCGGCAGACGGCGCTCGGCGATGTCGAGGCGCGACATGATCTTGAGACGCGCGATGACCATGCTTTGCAGCGCCTTGATGTTCTCCGGCACCGGCACGTCGATGAGCAGGCCGTCGATCCGGTAGCGGATGCGCAGGCTGGTCTCCATCGGCTCCACGTGAATATCCGTCGCGCGCTGCTGCAGCGCCTGACGAATGATCTGGTTCACAAATTTCACCACGCTGGCCTCGTCGTCGTCGCCGTCGAGAATGGTCGTCTCTTCGCGCAGGTCGAGCGCCTGGGTGTCGGCGAGGTCGCGGCCTTTGAGAATGGCGTCGAACGTATCCGCGCCCACGCCGTAGAGTTTTTGAATGGCATGCAGCAGCCGGGTGCGGCTGGCCATGTGCCACTGGATGCGCCAGGGAATACTCTGCGCCACCGCCTGCCGGGCGGTGAAATTGAACGGATCGTAGGTGCAGAGCGCCAGCACCGGGTTCTTTTCCTCACCTGCGGCCGGGGCTTCACCTTCCTCCACCTCCGGGGCATTCTCGTCCTGAGCCCGGGCACGCTCGGCGGCGGAAATGGCGTTTTCCCGTTCCGGGTCGCCGAACCAAAGCGGCAGCAACCGGTGCCGCAGCGCCACGGCGGAGGAGCACACCTCCTTGAGTCTTCGGGAATTGCGCGGCTTCAGGTGCGGCTCCCACGGCAGATGCAGCCGCTCGCTCAGCGCCCCGAGAAACATCTCTTCATCCGCCAAACGCGAATCCAGCAGGTCCTCCACCACTGACCGCTGCGACTGCGTCGCCTCCGCGATGATCCGCTCCACCGGTTCCATGCTCTCCACGCCGCCGGCATGGGCGGAATACACGAGCATGTCGTTCATGCGCTGGGCGAGAGAACTCATAAGAGGGGAAATGGGTCGAAAATGCAGGGACGGAAGGGGCGGTGAACTACGGGACGGACCGGTTTTGACAAGGGATCATCCCGCCGCGTTCACTTTTCGTGCTGCCCCCGCCGGCGGAAGCGGACGGAAGAAAGGCTTTTCCGGCGCAATCCGCCGTCCGCCGGCGGTGCCTCGAAGTGCTCTCTGGCAGGAGAAAGCTCCACCGCCAGGGCCGGAGGACGTAGGCATCCGGGCGAACTGCACAGGCGAGAGCCCGGAGATCGATGTTGTCCATATGCCTCATCGGGGCGAAATGGCCCGGCTGCCGGGCAATGATTGGCCGGCAGTCAATCCGGACAGAGAGTCCAGTTCGTCCCACCCGCCATGCCCCAGTCGCTCAGCCTCGTCGCCGTCCATATCATCTTCATTACGCGTGAACGCTGCCCGGTCTTGACGCCGGACTTTCGTCCACGGATTCATGCTTATCTCGCCACCGTGGCAAGGAATGCGGACTGCGAAGCCTATCGGGTCGGCGGCGTGGCGGATCATGTGCATCTGGCACTGCGCCTGGCGCGCACCGTGACCATCGCGGATTTGGTGGAGACCTTGAAGACCGCGTCATCGAAATGGATCAAGAAACAGGTGCCGGCTCTGAGCGGATTCGCGTGGCAGCGGGGCTACGGGTGCTTCTCCGTCGGCCCGAAGGATTTGCCGAAGCTTTGCGAATACATCGAGGCGCAGGACGAGCGGCACCGCACGAAGAGTTTCCAGGAGGAGTTCCGCGAGATGTTGGGAAGATACGGCGTGGCATTCGAGGAGGCGTATGTGTGGGATTGAGCAGAACCCGCAACGAACAAGCCGGACCAGGGGCCAAAGGCCCGCCCCATACCAGCCCGGGCCATCGGCCCGGGGTTAAGCCGCAATGTAAATCGAGGGCTGAAAGCCCGATCCATTTGTCCGGTGCCGGAGGTCGCGTGAATTCCATGCGCGGCGCGCCGGAAAGGAGCGTGGTGATGGGGCGGGCTTTCAGCCCTTCCGGATTCGGGGGCTCAGGTTCCCGGGGCGCTGCCCCGGGCTGGTATGGTTCGGGCCGTTGGCCCGAAAAAGACCCGGCCTGTAATTCAGCCGCATGATGTCAGGCGGATTCAAACTGGCGAAGCAGTTTCTTAGCCAATGCTGAAGCCCAATTCGATCCCGGGAAGCAAATCTATGGGGACAGCCAGAGTTGCACCTTCAAAGTTAAAGTAAACTTTGCCTTCCTGGAATCCGGCGCATTCCGGACGGGAACCTCCTGGCATGATTCGTTTTGGACGCGGCAATTGGAAGTGCTTTACAGTCCACTTTCCGGAAGCGGCGTCAGGGAACAAAGCGAGGCAACGTCCTGTGGACCAGTTGTGTTCCTCTTCGACGAGAAACCCGCCTGAAGACGCATCCCAAAAGACACGGATGAACTCGGGGATTCCTTCCTCCCCGAGGTCTCTGGTGGACATGACGCTCTCGCCGGAAGCAAGCAAATCTCCTTTGCTGTCCAGAACACGATAGCGCGACTCCGTGCGGAGGTACTCATACTGATCCGGCCCTTTTTGGCTCCAGCGATCGCCCAGCAGGAGTTCCAGACGCAGCCCACCGGCTTTCATCAAGGAAGTGCGGGAAGTAAGCTTTCTGGTCTCAACTTTTCTCGATTCCGGAGCCGCCTCTACGATGAACCCGGCGTAACTCGCGCCGAAATCCCGTCTGGCCTTTTCATCCATTGCTGCAACGTCATCCATCGGCTTCGTCTGGCCAACGGGCGACTGGCAGGCAGCCAGAAGAACACCCGTGGCAATCGCGAGGGAGGTAAGCCGGTATTTCACATTATGATGGGCTGTTTCGGAAGATCACACCCCCGCCAGCTCCCGCACCGCAAACACCTCGCGCGCATCGGCCACGGCGCCGGTGACGGCGGCGGCGGCGACCATCACGGGGCTCATCAGAATCGTTCGGCCGGTGGGGCTGCCCTGACGGCCTTTGAAGTTCCGGTTCGAGGAACTGGCGCAGAGCTGATCGCCGACGAGTTTGTCGGGGTTCATGGCGAGGCACATGGAACATCCCGCGCCGCGCCATTCGAAGCCGGCGTCGGTGAAGACTTTATCGAGGCCCTCCTGGCGGCAGAGGACGTCCACGATCTGGCTGCCGGGGACGGCGATGGCTTTCACATTCGCGGCGACGTGACGCCCTTTGAGATACTTCGCCACTTCGCGGAAGTCGCTGAGGCGGCCATTGGTGCAGCTGCCGACGAAGGCGACATCGATCTTCGTGCCCTTGATGGGCGCGCCGGCGGGCAGCTTCATGTATTCGAGAGCCTCTTTGATGCTGGCGCGTTCGGCGTCGGTCTTCGCGGCGGCGGGATCGGGCACGGTGCTGTCGATATCGAAGCCCTGGTCCGGGCTGATGCCCCATGTCACCGTCGGCGCGATGTCTTCGGCGCGAATGTTGACCGTGTCATCATAGACGGCATCGGCGTCGCTGGCGAAGGATTTCCATTTTTCCACCGCGGCGTCCCATGCGGCGCCTTTCGGGCAATAGGGCCGGCCCTGGAGGTAGGCGAAGGTTTTTTCGTCAGGATTGACATAACCGCAGCGCGCGCCGCCTTCGATGGACATGTTGCAGACGGTCATGCGCTCCTCCATGGAGAAGTGGTCGAAGACGCTGCCGCCGTATTCGTAGGCATAGCCGATGCCGCCCTTGGCGCCGAGTTGCGCGATGATGTGCAGGATGACGTCCTTGGCATAAACGCCGGGGCGCAGGGTGCCGTCCACATTGATGCGGCGCACCTTCGGTTTGCTCATGGCCATGGTCTGGGTGGCGAGAACGTCGCGCACCTGAGTGGTGCCGATGCCGAACGCGATCGCTCCGAAGGCTCCGTGCGTGGCGGTGTGGCTGTCGCCGCAGGCGATGGTGGTGCCCGGCTGCGTGATGCCCTGCTCCGGACCGACGACGTGCACGATGCCCTGCTTGCCGCTGCTGAGGTCGAAATACGTGATGCCGAACTCGACGGCGTTGCGCCGCAGTTCCCTGATCATCTCCGCGGCGAGAGGATCGGCAAACGGCTCCACCTGGCTGTCCGTCGGCACGATGTGATCCACCGTCGCGAACGTCCGGTGCGGGTATTTCACCTTCAGTCCCAGGTCACGCAGCATGCCGAACGCCTGCGGACTCGTCACTTCGTGAATGAGGTGCGTGCCGATGAGGAGTTGCGTCTGGCCGTTCGGGAGCTTGCGCACGGTGTGCGCCTCCCATACTTTTTCGAAGAGTGTCTTGCCCATGGGGAACAGGTATAAACACACTCATTTACCGGCCCTGCGCAGCGTGGCAAGGGGCGGTTCCGCGCCGGCCGGCCGCTGATTCCGCTTCCCCTGGCCCGGATTTGCCGCAGAATGGCGGCGTTTCACCAGCGCTCCGCACCATGCCCGACGAGTATTCCATTCACGTGTCCCGCGACAACACCGACAACGGGCAGCTCGTGTACCACGGCAGCTTCAAGCACGTCTGCAACTGCTGGTGGGATCCGCCGGACGCCATTCCCGCCGGCACTTATTACGGATGCTCCGCCACTTATATGGCCAAAGCGAAGAATTCCACCGGCGGCAAGCGCGAGGCGGTTTTCCTGCCCGGAGTGCCCGGGCGCACCGGCATTTTTCTCCACTACTGGCCGGGCAAGGATCTGAAAGTCTGGTCCGACGGCTGCATCCTCCTGCTGGAGCCTGACATTTTGCTCATTTGGAATGACATCACGCCCAAAGACGGGAAGAACGTGACGGTGAAGGTCCAGGACCATGAGCCCATTCCCTACGACATGAGGGAGTGCACTCCCGGCATGCGGCTGCGCTGAATTTTTTCGCCGGCCGGCAGCGAAAAAACTGCGCCACTCTTGACAGGCAGGCCCGGCATTTGCCAGCAAAGCGGAAATGAATACCCGCACCACTTTCCTCCGCCGACTCATCCACACGCTCCGCGAAGCCGGGGAAATCGAGGGCGATGGAGGGCGCATGCGGCGGCGGGAATGGCTGCGCACGACCGCGCTCGCGGGGGCCGGAGCCCTGACATCCTGCGCCGGCACGAAAAGCGGCGGTCCCGCATCGGACGCGGACGACGGGGCGGTGGCCGTGGTGGGCGCAGGGGTGGCGGGTCTCACCGCCGCATGGCGGCTGCACCGGCGCGGCGTGGAGGTGCATCTCTACGAAGCGGCGCAGCGCACCGGCGGACGCATGTGGACGCAGCGCGGCTTCAACGAGGACGGCATGTTCTGCGAAATCGGCGGCGAACTCGTGGATTCGGGTCACACCGCCCTGCGCCGCCTCGCCGCGGAACTCGGCGTGGGCATTCAGTCGCTCAAAACCGGCAGGGAAACCGGCGGCGAGTATTACCTCATCGACGGCCGGCGCTACACCGATGCGGATCTGCTGCCGGCTTTCGCTCCTCTGGCGCGCCGCATCGCGGCGGACGCGAACGGTCTGTACACGGCAGACGGTGATTTCACGCCGAAAGCCCGCGCCTTCGACCGCATGAAGCTCAGTGACTACCTGCATGATGCCGGCCGCACCACCGGGGCCGCGCCATGGCTCATGCAAATGCTCGACGTCGCCTACACCACGGAATACGGCCGGCACACGGATGAACAGTCGGCCATGAATTTCATCGACATGATTTCGCCTGACACTTCGGACGGATTCAAAATCTACGGCGACAGCGATGAAGCCTATCGCGTGGCCGGGGGCAGCGGGAGCCTGCCGGAGGAACTGACGCGGCGGCTCGACGGCCGGATCGCCATGCACCGCGGCCACCGTCTCACCAGCGTGGCCGACGACGGGCAGCGGCTGGCCCTGACATTCGAGGCGGGACGTGCGGAGAAAACCGTGCGCTATCGCAAAGTCATCTGCGCGCTGCCATTCACCATGCTGCGCCGCGTCGCCGGCGTGCGCGGTCTCGCCCTGAGTGCCTCGAAGCAACGCGCCATCGCGGAACTCGGCTACGGCGCGAACGCGAAGGCCATGTTCGGATTTCGCGAACGCTTTTGGCGGAATCTGGCCCCGCCCAGCAACGGCGGTGCCTTCAGCGACTCGCTCTTCGAAGCATGGGAGACGAGTCAGGGCCAGGCGGGCACGCGCGGCATTCTCACCTGCTACATCGGCGGGCGCGCCGCCGAACGGTTCTCCCGCGGCGCCGCCGCCCGTTATCTCGATGAACTGGAGCGCTGCTTCCCCGGCGCGAAGGCCGGGCACGACGGTCACACCGCCGCCATGGACTGGACGCACTTCGCGTTCTCGCGCGGCAGCTTCAGCTCCACCGGCGTCGGTCAGTACTGCGGCATGATCACCGACAGCGCCGCGCCGGAACTCGGCGGCCGCCTCATTTTTGCCGGCGAACACACCAGCGAGGAATCGCCCGGCTACATGAACGGCGGCGTGGACAGCGGCGAGAGATCTGCGTCCTTAATCTACGCTCAGGCGCGGTGATTTTAACTCGACCGGGGTGCGTTTGGTCTGCAACCCTGCAATTGACATACGGAGGAATTCGACTGAACCGGCAATTGAGAAATTCTGTCCGCGACAAATCTCCTGACTACTCCCAGTCTCCCAGTCTCCGAATCGCTTCACGGTGCTCCAACCACAACAATGCTATACGAATTGAAACTCTGTCCGTTTGGCACGCCTCTGCTTGCTGATCAGCACCCGATTCTCAGCATAGTGAAGACCATTCAGGAATTTTGGCCGACTATCCTCTTCGTCGCCACGGCCCTCATTGCGATCGGTGTGATTATCTTGGTTCAGTGTCGCTACAGGATTTTTAGTCTGTTGCGTGTGCCGTTCCACAAACAAGAATCACAGGTCTGGCCTGCACTGAAAGCGATGGGCTATTGCCTGGTGCACGGCCTTAGGTTCAAGCGCGTTTTTGGGGTTTTGCTCTGGCTTGACGGAGGTTATTTATTGGAAGTTACAAGGAAATTCGTGGAATACACAATTCTCAAGCCGAGGCCAACTGTACCCGTGATCAAGAAACGAACGGTAGAGGAAGACGACAAAAAGAAATTCAAACTGGAATTGGAGACAGCACTCGAAGTTTTGAAAGATTGGAGAGACAATCGCCGCAATGCGCTCAGGAATGAACTTAAAGTTCTGGAGATCAAAACTGCCTTTGACCTGCACGCCTGCAAAGAGATGATTCGAGCTTACTTTGAGATCCTTCATGATGTAAAAGCTAAACTGCCAGAGGACTCGTCGTCTCGATTTGTTCTGCCAGTTAAAGTACTAAGGGGCTATGTTGCCAGGATTCATCTGCTTACTGGCCTGCTCTCAAACTTCGATGACAGTTGGACCCGCCTGATCGAAGAATTCAATGACGACTGCAATGCAGATGATAAATTTCAGCAATCCAAAGAAGCAGATATCACAGTCGGCAGGTCTGTGCTGGGACGGCATCAACTATTCACTTTTTACTGCTGGCTGCAGTGGGGGCCAAGCATTCCGATGTGCAGTAGTAGCTGCCGGAAGTGGCGCAGCGTACACGACCAAGAAGGCAGCCCATTACACGGGTGCTCTATGCGCGCACTTCAGTTCGGCTTTGGTGATGAGAACAACTCGTTCTCCCTCCTAACTGCAAAGATTCAGGGACCGGACGAAATTGCAAATTTCGGAAGGCTCCAGACAGAGATCGCAAAGGAGAATAGCAAGATACTCAAGCAATTCAAACTGACAGCTTATCCCCGGTATTCGCTGAACGAACCACCTTCTCCCACTGGATCGACGCTAAACTCGAAATCGTGGGAAGATAAGGCTCCAAAGGAAATGGCATATCTCGTTAGCGCACAGCGACACCTCATTTATCCTGATTTGGGTCCGAACATCGTTTTGGATTATGTCTCCCACGAGGGGATGTCCGACCATAATCCCTCGGACCCAAAAGCACCGAGCTCGCCAACAACCGGGCAATATTACTCGGCATACCTATGGATCATGTTTGTTGTTTGCAGAGCGAATGGTAAGCCGAGGTACCCGATGTCGGATAACTCTAATCCGGATGATGCAAAGAATTTAACTCCGTGGCTTGGTCTCATTCCATTTTTTGAACACGCAAACATTGCGGATCCGGACAGTCGGAATCTGTCTATGAAGCAACTGGCGGCAAAAGTGGTTCACTGCCTTGCCAAGCTCCCGCTGGAAACACTTGAATACGACGAAGGAGCGGAGAGACACACGGGGTATCTCCTGTATGCATGCGCGTTCGATCACACCGGTTGCAATCGAGATAAAGGCGACTCGAGTACTGCCGAGCTTGCGGTAGATCGCGCTAATGGTAAAACCCTTGCCGGAATGGTGGATGCCTGGCTGACAGAAGAGGCCTCACGCTTAGAAGCCCCAAAACGCCGCGCTAAAAGATTCTCGGCTTTGATGACGAAGCTAGGTGTGACAGACGAGATCACACACGCGATTGCCGCGAAGCTTTCGGAGGAGCGCGCCGTACCGGTAACCCCTGCCGGCGAGGAAGCGGACGACCTGGCTGGGGAAGCTTCGCCACCGCCGGCGGAGGTAGTTCCGGGGCTGCTTTCCAGGGTCATTATGAACGTGGATGAGATTCCGCCCAGCGATAGTAAGCGGGCCAATCTCATTAAAGCTCAGCAGATGTTCACCTCATGTCGTCTCCCAGATGTGATTGAGGCGCTATATCGCCGTGAATCAAAGTAACGCCGAATTCTGTAAGACGTCTCCGCGCACTCGAGATTGCCTTTGAAAAATCGATTCGTCCCTGGAGGATGGCATAACGCGAAACGGACTGAATCGCGTATGAAACTGTGACCATTAACAATCTTTCTTTTGAGACAGCCGAGATCGGACTACTTCGCTCGTTCTACGACGGGCTCTACACGCAGGAGTTTCCCGACCCGGACGAGCGCGAGTTGCTCGAAAACATGGAGCGTTACCTGCAACTCAAGGCCGCGGGTTGGTATGGCCTGAACAACTATCACATCCTCCTGCTGACGGAAGCGGAGGAAATCGTTGGTGGCGTGGTAGCGGACTACTTTGAGCGGTCCAATGTGGGCGTCATCGAGTTCATGGTGGTGGATCCGGCGCGAAGAGGGCGCGGGCTGGGCAAACGGCTGCTGGAGGAGATCACGCAGCGATTTCATCAGGATGCGGAGAGGGCGGGCCGTGCGCCGTTGAACGGCATCTGTGGCGAAGTGAACGATCCTTACCGGCGCTGCGACGTACAGGAGCACTTGGACGGCTTTGCGCGGATGCGAATGTGGGATCGATTCGGATTCGGACTGCTCGATTTTCCTTACGTCCAGCCGGCTCTCAGCGAAGGGCAGGACGCGGTGACAGGGCTGGGGCTGATGTTCCGGCCGGAGCGGGACGAATACCGCTCGCAGGTGCCCGCGGAACTCGTGGAGCACATCGTGGCGGACTATCAAATCTGGGCGATGCGCATCGAACACCCGGAGAGACACGCCGAGTTTCAAAACATGCAACGGTATCTGAGGGGCCGGAGCCGTATCGCGCTTCTCGACATGCGGGCCTACGTGTGTGAAGAGTCGGAGGCGCCGTTTCGCCCGGTGGAGATCAACGACGGTGACGCAGAGGCTCTGGAGCAGTTTGCGCGGCTCTACCAGGCTGCCTTTTCTCACGACGAGACGGCGGTGGAGGTTTCCGAATTCAGCAGGGGGACGCGTACCGTGAAGGACGGGCCGGTGCCGCACCATTACTGGTTGTGGGGACTGGTAGCGTCGGGTGAAACGGCGTTGAGCGGTCTGGCGTCGTTTTTCAGTTTCCCGCACTGCGGCTTCGGTGGCTACGTGGCCCTGGCCGGATCGCTGAGAGGCCACGGATACTTCCGCCGGTTCCTGCGCATGATGGAGCGGCAAATCGTTTCGGTAAATTCCGAGGCCCGCGGCTGGTATGTGGAATGCGAACCGGGCAGCGATGAAGCCGCCATCTTTACCGGATGTGGTTTCACCGTGGTGCCGATGACGTATCGCCAGCCGCGCCTGCATACCGACCGCACCGGAGTATCCGAAGGCAAGGTGCTGGCGCTGCTCTACAAGCCATTCGGGCGGATCTATGGTCCACCGGGGATGTCGCTGGCGGAATTGCAGCGCGATCTGCGGGAGATTCTGACCCGCATTTACTACCTGGATGCAACGCGCCTGGAGACGGCGATGGCGCGCATGGACTGGCCGGGGTGCGCAGAGAACGTGTTCGCCGGGGAAGGGAGAACTCAGGACTGAGTGCCGCCGGAGTATTCCCGCTCCACGCGGCAGACCTGGATGTGGAACCAGGAAAAGAGCCGCTCGCGTCCGGCCGTCTGCGCCTCCACGTGTTCCGGGTGCCGGCGCCACGCGGCCAGATGCTCCGCGGTATCGAACTCCACCACGGTAACGAATTCACCGTCCTCTGCAGCATAGTCCTTGTACGAGAGAAATCCCGGCATGGCGGCAGCCAGTGCATAGAGCCGTGCACCCATTTCGCCCAGTTCAGCCTCGACGCCGGGGTTGAGTCGGGTACGGAAGACTGTGACGATTTTTTCGGAGCTCATGCTGGAGGCGTTGGGACTCGCTCTAAATTCGTTAAGAGATCCATCAAGATCAAGGGTAATCATTGGCATTGCCTCTCCGCCCGCGATGACTCAACTACCATGACCGCTTACTGCCTCCGGAAGGGGTGTGGAAGACTCCAATTTGTAGTAAACCGCGGCGCGGGCACGGGCCTCAATATGATCGGCCGTCAAAAGTTCCGGCTTTCTCAGCCGCCGTGCTGGCGGGAGCTCATTTTCGCCGGAGAACACACCAGCGAGGAATCGCCCGGCTACATGAACGGCGGCGTGGACAGCGGCGAACGCGCCGCGCGGCAGGTCTGAATGCCGCAGGACCGCCGGGTTGCGGAGTTTTTGGCCGTCGTGTGTCAGCGCAGCGGTTGCCCGCGAAGCCAGCTTCCTTCGCGCGCGGGTCTCCCCGCCACGACGCGAAATCGCCGGCGGAAGATTCATGCCGGCGGATTGCTTTCCGCAGCAGGGCGGCTACGTTGGACCCGAAAGCCGTGCACCGACCTACCGCCAGAGGCTCCACCCAGACACCGATTCTTGTTTTTGCCGGAATCGTGGGGCTGAGCGTGGTGTTCTTCTTCATTTTTTCGGCGGGCAGCATTGGAAAGAAGTCCGCACCGCCCGCCGCGCCGCGCGCGGCACCGCCGCAGGCAACTGCGCCGCCCGCGCCGGCGGTGCGCGTGCCCGCGGTTCCGGTTTCGCCGGCGGGACCGAAGCCGGCCGGCCCGCCGCCGCCGGCGGTGTTTGCCACGCAGGAGGCCCTCATGACGGAACTCACCGCGCGGCTGCGCGCCGGGGATTTTGAAGCCGTGGCGAAGTACACAGAATCCGGGTCGCAGTCCGGCGGGCGCCTCGCCTACCTGCAGCACGTGCTCACGCGCTGCGGCTGGCGCATTCCCGCAGAGGAGGCGTGGATCGATGCCGGCAGCCTGACGGGTGTGATCCGCAAACAGCTGCAACTCGTGCCCGCCACTCCCGATGCCGCCCTTCCCGCAGGCGCTGTACTGGCCGATATCGGACGGCAGCCGGGTGACGGCTGGAAAGTGAGGAACTGGAGGTTCGACGACGCGCTGCTGGCGCAGACAAAGGCGCTCGCGCCGGAAGGCGGCGCCCCGTCACCCGCCGGCCTGACAGATGCTCCCGATGCCCTCGATACCGCGCGCACCTTTTTCAGCGGCGTGCTCGGGCACGATTTCAGAACCGCCCGCGGAGTGACCGACGCCGCCGGAGTCACCCACGAAAAGCTGGCCGGGCTGTGCATCGTTCTCGAGGAGGGCGGATACAAGCTGACCGGGAATCCGCCTGTCAAAATCACCGCCGCCAGTGGAAAGACCGCATGGGCGATTGTGAAATTCCGCTCGGAGTCGAAGAACCTCGAGAATGAAATGGGCCTCGAAATGGAGCGCACGCCGGAGGGCGAGTGGCGGGTGCGCGCCGTCAACTTCAGTGAAATGCTGGAGAGCTTCGTCCGGGCGAGCGGTTCCGGAAAGGTCTTCTACTCGCCCATCGTCAAGTCCGCCAGGGGCGGCGAGAGCATCGTGCTTTACTTCGAGTTCGACAAAGCCGAGCTGCATCCGCGCGCACTGAGCCAGCTCGACATCATCGCCGGCCTGCTCAAAACCGACGCCGCCCGCAAAATCAGCATCACCGGCCACACCGATGCCGTGGGCAGCGACGACTACAACGTGCGCCTTTCCGCGGCCCGGGCGAAAAATGTCAGTGAACGCCTCCTTGCGCTCGGCGTCCCCGCCGCCCAGATCGAGACCAAAGCCATCGGCTCCGCCGTGCCGCTCGACCCTGACAAGCGCGCCGACGGCAGCGACAATCCCGAAGGCCGCTCCCGCAACCGCCGCACGGAGATTTACCTCGATTTTTGAATTCATGCCCCGCCGCCGCTCTCTGCTCCTCCTTCCGCTCCTCCTCCTGGGCGGCTGCAATCCTGAACACCGGGCACCGGAGGATACCGACCGGCTGCAAACGGATGCCGGGGAGGCGGCGCTGCGGTTCATCATCGAACACTGCCCGAAACGGACGGAGGCGGAACTGGCGGTGATCACCATCGGCGAAAACCAAACCCGCGCGATGCCGGGTTTTGTGGAGCGGTTCCGCAATGTCGAGGGCCTGACATTCATCGATTATTCCCGGCTCAAGCCGATGCGGGTGGACGGCAAGACTCTGGTGGCCGATGAGCACACTTCCAAGCCGGCCCTGGAACTGCAGATCAGCAGCCTGACAGATCCGAAGGACGGTGTCCAGGAGGCCGTTGCAGCATGGGCGTGGCGGGAGGAGGCGGCGCGCAGCCGGCTGGAGGTGAAAGCGAAGCCCGGCGGCGGTTATGAAGTCCGTGAAATCGAAAAAATCCCGCTCCCGCCGCGCCCCGCCGGTCAGTAGCCTGACATGGCCGGCTCGGAGGGTGCAGCGATTCCGCGCGGAGCTGATCGCTTGGTTCCGGCGTGAAGGACGCGACTACCCGTGGCGGCGCACGCACGATCCCTACGCCGTGCTGGTTTCGGAAGTGATGCTCCAGCAGACGCAGATCACGACCGTGCTGGGGCGCGGTTATTATGCGCGGTGGATGGAACAGTTTCCGGATGTGCAGACGCTCGCCGCGGCGCGTGAAGAGGAGATTCTCAAAGCGTGGGAAGGTCTGGGTTATTACACGCGGGCGCGGAATCTCCAGCGCGCGGCCCGTGCCGTGGTGGAGCGGCATGGCGGGGCGTTTCCTGACACTCTGGAAGCGGTGCGGTCGCTGCCCGGCGTGGGCCGCTACACCGCGGGCGCAGTCCTGTCCTTTGCCTTCAACAAAGCGGCGCCTGTTGTGGACGGAAATGTGGCGCGCGTGCTGGCCCGGCTGTTTCACTTCACGGAGCCGGTGAATGCGCCGGCGGGTCAGCGGACACTATGGGCCCTCGCGGAGCACATGCTGGACGCAAAACACCCGCGCGACTACAACAGCGCGCTCATGGAACTCGGCCAGCGCCTCTGCACGCCGCGCCGGCCAAACTGTGAGGACTGCCCCGTGCGGGCGCACTGCGCCTCCGCCGGCCCGGGAGCGGAGCGGCTTCCTGTGAAACAGGCCGCGCGCGCCACGGTCTTCATGAACGAGCATGTGCTGTGGTGCCTGCGCCGCGGCCGGCTGCTCATGGTGCAGGAAACCGGCCCGCGCCGCCGCGGACTCTGGCGGCTCCCCCTGCGGTCCCCGGAGGAATCCGCTTCTTTGCCACTGAAGCACCGCGCGCCGTATTCCATCACGCATCACCGCGTGATGCTGCATGTTCACGAAGCTCCGCACGCCGCGCCGCACGACGGCGAAATCTGGCAGCCCCTTGCGGCACTTGCCTCACTGGCCATGCCCGGCCCCGTGCGCCGGGTGGTCGAACTGCTTTTGAACACTGAACACTGAACACTGAACACTGACCACTGACCACTGACCACTGACCACTGAGCACTGAGCACTGAGCACTGAGCACTGAGCACTGAGCCGCACTTTTTCAGTTACGTCCGCACGCCGTTTGCGGGAGAATGGGAAACGCCACTCCCATGTCCGCACCCGATTCCCCCAACGTCTCCGGCCTCCCGGCGGAGAAACTCATGGCGGCTGCGCTCGGCAGCACGCCGGTTTCCTCGCCGGCCTTCGCATGGACGCCGCCCGCGGTGGAGGAAGTCGCGCCGTGGTTTCCTGACTACGAAGTGCAGGCCCTGCTCGGACGCGGCGCGATGGGTGCGGTGTATCGCGCGGTGCAGCGAAAACTGGAACGCCCCGTGGCCATCAAGCTGCTGCCGCCGGAGATCGCGGCACGCGAGGGTGCCACTACCCGATTCGAGCGCGAAGCCCGCGCCATGGCGCGCCTGCAGCATCCGAACATCGTCGCCCTGCACGACTACGGGCGCACCGCGGAGGGCCACCTGTTCATCGTGATGGAGTACGTGGACGGAGCGGACCTCAGCCGGCTCATTCACGCGGAAAGCGGTGGCCTCAGCGTGCCGCACGCGCTGGAGATCGTGGGCCAGGTTTGCGATGCCCTGCAATACGCGCACAGCCGCGGGTTCGTGCATCGTGACATCAAGCCCGGCAACGTGCTCGTGGACACGGAAGGCCGCGTGAAGATCGCGGACTTTGGTTTGGCCAAAGTCGTAGCTCGACATTCTGATGTCGAGTCCGCGCCGGGCCAGTACTCGACTTTGGAAAGTCGAGCTACGTTGACCGGCCAGGCACTCGGCACGCCGGATTATACAGCGCCCGAGCAGCTCAAAGGCGGCCCCGTGGACCACCGCGCCGACATCTACAGCCTCGGCGTGATGTTCTACGAAATGCTCACCGGCGACCTGCCCCGCGGCGCCTGGACTCCACCGAGCCAGATCACCGCCGCGCCGGCACGTCTCGATGAAGTCGTCACCCGCGCCATGCAGACCGAGCCTGAAAATCGCTATCAACACGCCAGCGAAGTGAAAGCCGCTGCCACCCGCGCGGAGCCTGCGGCGCGCACGGCGGCCTCATACTCATCAGTAAATCGCGTCATGCTCTGGCTGATGTTCGCCTTCATCGTCGCCTCCGCTTTTATTACGCCGACCAGAGACATGTTCACCATGCTGATGCTCGCCGCGCCGTTCATCATACTGGCAGTGTATTTCAAATTGAAGCGCCGGCCTGCCGGCCTGGTGTCCGTGTTGTTCGCCGGCATGGCCATGGGAGCCGCGATTCTGCTCGCGGTGGTTCAGATAGATGAAACGGATCGGCGGACTGACCGCCATGATGAACTAGGTGTTGAGGAATCTCCCGCGCCTCAGCCCAGCGAACGCGCCATCGCGGACTTGAATGCGCTCATAAATGAACTCGCCGACGCGCAGGCTGGTGTTGAACACGAGCGCAAGGACGGCTTCACGCGGTTTTGGACCGGTGAGGAGCAGGAGAAGCTCGAATCCAAACTGAAGCACCTCACAGACGCGATGCAGCCCCGGATCAATGCGGGCTTTGCGGCGGATGACCCGCTCGTGAAGGAGGCGCAGCAGCGGTACGCTTGGCTTGGAAAGGCGTTTGAGGAAATGAAGCTTCCGGACGTCGCGCCGGAGACTTGTGTAAGCCCGGAGTTCCGCACCGGATATACGCTCAATGACTATTTTCCAAAAGACGAAGACCTCCTCCCCGGTCTGCGCGTTCACTGCTGGAAGGGACAGCACCCGGCGGATGGGGCCGTGTATTACGTCGAGTCGCGCGCCATAGAGCCGGAGCGGCCGGCGGAGGCTGCAGAGAAAAAGACGCTGGAACACTTCCCGGAATTCTGGCCGCTGGAGATGCCGCTGGATCGTCCGCGACTGCCGGCCGCGAGTCCGCAGAGCAATGCGGAACTGGAATGGATTGCAAAGACGTGGCCGAAAGAATGCGCGGCGGATGGTCCGGGTCTCGTGGTGGCGGAGTTTCCGCTTCCTGTCGTGGATAACCTGGACCCGCAGCTAAAATGGACCTATTGGTCGCGCAGCACCAGGGATCAAATTCCCTGGGCGCCGGGCGAGCCGCGGGCGGGCGGCAATGCGGCGCGCGGGCGCATCATTTTCAAAGGCGGTAAATGCTACACCGTCTTCGATACCGCACCGCGCCCGCAGTTGTTTGGCGACAGTCATGTGAAGGCCATCGTTTGGGCGGGTCAGGTTGTTATTCAGAATCGAATGGGTGCGGCACTCGACCAACTCATTCGCCCCTCCGAAGTCCAGCTGCCCGCGGCGGGGGAAGACTGGCGGCAGGTCGTGGCGAACGTTTATTCCGAGTTCACCGCTCCGGACGCGGCGCGCTATGTCCCTGAGGTGGCCAAAAAAGCGCCGCCCTGGTTCAACTGGAGGACGGAGATGTACCATCTCCGCGTCGCCAAAGAAATGCACGCCGGGACGAATTCCGGCGAGAGCATTCCCTTCCATCCCTGGCGCGGCGGGCGGATTCTGACGACCAAGATTGTTTGTTCGCGCAGTGTCGCGGAAAAGATCGCCACCTCCTCTGGTGCGCGGCTGCCGGTGCCGGATAGTCAGGAACAGCTTGAGGAACTGGCCCGGCTTCTGCCCGCGGGCCTGATGGCTCATTCCGGCATCGCGCCCGGAGCGGCACTCAGCGGGATATGGATGGAAACTGGCGATCGCTCCGCGAGTTTCATTGCGGGAAACACTCCGGCGCCCGCAGGACTCACCATCTATCACAGCGATTGGGCGGGCGTTCGGCGGAGCGCTCATCTAGTCCCGGGGCTTAGTCGCGCTCTCCTGATCCTGGAGTGGCCTGACTTGCCGCGCGAAATCGAACAGGTCCAAAAAGGAATCGAAGCCGCAGCGCATGTGCTGAAAGCTCAGGAGGAGAAAGTCGAAATGGCCCGCAAGCGGCTGTACGAAGTGGCAGAAGACTACGGCATCGTGGACGCGAGTCTGCCGCCGGAAGTGATCGAGCGGGTCAAAGCACACGCGTTTCCCGGGAAAGCCACCGCAGAGCAGGCACGCGAGCGGCAGTCCCATTTCGGCGAAGTCCATCACGAACTGGAAGCGGCGGTATCGCTTTTGGAGTCCATCAAGGCGCACGAAGCGGCATTGAAAGCGAAGTTGCTGGAATTGAAGAGAATGTGGAACGAAAGAACTGACAAGCCCGAGCGTCGGCGGGTGTTGCTGCCTGGGAACGAATAGTGCCATGAGTACCCGCCCTGCGCATGTCCCGTTTCAGCCGACGCGCTGGACGCTCATCGCGGAGGCGAACGGGCCTGACAGACAAACGGCGCGGGCGGCGCTGGAGAAGTTGTGCGCGGCCTGCTGGTATCCGCTTTACGCTTATGTGAGGCGGCGCGGACGCGGGCCGGAGGATGCGGAGGACGCCGTACAGGGATTTTTCGTGCGGCTGGTGGAGCGGGATTATTTTGCCGCCGCCTCCAAAGAGCGCGGGCGGCTGCGGTCGTTTCTCATTCACCAAATGGACTGCTGGCTGGCTGACGATTCTCGACGGCGCAGGGCGGCAAAACGCGGCGGCGGTCTCACGCTGCGCATGGACGACGCGGAAGCCCGGTACGCAGCAGAGGCGTCCACGGATGAAACGCCGGAAACGCTCTATCACCGCCGCTGGGCGCTCACACTTCTGGAGGAAACGATGCGGGACCTGGAGGAGTCGTGCGCTGCGGCGGGCCAGGCGGATTCTTTCGCCCTGCTGAAGCCGGCCCTCACGGAGCCGACGGCCACGGCTCTTGATACAGCGGCGGTGGCGGCGGCGCTGGGCATTCCCCGCGATCAGGTGCGCACGCGGGTCCACCGGCTGCGGGCGCAGTTTCGTGAGGCTCTGCTGACGCGCATCGCGGCGACGCTGCACACGTCGCAGCGCAGTGAACTGGAGGCGGAGATGCGGGAACTGATGATCGCCCTGCGCCGATAAAATCAAAGTCCCCGGGTCGCTCAGAATCCTGCAATGCCTGTTTGACAGAGCAGACGGGATGACCAAATCTCGCACTCTTCATGAGCCTCACGCAGTCCACGCACGCCGCCTGGCCGCTTCCGATGACGAAGCGCGAGGGTGTCGTGCGCATTGATGGCGACTATGACGCCTGCGGCGGCCCGTGAAGGATCCCTCTGAAGACAGCCCGTTTTCTTTTTCCGTTCACCCGCCGCTTCCGCAAGGACCGGCGGGTTTTTGTTTTCCCGCCATGACATGAAATCCCAAACCAAAGAACTCTTTGCCGCCTTTCGCAGGCTGCCGGCGCCCTTCTGGGTGCTGGCGGGCGGCACGTTTGTGAACCGGTTCGCCACGTTTCTCATTCCGTTCATCACGCTCTACATGAAGCGCAGCGGCCACACGGAGGATGAGATGGCATGGGCGGTCATGGCGTACGCGCTGGGCGGATTCGGCTGCGGATTCATCGCCGGGCCGCTGGCCGACCGGTTCGGGCGGAACCGCGTGATGGCGGTATCGCTCTTTCTGGAGGCGTGCTGCGTGCTGAGCATGAGCTTCGCGATAACGCCGGCGCAGATCGCGCTGGTGGCGGCACTGGCGGGATTCGTCGCCCAGGGTGCTCATCCGGCCACGCAGGCGCTCATTGCCGACATGGTGCCTGACAAAGACCGCGTGGCGGCGCAACTCGCCATTCGGGTGGCTATCAATGCGGGCTGGGCTTTCGGTCCGGCGGTCGCGGGGTTCGTCGTGGTTTCGCACAGCTACCAATGGCTGTTCGTGGCGGATGCCTGCACGTCGGCGACGTTTGCGGTGCTGGCTTGGTTTTACCTGCCGCGCGGGAATTCGTCAGGCCGCGAAGGCGCGCGCTGGGCGCCGGCGCTGCGGCTGGTGCGCGCCTGCCCGCAAATGATCGCCATTCTCCTCGCCACCATTTGTGCCAGTTTCGTCTTCCGGCAGATTTGCACGACGATGAATCTTCACCTGCTGGCGCACGGCTACAACGAGGCCCACTGCGGCCTGGTGCAGAGCATCAACGGCGGCATGATCATTCTCCTGGAAATTCCCCTCACGGCGATGACGGCGTGGATCACCTACCGCGCCGGCGTGGCGTGGGGATTCCTCATGCTCGGCCTGGGCATGGCGGTGCTGGCTTTTGGCGGAAGTCTCTGGCTGGTGAGCGCCGGCATGGTGATCTTCACGTTCGGCGAAATGCTCTGTCTGCCGCGCCATGCCGCGTGGGTGCAGCAACTGGCGCCGGCGGACATGCGCGGGCGGTTCAGCGGGCTGGTGGCCTTCGCGTGGCTGGGCGGAAACCTGCTCGGCTCATGGGGCGGCCTGAAGCTCTATGCGCGGAATCCTGACATGCTCTGGCTGAGCTGCGGCGCCGCCGGTGTGCTGGCCCTCGGAATTCTGTACTGCGTGAAGCCGGAAGCGGTGGCCGTGGATGCGGCCGGCGATGCGTCAGACGCCGCGCCCCCGCCCCGCGGCAGTGCTCCGGTTGACACGCCTTCCGGACTAACGACTTCTCCCGCTTCAGCTCTCGCAGAATGAACCTCATGGAATGCGGCATCGCACTCGGCTCCAATACCGGTGACCGCCGGGCGCATCTCCGCGCCGCGCTCGATGCGATGCGCGCCGCGGACCCGCGGCTGGAGGTTTCGCCGGCTTATGAAACGGAGCCGGTGGACTGTCCCGCGGGTTCGGAGCCGTTTCTCAATGCCGTGGCGGTGCTGCACTGGAGCGGAACTCCGGAATCGCTGCTGGACTGGCTGCGCGGCATCGAATCCCGGCTGGGCCGTCCGCGCGAACGCGCGAAGAACGCGCCGCGCAGCATCGATCTGGATATTCTTTTCGCCGGCGATGCCGTAAGAGACACACCGGCCCTGACGCTGCCGCACCCGCGCCTGCGCGAGCGCCGGTTCGTGCTCCAGCCGCTGTGCGATCTTCGTCCGGATTTGGTGCTGCCCGGCGCGTCGATGACGGTGGCGCAGCTGCTCGCGGCGCTGCCGCCGGGAGCGATCACACGTCGATGACCTGCGGCGCGGCGTCTTTGGTCTGAACGTCTCCGCTCTCCAGAAAACGGAGCGGCCGGGCGCCGCGCGGAAGTGTGAGGGTGACCCGCGTGCCTTTGCCGGGGCTGCTCTCGATGCTCAGTTCGCCGCCGTGCTCGCGCACGATGCGGCGGACGATGAGCATGCCCAGCCCGGTGCCTGTCTGGCGGGTAGTGAACCACGGTTCATGCATGGCGGCCACCGTTTCCGGCGACATGCCTTTGCCGGTGTCCTCGAAACTCACCAGCGCGTCGAATTCCGAGAGGTCGCTGCGAATGGTGAGGCTGCCGCCGGTGCCCATGGCCTGGACGGCGTTCTTGATGAGATTGTAGAACGCCTGTTTGAGCTGATTCGCGTCGAGCCGCAGCAGCGGCAGCGCCTCGTGCAGCTGGAGCCGCGTGGCGATGCGGCGGTCCTTGAGTTCCGGCGCGAGAAACTGCACGGCGCTTTCGATGACTTTGTTAAGGTCCGTCATCTCGAACACGGGCTTCGCCGGCCGGATGGCGCGGAGGAACTGTTCGATGATGAAGTCGAGCCGCTGGATTTCCCCGCGGGCGACGTCGCACTGCTCCTTCACCTGGAGATAAATCGACGCGTCGGCCTTTTTCAGTTTCTTCTCCAGCACCTGGAGATGAATGTTGAGCGAGTTGAGCGGATTGCCGACTTCATGAGCGACGCCCGCAGCCATCATGGTCAGGGCGTTGAGCCGTTCGGTTTCGATCTGCTCCTCGTTGAGGCGGCGCGATTGTGTCAGGTCGCGAATGAGCATCACATGGCCGGAGTCGGCATGGTCGGCATCCACCGGACGGAGGTAGAAATTGAGGAAGCGGTGCTCGGGATAGAACACTTCGATGTCGCGGCTCACAGTGTCCCGCCGGTGGCGCGGCGCGGGCCAGTGAATGCCGCGCACGGCCTCCTCCAGCGGCTTGCCGGCGGCGGTGTCAGAATCGAGCCCGAAGAACCGGCACGCCGCGCGGTTCACGAAGGTGATGCGGCCCTCCGCGTCGCAGATGATCACGCCTTCGTCGAGGGCCTCGAAGACCTGCTCGAAGAATCCCTTTTCCTGCACGAGGCGGAGTAGAAAGGCCTGCATCTCCTCCGGCGGCAGGCGGTCGAACCGTGACAGCAGTTTGTCGAGAAAACCGGCTTTCATGGAGGCGGGAGCAGAGAGGGGTCCCTCGCCGGCGCGTCCGATTCCGTGCCGCTTTCCAGCACGCTGCCGGGAAGCCGCTCGCCGCGGTCCGCACCGGTTGCGGAGCGCACTTCATCGAGCCGGCGCGCCTGCTCGGCCAGCGGCTTCAACCCGTCCTCCTGATACCATGTCAGGGCGAGGAGTGCGATCATTTGAGTTTGATCGGAGGCGAGGTTTGCCTCGGGATGCTTGAGGACGACGATGACGGGGGCATCGGGCCGGGGGACGCGGTCCGCGGGGTCGGGCAGCGATTGGACGACCTCCCGCGCTCCTGGCAAATCGCGGTCGAAGTAGGCGTGGAGCACATGCTCATCGGTCACGTCGCACAGCCGCACGGAGAGCCACCGTTTACTGTCGTTGAAGTAGTCGTTATAGTATTCGCCGAGGCGGGCGCGCGCGCGCATCACGACCACCCCCTTCGGAGTGCTCCGCAGGTAATCCTTCAGTGACATCTCTCCGAGTCCCACGAGACTGGGCCAGTCGATTTTCATGCCGTCTTTTTTTTCCACGAGGACGAACGCGCGGGCCCGGCCGGCGGTGTCTGTGAAGTTGAAGGCGACTATGTTCTCGCGGCTGTTGCCGGGCGGAATATAATACTGCTCAACAAGGTCCGTCCCCAGCGGCAGCGTCTCTTCGGTCGCGTAGTAGCGCCGGATCACATCGTCATCCACCTCGGGATGATAGAGCAGCGGCAGCAGTTCCCCCTCCGTTTCCAGGGAAAGCGCCCGCCTCGCGAAGTCCGTGGCCTCCTTGCGCCAGCGGTCGGAGAGGCGCACATCCACCGGCGCGGGCTTCTCCTGGACGAAGGCGGGGGAGCGGTCCCCGGCGAGAGATTCGCGCCAGCGGACGACGGAAATCCAAATGATCGTGGTGCAGAAACCGGCGATGCCGCCCCACACCAGATAGCGGAAGAACCGCGGCCAGCGCTTCCGGCGCGGCACGATGGCCTCCTCCTGATCCTGCCAAACCGGCTCCTCGCCCGCGCGGCCTGCGCGTTTCACCACCAGCCGGCGGTGGGTGTGGGCGCGCCGTTCGCCGATGCTGACATCCACGCCGTGCAGAAACCCGCGGCACACGGTGCAGCGCTGATCCGAAATCGTTTTGTCCAAGTCCACAAACGTGGGCTTGCCGCAGCGATGACAGGTGACAGTGAAGCGTGACATGCCGGGCGACTGGTGGAGCGGGGGGCGGGCCGTCGCAACGAGGCATCAGCCGGGAGGTTGCTGCTGCAGGAACTGCTCCACCCAGCCGATGTTGTACTTGCCGCTGCGAAAGTCGCTGTTGTTCAGAATCGCCTGCTGGAAGGGAATCGTGGTCTTGATTCCCTCGATCTTGAATTCCGTCAGGGCGCGGTTCATCCGGGCGATGGCGATCTCCCGCGTCGCTCCGGTCACGATGAGCTTGGCGATCATGCTGTCGTAATACGGCGGCACTTCGTAGCCGGCATAGATGTGGCTGTCGATGCGCACCCCGCGCCCGCCGGGCGTGTAATAGTTGTGAATCCGCCCCGGCGAGGGGGCGAAATTGTTGTACGGATCCTCGGCGTTGATGCGGCACTCGATGGCGTGGGAGCGCGGCGCGTTCTTGCGCACGTGCTCGGAGAGCGGCTGCCCCGCGGCGACCCGGATCTGCTCTTTGATCAGGTCGCACCCATACACCTCCTCCGTCACCGGATGCTCCACCTGGATGCGCGTGTTCATTTCCATGAAGTAGAAGTTCTCCTCGTCATCCACGAGGAACTCGATGGTCCCTGCGTTCACATAGCCGATTTCTTCACACAGCTTCACGCTGGCCGCACCCATCTTCCGGCGCAGCCGGTCGCTGATGAACGGCGACGGGCACTCCTCGATGATCTTCTGATTGCGCCGCTGCAGCGAGCAGTCGCGTTCGCCGAGATGCACCACATTGCCTTTGGTGTCGCCGATGATTTGAATCTCGATGTGATGCGGATTCAGGATCAGCTTCTCCATATACATGTCGCCGTTGCCGAAGCACTTTTCGGCCTCCGCGCGGGCGCTGGAAAAAGCGGAGCCCATGGCCGCCTCATTGTGCACCGGCCGCATGCCGCGCCCGCCGCCGCCGGCGCTGGCCTTGATCATTACAGGATAGCCGATCGCCGCGGCCGCCTCCAGCGCCTCGCGGTCGGTCTTGATGATGCCGTCCGTGCCGGGCGTGATCGGCAGCTTGTATTTCTTCGCCGTGGCCCGGGCCATGTTTTTGTCGCCCATGATCTCGATGACTTCGGCGCTGGGGCCGATGAACTTGATCTTACAGCTCTCACAGATGCGGGCGAACCTGGCATTCTCACTGAGAAAGCCGTAGCCGGGATGGATCGCGTCCACATTGGCGATTTCCGCCGCGGCGATGATCCGGTCCATCAGCAGATAACTTTGCGTGCTCGGACCGGGGCCGATGCAGATGGCGTCGTCCGCGAGCTGCACATGCATGGACTTCTCGTCGGCCTTGGAATAGACGGCCACGGTGCGGACTCCCAGTTCCTTGCAGGCGCGAATCACGCGCAGGGCGATCTCACCGCGGTTGGCGATCAGGATCTTGTTGAACATGCGGGGTCAGGCCGGCTGAATCTCAAAGAGCGGGCTGTCGAACTGCACCGGCGTGGAGTCGTCCACCAGAATGCGGGTGATGACGCCCCGTTTCTCCGCCTTGATCTCGTTCATCACCTTCATGGCTTCGATGATGCAGACCGTGGTGTTCTCGTCCACACTGTCGCCGACATTCACGAACGGCTTTTCACCCGGACCGGAGGAGCGGTAAAAAGTGCCCACCATCGGCGAGGGGATAAAGGTTCCTGAACTGGCAGGCGCGGTCACCGGCCCTGGCACCGGCGCGGCGGGAATCACCGCCGCCGGAGCCGCGGTTGCCGTGGCCGGAGCCGCAGGGGCCGCCGGCCCGTCGAAGTCCACGCCTTTGCGCAGCTTGAGCTTGAACCCCTCGCGCTCCATCAGGAACAGCGAGAGGTCGTTTCGCTTCATCAGGTCAATGATTTGTCGTATCTCTTTGAGGTCCAAAACAGCCTCCTTGTGTGGTTAAAAGTGAGACCCGTCCCAGGGGTGCGGTCGGGGATTAGGGCCGGATGATTATCCGGTGTTTCATGGCGCGCGACTGGTTTTTTAGGTCCCCGGCGCAGGCAGTTCGGGCCAGCCGCCGGTCCGGAGCCGGCGCCTTACGCCAGAACGGAACCCCGGGCCGTTGCGGGCCGGCGGCGGCCGCTCCATGCGGCGCTGCATGCGCCTTTTCCTCCTGCTCCTGCTGATGTCCCTCCCGCTGTCCTCCGCGGAGAAACCAAACATCCTGCTCATTTGCGTGGACGATTTGAAACCCGTTGCCGGCTGTTATGGCGGGATGGCGAAGACGCCGCACATGGATGCCCTGGCGAAGTGCGGGGTGCTGTTCGAGAGCGCGTGGTGCAATCAGGCCGTCTGCGCGCCGTCGCGCAATTCCCTGATGACCGGCCGGCGCCCGCAGTCGCTCGGCATTTATGATCTCGGCACCAACTTCCGCAAAGCCGCGCCGGATGCGGTGACCCTGGCGCAGCACTTCAAAGCGAACGGCTGGCGCACCGAAGCGATGGGGAAAATCTTCCACGTCGGCCATGGGAACAAGGAGGACGCGGCGTCGTGGAGCGTGCCGCATTTCCAGGCCAAAAGCATCGCCTATCACCTGCCGCAGAGCAGCGCCAAAGAGGGCCTCACGCGCGAGGAGGCGCTCTTCGCCAACAAAAACGCACAGGGCCTGCCGCGCGGTGCGGCGTTTGAATCCGCTGACGTGGCGGATGAGGCCTATCCGGACGGAAAGATCGCGCAGGAAGCCATCGCGCGGCTCAAGGCCGCGCAGGACCGCCCGGACACGCCGTTCTTCATCGCCGTGGGATTTCTGAAGCCGCACCTGCCGTTCTGCGCGCCGAAAAAATACTGGGACCTCTACGACCGCACCGCTTTCAATCTGCCGGAACGCCGCACGCCGCCGGAGGGTGCGCCTGCTTATGCGCCCACGTCATGGGGTGAACTCCGCCAGTATAAAGACATGCCCGACGCCGGCCCGGTCGATGATGAAACGGCGCGCACGCTCATTCACGCCTATCATGCCGCCACCAGCTACATGGATGCGCAGCTGGGCAAGGTGCTCGCCGCGCTGCAGGAGAGCGGTCTCGCCAACAACACCATCATCGTGCTCTGGGGCGATCACGGCTGGCACCTCGGCGATCACGGCATGTGGTGCAAGCATTCCAACTACGAGCAGGCCGCGCGCGTGCCGCTCATCATTTCCGCCGCGGGCCTCGCTCCCGGAAAAAGTAATGCGCTGGTCGAGACCGTGGACATTTATCCCACCCTCTGCGAACTCGCCGGCCTCACGCCGCCCGCCATGGATGGCCGCAGCTTCGCCGCCGCCCTGCGGGATGTGAACAAGCCGCACCGCGAATTCATTCAGCACGTCTATCCCCGCGGCGAGCGCCTCGGCCGCGCCGTGCGCGATGCGCGCTACCGATTGGTGGAATGGAAGAAACCCGGCGCACCCGCCGACACCGCAGAGCTGGAACTCTACGACTACGAGGCGGACCCGCAGGAAACAAAAAACCTCGCCGCCACCCGGGCGGATGTCGCCGCCAAACTCCGCGCCCTCCTCGCCAAAGAGCCGGAAGCCAAACTCCAACTCCGCGCCGCCGCTACCGCCGTGAAACCAAAGACCGACCGCGCCGCCCTCTTCACCACCAAAGACGCCAACAAAGACGGCCAACTCACCCGCGAAGAATTCCTCGCCAACCAGCCCGATCCCGACAAAGCCCCCGCGCGCTTCACCAAATTCGACACCGACAAAAACGGCCGGCTCAGCCGTGAGGAATTCATCAGTCAGGGCCAGCCCGCCCGGCCATAGCTCCGCAAGCCCAAAGCTGCCCCGCCGCCGCAGCAGCGCAGGCGTCCCGCCTGCCCCGGACCGAACTCCACTCCCGGGACCGGGCATGTATTCTCCTGACAGCTTCGGATGAGTCGCGGTGCGCCCCGGAACCATCGCGGGCCGCAGGCCGAATCCTCCAACCCTCACTTCCCCAATTGGGGCTCATATCACCATGTCATACACTGGCCCCGGCCGCGTGGTCACGCCCGCCGATGAGTTCTTCACACACTGACAGGCGATCAAAGCCTCCGCCGCCCGGGAATATGCCGATTTGGAAGTGTTGAGACTCGCCCCTTCCTCCCCCGGGCTGTTTCAACTTTGACAAAACAGCCCCACCCGGACACCCTGTGCCGTTCACCCCGCCCCCCTCCAACCGCAATTCCGCCCTGACAAGCCATGCACACTGTCCAACAAGCCTTCTGCAAAACTGTCCACCTGGACACAGAATAATACTGTTATACAAATGGGATTGTTTGATCACTATTTTCCGGATCCTGCGCCTTCTTGTCCCCGGTGCGGCCGAGCACTACCGACAGAGTGGCAGGGCAAAGATGGCCCCTGCATTCTCTACCACTGGCAACAAGGCAAGGTTTCCCCAATAGACACCGATTGGTCTGAAGAGGATATGACTTGCAGCAAGACGGAGTATCTGGAGTCGGCAAGACATCCAGATGGGAGTTTTCTCATCTACGCCGATTGCGAAGCGTGCGATGGGTTCATCTATGCTAAGATCACGGTGAGAGATGGGATTTGGGTCGCGACGCGTTTGTTGGCTCCAGAGGATATCGATACTGAGTTCTACCGCTTCCCCAGAGATCGCCGGGCGCAAATGAAACAGTGGTTGTCCAAAAATGTATAATCGGGTCGGGGCGGCAGGATTGCGCCTGCCGCCCCTCCCACACCACCCGGCATGCGGCTCCGCACCGGGCGGTTCCAATCAGACTCGTTAGGTGACTGACTTGCTCGTTCCTTTTGATTTGGGTTCGTCACCGTAGTGCAGCCGGATCCAAATGTCTCTCAGTTCAGGCACTCCCTTTTCCGTCAGGAAGCGGTTGTTGAGGGCGAAGCGCACGAGGCTGTTTTGACTCATGCGCCAGTATCC
>CAZFZN010000025.1:0-108628 GCA_964523105.1 uncultured Akkermansia sp.
GAGCACTGAGCACTGAGCACTGAGCACTGAGCACTGAGCACTGAGCACTGAGCACCAAGCCACCATGCACATCCCGACTCTCATCTCCCAAAAACGCGACAGTCATCCCCTGACCGACGCTGAGATATCACACCTCATTGCCGGCCTGACAGACGGAAGCATCCCCGACTACCAGTGGAGCGCACTGGCGATGGCGATCTTCTTCCGCGGCATGACGGCGGAGGAAACGTGGAGCCTGACCCGCGCCATGCGCGACAGTGGCGAAGTGCTCGACTGGGGCGCGCCTGGCTCGCGGCCGCCTGTGGTGGACAAGCACAGCACCGGCGGCATCGGCGACAAGACTTCGCTCATTCTCGCGCCGCTGCTCGCGTGCGACGGGCTTTGGGTGCCGATGATTTCCGGACGCGGCCTCGGCATCACCGGGGGCACGCTGGACAAGCTGGAGAGCATCCCCGGCTTTCGCGTGGGCCTGACCACTTCGGAAATGCGCACGCAACTGGAGCGCCTTGGCTGCTTCATGGCCGGACAGACGGCGACGCTGTGTCCGGCGGACCGGAAACTCTACGCGCTGCGCGATGTCTCCGGCACCGTGCCGAGCATCCCGCTCATCACCGCCAGTATCATGAGCAAGAAGCTCGCGGAAGGCCTCGACCGCCTCGTGCTCGACGTGAAGTGGGGCCGCGGTGCTTTCATGCAAACGCGGCCGGAAGCGGAGGCGCTGGCACATTCCCTGGCGGAAGCCGGAAGGCTCGGCGGCGTGGAGTGCAAGGCGCTCATCAATCCCATGAACGAGCCGCTCGGCTGCGCGGCGGGCAACGCCGTCGAGGTCCGCGAAGTGATCGCCACCTTGCACGGCCGCGGCCCGCAGGATCTGGTGGATCTGACGCTCGACCTTGCCTGCGCCGTCTCCACGACGCCCCGCGAGGTGCATCACCGCCGCATGACCGACGGCACCGCGTGGAGCAGGTTCCGGGAAATGATCGTCGCTCAGGGCGGAAGCGAAACGTTCGACGAAGCATCGCTCCCCGCCGCGCCCGTCATTCACGAAGTCCAGGCGCCAGCCAGCGGCGGTGTGCAAAAGGTGGACGCCGCCGTGATCGGTCAGGCGGTGCTGCAACTCGGTGCCGGACGCGCCCGCGCGACGGACGCCGTGGACCATGCTGTCGGTGTGGATGCTCTGGTCAAAACCGGCGCCACGGTCCGCGCCGGCCAGGTGCTGTGCCGGGTTCACGCGCGAACCGCCGCCGCCGCGGAGGAAGCTGCCGCTGCCATTCAATCCGGTGTTCAAATAGTCTGACGCCATGATTGCCCATTCGCCCGTGCCCCCCTGGGTGTTTTTATTGTTCCCCGTCGTCTTTGCCGGGATGTGGTGCGGCATCTGCCTTGTGCTTGCCCGGCTGGGCGGCTGGAGCCGGCTGGCGGCGCGGTTCCCGGCCCAGGCTCCGCCGGGAGGAACGCGGTTCTCCATGCAGAGTGCCAGAATCGGCCTGGTCAATTACAACGGCTGCCTGACCATTCACACTTCGCCCGAAGGGCTGCATCTCGCCATCTGGGCGCTCTGGCGGCTGGGGCATCCGCCGATTTTGGTGCCCCGGGATGCCATCGGCACCGTGAAGCCCGGTAGATTCTTGTGGTGGAAGTTCGTGGATTTTAAGGTCTTCACCCCGCAACCGGTCAAAGTGCGCATCGCCGCCAGCGTGTGGGAGGCTTCTTCCGGCAGGGCGGCGGAAGCAATCTTCGATTGAAGTGGCGGCGGCAGCTGCATCGCCGCCCCGCGCTCTCTTCCCGATCCGTACAAAAGAAGAGCGGCGGATCTTGCGATCCGCCGCTTTCATTTCAGGAGAGAGAGAAACCGACCCAGGAAAAACTCCCTCTCCATCAGATTGATTGACCGGGCGTGCCCGGCGGAAATTTAGAAGCTCAAAGTCGAAGCGAGGAAGACCGTGATCGAGACGAACGTGGCCAGAGCGGCGAGAAGACTGAGGTCTTCCAGGGGGCGGGCGGGGCTATTGGCGCTGGCGTTCATGGCGAAATCTTGTTTCAGTTTTTGTAATTGTGGAAATTGTAGCCCAGAAATTGGTGTCTGCAACAAAAATTATGGAAATCTCATTTCATTTCTGAGAATAACTTCGCTATCAGGTGGTTTCACGGCCAAACTGGCCATTTGCGGGAAGAATGCCGGTGTCGGCACCCTTGGATCACTCGACTTCCAGGGTTGAGCCTGCGCTGTGCGCCCTAAACTCCGGGGCGTACATGCACTGGAGTTCCGCCACGCCGGTTTGGCAGGCACCACGAAGTTGCACCCGGGCGCTGTATTCAAAGACGTGCGTGCCTTTCGGCAGCAGGTCGAAGAAGAAGTGGCTCGCGGTGTCGCGGGTGCTTTCGTAATAGCCGAGGCCGTCCTGCCATTTGTATGCGGAGAGCACATTCACCGGCTCCACGCTGGACGGGCGCTGATCCTTCAAGTGGACGAACTCCATGTCGCGGTCGGTGCGCAGTTCGAGGCGGACCACGAGTTCGTCGCCGACTTTCACTTTGCCGGCCACGGGGCGGAGTTCCGTGCCGGCGGCGGTGTGGACTTTGGTGAAGAGCGACTTCGTCACCTTGAGTGGCGTGCCTTCGTGCGGGGTGATCTCGTCGAGCACCTCGGTGTATTGCCAGTGAAGGCTGCCCCAGGCGAGGCCCTGGTCCGTCTTCACTAGTTTCACTGCGCCCATGTCCGGCTTGATCTCTGCGGCGGTGAACTTCTTCTCAAAGAAGCCCGTGCCGGCCTCCACTTTCTCCGGCTTCACTTCCGCGCCGCCGAGCGAAACACTGACGAGAGCATCGGAGGCCAGTTTGTCCGTGCCGCCGAGCAGCAGCGCATAGACGGCGTCGGCGGTCGCTTTCGTCGTCGGCCAGGACTGCGTTTGCTTTTGCTTCAGCAGCCATACCTGACAGTCGTCCACGAACTTCCCGTCCTGCGCGATGTCGCGGAAGGCTTCGATCATGAGCGCCTGCGTTTCGACGGGTGCCTGGCTCCACGACCACGGCTCGCGCTCCGCCGGCCATGAGCAGCCGAGTTCCTCACTCGAGACGGATCGCTCTTTCAGCGAGGCCAGAATGGCCGCGGGCGTTTTCGCATCGCCAAAGCGTCGCAGCCCCAGCGCCGCGTGCGCCTGGCTCATGCGCGGCAGGCCGGTCCAGTGTTTGCGTGCCTGGTTCAGAAAATAGTCGAGGGCTTCCTTCTGCTCCTGCGGCACGGGCCGGTGTTCGAGATAGAAACTGCGCCCGTAAAGATAGAGCGCCACGGTGGAACTGAAGTTGTCGGCGGCTTTGGCTTTGCGCCGCACGATTTCGCGGAATTCGCGCGCCAGCCACGCATCCAGCCGGTCGAGAGCTTTCACGGCAGGTTCGACATTCACTTCCACACCCAGGTGCTGCAGCCGTCCGAATCCGGCGACGATGTAGAGCGTGATGAAGTCACTGCCCGGCCCGCCGGGGAACCACGGCCATGCGCCGTCCTCCAATTGCAGACTGCCCAATTTCTCCATGAGTCGCCCCATCTCCGCATCGAGCCGGTTGTCATCGAAGAGAATGCCGAGGCTGCGCTGCGATTCCGTCTGCGCTGCGCGGAGCCAGGGAGTTTCTTCGATCATCAACGACTTGAGTTCCGCGTGCTTCTCCAGCGGGCATTTCATCGCATCGGGCTGCGCGTCGCGCCAGAGATTGAAGACCCGGCGGATTTTCGGATCGCTCTTCGCGATGTGAATGGCGAGCGCATTGGCATAGAAGCGATTGAACGTCTGCTCGCTGCACTCGTGCGGAAACTCCATCAGATACGGCAGCGCCATCACCGCATACCACGCCGGCTGCGAAACCATCTGCACTGTCAGGCTCTGGTGGCGCAGTGTCGGCGAACCGGCGCTCTCCATGAGCTTCTTGAACGCGAACTCCTTCGTGCCGGCGTCGCGCAGCGGCAGCGTGAGCGATTCCGTCACCGGAATGCGGCGCGAGAGTACCGGCAGCCAGCCCTCCTCGCCGTCGCTCATCTTCTCTGTGCCGGCGGTCGCCTTCCAGGAGAGGAAACCCTGGCCGTCCGGCACCGTGATGCGCCACGAGAGCGTGCGCGATTCTTTCGCAGGCACATCGAACGGCTGCTCCGGCGCGGTCAATCCCAGCGCCGCATCCGCCGGCGCGAGCGTGGCGGCATCGGCAAAGCCCAGTCGTGCCGTGCCGCGCTGCGGTGCGTCACTTTGGTTCGTGATCTTCACCGTGAACTCCACCGTGTCTCCCTCGCGCAGAAAGCGCGGCTGATTCGGCTGCACCATCAGGTCGCGCGCGGTGATCGTTTCGCCTGACAGAAAGCCCGTGCGCAGTTGCTTGTCGTGCGCGAAGCCCATGAACTTCCACGTCGTCACCGCCTCCGGCATGGTGAACGTCAGTTTCACTTTGCCGTCCTCCGCGAGGAGGTGCGGATAGAAGAAGGCGGTCTCCGCAAAGTTCTTGCGGGTGCTGGCGTGCTTCGGTCCCTGCGGTGCGGATTCGCCAGCGGAGGTGAACGCATCCGCCGCCGCTGACGGTGTGGTTGGGGTCACGGGAAATGAGGAGCCAGCTGAGGCACGCCCGAACAAACCAGTGCCGCCACCGCCGAACGTCTGTGGGATTTGCGGCGGATCAAAAACTTCGGAAAAACTCCGCGTCAGCTTCATGTCCTCAAAGCCCCCGCCGGACAAATTGTAGCGGAAGTAGCGACTGTCGCCGCTGGCGACTACCCATGCCCACGTGCGGACATCTTCCAGTTCATCCTCGTATGTTCCCCACCAGTTTGAGGCGAGGCTGGAGAACGAACTGAACAGCCCGTTCACCGTGCTCGCCGAATTGAGAGAGCGCGGGTCCGTATAGAACACGGCGAAGCCCTCCGGCCACGAATGTTCCTTTAGCGCGTCAAGCGAGGCATCGTAGAGCACCGCGGCCATCTCGACGGCGGCCTTTTCCTTGTTCGGACCCTCCACGGTCAGCGTCCAGGTGTCCTTCGCGCCGGGTTCGAGTTTGGAAGTGAGGTGCTCCCACTTCAGAGTCAGGTCTTTGTTTGACCACCGCACGGCGACGAACTGCGACGAAGTGCTCAGCCGGTTCTCGCGCATTTGGGTGACGTGCAGCGTGAAGCCGCCGCGCTGCGCTTCGGTCACCGGAAACGTCACGCCCTGCTGCGTGCGGTCCGCGTCCGTCCAGAACCGCTGCACGATTTTGTGGCGATGCTCGATCTCGATGAACGCGCGGCCCTTGTCGTAACCCGTACCCCACAGCGCGGTGAATTCCGTGCCCGGTTCCACGCTCCACGCCGGCGCCTCCAATCGGTAGGGCACGCGCACGGCGAACGACTTCGCTGCCGGATCCACCACGATGATCTCCCTCCGCGCCGTGATCCTGCGACCCGTGCGGTCCTTCGATTCCAGCAGCGCGCGATACGCGCCGGCGGCGAGCTTCACATTCACTTTGGCTTCGCCCTTCGCGTCGGTTTTGAAATTGTCGCGCTGCACCACCTCGCCCGTGTCCCAGTTCGCCGGGTCCGACAAATCCGGCTCCGGGATCTCAAACGAACTGTAGAATCCGGTGTTAGGAAATCTGTTCTGTCTCGTTTTGCGATGCACCCGCTCCGGCTGGACGAGGCGGTGGACCGTCAGCGTGCCTTCCGCCACGAGCGGTTCGTCATCCAGTGTCGTCGTGTTCACGGTGATTTCCACGGGCGCGGCCACAGTCTGCCAGTCGCGCGTTCTCAGGTCCGCCTTCATGGCCACGTAGCCCGCGGACACGCTGCGATCCGCGCTGCGTGTCTCGCCGGCGGGGTCGGTAACGTCGGCATGGATTTTGTAAATGAACCACGCCTCGCTCGTCTCCGGCACGCTCTTGTCAGGCACGGCGGTGAACTTCACCTCCGCCGTGCCTTCGGCGGTCGTCGTCATCGTGCCGTGTGCGATCCCCTGATCCTCGGAATACCCGGAGCTGTAGCTTGACCACGACTCGCGCGACACATGCCACTGCACCTTCGCTCCGTCCACCGGTGCGCCGGTGTAGGCCAGTGCTTTTACTTTCACCGTCACCGGCTCGCCGAGTTTTGGCGCAGCGGCGGGCGGATCCACTTCCACGCGGAACTTCGGTCGTTTGTATTCCTCCACGCTGAAGGAGACCCCCCATCCACCGTCGGAGGAGATGAGGCATTCGCCGTTCAAGCCCTGCTGCGGCGCTGTGAAACTGCCGCTGAACGACCCCCAGTCATTCGTCACCACGTCCACTGAAGCGATCTCGCGACGGTTCGGGTCGGTCAGCACTACCTGCCGCTTCACGCCGGCGAGCACACGATAGTTGTTTAGGCCATGATCGTGCTGCACATGGATGCCTTTGAACTGGATCGTTTGCCCGGGCCGGTAGATGGCGCGGTCGGTGAACAGGAAGGACTGGGTCTTGTCGTCACGGATGCGAGTCGCATAGCCGCGCAACTCATGGGAGAGCACCATGTGGCCGCCGAGCTTCGCAAAGAGGTAGCAGTCTTTGCCGTCATCGGGTTGGAAACTGACGAAGCCGTCGTCGCCCGTCGTGACGGGGGCGTCCGCGGTCCAGGTTTGCTTTTCGCCCGCGCGCCAGAGCGTGACCTCCGCGCCCTTGAGCGGCTCGCCGGTGACAGCGTCGAGCACCCATGCATCCAGGGTGACCGGGTCCAGCGTGCGGCGGTCGCGCGTCACCAGCGAGAGCGGCGTCACCCACACGCGGGCAGCCGAAACCTGATTGTCCTTCGCAGTGAACGCCGCATTCCCGCTCGCGCAGAGGAGATAGTAGCCCGGTTTGAGGTCCAGTGGCGCGGGCACGCGATGGCGGTGCTCCAGATAGTCGTCCGCGGGCGGAAGGTCCACCTGCCATGCGCGCAGCGGTTTCTTTTTCAGCAAGGGCTGCACCTGTTTGGTGTCCGGGTTGCGTTCCTTGATCGCCGTCGCCGGGTTCGGCTGTTCAGCGACGAGGTAGAGGCGAAAGAACACCTGATTGAGGTTGCGGTGATCGAGCACGATCTCCGGCTGCGCGGCGTTCCAGATCAATTCGGTGCTGAGGGTCAGCTCGCGCCGTTCGATGCCACCAATCTGGTTGCGGCAGCGCGGCGCGAAGAGGGATTTCGGGTGAGCCTGCACGCCCTCCAGCAGAATGCGCCGGGCCTCGGCGAGCTTGCGACCGTCTTCCAGCACATGAGCCGCCAGCGAGCGGGCGCGCAGAGAGACTTCGTGCCCGGCGTGCTTCTGATAGAGTGCGGTGTATTGCTCCAGGGCGCGCGCGTCGGCGGGTTCGCCGAGGACTCCGCGCACCCATTCCAGCCGCTGGAGGTCCAGCGTCACCAGGGCCGCGGGATCGGCGTCGGCTTTATGCCATGCCAGCACCTCCTTGTAGAGCCGCAGCGCCTTGAGATTCGCCGCGTCGCCCGCGGGCACGTCCCACGCGAGGAATTCCTCCATGCTGCCCAGCGCCGGCGAAGCGGCATCCAACTCAAACGCATTTTCCGGCCGCGCCACCTGCTCGGCCATGGTGTAAAACGTGAGCGCCTCGCCCGCGAGGAAGTCGTAGAGCGTCGGCAGGTAACTGTCCGGCAGTTTGCCGGGCGGGAGCAGCGCGCCCCACTGCGCGACGGGCGTGCGGCGCAGTTCGTCCGTGTGACGGAGCGCCTGCGTGAAGCGCGCATCCATCTCCGCCAGCAGGCGCTGCACATCCCATGTCGCAATGTCCGTGCCGCCCGCGCCGGGCGTGCGCTGCATGATCTTCCAGTCGTTCCGCCGGAAGTAATCGTGCAGCCACTCTGCCTGCAACGTGTGCAGCACCGGAAGCATTTCCGGTGGCGCTTTGGCGATCTCCTCCTCCATGCGCGCCACGCGGCCCTCGGGGCGCTCCTCTTGTAATTCCGCGTCGCTCTCGATGAGCACGCGCGTGGCCAGGGCGCGCGCCGCCACCGGCCAGTCTTTCGCCGCGCGCGCGGCGGTTTCCATTTTCACCAGCGCCGCTACCGCGGACTGCGGCAGTTGCCGCTCCATGAACCGGTCCACCCGCCTCCATTCCACATCGCTCGGCGCAGCGGCGGCGGCGGTGATGCCCAGGAACAGCGGTAGTAGAAAGAGGAGACGATTCATGGCAGCAGACAGCAGTAGCGGGAGAGCCGGCCCGCGGCGAGAACAATGTCGGACCTCAGATTACTCCACCTCCAGCACCGCGCCGGCGCTGTGGCTGCTGAACTCCGGGGCGTACATGCACTGGAGCGTGGCCAGTCCGGTCTGACAGGCGCCGCGCAACTGCACGCGGGCGCTGTATTCAAAGACGTAAGTCCCCTTTGGCAGAACATCGAAGAAGAAGTGGCTGGCCGTATCGCGCGTGCTTTCGTAATAGCCGAGGCCGTCCTGCCATTTGTAGTCCGAGAGCACATTCACGGGCTCCACGCTGGACGGGCGCTGATCCTTCAAGTGGACGAACTCCATGTCGCGGTCGGTGCGCAGTTCGAGGCGGACCACGAGTTCGTCGCCGACTTTGACTTTGCCGGCCACGGGGCGGAGTTCCGCGCCTTTGTCCGTATGCACGCGGGTGAAGAGTGACTTGGTGACCTTCAGAGGTGTTCCTGCATGCGGCGTCACTTTGTCCATGTCTTCAAGGTATTGCCAATGCACCGCGCCCCAGGCAGTGCCTTTGTCGGGCTTGCTGACTTTTACCACGGCCATCTCCGGCTTGATCTCCGCGGCAGCCATCCGGTGCGAGAAGAATCCGGTGCCAGCCTCCATCTGCGCGGGCTTCACCTCCGTGCCGCCGAGACTGACGGCGACGGTGGAGCCGGCAGTGAGTTTGCCCGCGCCGCTGCCCAGCAACGCGTAGCAGGCATCGGCGGTGGCCTTGGTCGTCGGCCAGGCGTTGGTTTGCTTGTGTCTGAGCAGCCAGAGCGCGCATTCGTCCGCAGCGGCGGTGTCGTTGGCGATGTCGCGGAAGGCTTCCATCATCAATGCCTGCGACTCCACCGGTGCGGCGTCCCAGCGCCAGGCATCCGCGTCGTCCGCCCAGTAGCGGCCGAGTTCCTCTTTGAGAATGGAGCGCTCCTTGAGACTGGCGAGGATCTTCGCCGCGGCGGCTTTATCGCCGAAACGCAGCAGCCCCAGCGCGGCGTGCGCCTGCGTCATGCGGCTTTTGCCCGGCCAGTTTCCCGCCGCCTGCGCGAGGAAGAAATCGAGGGCCGCTTTGGTTTCGTCAGGCACCGGCCGCTGCATCAGGAAGAAGCTTCGGGCGTAAAGATAGAGGGCGATGCGGGAGTCGAGGAAGTCCTTGCGGTCCTTGTCGCGGCGCGAGGCTTTGTGTTCGTCTTCGAGCCAAGAGTCGAGCCAGGTGACGGCTTCCACCACCATCTCCTTATCCACTTTCACGCCGAGATGCTGCAGCCTGCCAAATCCCGCAGTGATGTAGAGCGTGATGAATTCATTCCCGCCGCCGCCGGGGAACCACGGCCAGGAACCGTCGTCGCGCTGCATGGAGTCGAGCTGTGCCAGCACACGCGCGCTTTCGCTGTCCAGACGGTTGGCGTCGAAGAGCAGGCCGACCTGGCGACGCTGTTCTGATTCCCGGGTCGCGTCGCGCAGCCAGGGTGTTTCCTCGATGAGCAGGGACTTCAACTCCGGGTTTTTCAGCAACGGGCTTTGCAGCGCGTCCGGCTGGGCATCGCGCCAGAGATCGAAGGTGCGGCGCAACTGCGGATCGCTCTGTGCGAGGTGCTGCGCGAGAGTATTGGCGTAGAAACGGTTGAAGGTCTGCTCGCTGCACTCGTGCGGGAACTCCATCAGATAGGGCAGCGCCATCACCGCATACCACGCCGGTTGCGAAACTATTTCCACCGTCAGGCTCTGATGCCGCAGCGTGGGCGAGGCTGCGCTGTCGGCTAGCTTTTGGAAGGTGTATTCCCTGCCGCCGGTTTTGCTCATGGAAAACGGCAGCGACTCCGTGAGCAGCACGCGCCGCGAGAGCACGGGCAGCCAGCCTTCCTCGCCGTCGCTCATCTTCTCCGTGCCCGCGGTGGCTTTCCACGTCAGGAAACCCTGACCGTCCGGCACGGTGATGCGCCACGCGACGGTTCGCGATTCCCTGGCCGGCACCTCGAACGCCTGCTCCGGCGCATGCAATCCCAGCGCCGCATCCGCAGCCGCCAGCGTGGCCGCATCCGAGAATGTCAGGCGCGCCGTGCCGCGCTGTGGTTCGCGGCTTTGGTTGGTGATCTTTACGGTGAACTCCACGGCATCGCCCTCGCGCAGAAACCGCGGGGGATTCGGCTGCACCATGAGGTCGCGCGACGTGATGACTTCACCGGTCAGGCCGCCGGAACGCAATTTTTTGTCATGCGCGAAGCCGAGGAAGCGCCACGTCGTCACCGCCTCCGGCAGAGTGAACTCCAGTTTCACCGTGCCGTCGTCTGCGGTGAGCAGGTGAGGGAAGAAGAAAGCCGTCTCCTGCATGTTCCTGCGTGCAGTCGGCGCAGGGGCGTGATTCACGGTTCCGGCGTCGCCGACGCCGCGCGGGATGAGGGCTCCTTTCCCGGGCACCATCTGAACACTGGCTCCCAACCGGGCGACACCACTGAACAGCTGATAGTCGTCCCATGAAGCCTCCTCTGCCATGGGGGCAGCCGGCGCCACAAGTGCGCCGCCCACGGCAAGAGGAGCCCGTGATCTGGCGGAATGGCCGATGACCGCCCCGGCAAGGGCGCCCGACCGGGCGCCGGTCCCGTGGAAGCCGTACGCCGGGCCGTCAAAGAACCAGTACCGGCCGCTGGAGTTGTCAGGCTCCGGCGGGGCATTCCATTCTTCCAGCAGTTCTTCCAGCCATGCGGGCTCCGCACCGGCGGAATACTCAGCCTCCGCTTCCCCGTCTTCAAAACGGAAGCAGTGCAGCCGGCCGGACCACGAGTGACTGCGGAACGCATCCAGCGATGCGTCGTAAAGTACGGCCACCATTTCGGCGGCATTTTTCTCTTTGTCAGGGCCGGCCACGGACAGCGTCCATGTTTCCTTCGCGCCGGGCTGGAGTTTGGAAGTGAAGTGCTCCCACTTTAGTGTCAGCTCCTTGTTGCTCCACGGCACCTCAATAGTGCGCGAGTCGCCGCTCAGGCGGTTCTCGCGCATCTGCGTGATGTGCAGCGTGAAGCCGCCGCGGTACTCCTCGGTTACCGGCAGCGTCACACTTTGCTGCGTGCGGGCGGGGTCCGACCAGAAGCGCTGCAGCACTTTACCATTCCGCTCGATTTCGATGAAGGCGCGGCCTTTGTCATAACCGGTGCCCCACACGGCGGTGAATGTGCCTCCCGGCTGCATTTCCTCCGGCGCGCCGGCGTAGAACGGCACGCGCACTGGAAACTTCTCAGCGGCTGGATCCACGACGACGGCCAGCGTCTGCGCCTTCACTGCTTTGCCGAAGGCGTCCTTCGTTTCCAGTATCGCGCGGTAAACGCCGGGCGCGAGTTTCACCGGCACGGCGGCTTCGCCTTTGTCATCAGTGGCAAAATTGTCCTTCTGCACCGCGTCGCCGGTTTCCCAGGTGTCAGGATTCGACAAGTCCTTTTCCGGCTGGTCAGGGCCGTGGAAGGAGAAAGGCCCGTAACCGTCTTCCAGTGAAGGCCGGTGCACCTTGTCCGGCGGCGTGAGCCGGTAAATGGTCAGTGTGCTCTCCGCCCGCTGCGGATCGCCGTCGAGACTCGTCGTGTTTATACTGAACTGGACCGGCTGCGCGGTGGTAAGCCACTCGTCCGCGAGAACTTCCGCGCGGAGAGCGGTGTATCCCGCCGACAAAACGCGCTGAGCGCTGCGCGTTTCACCCGCGGAGTCAGTGACGTCGGCATGAACAGTGAAGGAAAACGAAGGCTCGTCCTTCTCCGCCGCTCTCGCATCCGCTGCGGCGTTGAATTTGATTTCCAGCGTGCCGTCCGGTCCGGTCTGCGCCGTGCCGCCGGCGATTTCTGCCTGGCGGATGTCAGGGGGGCGCCACCACCAGCTGCCCGTGACCCAGCCGGGCCAGCTCGCGCTGCGGGTCACGCGCCACTTTACTGCGGCGCTGTCCACCGGCGCGCCGGCATAAGTCCTGGCCTGCACTTTCACCGCGACTTCAGCACCGAGTTTCGGCGCGGCAACCGGCGGTGCGATTTCCACCTGGAACTTCGGACGTTTGTATTCCTCCACCTGGACGTGTGTGTTGCCGTCGCCGTCCTCGATGAAATACCCGCCTGTCAGCCCGTGACGCGGCGCTGTGAAGCTGCCGCTGAATGAGCCATAGCCATTCGTCACCACCTCCAGCGCCGCCACTTCGCGCTGGTTGGAGTCCTTGAGCACCACGCGGCGTTTTACGTCAGGCAGAGGCCGGCAGTCGTTCTTTCCCGTGTCTGCGCGGACGTGAATGCCTTTGAACTGAATCGTCTGCCCCGGGCGGTAGATGGCGCGGTCGGTAAAGAAAAACGTCAGCGACGGGTCCTGCGGCACGCTGCTCTCCGGGTAGAGATCCCATGCCGCGGCAAAATCCGCGCCGCGCCGGGCCAGCAGCATGGCTGAACGGCCCCGCTCCAGCTGGAATCCGAACATTCCGTTCGCATCGGTCTTCGCGGCGGCCCGGCGCTTAGGCTTGCTTTCGTTCATGGCAGGCCAGGCACTGACCTCCGCGCCGCTCACCGGATCGCCGCTGACCGCATCGAGCACCCATCCTTCCACGCGCCCGCCTTCGCGCGTCCGCGTCACCAGAGCCAGCGGCGTCACCAGCACCAGCGCGACCGCGATCATGTTATCCTCTTCACTGAATTCCCTGTTCCCGCTCACTCCCAGCAGATAAAGACCCGGCTTCAAATCCACCGGCGCCGGTTCGCGGTGCCGGTGCCATTTGAAATCCTTCGCGCCCGGGAGTTCGCTGGTCCACTGCCGCACCGGATCCTTCTCCAGCAGTTGCGCCATTTCCTCCTCGTCCTCCCACGCCTCCGACAGTTCCATATATTTCTCCGCGGTAAGCTTCTCCGCGAGCAGCCAGAGCCGGAAGTGAGCCCGTGGAATATTGCGGCAGGCGACAACGATGTCCGGCCCCGCCGCGTTCCATACCGTCTCCGTCTTCACTGACAGTTCCTTGCGCTGGATTTGATTCATCTGATTCCGGCATCGCGCTGCGAACGGAGCGGACTCGACGTAACCCGCCACGCCGCCGGTCAGAAGGGAGAGCGCCTCCGCGGGTTTGTCCTGCTTCACGAGCACCTCCGCCGCGGACGAATTGGCGCGCAGCGAGATCTGATGTGCTCTGTGTTTCCGGATCAACGCCTGCAACTGCTCGAGCTTCCGCTCTGCCGCTCCTTCGCCCGTCGCATTCTCCGCCGCCCATTCCAGCCGCTCGATGTCGAGCAGTACCAGCGCCCCGGGATCGGCGTCCTCCTTGTGAAAGGTCAGCAGATCCTTGAAAAGCGTGACGGTCCGCAGGGCCGGCGAGGCACCTGCGCCCGGCTGCCACGCGAGAAATTCCTCCATCGTCCCCAGTGCCGGTGAATCCGCAGCGAAGCTGAATGCCTGCGCTTCCTCAGCCCCGGCCTGCTCGCCCGATTTATAGAACTCGAGCGCCTCGCGCGCGAGGAAATCGTATAGCGTCGGCTGGTATTTGTCAGGGAGTCCGCCCTTCGCCACCAGCGGCTCCCACAGCGCGACCGGGGCCTGCTTCAAAGCCGCGGCCGCGGCGAGCGCTTTTTGAAAGCGCGCATCCGTCTCCGCCAGCAGCCGCGGCAAATCCCACGTGGTGATGTCCGTACCGGTTCCACCGGCTGTGCGCGTGCGGCGCATGATTTCCCAGCGGTGATCATCGACATACTCCGCGTACGCCTGCGCCGTGAGCATCAGCAGCACAGGCTGCAGTTCCGCAGGGGCATTGCCCAGTTCCTGCTCAAGGCGCGTGATCTTTCCGGCGGGTGCGTCGTCCTCCTCCAGTTCCCACACTGTCTCCACGCGGAGCAGCATCGCCTTCGCCGCCTCCGGCCAGGATTTTTCCGCCAGCGCCGCCGCTTCGATCGGCTGCAAGGCATCCAACGCCGATCCTGGATTCTCTCCTTTAAGCAGCTCATTGACCCTGGCCCATTCCGCCTCCCGCGGCGCGGCGGGAAGACTGGAAGCGACGAACAGCAACGGCAGCAGGAGGTGCAGGAATTTCATAGCACAGGAGTTTGTGCTGGGTTTTTAGCATAAACGCTGGCTGTGGCGAGCATTTTGTTTAGCTCCGTCCCCGGCTCACGAACTTCAGACAGGGCTGGAGTCCGGGAATGCTCTGCCATTGCCATCGCGCATCTCCTGGCCAGGCGTTGCCGCTCATGGACTTCTCCAACCCCTACTTCACCGTCATTCTTCTCTCCGTGCTGCTGCTGCACGGACTCGGGGTGCTGTCCTCGATACTCAATCTGCGCCGGCTTTCGCCGCAGCTGCCGGCCGGACTGGAGGATATTTATGAACCGGAGGCGTATGCGAAGAGTCAGGCCTACACGCGCGAGAGCGAGCGGTTCGACCTCATCTCCGGCGCGGTGAAGCTCGTGGCCTTTCTCGCGTTCTGGCTCTGCGGCGGATTTGCGTGGCTGGATACTCTGGTCCGCGGATGGACCGATTCGCCCGTGCGTCAGGGACTTTATGGAATCACCGTCCTTTATCTGCTTTCCACGCTGCTGAACCTGCCGTTTTCGTGGTACGACACTTTCGTCATCGAGGAAAAGTACGGCTTCAATAAAACCACGCCGGCGACGTTTGTCGTCGATCTTCTCAAGAGCCTCCTGCTGGGCGCGGTGATCGGACTGCCGCTGCTGGGTCTGCTCTTCTGGATTTTCGGCGCGTATGAAAACTCATGGCTCTGGGCGTGGCTCACCGTCACCGTCGTTCTGCTGGCACTGCAGTACATCGCGCCGCGCTGGCTGATGCCGCTCTTCAACAAATTCACGCCCATGCCGGACGGATCGCTCAAGGAAGCCATCCATGCGCTCTCCGTGAAGTGTCAGTTTCCCATCGCCGGCCTGTTTGTTATCGATGGCAGCCGGCGCTCCACCAAGGCCAACGCTTTCTTCGCGGGATTTGGAAAGCACAAACGCATCGCGCTCTACGATACGCTCATCGAAAAACATCCCGAGCCGGAACTGATCGCCGTGCTCGCGCACGAAATCGGGCACTTCAAATGCCGCCATATCGTGCAGCGGATCGTTGTTTCGGTGGTCCAGCTCGCCGTGATCTTTCTGCTCATGGGGCTGTTCATGATGAACCCGCAACTGCACGCCGCTTTCGGTGTCAGTCAGCCATCGGTCTGGCTCAGCTTCGTCTTTTTCCTGTTCCTCTTCGAGCCGGTGCAGACGCTGCTCGGCGTGCTGGGCAACCTCTGGAGCCGCAAGCACGAATACGAAGCCGACGCCTACGCCGCCCGCGTCACCGGCAGCCCGCAGCCGCTCATGTCAGGACTCAAGCGCCTCTCGCGCGACACCCTGGCCAATCTCACGCCGCATCCGCTGAATGTCTTTCTGCACTACTCGCACCCGCCCATGGCGCAGCGGCTCGCCGCGCTGGCGAAGCAGGGCTTGCCCGGGTGCTGAATGTGGTTACTTTCGCCGTATGATCGCCATTCTTGAAGCGCCGGATGTCCGGCGGCGTGCCCTGCCCATCAGTGTGGAAACCTATCACTGGATGATGGAGCACGGCATGGTGCCAAAGCGCGCTGAACTTATCCGTGGCGTCATCGTCGAGAAAATGTCCAAAAGCAGCCTCCATTCCATTCTGGCCAAGCGACTTTACGACCGTCTGCTGCGTTCTGTCGGAGAAGGCTGGTACGTCCGAAAGGAAGACCCGATAACTCTTGAAGACTCGGAGCCTGAACCCGATATCTCCGTGGTCCGCGGAGTGGAGGCCGACTTTTTGGAGTGTCACCCGCACACCGCAGCACTGGTCGTGGAGATTGCCGTGAGCAGCGAGGCTTCGGATCGCGAAATGGTAGAGGCATACGCCAGAGCAGGAGTGACTGAGTGCTGGCTGGTGCTGGCGAAGCGGAATGAGATCGAGTTTTACACCCGTCCGGAGAGTGGAGTATGGCAGGAAGTGCGCCGTCTCGGCATGAGCGACACGCTGGTGTCCACGGCTCTCCCCGGCGTGAGCATGGAGATCAGCAGCATCTTTCCGTAGCTCCCGCGGACCGGGTTGCGACGTGGTCGTGTGACCTGCTTGCGCTCGCGGAAGCGTGGTTCATCATCGGCGCGCCCATGCTGACCACCCTCACCATCAAAAACCTCGCGCTCGTCGAATCCCTGACGTGGGAGCTGGGGGCGGGGCTGGTGGGCGTTACGGGCGAGACCGGGGCGGGGAAGAGCATCATCGTCGGTGCGTTGAAGCTCGTGCTCGGCGGGCGCGCGGACCGCGAACTCATCCGCACGGGCGAGGACAGTTGCACGGTGGAGGCGGTCTTTGAAACGAAACACACCGCCGAGATCAACGAAGTCCTCACCGCCGCCGGACTGGAGGAATGCGAGGGCGGGCAGATCATCATAAAGAGAGTCATCTCCGCCGGCGGCGCGAACAAACAGTTCATCAACTGCGCCCCCGCCACGCTCAGCATTCTCAAAGCCGTCGGCCTCTATTTGGTGGACCTCCACGGCCCGCACGATCATCAGTCGCTCAACTCCCGCGAGCGCCAGCTCGCGATGCTCGATGCCGCGGCGAGTGCCGGCACGGCGCTGGAGGCCTATCAGAGAGCGTGGCGCCACTGGCGCGACACGGCGGCGGAGCTGGACGAACTGAGCACCGCCGAGCGGGCCACGGAGCAGGAGCTGGAACTGCTGCGCTATCAGGTTGAGGAAATCGAAGCCGCCGCCCTGCGCCCTGACGAAGAGGAGCCGCTGCTGCAGCGCCACCGCATGGCCAGCAACAGCACCCGCCTGGTGGAACTCACCAGCGCCGCCCTCGGTCTGCTCAGCGATGCCGACAGCTCCGTCCTTTCGCAGCTTGGCGAACTCCGCCGCGTGCTCCGCGACATGGAGCGCACCGACCGCGGCGCCGCCGAAGTCACCGCCGGCTTTGAAAACGCCTTCGTCGAACTCGAAGACCTCGAGCGCGGCCTGCGCCGCTATCACGAAGACCTCGAGATCGATCCGCGCGAGGTGCAGGAAATCGAGGAGCGCATCAACACTCTCGAAACCCTGAAGCGCAAATACGGCGGCAGCATCGAGCGCGTGCTCGACCATCGCGATGCCGCCGCCGCGAAGCTCGGCAAGATCGAAGGCCGCGGCGCAGAGCTGGAACGCCTGACAAAAGCCCTCGCCGCCGCGCGCGAGGCGGTGGACAGCGCCGGCCTGACACTTTCCCAGCTTCGCAAGAAAGCCGCTCCGCGCCTCGCCAAAGAAGTCAGCCGCCACCTCGCCGACCTCGGCTTTCTCCAGGCGAAATTCAGCGCGGACCTCCCGCCCCTCACCCAGCCCGGCGCGCACGGCATGGAGGACGCCGAGTTCATGTTCTCCCCCAACCCCGGCGAACCGCCGCGCCCGCTCCGCGTCATCGCTTCGTCAGGAGAAATGAGCCGCGTCATGCTCGCCGTGAAAAGCGCTCTGGCCAAAGAGGACCACATCCCGCTGCTCGTCTTCGACGAAATCGACGCCAACGTCGGCGGAGAAATCGCCGCCGCTGTGGGGCGCAAGATGGCCGAGCTGGGCCGCAGCCACCAGATCATCAGCATCACCCACATGCCCCAGGTCGCCGCACTGGCCGCCTGCCATTACGTCGTCACCAAGACCGTAAAAAGAGACCGCACCTTCAGCGCCCTCCACCGCGTGGAGGGCGACGACCGTGTGGAGGAAATCACCCGCATGCTCGGCGGCAAAGCCGAAAGCGCCCGCGCCCACGCCCGCACGCTGCTGGGGGTGTAATCATGCCGGCTTGGCACACGCTCCGCAGATTCCAGGTAATTTCGCAGGAGGGGCGTTGTCAGAGGCCAGCTCCTCTCGTTCCGTCCAGCCTTAAAAATTAAATACAACCACGGATGGACCCGGATGCACACGGATACTCAGCAAGTGTGTTCACGGGACTCCTCCTCCGGGGAGTGAATCCGAATTCATGCGTAAATCCGTGTGAATCAGTGTCCATCTGCGGTTTTCTTCCTCTCCATTTTTCTTTTCAGGTTCAGTCGTCGGAAGCCGGAAGGAGGAAACCGTGCCTGTGAAGAAAGATGGCCTCTTCAAAACAGACGACGTACTATGAGGAGGTGCGGCGCCGATTCGGCTGGAGTGCGTTTAAGACGAGGTGCAGGTAGATGACTTTGATCTGAGTGTCGTGGATTAGCAGCACGTCGCTGCCACCTCTGAACTCCCGGAGATAAATCTCACCGGAGCCTTCAGCATCGTCGTCGAACTTGAACCTGAATCCGTAATCATCCCGTTCGAGCCAGCAGACCCGGTTGTCATCATTGCCATAGACCTCACGGAGCGATGTTTTAAGCCGGCCAACTCCCGGAAAGTATTTTCGCGTGCCGGGCATCGCCGCATAAACATAGGTTGCTCCTTCGTCTTCCAGGTCAATCCACCGCAGGCTTTCGCTGGAAAGTTCCGCCGGGAAGTGGCCGGACCGATTTGCTGCCATAACGTCAAGTATGCCGCCGGCATTTCAGGACAGGTTCGCGAACAGCGCCGCAGTATCCACCTCCGCGGCCGGCAGCGCGGTGGAGACCAGCGTTTCTCCGCCGGCTACGATTTCCTGTGCAGTGTAGCGACCGCCCTGCGGCTGACGGTGGACTTCGATGGTGCGGGCGGCGGCATTGACGATCCAGAATTCAGGAACCCCGGCTTCGGCATAGAGTCCTGCAAGTTCGCGATCCTCTGCCACCGTGGTCACGGATACTTCGATGACCAGCAGCGCCGTGGAGGGATGGACTTTATAGTCCGCTTCGCTGCCAGGGACGACGGCAAGGTCCGGTTCCGGCTCGGAATCCTTCAGCGTGAGCGGCTCTTCCTTGCGAACCCAGTGGCCCTCGCCCAGCGCAGCGGTCAGTGCGTTCCAGAGACGGGTGGTGATTTTTGTGTGCAGGGGTGACTTCGGCATTTTTTCAACGATGACTCCCCGGAGGAGTTCCGCCCGGGCCGGAGCGAGGCCCTTCTCCACCATCCAATGCCACGCCTCAACGGAAAGCGGCAGCGTCCGGGATCGATAGCCGGGGTTATTGAGGAGTGGAACCATTGATTAAGAAACCAGCACCTGCCTGTAATGACAAGGGAGAGTTGGACGCGGCGCTGCGCAGGATTCCCCGCGCCGTGGATTCGCATGCTGCCGCGGGGCTTCCACCTGTGTGCCGGGAACCTGGGCAAACCCTTTGCCCGGGAACTGGGAACTTTGACAAGCGCGCCCACACTTCTATGCCGCCGATAACGTTAGACGCGCCAGCGTTCCACTTCAGTCCACGAAAGTGAACTCCCCCGCCATGACGAGCACCTGAGCGTATTGCTCCCAGGGGGTGAGCATTCCCGCTTCCGGCGGTTCCGCGGCGGCGACGAATTTCTCCGCGCGTTCCAATTCCTGCGGGGTGGCGTCGCGTTGATAGAGCCAGCGGTGGAGGAGGTGGACTTTTTCGTCAGGGGCGGAGTCGCCGGTGCGTTTGACGAGGGCGCGGACGCGGTGGGCGACGAAGGGGCTGTTGAGGAAGAAGAGGGCCTGCTGCGGGACGAGGGTTTCGTTGCGCTCTGACGAATGCACGTCGGGGTGCGGGAAGTCGAAGGTGGTGAAGGTGGAGGGGACGTATTGGCGGTCCACGAGGCTGTAGATGGTGCGGCGGCGGCTGCCTTCGGCGAGGGCGTCCTCGGCGCGGCCGCCGGCGGATTTGAGGTCGAGTTCGCCGGTGGCGGCGAGGAGCGAGTCGCGGAGTTGTTCGAATTCCAGGCGGCGGCGGGGCGGGGCGCTGCTCTGCCATGCGGCGCTGTTGATGATGAGCCGGTGCATGGCCTTCACGCTCCAGCCGCTTTCGATGAAGCGGGCGGCGAGCCAGTCGAGCAGTTCCGGATGAGTGGGCGGCTCGGCGCGGAGTCCGAAATCGCCGGCGGTTTTGACGAGGCCCTCACCGAAGTGCTGCTGCCAGAGGCGATTGACCATGACGCGGGCGGTGAGGGGATTGCGCGGGCTGGCGATGGCGTCGGCGAGTTCGCGGCGTCCGCTGCCCTGGCGGAAGGGCACTTCGGTTCCGCCGGTGAGGAAGGTGATGAAGCGGCGCGGGACTTCTTCGCCGGGCTGGGCCGGGCTGCCGCGCTTGAAGACGCGGGGCAGGCGGGTCTCGCCGTTGTCGGCGTGGATGACGGTGAAGGCGGGCGCGGCGGGTGTCTTGACGAGCCAGCGGTCCACTTCGCTCTGCAGTTTCCAGAGTTCCTCGCGCACGTCATTCACAAAGTAAGCTTCGTTGCTGACGATGCCGGTGTTGGGCACGGCGGAGGGGGAGTCGTCGGCTTCCAGAAAGGCGCACAACTGCTCCGCCGCGGCATCGCGCGGGGCCGGAGCGTCGGCGGCTGCTTTGAATAACGCGCCGTAGCGCTGTGCGGCTTCCAGCATGGAGGCGGGCGGCGAAGCGAAGGCGGCGGCGACTCGTTCATTGAGTTTTCCGCGCAGGGCCTCCAGCGCGGGCGCGGCCTGCGCGGCGAATTCTCCTGACGGAATCCGGGCGAGCACTTTCCAGGGGCCGAAAATGGGATGGGTGTCGTCCGCGGTGTGGAGGAAGTCGCGCCAGAGCCTGACTGAGGCCGGATTCAAGTCATCCGCGCCGAGGATTTCATCGAAGCCCTCCTCCGGGTACTTGGAGAGTTCGAGCTGCGCGGCGAGGTAGTCGGCGAGGCGGGTGCGCAGTCTTTCGCCAACCTCCGCACGGCGTTTTTGCATGGCCTCGCGCAGGGCTTCCATGCGTTTGGCCAGTTCCTTGTCTGACGTTTCCGGGCCGATGCGCTCCAGCCGTTCATTGCCGGCGTGGAAGACGCCGTAGAGGGCATAATAGTCCCGCGCAGTGACGGGATCGTACTTGTGATCATGACACCTCGCGCACTGCACCGTCAGGGCCATGGTGCCGCGCGTCACGATGTCGATGCGGTCGTCGATGATGTCGTGCGTCACGCCCAGGAAGCGCCGGCCGAGTGTCAGGAATCCCATCGCCGCGAGGTCGGGCGAGTGAGGCGGCACGATGTGATCCGCGGCGATCTGAAGGCGGAGGAACTGGTCGTAGGGCAGATCGTCGTTGAAGGCGCGGATGACCCAGTCGCGGTAGAGATGGGAGTGAACGAAGAACCGCTCCTCGCGCGCATAAACATAGCCCTTGGTGTCCGCATAGCGCGCCACATCGAGCCAGTGCCGGGCCTGACCTTCGCCATAACGGGGAGAAGCGAGCAGCCGCGCGGCGGCACGTTGCACCGCCCCGGCGATGTCCAGCGCGGCCTCACTTTCGAAGGCTCTGACCTCCTCCAGCGACGGCGGCAATCCTGTCAGGCGGTAGCTCATCCGCCGCAGCAGGGCGCGCGGCCCGGCCGCCGGGGGCGGGTGCTGTCCCTGCGCTTCCAGCCTGGCGAGGATGAACCTGTCCACTTCATTGCGGCACCATGCGGCGTGGCGCACGGGGGGAGGTGCCGGCTTCTTCACCGGCTGAAAGGCCCACCAGGTGCGGGCTTTTTCCAAATCCGCCTGGACCGCAGCCTGCGCCGTCCAAACACTCGTCAAAAGTAGGAGAAAGTGAAGGGGCCGCAGGTGCATGGTGGCGATGATTACGCGGGATCGTTCGTGATTTCCCGCGGCCAGGCAATTTCTCATTCGCGGGGGGGCGGCAGTTGGTCGCGTGACGGCCCCCATGGGGTGGCGGCTGAGATATTGCGCGAGGACTGCCGGCTGAAAGATTGGGGAAATTGCAAAATTTCTGCAGGCAGGATCGCCGATGCCACTCCAATTGATCGACTTAATTATGGAAATTTGCACACTTCAGGGTTTGGAGACCCTAGGGATTTCAAATTTCTATGGACAAATCTAAACTCTGTTGAAAATTATATTTACAATAAACAAACAATTTGGTAATCCAGTCTGAAATTTCAAGCCCTGAACTTGAACCATGCTCCCGCTCTTCTACACCCGTCAGTTTCTGCTGGACCAATGGTCGGCGAAACGGCGTTACCGATCAAAATCCATGATTTACAGTGCGGAAAACCAACTTTTCGCCGTGCGCCGGGTGGACACGGCACCGCTGCCGGAAAAGCGGACGACGCTCGTCTTCGAGTGTGAATTGCATCATGGGGTCCGGGATCAGAAGGTGTTCCTGGGCCTGATGGAAACGGAGCAGGTCGGGGTGAGTTCCAACAGCCCCGGGATCGGGATCGCGGTGGATTTGCAGAGCGGCTTGGTGACCGACGTGGTGAATGACCAGGGAGTGATCGGGTATCTGGAGAATCCGCCGGGCGATGCGGGAGCCCCGGTGCCGGTGCGTCTGGAGGTGGAACTGATCGGTCACGTGGTGTTGCCGCGCATTTTTGTGGGTGAGGATGTGATCGTCCATCCCGCATTGTATTTGGATGGTGAGGGCGGCCTGAGTGCCCTGCTGGGAACGAGCGTCTATCCATTTGGAGATGCGCGGTTTGAGAATGCCCGGCTGCACCCCGCGGGTGAGCGGGAAGTGCTGACGGCGCACTGATTTGAGTGTTCCTCCCCCGGCTCCCGCTTAATTCATATTCAGGGTATGGATGCGGAGGCCGGGGCGAGGGCACTCTCCGCTTGAAGTGCCGGCGGCAGCGCGGAGGGCCGCGGCGCATGAACCGTCTGGTCTTTCTTCTCTCCGCCGCGTGCCTTGGCTCCGCCCTGGCTGACGACACGCCCTTCGTCCTGACACGTGAATTTCCGAATGTCAAAGTGCAGCGGCCGGTGGCCCTGGTGATTCCGCCGGACGGGACGCAGCGGATGTTCCTCGTGCAGCAGACCGGCAAAGTGCTGATCCTGCCGAAAGACCGGGCGGGATCCGAGACGAAAGTCTTTCTCGACGCCGGTCCGCTGATGAAGGTGGAAAACGATTTCGAGGAGGGGCTCGTGGGGTTCGCGTTCCATCCCAAGTACAAGGAAAACGGCCGCTTTTTCGTCTGTTACGCGCAGCAGGCTCCCAAGATCAACCGGCTGAGCGAATTCAAGGTCAGTGCGTCCGATCCTGACAAAGCGGATGCAGCGACAGAGCGGGTGCTGCTGGAGGTGCCGCGGCCCTTTTGGAATCATAACAGCGGGAACATGCTCTTCGGTCCGGACGGGATGCTCTATTTCACCGTGGGCGATGGGGGAAAAGCGGACGACGCCGCACGCCTCTCGCAGGTGCTCTTCACCATGAACGGCAAAGTGCTGCGCATCGATGTGGACAGCAAAACCGGCCGGCGCGAGTACGGGATTCCCGCTGACAATCCTTTCGTGAAGACCGACGGCGCCGCACCGGAAACGTGGGCGTGGGGACTGCGCAATCCATGGGGTATGGCCTTCGATTCCGAAACCGGCGCGCTCTGGCTCGCCGATGTCGGTCAGGAGCAGCGCGAGGAGATCAATATCATTACCAAAGGCGGCAATTATGGCTGGAGTTTCCGGGAAGGCACCATCCCGTTCGTGCGCCGGCGCTACGACGCCCCGGCCGATGCGCAATTCATCGAGCCTGTGCACGAATACGACCGCAGTCAGGGGATCAGCATTACCGGCGGCTTCGTTTATCGGGGCCAAAAGCATCCGGAACTGCGCGGCACCTATCTGTACGGTGACTGGGGCAGCGGAAAAATATGGTCGCTGAAAACCGGGGACTCCGGGCACAAGGTCGTCTCCAATACCCTGCTGGCCGCTCCGCCGGCGGAAATCAAAGGCCTGTTCCCCAAACCCACCGCCTTCTGCGAGGACCCCGAACGTGAGGTCCTCGTGCTCGACTGGAACGGCGCCATTCACCGCCTCGAAAAGCGCTGACCGCATGTGCCTGAGACCAAAATTTCCAACTCAGGCATAATTTCATGTTGTCTTTCATCGTTGAACTCAGTAGGAAATTACCGAAATCCCCAACCCTCCATCAGCAAAACTCCTATGTGGAAATCCCTCTGCATCTTCGCCGGTATCATTCTCCTCGTCGCGGGGGGTATTATGTATACCCAGGTTCGCCCCATTTTCGTTGCTGAGCTGAAGCAGCGGGATGCCGCCAAGGAAAACCTTGAGAAGGCGAAAAAGAATCAAACGGCCTCGAAAACGGCCAGAAATCAGGCGGATGCCGACCTCACCAAGAGCAAGGCCCTGCTCGCCGAGAACACCGGCAAGAAGGACAAGGCGCAGCGGGACAAGGACGAGAAGGACGCTGAGGTGAAGACCACCATGCAGCGGAAGGATGCGGACGAGAAGGCGCTCACCGATTTGGAGGAGAAGCTCAAGGGACTCGGCGGCCTGCCGCAGCTCGTGGCCGACCTCAAAGCGCTGGAAGCCAAAAACGCGCAGCTCAACGCCGACATCGAGAATACCAAAGGCGCCATCGTTTCCCTCATCGCTCACAAGGAGGAGACGGATAAAGTGATTTCCGCACTGAAGCTGCGGGAGATTTATCAAAAGACCGGCACCGTGGCCGAAGGAGCGACCTCGCGAATCACGGGAGTCAGCCCGGAACTCGGTTTTTATGTGCTGGGCAGCGGCAACCGGAGCAATGTGACCAAGAATTCCAAGTGGGACGTCGTTCGCGACGGGATGATCATTGCCAAACTCGTCGTCACCAGCATCGAGCCCGGACGCTCCATTGCGGAACTCGTTCCCGGCACGCTGGTAAAAGGCATGCAGGTGCTCCCCGGCGATCTCGTGATGGTTAGCGCCAGTTCCACTCCCCGGGCGCTCGCGGCCTCCGTCACCGCCAGTGCCAGAAAGCCTGCTTCCGGCGGCGCCGCCCCGGCACCCGGCAGCGATGCGGCGGCACCGGCCGCTGACGCCACCGTTGATCCTTTCGCCGCCCCGGGAGGTGCAGACGCTCCCGCGATGGAAACACCCGCCCCGGAGCCTGCTCCCGCCCCGGAGCCTGCCCCGGCGCCGGAAGATGCCACGACTCCGGAAACTCCCCCCAATCCCTGAGTTCTCCTCCCCGCCCGCAGCTAACTTTTGCCGTCCTCACGCATGAAAATCCTTTTCGCTGTCTCTCTTCTCGCCATCATCGCCGCCGCCGTGCTCGCTTTCCAAACCCGCAGCAAGCTCATCGACGCCCGGGCCGAGAAAGACGCCACCAACAAGCAGATCCTCGCCATTCACGAAAACGTGATCAAGGTGGACGGGGAGACGGAGTCCGTGTGGAGTGAATGGAAAACCACCCAGGCAGACGCCAAGAACGAGGACATTACCCGCACCGGCCTGGAGCGCGATACGAAGGAACTGGACTCCCAGCTCATGGACCTGCTGAAGACCATCGAGGAGATCAAGACCAAGCGCGAGAACATGGAGGCTGAAATCAAGGCGATCATCGGCCGCGACGGCACCCCGGAGGAAGTCGTCGCCAAAGTCGAGGAGTTGAAAGGCATCACGGAAGCACTGGAGAAAGAACTGGCCACCCTGAAGGGCGACATGGAAGTCGCCCGCAAAGCCGCGTCGGACAGTGACGCTGAGTCCGCCCGCCGCAAAGGTCTGCAGAATCACCGCGACAAAGTTATCGCCCTCTCCGGGCGCACCGCCGCGGTGCTGGAAGTGAATAACGAGTTTTCTTTCGTGCTTCTCAATGTGGGCCGCAGCGACGGGCTCACCGCCGATTCCAAGCTCATGGTGAAGCGCGCCGACGGCACGCACATCGCCAATTTGAAGATCGTGGCCATCGAGGCCAACCGCACGGTTGCAGACATCGAGTTGAAGACCCTCCGCAGCGGCGCTCAGGTAATGCCTGGAGACCGTGTCGTCATCGAAACCTCTCAGCAGTAATCACGTCATGCTCACTTCAGTCAGGAGAATTGGCGCCGGTGTCCTGCTCTCGCTCGGTCTGGTGGTCGCTTCCTGCGAATCCACTGAATCGGTGAAGGAGAAGAAGCGGCCTCCGATGCCCGGCGAAGAAGTGAACGAACTCTCCTGGGGCCGCCCTACCGGCCCGAACGACGTGATGTCGCCCTACGGCATCCCGATGAGCCGGTAATCCGCGCGGCTGTCCACCCCGTGGCGGCCGCAGGCACGCATGGAAATGCCATGCCGTGCCGGTTCAGCCTGATCCCGGCATTTGCTGGAGCGGACGCCCCGTTGCCGCAATGGAACTCAACAGGCTGCAGGTCGGGTGCCCGCACCGCCGCCATGCGTCGGGCGTGTCGCGTCATGACACGCCATCTGAAGTGATCCTATTCACTCGAGCCGGCGCCCTGGACGGGAGAGTCGATCCGCCGGATTCCCTAGCGTTTCCGGCGAAGGAAGGTCGGGATATCGAGATCCTCGCCGTTGTCCATGGTCGGCTCTGTCTTCTCGAAACGCCCCGCCCGGACGACAGGAGTGAGATGCTCATCGAAAGTCGTTTGCTCCGCCTCCCCGGCACTGCGCGAATTGGCAGGAATCGTTTCGGGTGCCCGGGTGGGCAGGAAGGGACTGGCGTGGCGCGGTATGGCGCCGGCCAATGGGGCAGCGGCCGGCGCGATCGGGCGGATCGGGGTGACGCGTGCGGGATCGGGAGTGCCGGCTATGCGGAGCGGGCGCGCCGGAACTTCGGTCTCACGCGGAGCGGGTGCAGGCGTCCGGGTTGCCGGCCGCGGGGAGGCGGAAGGATGCTGCCCGTTCGGCGGAGGCCCGGCGGATGCTTGAGTCCGGTGGCCCAGGCGCGTCTGGCGCTGCTTGCGCAGGATTTCGCGCAGGTCGAATTTCCGCGTCTCGGTCCTGGGAGCGGGCTTTGGAATGTCGATTTGCCGCATCGGTGCCGCGGGGACCGGCCTGTGCTCCGCAGCGAACGCGGGGTGTGAAGCCGTGCGTTCCGGCATCACCTCCTCCTCTTCCATGACCGGTTCCGGTTCGTCCATCGTGACAGCCGGAGTTTCGCTGTCGTTGAATTCGTCCTCCTCCACGGCGGCGACAGGCATCTGCTCCTCCGCAGGGGGCGCGGTTTCAGCAGTGTCAGGAAATGTTTCCATGCATTCCGCCTCGTCGTCCGGTCCTGACATTTGCGTTTCCTCCAGGCCGGCCATGACTTCGGCTGCGTCTTCGAATTCCTCTTCGCACGCGGCCGTTTCCCCGGGTTCAGAGAGTTCCGCTTCCAATGCTCCGGCGGTCACGGATTCGGGCTCCTCCGGTGCGTGGAGCGGCTCGATGGCCGCCTCCACCTCCACACTTTTCTCTTCCTGCGGGACAAAATTGGATGCCACAAGGTCACCGGCCACTGCGGCAGCGCGGGAGAAGAGATCCGGTTCCTGGACAGGGGCGGGCTTCGCGCTCCGGAGCGGTTTTACCGGAAGAATCTGTGCCGTCAGTTGCAGCACCGGCACGCGGGACGTCGCCGTGGTGGCCGTGGCTTCTCCGTGTGCCAGCAGGGAATGCGGGCGTCCGGGCAGTTGTCGCGGCTGCACCGAAAGGATCGGCACCGCGGCGGTGTGCGGGGAAATGGCCGGAGCCGGCGGCGCGGCCGGGGCCGGGGGCTCCGGTGCCGGAGCGGCCGTCTGTTCCACCGCGGTGAAAGGCGACGCCACTTTGCCGCGTCCGAGCGAGGAGATGATCGTGACACTGACCGCTTCTCCCATCTTTTCGTCGCAGGCCGCTCCAAACAGAATCTGCGCCTCCTCGCTGACGTGCTTGTGCAGTTCGCGCATGAGGGTCTCGATTTCGAAAAGTGTGAGGCTCTGGCCGCCGCAGATGTGCACCAGAACGTTGCGCGCCTTTTCCAGCAGCTGACCGCGGTCCAGCAGCGGGCTCTTGAGCGCCGTGGCGAGAGCTTCCGTGGCCCGGGCCTCGCCCTTCGCCTGACCGAACCCGAAAAGACAGCGGCTGTCGGCGTTCCTGAGCGCGGTGACGAGGTCATCGAGTCCGATGCGGATGAGGCCCGGCTGGGTGGCCACCGTGGTGACGGCGCGCACACTCTGACAAATGATGCGGTTGGCCAGTTCGAAGGCTTCCGCCACGCCCTTTTTGGGCAGGACGATTTCGCCCATCTTGTCGTTCTCAAAACACACCAGCGCGTGAGCGTGTTGCCGCACCTGCTCCAGCGCCGTCTGCGCCTGGGCGAGACGGCGTTTGCCCTCGAACACGAACGGCATGGTGGCGAACACGATCACGAACGCCCCGGTCTCGCGCGCCAGCCGTGCGATGACGGGAGCGGCACCGGAACTCGTGCCGCCGCCAAGACCGACGCAGAGGAAAATCATGCGCCGGCCGGTGAGGGCATCGCGAATGTCGCCGAGACTGCTCACCGCCGCTTCGTGGCCGAGTTCCGGATCGCCGCCGCAGCCGAGGCCCTGCGTGAGCGTCTTGCCCAGCTGCACTTTGCGCTGCGCCATGCTGCTGGTGAGCGAGCGGGCGTCGCAGTTCATGCTGATCAGTTCCACGCCGGTCATTCCTTCCAGCGCGATGTGGTCGAGAACATTGGAGCCGGCGCCGCCGATGCCGATGATGCTGACCGCCGGCGCGCTGTCCGCGGGCGGCGTGAGGGTTTCGAGTTTGTATTCGATCATGGGTCGGTGGTGGTGGGATGTTGATTGGACGGTTAGCCGAGAAACGTGCTCCAAAGGCGGGAGCCGCTGAAAAGGGTGCTGAGTTTTTCCGTGAGCCGCGCGAAGGGGCCGCGCGACGGGCGCTCGTTCTCCACGCGCTGGGCGTAACGGATCAGGCCGATGGGCGTGGCGAACTGCGGGTTCTCGAACGCCGAGGTCAGGCCCGTCATGGGCGTGAAGCTGGAGCGGCGCGCGGGCAGGCCGAAGACCTCCTCGGCCAGCTGGTCGATCCCGCGCATCTGACTGGTGCCTCCACAAAGGTAGAGGCCGCCGGCCAGCCGCTCCAGCGGCGCGCCCTGAGCGAGCAGGCGCTTCTTCACGAGTTCAAAAGTTTCTGTCAGGCGTGCCCGGACCACATCGTGCAGCACGGCGCGCTCCACTTCGCGGCCGTCGAAAGTGGTGTCGCCGGCGAGATGAATGGTCGCGCTCTCCCCGGTTTCCACCGGCAGCACGCTGCCGTGCTCCACCTTGAGTTTCTCCGCGCGGCTCATGGGGATTTTGAGCACGATGCTGAGGTCGTTGGAGATGTGATCGCCGCCCACGCCGATGCTGCCGCTGGCGGCAATGGCCCCGTCGTCATAGACCACGTAGTCCGTGGTGCCGCCGCCGATGTCGAGCAGCAGCGAGCCCTGCTCCCTGGCCTCGCGGTTCAGCACCACCTGCGCTGCGGCGATGGGACTGAAAACCACGTCCTCGACTTCCAGCGGGAACTCCCGCAGGCAGCGCACCGTGTTTTGCACGCGGTTCCGGATGCCGTGGACGATATGATAGTCAGCCTCCAGTTTCTGCCCCAGCATGCCCACGGGGTTCTGGACTTTTTCCTGACCGTCCACCCAGTAGTGCCGGATGATGCGGTGCAGGAAAATGTTGTCAGGCGGAATCGCGACGTTGCTCGCCTGCTCCTTCACTTCCTCGATGTCGTCCTCGGTGATCTCGCTCTGATCGTCGGGAATGCGCAGCACGCCGCGGTTGTTGCAGCTTTCGATGTGAGGGCCGGTGATGGCCAGCCACACCTTGCGGATCATGATGTCGCTGCGGTCCTCGGCGCGCACGAGAGCATCCTGGAGGCAGGTCTGTGCCGTGTCGAAATCCACGATCTCTCCTTTGCGCACGCCGCGTGACGGTGCCTGACCGACCCCAAGAATCTTGATACTGCCGTCGCTGCGGGCGTCTCCCACGACCACGCAAATCTTGCTCGTGCCGATTTCGAGTCCGACGTAGATACAGGAGCGGGCCATGCGCGGGGTTGAATTTCGTGAATTTCCAGACTGAATGAGAGGGCAGTAATCATTTAAGAACTCCAAAATTCCAGCAGAAAGCTTAACGCGAGTGAAATTTCTGGAGAGCACCTGCTCCCATAAGGGAAAACCCCAGGCGGGCGGTTGCGGCGGGATGGGCCGCCACGCTCCGTGCCGGAAGAGTTCATCGTCAAAGGCTCGACAAGTTCACCGGAATGGCGTGGTCTTCGCGGCCGCGAGAGGCGTGCGGCATCATGCGGCGACCAGTTCTTTCCCTGCCGTTCGGCATTGGGCCACGAATCAATCAGCAGGCCCGCCGGCGCGGCTGACTTCCTGAAGTTGCGGTGGTGCGCAGGCCCGCCGTGGAAGTCCGTGAATTCGTCAGGGTTTGTCGCTGTGCTTTTTCAGGAAGGCCATGCTCCGCGCATTGAAGTCATCGAGACACTCCCAGTGAAAAGCGTGGCCGGCGTTGTCGAACAGATGCAATTCGCTGCCGGGGATGCCGGCGGCGAGTTCCTCCGCCATCCAGGGTGGCGTGAAGATGTCATTCCTGCCGCCGATGACGAGGCAGGGCGCTTTGATGTCTTTCAACTGATCCACGGTGTGATGTGTTTGGCAGGCATCCGCCTGGGCGATGAGTGCGTGGAGGGGCTGCGGCGCGGGATTGACGGCGGCATCCGCCTGCCCCTGCTGCACGCCGGCGAAACATTCGTCATTGTCCCAGAATGGCTTGGTGAAGATGAGCAGCTGCACGTAGTTCATCATCTGTTCCGGACGGAGATGAGCCTTGATGTGTTTGAAGTGTTCGAAGACGGCCTTGGCGTAGCGGTCCGCGCGGGCCCACGAGCACATCAGAATGGCGCTCTTCACTTTGTCAGGATGCCGGAGACACAGTTGCTGGGCGATAATGCCGCCCATGCTGCATCCGACGATGTGGGCCTTCCTGACTCCGAGTGCGTCCATGAGTCCGGCATAGTCGTCAGCCATCATGGCGCTGGTGTAAGGGCCCTGCGGTTTGTCGCTCTGACCTACGCCGCGGTTGTCCCCCATGACGCAGCGGAAGCTCTTCTCCCAGTGACTGACGTGGGCGTCCCAGACCGCGCCCGGTGCGGTGATGCCCATGATGCAAATCACGGGTTCGCCGCTGCCGCGCTCTTCGTAGTACATCTCGATTCCGTTAGTGGTAACTTTGGGCATGGTATGGTTTGGGTGGGAATTTTATGCCGGGTGCGGCTGTTGCCTGACATCCGCTGTGGAGGAAATCCGGCACCGTGCATCAGGCTGCCGTCTGCATATCCAGACGCGCCACAGCTGGCAAAGACTTTTCTGCCGGACGAATCGATGCGCCGGGACTGAGGAATCCCGGCGCGAATTACGGGGGGGCACAGGCCTGGCCCCGGGACGCTCTCAGGCCCGGGGGATTTCGCCGACCGGATTCGGGCTGCTGCCGCATTGCGGTTTGGGGCCGGGGAAGGACGGGTTTTCTGACTGATTGCCGGCGTCATGCGGCGACGCATGGCGGCCCGGAGTTCCGGGGAAGGGCCGGGCCGGGTGGCGGCTCTGTCCGCGGCTGCTCTCGTGACGCAGGAAAGCCCGGTTCAGCAAGGGATGCAGATTATAAATGCGGCGCAGCAATTTCTTGACGTTGGCGGTGAAATGTCGCAATACTGCGCATGCCGTATTTCGGCTGATGGCTGCATCAGAAAAAACCTGAAATAATTCTGTTCATCAGCAAGAAAACCGGCTAAATATCGTAACGGCAACAAGTCAGTTGCTTAGCTGTGCTGAACTTTTGCTAATTTACCGTAATCAATGCTAATTTCCATCACCCCACCCTAAAATGATCCGGGTCACGGACAGCGCAGCCGACCAGCTTCGTGAGCTCCTCAAAGAGAGAGCGGAAGAGGGGATGGGTTTGCGCCTGATGGTGGAGAAAGGCGGGTGCGCAGGTTTGTCCTACGCGATGAAGATCGACCGGCCGCTTCCGGGAGACGAGGTGGTGGACAAGGGAGGGGTTTCCTTCATGGTGGATGCGGCCAGCGGCCATTATCTGCGGGATTGCACGGTGGATTACGTGCATGCGCTCAACGATTCGGGTTTTAAGATTCAGAATCCGCATGCCGCGAGGAGTTGCGGCTGCGGGACTTCGTTCGAACCCGCAGGCAACGGCCCGCTCGCAGCCTCGGATCCGGTGCCGGACGGGGAAGGCTGTGCCGGCAGCACGCCCTGACCTCCTCTGTAAGCCCTGAAATTACCAACCATCGACCAGACAACCCGCATGGAACCCAGGATTCAATTCATGAACGCCCCGACCGGGGGGTGGTCGCGCTCGGCGACGGTAGTGAAGCGGACGGACGGCGGCCTTTTTTGGTGGAGCATCGGCATCACGCTGTTGATCGGCCTGGCGACGTTTTCCTGGTTTTTCTGCATCTACGCCTTCACGCATCCGGAAAAGCCGTTTTATTACAACCTGCTCCACCGGTTTGAGAAACTGGAACCGCTCCGTGCTTTTACGGAGAAGGACATGCCCCCGGGCAAGACCAGCGGATTCAAGGACATGTATCAGACGTTCTATCCGCTGCACGGAGAGCACCTCGCACAGAAGAACAGCGATCTGCACCGTGCCTACATCACAAATTACAAGGAGCAGCGGCCGCTTTACTTGCGGGGCAATTTTAAGGTAACCCACTCCCGCGCGTTGACGAAGGATGATGTATTCACCCGCGGCACCGTGGCCCGGGCGGTGGCACTCGTCGGGGATGACCGGGAATACCGCAATGTGGTCATCGAGTACATCCTGCCCTCGCGGCAGCAGCCGACGGACCGGCTGCTCCCGGGTGACGTATTGAAGCTGGACACTCCGGATCAGTCGGGCAAAGGACGGCGCTACGCTTCACTTCTGAATGTGGATCGCCGGGAGGACGATGGCATGGTTCTCACGGTGGTGCCGCTGGCCTACGGCGAGCACGCCAATGCTCAGGCTGGCGTCAGTATCAGGTCGGAGCCGCCGGAGAGGCTCAATCTTCGGGGAAAATGGCCCATCACCGATGAGGTCGTGGGCACATCGATGGACATCGCCGTGGCGAGATAAGCGCTGCGGCCCCTGGAACCGGGAATTGGCGCCCGGAATGCTATCGAAAGGACCGGTTCCCGCGAGGCTGCGGGCGTGGTATTCGCACAACGTGCAGTTCCCGACCGGGTCTGCGGTGCGTCTCACCTGGCCCGCCGCATTAGCTTCTGTCACCGTGTTCCTCCAAGTCTGCGGATTGCGCTGCCCCGTAGTCTGACCGCAGGCATTGCCGCAATTATAAGGCGGCTCCCGAATGCCGCGAACAGGACACAGCCTCCCGGCAAACAATTCCCGCTGGCCATTCCCTGCGCCCAATCTACATCGGTTCCACCAACCCCACTCACCCATGATCCACACCCGCCGCTCTTTCCTCCACACTTCGCTCGCCGCCGCGCTCGCGCCCGCCGCTCTGCGCGCGCAGGACAAAAAAGCCCCGCTGTTCAAAATCTCCCTCGCTCAGTGGTCGCTGCACAAGACGCTCTTTTCGGGCAAGATGAAAAACACCGATTTCCCCGTCATGGCCAAAAAGGATTTCGGGATCGAAGGCGTCGAGTGGGTGAATCAGTTCTGGAAAGACAAAGCCACGGACAAAGCCTATCTCGCCGAGCTGAAAAAGATTTGTGAGGGTGAAGGCGTCACCAGCGTGCTCATCATGTGCGACGGCGAGGGCCATCTCGGTGATCCCGATGATGCGGCGCGCGCCAAGGCTGTGGAGAATCACCGCAAGTGGATCGAGGCCGCCAGGTTTCTCGGCTGTCACAGTATTCGGGTGAATGCCCACACGGCTGACAAAGGCACGCGCGAAGAACAGGCCAAACGCGCCACCGACGGACTCGTGAAACTCAGCGCCATCGGCGAGCCGCTCGGCATCGGTGTCATTGTGGAGAACCACGGCGGCCTCAGCAGCGATGGCGCATGGCTCGCCGGCGTGATCAAAGCCACCGGAACCAGGAACTGCGGCACGCTGCCCGACTTCGGAAACTTCCATCAATACGACCGCTACAAGGGCACCGACGAACTCATGCCCTACGCCAAGGGTGTCAGCGCCAAGAGCCATGATTTCGACGACAAAGGCGACGAGACCCGCTCGGATTACCGCAAGCTGCTCGACATCTGCGTGAAGAAGCACGGCTGGAACAGCTGGATCGGCATCGAATACGAAGGCGGCAAACTCAGCGAGCCGGACGGCATCAAGGCCACCAAAGCGCTCCTGGAAAAAGTGCGCGCGGAGATGAGCGCGTAGGTGAAGTGCTCCGTTCACAGTGCGCCGTGGTCAGTCTCCTGCCGCACTGAGCACTGAGCACTGAGCACTGAGCAGATCGTACATCGGCCCTGGCCATTCCCGCCGTGCGACTCGGTAAGAAAAAAGAAAGCCTGCTCGGCATCGTCATCACGGCGGTGCTCTGTCTCGGCTTTCTCTGGTGGTGGTTTCGTCCGAAGCCGCAGCCCTGGCAGGAACAGGGTGCCATGCAACTGGTGGAACGCTCGCTGCAGGAAGCGCCGGCCGCTTCGCGCGTGGAGCGTCAGGTGCTCGATCTCGATCTGCTGGAGATCGCACTCGGGCTGGTGCGTGAAAGGCGCAAGGATGAGGCTCTCAGCGCAGCGCAGCACATGACCGACCCCGTGCTGCGCTTCCTCGCCGGTCAGCAACTGGCGCGCGGCTGGATCAACAGCGATCCTCCGGATTTTGGCGAGGCGCTGGAGTTCACGGCGCTGGCTTCCGATGCGGCGCGGGCGGCGGAGATGCGCACTGGAATCCTGGGCCTGCTCGCGGCTTCCGGTTTTGCAGACATCGCCGTCGCGGAGGCCAAAACGCCGCTGCAGAAAGCAGTGCTGGCGGCTCGCATCCGGGACGACGATAACACCGCGCGATCCCTTCTGGCCGGGGCCGCCGCCGCGCTCCCGTCCCTGCCGCCGGCGGAGGCCGCCGCCGTCAGACTCGAAATCGCCCGCGGCCTGAGCAAACTCAGCGTCGTCGATGATCCGGCACCCGCCATGGCCGCCATCAAAGAACTGCCCGTCGCACAGCGCGGTCCTCTCTGGGCCGATCTGATAGGCTGGTGTCAGGGCCGGAAGGACAAGGAGGTGACCGTTCCGCTCGTTTTCAGCCAGGTGGAGGATCCTGCCGTGCGCCGGCGTCTCGAAATCGAATCTCTGCTCTTCGACATCCGGCTCTGCCCGCCGGAGAAACTGATCAGCGACTGCCGCGCGGAAGTGGAGAGCGCCGCGACCCCGGAGGCCAAAGTGCGGGCGCTGCTCACGCTCGCGGACGCGCAGGGGAATTTGCGGGACCTGCCCGGCAACGAGGCGGCCGCCACGGAAACGCTCCTGACCGCCCGCAGCCAGGCAAAGACCATCACGGATCCCGCGGCGCGCTGCCGTTCGCTGCTTTCCATCGCGCGGGAACTGCCTGACTTTCTCGCCTTCGATGCCTCCCGCGGGGCTCTCGATGAGGCCATCGCCGCCGCCCATGAGGCGAAGGAGCCGGCGGTGCGTGTCACGCTGCTGCTCGCCGCGAGCGATGAATGCTTCAAGCAGGCCGACGAACCCCGCGCGGTGCAACTGCTGGAACAGGCTGTCCAGATTCACGCTCAATCGCCGGAAGCAGTGCCGCCGGAGACCACGGCGGAGCTTGCCTCCGCCGTGATGCGCCGGGGCGACTGGCCGCGGGCACTCTCCCTCGTGGACTGCATACCGGAGGAAGCCGCCCGCACCGCAGCGCTGGAGGCCGCGGCTGCCACCGCCGCCGAGGACTGCACCTCGGTGGATCCCGGGAACCCGCCGCCGCGCGGCCCCGGACTGGATGAAATCCGCCGCACCGCCCTGACCGATCAGGTCGCCGCCGCCAACCTGACCGAAGCGCTGCCGGAGGGCTTCGAGCGGGCGCGCGGCTGGCTGGCCATGGCCAAGGCCACGCTGCAGCCGCCCTCCAGCCTGACAGATTATATCATGGCGGGCGACCAGCCTCCGGATGCGGAATTGCCGGTCGATGGCCTGCCGCCGGAAGCCGGCGCGGAGGACCCGGTGATTCAAGAGCAGTAGGCGTCATGCGGCGGCATCGCTGCTCTTGCGGGCATTGCGGCGGCGGGCAAACCACTTCCGGATTTCCTCCGCCCAGAGCACCACGCTGGCCACGGCGCCGATGATGAAGAAATCGAGCGCAGGGATGGGTGTGGTGTGGAAGATGCGGTTCATGAAGGGCGCATAGACCACGAGAAGCTGGAGCAGGTTTCCCGCGATGATGCCTCCGATGAGCCAGTGGTTGCGCAGGGCGCGTTTGTCGAAGGCGGTGGTGAGGGCATTGCGGCAGTTGAGCACGTTGAACCACTGACAAACGGCGAGCGTGGTGAAGGTTTCCGTCTGCACCAGCGCGTGCGGCGCGCCGCGGTGGAGGTTCCAGAAGTAAATCCCGAGAATGCAGGCCACGGAGGCGCCGGCCATGACGGCCATGCGTCCCAGCATGTCACGGCTGAGCAGCGGATCATCGCGAGGCACCGGCGGGCGCTGCATTTCGTCGCCTTCCAGGCCTTCGAGCACCAGATTCACCGTGAGCACGCCCTCGGTGACGAGATTCACCCAGAGAATCTGCACCGCGGCGAGCGGCAATGGCGTGCCGGCCAGCAGCGCGGTGAGCAGGACCACGACTTCATCCACGCTGGTGACGAAGAGAAAGAGCAGGAGCTTTTTCAGATTGCGGTACACCAGCCGTCCCTGCTCCACGGCGGAGGTGATGGTGGCGAAGTTGTCGTCGCTGATGACGATGCGCGCCGCGCTCTTGGCCACCTCGGTTCCTGTCAGGCCCATGGCCACGCCCACGTCCGCGCGGGCCAGCGCCGGCGCGTCGTTGACGCCGTCGCCGGTCATGGCCACGACATGGCCGCGCGACTGCAGCGCCTCCACGATGCGGAGCTTCTGCGCGGGATGCACCCTGGCAAAAACGGCGATGCGCTCCGCGTCGCGGCGCAGGTCCGGTTCGGACATCGCTTCGAGTTCCGCGCCGTCCACCGCGAGGTCGCTATCGCCCGCGATGCCCAGACTGCGCGCCACCGCGAGGCCGGTCACTTTGTGATCGCCGGTGACCATCACCGTGCGGATGCCGGCGGAACGGCAGCGGGCCACGGCATCGCCCGCTTCCTGACGCGGCGGGTCCATCTGGCCGGCCAGGCCGAGCAGTACGGCGCGCCCGCGCAGCGGAGGCCAGCCGGCTTCCGCGTCGAGCTGCCCGCCCTCGATTTCGGCGATGGCGAGCACCCGCAGGGCCTCTTCCGCCATGCGGGCGGCCCCGGCGCTCACCCGGGCGCGGCTGGAGTCTGTGAGGGCCGCCGTTTCCGTCCCGTCGCGCCAGTGACTGCACAGCGCGAGCACGGCCTCCGGCGCACCCTTGATGCAAAGGCGCGCCTCCGCGCCGGAGCCGTGCTGCGTGGCCATCATTTTGTGCGCGGCATCGAATGGAATTTCCGCCACACGCGGATGCTCGCGGTGCAGCACCGCGGGATCGCCGCCGGCCTTGAACGCAAATGCCAGGAGTGCGGCCTCCGTCGGATCGCCCAGAATGTGCCAGCGCGGCTCGGTGTCGTCGGGCGGCAGCAGCCTGGAATCGTTGCAGAGCGCCGCCGCCTCCGCGAAACGGCGCAGGTGGTCGTCAGCATCCGTTCGCACTTCCGTTTCCCCGCTGCGCACCGTTCCCTCCGGGGCGTAGCCGGTGCCGGTGACGTGCAGCATGCGGCCGGGTTCGCCCGGGAGCCATGCCTTGACCACGGTCATTTCGTTTTTCGTCAGGGTTCCGGTCTTGTCCGTGCAGATCACGGTGGTGGAGCCGAGTGTCTCCACGGCGGAGAGCCGGCGGATCACGGCACCGCGCGCCGCCATCCGCTGCATGCCCACCGCCAGCGCGATGGTCAGGGCCACCGGCAGGCCCTCCGGCACCACGGACACCATTTGACTGATGGAGACCATCAGGATCTGCCCGAAGGGAAAGCCGCGGAGCAGTCCCGCCGCGAGCACGAGCAGGAAGAGTCCCACGGAGATGAAGACGAGCAGGCGTCCGAACTTCTCGAGGCGGCGCTCCAGCGGCGTTCCTGGCTCCACGGCGGACTCGGTGAGTCCTGCAATCCGGCCCACTTCGGTGGCAGTGCCCGTGGCCACCACGAGCGCGAGGCCGCGGCCCGCGGCGACATGGGTGCCGGAATAGACCATGCCCTGACGTTCCGCCAGCGGCGCGCCGGCCGGGGAAGTCTCCACGTCCTTCGTCACGGGCAGCGATTCGCCCGTGAGCGCCGCTTCGGAGCACTCCAGGGCGGCGGTTTCCAGCAGCCGTGCATCCGCCGTCACGGCGTCGCCGGCGGCCAGATGAATAATATCGCCGGGCACGAGATCGGCGGCGTCGAGGCTGACGTCCTCACCATCGCGCCGCGCCCGCACTTTGAATGAGGAAAGCCGGCGCAGCGCCGCCATGCTTCGTTCCGCGCGTCCTTCCTGAATCGCGCCGAGCACGGCATTGAGCACCACCACCACCAGAATGACGGCGGCATCATTGCGGTGACCCAGCGGAAAGGCGACTGCCGCCGCGGCGAGCAGCAGATAGATGAGCGGACTGGCAAACTGCCGCAGAAAAACCGCCCACAGCGGACGCGGCGGCGTTTCCGGCAGGACGTTGGGCCCGTGCTCCGCCCTCCGTGACGACACCTCACCGGCATTGAGTCCGGCGGCAGCGTCCACCTTCAGCCGGGCACACGCCTCTTCAGTTGTCAGGGCATGCCATGCGGCGGGCGGCGGGGATGAGTCCGGCGAAGTCGGGGCAGTCATGCGTCAGCATGGTCCTGCAGCAAGTTGGCACAACCGCGCGACTCCGGATGCACCGACCGTAACGGGCCAATTTGATCAAGTCAGACACGTTTCACTTCGGCGATGACAAACTCACTGCCACGCCGGTGCTTTTGATCGTCCCGCTCCATTCTCCTTCTGCGGGAACGATCGTCTTTCCTGCTGCATCCGTGGAGGTGGTGCCGGGGATGGCCAGTTCGCAGCGGAATGTGTAGGCACCGGCGGGCAGGTCGAACCAAGGGTCCGTGGTGATTTTCTCCGGCTTCGCGAGTTGCAAAGTGAATGCCTTCGCCTTGAAGGCATGACCCGCTTTCAGCCGGCGCTTCGTGAAAACCGGATAGCCATCGAACTGCGCGATATTCGCGTCGTGCTCCTTCCCGTCTGCGGCTTTGAGAAAGACGCGCAGGCCGATGTCGTTGCGTGCGCTGTGGTGAAACTTCACGTCATTCTCGCCGGAATTGCGTAACCAGAGTTCCACCTTCACCGCGCCGCCGGTGCGCCATTCGCGCCCGTCCATCTTCAGCCCGATGCACAGGCCGTTCTGCTCTTCGCACCATGCAAAATCCTGCTCCGGAATTTCCGTGACAGGCACGCCGGCTGGCGCGTAGCCATCGTCCGCTCCCGCAGCGCCTGACTTTTCCATCCCGTCGTCAGCGTCCGCAGCGCTCCCGGCCTGCACGGTTTCCGCTTCCAGAATCTGCTGCGAGCCGCTGTTGCCGCCGGGCAGCGCGTCGTCCCTGCGGCCCACGGTGAAGCCCATCAGGCGGAACTGCGCTTTGACTTCGTCCGGCAGCGCGAAGTCCCGGGAGAAGTTGTTCGTCCGCCCTTCGCGCGTCACCACCACGCGATTCGGGTCGGTGATGTCCATCCTGCCGATGTCGGTGTCATCCACCCACCACAGCACGTTCGTCCCCGGTTCCCACACGACGGCGAACTGTCCTCGCGTCTGTTCGCTGTTGTTGGGAAAAACACGCAGCCGCCGGGCCGGCTCACCGTCTTTGGCAGGCCATCCGACGGTGAACCAGTGTGCCCGGTCGCGGGGCTTGCAGATCGAAAACCTGTGCGCGGCATCGAATTTGTAAATACCCGTGCGGTTCGCCGCGCGATACTTTCCGTCGCCCATCCGCGCCTCGCTCAAAGAAACTTCCGTCACGCCTGCTGCTTTGAGAATATCGATGAGTTCGACGACCTTTGCGTACGGCACCGCGTCGTTCGCGCGGATGGTGAACCACTTCTTCGCATCCTTCGCCGCCGCGGCGCGCAATTCCGCGAGTGTCACGGGCTGACGCTCGTAATCGATCCTGCCTTCGGCGCGCAGCGTGACCGTCACGTGGTCCGATGCCGCGGCAGGAGGATTCTGCGCGCCGGTTGGAGCGGGAGCGGCACTTTCATTACCTGCGAGGGTGAACTCCAGTTCCGGCGTTGCGAGGGTGCCTTTCCACTCCGTGCCCTCGTAGAGACCTGCCGCGTCCAGCCAGGTGCAGCGCAATTTGTATTTGCCCGGTTTCAAGCCGATGAACGCAGGAGCACGGCGAGGCTCGTTCTCTGAAACACCTTCTGAAAACGGAAGGTCAAAACCCTTCACCATCGCGACATGACCGGCGGCCAGGACGCATTCGAGTTGCGGCGCGATCAGTCTGAAACTCCCGGCCACTGCCGGGTGTTCTGTCCCATCCCCGCCGGTCGCGGAGGCCGAAAGTCCGGCGTCGCTCCGGTCCGGGCCCGTCGTCGTGAACGTTAGGTCTTTAGCGCCTGCATTGTGCAGCCAAAGTTCCACACGCACGCCACCCCCGATTCGCCACTCGCCGCCGGCGATCCGCATTCCGATCCGCAGTCCCCGCAGAGGCTCGCTCCATTTTTCGATCCGCACCGGGATGTCTTCGAACGCCACATCCGTCCGCCAAAGCGGGCTGGAGGGCAGCTGGTTCGCGGCGACCAGCGCTTCGATTGGCGCCGTCGAGTAGTAGGCCACGTCGTCGAGCAGCTGGATGACCTCCGCCTCCGTCCAGTCGCGCGACGTGACGAAGCGCGGGAGCAGCTTCGGCAGCTCCATCCCGCTGTGCAAAGTCGGATGCGCCTTCGCGTATTCGCGCACGTGCCCGGCGAGTTTGCCGATGAAGGTCCCGGGGATCTTCCCTCCCATGTTCGCCGTTAGCTTCCACATCTCAAAAAGTTCGCGCGCCGCTGCCTGCGCGGGCTGCGTGGCGGGCTCGACCGCATCGCGCGTGAGCACCATTCCCGCGAAACCGCCTTCCGCATCCGGTCTGTCCGATTCCACGATCGTCAGCGTCCCGTCCGCGCGCGGCACGAGCTTTCCAAAAAACACCCGCCCCTCCGCGCTGTGCCGCATCAGCGTTACCGATGCGCCGTCCGCTGCGATCTCGAATGACGCCGGCACGCCGATGGTCGCGTCGCCGATGTAAATGTCGCACTGCATGTTATGCTTCGCGGGCGGCCGGTGGAAGGAGATCATCAGGCTCCGGTTGTCCTCTTTCCCGCGCCAGAATCCCATCAGCGACTCCGGGGTGAGTTTCACCGCTGCACCCTTCTCCCGCGCTTTCACCTTCACGATGAACGGCAGATCTGGATTCGTCTGCTTCTCATCGGCGGAGACGATGGCGGGTATGTTTCCGAAGAGCCGCGTTCCCTCTTCCGCGTTCGTCAGGTTTTCGTCCTCGATGACCACCCACGCATACTCGTCGCCGCCGAGATTCCGCTCGAACGTGCCGTCGGTGACGATGCTGGAGACATAAGTGGTCAACGTTCCGTCGGTGTTGCGCGAAATGACTTTGGCGCGCAGCGACATCACCGGATTGCCCGTAGCGGCGTCCACAAACTGCACCTTCCAGCGCCGGCTCTCTCGCGACGCGGAGTTCCCTTGCGGCATCGGCGCTGATCCGTCCGGACTCAATGGCCGGGCTGCCGCGACGTAATCTCCTGCGACATCAGGCAGGCCGTTGCTCTTGTCGAATGGCTTCGGGTCCACCACGCCGAAATATTCGTAGAATTTCGCCTGCACCTCTGCCGGAATGCCGAGCGCATCGAGCGGCTCGCCTTCGTAGTTGCCGTCGTAGGCGGTGACGATTCGCTTCGGATCACCGAAGTCCGTGCGGTAGAGCCGCAGCCGCTTGCTGTCGAATTCGCCCTGCACGTGCCAGAAAGTCTTCGTGCCGCGCACCCACGCGATCGCCCACGGCTCGCGATTGCCGAATGCATCCGACGCGATGTTCACGTCATGACCGGTCACCGTTCCGTCCGGCTCGGTGTAGCGGATGCGCACCGTCGTCATCACATCTGCGCCGTGAAAGACTTCCTCGCGAATCGCAAGGGTCACGCCGTCACCGGCGTCGATGACAGGCAATGGGCGTTTAGGTCCAATTCGCGGGATGAAGATCATGGCCATATCGCCCGGCGCGATGCCGGTGGCGGCGCTCTTTGGCTTTTCCGCGGCAGCATTCTCGGCCGTAATTACCACCTCCATTTCGCCCGTCGCCGGCACGTGGACGTTGTTGAGCGGGAAGCTGACGAACACCTTCGCCGCGCCGGTCTCAAATCCACAGGTCGGCCACTTGGGAGTTTCGGTGGTCCCGTCGGCATTCTTCTCCAGCCCGAACACCACCGGCACGCCTTCAAACTCCAGCGTCTCGCCAGGTCGGAGGACGATCTTGTACGAAGGGTCAACTCCGAGCAGATGCACCTTTCGCAGGGTCAGCAGCTTCCCGTCGGCGGTGCGTGCCCGGGCTTCTATCCGGTTGGGCACGGGCGAGGCGGTGAATTCCTTCGTCGCGCCGGACACATTGCGAATCAGAAACCACGTCCCCAGCGGAGTGCCGCGCACCGCCTTCCGCTCCATGACCACACCGGAGCGAAGACCGTCTTCCTCCTCGCCCCAGGCAATGACATCGTCCGGCTTCCACTGCGCCATCTGCCGGGCCAGCGCCACTTTCAGGCAGTGGGCGGCGAAGGCCTCGCTCATTTTGCCAGGCGGCTGTACCATGTGCGCAATGCCGGAAGGATTCTCCGACAGCGGTGCCGGTGTGCCTGCATCACCGGTCTTGTCAGGCTTTTCCGTTGCCGGGGCCGCGGGCTCATCGGCAGCGGGTGCTTTGGGCTGCTCGATTTGTGCCGGCGCACCGGGCACACTGAGCGCGATACGCATTGCCTCGCGAAGTTCGGCGGGGATCGGCGCTCCGGCGGCCTCGTCGGCCTTGTAACGCGTTTCCTTTATCGCGGCAGGGTCCGCGAAATCGAATCTCCGCAGCAGCCCTTTTTCTGAAACCCACAAATCGGTCGCACCCTTCTTCGTGGCGGCGACCCAGGTGTAATAACCGTCTGGGAGTTCCACTTTGGTGACGGCATTGTCCTTGCCCTGCTGGAAGTAAATGATGCTGGCTTCGTTGATGACCCGCTGGCCCTGACTGCGGCGGGTGACGGAGAACTTCACGCTGTCGCTGAGGGAATACCATCCGGGATGCATGGCCACGCGCGGCCTGTTGGCGGCGTCGGGATCGGGCGGGAGCACGCGGAACTTCGTTTCGCCCGCGCGGATGGTGCCGTGGCAGGGTGTGCCGTATGCGTGCTTTGTCAGGAGTTTGGCGAGGTTCTGCAACGCATCGGGCGATTTGTCGGCGTTGAAGGCGTCGCCTTCGGTGGTGCTCGGCGCCGTGCCGAAAAGATCGCGTACGACGCGGTAGAGCAGGTGTTCGCGCTCTTTGGTGTCGAGCGGCACCGGTGCCTCGCGGTTCAGGCGTTCGGTGATGAACTCCAGCCACCAGTCGTCGCTGTCAGGCTGTTCATCGCGTCGCGCGAGCAGGGCCGCACCGGGCGAGAAAATCACTTCGTCGCCCGCGTCGCACAGAATCCACGAGCCGGCGCGCACATTGGCCCAGTCGTCGCGGTCCTTGTCATGCGCTCCAATGCCGAGGCCGGGTGTATAAACTTCGCAATATTCACCCGGATGCAGGCGATATGCTTCCTGCCGCCCCAGCGTGGTCCAGAAGGTGGAGTCGAGCTTGAGTTCTCCGCCGTCCGCGAGCCTGGCTTTGTGTCCCGGCTGCTGGAAGCCGGTGGTGACAAAGATGGCCGGCTCCTTGCCGGAGTTGTGGAGCACGATGCGCGCCTTCACTTCCGTGCCGAGATGATATTCCGCCGCGCGCGGCTCCAGCACAAAAGCCATGCGCAGCCCCCCCTCCAGCGGCTCGCCCCAGTCGGCATCGGCATAGGCCGCCGGCAAAGGCTGGCCGCGCTGCAGAGTGGTGCGTTCCATGTGCTCCCGCGTCGTTTCCAGCGGAATGGTGTGCGCCGCGGCGATGTCGTCGAGCAGCGCTACGACCTCCGCCGGCTTCCAGTCGCCCGCGACGTCGAAGCGCGGCTCCAGCGGTTTCATCTTTTGCGCGTAAGGACCGCCGGAAGCGTCAGGCTCGTTGTTGCGGATGAACTCCTTCACCTTGTCGTGCAGCAGGCGCACGAGGCCGCCGGGGATGTCGCCATTGAGCCGTGCGTTGTCCAGCCAGATTTTGAACAGTGCCTGCGCCTTCGGGTCTTTCGGCTGCGGGCTGTCCGTACGGATCGCGCCGCGCGTCTCGCCGGTGGTGAGTTTTCCTTTCCATGCGCCCTCGGGGGCATTTTGGATATTGAGCACCGCGCGCCATGTTTGCAGCGAGTCCTTGCGAATGCCTTCGATCAGGGCGGGTTCCACCGATTTGTCGCCGGAGGCCACGGGATCAAGGAGGCGAAGATAAGCGACCTCGCGCGGCTGGAGCGTGGCGTCTGTCTGCGTCGGCTCGCTGCTGGTGAGTGCGAAAAGGATGCCTTTCAAGTCACTGACATACAGCTTGCGGAGATCTTTCGCGCCGGTGTTGTCGGCGAACCGCAGCGGGTTGTCCGAGACATTCTGCACTGCCAGGAAAACGCGCGGTTCCGCATTGGGCGTCTCCGCACGAATGATGATCGCGCCGCGCAGGCCGTTCACCGGCTCGCCCCAGTCGAGTTGGGCTTCAGTAGCGGGAGTTAGATTCGCAGGCTTGGAAGCATCCGATTTCTTCTGAGGCGGCTTCTCCTCCTGTGCCCGCAGCATGGCGACGGGAACGGCGATGGCGGCGCTGAGCAAGATGGCGGCGGCGGTGAGGGCGCGTGTTAGGCGGCGGCGGTTGAGTTTATCGCTGAGGACGGCGAGGAGGCGGCCTTCGAGCGAGGACTTGCGGGCCATGGCGAGGCCGCAGGCGTGGGTCCAGCAGGCGGGTGACAACTGCGTGGCGATGTGGAGGAGGTGTTCGGCGTAAGTGGAGGGGCGGACGCCGCTGGAGAGGACCATGTCGTCGCAGGCGCGCTCGCGTTCGACATGGAGCCGCCATGCGGCGAGCCAGACGAGGGGATTGAACCAGTGGAGGGCGCAGGCGATTTGGGTGAGGAACTGCACGAGCGGATCGCGGCGGCGGAGGTGGGCGAGTTCGTGCAGGAGCACGGAGCGGAGTTGCGCGGCGTCCCAGGCGTTGGCTTCCGCGGGAAGCAGCAGCGTGGGGCGGATCAGTCCCCAGACGACGGGAATGCTGCGGGCATTATCCAGGAGGAGGCGCACCGGCCGGCGCACGCCGCTTTCCTGCTGCGCGGCGGCAAACGCTGCGGTGAGGGGACCGGGGGCGGGAGCGCAGCGGCGGGCATTGCGGCGCAGGAGGAAGTGCGCCGCGGCGAGGCGCAGGAGCAGCAGCGCGCAGCCGGTGAGCCAGAGGGGGAGGAGCCAGGAAGTGAGCGGAAGCGGGGCAGGGGAGGGAGCAGTGGGGGAGGTATAGGAGGTATGAGAAGAAGGGGAAGGATGGGAGGAATGGGGTGGAGCCGCTGTGGCTGGCGCGGGAGTTTCTGTGGCTGGCAGCGGCGGTGCCGGCAGGGCGGCCGGCAGCGCCGGTGCCGCGGACGGAGGGAGTGCGGCGGGCGCATCATTCCCATTCATCTCATTCTTCCCATCATGGCCCTCCACTGCCGCCCATTGCGGCAGCACGCGCCAGCCGGGGAGCATCACAGCCAGCACCGGCACCAGGAGCAGCGCCACCACCGCGGCCAGCCAAACCATGTGGCGCGCGGCGGCGGAAGAGCGGCGCATGAGAAACGCGCACGCACTGGCCACCGCCAGCAGCGCAACCGCTTTCACCGAAGCATCCGCCAGCAGCGGGAGGGCGGCGGCGGACGTGAGGTATATAAATACGCGGTTCATCTCAACGGCCCTCCTTTCTGGCCTGTTCGATGAGCTGCACGAGCCGGTCGCGCTCTTCGGTGCTCACGCCGTCCTTGCGCGACATGAGGTGAACCGAGAGCGCATTTTCCAGCGAGCCGCCGAAGAAAGTCTCCAGCACTTTTTCAAATGCCGAGCGTCCGGCTTTTTCCCGCGACTGCTTTGGCAGATAAACGACTTCGCGGCCCTGTTCGCGGCGACGAAGATGGCCCTTCTCTTCAAGAATGTGCATCATGCGCCGCACGGCCATGGGCGTGGGCGCATCGGGAATGGTTTCGACGACCTGATTCACGGTCGCTTCGCCGAGGGCGAAGACGGCGTCCATGATCTGGCGTTCGCGGCGGGAGAGTTTGGAGTGTTCGGACATCGGCGGGGACGGCGGGGTTGAGCGCTTGCGTTACTTTTTTAACGCACCGTCACGCCGCGGCAAGTTTTATTTCGTTAATTTTTTAACGCGAATGCGCAGGGCTGCTCCGAACCGTGGTGACGCGGCGATCAACCTGCCTGGCGGAGCACGACCGCGAGCCAGATGCCGTAGGCCGCGAGCAGCATCCAGCCCCGGCGCCCAGGAATGCATTCGCGGACGGGCACGCAGAGCAGAGTTGTCAGGAATCCCGCCGCGAGGGCCGGCGCGACGATGGCGGGCGGCAGCGGACAGGGGGCGAGGAGCGCCACCAGACCGACGATGAAGAGGCCATTGAAAATATTGCTGCCGAGGATGTTGCCGAGGCCGAGATCGTGATGACCACGGACGCGCGCAATGATGGTGGTGGCGAGTTCCGGGGTGCCGGTGGCCGCGGCGACGATCACCGCGCCGACCGCGAACTGACTCATCCCGCAGCGCAGGGAAATTCCGCTCGCTCCGGCGACGATGAAATCGCCCGCCACGATCAAAACGCCCAGTCCCGCGGCGACGAAGCCGGCGGCCGGCAGGACGCGCGTGCCGGCGGTTTCGGCTCCGGCGCTGCAGAGTTGCCGGCGGCGCAGCCCTTCGCGAACCACGGTGGCCAGCCACATCAGGAAGATCAGCAGCAGCACGACACCGTCCGCGCGGGAAAGTGTCCCGTCCCACAGCAATCCCGCGAGAATCAGCGGCACGGCGAGAGCTGTCAGGAAGTCGCGCGAGACCTCACGCCACGACGCCGGCATGGATCCGGCCAGCAGGGCGACGCCGAGGATGAGCGCGACATTCACCACGTTGCTGCCGGTGACATCGCCGACCGACAGCACCGGCATGCCCGAGAGCGAGGCATGGACTGCGACCGAGAGTTCCGGCGCGGAAGTGGCGAAGGCGCCCAGAGTGACGCCCACGAGCCGGGGCGGAACGCGCCAGTGCAGCGAAAGGCCGTTGAGGCCGCGCACGAACAGTTCGCCTCCGGCCCATGCGAGGACAATTCCGGCCACGAGCCGCAGGAGGTCGGGAATCCAGACAGTCATGACGATGCCAACACCACCCAGCCGCAGGCCGCAACAGCGGAGAAGTTAGGTCAGCGCGCCCTTCGCATCGTGCCCCGGCACGATCGCGCTCCCCCGGCCGCGCGCGGGGCCGGCAGGAGTGACCGCGGCAAAAAACACCCTGCGGTAAATTCGGTGCGAAAGACTCTTTCAAGTCAGGAAAGTCGCCGCAACATGAGGCGCGTGCCGCCGATTCGCCACGAAGCGGAGCGGCACGATCCCGACCCATGAATCCCACTCCCGCTGAAATCTTCGCCACTGTCTTTTTCGCCCTCGCGGTGCTGCACACCTTCATGGTGAAGCGGTTTGCCCGGTGGGCGCACCGCTATCCGAAAGGCTCCATTCCGGAGAACCTGCTGCATTTCATGGCCGAGACCGAAGTCATCTTCGGAGTCTGGGCGGCGGCGATGTTCGCGGGACTGGCGGCGATCCGCGGGTCGATCGAAGAGGCGGTGCATTATATCGAGGGACTGAATTTCAACGAACCGAAGTTCGTGTTCGTGGTCATGGTGGTGGCGGCGACGAGGCCGGTGGTGCAACTGGCGGAGAAACTCATCAGTCTTTGTGCCAAAGTGATTCCCGCGCCGGAGAGCCTCGCGTTCTACATCGCGGCGCTCATCGTGGGGCCGCTGCTGGGATCGTTCATCACCGAGCCGGCGGCGATGACGCTGCTGGCGCTGGTGCTGAAACGCCGCTACTTCGACCGCGGCATCAGCCCGCGGCTCGCCTATGCCACGCTGGGGCTGCTGTTCGTCAATGTCTCCATCGGGGGAACTCTGACACATTTTGCGGCGCCGCCGGTGCTGATGGTGGCCGCCAAGTGGGAATGGGACACGCCCTTCATGATGACGCATTTCGGATGGCGCGCCGCGCTCAGCTGCATCGCATCGACCCTGCTCATCGCCATGATTTTCCGCAGGGAGCTGCTCACGGTGAAAGTGGAGCATTCCCGCTCCGGCCCGGTGCCTCCGGTGCTCACGTTGCTGCATCTGATCTTTCTCGGACTCGTGGTCGCCTTCGCGCATCATCCGGATGTGGCCTTCGGCATTTTCATGATCTTTCTCGGCCTCGTCACCGCCACGCGCGAATATCAGGACAACCTCAAACTGCGCGAGGGACTGCTCGTCGGCTTTTTCCTCGCCGGTCTTGTGGTGATGGGATCGCTGCAGAAGTGGTGGCTGCAGCCGCTCATTACGCGCCTCGACGGCTCCAGCCTTTTTTACGGTGCCACCGGCCTCACAGCGATCACCGACAACGCCGCCCTGACGTATCTCGGTTCGCTGGTGGAAGGCATCAGTGACGAACTGAAATACGCGCTCGTGGCCGGTGCCGTGACCGGCGGCGGCCTGACAGTTATCGCCAACGCACCCAACCCCGCGGGCGTGGGCATTCTCAGCACCGCCAAAGCCTTTGGATCCGAGGGCATCAGTCCCGTCGGACTGCTGCTGGGTGCGCTTTTGCCGACCGCGGTGGCCATCGTGTTCTTCTGGCTGATTCATTGATTCACGGCCCCGGGCGTCACCGGCGGCAGGGCGATTTGCCGCGACCGGAGCTGCCGAAATTTCACACGCCTTGATTTTTCCATTGCAACGCCGGGCGCAGCCGCTCATACGGCGGGAAGAATTTTCTCCACGGATGACTGGTTTCCCCCGGCTGGTCGGACGGTCCCTGCCTCCCCGAAAAGAAACTTCGTTTTTTGGCTTGTGAAAAATTTCACAAGCTTCTATCTCGCTCCTTTTCTGCTCCACGCACTTCGTTCACTCCGATGGCCAATACCTTTCCCCGCTGGACCAATACGCTGCCGCTCAAGCTGCTGGTTGCCCTTGTTTTCATCGGAGGCGGCGTGTCCCTCGGAGCGTATTATTATTTCACGCCGAAGTACACCCGGGTGGGGTATCAGCCGAATCAAAACATCCCGTTTTCACACGTGATTCACGCCGGTCAGGTGGGGCTGGACTGTCGTTACTGCCACAGCCACATCGAGCAGTCGGGGGTGGCGAACATTCCCTCCTCGAACACCTGCTACAACTGCCACCAGCATGTGAAGACGAACAGTCCGCACATTGCCAAAATCAAGGAGTCGGTGGAGTCGGGCAAGCCGCTCGAATGGGTCAAGGTGCACAAGGTGCCCGACTATGCCTACTTCGATCACAGCATCCACGTGAACAGCGGGGTGAGCTGTGTGAGCTGCCACGGCAAGGTGAACGAGATGCCGGTGGTGTTTCAAAGCGAGAGCCAAAGCATGGACTGGTGTCTCACCTGTCACCGCAATCCGGAAAAATTCCTCCGTCCGATGGACAAGCTCACGCAGTTGAACTGGACGCCGGAAAGCGCCGGCCTCGATCAGGAGGAGATGGGCACGAAGCTCAAGGAGGCGTGGAACATCCATCCGCCTGACAACTGCGCCGCCTGCCACCGCTAAGCACCCCCCATTTCCCGAGATGAAACGCATTTGGAACCATCCTCCCGAAGCGACGACCGGCAAGCGCTACTGGCGCAGCCTCAATCAACTGGCGCAGACGCCTTCGGCCATCGAAGCGAAAATCCGGGAATTCCCGGCGAGCGCCGAGGCGATGCAGGACGAAGCGGATGCAGAGACATCCCGCCGCAATTTTATCAAACTGATGGGTGCCAGCACGGCACTGGCGGGCATGGCGGCCTGCCGCCGGCCGGAAATCCACATCAAGCCGTATGCCAAGGCGCCCGAGTGGGTGATTCCGGGCAAGGTTCTTTTTTACGCGACGGCGATGCCGCGTGCGGGGGGCGGTACGCCGATGGTGGTGCACACGCATGAAGGCCGTCCCACGCATCTGCAGGGCAACAAGCTGCACCCGGACAGCAACGGCGGTCTGGACTCGCAGGCGCAGGCTTCCATTTTGAATCTCTACGATCCGAACCGGTCGCAGATTTTCACCAGCTTCGGCAAGAAGGCGGCGCGTGAGGATTTCCTCAAGTTTCTCGACACGAAGAAGGCGGAACTGGCCGGCAAGCAGGGCGGGGGACTGGCGATCCTGACAGACGAATCGGTGTCACCGACGCGCGCGCGGCTCCTTGGCGAAGTCCTGAAGAAGTTCCCTCAGGCGAAGGTGTATTCTCACGAGTCGTTCGGACAGGCAAACGTGCGTGCAGCCTATGGACTGGCGTTTGCGACGGGCGCGCTGCCGGCCTATGACTTCACGAAGGCCGACCGCGTGTTCGCGCTCGACTGCGATTTCATCGGGCTGGACCGCCCGGGCAACAATTCGGTGGCGCAGTTCATGGCGCGCCGGAAGGCGGAGACGCCGGAGGACGGGGCCAAAATGAACCGGCTTTATGTGGCGGAGGGACGTTACACTCTCACCGGCGGGATGGCGGATCACCGCCTGCGTATTCACACCAGCCAGACTCTCAAAGTGGCCGTGGCACTGGCCAAAGAAATCGCCGCCCTGACAAATGACGCCGCACTGAAGTCGGCCGCGGAGGCCGTGACGCTGAACGGCGAATACAGTGGCCACAAGCGCAAGGACGGCGCGGATTATTATACCGCCTTCATCAAGAATGCGGCGCAGGATTTGGTGGAAAAGAAGGGTGCGTCGGTCGTGGTGACCGGCTCCGCGCACGACAAGGCGCTGCATTTCCTGACCATTGCCATCAATCAGGCGCTGGGCGCGTTCGGGACCGTGGTGCAGGTGAAGCAAACGGGGGCGACGCCGGCCGGTTCCCTTGCGGAACTCGCGGCGGCCGCGGCGGCGAAGCAAATCGATACGCTGCTGGTGATCGCTGAGAACGATCCGCTGTTCGAAGCCCCGGCGGACATCGTGGCCGGCGGTCTCGCCGAAGCGCTCAAGAGCGTGGGCAGCCTCATCGTTCACAGCACCCGCTACCGCACCGCCACGGCGCGTGCGGCTTCGTGGACAGTGCCGGCGACGCATTTTCTCGAACAGTGGGGCGACACCCGCGGCAGCGAAGGCACCTATGCCATCGTGCAGCCGATGATCGCGCCGCTCTACAAGGACTGCCTCAGCGACGTGGAGTTGCTCCTGGCGCTGGCTTCCGACAAGCCGGTCGCCGGCCAGCCGCCGCCCGAGCCCCCCGTGCCGGGAGTTCCGGAGGATCCAGGAGCGGCGTTTGCGGCGGTGCGTGCGACTTTCAACGCCGTGGTGCCGGGAGCGAGCGATGACAAATGGAACAATGCACTGCGCGACGGCTTTGCCGGCGGCACGGCTTATCCGGCGGTTACGGCGGCGATCAATGCCGGCGAACTGCTCAAGGGACTCGCTGCGGCGCGCGACACCGCGGCCGGCAACGGCTTCGAAGTGACTTTCGTTCCCTGCGCGAAGATCCACGACGGCCGCTATATCAACAACGGCTGGCTCCAGGAGGCTCCGGATCCGATCAGCAAGATCACGTGGGACAACGTCGCGCTGCTCAGCGTCAAGACCGCGAAGGATCTTGGCATCAATCTCTTCAATGAAGACAGCGGCGATGTCGTCTCCGTCGAGGTCAACGGCCTCACCCGCTACTATCCGGTGCTCGTCATTCCCGGACATGCTGACAATGCGCTCACCATTGCGGTCGGTTATGGCCAAAAGGACCCGGGCCGCGTCGGGAAGGGGACCGGCTTTGACGCCTACGCTCTGCGCACGGCAGCGACGCCGTACTTCGTTACCGGAGCGAAAGTTGCCAAACTGACCGACAGCATCGAACTGACCGAAAAGGACGGGATCGAAGGCCGCACGGAAATACCGGAGGTTTATCCGCTGGGCCTGACGGCCGAGCACCACTCCATGTATGGCCGCGCGCTCGTGCGTGAGGGCACGGTGGACGACTGGTCGCACGACAAGGATTTCGTGATGAATCAGGGCACCGACGGCAATCTCCACGGTGACCGCGAGCAGAAGAACAAGGAGAACTCCTACAGCTTCTACAAACCAGTCGGCGGACGGGATTCCAAAGGAATGCCGGTGCCGCACCTCAATGACCCGATGCACCAGTGGGGCATGGTCATCGACCTGAACAAGTGCACCGGCTGCACTTCGTGTCTCGTCGCCTGTCAGTCGGAGAACAACATTCCCATCGTGGGCAAGGATCAGGTCATTCGCGGCCGTGAGATGCACTGGATTCGCATGGACCGTTATTTTGCCACGGACCTCGACAGCGACGGTGCCCAGAACAACCGCGAGGTGGAGCCGAAGGTCTGGAACGAGGACAACATGGACGAGCCGGAAATGCTGGTGCAGCCCGTGGGCTGTCAGCACTGCGAAGCCGCGCCGTGCGAGACGGTGTGCCCGGTGAATGCCACGGTGCACACGCCGGACGGACTCAATTCCATGGCCTACAACCGCTGCATCGGCACCCGCTACTGCGCGAACAACTGCCCGTACAAGGTCCGCCGCTTCAACTTCTTCGACTACAACAAGCGCAATCCGCTCGTGGAAAACACCTTCCTCGGCATCAAGCACAACAACCTCTACTCCGGCCCGTTCGGTGAACGTCAGGATACGGAACTGAGCAAGCTGCAGAAGAATCCGAACGTGTCCGTCCGGATGCGCGGGGTCATCGAGAAGTGCACTTACTGTGTGCAGCGCATCGTAAGCGCTCGCATCGAAGCCCGTGCCCAGGGCCGCCGCAACAAGCGGCTCGCCACCGGACTTTCCGATGAAAATCTGAAGATCGAGGATGCTGACATCGCCATCGGCAAGGACGCCATCAAGGTCGCCTGCCAGGAAGCCTGTCCGGCGGATGCCATCATGTTCGGCAACATCGCCGAGCCTTCCGGTGACACAGTGAAGACGTGGAAGAAGAACAGCCGCAGCTACGAACTGCTCGGCTACCTCTCCGTCCGCGCCCGCACCACCTACCTCGCCCGCATCAAGAACCCGAACCCGGCCCTCCTCGCCGCCAGCAAACTGGAGAAGGAAAAAGTCGGTCAGGGCAGCATGACCCGCGAAATCCACACCGGTTCCGGTCACTAACTCTTTCACACTTCACTTATCACTTTCACTGCCACATGGAAGCCGCCCACGCCCATGACCATCCCGCCCCCGACGGCGCACCCTCCCGCGCGAAGGTGCTCCTGCGCGAGCCGCTGGTGCTGAACCACCGGAACTATTCCTGGATCACCAGCAAGATCGCCGGAGTTATCGAGAATCCCCAGCCGAAGCTCTGGTGGTTCATTTTCATCCCGTGCTTTCTGCTCACACTGGTCATGGCGGGCTGCTTCACCTTCCTCATCGCCACCGGCGTTGGCGTGTGGGGACCGAACAGCCCCGCAATGTGGGGGTGGGACATCACGAACTTCGTGTTCTGGATCGGTATCGGTCACGCGGGGACGCTGATTTCGGCCATTCTTTACCTCACCCGGCAAAAGTGGCGGACGGCGGTGAACCGCTCGGCGGAGGCGATGACGCTCTTCGCGGTGATGTGCGCCGGTCTCTTTCCGGCCCTGCACGTCGGCCGTGTCTGGATGGCGTGGTTCCTCGCTCCGATTCCGAATGCGAACGCCATCTGGCAGAACTTCAAATCACCGCTGCTGTGGGACGTGTTCGCCGTCTCGACCTACTTCACGGTGTCGGTCATCTTCTGGTATCTCGGACTGGTGCCGGACCTTGCGACCATGCGGGACCGCTGCAAGAACGGGCTGCGCAAGGTGCTTTACGGCGTCTTCGCCCTCGGCTGGCGCGGCGGAAACCGTCAGTGGCGGCACTATGAAGTCGCCTACATGCTGCTGGCCGCGCTTTCCACGCCGCTGGTGCTCTCGGTGCACACGGTCGTGTCCTTCGACTTCGCCACGTCGGTCGTCCCCGGCTGGCACACCACCATCTTCCCGCCCTACTTCGTGGCCGGCGCCATCTTCGGCGGCTTCGCCATGGTGCTCACGCTGATGATCCCCGCCCGGAAAATTTACGGGCTCCAGGATCTCTTCACCATGAAGCACATCGATAACATGGCGAAGATCATCCTGCTTACAGGCACCATCGTCGGCTATGCCTATCTGATGGAGCTGTTCGTGGCATGGTATTCCGGCAGCCTTTACGAGTTCGACGCCTTCAAGTGGCGGATTCTCCACGGCCCGGACACATGGGCTTACTACGCCATGTTCTTCTGCAACGTCATCGCGCCCCAGGCCTTCTGGTTCAAATGGAGCCGCGAGAATCTGTGGATGGTCATGACCGTGTGCATGTTCGTCAACGCCGGCATGTGGTACGAGCGTTTCGTGATCATCGTAACTACCCTGGAGCGCGACTTCCTGCCCGGTGCGTGGGACATGTATCATCCGACCTGGGTGGAAATCTGGACCTTCATCGGCACCATCGGCTTCTTCACCATGCTTTTCGTGCTCTTCTGCCGGTATCTGCCGGTCATCGCCATGAGCGAAGTGAAGGGCGTGCTGCCCGAGGCCGATCCGCACTACGATCCGAAGCGCCTGCAGCGCGACAACATCGTGGCCGCGCCGACCTATCCGGGCGACCTCGAACACACCGGCGGCAAGCCCGATTCGGCTGCCGCGGCCGCCCCTGTCACTGCCTGAACCTCTCACCGGACCCACTGCTTTGAGCACACCACTGAAAAGAGTTCACGGATACCTCGCTGAGTTTAGCAGCGTGCAGGACGTTTATCATGCCGCGGAGAAAGTGCGCGACGCCGGCTTCACCAGCTGGGACGTGCACAGCCCGTTCCCCATCCACGGCATGGACGACGCCATGGGCCTGCCGCGGAGCATTCTGCCGCGCTTCGTGCTCGTGGGCGGCGCCACCGGCACGCTCACGGCCTTCAGCCTGGAATACATCACTCAGGTCATCATCTACCCGACCGTGGTGCAGGCCAAGCCGGCCAACATCTTCACCATCCCGGCCTTCTTCCCGGTGATGTTCGAACTGACGATTCTCTTCTCCGCCTTTACCGCGCTCTTCACCTGTCTCGCCATGATGAAGCTCCCGCGGCTCAACCACCCGCTTTTCAACTCCGACAACTTCAAGCGCTTCTCGGACGACCGGTTCTTCATCTGCATCGAGGCCCGCGATCCGAAGTTCTCGCCGGAGAAAACCAAAGCCTTCCTCGCCGAACTCGGCGGTGCCAACATCGAACTCGTGGAGGACGAAGCCTGATCCCATGCGCTACTTCTTTCTAGCTTTCTTTCTCGCCGTGGTGCTCGTGATCGGCTTTGCCGGATTCCGCGGCGACAAGTTCACGCACACCCCGCTGGAGATTCTGCCTGACATGGACCAGCAGGCCAAGGTGAAGGCCCAGCAGTCGAACTATTTCTTTGCCGACGGCTCCGCCGCGCGCAAACCGGTGGCCGGCACCGTGCCGATGGGACTGCACCTGCCGGAAAAGGCCGCGGCGGACGGCGGGCACCACGCATACGGCTTCAGCCACGGCAGCGACTATTACAACACCGGCGTCATCGGCGACTTCTACGGCGACGGCTTTCCGGAGCAGATCAAGGTCGATGCCGCGCTCATCAATCTGGGCCGCGAGCGCTACGACATCCACTGCTCGCGCTGCCACGGGGAATCCGGCAACGGCGCCGGGGTGCTGAGCAAGTACGGCATCGCCAACATCTTCAACTTCCACACTCCCGCGTTCACCAAACCCGACGACGCGGCCTACCGCCCCAACGGTCAGGTGTTCGAAGTCATCACCAAAGGCAAAGGCCTGATGGGAGCCTACGGCGCCAACGTCTCCGTGCGGGAACGCTGGGCCATCATCGCCTGGTTGCGCACCATGGCCATGGCGCGCTCCGCGCCCGTCTCCGACCCGGCCGTCAAGGCCGCGTGGGACGCTCTGAAACCGGCGACTTCCGCCGCCCCCACTCCCGTCGCCGCCAACTGATTTACCAACCATGAGCCACTACGTTGCGGTTTCCCATCTCCCTTCCGAAGGAGAAAAGCTCCAGACCGGCAAATTCGCCCTCTGGCGCAATCTGCTCGGCCTCGCCGGCGCGGCCGGCGTCGCCATTTCCCTGATCCTGTTCTTCATGGGCGGCGAAGCGGCGAATGCCTACGCTTTCAGCTATCTGTTCGCGTTCGAGGTCTTCTTCACCATCACCGCCGGAGCGCTGTTCTGGTGCCTGCTGCACAATGCCTCCAACTCCTCGTGGGGCGTGGCCATCCGCCGCATTCCGGAAACTCTGGCGCAGTCCTTCGCCGTGCTCTTCCTGCTGGGCATTCCGGTGTTCTCGCTGCCGCTCATGCCTAAATTCGAGTGGATGACGCACCTGTGGGAATGGATCGGCGTGCATACGGACGCGATGCAGCAGGGCGGAGGTAAAGGGGTCCGGGACGTGCTCGCGCATACCGATCCGCTGCTCTACAAGAAATATCCCTATCTGCACCTCGGCTTTGGCAGCATCGTGCCCGGATGGGACATGCGCTACCTGATCTTCTTCGTCGCTCTCGGATTCATCGCATGGAAACTGCGCGACTGGTCGCTGCATCAGGACCGCACCGGTGACCTTCAGCCGACGCTGAGCGCGCGCCGTTTTGCCTGCGGCATGCTGCCGGTGTTCGCGGTGTGTTCCACCTTCGCCGCCGTGGACTGGGTGAAGGGCATGAACTACAAATGGTTCAGCACCATGTTCGGCGTCAACGTCTTTGCCGGCTCCGCGCTGTGCAGCATGGCGATCATCATCCTCATCGTCGGCACCCTGGTGAAGACCGGCCACCTCAGGCACATCGTCACGCCGGAGCACTTCCACCTCATGGGCAAGCTGATGTTCGCCTTCACGGTCTTCTGGGCCTACATCGCGTTCAGCCAGTACTTCCTCATCTGGTATGCGAACATTCCGGAAGAGACGCAGTTCTTCGCCATCCGGAACACCGGTGGCTGGTGGTATGCTTCGGTTGGTCTCGTGTTTCTGCACTTCCTCGCCCCGTTCCTGCTGCTGCTGCGGCGCGACGCGAAGCGGAAGATCAACAACGTCATGGGCTGCGCCGCCATCGTCGTGGCCGTGCACATTCTGGAAATCTACTGGATGATCCTGCCGGAACGCGGCCGCGCCCTCTACGGCGCCAGCAGCGCGCACGGCATGGAATTCTGGCGCGACGCGCTCTTCGATGTGTTCGCCTTCGCCACCTTCGCGGCCGTGTACGCCTTCGTCTTCCTGCGCAATCTGGCGCAACACAGCCTCTATCCCTGCGGCGACCCGCGCCTGGAGGAATCCGTCAACGTCGTCAGCTAACCCGCCTTTCCCAACATGGACGAACATCCTGGAGATACCCTCGGCAAACGCTTTCTCACCTTCTGGGGCGCGCTCGCGGCCATTGCGGCCGTCGCGGTGCTCCTAGGCCTCTACCGGTGGATCGCACTGCCCTCCGACACGGAGGTGAACGACGGCGGCGCCGGACTGAAGCGCCTGGAAATCCTCCAGGCGGTCAGCTCCGAACAGCAAAAGGAACTGAACACCGTGGCCGAAGTCCAGGCCGGTGAAACGGTGCGCATTCCGCCGGCCAAGGCCGTGCCCTGGGCCGTGACCGTGCTCGCCGGACAGGCCGCCAAACCCAGCCCGATCAAGACCCCGGCCACTCTCGCCCGGGAAGCCGCCGCCAATCCGGCCCCGGCTCCCGCTCCCGCCCCCGCGGCGCCGGCCCCGGCTCCCGCCACTCCCGCTCCCGGCACCAAGTAACCAATTTACCACATGAGTCAGGAATCCCAGCACCTGCCCGCGGAGATCACTCCCGATGACATTCTGCAGCGCGCGGCCATCGACAAGTCCACGCGCCTGCCGGTTTTGTTTTTCTTTACCAGCGCCGCCGCATGGCTGCTCATCGCCACGCTCCTCGGTGCGCTGGCTTCGTTCAAGCTGGTCGTTCCGTCGTTCCTGAACTTCGAGTTCTTCAGCTACGGCCGCGTGCAGCCCGCTTTCCTCAATGCGCTGGTCTATGGCTGGGCCTTCCAGGCCGGCATCGGCGTGATCATCTGGATCATGGCCCGCCTCTGCCGCACGGAACTGAGAAACCCCGTGACCCTGGTGGTCGCCGGTCATTTCTGGAACCTCGGCGTCACGCTCGGGGTGCTCGGCATTCTGGGCGGCATCGGTAACCTGCACATGAAACTGCTGGAGTTCCCGCCCATGGTCTGGCCGATCCTGCTCTTCGCCTACTCGCTGGTGGTGGTGTGGATGGTCATCATGTATTCGGCGCGCCGGAAGGGCATGGTTTACATCTCGCAGTGGTATGTGCTGCTGGCGGTGTTCTCCTTCCCGTGGATTTATCTCGTGGCCAACGTGCTGCTCAACGTGCTCAAGAAAGCGGGCGTCGCCGGTCCGGCCATTGCGGCATGGTATGCCAACAACGTGCTCTTCCTCTGGATGGTGCCGGTGGGGCTCGCCGCGGCCTACTTCATCATTCCCAAAATCACCGCCAAACCGGTGCACAGTTACCACCTGAGCACTCTGGCGTTCTGGTCGCTCGTCGTGCTCGCGCCCTGGACCGGAGCGCAGCAGTTCATCGGCGGACCGCTGCCCGTCTGGCTTCCCGCATGGTCCGGCCTCGCGCAAATCCTGCTGCTGGTGCCGGTCACCGCCATCGTGCTCAATCACTGGAAAACGGTGCGCGGGGCGCATGACCTCGTCACGGTCAGTCCGAGTCTGCGCTTCACCTTTTTCGGCGCCGTCGGCTTCGTCACCACCTGTGTCATCAGCGCCGTGCTGGCGAGCATGAAGGTCAGCCGCTACACCTTCCTGAGCTTCGCCAATGACGCCGTCTCCATGACCGGCTTCTACATGTTCTTCACCTTCGCCATGTTCGGGGCCATTTACTTCATCGTGCCCCGCGTCACCAACTGCGAATGGGTCAGCGGCAAATGGATCCGCCTTCACTTCTGGCTCGGAGCCTACGCCTGCATCTTCATGTGCGGACTGCTGCTCACCGCGGGATTTTCCCATGGCGCGGCCATCAACAAGTGGGACACGTCGTTCTTCTCCGCCACGCTTTTCAGCCGGGGCTACCTCGTCGGCTGCATTCTGCTGTGGTTCTTCCTCATCGCGGGCAATTTCCTCTTCGTGCGCCATCTGGCCCTCATGGTGCTCAACCGCGGCCTCAAGGCCGGCGCTCCCACCATGATTCATCAAAAGCCGCACGCGCAGCCCGCCCCCGCCACTTCCACCGCCACTGAAGGAGTTCCGGCATGAACAGCCTCAAGTCATTCGTCCTCGTCCTCGGCGCCTGCATCGGCGTTCCGACCTATATCATGGCCGTGCGCCCTTACGCCAAAGAGCGCGAGCGCCAGCCGGTGCCGTATGAATCGGAACCGCCCGCCAACAACCCCGCCGCCGCGCCGAAAGACGATCCCAAATTCAAAGGGCTCTACTATCCGCAGTCCTTTCCGGGAGACAACAAGCGCGGCGAACTGGTTTACATCCGCGAAGGCTGCGCCCAGTGCCACACACAGGTGATCCGTCCGGACTACGCCGGCAACGACCGCATCAAGATCCACGGCGGCAAAGAGCAGGCGTATGCCAAAGGCTACCAGCCCGTGGAAACGCGGCAGACGCATCCGTGGGATTATATGCACGAGGACTTCGCCATGTTCGGTCAGCGCCGCGTGGGGCCGGATCTCTCCAACGCCGGCTACCGCTACTGCGACAAGGACGGCAAGCCCGATGCCGCGCTGCTCGCCGGATTCTATCAATACCTCTACGCCCCGCGCTCCCGCACCGACCGCACCGGCAAGTCCCTCGCATGGTCCAACAGTCCTTCCTACAGGCACCTCTTCGATGTCCAGGCGAAGGAAACTCCCGAAGGCCGCGCCGATGCTGTAAAACTGCCGGACAACCTCATGCCTGCCGAAGGCATGGAAATCGTGCCCACTGAGGAAGCCAAAGCCCTCGCCGGGTACATTCTCGGTCTGAAGCGCGACAGCGAACTCCCCTCGTCCATCACCGGTGTGAAACCCGCGGAATCCAAATAACGCCATGTCTGCTCCCACTGACAACATCGACTACGAGCACACCTCGAACGTGGCCCGTCTCCACGCGGCCGTGGCGCGCGAAAAGAGTGATCCTGTCGCCGCTCCCACGCCCATTCCCATCACCATCATCGCCGCCATCACGGTCATCGGCATGATCGCGGGCAGCTATTTCGGCGGCAATACCGGCACGGATTTTTCCGTGGCCAATGTCAAAGGCTATGACTATCCGGCCAAGTACGACGGGCTGCAGGAATCACCGGATAAGGGAATGGACCCTGTGGAGGAGCACAGGCCCGCCAATTGGATCGCCGCCGGCAAGGCGCTCTACTCCAACAACTGCAACGCCTGCCACCAGGCCACCGGCCAGGGCGTGCCGGGCACGTTCCCGCCGCTCGCCGGCTCCGAGTTCGTCACCAAAGGCGAGAAGCAGCTCATCGCCATCCTGCTGCACGGCATCGGCGGTCCGCTTAGCGTGAACGGTAAAGCCTTCAACGGCCAGATGCCTCCCCAGGGCGGCAAGTCGAACAAGGAGATCGCCCAAATCATTTCCTACATTCGCAACGACTGGGGCAACACCGCCAGCGTGGTCTATGAGGACCAGGTGGCAGCCGTGCGCAAGGAACTCGGTGCCCGCAGCGTTTACACGGAAGCCGAAATCCGCGCCATCGGCGAAAACGAAAACGCCCCGCCGAGCGAATGGCCCGCCAAACTAGCCGCCCCCGCCGGTGCTCCGCCGGCTCCCGCCGCCCCTGCCGCTCCCTGATTTTTTCCCCGATTCATTCACCAGTCCTCACTCTTTTTTCTTTCTACCATGGAAACCACCCACGCCCACGACGCAGCACACGGGCACGATCATGGTCATCACGATGACCATCATCATGAACTGCCCTGGTGGAAGAAGTACGTCTTCTCCACCGATCACAAAGTCATCGGCGCGCAGTACGGCTTCTGCGGTCTCGTGCTGCTGCTCTTTGGCTTCATGCTCATGATGGTGATGCGCTGGACCATCGCGCATCCCGGGGAGGCGCTCCCTGGCGGCCTGCGCTGGATTCTGCATCTCTTTGGCAGCGACTTCGTAACCCGCTGGGCGCCGGACGGCATCGTCTCGGGCTCACTCTACAACATGTTCGGAGCCATGCACGGAACCATCATGGTGTTCTTCGGCGTGGTGCCGCTGGGCTTCGCGGCGTTTGTCAATTTCGTGACCCCGCTTCAGGTCGGCGCGCCGGACATGGCCTTCCCGCGCCTCAACATGTGGAGCTTCTGGCTCTTCCTCATCAGCGCGGTGCTCATGATCGGCAGCTTCTGGCTCCCGACCGGCGCCGCTCAGGCCGGCTGGACGAATTACTCGCCGCTGTCCGCGGTCGTGATGAAAAACACCGACGCGCACTTCTGGACCGGCCAGACGCAATGGCTCTTCGCGATGGTCTTCAACATTTCGGCCTCGCTGCTCGGTTCCATGAACGTGCTGGCCACGGTCATCAATTTGCGCGCGAAGGGCATGACCTGGATGCGTCTGCCGTTCTTCACCTGGGCCATGTTCGTCATCGCCTTCCTGCTCCTGCTCGCCTTCCCGCCGCTGGAAGTGGCCGCGCTCATGCAGCTCAGCGATCAGGTTTTCGGCTCCAGCTTCTTCCTGCCGACGGGACTCTGGACCAGTCAGGAGGGCATCCTGAGCGTCTCCGGCGGCGGCCATCCGGTGCTCTTCCAGCACCTCTTCTGGTTCCTCGCCCACCCTGAAGTGTACGTGCTGCTGCTCCCCGGCATCGCCATCGTGGCGGAGATCATTCCCTGCAATACGCGCAAGCCGCTCTGGGGCTACAAGAGCATGGTCTATGCCGTCCTCGTGCTGGCCTTCCTCAGCTTCATCGTCTGGGCGCACCACATGTATCTCACCGGCATGGGCACGGTGGTGGCCACCTTCTTCCAGTTCACCACGGTCATGATCTCCGTGCCGTCGGTCATCCTCCTGACGTGTTTGATGATCTCGCTGTGGGGCGGTTCGATCCGCTTTCCGGTGCCGATGCTTTTCGCGACGGCCTTCCTGCCCATGTTCGGCATCGGCGGTCTCACCGGTCTGCCGCTGGCGTTCCCGTTCATCGACCTCTTCCTGCACGACACCTACTACGTCATCGCGCACTTCCACTACATCGTCGCGCCGGGCGTCATCTTCGCCTTGTTTGCCGGAATCTATCACTGGTTCCCCAAAGTCACCGGCAGAATGATGCACCACGGACTCGGCGTGCTGCACTTCTGGGGCTCGCTCATTTTCATGAACGTGCTCTTCGCGCCCATGTTCGTGCAGGGCATGGCCGGCTTCCACCGCCGCTGGTCCGAAGGCGGCAAGAGCTTCGAGCAAATCGCGAACAAGGAGTTCTCCTTCCTCGGCTGGGAAGGCACCTTCCTCGACATGAACATCATCATCTCGTGGGGCGCATGGGGTCTCGGACTCGCCCAGATTCCCTTCATTATCAATTTCTTCTGGTCCGTGAAAGGCGGCAAGCGCGTCACCTCCGACAATCCGTGGAACGCCACCACGCTGGAATGGAACACCCCCACGCCGCCGCCGCACGGCAACTTCCTCACCGAACAGGTCGTCTATCGCGGTCCCTATGAATACAGCGTGCCGGGCGCGGAGAAGGATTTCAGCCCGCAGTGGGAGCCGCTCACACCCGCGGAGGAAGCCGGCCTCAAAGCCGAAGGAGCACACGCGCACTAAGCCCTCTTTCCCACGATGCAGATTCCCTACGAAGTCCAAAACCGCCCGGACACCGGCCTCTACAACGCCAAGGTCGGCATCTGGCTGTTCCTCGCCTCCGAAGTCATGCTCTTCGGCGGTCTGTTCTCGTCCTACGTCTTCCTGCGCCTCGGCGCGGACTACCAGTGGCCGTTCCACGAACTCGTCGTCTGGCCCGGGTTTGTGAACACCATGGTGCTGATCGCCTCCTCGGTCACGGTGGTCTCGGCATGGGCCGCGCTCAAAGCACGCCGCTACGGCTGGTATAAATTCAACATGATCGTGACGCTGCTGTGCGCGGTGGCCTTCATGGGGCTCAAGAGTTACGAGTACTACGGCAAGTTCACCCACTACTCCCTCAAGTTCACCGACGGCAGCGTCATTTCCGGCCACCCGGTTCATGTGGGAGGCAAGTACCACGGCGACCGCATCGTTTTCGAGGCGAAGGAAATCACCATCAACTTTGACCGCAGCAATCTCGAGTTCCTCGACAACCTCTACACCTGGACTGAGGCCGACGGATACAAGAAGGCGGACTCCACCGCGGTGAAACTCACGACCCCGAAGGGGAATGAGATCACACTTACGAACGCCTGGTTCAAAGAGAACCGCCGCAAATATCTCGACGCCAAGACGGAGCTGCGCCGCGAAGTCACCTCCCTCGAACTGGACAAGCCGCGCATTCACAAGACGAAGGATGATCCGGAAACCAAAGCGACCAAGCAGGCCCGGATTGACGAACTCTCCGCCGCCCGCGTCAAAGCTCAGGACGAATGGCTGGCCGACCGCACCGCCGAAGACCTTTCCCCGACTCTGAAACTCGCCGTCAACGGTGACCCGCTGGTCTTCCTCGTGAAGGAACACCACACCGCCGGCTACGGCGCCACCAGCCTCAACTTCCGCGAGGGCACCATTCTGACCGGAAACCTGAAGACCGATGCCATCCAGTTCAACGTGGATCTTATCGATCTCCGCCCGCCGCCGCGGCGCGAGGGCGACACCGCGCCGAGCAACTGGAAGGAACTTCAGGAGAATTCACTCGTGTGGAAGCACCTGCCCGAGTTGAAGCAGCGCTTCATCACGTGGAGCCAGAATCAGGTGGATGAATTCCGCAAACACCGCCCCAAAGTCACTGTGCCGGAGGAGGATGAAGACTGCCAGCGCGAGGCCTTTCGAGTTGAGTTCAAGGACAATGACGAGAAGTTCATGAAGGAGGATGAGGCGAAAAAGTACTACGAGAGCGAAGAGCACGTCATCTCCGTGCCGCGCAGCGAGAAGCGTTTCTATTCCAACTTCTCCCCGTCGCTCAGTCCCTACTACGCCATCTACTTCCTCATGACCGGACTGCACGGTCTGCACGTTGTCGGCGGCGCCATCGTGCTCGGCTGGTTCCTCCTCACCGGACGGAAGATGTATCTGCGCAATCCGGAGCACCTCGCCAACCGCGTCGAAGTCGGCGGCCTCTTCTGGCACTTCGTGGACCTCGTCTGGATCTTCCTCTTCCCGCTCTACTACCTCATGTAATCCCGAATCACCCATGAGCGATTCCCATTCACCAACTCCCGCCGCCCACGGCGATCACGGACACGATGACCACGGTCCGATCGATCTCGCGAAAAGCGTTCGTACCTATCTGAAGGTCGGTGCCACCCTGATTCTGTTTACCTTCATCACCATCTTTGTGGCCTACAAAGTGGACCTGGGGGACAAGCACCTGAACATCGGCTTCGGCCTGCTCATCGCCGCCTTCAAGGTCAGCCTCGTGTGCCTCATTTTCATGCACCTGAACCACGAGCGCGGCCTGATCTACAAAGTGATGCTCTTCAGCATGGTCTTCTTCGCGGCCATGATGTTCCTCTTCTGCCTCGCCTACATGGACCCCATCCAGGATTCATTTCTCAAGCCGTAAACTGCCGCCATGTCGCTCAAGTCGTTTCACGTCTTCTTCCTCATTCTCGCGATCCTTATGGACCTCGGGATGCTGGCTTATGCCATCTGGGGTGAAAACAGCGTGGCCCGCGAGCTTCAGTCCTACGGCATCGGCCTCGGCATCATCGCCGTGATTCTCATTGCCTACACCGTCTGGTTCGTGCGCAAGAAAGCGCCGAAGATCATTGTTTAACCGACTGCCCGATCCCGCCATGAACACCGCCCTCCAGTTCGCCTGCGCCACCTGCATCAACCAGGAAGGCAGCGCCGATGTGGTCGCCGCCAACGGCGCGGTCTTCGTCATGATCGGTGCCCTCAGCATCGTCTTCCTCGGCATCATGGCCGTCCTCTACGGCTTCATCCGCCGCCAGCGCCGCTTCGCCGCCGCCGCTGAATCCACAGAGCGGTAAGCACGAGTTTCATCCTTCAGCCTTCATCCTTCATCCTTTTTCCTAATGGGCTTTCTCAACAAACTCTTCGGCATTCCTCCCGTCGGCTCCGAGCACGGGGAGATGGTGGACCACATGCTCGAACTCGTGCACTGGGTCATGCTGGTACTTTTTGTCGGCTGGTCCATTTACCTGACCTACACCCTCATTCGCTATTACCGGAAGAACAACCCGAAGGCGGACCATGCCGGCGTCCGCGGCCACGCCAGCAGCCACATCGAGATCGGTGTCATCATTACCGAGATCATCCTGCTGCTCGGCTTCGCCTTCCCGCTCTGGGCCACTCAGGTGGACCGGTTTCCGAATCCTGACGTTCGCGTCAATGCATGGGCGCAGCAGTTCGGCTGGTGGTTCCATTATCCCGGGCCGGACGGCAAATTCGGACAGACCAGCCGGTTCGCCATGACCGCTGACAACCCCATCGGCATCGACCCCGAGGATCTGAACTCGCACGACGACTTCATTACCAACAACAGCCTCGTCCTGCCCAAGGGCCAGAAAATCGAAATCGCCGTCACCAGCAAGGACGTCATCCACAACCTCGCCCTCGTCGCCATGCGCGCCGCCACCGACGCCGACCCTGCCAAGGTGAACCGCATCTGGTTCGTGCCCACACTCGCCGGCAAGTCCGACATCGTCTGCGGCCAGCTCTGCGGCGACGGTCACGGCATCATGAAGGCGGAACTCGAGATCAAGGAGAACGCCGATGCTTTCAACGAATGGCAGAAGGAGCAGCAGCCGGTGCGCGACAAAGGGTTCGCCGCCGAGGCCGTGAAGAAGCTCGGGGCCGCCGCTCCTGCACCGGCGACCACGCCCGCCGCGACGACACCCGCTCCGGCTCCGGAGGCCGCCGGTCCCACCGTGCTCGAACTGGGCGTGATTCCCAATGTGATGCAGTTCGACAAGAAAGAACTGACCTGCAAAGCCGGAGCCAAAGTCACGCTGAACTACGTCAACAAAGCCGACGTGCTGCAGCACAACTTCATTCTCGTCAAACCGGGCACGAAGGACACCGTCGGCGCCATGGCCGACGCCATGCTCACGTCCGACGCCGCCGGCGCACCCGCCAAACTCTACATTCCGGACAGTCCCGATATTCTGGTGAAAGGCACCAAGCTCATCGGCATCGGACAATCCGACGTCATCGAGTTCACCGCACCGGCCGAGCCGGGTGACTATCCCTACCTCTGCACCTTCCCCGGCCACTGGCGCCTCATGCACGGGGTGCTGCACGTCACGAAGTAAGGGTGCTGTTTCAAGTTTCTGCTGCGCCGGGAACTTCCCTGAGCTTACTCACGGGCATGGACCCGTAGCAAGGCCGTCCCGGCCTTGGCGTTATCGCCACGGGCAGCACTGCCATTCTGCAGCGTTGATTTATTGGTCGCGCGTAAGCCCCGGGGACTTCCCCGTCCAGCCGCGACGGGGGCATTGACAACCCTGACGCCGCCGCGCAAGTCACGTGCCGCCATGCGCATCTTCGACCGCTACATCGCCCGGCAGATCTTCATCGCGACCCTGCTGTCGGTCGTCGTGCTCAGCGCGGTGCTCGTGCTCGGCCAGGTCTTTAAGAAGCTGCTGGACCTGCTGGTGGAGGGCGTGCTGCCGCCTTCGGCCCTTTTCAAATTCATGGCGTATGCCTTTCCGGCATCGCTCAGCTACACCCTGCCGTGGGGGCTGCTGACCGCCGTGCTGCTTACTTTTGGCCGGCTCTCCGCCGACAACGAACTCCTCGCCATGCGGTCCGCAGGCATGAGCCTGCCGCGCATTTGCCTCCCGGTATTCCTCGTCGCCGGCGCCTTTTCGCTGCTCTGTCTCTGGATCAACACCGTCGTTTCGCCCCGCTCGCAGCGGGAACTCAATGTCATGACCCGTCAGGCGGTGGTGCGCGATCCCCGGGTGCTTTTCGTGCCTGACAAAGTGGCGGATCGTCTCCCCGGGCACTTGCTTTATGTGGAGGACCGCAAGGGCGACAACCTGCGCAACGTTCAGATCATTCAGCTCGAAGAGAGCGCCAAAGGCGTGAAGGGCCGGCCCTCCGGCATGATCTTCGCGAAAGAGGGGCGCATCACCACGGAGGGCCTCGCCGAGCGCCGCGTCATCGAATTCGGCGCCAGCGGCAATACATGGTTCGTCCGCCGCGAAGCGAAGCCGCTTACCGAGGAGGAACGCAGCGAACTGACGCCGGAACAAATCGCCGCGCGCGAAGCACTGCTGCAGCAGGAGGCCGTCTCGCCTCCCGGCATCTTCGAATTCAGCACCGCCACCTCCGGAATTCCCCTCGGCATCAAATCCCTGCTCGACAGCGCCTCATCGGTCAAAGCCGACTGGCTCAGCATGGAGGAGGTCAAAAAAGCCATCGAAGACCCCGCCATTCTCAACCGGCCTAACGCCGGCTCCGCCCGCTCGGAAGCCCGCACCGAGTATCACCGGCGCTACAGTTTCTCGCTCGCCTGTCTCGTGCTCGCGCTCGCAGCCGTGCCGTTCGGCATCACCGCACACCGGCGCGAAACCTCCGCCGGATTCGTGCTCAGCCTCGTGGTCGGCATCGCCTACTTTTCGCTCATCATGCTGGGCACCCTGTGGAAAACAAAACCGGAGAAACTCCCCCACCTGATGATCTGGCTCCCGAACATCGTTTTCGGTCTCATGGGACTGTTGCTCTTCCGCCGCATGGCGCGGCGCTGAGCCGGACTCCGGACCGGGCGTGTTTCGCGCTGGCCCCAATCAGCGGAACCCGGCTCTTTCCAGCGGCGCCCGTTTTTTGCGCGCCGCTGTTCAAAAGGGCCATCGTCCATCCCGGGCTCAACTCCTGTCAGGGAAATGCCCCGGTGGGACCGCCTCAAACTCCACGCGTTCGCCGGTCACCGGATGGCGAAACGCGATGCGCCATGCGTGCAGATGCATCGGAGGATCGTTCACACCGAGCGTTTGCACTTCGCCGCGCCGGCCGTTCGGCAGATACATCGGGTCGCCAACGATGGAATGACCGAGGTGCCACAGGTGGAGACGGATTTGATTCGTCCGGCCGGTGAGCGGTCTGGCTTGCACCAGAGCCGTGCCGCCGGCGTCGCGGCGGAGGACTTTGAATTCGGTAACACTGGGCAGCGTGCCGCCGTCGGTGGTGCGGCGGCCGGTTTCGCCAGGCTCTGCGGTGATGGGCGCGTCGCAGGTGATTTCGTCCTTGTCAGGGTGTCCGTGAACCCGCGCGAGGTAGAGCTTCTCCACTTCGCCGCGCTGGAACTGCCGCTGCAGTTCGCCCGCAAAGTGCCGCGTGCGGCAAATCACGGTGACGCCGGTGGTGTTGGCATCGATGCGGTGCGCGGGCCGCGGCTTCTGCGGATGAAAGGCAATGCTGAGCAGGTGTTGCAGCGTGTTGCGATTGTAGCGGCCGCCGGGGTGGAAGGGCAGGGGAGCCGGTTTGTTGAGCACGATCAGGGCCTCGTCCACATGCAGCACGCGGATGTCAGCATTCACGTCAGGCTCGCGCATGGCCGGCAGCAGGTGGAACAACTGCTGGCCGCAGCGCACGCGTTCTTCGGCCGCGAGCGGGCGTTTTGCTTCATCCAGCATCTGCCCGTCGCGGCAAATATGCTCCCACATTTCACGCGGCTGGTGCGGCAGAATCGCCGTTAGAAATTCGATCACGGTGTAACCGTGACACGATTCCGGCACGCGCAGGGGACGAAAGTTGTCATACGGCTCGCTGCCGGGCAGTGGCGTGGCAGCATGGCGCAGCGCGGACTCGCATTTGGCGCGCTCCTCCTCCCGGCGGGCGGCGGGATCCTTGAAGCAATACGGACACGAGACGCCCGCCCCGTATTTCGGTGATGCCTGATCCGCTGCGGTCAGCGGGGTCTGGCAAACGAAGCACTGTGCCGCCTCCGATTCCTCCAGATGCGGGTCGAGTCCCACGCGCTGATCGAAGACAAAGCACTCGCCGTCGTAGTGCGCGCCGCCACATTCCTCGAAGTATTTCAGAATGCCGCCTTCGAGCTGATGAATGTGGCGAAAGCCCTCGCGCTCCATGAACGGCCCCGCCTTTTCGCAGCGGATGCCGCCGGTGCAGAACATCACCACCGGCTGCTCCTTCATTGTGTCAGGCAGCCGGCGCACCGCCTCCGGAAACTGCCGGAAGTGACTGATGTGCGGAATGACCGCGCCGCGAAACGTGCCGAGTTTCACTTCGTAGTCGTTGCGCGTGTCGAGCAGCGTTACCGGCCGGCCTTCGTCGAGCCACTGCTTCAACTCCCGCGGCGAAATCTTCGGCGACGGTGCGCCCGCGGGATCGATGCCCTCCACTCCAAACGCGATGATTTCCTTTTTGATCCGCACCAGCATGCGCCGGAACGGCTGCGCCCCGCTCTGACTGAACTTGGCCTCCAGCCTTTCCAGCCCCGGAATGCGGCGCAGCCTGTCGAGCAGCACCTGCACATGCGCCTCCGCGCCGGCCACGAAGAGATTGATGCCCTCGGTGCTCAGCAGGATCGTTCCGCGCAGGGAATGTGCTTTGCAAAATGCCAGCAATTCCTCGCGCAGCGGCTTGAGTTCACTGAGGCGGGCGAATTGATAGGCGGCGATGTTGGTGACAGCGGGCACGGGATAAAGAGCGCGCACCGTGACGCGGTTCCAGCCCCCGGCAAGGATGTCCGTGAAGGTGTCGCCAAGTCAATTTCCAGCCGGCGGCCGCCCATTGGCCCGCGGAGTCTTGGAGTCCCGGCCCGGATAGCGGCAGCATGGTTCAGGTCCCCGCAAGCTTCGCAGCCGGCGAAACCGCCTCCGTGAACCGGAGCAGAACTCAATCTTAAAAGGGAAATAGAACCACGGATGGACCCGGATGATCACGGATGCTCAGCAAGTTGTGTTCACGGGAATCCTCCTCCGGGGAGTGAATCCGAATTCATGCGTCAATCCGTGTGAATCAGTGTCCATTTGGCTCAACAGTTGAGATGAAAGGTTCGCCGGTTTGCCTGCGGGTGTCTCTGCTGCGCTCCGGCTCCCTTCGGTCGGCTGCGGTTCTCTTCCTCTCCATTTTCCTTTCCGGTTCAGATCAACCGCTCCTTGAGCGCTTTGGCGACGGCGCCGTTGACGGTGTTCACCTGGAGTTTGTCGTAGATGTTGCGCATGTGGGTGTTCACGGTGTGGACGCTGAGGCCGATGCGGGCGGCGATTTCCTTTTTGATGTGGCCTTCCACCATCTCCTGGAGGATTTCCTTTTCGCGGGGAGTGAGGCCGTAGTCTTTTTGCTGTGGCACGAGACGGGAGAACAGCTCGAGCACGCGGCGGGCGATGCGGCTGTTCATGGGTGAACCGCCGGCAAGCACGTCGTCGATGGCCGCGGCGATTTCGCCGGCGGGTGAGGTCTTGAGCAGATAGCCGCGGGCTCCCGCGCAGATGGCCCGCATGATTTTGTCCTCCTCCTCGAAGACGGTCAGTACGATGAGCGACGCGCCGGGCAGGAGCTGGCGCAGACGTCCGAGGGCTTCGATGCCATCCATGCCGGGAAGTCCCACATCGATGAGAACGGCGTCGGGCGCCGTGCCGCCGGCGGCTTCGCGCAGGGCGTCTTCGGCGGAGGAAAAGCTGCCGGTGCAGACGAAACGGCCCGTGCGCTCCAGACCGCGGGCGAGGCTGTGGCGGAAGATGGCATTGTCCTCGATGAGCCAGAGGGCGGCGGGTTTGTGCTTCATGGTCGTTTCCACGGAATGGTGAGGGTGAGCACGGTGCCGCCGCCCGGCCGGCTCTCGACTGCCAGGCGGCCGCGGCACGCCGCCGCGCGCTGCTGCATACTGGCCAGGCCATGCCCGCGACGGACCGAGGCGGAATCGAACCCGCAGCCGTCGTCGGCAATCCGCAGGGTCAGATTCCGGCCCGCGGCGGTCAGGGAAATTTCCACGCGGTGCGCGCCGGCATGCCGGCGGATGTTATGGAGCGCCTCCTTGAAGACGAGGAAAAGTTCCCGCTGCAGTTCCAGCGGCGGGCTGCGCCGCGATGCCACGCCGTCCGTGTGGAGCGTCCAGTCGAGCCCGCCGAGCATGCGTCCGGCGGTTTCGCGCAGGCGTGAGACGAGATCGCCGCCGCTCTTTGTGCCGGGGCTGATGAGCCACACGATGTCGTGCATGGAATCCGCCGTCTGGGTGGCGACGCGCCGGATTTCCTCCAGTTCGGTGCGCATCGCGCGGCTGTCATGCGCGGCGTCCAGTCCCAGCTGACTGAGCAGTCCGATGCTGCTGAGATTGCTGCCGATCTCGTCGTGCAGATCCTGAGCGATGCGGGTGCGCAGGCGGCGGGTCTGGCGTTGTTGCCGCACCCGGCCCATCCAAAGCGCCAGTGCTCCTGCGGCGACCACGCCGGCGCCCGTGCCGCAGGCGATCCATGCGAGCCGGGTTTCCGCGGCCTCCCGCAGCTCCGCGGCGCGGGATGTCAGGGCGGCGGTTTCGCGGTCGATGGCATGACGCCGGGCCAGGCTGGATAGCCACTCGGCGTAGGTACCCACGCCTTCCCGCGGCGCGATGCCGTCCACCAGATACTCCGGCGCCCAAAGGCTGGTCCTCATTTCGAGAGGAGAGGACTCGCTCACCGGTTTGCCGGCCGCGGCATTTACTCCCCGGGACAGGACCTCCATTTCCGCCAGGGCAAAGACAAAATCCCGCGAGCGGTGCCGCGGCCAGAGATTCTCCGCGGTGACGCGCACGAACCGTCCCGTGACGCCGCCGGCCGGCAGCCTGACATGCCGGTCGCCGGGATTGGGAAAGTCCTCCGCCGTGCAGCCGGCGATCAGCACCGGTTGCGTGAACTCCGCATCCGCCGCGGCCTCCACTTTGAAGCGCCGGGGAAAGCCAAACCCTATCGTGTCGGCGAAATCCACCGGCCGTGCCGGCACGAGCCGCACTTCCTCCAGCGGCAGCGCGGCGCCGAGGTCCACCTGAACCCACTGGGCGACATCGGCGCGCGTTTCCTCGCGTCCGTGATAGCCGTTGGTCGGCAGGGACCGCTGTTCGACCGGACGTCCGGCCACCGAACTGCCGTCGGTCAGGCCGTCGAGCGACCAGCGCGGCGACTCGAAGGAATCCAGCGCCGCGACCGGAGCCCCCTGGGCGATGTTGCGGTTCCCCGAACAGACCACGAGTTCCCCCAGCGCGAAAAAATAGTTGTCAGGTTCACCCCGCAACTGCAGCGCGGTCACGCGCACGTAGCGCGCGGTGCGGCCCACTTTGCGGAGAACCACCGGCATCGCTCCCGGGTCCGGCTGGTCGGCGGTGGAAAAGTCAGCGGCGCTTTCCGCCGTGCTGAAGAATTCATCGCGCGACACCTCCACCCGGTAGCGCACGGGAAATCCGGTGGTCACCGCCGCTCCGTCCGGCGCCGGCAGGACGGACGGAATGAGCACGATGTCATCCACCGGCACCACGCCACCGAGGTCCACCTGCACCCACTTTTCCTCCAGCGGCATGCCGGCGGAGAGGCTGCGGTAGCCGGGGCGGGAAAAGTCAGGCCGGCTGTCGCCGACCGGCAGCGCGGCCCGCTCGGCGCGCAGTTCCTGGAGGCGCGCTTCCGCTTCTCTGAGTCCCGGCTGCACGAATTGACGCCACTTTTCCAGCAGCGAGGGCTCCGGTGCAGCGGAGGCCGCAGTCCCCGCTGCCATCAGAGCAAAAGCTGTCAGTTGGCGGTGCAAGCCGGGAGCCTGGCGCAGTCTTCGGCTTCTGCCAATCAGCGGCTTTCACATGAAAATGTGAAACTGCCGCGGGGTCACGGCGCGGCGGGTTCGTCAGGAAACGGATTGGCGCTGAGGCGCAGGTCCGCTTCGATTTCCTCCGGCGTGCCGGGCAGCGGCGGGACGGGACGTGGCAGAAACGTCGCGGCGGCGGTCACCAGCGCGGCGGCTCCCAGGAGCAGGGCGACGGCGGTGCCCCTCCTTCCGCCGGGCGGCCGCGGCACCCATGAAAGAATGTGGCGCACGCGCTGCTCCAGACCCGGACCGGCCATCGGCGCGGCGGGCAGCAGTCGCGGGACGCGCGTGCGGCACCTTTCTGCAATCTCGACCAGATGCATGGCGTAGCCTTTCGGAGTCACGCCGGTGCTGAGCACGAGTGCATCCGTCGCCAGTTCGCGGCCCCTGAGCCACGCACGGTGCAGCACCCACACGAGCGGATTGAACCAGTGCAGCGCGCAGGCGAGCCACGCCAGTGTTTGCATGCCGGGGTCGCGGCGGCGGAGGTGGGCCAGTTCGTGCAGCAGCACGATGCGCAGGCGCTCCGCGGGCCATTGCAACGATTCCTCCGGCAAATAAACCACCCCGCGCCAGAATCCGCAGACCACCGGCATGGTGCGGAAGGCCGCAATCCTGACTTCCGGCACCGGATGCAGGCCGAGGTCCAGCGCAGCGTCCCGCGTCTCGGCCAGAATGCGCATGTTGCTGGCGCGCACGCTTTCGATGCGCCATTGCCGCAGTCGCATCCAGCCGGGCAGCAGCCGGGCCATGATGACAAGGCATCCCGCTCCCCAGACGGCGAGCGGCAGCTGCCATGCGGTGGCGGCATGGGAGACCGCGCTGATGGCATCCGCCGCATCCGGCAGGGTCACCCCCCAGCGCGGCAGCAGTTGTGCCGCCGGCAGCAACAGCAGGGCGCACAGCCCGAAGGCCGCGGCGATGTTGCGGGCTCGACCGCGCAGCTTCCACACGGCCATGGCGGACACGCCGCTGATGAGCAGACCGCGCAGGGCGAGATCGAGAAAGAAATGGGGCCAGTTCATGCGGGGATAGCAGGGTTCGGTGGTCAGTGGTCAGCGGTCAGTGCTCAGTGGGGCTGTGCAGTGCCCGGCGGGCGACAGAACACTGAGAACTGTGAACTTTTCATCATGCGGGGTCCCCCGCGGCATTTACGAGCGCGCGGATGCGTTCTATCTCACGGTCGCCCAGTTTCAAATCCTCCGGGTCCAGCAGCGCGGCGACCAGCTTCTCGGCGCTGTTGTCGTAAAACGTGTTCAACAGCCGGCGCAGCGCACTGCGTTTGGCGCGGTCGGGACTTACCGTGGGTTTGTAAATATACTTCCTACCGTCGCGCTCGTGCTTGAGCGTCCCCTTGTCCACCAGGATGGCCAGCAGCGCCCGCACCGCCGAATAGCTGGGCGGATCCGGGATGTTTTCCTGAATTTCCTGCGCCGAGGCCTGGCCCAGACGATAAACCACGTCCATGATCTGGCGCTCGCGGCGGGAGAGGTTCGAGTTGTCGGTGGCGGGATTCATGATTCAGTCGTGCTAAGTTTGCAGCAACTACAGCGTAACGTCAACTGCCATACCGGTCTTACTGCTAAAAAAATTGGCACAAAACTGTTGACCGGTGTCATTTGATGCTGAAATCTTAGCACCTCTCACCTGCCATCCATTCCGCCATGATCCGTCGCCTCCTCGCCCTGTCCGCGGCTTTCGCCGCCGCATTGCTCTTCAGCAACTGCACCTCGTCCTCCGTTTCTTCAGCCGAAGGCGCGGGTACAAACTTTTACGGTTCCATGACGGAGGCCCCCGCGCCGGTCGCGATGCGCAAGACCAGTCCGCCCAAAGACCGCCCGGGCCTGGCCACGGAATACGGCGGACGCATCGATGACAAGATCCGCACGACGGTGTTCGAGCGCGACTCGAACAAACCTGTGGGTCTGGCGAAGTTGTTTTATAACGACCAGGCCGGTGCGTCCACAATGGCCGGCAGCAGCTGGAGTTACGCCAACAGCTTTCGCGACTACGCCGGCGGCATATTCCGCGTGGGACTGCGCAATCACCGCGGCGCGGCCCTCTCGGCCTATCAGTCAGGCGACAATCTCATCTGCGTGGGCGAATCCGGCCAGCGGTACTCGATCGAAGTGGAAAACCTGAGCAATCACCGCCTCGAATTCGTCGTCACCGTGGACGGTTTGGATGTCCTGACAGGACAGGGGGGGAGTTTCTCGCGCCGCGGCTACGTGCTCGATCCCGGCGAGAGTCGTGAAATCAAAGGCTGGCGCACCAGCGACAAGGAGGTGGCGGCCTTCAAATTCGGCGACGTGGGCGACAGCTACGTGAACCGCACCACCGGCAGTGCGCAAAACGTCGGTGTCATCGGCACGGCGGTCTTCGCCGAGCGCGGCACCTCGCCCAGGCCCTACGCCGGCACCGACACCTACCGCCGGCTCCGCGCCGATCCCTTCGTCGCCAGCCCTGGCTCCAGCCGCTACGCCCCGCCGCCGCCTTCGCGCTGAATCTTTCCAGCGACCAAACGCAGCAACCGCGAGCCGCCGGCTGTGCCGTCCCCTGCACAGCCGGCGGTTTCGTTTTGCAGCTTTCATGGTTCAATCGTTCAGGCGCCGGTAAAAATAGAACCCGATCAGGGACAGCGGCAGAAAGACCGCGGCGGGAGCAGCCATGCCGCCAACGGCCTGGCGAAACTTCTCCGGTTCATCCACCCGTCGTGCCTCCACACGGCCCATGCGGGTGTTATAAGCAACTTCTCCTTTCCACAATGCCCACCCGGCAGAGCTCAGGCTTAACACTCCAGCGCCGCCACACAGTATTCCCCATAGAAGGCAGAACCACTTCGTTTGGCCGGGACTGGATTCAGGCATTGGCATGAGCGGCTCAATGCAGCAGACTCATGAGCCTGCAAGGGGAGGGCAGTGCCGGGCGCGAAATCTTTATTTGACTAATCAGTCAACTAAGGCACTCTCGCGCCCATTCACAAACGATGGGACGCACCAGTGACGCCAAAGAAAAACTGACGGAAGCCGCCTGGGAACTGATCTGGGCCGGCTCCTACAGCGGGACTTCCGTGGACCAGATCTGCGAACGCGCCGATGTGCGGAAGGGGAGCTTTTACCACTTCTTTGAATCGAAGGTGGAGCTTGCCAAGGCGGCGCTGGACGATGCCTGGGAGAAGCACCTGGCGGAGCTGGATCACATTTTCTCACCCAAACACGAACCGCTGGAGCGCCTGCGCAAGCTCTGCGGTTACATCGTCTCGGATCAGCGGGAGTGCGCCGCCAAACACGGGCGGGTGCTCGGTTGCCCGGTGCACTCGCTGGGCGCGGAGGTCAGCACCTGGGAGGAGAGCCTGCAGGCCAAGATCAAAGAAGCCATTGCCAAGCACCAGCGCTACATCGAGTCGGCCCTGAAAGAAGCCGCCGCAGAGGGGCTCATCCCGAAAAAGCCCAATCCGGCGACGCGCGCCCAAATCGTCTCTGCCTACATCGAAGGGGTGCTGATGCACGCCCGGATTCTCAACGACCTCAAAGTGCTGGATGCCATGGCCGGCGGCGTCCTGATGATCGCCCGCATGGCCGCCGTGCCTTAATTTTCGTCCGCGCTAATTAGCCAACTGGTCAACTATTTCACCTCCCCCATCCCCCATGAAGTACCGACTGCTGCCTTTGCTGCCTGCCGTTGTCCTCGCCGCCTGCTCGAAACCTCCCGAAGGTCCGCCCGGCGGCGCGCCGCCTCCCCAACCCGTGACGCTGGCTCCGGTGGAGCAGCGGGAACTGGTGGAGTGGGGTGAATTCGCCGGACGCATCGAAGCCAAAGAAAGCGTCGAACTGCGCCCGCGGGTCTCCGGCTACCTGACGGAAGTGAGCTTCCAGGCGGGAGCGTTGGTGAATGAAAACACGGATGTGCTGTTCCGCATCGACTCCCGGCCATTCCAGGCCGCGTTCGACAAGGCCGACGGCACGCTGAGGCAGGCGGCGGCGGCTGCGGCCTCGGCGAAAAAGGAATTCGACCGCGCCGGACCGCTGCTGGCCGCGAAAGCCATTTCCCCTGAGGAGGCGGAAAACCGGGAATCCGCGCACCTTCAGGCCCAGGCGGCACTGGCGTCGGCGCAGGCGGGGGTTCGCGCCGCGGCGCTGGACGTGGAGTTTTCAGAAGTGCGCGCGCCGGTTTCCGGCCGCGTGAGCCGTGCCCTCGTCACAGCGGGCAATTATGTTACCGCCGGCCAGACGCTCCTGACGACACTGGTGAGCGTCGATCCGGTCTATGTATATGTGGACATGGACGAGAACACTCTGCTGCGCGTGCAGTCGCTGGCGCGGGAGAAAAAGCTGGCGCTGGACGACAAGGGTCGTGTGCCGGCCGAAGTGCAGCTCAGCGGCGAAACGGACTGGCCGCACGCGGGATGGATCGAATCGTTCGATAACCGCGTGGACGCCGGCACGGGGAGCATGGTGGTGCGCGTGGAACTGCCTAACGCCGACGGCAAATTCACGCCCGGCCTCTTTGCCCGGGTGCGCCTGCCGCTCACGGCGAAGTATCCCGCGCTGCTCGTCGAGGACAGCGCCATTCGGACCGACCAGTCGCGCAAGTATGTCACGCTCGTGGACGAAAAAAACCTCGCGCAGTACCGCAACGTCGTCCTCGGTCCGCTGCATGAAGGAAAGCGCATCATCCGCGACGGCCTCAAAGCCGGCGAACGCATCGTGGTGAACGGGCAGGCCCGCATCTTCATGCCCGGCCAGCCCGTCGCGCCGGAATCCGCAGCGGCTTCAGGGCCGAAAACCGCCGCCAACTGAGTCATGAATTTCTCCAAATTCTTCATCACGCGGCCCATTTTTGCCGGCGTGCTTTCGGTGCTCATTCTCGTGGTCGGCGCCATCTCGCTGTGGAAGCTGCCGGTCAGCGAGTATCCCGAGGTCGTGCCGCCGTCCGTCGTCGTCACCGCCACGTATCCGGGCGCGAATCCGCGCACCATCGCCGAGACCGTGGCCTCACCGCTGGAACAGGCGATCAACGGCACGGAGAACATGCTCTACATGTCCTCACAAAGCACGGCCAACGGTGTCATGACGCTGACGGTGACGTTCAAACTCGGCACCGATGTGGACAAGGCGCAGATGCAGGTGCAGAACAAAGTTTCGCAGGCCCTGCCCAAACTGCCGGAGGAGGTGCGGCGGTTCGGCGTGACCACGATCAAGCAGTCGCCGGACCTCACGATGGTGGTGCATCTGCTGTCGCCGAACGACCGTTACGACGACGTTTACCTGCGCAACTTCGCCAATCTCAATGTGAAGGACGAAATCTCACGCCTCGACGGCGTGGGGCAGGTGATGGTTTTCGGCGGCGGCGACTACGCGATGCGCGTGTGGCTCGATCCCGACAAGATCGCCGCCCGCGGACTCACCTCCGGGGACGTGATCAACGCCATCCGCGAGCAGAACATCCAGGTGGCCGCCGGCGGCGTGGGCCAGCAGCCGCAGGAGGGCGCGGCGGCCTTTGAACTCGTCATCAATGCGCAGGGACGGCTCATTACCGAGGAGCAGTTTGCCGCCATCATCATCAAGACCGGTCCCTACGGTCAAACCCTGACGCTCGGCGAGGTGGCCCGCATCGAACTCGGCTCCGGTGAGTACGCACTGCGCAGTCTCATCAACAACAAGCCTGCGGTCGGCATGGGAGTGTTCCAGCTTCCCGGGTCCAATGCTCTCGACCTCTCCGCTGCCGTCCGCGCGCGCATGGAGGAACTGAAGGCGAAATTCCCGGAGGGCGTGGAGTATCAAATCGCCTACGACCCCACGGTCTTTGTGAGGAAGTCCATCAGCGCCGTCATTATCACGCTGCTGGAAGCCATCGCCCTCGTCGTGCTCGTCGTGGTGCTCTTCCTGCAAACGTGGCGCGCGTCCATTATCCCGCTGGCCGCGGTGCCGGTGTCGCTCGTGGGCACGTTCGCGGTGATGCACGCACTCGGGTTCTCCATCAACAATCTCTCGCTTTTCGGGCTCGTGCTCGCCATCGGCATCGTGGTGGATGACGCCATCGTCGTCGTGGAAAACGTCGAGCGGAACATCGGACTCGGCCTCACGCCGAAAGAGGCCACGCAGCGGGCGATGGCTGAAGTCACCGGTCCCATCATCGCCACTGCGCTGGTCCTCTGTGCGGTCTTCGTGCCCACCGCCTTCATCAGCGGCCTGACCGGACAGTTCTACAAGCAGTTCGCCATCACCATCGCCATTTCCACGGTGATCTCGGCGATCAATTCGCTTACGCTCAGCCCCGCTTTGTCCGCGCTGCTCCTGAAGGGACACGGGGAAAAACGGGATCTGATCACCCGTTTCCTCGACCGGGCGCTGGGCTGGCTGTTCCGCCCGTTCAACCGCTTCTTCGAGTGGTCGTCGCAGAAGTACGTGAACTCCGTGCGCCGCATCCTGCGCTTCAGTGTCGTGGCGCTGGCGGTGTACGGAGGGCTTGTGTTCCTGACATGGAAGGGATTCGAGAAAGTGCCGGCCGGATTCATCCCGCAGCAGGACAAGCAGTACCTCGTGGCCTTCGCGCAGTTGCCGGATGCCGCCTCCCTCGACCGCACGGATGCGGTGATGCGCGAGATGTCGCGTCTCGCGCTGGAAACCCCGGGCGTGAAGGACGCCATCGCCTTTCCCGGTCTGAGCATCGCGGGATTCACCGTCGCTCCGAATGAAGGCATCGTCTTTGTTGGCCTCGATGACTTCGAGGACCGTCCGTCGCCCGAACTCAGCGGCGGAGCCATCACGCAAACCCTGGGCGCGAAGTACGCCGGCATCAAAGAGGGCCTCGTCCTTGTGTTCCCGCCGCCGGCGGTGAACGGATTGGGCCAGATCGGCGGATTCAAACTCATGCTCACCGACCGGGCCGACGCCGGTTACGATGCGCTCTATGGCGCCACGCAGGCTCTCGTGAACGCGGCGAGGCAGACGGACAAGTACGTGCAGCCGTTCACCAATTACACCATCAACGTCCCGCAACTGGACGCCGATATAGACCGCGAAAAGGCCAAGATGCAGAATGTGCCGCTGCAGAACATCTTCGACACGCTCCAGATCAATCTCGGCTCGCTCTATGTGAACGACTTCAACCGGTTCGGACGCACCTATCAGGTCGTGGCGCAGGCGGAGGCGCCCTTCCGCGACGAGGCCGCGGACATTCTCAAACTGAAAACGCGCAATGCCGCCGGGCAGATGGTGCCGCTCGCCTCCGTGCTCGACGTGAAGGAGAGTTACGGGCCGTCGCGGGTCACGCACTACAACGGCTATCTCGCCTCCGACCTGAACGCCTCGCCGAAGCCCGGCATCAGCAGCGGGGAAGCCGAGGCTCTCGTGCAAAACCTGGCCGACAGGACGCTGCCTGGCGGATTCGAGCTGGACTGGACCGAGTTGGTCTATCAGCGCATCATCGCGGGGAACACCTCCATCTACATCTACCCGCTGTGCATTCTGCTCGTGTTCCTCGTCCTCGCCGCACAGTACGAAAGCCTGCGGCTGCCCCTGGCCATCATTCTCATCGTGCCGTTGTGTCTGCTCTTCGCTCTCACCGGCGTCATGATCACCGGCGGCGACAACAACATCTTCACGCAAATCGGGTTCATCGTTCTCATCGGCCTCGCGTGCAAGAACGCCATCCTCATCGTCGAGTTTGCCCGCGAGAAGCTGGACCACGGCATGTCGCGTGTGGACGCGGCACTGGAAGCCTGCCGTCTGCGGCTGCGCCCGATTTTGATGACCAGTATCGCCTTCATCGCCGGCGTGTATCCGCTCGTTGTGTCACAGGGAGCCGGCGCGGAAATGCGCCGCGCCATGGGCACGGCGGTGTTTAGCGGCATGATCGGCGTGACGCTTCTCGGTCTGTTCCTCACGCCGGTCTTCTTCGTGCTCCTGGCAAAGCGGAGAAAGCCGGTGGAGGCGCCCGCCGCCGAGCCGCAGGTCGCCTGACACAATACGAAACCAGATTCACGACATGAAAACCAACTCCGTGACCTTCCTGCTTCTGCTGACGGCTGTGCTCAGTGCGCCGGCCAAACCGAAGAAGAGCGACTACCAGCGTCCGCAGACGACGGTTTCCGCCACTTACAAAGCCGGTCCCGTCTGGCGGGAGGTGCGTCCGCTGGAAACGCTGCCGCGCGGCGCGTGGTGGAGCGTTTTCAAGGATCCGGCACTCAACAAGCTCCAACTCCGCGCCACGGCGGAAAACCAGCAACTGCGCGCCGCGGTCATGCGGTTCGATCAGGCGCGCGCGACGGCACGGGTCGCCCGGGGAGACTTCTTTCCCTCCGCCACCCTCGGCGCCATGGCTTTCAATCAGCGCACCAGCGGCAATGCGCCCTCGCCGATTCCTCTCAACGGTCTGCGTTATGACGGCTGGCATTATGAAATGCCGGTGGACATGACTTACGAGATCGACCTCTGGGGCCGCGTGCGGCGGCAGTATGAGACGCAGGTGGAGCGTGCCATGGCCGAAGCCGCCGTCATGCAGAACGCACTGCTCTCGCTCCAGGCGGAGGTGGCGCAGAACTACTTCCGGCTGCGCGCACTCGACGGTGAAATCGCCACGGTGCGCGAGGCCATCGACTGGCGCGGGCAGTGGGTAGAGGTTGTCAGGGGTCGCGTCAAAGCCGGCGCCGGCAGCGAACTGGAACTGGCACAGGCGGAAACGGAATACGCCGCCGCGCAGAACGAAGTCGCCGCGCTCGGCAGCCAGCGCGATCAACTGGAGAACGCCATCGCCATTCTCTGCGGTGCGGATCCGTCGTCATTCAATGTCACCACCAATACTGCACTGCTTTCTGCACCTCCCGCAGTGCCGGCGGGACTGCCGACGGACCTGCTGGAACGTCGCCCGGACATCGCCCGTGCGGAGCGATTGCTCGTCGCCGCCAATGCCCAGCTCGGCATTGCGCAGCGCGCGTGGTACCCGTCGGTCAAACTCATCGCCAATGCCGGTCTGCTCAGCGGCGACGTGAGCACGCTGTTTCAAAACGAGAGCGAGAAATGGAACATCGGACCGACGGTGAGCCTGCCACTGCTGAGCGGGGGCAAGAACAAAGCCAACCTCGAGCGGGCCCGCGCCACCTACGACGAAGCTCTGGCGCTTTATCGCCAGAGCATTCTCACCGCCCTGGGCGACGTGGAGAATCAGCTCACTGCGCTGGACTGGCTGCGCGACCAATCCGAGGCGCAGAACCGAACCCACACCGCCGCGGAAAAAGCCGCCGAACTCGCCCGCGTTCGCCATGACGCCGGCACCAGTCCCTATCTGGAGGTCATCGAAACCAGTCGCACCGCGCTGACGGCCAAACGCGGCGTGCATCAGGTCGCCGGCCAGCGGCTCATTGCCACGGTCGCGCTGATCAAGGCGCTTGGCGGCGGCTGGCATCAGTCGCTGCCGGTGACAGTGCCGCAGCAGATGCCGGATCCTGCGGCAAAGACGAAACCCGTCGAGGAGAAGAAGCCCGGTGTGCTGAAGCGGCTCTTCAGCAGGAGCGGCAAAGAGTAAGTCGCCGCAAGCAAGCCCCGGGGATGTCATGCCAGCCGTAGCAAGGCCGTCCCGGCCTTGTCGCATCGCTTCGATCCGAAGAGACTGCCAGGTTCCGAACAGCTTCACTGCCCCGCGCCCGGGATACGCGGCTTTCCCGGTCAGAGCGCGTACGAAGCGATTCCGTTCACACACCCGCGCGCCGCTGCAACGATTCCTCCATCGCCTGCTCCACCAGAATAGCGGCGAGTGATTCCGTGGCCGCATCGAGCCGCTGACTAGCGGCCTTGAGTTTGGTGAGGTCTTCGGCGGTCAGGGCGGCGCGAACATCGTTCTCCGCAGCTTGAATGGACTCACGCGTCGCTGCATCCAGCGCCTCCCCGGCCAGTGGGAGCGCAGAAGCCAGCGCACCGAGGAGTTCCTCCGCTTTCAGTTTGGCGGAAATCCACTGGCGTTCGTGCATGTCGTCGAAGGCGTGCTCCACGCTGGCGCTGATCATCTGCTCCACCTTTTCATCAGCGACGTCCACGGCGGTGTGGCGAATATCGAGCACGCGGTCCGTGTTGGTTTTCGTGTCACGTGCCAGCACGTGGAGGATGCCGTCGGCATCGATTTCAAACTGCACACCCACACGCGCCTGACCTTTGGGGCCGGGCTCAAACTCGATTTCAAACTGGCCCAGTTCCCAGTTGTCGCGCGCCATCTCGCGCTCGCCCTGGAGCACGCGGATGAGCATTGAGCGCTGACCCGTCACCGCAGTGGTGAACATTTCCCCGGCGCGCGCGGGGATGGTCGTGTTGCGCGGCAGAATGACGTTCATCAGCCCGCCGAAGGTTTCGATGCCGAGCGAGAGCGGCGTCACGTCGAGCAGCACCATCTGCCGCATTGCGCCGCTCAGAATGCCGGCCTGAATTACCGCGCCCAGCGCGACGGCTTCGTCAGGGTGCTGCGAGGTGTCCGGTGCCTGACCGAAGATTTCCTGAGCCAGCCGGCGCACCAGCGGAATGCGCGTGCTGCCGCCGACGAGCACCACGGCATTCAAATCTGAAGGCTTGAGCCGCGCGTCGTTCAACGCGTGCAGGCAGTGCCCGCGGGTGCGCTCGATGATGGGCCGCGCCACCTGCTCGAACTCCGCGCGTGTCAGTTTGCGCACGAAACTCTCCGCGCCGCGCAGAAACGGGATGCGCAGTTCCACTTCCTCCTGTGCGGAAAGCGCGTGTTTGGCTTCGATGGCTGCTTCGTGCAGCCGGGCGCGGGCTTCAGTGCTCCACTCCCCGCCGGCCTGTTCAGCGAGCCACTTCGTCAGGGCGCGGTCGATGTCATCGCCGCCGAGCGCCGTGTCACCGTGTGTGGCCAACACCTGAAACACGCCTTCGTTCATTTCCAGAATGGAAATGTCGAACGTGCCGCCGCCCAGATCATAAACCGCGACGCGCGAGCGCTCGCCGAGTTTATCCAGCCCGAACGCCAGCGCCGCCGCCGTCGGCTCGTTGAGGATGCGCTCGACTTTGAAGCCGGCCAGTTCGCCCGCCTGCCGCGTCGCGGTGCGCTGGGCGTCATTGAAATAGGCCGGCACGGTAATGACCGCGCGCTGCACCGGGCGCTCCAGCGCGCGTTCGGCTACTTCTTTCAACCGCCTCAGAATGACGGCGGAGATCTCCACCGGACTGAGGATGCGCTCGCCGATCCTGACACTGACGCCGCCGCTGTTGTCGCGCACGGTTTTGTAGGTCGTCACATGATCCAGTTCTCCAGGGCGGCGGCCGATGAGCCGCTTCACCGAAGTGACCGTCCGGTCCGGCTGCAGGACACGCCGGCGCAGCGCCGCAGTCCCGACTTCCGGCTCTCCGTCCGGCGGAAAGAAAACCGCGGAGGGCGTGAGCCGCGCGCCGCTTTCATCCGCGAGCAGAATGGGAAAACCCGCCTCCACCACGCCGATGAGCGAGTTGGTGGTGCCGAGGTCGATGCCAACGATGTCATCCATGCGCGTGACAAGGCCAGTCCGCCCATGCTCAGCAAAGGCAAATTGCACGCGCGGATTGCATTTCCAGGCGCGCGCGGCTATAGCACGGCCGATGAAACGCGTCCGCAATGCCGCCGCCCCGCCCGCCCGCCGCTCTGTCGCCCGCCGCCGGCCCGCGGTCCCCAAATCAGCGCCGGCGCGCGGCGAACAGATCATGCTCCTGCCCGGCAGCTGGCGGCGCTATCAGATGCTGGACAAGGAATTCACCGGCACCGGCATCCGCGTCACTTATCTCAAAGGCCTCATCGAAGTCATGTCCGTCTCGCCCCTGCACGAACGCATCAAGACCAACCTCCGCCGGCTTGTCGAGGATTACTGCCTGCACACCGGCATTCAGTTCTACACGCGAGGCGGACCGACGAGTCAGAAGCATGGTGATCGCGGCGGGGAGCCCGATGAATCGTTCAGCTTTGAAGCGGGGACCGGGCACCCGCAGCTCGTCATCGAAGTCGCCCTGACTTCCGGCGGTCTCGACAAACTTGAATTTTGGAGCGGCTTCCCCATCGAGGAAGTCTGGGTCTGGAAAAAGCGGAAGCTGCACTTCTTCCGCTGGCAGGACACCCGCTACGCGGAAGTGACGGAAAGCTCCCGCGTGCCCGGATTCAAGAAGTCCTGGGCGGAGCGGTTCGCGGAATCCGAGGTCACCTCCGACATGATCCGCGCTTTCCGCGCGCTGCTGTAAAACCTTCCCGCCATGATCTCCGGCGCCCGCTCCCGCCATTCACGTCGCGGACTCGTGGCTGTCGCCTTCGAGTTGCTGCTCGGCGGCGCGCAGATCACCGCCACCGGCACGGGTGCCTGGTTCATGATCCGCGGCAATATGGAGTGGCGCGCTGCGCAGCGCGAACTCGCCGCCGCGGGTTATTCGCTCGAAATCCAGGATCTGACCCGCGCCGCTGTGCCGGATGCGGAGAATTTTGGAGCCACGCCGGCGCTCAATGGGATTGCGGCGCGCCCGGAGGAACACTCGCCTGAGATCAAAGCCAAACTGAAGCGACTGGAAGAAGTCCTTGACCCTGCGCCATCCTCTGTGCGTCCCACGGGACTGAGCAAGAAGCCGGATATTTCCATGTCCCGGCCCATAGATTGGAAGGCATGGCGTGCCTGGCTCGCCGGGCCGCGCCAGTGGAAGGTACCCAAGCACGAACCTGATGACGCCAAAGCCGTGGCTGCGGCGCTAGCAACTCAAGAGCCTGCACTGGTGGAGGAATTACTCCGCGCCGCCCGCCGTCCGCGCGCGCAGTTCCTCCCCGGCGAGTCTCAGCGAATCGCTCAGTCACTGCGCCGCGGCGACCTCTTGCCGGATTTGTTCAATCCCGGATTAGCGACACTGCTCGGCCCGTGCCGGTTTTTCCGTCTGCACGTCGAAGCCGCCCATGCCGCCGGTCAGGCGGAATTGATTTCCCAATACCTGCCGGTGATGATCTCTCTGGCGAAAATGCCGCGCACAGAGTCCTCGATGCTGGGCCAGATGGTGGCGACTACTCTTAACAAGCTGCTGGCGTTTGATGCAGTGGAATGGATACGCGCGAGCCGGGTCAGCGCCGCGGACCTCTCGCTCATCCAGGAGGCTCTCGCCGGCTACGATGGCACCGCGGCGCTGCGACAGGCGCTGCACGTCGAACTGTGGTTCTTCACACGCGTAGCCTCGGGACTGATGGAAAAGGGTGGGGATTTCCCCACCTTCTCGAGGGATAGAAAACTCAATGAACTGGAAACCGCACGATCCGCCGCCATTGCCCGCATCATCATGCCCGCCAACACGGCCGTGGTAGCGCGGCAATTTTTGAAGAACGCCGCCTTTCTGAAGCGGGATGACTGGGCAGGCTTGCTGGCCGAAGCCGAGCGGTTCAAGACGGTGCATGACAGCCGAGGCTGGCTGCTCAACTACCCCACCATCCTCGCAGACGACAACATCCTCGGCTTCGCGGCAATCCACCGGAATTTCGCCGAAGCTGAGTTCCACCGCCGCCTCGCCGTCGCCGCCTGCGCTCTGGAGCGGTGGAGACTGGAGGGGAAGGACATGCCGGACACTTTGGAGGATTTGCCGGAGCGCCTGCTGCCGGAGGTGCCGCGCGACATTGACGGGAAGCCGATCCGCTATCGTCCGACGCCGGAGGGGTTCGTGGTGTGGTCAGTGGGGCTGAATTTGCAGGACGACTGGCACGGCGCGCCGCCGCCGGATGAAGCGAGGGACAAGGAACCGCGGGACCAGGCCGACTGGCAGGTGCGGGTGCCGTAGGCGGACCGCGAGCCGAAGAGCAGCGGAGACAGCCGCAGGCAACTTGCACTTCGCCCCGTCTATAGAGCCGGCAAGGATAGCCGGGGCGAAGTGCAACTTCGCGCTCCAACTGCACGCTTGGCACCGCCGTCATTTCGCCTCACAACCACGGGAGTGACCTCCATCCTCGAATCCCTCCGTCTTCTCTCCGAGCCGACCCGGCTGCGGCTGCTGCTGCTGCTGGATCGTGCGGAGCTGACGGTGGCGGAGCTGCAGGAGATTCTGAGCATGAAGCAAAGCCGCATCAGCACGCATCTGGCGCTGCTGAAGAATGCGGGTCTCGTCCAGGTGCGGCGGGCGGGGAAGAACAGTCTTTATTCGTTCGATCCCCATGCCGCCGGACTGCGCGACGTGTTGCGCGAGGGCGGCAATGAACTCGCCGACGCGCGTCGCGACCGGCAGGCGCTGGAACTCGCACTGCGCAACCGCTCGGACAAGGCGCGCGCCTATTTCGACCAGCTCGCCGGAAAATTCGGACGCAGTTATTGCCCGGGCCGGAGCTGGAAAGGTCTCGCCGAAGCGCTGCTCCTGCTCATGCCGCGGCAAGTGGTGGCGGATCTCGGCGCCGGCGAAGGCACGTTCTCCCAACTGCTGGCGCGCCGCGCGGAGAAGGTGATCGCCGTGGACAGTTCCGAGAAAATGGTGGCCTTCGGCGCGCGCGTGGCGGCGGAGAACGGCTGCGCGAATCTGGAGTACCGCCTCGGGGACCTGGAGTCGCCGCCCCTCGCCGACGGCGAAGTGGCTCTCGCGTTTTTCAGTCAGGCGCTGCACCACGCGCAGCAGCCGGCGCGTGCGGTGAGCGAAGCCTTTCGCATCACCAAACCCGGCGGCCGCATCGTCATTCTGGATCTGCTCAAGCACACGTTCGAGCAGGCCCGCGAACTCTATGCCGACGTCTGGCTGGGCTTCGCCCCGGCGGAACTTTATGGCTTCCTCGACGACGCCGGCTTTACCGACATCCACATCAGCACCGTGGACCGTGAGAGCGAGCCGCCGCATTTCCAGACCCTGATGGCCGTCGCCTCGCGCCCGGAACGGCAGGCGGGCGATGGATGAGGAATCTGTCAGGCCGGCGGTGGCCGTACTTCCTCGAGGACGAAGCGGCTGTAAAAGAACGCCTTGTCGCCGGCGAGCAGCCGATCCGCCATTTCCCGGAGCGGCAGGAGGCGGTCTGCGAGAGAGTCCGGGCGCGATCTGGGAGCGAGCATGTTCCAATAGGCGAGGCGGGCTCCGGGGCGTGCGGCGGCGGCGAGACGGGAGAGCAGCCGCTCCGTGTTCTCCTCACTCATGTACTCGAAGATGTCGCTGAGATTGGCGCCGTCGAGACTGCCAGGCGGGATGGATTCGAGAAACTCCTCCAGCGGCTGCAGCCGCCATTCCAGCCGGTCGAGACGGGAACGGATGGCATCGAAGTTCTCCTCCCGCAGGGCGAAAGGAAGCGCCGTGGTGTGCCTGCCGGTGAGAATCCACTGAAGATAGGGATTCTCCGCGGGATCGAGTTCTGTGAGGGCGTGACGCGTGCGGGCGAGAATGCGTTCTGCGACCGAGCCCTCGACGTAGCGGAAGAAAGCCGGATCGCGACCCAGCCGGCCCATGACGAAGCGGGAAAAGAAGCAGCGGAACATGAGGCGCCAGCGCCATGTGTTCCATTGCCGGTCGTAGAACTCCCGGCGCTCCGGTCCGCCGCAGAGCAGGGCCTCGACGCGCGGCCGGCGGTGGACCAGCGGCAGCACGCGCTTCCGGAAGGTGGCGAAGTAGCGTTCGAATTTTCCCGCGCTGCCAATGCCGGCGGCGATGTCGGCGGGATGCGCGTCCCAGAAGGCGCGCGCGGCATCGCCCAGGAGCGGGCGGCATCGCGCGTAGAGCGCGGCACGGCGATCGGAGGGGCGCGAACCGATCAACTCCAGCAGTTCCGCATGATCGAGATTGCGATAGGCGGCGACACGCAGTTCGAGGCAGGCGAGCTGCGCAGGATTCAGGTCGAGCGCGATGACTTTGGCCGGTCCGCGGGCCAGCAGGGCGAGCGCGTTGTCGCCGGCGGACGCGATGCTGAGCAGTGTTTGCCCCGGTTGCGGATCGAGCGCTGCGACGAGGACATCCGCATCCTCCCACACCTGGGCATAACGAATCGCCGAGAAGTCGGCATGACGGGCGGCTTCACACTGCATCGCCCGGTCAGTCGAGATAGAGGAACTCATTGAGGCGCAGCATCACCCGGATGTAAGAGGCCCATGCCTCGCTCTCCGCGGAGGCGCCGGAGCTTTCCAGTTTCCTCCGCGCCGCGGCGACGAAACTTTCCGCGGAGGTGATTTCTTCCTCGGTGGCGGCCCGGCACAGAATGAGCCAGCTGGCGGCCTGCACTCTTGCGGAGGCGTCGCCGGACTCCTGCAGCACACGCGCCGCGATCCGGCGGCTTTGTTCGTGGACGAGGGGATCGTTGAGAAAATAGAGCGCCTGCAGCGGCGTGGTGCTCGATGGCCTGGCGGGCGTGCTGGTGCTGGGATCGGCACCGTCGAAGACGGCGAGAAACGGATGCCGCTGGATGCGCTGGGTCATGAGATAGACGCTGCGGTGATTGCTTTCATAGACGGCTTTGAAGGGATTGTGCTGCGTGAACTTCCATTCCCGTTCCGGAGGGAAAGGATGTTCCCCGGGACGGCTGAGATCGAGCGTGCCGCCGAGGAGAAGCAGCGTGTCGCGCAGACTCTCGGCGTCGAGACGGCGGCGGGGGAATGATGAGAGCAGCTCGTTGGCGGCGTCGCGCTCCAGTGCGGCGGCGCTGCGCGCGGTGGACATTTGCCAGGTGCGGGAACTCATGATCTCACGATGCAGGGCTTTCACCGACCAGCCGCTGTCGCGGAATTTGGCGGCGAGGTAGTCGAGCAGCTCGGGATGCGAGCAGAGTTTGCCCTGTTTGCCGAAATCGTTGGGGGTCGGAACCAGGCCGCGTCCGAAATGCCAGTGCCAGATGCGGTTCACCATGACGCGGGCGGTGAGCGGGTTTTCTTTGTCCGTGATCCACGACGCGAGCGCGAGGCGTCCGCTGGAGGAATCGTCCGCGGCAAGCGGCTGGCCGCCGAGAACGGTGAGCCAGCGGCGGGCCACGGTTTCCCCGGGTCGCGCGGGATCGCCTTTGATCTGAACCGCGGCGTCGCCGCGTTTTTCCGCATCGGCCACGGCGTAGGCGAGTTCGTAGGGTTTGGGTTTGGCCACGGCACCGGCCACGGCTTTCTCCGCGGCTTTGATCTGCTCCTCGTGAGCTTTCTTTTTCTCTTTGGCGACGTTCTTGAGTTCGTTCTTCAATTTCTGGACCTGCTTTTCGAGCCGGCCGATTTCTTCGTTTCGCGCCTTCATGGCCTTTTCCATCTCCGGCATCTTTTCCGGGACGACGAGCGGCACGAAGTCGCGCTGCCGCTGTTCCAGTTCGATGCCGGGCCACGGGTAGCGCGTGCTGCTGAAGATGCCGTAGAGCGCGTAGTAGTCGGCGGTGGTGACGGGATCGAATTTGTGATCGTGGCAGCGGGCGCAGTTGATGGTGAGGCCGAGAAACGTGCGGCCCACGCTGTCGAGCGTGTCCTCGATGGTGAGGTGCTGCGGGTAGTCGTCCACGCGAGAGCCGAAGCGCCGGGAATTGGCGATGTAGCCCGTGGCCACGAGGCGCTGCAGCCGCTGCTCGCCGTCGCCGCCCGTGAGGTCACCGGCGAGCTGCGCGCGGACGAATTCGTCGTAGGGCATGTCCGCGTTGAAGGCATCGATCACCCAGTCGCGGTAGCGGTGGATCTGGGGGATCGGAAAATCCGAATTGTCGCCGGCGGTGTCGGCGTAGCGCACCACATCGAGCCAGTGACGTCCCCAGCGCTCGCCGTAGCGCGGAGAAGCGAGAAGTTTGTCCGCGTAGCCTGACAGATCGGGATTGTCCGAAAGATCCGCCGGGTCCGGCGGGAGACCGGTGAGATCGTAACTCATGCGGCGCAGGAGCGTGCGCGGCGCAGCATCCGGCGCAGGAGCGAGTCCGGCGGTCTCGAGTTTTGCCAGGATGAAGCGGTCGATGTCGTTGCGCGGCCATGCAGTGTCCTTCACTGCGGGCACCGGCGGCGCCACGACGGGCCGGAAGGACCACCATTCGCGGGCTTTGTTCCAGTCGATGGCCGATTTCGCTTTCACGGCGGCGAGGGTGTCTTCGCTTCGCGGATCGGGCGCGCCCTGCTTCACCCATTCGGCAAGGTCGGCAATGGCTTCGGGCGGGAGCTTTTTCTTCGGCGGCATGGCGACATCTTCGGTCGCATGGCGCACCGCCTGGATGAGCAGACTGGCATCGGGATCGCCCGGCGTGATGGCCGGGCCGCTGTCGCCGCCTTTGTGCGCGCCGGCACGGGAGTCGAGGAGCAGGCCGCCTTTGACCTTCTTCGCCGTCGCACTGTGGCATTCGTAGCAGTGCTCCGCGAGCACCGGACGGATGCGCTTTTCAAAGAATTCCGTCTGCTCCGGGGTTGGTGCCCTCACGAATCCCGCGCGCTCCGGTTCCGGCACCGGGCCGGCGCCGAGCCAGATTTCCACGCCGCTGAGATTGGCGGCGGAATAATCCGCGCCGCCGCGGGCGAGGACGGTCAGCCGCCCGTCCTGACTTTCCGTCGCGAACGGTCCCAGCCGTTTCCACATGCCGGCCGTGCCGCTGTTGAATCCTGACACCACGACCCTGTCCTGGACGAGCACGTCGAACTTCTCGTTGTTGTTGTCCTCCCAGACATACAGAAAAACCTGGCAGGGTCCGGCGGGCACGCCGCTGAATTTCAGTTCCACTTTGCCGCCCCAGACGCTGCTGCGGATCATCCGGGCCTGCGCCGTGGACGCCGCCGGCCGGAGGGGTACCTTCTGATTCTCGAAGGTCTTTCCGCCGGCGGAGAAGTTTTTCGCTCCCTGCGAGGCCTCCCACTGACGTCCGTCGATGACGAGGGCGGGGCCGTTCAGATTCACCGCACGGTGGAAGGTCGCCTCCTCCGCCCCGGGGCAGAGAGAGGCAAATAGCAGCGGCAGGAGCATCCTGGTTGTCATGACGCCAGAATACGACCCGCCGGGGACGAAGCAGCAAACTTTTTTCTGCGGGCCGTGAATAAACGGGCGGCGGCTCCGTCTGCGCGCGAGAACCGCCCTTCGTCATGAACATTCCGCTGTCAGCGGCTGCCGCCGCCCTGCTCGTTTCCCTGGTTTCCTGTGAATCCACCGCTCCCGTCGCGGGCCGTCCGGCCGCTTCCGTTTCGCGCGGTGGTGCGGCATACGCTCCCTTCGCCGGCGGAGCTCCGCCTTCCGTGTCATGGACTCCGCCCGAACGCTACTACGCCTTCGGTGGCGGCTACAGCAGTGCCCGGCGTCAGACCGAAGGCGACGACAACAATTTCCTGCGCTACAACGACCACTGTTACCACCGCTGCGGGTACTACCGTCCTTACGGCGGTTACGGGAGTTCGTGCTGGTACCGTCCGCGCTGCTGGTGAACGCTGCGGGCCTCAGCCGTGCCGGCGCCAGCGTGCGGCGTGAATGCTGCACCCCTGACCAAGCCAGTGCCTCTCAAAATCCGTCAGCGGATAAGAGGCCTCATTTTCCTGCCAGGGGAGCCGGGAAAAGAGAGGGCTGGCATCGACGGCTTCGGTCGCGGCGGCGAAGTAATCCGCGTGGTCGGTTTTGAACAGCAGTTCCCCGTCCTGACAAAGCACGCGGTGGATCGCGGTGAGATTGGCGGGCTGGATGAACCGCCGCGACGCGTGCTTCGCTTTGGGCCAGGGATCGGGGAAGAGCAGGTGCAGCCGCGAGGCGCAGGCGCCGGGCAGCAGCCATGCGAGCGTGTAGGCGGTCTCGAGGCAGAGGACGCGCACATTTGTCAGGCCGCGCCGCCGGGCGCCGCGGACGATCTTGCTGACGCGTCCGCCGAGCCGTTCGACGCCAAGGAAGTCGCGGCCGGGAAAGCGTGCGGCCATTTCCAGAAGGAAGGTGCCGTCCCCGCAGCCGATATCCAGCTCCAGCGGGCGTGAGGCATCCGGGAAGATTTCTTCGCGGTGCAGCCGGCGGAAGTAATCCGCGGGGATCAGTTCGACGGGAGGCGGAACTCCGGGCATTACGGCGGCGGCTGAAGGCGGAAGCGGAGGCGCACCTGATTTTCCAGATCGCTGAGCAGGGTCACGACGCCGCCGATGGGTTCGGCGAGAGTCTGCACCATTTGCCATGAGAAGGAGCCGAGGCGGCGCTCGCGCAAGGCGTCGGTGAGCAGCGTGCCGTTGTCCCGCACGATGAGCACGCCTTCGCCCGCGCCGGCGGTTAGGCTGATGCGGATGGTGCCGCTGCTGCCGCCGGGAAAGCTCTCGGCGATGGCGCCGGCGAGCAGTTCCTCGACGATGAGGCCGAGCGTGATGGCCGTCTTTTGCGGCAGCCGGACGCTGTCGCCGGAGACTTCGATCTTGATGCGCTCCATGGGCACTTTGCGCGTTTCCAGGAGCATGCGTCCGAGTTCGGCGGCGTAGCGGTGGAAATCCACGGTGTCGTCCTCGCTGTTGATGAGGCGATAGACGATGGCCACGGCATTGAGCCGGTCCTTGCCGGCGAGCAGGGCCGAGCGGACCTCGCCGTCGGCGCGCTCCGCCTGAAGTGTCAGGAGACTGGAGAGCACCTGGAGGTCGTTGCGGGCGCGGTGCAGGGTGACGGCGGGCCGGCCGGAGGAGGAAACGGCGGGTGCCGCCTCCGCGGCCGGGGCAGCGGGCGGATCCATGACCGGGCGGATGAGGGTGACGAAGCCGCGCGTGCCGCTGACTTCATCGTGGGCGGGCACGAGTTCCACCTCGCAGGCGGTCTTGACGCCATCCTTGCGGGTGAACTCCGTGCGGGTGCGCCATGAGCGGCTGCGTCCCAGTTCCGCGGAAATTTCCTCACTGAATCCTTTGGGATTCTCCGGCCGGAAAATGCGGTAAAGCCCGCTGCCCTCCAGCGCCGCGGCCGGCCAGCCGAGCAGTTGTTCGGCGGCGGGATTGAGACCTGCGATGCGGCCGCGTTCGTTGGTGATGATCACGGGCGTGCTCAGATTCCGCAGCCAGGGCAGGGCACCGCCGGAGGGGGTCTGGCGGGTGGCGAGCGCGGTGAGGTCGCGCAGCACGAGTCCGAAGCGCCCGTCGGAGCCGGGCGGCGCGAGGGAGAGCATGCGGGCCTCGATAAAGTGAGGCTTGCCACCCGGAGTGAGCACGGTGTTGAATTCACAGCGCGTTTCGGCCCCGGGATTTTCGCGCAGCCGCTCGATCATGACATCCACCGGCAGCAGGTCGGCGATGGCGGGCACGGTTTCCTCCAGCGTGCGCCCTGACAATGCTTCGCGCGGGACCACTCCGGCAAAATCGCGCGCGTCGGAATGCTCGATGATGCGGCCGAATCCGTCGAGCAGGAGCACCCAGTCCGGCACCGTGCGGCTCCAGTCCGCGCCGGTCCAGCCGCGGGGGGGTGTGGCGATGCTGCGCTGGACGCCGGGGTGGAGCAGACACGCAGTATAGACGATGACGCCCTCGTCGTTTCTCACCGACGACCAGCTCAGGCCCGCGGGGATTTCCTCACCGCCTTTGGTTTTGATGCGCACGGGGATTTCGCGTCCCGCATGCTCTCCGGCAGCGACGGCTTCGCGCACGAGGGCGGCGTCACCGGCGGAGAGGAACGCGGTCAGCCCCGCGCGGCGCAGTTCGCCGCGGGTCAGCCCTGTCAATTCCTCCAAAGCGGGATTGGACTCGGTGATATTGCCGCTGGCGTTGAGCACGGCGACGCCGGAGGCGCAGTTCTGAAAGAGGCCGCGATAGCGCGCTTCGCTGGCCCGCAGCGCCTGTTCCTCGAGCCTGGCATCGGTGACGTCGAGCACGGTCAGGAGCAGTTTGTGATCCGGCAGCGGCACGGGGCGGAATTCCACCTCCTTGAGCATGCCTTCCGCGGTGCGCAGGGAGCAGGTCCACGGCGCGCGCCGGCGCCAGACGCGCTCCCACCATTCATCGAGAGCGCGGCGCCGGAAGTCTTCGTCCGCGGCGCAGGCGCGTTCGAGCCATTCCTTGATGCCGCCGCATTCGGAGATGCTGAAACCGAGCACGGCGCGGTGCTGCGGATTGGCGTAAAGCACGGCCGCATCGTCGTTGAGAACGATCATGCCGAACGGGGCGGCCTCGGCGAGGCGGCGGTAATCCACGCCGCTCAATTCGTCAGGGACGGGGCCGGCGGCGGAGCCGGCCGGCTTGGATTCATCAGTCATGTCAGGCGGGGATTTGGCGGCGGCGGGCGGGAAGCCGATGAGAATGAGCCCTTCAAGATCACCGCCCGTCCGGCGGTGGGGAAAGACGGTCCATGCGATTCCGGCGGGGCCGCCCTGACGGGCGGGCAGTGTCAGCGCAAGGCCACCGGGCGCGGGCCATGCGGCACCGTTCGGTGAGGCGGCGGCCTGGAGCAGTTCGAGCAGACGCTGCCGCGCGCCTTCTCTCCGGCGCGCGGAAGCGAGAGCATTCCAGAAGAAGGTGCGTCCCTCCTCGAGGGTGGACGACGCGGCCAGTTCGCGCGCCGCCGGATTGCAGCGGACGATGCGGCCGGCCGTGTCCACCAGCACGACGGGGGCGAGCGGCGAATGAAGCAGCGTGTTGGCCAGACTCTGCTCAAAGGAAAAAGCGGTCCGGTCCCGCGCGCCGGCACTGACAATCGAACAGGAAAGGATCAGTCCCCCGGCGCGGCCGGCCGCGGCGTCCATCCACGGCTGGATGTCCCAACGCACCCAGTCCTGAGAGCCGTCGGCGCGGATGAAGAGGTCGTCTTCAGTGCGCTCGCGGTGGCCGGCGAGGCAGCGGTGATAAAGATCGCGCCACGCGGGGTGGAGGTCGGGAAAGAGATCGAAGTGACACTGACCGATGACCTGCAGCCCCTGGATTTGAAACTCGCGCCGCCAGCGCTGATTGGCGGCGACGTAGCGCATGTCGCGGTCGAGCACGGCGACGGCGGAGGGCAGCTGTTCCAGCAGCATGGCCGTGGCGGGCGAATCCCATCCGCCCCACGGGGCCTCGGCCGGACCGGGACGCGGACGGGCGGCGCACTGGCGCACGATGGCGGAGAGGCGCATGTTAAGATGTTCGGTATCCACCGGCCATGAAAGCGCGTCGTTCAGGCCCCAGTCCGCAGCGTTCAGCGGCATCTTCACGGCGCTGCCGGCGGGCAGTCCCAGAATGAACGGCTGCCGGTCGCCCCCGGTCGTGCGGATGCGCTCAACGAAGCCTGGCAATTCGCCTCCGTCGCCGCTCACGGCAGCGACGACGATGTCGTGGCCGTCGTAAAGCAGAGCGGCGGCCTGCCAGTCATCACAGGCGTGCACGTCGCAGTCCTGACGCTGCAGCAGTCCGGTGACCCGGAGGCGCACAGCGGCGTCGGGCTCGACCACGAGAGCGCGCAGGCGGTCCCCGTTGGCGGCTGGCGGCGCGGCAGTGCTGATCATGCGGGATGGGAGTGAACGGTGAGGTCGGGGTTTTCGCGGAACTGCGCGGAGCTTCTGCGGCTTGTATTGAACTTGGCGGCATAGTCAAAAGCCATTGCTCGAATGCGCGGTGAATTTCCGCGGCCGTGCCCCGCGGCATCGCCCTGATGCCGGACCCGCCATAACAAAAAGCCGGCTGCCTCCGCGGGAGGCAGCCGGCTGTGAGGGAGGGGCGATGTCGCGCTTACTTCACCCGGACACGGAGGAAGTATTTGGACGCCGCGCCGACGGGCGTGAGGTCGATCGGTCCGGAGCCGGTCTGGGTCGCCGGGCCGGCGGCGGCGGGGAAGTCCACGCCGAGATCGGTCCATGCGGCGGGAGAGGGGCCGGCGTCGATGCGATAGACTTTGCCCGGAACGCTCGTCCAGGTCACGGTGGCGGTGCTGCCGGTTTTGGTGACGTCCACTATCCGGAGCGCGGAGTTCACGTCATTGGCGGCGGTGCCGGCGAGGAATTCGGCATAGTTGCTCTGACCGTCGCCGTCGCGATCGGTCAGTTTGTCCGCAGAGCTGTTCGGATCCAGATCGTTGGCGGTTTCATAATCGTCGGTCATGCCGTCACCGTCGGAGTCGAGCGGGGCGGTGGCGAGGCTGAAGAGGGCGTCCCTGAAGATGAACGCTTCCGTCCCGTTGACCCCTGCTCCGTAGATGATCAGCTTTGCGGTATTGGCGGAAGCTGGAATGACAGCGGAGAGGTTGATGGTGCCATTGAGGGAGTCCGCGGCTGTACCACCGTTGACATTGAGTTCATCACGGTTCCGGTTGGCGTTGTACTCCTCCGCGGCGGTGGCATAATTGATATTGGAGACGAGATCCAGGCCGGCGGTGCCGTTATAACCGTTGAGATAGCCGTCAGGGGCGCCGTTGGCACCGACTGTCACGGCGGAGGCACCGTCGCCCGCGTCCAGCGCAGTGATCAGATTGATGGGGTTGAGGGTGTCTCCGTCAATGACCAGCTCGGCTTTAAAGCGGTCGGTGGCTTCAAAATTCGAGCCCGCGCTGGTGTCCATGGCCACGAGTTTGGCGGTGAAGTTGACGGCCCCGACACCGGAAACATCCACCTCCTCGGATTCGACGATGCTGTCTCCGGCGATGCCGGTAGTCATGACCGCTTCACGGGTGGCGCTGAAGAGCATCCACTCCGGGGAAGGGAACCCGCCCACGACGACATCGGTGAGACCGCCTCCGAGATCTTTGCGGGCGATGACGGGGGTGGCGGGCACAGTCACAATCGGAATGGGGACGGCGATCGTGACCGGCGCGGGGGCCGCCGGGTAGCTGGCGTCGGCGATGATGACGTTGAGGGTGGTGGCATCGGGGGGGATGTTATTGAGCGTCAGCGTGACCGGAGTGCCGGCGGGAGGGTAATCTCCCGCACCGGTGACAGTGGTGGGCACGAAGATCGACGTGCTGGCAGTGAAGGCCGGGCCGACATTGGTGCCGCTGACCATCAACTCGAAGGTGACGACGTCATCCGCATCCCCGGGGCCGTTTTCATTGCGCACGACGGTCAGCGGATCGACCGTGGCGGTGAGGCTGGCGGGAGGCGGGTTGAGGCTCAGGAAATTGGACAGGATTGCGGGGTTGTCCTGGTCGCTGAGCTGGACCACGACCGGCGTGCGTCCGGTGTAGGGACCGAAGACCACCGGGTTGGGATCCACATAGGAGCCGGTGCGCACAGGGTTTTCGTTGCTGTTCCATCCGGGACTGGCACCGAGATTGAACGGAGTGATGTTCACGGGAGCCGTGAACGTGTCATCTGCCGGATCTACAGTGCCGTTGTTGTTCCAGATGCCGCCTCCGGCATTCGCGATTTCCAGCCCGGGTGCGGTGCTGGACTTGAAGGCGATGTTGTCCACCAGCAGGTGCTCGGAATTCGAGATGCCGGCGATGCTCTGCGCAATGATGCGCGCGTGCGGGTTGGGGGCATCCGGGGGAATGGGAGCATTCGCAGACAGGCGGTGGAAGGTGAATTCCTCCGCCGGGTAGCCCACGACGCCGAGGTTGATGTAGGGAATTGCCGCCGGGATGGTGGCGGCGAAGGCCGATGCCTCACCCACGATTACGTTCCGGATGTCCGTGGTCTGGATGTTGCCCGCCGTGGTGTTTTGGAAGTTGCCGTCCAGGGCCACTTCGATGCGGAAGTTCAGCGCATCCACATCGTCATCCAGGCTGGTATCGCTGGTGGAATAGAACGAGAGTTCAAGTTCGCCGCGCAGTTCCAGGCCTTTGAGCGCATTCACGTCCACGGGATCGGTGGTCAGGGAGACGCCGTTGGCGGTGATGTGAAAGTATTTCTGCGTGCTGGCGGGAAGATTGGGCTGAATCTGCACATTCGACACGGTGATGGTTTGCGGCGGAGCCGTGGTTCCTCCGGTCCAGCCCGGTTCTGTGAGAGAAGTCACCGGCGGCGTGTAGGAGCCGTCTCCCACCGCGGAGGGACTGAAGGTGATCCGCGGGGTATTGGTATCCGTGACCTTATGAATGAGGGGCGGGGCGGTGATGACCTGCTGAAAGGAAACTGCGGGTGTGGCTTGATCCTGCACCACCAGCGTGAGCGGACCGCCGGCAAATTCGGCAATCGGCAGATTTCCGGTGAGCGTGTCCCCGTAACTGCCGGTGGTATTGGTGAGCGAGCCGCCGGAGGTAACGATCCATCCGGGGCCGGGAATGCCGTTGGCCGTGATGGTGGTCGAGAAGTTCACGAGGTCATCCGAGGGATCCTCGGCATTCGCCCCGGGAAGGCGCACCGGCGTGATGGCCGTGCCGCTGATGGTGAAACTCGTGCCGGAACTGGCGGCAAAATTGTCAATGTGGTAGGAGGCGTCGGCGCCGCTCGAGTTTTGGTCGGCCCAAAGCAAATAGATGGTGCCGCCGTTCGCCAGAGGGCTTGTCAGGGCGATCTGGGTGGAAATGGCCTGAGGCGCCGCCGCCGTTCCAGTGGTGTCCACGCTGAGTTCGGGAATCAGTATCCAGCTGCCCGTGGTGCCCGTCGTGCTGTAGTAAACCCGATGGCCCTTGATGACCTCGCTGGCGGTGTCCGTGTCCTTCGAGTAATCGTAGGCGATTTTGATGCTGTTCAGATCACCGCCCGTATTGTTGACCAGCGTTGCCATCAGCAGCGTGTAGGCGTTGCCCGTGGGACGGGTTTGGAGGAAGCCCTGAGTACTGTTGTAGCGGGCGATCCCATTGGTGCTGGGCGGGACGGTGGTGCTGGAGCCGAGCACCCCGTTGACTGCCAAACCATCTGTGCCGGCTATTACGGCGGCATCCAGAGCGGCGGCATCCGCCGGAGCGGTGCCGGCCACGGAGAGTGTGCTCCAGTCGGCGACTGCAGGAACGCCGGGAAATGAATCGGGTACGGGGGGATCGGTGATACTGACGGCGGCCTGGAGGGCGGAGACCGGAAGCAGGGCCGCGAGCGGGAGGAGGGCGGTTCGGATACGGGTGGCTTTCATGTTATTAGGGTTGGGGGGAGATTGGACAGGCGGGCGGCCAGTCAGGGAGCAGGCCGGCAATGGAATCAGGGGAATTAAGTTCCCGTGCAGCAGGTGCTCAATTTAAGGTCAGGATTTCCGAAACGGCTGGCGGGCCGGTTCAGCGCCGCCCGTTGGCGGCGGGTTGCCCCGGAGTCAAGCTGGCCCGCAGCCGGGAAGATATTAATTTCAGCCGCGTTGAACCAGGACATGAAAAGCCGGCTGCCCCCGCGGGAGGCAGCCGGCTGTGAGGGAGGGGCGATGTCGCGCTTACTTCACCCGGACACGGAGGAAGTATTTGGACGCCGCGCCGACGGGCGTGAGGTCGATCGGTCCGGAGCCGGTCTGGGTCGCCGGGCCGGCGGCGGCGGGGAAGTCCACGCCGAGATCGGTCCATGCGGCGGGAGAGGGGCCGGCGTCGATGCGATAGACTTTGCCCGGAACGCTCGTCCAGGTCACGGTGGCGGTGCTGCCGGTTTTGGTGACGTCCACTATCCGGAGCGCGGAGTTCACGTCATTGGCGGCGGTGCCGGCGAGGAATTCGGCATAGTTGCTCTGACCGTCGCCGTCGCGATCGGTCAGTTTGTCCGCAGAGCTGTTCGGATTGAGCCCGTTGGCAATTTCGTAATCATCGGTCATGCCGTCACCGTCGGTGTCGAGCGGGGCGGTGTTGAGCGTGAAGAGCACGTCCTGGAAGACGGCGGTTTCACTGCCCTGAATGCCCTCGGAGGTGATGCGCAGCTGGGCGCTGACCGCGGCGGCGGGAATGACGGCGGAGAAGGGAAACTCCGCGGACATCAGTTCGACGCCCGGCTGGGCGCTGCGGTTGAATTCGTCGCGGTCGAGATGCGCATTGTATTCCGCCAGCCCGGTGGCGAATCCGTCCCCGGCCGAAATGGTGCCGGTGTATCCGTTGATCCAGCCGTCCGCGGCGCCGTTCGGCACGGGCAAGCCGCCGACAAAGGGAACCGCGGAGGTGCCGTCTCCGGTGTCGTAGGGCGTGACCAGGTTGACGATCGACTCGGTGGGCAGTCCGCCATCGATGATCAGCTCCGCCCTGAATTTGTCGGGCTCGTCCAGATTGGAACCGGTGCTGTCTTCGTTGACCACGAGTTTGGCGGTGAACCGCACTTCATCCACGGCGGAGAGGTCCAAAACTTCGGAGGTGACGGTTTCCGTCTGGGCGTTGACTCCCGCGGTAATGGTCAGGGTGCGGGCCAGCGGGTCATTGACCCAAAGTGGAGACTGCACCGCTCCGAGTTCCGCCGCCACATCGGAGAGACCGCCTCCGAAATCGCGCTGCCCGTAAATCGGGCGGCCCGGAATGTTCAGGTCGAGCGTGCCGGTGAGCGCGGGATCGTTCACATCGTTGAAGGTGATGGTGAACGGGCTGGCCGGCAGCGGCGCCGTGAGCGAGAAAGTCACCGTGCCGTAGTCACCGGAGGCAGGGGAGACGCCCGGCGTGGCTGTGGTCCAGCCCGGACCGGCGTTGATACTGGTCAGGGTGACGTCGAAAGTGAGGGTGTCATCCGCCGGACCGTCGCCGTTCTCGATGCGCTGGATGTTCGAGGGCGCAGAAACCAGCATTCCCGGCGGGGCGTTGTCCACCAGCAGATTCTTAAACACGAAGGTCTCCGAGGGGGAGTTGCTGTTGCCGACGATGCGGATTTGCACGCTGTTGGCGGAGGGCGGGACGGTCGCAGAGAAGGAATAGGTGCCGGTGGTGTTGGTCTCGCCGGCGTCAGGCAGTTCGACGTAGGTGCCCACTACCGTGTCATTGGCTGCGCCCTCAAGGCGTCCGTCGCCATCGACATCGGCGGCGCTGAGCATGCTCACGGGAGCGCCGCCGTCCACGATCAGCTGCAGTTGGAAGTAGTCCGCCGCTTCAAATCCGGAGGACGTGCCGGCAGTGGCATCGAGTTCCGCGGTGATGGTCACCCCGCCAACGGCGGAGAGATCGATCACTTCCGAAAGAATGACGTGGTCCACCTGGGTGGCGCTGTTTTGCGTGGCGGTGCGGGCGGTGCCGTCGATGGTCCAGATGCGCGGATTGAAGCTGGTGGGCGCGGACTTGAGGTTGACCGGTCCGCCTGACAAACGGTTGATGCCGATGATCCCCGGCACGTTGACCACCGTCTGCGTGGTGCAGGTGCTGTCCGCGCCGTCCGTGAAGGTGAGGGTCTGGTTGATCCCCGGCGCGGAGGTCACTGTGGCCGCGCTGCCGTAGGCGACGGTCTGGAGCGGTGCGGTGTCCACGTCGTAAGTGATGCCGGTGTAGGTTCCGGTGGCGGAGGCGAGGTAGGACACCACGTCGTCGCCGGCGTCGTCGGGCGTGCCGTTTTCATTGTAGGCGAAACCGGAAGTCGTCGCCGAGAGCTGACACCACGGGGAGGTAACCGTGAACGAAGCGAACACACCCGGGCTGCCGAAGTCGTTCACCGTGGTGGTCAGTTCATGGAGCGCCCCCGTAAAATCGGAGATCGGAGCATTGAAACTCCGGGACACCCCGTAGCTGCCGGTGGTGGCGATGGAGAACGGCGACGAAATCTGCCAGTTGGCGCTCACCGCGCCGGAGCCGGTGACCAGCAGGTCGAAGCTCACGGTGTCGTCGAACGGATCCTGCGGAGTGCCGCTGTCGTTGCGCGCCACATTGCTGACTGCAGCATCCACCGCGGCGTTGATTTCATTGAAGGTGATCGACAGGTCGTCGATGCCCAGCAGGCCGTCGGTGCCGCCGTCGTTGATATTGCTGAACCGGACGGCGAGGAACTGCCCCGGCGCGACGCGGATGCCGTTGAGGCCCGTGGCGCTGACCGGCTGGGAAATGTCCACGGGGGAGGCCGCGGCGGCATCGCTGAAGGTCCAGCGGGCGGCGTCGATCTCCGTCCATCCGGTGATGTAGTAGGAGGTAAGCGTCGGGCCGGTGCTGACAGCCGGGGGGAACACCGTGGTGTTCACCAGCGCGGTGGTGAGATTGAGGGCTTCCGCCTCGGTGGCCGCCGTGCGGTACCACACGAAGATGGACTCCGTGTTGTTCGCCGTGCTGTTGGTGCGCCGCACTTCGCCGTTGTACTGGATGTCTGTCAGCGCGACGGTGTTTGCCCCCGTGTTTTCGAAGATGACGATGCCGGACTGCTCGCCGCGATTGGTCGTGGAAGGAGTGGCGAAGGCGCGGTCCGGATTGGAGGCCGCTCCCATGGAATTGAGTGTCAGGGCCGGCGCAGCGGACCCGTCGTTGCCGTTGTAGGCGAAGGAGGCGCCGCCAAAGGTGCCGGTGGCGGTATTGGAGGCGTAGTAGAACCACCAGTTGGGAATGGTGGAGTTGTCAGCCCAGGGTGTCGTGGCGGCCACGCTGCCGGCGGCGTCGGGCATGAAGAGCGCATCGAAGTTCTGGGAATAGGTGTAGGTGCCGGCGACCGGGGTGATCGGTTCCGCGGCGTTGACAGTTCCGGCAAGCAGGGCCGCGAGCGGAATGAGTTGGAGAGTGCAGAGGGGTTTCATGATTTGGGGTACTGGTTAGGCAGGGGAGGCGTTATACAACGAAAGTAAAGGTGGGGTCGGGCTCGTCAGATGCCCCCGTGGCATCCCAAAGGGGTGACGTCCCGCTCCTGCGCGCGCGCCGTATCCAGTCCGCTCATTTCGGCAAGTGACTTGCTGAAATCTTTTCAGTACAGGGGGCGACCGGCGGAAACCGCCGGCATTACCCTTAGCCATTGGAAAAGCGCGCCCTCCGGCCCGGGGGCGCTACTTCCCGTCCCCGGCCAGCCGGCGCACCCGCAGATTCCGGAACTCCACTTTCATCGCCAGACCGCCATGAATCTGCAGCCCCACTGGGCCCGGTTTCTGATACTTCCCTTCGGCGTCTTTGTATTGCGAGGCGCGGGTGCCGTTGATCCACACCGTCACCGTGTCGCCCTTCACCTCAAGCTTGAAGGTGTTCCAATCGTCCGGCTTAATCAGCTTGCCCGCCTCCTTGGCCTGCGATTCCTCGGGATACTTGCCGACGTAGAACGAGCCCGTCATGTCCTTTTTCAAACTGCGCGACACGCCGATCTGCATCTGCAGCTCGGGCTTCCGGAACATAAATCCGCTGTCAATTTCACCGGTCCAGCGGCAGTCGGCCTCCAGTTCGAAGTCGCCGTAGCTTTCCGTCGTGTAAAGCATGGAGCCCTTCTTGTCCGCGGCGTTGTCGCCGGTGAGCACGCCGTCCACCACCTTCCAGTAGGGATTCGGCTCCGGTGCCTTCCAGCCGGTGAGGTCCTTGCCGTTGAAGAGAGAAGTCCAGCCGTCCTTCGCTTCGTCCGCCGCATTGACGCAAAGAACGAGGGCCGCCGCGGCGGAGAAAATAAGAGGGGTGCGTGAAGTGATCATGCCGCGCTCCAGCATCAGGCGTGCGCCGCCTGCAAGCGCGCGCCCGCTCCGCCTCTGCGGCGCATTCGACCCGGCGAGGCGGAATACCGGACGCAGCGCGACAAGCCGTAGCAAGGCCGTCCCGGCCTTGGAAGTAACCTCTGTCGGAGCAACAAGACAAGGCCGGGACGGCCTTGCTGCAGTCCCGCCCGGGAATGATCCACTTTTTAGATCGACCCCGGTACTACTTCCCCGACCACACCTGCTCCAGCAGCGCGAACATGTCAGGGTCGTGCTGCTTCAGCTCCTCCCTGACGAACGGATAGATGTCGTTGGTGGAAAAGAACGCCTCGGTGGTTTCGGCGAAGTATTCCTTGTGATTCGTCATCGCGTAGGACTTGCCCTTGTGGACCTTGCCCTCCGCATTGCGGATGTCCACGTTGTTATAAGTGCCGCCGGCTTCCGCTTTGACATAAGCCCGCCGGATGCGCGGCTCGTCGAAACCCAGCACCCGGTCGTGATACGCGTGCGCCAGTTCGTGCAGCGCGAAGTTTGGCATTCGGCGGCGCTCGGACTCGAAATCCGGGATGTCGGTGAACTCCACCGCTTTGGCCATCGCCGGGTCGCGTTTGTTGTCGCGCAGCCAGCCCGCGTCCGGATGATACTCCGCCCGGCCTCCAAAACCCGGATACGCCGGTGAAAAATAAAGCGTCACCTTCTGCATCTCCGTCACCGCCGGCGCCGGCACCACGCGGATGATTTCATCCAGCATTTCCTTGAGGATCGTCACCGCTTTCTCAGTCGCCTCTTTTTCCCTGGCCAGCAGTTCGCGGCTGATCTGCAGATTCCAGCCGGAGACGTTGCGGGCCTCGCGTCCGTTGGCGTCCGCATCCCGCTTTCGCGCCGCGCCGCGGATCTTTTCGTTCGCTTCCTTCAACCGCTCCGGCCAGGCGAACGCCGGTGCTTTCGACGGATCATAGCCCTCCATGTGACCCGTCAGGCGCGTCACCGGCTTGGTGTATTTCAGCTCCGTGTCGCCAAAAACCTCGCGGCACATCGCAGCCAGGCCGGGATCGTACTCCAGCAGCTCCGCGCGCGTGTTCACATGATTGTGATCGTGATCGTTCTCGCGGTTGTTGTCGAACCACGACTGCACGCCCTCCGCGAAATACTCGTGGTGATTCTGCGCCGCGTATTTGCCTTTCCACAGGCCGGCATCCATCGCCTTGCGATACGTTTCCTTCAGCCGGCCGTCGAAGGTCTTATCCACGCGGATCACGCCGCGCAGGTGAATGTTGTGCGCGAACTCGTGAATGAGGATGTTCTCCGTGGAATAAGGATCGCCCGGATAACAAAGCAGGTTCTCCTCGCCGCAGGAGCACAGCGGATCGTGCTCACTGCCTCCCAAGCCGCGCGCGCGCGTGTCCCAGTAGTCCTTGCCGGAAATCTCTTTGAATCCGCGCATCGGCACCGCGCCCATGTGCGCATACTCCGGCACGTCGGTCGTGTATTCATTGTAGGCCATGACGCACAGCCGCGAGCCGCTCCGGATCATCGCCTCGCGCACGTCCGGGCGTTTGGCCAGCATCAGGTCCACAAGGTAAGCCGCCTCCTTCAGCGCGTAGTCGTTCACCTTCTCCGACGCCACGATCGGATAACCGCTCGCTGAGATGTACTTCTTATAGAAATCCGGCAGCTTCAATTCCGGCGGCGGCGCCGTCACTTCGGCGGAACGGCAGGGCAGGGCGGCGGACAGGAACAGCGAGGCGAGAAGAATTCGGAGCATGGCGAAGGCTTCATCATTCCCGGGAATTCTCCCGCGCGCAAATCCGTTCCCCCGCCCCCGGCAAAGAAATCGCCGTGCCCTTCACTCACTCCCCCGCGGACCAGGCGCGACGCCCCCCGCTCTCCCGCATCAGCCGCCGGCGGACTGCTTTCACTTTGACAAGACAGCCCCGTCCGGACACCCTGCACCGCTCACCCCTCCCGCCCCCACCGAACCCCGCCGCGCCGACCCCATGCACACTGTCCATCCCCTCTTTGAGCACACGGTCCGGCTGGACATAGAATAATACTGTTCGCCCAACCCCGTAGCACAACTTTACCAAATCCATGAACGACATCGTCCAACTAACCGGAGCGATCGGCGCCCTTGCTGCCCTTGCCATGATTGTTTTGAGTATCATCATGGCTCTTGCCGTGAACGGCGATGCGAAGCGCCTTCTGGCTTCGCGGGGCGGCTTGTATCTATTCGGGCCATTCGCGTGGGGACTTATCGCATTTGTATTCCGTTTGGCTGGATTTGCTTTGTATTGGGCCATCCATCATTCGTCTCTTCGCTCTACAATTCCTCCGCAGGCGCGCTAACCCAATGGCGAACAAGATCACCTCAGCCAACCAGCTATGGCCGGAGAGTTTGACTCTGCAATCCAAAGCGTCAACACGGCCATAGCTGGTGGCTGGGTTCCAACGTTCGGTTCCTACACATGCTTGAATATCTCCAAAACAGGACCGAGGCGACTTATCTCGTAACTGAATTGGTGACTCGGATTATCGAAGAGGAGTCGGATGTTCTCGCCAAGCTCCGCTACATTCGCCGCACAATTACGCACGCCAAGGATGCGGTAGCTGTTGAGGACGCACAGCAACTGCGACTGCTGATGCTCAGCACGGATTCTGCCAAATACTTTCAGGGAGCGCAATTTTTCCTTCACGATGGCTCATACCTCGCTGTCGCCGCCAGAAATACAGAATCCCATCTTTCGGCTGTAACCTCCTACGTCGCAGCCAGCGGATTGGTGTTTGCTCACTCATTTCTCGAGTTCGGGCTCGAGACGTTGCTTCGAATGACTCGCCTTTGTGACGTCACAGCCTGGCTGGGCTTAATCGCCAACAAAACCATTACCGTTTCGGCCCTTCTCGACACCGGCATCGAACCCGCCGCCGAAACGAAGCTCAAGGAATTCGTCACCTCGCTTTCCAAGGAGAGCCTCCTCACAAAGGTCAATACTCTCGCAAAGCTTCTCAAGCGCAGCATTACCAAATCCAATGTCAGTGATTATACTTACGATCCCGATCGCCTTGACCAGATTGATCGCCTCCGTCACGATCTCGCCCACCACCGTAAGAAGGATTACACGCTCGATCAGGCGGAGTCTGATCTTGTTTATTTATATCGGACGGCCTTTCATTTCCTCGATCTCGTCGTGCATTGCTATGACCTTCACGGAGCACCCCGTCCAAAGCCTGAGGCCCCGCAAGTTACCGAGCCCCCGCAAGTTTTCTGGTAACAGGCAAAGCGCACAGGCAACATGCAAAGCCTAAATCGGACGGGCAGGAACTATGAATTCATTTCTCATTGCCGGAATCGCCCTCCTCCTGCTCGCCGCGATCCTTTTTGGGATTGAGCCGAAGCTGGATCGGATGGGGTTTGGCAAGCTTGCGGCCGTGTTTCGAGCCGCCATCCTTCTTTTCGGGATCGCCATGGTTGTATATGGAGCCCTTACAAAAACAAGAGAAGCCGAACAAGCCGGTGCTGGACAACCGGCTACCCGCTCCGAGTCCGAATGACATCCGTGACTACAACTTCAACCCCGCAGTCGAAGGCACGCCGCCGGCAACAGGTGCCAGACCTTGGACGTTCATCCAATTCACGCGCATGAAACCAGACACGTCATTTTTGTTCTCGCTGCCTGAGCGACTTCTGGCGTATCTCTTCATCGTCTTGCTTCTGCCGGTGATCCTGGCGGTGGCCCTGATTTTGCGCCAGATCGCTGGCAGTCCTGTGCTGGTTACAGAGAAGTATCGTGCTGGGCGCTGTTACCGTTTTCGCACCACTGGTCAGGGGACATCGCGGTTTCAAAAGTTTGGCCGGTTTCTTCGCAGGAATGGGCTCGATGACTTGCCGGGGTTGTGGAGCATTGTGCGAGGCGACATTCGGATGAGAGATTTCCTCAGACTGGTTTCTGAGAAGGACGTGATCTGACCCCCGGAGGCGCGGGGCGGAGCCGGGAGAGGGCGGGGTGATTGTCCGGGAGGGTGAGCCCCCGCAAGTTCCTGAGGCCCCGCAGGTTCCCGGATCACACGCAAAGCCCCGGTAACATGCCAAGCGCCCGCCGCCTCCGAAGGCCCCGCAAGTTCCCAAAGGCCCCGCAAGTTCCCAGGTAACATGCAGAGCCTAGGTAAGCGGTATGCCGGCCACCACTGGCGGAGCGGGACCAAGGATGCCAAAGGTGT
>CAZFZN010000026.1:0-106613 GCA_964523105.1 uncultured Akkermansia sp.
TTTCCAGGTTTTCCAGGATGACCGGGCGGAGGGTAAGTCCGACAGGCTGCTAGTGTAGCCACTCGGGTCTGCCTCCGGCACTGGTGGCATCCTCCTATCGCACGACGCTAAACCAGCCACCATGCTGAGAATAAGTAGAGGCTGTCGATTCATGGCGAGAGACTTTGATGGTTGGCCTAACAGTATTATTCTGTGTCCGTCTGGACAGTTTTGCAAAAGGCCTGGTGGACAGTGTGCATGGGCGGGCGGGGCTGGATTTACGGTTGGGGAGGGAGAGAGGGGTGGGGCAGGATTTCCAGTCCGGCCGGTGCTGTCAATGTAGAAACTGTCCGTCAGGGGCGCGGCACAGTGTGCGGGGGGAGCCAGGCGGGGGATGTTTCGGAGGGGATCGGCTCAGGTGTGAGGGGCGCGGTTGGAGGGGAAGGCGAGGGGCTGGGGGGCGTGGTGTCTGACGTTTCCCGGGGCCTTGGTGGCGGGTGGTGCAAAGCTGGGGGGTGGGGGATGCGTTGTCGGAGGACTGTCAGGCGTCATTAAGACGCAAGGTATTCAAAATGAGCCATGCCGATCCAACAAGGGACGCCCCTTTGGGCATCCGGGACGGCACCCCGGCCTGCCGGGACGCCCGTTTTTGCCGCCGGGGTGGCTTTTTGGGCGTCAGGGGACCGTCCCGGCTTGGCGCCCTGCAGAAGCCCACGGCCGCTTCCACGGTGTGGCCGGCAAGCGCTATCGCGTGCAGGTTTCCGCGGACAGGGTGAACTGGACGAATCCGGGAGTTGGCATCGTTCCGGCGGCGGACGGCGAGCAGAGGTTCTCCCACCCTGCAGGCGGGGATCGCGTCTGTATCCGCATCGCCGTGCCGCAGTTGTCAGGGCAGGGTCACCAGCAGGCGCATGACGGCACGGGGACGGCCGGTGAGGTCCAGCGTGGCGCGTTTTTCGATCCAGCCGGGTCCGGTGGAGAGCGTTTCGATCACAAGATCGGCGCTGCTCCAGCCGGAAATGTCAGGGGACCACTGCGGTGCGATGACGACATCGGCGGCGGCGGTCGATTCCCGCCACGTCATGCTGAGCGCTCCGGCGGTGCGGCTGGCCGCCGGGGCGGCAGCGGCGTCGGGACTCAACGGATTGGCGAGAAGCGCGTACTCCGCCAGATTCTCCAGGCCGTCGGCATCCGGATCGGCATGCGGACCGGCAATGTCAGGGTCCGCACTGTCAGACCCGAACCGCAGCGCCTGCCAGTCTGCGAAGGGACTGGAGAGGTGCAGGGTGGTTCCGGAGAAGGTCTCCACCTGACCGTCGTTTGCGAAGAGCCGCAACTCATAAGCGCCGGCAGCGGCGAAGACCGCCTCTCCGTCCGCTGCCGCGGGCAGAGTGACTTCCCCGGGGCCGCTGAATTTCTCCCATCGCACCGCCGGTGCCGTGTCGTCCGTCACCGTGCCGTCGAGAGTTGCGGTGAGTCCGGTCGGGGGCAGGGCGTTCGCCTCCACGAATGGCCCCACATTGCCGGCGGGAGTCAGGGAGAAATTATCGAACGCCGCGATGACGGTGGAACTGCTGCTCGCGCTGGTGGCGGCGAGGCCCGCGAAAACGGGATCGGGCATGGCGATGGTTTGCGGGTTGCCCTGCCGGGTCCAGTTCACTGCGTCGGATGAGTATTCGGCGGTGAAAGTGTCGCCGGTGCGCCGCAGCCGGACGAAGCGGGGCAGGGGATTCTGCTGATTGGAGTTGCTGGCCTGGCCGGCGGCTCCTTCGGCGGTGCGGTACACGAACGACCGGCGGTTCGGAGTCATGCTCATGAAGGCGTGCCGCGCCCCGGCGCCGAGCCCGCTGCGAATCATGACGCCGCAGCGCGCGGAAGTATTCGAGCTGCCGATGGAGACCACGCGCGCTGTCAGGGTGAAGTCGCCCGTCATTTGCCGGTGGGCGAAGTAAGTGCTGTCGGAAGTGCCGGTCGAGACACTGCTGCCGAGTCCTGTCAGGGTCCACGCGGAACCGCCGCCGGCGAGGCCGGTGAGGGAGCTGCTGTGGCCGATGTTCGATCCTGTGAGGGTATCGCTGAGCACGAGCACACTCAGATCGGAGGATGTGGAAAGCTCCGCATCCGCTGCCGTGAGACGCAACAGATAGTGCCCGGGTGCACTGAATTGAGCGGTGGTGCGGGCGCTTCCGGTGTCCCCGAAGGAAACGGCGCCAGGCCCGGAAAGGGTGCTCCAGTTCACGGCGGGAGCCGACGCGGGCGCGGGCCTTCCATCGTCCGTCACGGCGGCATGCAGCACCATGCCGGGACCGGCGGGAATGATGACCCCTGCGGAGGATGGCGACTGCAGCGTGATCACCGGGGCCAGATTGGTGTCGTCGTCCTGGAGCGTGATCTGCGCCGCGGGAGCTGTCAGGACATACGAGGCGCCCGGGGCTGCTGTGAGGGTGATGGTTTTCTGCGGCTCCGCCAGGCTATCATCCAGCGGCGTCACCTCTACTGCGACTGTCGTCTGACCATCGGCGAAGACGGCTTCCGCCGGCAGCGGAATGTAGTCCTCCCCTGGCAGTGCGGTGCCGCCGGCGGTCAGTGCCACGGTCAGTTCTCCGGCCGTGAGGCCGCTGCGGGTGATAACGAATTGACCGGCGTCGTCCGGTTCACCGGCCACGGCATCCGGGGCCGAAACGGCAATGCCGGTTTCATTGTCCACGATGGTCACCGTGGCGGAGGAGGGAGTGCCGGTGGCGAAGAAAGGTGAGGCCGCGACGGACACGGTCACGGTTTCGTCAGGCTCGACCTCTGCGTCGTCGAGGGGAACCAGAGTGAGGTTCACGGCGGTCTGTCCTGCCGGGATCGTGACCTCCGCAGGCAGCGCAAGGTAATCGGTTCCTCCTGCGGCGGTCCCTCCCGCCGTGAGCTGGACCGTGACCGCCTGAGTCAGATCCAGCGCTTCGCGCCTCACCTCGAAGGATCCCGGCTCGCTGTTTTCCTCGGCGGCGGCATCGTCGGGAGCGACGAGGGTGATCACGGTGTCGTCGTTGTCGGAAACCGTTAGGGTGTGGGTCACGGCGGAGGAGAGCGTCAGCGGGGCAACCGGATCGCTCAGCGTCAGCACGAAGGTCTCCGCCGGCTCCAGGCCGGAGTCGTCGATGATCTGGAGCGGCACCGCCTTCGTCGTTTCGCCGGGCTGAAAAGTGAGGGTTCCGGAAAGCGCCGCCGCATCCTCCGCGGTGGCGGTGCCTCCTGTGACGGTCCACGTGAGCGTCACCGGCGCAGTCTGGGGCGTGCTGAGGTAAACGAGCGCACCGGGAGGAACACCGCCGCCCTCTCCGGCAGCGGAGGCCGCGGCGGTGAATCCGGCCCGCGGTGCCGGAGCGGCATCGTTGTCCGTGATTGTCAGGGTGTGGATCGTGGTGCCGCTCACATGGGCGCGGACGGCCCGCTCGATTTTGAAGGCGATGGTTTCGGACGGCTCGCGGAAAGGATCGTCCAGGATGGTCACGGGAAAGGACTTCTGGGTTTCGCCGGGAGCGAAAATCACCGTTCCTCCCGCGGCGAGGCAGTCCACTCCGTTGAAGGCGGAGGCGGAGTTGATGCTGTAATCGACGGCGACTTCCGACGCGGAGGCGGCGGACAGTTTCACCGCCACCTGCACGGTGCCGGCGGATTCGGAGAAGCTGGAAGTCGCCGCGGTGAACGAAGCCCGCGTCAGGCTGGAGGTGTCATCATCCACTATCCACTGGATGGAAGGCCCGCTTCCGGCGCCGTACTGGCCGGGAGAGGCGACGATGGAGCAGACGACGCTTTCGCTGCCCTCCGCGGCGGAGTCATTGAGCAGTTCGAGTTCCAGGAGCGCGCTTTTGGCACCGGCCGGGATGACCACAAATCCGGTGGCCGGCGTATAGTCCGGGCCCGGCGCCGCACTCCCGGTCAGGGTATAGGCGACTGTGAGGGCGCCGGCCGTGGAGCCGCTGCGGCTGAATTGAAACCGGAGCGCGCCCCCGTCTTCCACGCCCGTGCCGGGATATTCCGTCACGAAAACGTAAGGCTGGTCATCGTCCACAATGGACAGGGTCGCGGTGCGTTCCGGGGACAGAGTGTAAGCCGCGTCGGGTGTCAGGGTGAGCACCACGTCCTCGACGTGCTCGAACTCATCATCCTGCAGCGGGGTGATGGTCACTTCGGCATAGCCGCTGCGCGGCACGCTGATGCTTCCCGCGGCCGCCGCGTAATCGGCGCCTTCGACCGCGCTGCCGCTCAGGGTGTAGTTCACCGTGATGCTCCCCGTGCCGGTGCCGTAGCTCTGGATTCTGAATTTGCCCGTGCCGCCGGCTTCGTCGCAACTGCCGTCGGAAACGGTCACCATGAGATGCGGGAGATCGTCGTCGGCAATGGTGGCAGACGCGCTGAACGCTTCGCCGGCGGTATAGCGCGAAGTGCTGCGAAGTTGCACGGTCACGGTCTGCAGCGGCTCTCCGAATTCATCATCCACCGGCGTGATGACCAGGGCCGCGTAAGCCTGGCCCGCGGGAAACGTGAGGGTGCCGCTGAGCGGCCAGTAGTCGGTGCCGTGGTGCGCTGTGCCACCGGGTGCGTAATCCACGGTGAGGGGTGCCCCGGTGCTGCCGGTGCGGTGAAACAGAAACACCGCGGGATCGCTCCCGGATTCGTCCGCGGCGGCGTCGGCGGCGGTCACCGTGACGACCGGGATGTCGGCGTCGAGAATTTGCACGCTGGCGGAACCGGCCCACGGCGCGCGAATCCAAGAGGCGCTGCTGCTGACGGAGAAGGTGGCGGTCTCGGTTCCCTCCACCGCGGAGTCGGTCACGGCAGCGAGGGGGAGATCGACGCTGGTGGCACCGGCGGGAATGGTGGCGGTGGTGTTGATGCCGCTGTAGTCCGCAGTCGCCGTGGCGGTGCCGGAACGTGTCAGGCTCACCGCCAGCGGTGCCCCCACGGAACCGGTCCGTGTCAGGCGCAGCAGCGCGCCGGGGCCGCCCTCGGCCGCGGAGTCGTCCGGAGCGGTGATGCCGACGACCGGCAGGCTCGTGTTGTTATCGCCGATCCGCAGCGTCGCGAACTCACTGCCGGCCGGAATGTAGCCCGTGCCGTCCACGAGAAAGAACGTCATCGTTTCCGGACCTTCGGCGAGGCTGTCATTCACGGCGGACACTGCCACATCGAGGAAAGCGGCGCCGTCCGGCAGCGTGAACCGGTAGGCGGACCGTTCGTAAGTTTCGGACGGAGCGAAACTGACATCGCCCATTGCGGCGGTGCCGCCCACGAACATGCGGACACTCAGGGCGCCGGCGTTGGTTTCCGCCACCCGCGTGAAACGCAGCACCGCGCCGTCTCCGCCCTCGGTGCAGGAATCGTCGGGCAGTGAAATCGTCACCGCAGTGCCGGGGACGGCGGTGAAGCCGGCGGTGGCGTCCTGGCCGGCGACTGTGACCGGATCAGCGAAGCCGGCGTTGAGGGTGTACCGTTCATGCACTGCTGTCAGGGTGTAGTCCGCATCGGGCAGGCCGCTGAGCAGGAAATTGCCGGCGGAATCCGTCAGGCAGAAGCGGCGGGAGGTGTTGGAGGTGCCGGTCTTGACACAGGAAACGCGCACGTCAGGCACGGGAGTGCCATCGGCGGTGAGCACCTGACCGCTGAGGCGATACTCCGCCGGAGCGCCGATGGTCACCGGCAGCAGCGCGCTGCGGGTGCCGCCGCGCATGTCACTGACTTCGCAGCGCACGGTGTAAAGTCCCGCCGCGTTCCACGATTTCTGCACCACCGCGGCATTGTCTCCGAAGGTCCGGTTTCCCCAGTCCCAGCTGAAGGCGAGCGCGTTGCCTTCCGGATCGAGCGCCGTGGCGGTGAAGGTCAGCGGCTCGTTCACGGCCGCGGTCAGGGCGCTGGCCTCGACCTGCAATGACGGAGCCTGGTTCCCGGAAAAATCCCCCAGCTGAACCATGACATCCACCGACTCCGGGGACGTGCCTCCCTTGCTCACGGGCGTGAGGTGGATGCCCGCGCCGGCATCGGAAAAAGTCCGTCCCAGCACCACGGCGCTGTCGCTCTTGGCATCGATCGAGCCCGGCGTGGTGTCGAGCAACTGGCCGCCGGCATTGGAACCGTAGGCCGTGTTGGAACTGTTGCTCTCGCCCCAGGGACTCCAGTTCAGCACCACGCCGCTGGTGAGCCATGCGTTGTTGGTCCAGAGCTGGCGGAACTCGCACCAGTAATCGCGGGCCGGGTCCTTGCTGATCGAGAGCAGGTAGCGCGCGGCGGGATCGATGCGCGGCTGGTCGAACTGATGCAGCCGGTAGAGTCCGCTGGCCGTGACGCGGGTCATGTTGGCATCGGGAATCCATCCGAGATCGTTCTGGTGCCCGGCATTGAACCAGTAATTGCCGGCACTCGCGCTGCCCATGGTGTCGAAGGAATTGCCGTATTCCGCATTGTTGCCGTCCCCGATGCTGCTCTTGCCGTTGGTATTCCAGTAGTTGGCGTGCCAGAGGCCGAGGTTGTGACCGAACTCATGCGCGGCCACCCCGGCGCTGCTGCTCCTGAGCCAGACGCCGCGGCTGCCGATGTAGGCCTGGCCGTTGAACGAGCCGCTCGCACCGCTGTAGCGCACCGCATCGAGGTCGTAGGCGAGGTAATCGAAACCCGCCGCGCGTGCCGTGGCCCGGGCATCTTCCAGGACCGCGTCCGCCGAGGAGCCGTCATTGGCGGCGTACCACGCCGCCGGCTTCGGCATCGTCAGCAGCGGCGTCACCGTGGTCATGAAATGCAGCGCGCCGTGACTGTTCTCCACCATGAAATCATTGACCGACTTCATCATGTCATAGCTGTCCTTTTCCGTCTGCGGGTCTGTCCCCTGGTCCGGAAACGTCACGCGAATATAAAGCACGGACTTCACGCCCGTGACCCATGAGGACGGCACCGCACCGGTGGGCTTCGCGGGACCGCCGGCTCCGCCTTCCGCCGCCAGCGCCGCTTCGCGCAGCGCATGGACATGGCCGCCGCTGCAGAGAAAGTGTACAGTTCCCGCCAATTCCACCGCGGGCGATGCCGGAGTGATTTCTTCGGTCGCTGCCAGCTCTTTGGCACTGACAGGGCAGGCGAACGAGACCGGCTGACCGGGCCGGAGGCGTTCCCCGGGCTCCATCAGCCGGAGCGGGTCTTCATCGAGCGCCAGCAGTCCATCGATGGCGATGCCCTGAACCGCCGCATTCTCCGTGGTCCGCTGACGGGTGCGGCGGCCAAAAACGTGCGCTTCGTATTGTGTCCCGTCCGCCGTTTCAAACCGGCGCCGGATCCCGCTCTCCCCGCCCAGCACCCCCAGAACGGCATAGCGCCCCCGGTCATTCACACGCTGTTCGATGAGTTGTAAAACCTCCTCCGGCATCTCCTGCCGCCACCGCACGGGCAGCGCCTCCTCCAGCGCGCGGCGGGGATCCTCCGCGATCAGCGACTTGATGCGCTGCCGGTGCTCTTGGGCCAGTTGAAGGCCCGCTTCGAGCATCGTTCCGCGATCTGCGGGCGCAGCCTGAGCGTAAGCCTGCGCCCAGCGGTGAAAATCTCCTGTGCTGCGGCCCGGGATCAAATCACTCTGCGCGGCCTCAGCTCCCGCCGAATTGATCGACTCACGCGGAGCAATTGGGGGTGAATGGCCCGACGGCTCTGAGTTCCAAAAGAGCAGACAGGCAGGAATGAGGAGTACTGCGGCCGCGGGCGAGTATTTCTTTAGGGTCTGAAGATTCATGATCCTGGGTCGGAGGAACGGGCGGACACTATACGCCGCCGGCAACCGGCTGGCACCGTATTTTTCCCCTTTTCCCGCAGTTTGGTTCCTTCCGGGAGGGCAGGGGCGCAAATATGTAGCTGGATTCCGGCGGGCGTGAGCGTATGCATCCGCATGAGTTGCGGCAACATTCACTACACCACGAGCCGGCGCGACTTCCTCCGCCGGGCCGGCGGCGGCTTCGGGGCGCTGGCCCTCACGCACCTGCTCCAGCGCGATCTCGCCGCCGCGGTCACCCTGCCCGCCGCACAGCGCACGCCGCAATTCAAGGCCCGCGCCAAAAGTGTCATCTTTCTGTTCATGGAGGGAGGGCCGAGCCACATCGATCTCTTCGACCCCAAACCGCTGCTCAACAAACTCGCCGGCCAGAAAATTCCCGACAGCTACAAGCCGGTCATCACCGCGATGGGCGAATTCAATTCCCCGCTGCTCGCCTGCAAACGCGAGTGGAAGCAGCACGGCCAAAGCGGACTCTGGATCAGCGACTGGCTGCCGCACACCGCCACGTGCGCAGACGACCTCGCGGTGATCCGCTCCTGCTGGGCGGATGGCGTGAATCACTCCAGCGGTGTTTGTCAGATGAATACCGGCAGCACGCTCGGCGGCCGGCCCTGTTTGGGAAGCTGGGTGAGCTATGGCCTCGGCACGGAAAATCAGGACCTCCCGGCCTTCGTCGTCATGCAGGACAATCCCACGCCGGTCATCAACGGTCCGCGCAACTGGAGCGCCGGCTTCATGCCCGCCGCATGGCAGGGCATCCGCATCACCCCCGGCAGCGAACCCATTCCCAATCTCCATCCGCCCGCCGCCATCGCCGACTCGCGCCAGCGCAGCAAGCTCGCCTTTCTCGACCGCCTCAACCGCCGCTACGCCGAACAGCATCCCGAAAACAGCGAACTCGAAGCCCGCATCGCCAGCTACGAACTCGCCTACCGGATGCAGTCCGCCGCGCCCGATGCCGTGGACCTGACAAAGGAAACCGAAGCCACGCAGCAGCTCTACGGGATGCATGAAAAGGAGACCGAAACCTTCGGCCGCATGTGCCTGCTCGCGCGGCGACTGGTGGAGCGCGGCACCCGCTTTGTCCAGCTCTATAGCGGCGCCGGCAGCAAGTGGGACGCCCATTCCAAAATGGAAAGCAACCACAGCGGCCTCTGCAGAGCGACCGACAAACCCATCGCCGGCCTGCTCAAGGATTTGAAAAGCCGCGGCCTGCTCGACGAAACGCTCGTCGTCTGGGGCGGCGAATTCGGGCGCACGCCGCAGAGCGAAAAAGGCGACGGCCGCGACCACAATCCCTGGGGCTTCACCATGTGGATGGCCGGCGGCGGCATCAAAGGCGGCCAAACCATCGGCAGCACCGATGACCTCGGCTTCCACGCCGTCGAAGACCGCCTCCACGTCCACGACCTCCATGCCACCATCCTCCACGCGCTGGGCCTCGGAAACATGGACCTCATCTACAAATACAAAGGCCGCCCCGAACGCCCCACGCTCAACGAGGGCGAGCCGTATCTGAAGCTGTTCAGTTAGTGGGGAATTGAAGTGAACTTGCCGGGTGGCATGTCAGGTTAAATGCTCGCAATGCGGCACTCCGGCTGGAAGCCGGAGCGGAAGGACTGGAAGCCCGCGCTCCCCGCAGCGTCCCGCTGTCGGGATCTGTCCGTAGCCGGGTAGAAAAAGGGGAGCGCGGGTTTCCAGCCCGCATCGCCAGGGTTGCCTGCGGCTGTCTCCGCTCCGGCTCCAGCCTGGTGCCAACTGACAAGCCGACAGTCACTGAGTTGCGTCAGGATTCCACCGCCCGGCTTGGAACCTGCAAGCTGCTCTCCAGTCGGCTGGGCTCTCCGCTGTTTTCGGTGGGTGAAGCGGGAAACCCTCCCGCCGGCTTCTGAGGAGCGGCAGTCGGCGGCGAGGGGCTGTATTTGGCCTTCGGCACCTCCCAATTTCTTGCATCAAAGGGGGCAATAGCTGCCGAACAGGCAAATCGGGGGAGCCGAGCGGAGAGGCCAAGCGCCGGGCTGGGCCACCTTCCCTAACGCAATTTACCCACTGTTAATAGCGAAGAACCAGCGGCCATGTCATCCATCAGGTGGATGGCAAAAGTTGGCCACCGCACTGGTTTTTGGTGTGTTTCGTGGTTCCCATCCCGGTTTGCAGGGTTAAGGGCGTGCGGGCTCAGGAGGAAGAATCGCTTTTGCCGGGAATGGTTTCGGCAAAATTGCGGTGGTGTCCGCGGAGATGAGATTTCCGTATTCACTCATCCTGGCTGCGCGGTTCCTTGCCGGCGGCGGGCTCGACGCTGATGCCGAGAAGGAAGAGGGCGGCGTCCGCAGGTTCGGAGACTAGGTCGAGGGTGGTCACGGCGATCTCCGGGCGAGGGTTCTCCCAGGAGGCGATGAAGACGGCCTTGTCGTTGCCGGGGCGATACGGGTCGGGGCCGCGCCAACCCGTGCGCACGGAATCGGGTGGGGGGTCGGAGCCGACCATGTAGGACAGGGTTTCTTTTTGATAGCGGATGGGGAATTGGTCGTCGCGGCCGTCGGCGTAATGGATTCGCACGGTGGCGATGCGGGCGTCCTCTTCCTCGGTGAGCAGCGATCCATTGAGCAGATGCAAGCGGGCGATCGGTCGACCAATGGCGATGCCGGCCACGGCGGTGGGGAATGAGCGGATGGTGTTCTGATCGGAGAGGACGCCGGAGCCGAGTTGCATGACGCCGCGGGCGTCGAAGGCGATGCCGTCGTGCTGGTTGAGGCCGGCCGGAAAGTCCTTGAGGAATGCCTCGTGCACTTGGCCGGCGGCGGTCACGTGCCACGGTTCGGTGATTAGCGCGTTGTAGTGGCTGGTCAGGTCGATCAGCGTGTCCGGAGCGGACCGATTCCGCTCCGGCAGCGACTGGATGAACAGCGAGCGGGCCTGCTCCGGTCGGCCGAGCCGTTCGAGCGCGGTGCGCTGGAACCACCGGAGGCGCGTGGCCGCCTCGGGCGACGCCTGAGATTTAGCCTGACTGTGTGCGAAGGCATCATCCCACTGGCCGAACAGGGCGAATTGGACGCACTCGACCTGCGACCGCCAGTTGTCGTCGAGCGGTGGGATGAGTCCGGGCAGCCAGTGATCGAGCCGGGCCACGGCGGGAGCGGGATCAAAACGATCCAAACTTTCCAGCGGTGTGGGCACGCCGGCATGGAGGGCGAGAGAAAACGCCAGGTCGGACGACGTCACGTCGCGCTGAAAGACACGGACGGCGAGCACGTTTTCTCCGCGCTTGAGGCGCCCCCCTGCGACGAGGAAGTCGAGCGGCTGTCGTTCTTCGCGGCCGCCGACTGAGCGGTCCGCGCGCGTCTCGGCGCCGGTCGGGCCATCGGGCAGATGGACGCGCAGGATTTCCGCGCCATTCAGAAACACGATGGCTCCGTCATCGCACCGCAGGCGCACAAGCATCGGCTGGGCCGTCGGCTCGGCAGCCACGCGAAAGCGGTGGCGAAAGCAGACGGACGCGATGGGGCTGTGGTCAGGTCGGCCGACCCGCACGTCGGTCGCGAGGTCCGACTCGCCGAATCCCAGCGGGCTTGGGCCCGTCCGCCAGTCGCTGTGGTCAAATTCGGATGTCTCCCAAAAAGGCGGGGGCAGGGCGCCTTCTTCAAGGGCCAGGAATTGCCAGATGGCCGCGGTTTCGACCAATGCCGGCGGTACGGGCGTCTTCGGCAGCTGGGTATCCGCGACGGCATTCACCTCGAGCAGCTTGAACCACGCCTGCGGCAATGGAATGGGCGAACGGCCGAAGACCGATGGACGCATGGACATTTGCGAGGCCACCGAAAGCTGAAGGAGCGAGAGGATGGTCGCCTGTGGAGTCCCACCACTGGTGAGAGCGCGCTGAGCGGCGGCCCAGGCGGCGGCCCCGGTCCGGTCATGCGTCAGATTGCTGAGGACATAATCCAGGTAATGGGCGGCGATCCGGTTGTCGGTACCGAGGGCGGCGGCACACGCCCGATACTCGCCGTGAAACAGATCGATGGCATCGGGCACCCCTTCGCCGGTGGCCTGAAGATGCTGACCCAAGGCGAGGACGGCCTGCTGCCGGGACCGGCAGAATGGCGAGAGGCCGCGGCGCGCGCGGTCAACGGCCGCGCGCCCGTGGGTTAGTGCTTCGCTGCTTCGGCCAAGCGCCAGGCACGCTTTCGCCAGTTGGCGCGTGGCGTCGACCACGACCGGATGATCTTCGCCAGCGGATCGTCGGCCGCTGGTGATGATCGACTGAAGCCGATCGATGGCGGCTTGGTGATTTGAAATCCGCGACTGCTGAATGGCCACTCCCAGTCGAAACCGCAGCAGTCCCGGATGATCCGCGGGGTACCGGGATTCGGCGGCGGCGGCGATGGTTTCCAACTCGCGCAGCGCTCCGGCCGCCAGGGGCTCGACGATGCCGTTGGCGAGCGCATATTCAAATCGCGTGCGCAGGGTGGCGGGGTGGTCGGCCCCGAGTGTTTCCTGCTGGCGGCGCCGCGTCGTTTGCATGAGCTCAGCGAAACGGACCACTTCCTCCGTTTTCGCCTGGTCGAGGTCGCCCAGGAACCGCGCGTAACACCGCGTGATCTCCAACGTCACCGGGTTTTCCTTGCCCAGTTGTTCTTCGGCAAATGTCACCGCCTGTTCATGACGAGCGAGACTGACGCTTCGTGGATCGACCTCCTCGAGCGACTGGGCGATTCCTGACAGGGCGCGGGCTTTCAGCACGGGGGTGGTTTCCGGCGAGTCGGCCGCCTGAAAATAGGCGCCCGCGGCAATGTGTGATTTTCCCTGTTCCAGGAGAATGTCGCCCTGGATGATCTCGGTCTCGGCGGCGAGCCGAGGCGCCCTCGGGAGTTGGCCGCGGATTCCGCCGGCGAGGCTGGTAATTCGCGAAAGTATCTTTTCGGCGTCCTGATATCGACCTTGGGCAGCGCGGACCGAGGCCAGCAACCGCAGCGCTTCTAGGGTGCGGGGGGCGGCGGCTCCACGCGCCGTTTCCAATCGTGCCGCCGCCGTCTCGGCCTGCTCGCCGGCTCTCGCCAAGTCACCGGTTGCGAGAAAACTGGACGCCAGCGCCTGACGCAGCGCGCCCTCAGTGGCGGGTTGCCCGTCGAATCGACCCTCGATGCGCCCGGCGGCGCGCTCGAGCACAGTCTGCAGCCGGATATTCTGATGGCGCGGGTTGGCGACGGAGAGGCCGCCGGATTCCTCGATGGCCAGCAATTCATCGGTCAGAAAACGGTTCACGGCGTCGGAGACCTGGGCTTCGGTCCGCGCGGTGTCGAGCGCGGCGAGGGCCTTGGTCCGCTCCTTCCGCGCGACCAGCCATCCATGCACGGCCATCACCCCGCCCGCCATCAGGGCGGCGGACACCACGGCCGCCGCGGCGAGACCGACGCGGTGGCGACGAATGTATTTTCTCACCCGATACGCGATATCGGGCGGCCCGGCGGCGACGGGTTGGTGCTGGCCGTGGCGATCGAGATCCGCGGCGAGCGCGGAAACTGAGTCGTATCGGCGGTCCGGATCTTTTTCGAGGCAGCGGAAGACGATCCAATCGAGGTCGCCGCGCACGTGGCGCGCCATGGTCGGGTCCTTCGAGCGCGTCGAAGGTTTGGGTGGATCGTCGTCGCGGATGCGGCGGCGCAACTCGTCGCGCGTCCGGGAATCATCGAAGGGCAGCTGCTCGGTCAGCAGTTCGTAAAGAAGCATGCCAAGGCCGTACACGTCGGTGCGCACGTCGAGGGCGTGGCCTCCGGCGCCGGCCGCTTGTTCCGGGCTCATGGTGACCGGAGTGCCGACGAATTCCTCGGCGCGGGTGAGGTCGAGTATCGCATCGGTCAGCGGATCCTCGAGGGCCCGCGCGATGCCGAAGTCGATCACCTTGACGTTGCCCTGGCCGGCCACCATGACGTTGGAAGCCTTGAGGTCGCGATGGAGAATGCCCTTTTGGTGGGCGTAATGGACGGCATCGCAGACATCCCGAAAGAGACGCAAACGCGCTGCGAGGGGATGCGCCTGGCGCTGGCAATACTCGGTGATCGAGCCGCCTTCGATCCATTCCATGGTAAAGTAAGGACGGCCATCCGGAGTGGTGCCGCCGTCGAAGTAGCGGGCGATGTGCGGATGGTCGAGCCGCGCCAGCGCCTGCCGTTCCAGATCGAAACGGGCCATGAGCCGCGGCGTGGCGGCCTCCTGTTTGAGAATTTTGATGGCCACGGTGCGTTTGGCCGGGTGTTCCTGTCGCGCGCGCCATACTTCGCCGAATCCGCCCTCACCGATTTTCTCCTCCAGTCGGCAGTGCCCCAGGAGGGTGCCGGCCTCGAGCGGCGCCGGAGGGAAAGAGCCGCCGGCAGCGCGGGCCAGAGCGGTTTTATCCGGTTCCGGCGAGAGCAGGGAAGGTGTCAGGATAATGCGCCCGCTCGTATGGTCGCGAAAAGTGGTGCGCAGGTCGCAGCGGAGAGGGCAGCCCGCTTCCCGGGCGGTGGCAAGGCATTCCGAAACCGGGGCGATCAGCGACTCGATCGCCGCGGTGGAATGGTCTGCGCCGGTCAAGGGTTCCCACAAGTCTCCGCGCTCGGTCACGAGGTAGAACGCGTCGTCGAGATCGCCGGCGTCCTGCACCCGGGCCACGCCCGGATGCGTGAAGTCGCGCAGACGATTGGCGCGCGCCATGAGGGCGACCGGTCCGCCGGCCCGCTCCAGGGCGGTGCCGCTGACCAACTGCAGAACCACCGGACGGCGCTCATGGCCAAGGTCCCGGGCCAGCCACGTCAATTGATCCGCATGATCGGCGAGGGGCTGCTCCATTTCAAACTGTGGAAACGCGTCCTCCCACCGAGTGGCGGGCGCGTCGGGTTCCGATGTGCGGCCGGAGCAGGGCCAGCCGCCCGAGACCAGCACCAGACAGGCCGGGCAGACGCGCCGGTGCTGCGCAAACGACGCCGGCACCGCGGTGCCGCAGTTGGTGCAGGTGTCGGGCGGTTTCATGGCAGGTGGGGCGGATCGGATGGACGGGAAATGGCAGGCCTCCCGGATTTGCAGAGCCGTTTTCCGCTGGACGTTACAGAAAAGATTTCCTGCCGGAAACCCGCAATGAAGGTGCCGGATAACGTGGCGCGGGTGTGCCGTCAGGCCACCCGTGTGAGCCATGCCCGCGCAACGCCCACCGGGAGATTATAAGCGGTAGGGATGCGCTGCGCTTATCCCACTTTATGGCGGGCCGCGACCGCGGGCGGTGCTGAGCTGGTAACGGTTCGGAGATCGCCTGGTCCCGCTCCGCGCCGCCTTCGCCCGCGAAGAACGGGACGTGCGCAGCAAGTCCCTACCGATTTTGGGAAAGGCGCGTCGCTGCGCGCCGGCTTTCCAGTTCAATCGGCCGGGATGCGCTGTGCGCGTTCGTTTCTTTGGCAGCCCCCGGTCGCCCTCAACGCCTCTGAAACACCGAAAAGAAATGCGCCAGCTCCGCATCGATGTCCGCATCCGCTTCCACCGTGGCAGCCACTTCCTCACGAATCAATGTCCGCAGCCGCCCGCGCAGGCGAAAGGCGGCGATGCGGGCGGCTCCCTCCGTGATGCCCAACTCCGCGGCAGCCCGGGCGTAGTTGGAGCGGTCGTCCATGCCGGCCATGAGCGGCAGGAGCACTTCGTGCAATTGCTCCCGGCCCTCCCGGCGGCACAATTCCTCCAGACGGCGCAGCGCCCGCTCCAGCAATCCGGCTGCCCAGCGGCGCTCGAAGACGGTTTCCGGTGTGTCCCCGTCGGCGCGGGCCTCTGCCAGCCACGTTTCCCCGAGATCCCGGTCGATGGAAACGTGAGATACGCCACCACCGCGCTTGATGCGATTTTCATCGCGGCGGGCGGCGATCAGAAAATGCTTCAGCGCTGCCAGCAGCCAGCTCCGGAAGCGTCCGCTCTCCGGTCCCGGCACGTCGAAGGAATCGCGCGCAATGAAATCCACCAGAAACGACTGTGTCGTGTCTTCCGCATCCGCCGGAGAGTGCCCCCACATGCGGGCGTAAGTGTAAATCGCCGGCCAGTAGTCCCGGCTCAGTATTTCCAGCGCCCGCCGGCGGTCCGTCTCCTGCGCGCCGGCCCCCGCCGCCCGCACCAGCGTCCATCGCGTGGTCGGCATCGCGCATCGCACGGTGGAATGGGAATGTAAGGGCATCCGGCTCATGGCGGTTTCAATGACGGCTGCGCCGTTATCAATCCGGCGCGCCGCTTCAATCCCCATTTCACCGCCGGACCTTACGCGGCTGCGGTTCCCGGCGCGCCGCGCGGAGTTCGTCTGCAAAAATAATTATCGGCGCCCCCGTAACGCCCCGGCGGCAACGGCTCTCTAATCCGGGAAGCCCTCAGCCAGCCACCCCCTGTAACCTTTCCGGCGATTCGTTGTTCGCTTCCACGACACCCGGAGAATCTGACCTCCGGGCGCACTACCTCTCCATGAAACACAACCCGCCACTGCTCGCATTATCATGAAGCTTAAACTTTTCGCCCGGATGACCATGTCCCTTACAGGGGCATTGATCGCAATTACAATCGCAGCTTGTGAAACTACTCCTCAAGCACCCCTATCGGGGTATGAAGGCGGTGAAGTTCTTCGGGACGTCGCCCGGCAGGCCGGTGCTCAACTGGGCGCAAAGGAGGCAGCTGAAATGGATGAATACCTGGCTAAACCCATGGCCATGAAGGCTGCCATTGAGAAGACTGCCGGTCAATTCAAATCGCAATATGCGTCAAATCCGGAGATCATGGAAAGGGCGCGATTGTACTATTCCACGGCAACGGAGGACCTGGCTAATCTCTGTGAGGCGGTCAAGAATGACTTCGATCATAAGGGTAGCCGTCCTAGCCAACTTGCCCGGCTCTCTGTCGATGCATTCGAATCCAGCGGTAATCAGTTCTGCTCCTACTATGCTGAAGTCAGCGGAGAAGGCAGATTTGGGGGAGGGCTCGTGTTGGCATTGGGACTCCTTGGACAGGTGTTGGAAACGTGGCAATCATTTGGAGAGGGAAGGACCGGGACTCTCAAAAGTGCCGTGGACGAACGCCTTTCACCCGTTGCCTGGGATCAAATCCCGCCCAACCCGCTCTAATCTCATGCATGCGTTTCATCCACTACTGCTGGGTTTGTTCTTCATTCTGAGTTGCCTGAATTGCGGACGACTCGCTGCGCAGGACAAGATTGCGTTCGTTCTGGGTAATGCCGAGTACGAAAATCAAGGATCAACAGAGCACGATCAACAGGGATCAACAGAGCACAATCTCCCCAGTGCGGCCGCCGACGCCCGGTCCTTTGCGCGTATGCTCAAGGATCGCGGGTTCGAGTTTCCTCTGGCCGATGAGGATTCCGGCGCTACATTAAACAAGAGCCGCGCGGGAATCCTCGACTGCGTGAAGAAACTGCGCGCAATACCCATCCGGAAATGCGACACGGTATTCTTTTACTACGCTGGTCATGGGGGTCAGGTTGACAGCGATGTTTATATCCTGGGAACCGATGCAAGGATTGACAAAGATCACGCGGGCGAGGATTTGAAGTCGGACGGGGTTTCGCTCGAATTGTTCGCCAGGATATTGCGGCCGGCCACGGGCACCGGCACGGGTCTGTTTATGGTTTTCGATGCATGTCGCATCGGGAACGCATCGGATTATGTGCGCGATTATGGAGACAATACTGTCGTTGCCTTCTCCACCGCTGCAAGGAAAGCTGCGGCCAACGGCAGGGACGGAGGGTCGAGCGCCTTTACCAAGGCTTTAGTTTTAGGACTGGCGAAAGGGGAGACTGTTCGTAAGTCCATGGAAGAAGCCAATGAAGCAGCAAAGCGGACGGGCCAGCAGCCGAATGTATACTCCAATCAAAACTGTCGAATCTATGAGCTTACGCTCTTTCCATCCAACAATCCACCATCCTCCGCGAACAAGCGCGCTTATACGGAGCCACTTTACCTCACGCACGAGGTGAAAACCGATCTGTCGCTTCGCGTTAATCCGGGTGGAGAATCCGTGGGCGAGTTGCGCGTCCGGCAGTCTGGAGGAATTGTGGCCATGTGTGATTCCGGGAGTATTAAAGCAGTAGGCAATGCAACTTATGTGCCTATTAAATTCAATGGCTGGATCGCATGTGAGAAAACTGGCGCAAAGGGCGAATACATTACACGACGATCCAAGGAATTCGAAGTGAAATCATCCAGTGTGGAAGTCCGGATTAAACCGTCCGTGAGTCAAAGAGGATATTATGCACTGAAGCGGGGTGCCAAAGGTGTTCTTTTGGGTAGTCAGGCGGTTGAGGACGGTTTCCGGTGGGTGGAAATCGAATGGGAGGGGTGGGTGACATGCAAGGCTGCCTCTGGAAAACAATATGTCAAAATAGGTGCTGCCGAATTGACTAGAAAAAGCAATTCCTCGACGGCTCCAAACCTGCAGATTCCTGCTTCGCGCGGAATTTCAGAGATGGTTGGGAAAGAACAGAGCTTTCTTCCAAAAGGAATATATAAAGGCACGATCACGTTTATATATCCAAAAAACGTAAAACTGATTTCTATACGCACTTTGCAGATTGGCGAGTCGCAGACGGTCATAAAAATGTACAGTAGTGATCAATTCAACACTGCGAATTCCCGAGTGTACAAGTCTGAAATTGATATCCGTGGAAGGATGGAGCGGGGAGATTTCGTTTCCAGTTCTCAGGATGTGAGGACCACGGAATATGAGCGATGGATTGCGGAAAAAATGCAATTGCGATTATTGCCTGATAGGGATGCGATTTGGTATACTGCGAGTTTTATAGAAAACAATAAAGAGATTGTCGGGACCGGAAAACTTGTTAGAGCACGATGAGCGCCACGGCATTTGTTTTAAAGTTGCGCATTCTTGGATGTGAGGTGAAACTTAGGGCCAGCGAATGCCCGCCTGTGTCTGGCAGTAATCTGAATACCGCTCCTCTGGGGGGCAGCCTGACCTCCGGTAAGGTGTGGAGCTGCGGGTTGGCTGGCTCGCTCCAGTTCTCCGCTGCGGAGCAGGGAAGCATACCCACCCTTCCCGCCGCCAACAGCAGCCCCGGCGCGATGGCCCGCCTTCCCCACCGCCGCAGTGACTCCGGCACCGACGCAACTGATGGACCCCGGCGCCAACTTTTTCTGAAAAAATCACGCCACTCCGCAGCGCGGGCGAAAGGAATTCGTAGCACGCGGAACAGGGCGCAGCGGGTCGCAGGATCCATGCTCCCTCATACCTCAACCGCCGTCGTGAATTCAAAAACAAAAAACTACGCGTCGAGTGTAACCATTCGCGCCAAACGGTTCTTTGTTCTGCGAACCGCTGCGCCGGTTCGTCCCGTCTCGCAGTTTGTCACCCTCACATCCGCAGCATTCCTTCAATGAAACCTCCCCAATTTTGTCTCTTTGCCGGGCTCTTTTTCTACGCCGCGTCCCTTTCTTACCTTCAGGGGGCGGTTCGGGTGCTGGGGGGTGGTTACGGCTTCAGTGCAGGAGTCGTTGTGGACGCGTCGAATCTTTGCCTGGGTCCACGGCCGGGTGACATCTGGAGGGAGCAAAGGAGCGAAACCGGTCAGTATATAAACGAACGGTTGGGATTTCAGCAGCCCCGGCACCAGCGTTACGAGATTCAATTTTTTTCGGGGTGGCTGTTACCATCGCATTATTGCAGAGGATTGTTTGAAGACATACCTCTTGGCGGGCTCCTTCTTTTCGCACGGTCCGATGCGAGTTTCTGGGCCTATCCAACACGCTTAAAAGGAGTTTGCCTCAGCCATACGTGGAGAGTAGAAGATTTTGGAGCTTCAGGTGTTGGTTATCCGAACGTTCACTCGGCGAGTTCAAGTATTAGCTTCGGTTTGACCCTGGAGAGCGACTCGGAGGATTTGGTAACTCTGTCTCACCAAGGAAACGGTGGTAATGGATGGGCTGATATCGTGCACTACAATCCACCCTCGTCGGAGAGGATTTGGCCAAGTGTTACGGGCGTGTTCAATCCGAGAAAAATCGTCTTCCGTGGCAGGCTGGACATTGGGGCCTGGAATGAATGTAGTGCTGGTCGCTTGGGAAACGGCCCAGTACTCGGAGCTTTCACGGTCTCCTGGAGTAAGGGGCAGCCACACTCGCCGCTCACAGGCACGATCTTTCTGACGCCGTCGGGCAGTGCGCCCCCAACCGACGGTGTTACGAACGCGCAGGGAACGCCGCTGGCGGTGAACGCCTCTGCGGCCTCGGTGTTCGAGGAGATGGAGCACGGGAGTTTTATGGACCTGCGCCTTGGAAGGGACATTCTCGTGGAGTCGGCGAAGACCACGGAACTGCTCATCCCGCCGGGATACATGGACGGACCGGTGACGGTCTGGGCCGGAGGGAGATCGCTGGGGGAATTCCCGTCAGGACGGGCTGTGAACTTCGAGGAACTGACGGGCGGCCCGGTCTCCTCGTTCGCCATCACCGGCCTGCCCGAGGGTCCCGGCCCGCTGCCGTTTGCTATCGAATCAAAGCAGGAAGCCTCAACGCTTGATGTACGCGTCTATCCACTGGTGCCGGAAACCACGCCGAAGTGGCCCGTCACCGGGACCGCTTCCCCGCACGACGGCGGCACGATTCAGGGACTCGGTCTGGTGTATGAGGGGTCGCAGGCAGTCATCCGCGCCGTGCCCGCGCCGCGTTACCGCTTCGTTTCGTGGTCCGGTCAGGGCATTGCCGATCCCCTGGCGGCGCAGACCAGAGTGCTCGTGACCGGGCCCGCGGACGTGACGGCAACGTTCCTGCTCGTGGATCACGATGATGACGGACTGGATGACGACTGGGAACAGACGCATTTTGGCAATCTCGATCCCACCGGTGCGGGAGACGCAGACGGCGATACCCTCAGCAACGCCACGGAAGAGGATCTGGGGACTAATCCGAAGAGCCGGGACAGCGACAATGACGGCTATTCCGATCCCTGGGAGGCGGCAAAGGGCCATGGTCCAACGGACGCCGCGAGCCCGAACCCCGCATGGCATCTCCATGACGCCGCGTTCGGGGAACACGAGCCGGAAGTCCGCCTCGAGGGCAACGCACTCACCACCCGCTACCTGCGCCGCCGCGACGCCGCCGCCAACGCCCTCGCCTACGCCCCGCAGTTCAGCGAAAACCTGTCCAACTGGACCGTGCCCACCGCCGTCGAGTCGGTGACGCCTGTGGACGCCCACTGGGAGGAAGTGCGCGTCCGCCACGAACTCGCCGCCTCCGCGACCCGGGCCTTCGGCAGAGTGAATGTGCAACTCGGGCCGCCGTGATGTTCGCGGGCTAAATTCACACCGGCGCAAGCGAACTCTGTGTCCCGCTTTGAGCCTCCAGCCTTTGTCACCGGCCCCGACAGCCATCCATCGTCATTCATCCCGTTGTGATCCCCTTTTTCATCATCGTCCGAATCGTCGTAACCACAACTGTTTGCCTGTGATGAGAAGCATCCCCGCCTTTGTATCAGGGATTGCCCTGCTTCAAACCACCAGCTGTGTGAACGTCGCCGTTTATCAGACAGGGGAGCCAGTCCTGGTTAAGCGAGGCCTTGGAGTAGTTTGCATTTCTCAGGCGCCTGAAGGTCGTGGCTTTGCTTATGCCTCGAAGGGAATCGGGGCTTTCGTGGATCATTCGGAAGTGTTTGTGGGCTACCGGTCGGCCTGCGCAGTGACAAATCTCCCCCCCAATTCCACGGTCATTTTCGGTCCCGAAAAACAACCCTGCATACACAATGACAATACTGAATAGTTATCGTCTTCTTTCCTCCGTGATCATGGCTACCCTCCTCTCCGGCTGCGCAACAACCTACAACCCACTGGTGTTTGTGGACAAGAATGAACTCGGAATCGCCATGAAAGGAGGTGCCACTGGAGCGGATGCCGGTCTAACTCTGGGCTACAATAGCGCCAGTGTTGCGGTAGTGCCGACGGAATCAACTACTGGCACAGACATAAGAAATGGTCAGGATGCCCTGTCAGTCTTCGCCTCGTTTGGGACGCGGGGCAGCATATCCAATAGAGAAATTAAGGTGACTCGAATATTCGCCACTGGCGTTGCGGCCATCAAGGCCGCAGAAAAAGTCTCTGACATACCTGTGACTACGAAGGCTGCCGTGGCAAATCAGACTTCGCAGTTAGTCGAAGAGTAGATTCGTAGCAGAGTTTCCTCCCGGCAGCGCCGACGGCGGTTCCCCGTTCACCATTGATTACGTCATCGGTGCGCTGGCCGACAAATCAAAGGCGCCGGCAGCAAATGGGACGCCCATGCCAAAATGGAAAGCAACCACAGCGGCCTCTGCAGAGCGACCGACAAACCCATCGCCGGCCTGCTCAAGGATTTGAAAAGCCGCGGCCTGCTCGACGAAACGCTCGTCGTCTGGGGCGGCGAATTCGGGCGCACGCCGCAGAGCGAAAAAGGCGACGGCCGCGACCACAATCCCTGGGGCTTCACCATGTGGATGGCCGGCGGCGGCATCAAAGGCGGCCAAACCATCGGCAGCACCGATGACCTCGGCTTCCACGCCGTCGAAGACCGCCTCCACGTCCACGACCTCCATGCCACCATCCTCCACGCGCTGGGCCTCGGAAACATGGACCTCATCTACAAATACAAAGGCCGCCCCGAACGCCCCACGCTCAACGAGGGCGAGCCGTATCTGAAGCTGTTCGCGTAACGCAGCGCCTCAGGCCTGCCGTTTCGCAGTGTTTCCAGCCTGCCTCGAATCCAAAGCAGCAGCCGGGACGGACTGCGCAACGGCAGCCGGGACGGACTGCGCAACGGCAGCCGGGACGGACTGCGTTACGGTGCCTGCGCTGCGGCAGTTTCCGCGACACCAGCACCCCGGCTTGCCAGGATCAATGCGCCGGCTGCTTTGCCAGCAGGCGCTCGATCCACGCAAGAAACACCGCGGAGAGCACGAAGACCATGTGCAGGATCACCTGCCACATCACCGCCAGATTTCCGTGCGGGTTCGCCAGCGTCTTCTCCACGTCGATGAATGTCTTCAGCAGGTGGATGGACGAAATGCCGATGAGCGCCGTGGCCAGTTTCACCTTCAGCACCCCCGCATTCACATGCGAAAGCCACTCCGGCTGGTCGGGATGTCCCTCCAAATGCAGCCGCGACACGAAGGTCTCGTAGCCGCCGATGATGACCATGATGAGCAGGTTCGCGATCATCACCACATCGATGAGCCCCAGCACCAGGAGCATGATGTCCGCTTCCTTCATGCTGCCGGCGTCCCCGATGAGGTGAATGAGTTCCTGAAAGAACCGGAAGACATACACGCCCTGCGCCACAATGAGCCCGAAATACAGTGGTGCCTGGAGCCAGCGGCTGAGAAAGATGAGACTGCCCAGCGTGCGATGCCGCCTGCGGTCCTGGGTGAGTTCGGGGGATTCTGCCATGTGGCGCGTCGTATGCACATGCCACGGGGAGACGCAAGGCTATGCCGTGCGTCTGCTGGTAACCGCAGACGACAGGCCAACAGCCCTTGCGAAAGTGACGTGTATTCGCCGGGTGACCGGCCTTTACTGAAACCCGATGTCAGCGCAATCCTCACCTAAAATCCGCGTTCGTCTCTGGCTATGGCTTGCTGGTGCAGTCATCGTTGGTCTATTCGTCGCAGTCATCAGTCTCTATTTGAGATTGGAGAAGTTGCGGAAGACGAACACGGCTCTGAGGATTTTGAGTGTGGGCGGGTTGTATTCCGACATCCACTTCTGCGAACTGATGACTGAGCTTACAGATCCTGCAAAAGATCGAATAGACGATGTTGAACCTGCCCTCGGTATTTTCCGCGGGGGATTGCTGGACGACGCCCGCCAACTCAGGGATGTCGCTGTCATCAGCGAAGAATCATTTCTCGAAGTCGGTGAGATGCTGCGCAGCCAGGGCAGGCTTGATGGGATTCGCGACGAGCCACCTCAGGCAGACCAGCAACCGCAACGCAGAATCATTCCGCCGGTGGAACAGTGAATATATGTCTGCACCAGGGCAGCCTCGTTGTGAAGCATGAGGCCGAAACACGTGGGGAACTGTCTCACGCTGCGGCGCATTCGGGTACCGCGCTGCGATAGAACACTGCATTCACTTTCAACCCCCGGCTGCACCCGCGGTTATTCACGTGGAACCGCTCCGCGGTTCACTGATCTGCGCTTTGAACCTCTCGAGTTGAAGAGCGGATCATTCCCGGGACAGACCGTAGCAAGGCCGTCCCGGCCTTGTCGTTTCGCTCCGACTCGGTGGTTGCTCCCAAGGCCGGGACGGCCTTGCTACGGCTTATCGCGCATCGTCCGATTCTCAGCCTTTGGTATTACTTCCCCACCTTTAACACCGCCTGCATGAGCCGCCAGTGGCCGGGGAAGGTGCAGACGATGACGTAATCGCCGGGCTCCGCGGGGGCGCGGAAGAGGAGCGTTTCCTTTTCGCCGCGGTTCAGCATGCGCGTCTTGTGGAGGACTTCGGGAATGTCAGGCACGAAGCCGCGGGAGAGGGCGTTCGGGTCGGTCTGCATGGCGTCGGCGCCGGCGCCGATCTTATCAAGGCTGCCGGGTGCGCCGATGACGACATTGTGCGGCTGCTCGCCGGGATTCTCGAATGTCAGGGCGACGACGCTGCCGGCTTTGGCGGTGAGTTCTTTTTTGTCGTAGAGAAGCTGCAGCGGATCGGCCTTGAGCGCGAGCGGCACGGGGGTTTCGGCGGCGAGGACGGCGTTGAGTTTGTCGGCGACGGCGGGCGCTTTGGCGGCGAGGTGCTTTGCGAAGGTGATGGCGTCGGTGAAGGAAGAGTCGAGCCGCGCGGCGAGCGGCACTGTGGGCAGGGCCGCGGCGAGTTGATCGGCGGCGTCGGCCACGGCCTCAGGTTTGGCGTGTGAGGGATCGAGGTTTTGCAGCGCGGCGATGACGGCGCCGCGGAGTTCCGGCTCGTCGAGTTGCGGCAGCAGCTTCTCAAACTTCTCCGCCTCTGCGCCGGGCGCGCTGCCCCACGCGCGAATGGCGGCGCTGCGCAGCAGCGTGGCGGCATCGGCTTTGACAGGAATGTTCATGCCGGCGGCAGCGGCCTCGTGCTGGTGAACGAAGACCGGACGGCGCGCGGCATCCAGCAGCGTGAGGCGGAAGCCGTCGAGGCGCTTGCCAATGTCGCTGGCGTAGTCGTTGCGGTTGGTGATGGCGAGGCGCTCGATTTCGGCGACGCGTCCTAGATCGAGTTCCCACCAGGGATTCACTTCATCTACCTCCGTGTGCGTGGTGGTCTGCCGGCCCCATTCGCCGTGCGTGCCGCCGTCAATGGCGCGACCGGCCACGCCGCCGAGCGCGGTGCTGCTTTGGGAGGCTTTGCCGTCGCGGGCGATGTTTTTGCCGCCGGAGATAACTTCGACTTCGGTGAGACTGAGCGTGCCTTTGCGGGGCAGCTCGATCCGCACATAGCGCGCCGCCGCGGGCAGGCCGTCTTTGGCTTTGGCAACGGCGCTATCGGTCAGGCCGGCAACTTTCTCCGCGAGGCCCGCGCGCAGCTTTTCCGGAAGCAGCGGAATGGATTCGCACAGCGCGAGGAAGGCGGCGGGATCGTCCTTCACCACGGCAAGCGCCGTTTTGCCCTCGTCGGTGGCGCAAAGTGCGGCCAGCGCGGCGGCTTTGACTTCGAGCGACTTCGCTTCGGTGGCGAGCCGCTTCAAAGTGTCGGCGGATGCAGCGAGTTCTTTGGCGTCGGAAGCGGCCAGCACCCTCGCGAGCGAGTTGCCAGTGGCGTCAGGAAGCGCGGCGATCATCGCGGCGACAGGCGATTCCTTGTTCAGCGCCTTCGCGGCGGCGTTGATCTGCTCCGCGGACGTGCCGTCGCGGCGGAGCATTTCGCCGGCCACTTCTTTGGTCAGGGTGAGCGCGGAGAGTTCTTCATTCGACAGCCGGCGGAACAGCAGGGCGTTGCCGGCGAGGGGCAGGGCTTCGAACTCCCGGGGATACTTTTTCGCCATGCCTTCGCGCCATTGCGGCTCCAGCGCGCGCAGCGTTTCGTCCATCGCGTAGTCTATATAATAGTCCCCGGGGTGGTTTGCGGCTGTGAGGGCAATGTCCACGCCAGCCATGCTGTGAATGAAGCTCGCCGCGACCACGGCCTCCAGTCGCACGGCGGGATACTCGTCATTCGCCGCCTTTTTCAGCATCGACGTGCTGTTGGGAATGCGATCATGCCACCAGCGGAGCACATGCACGGCGGCGGCGCGGATTTTCGGGTCTTCGGACGCGAGCACCTGGCTCAGCAGCGGCTCGGTGATGGCGTTGTGCCATTGCTGCACCCAGAGGCATTCGAGGCGCAGCCGTTCGCGGTCGGGGTCGGCAGCGGGGATGGCGTTTCTGAAACGCTCGATGGCTGAGAGCACGGACGGCGTGTCGCGCTGCGCGAGTTCGCGGCGGACGCGATAGCGCGTGCGGTCCTCCGGCGTGCGCAGGAGTTCCAGCAACTCAGGGATTTTCGCGCCGGCGATCTTCGCGGGTTGCACGAGGTCGCGGCCCTTGGCCGTGATGCGCCAGATGCGGCCGAATTTCTGCGCGCGCTGCGGATCGCGCATGGAGAAGGTCGTGTGTCCCACGATGGGATTGTACCAGTCCACAATGTAGAGCGCGCCGTCGGGTCCGAACTCGATATCCACGGGCCGGAAGCTGGTGTCCTTGCCGCGGAGGAGGTCCTTCCATTCCGTGGCTTTGATGCCGCTGCCGTCGTCCACGGTGCGGAACATGCGCGTGCCCTGGAGCCCGATGATGTTATTCAAGAGCCACCAGCCCTGGAATTCGTCAGGCCAATGGCGGCTGCTGACCACTTCACAGCCCGCGGTGGGCCGCACATGGGCCTCCTGGGCGGTGAAGCGGTCCATGAACTTGTGTTTCTGCGGATACGGCAGCCAGCCGCTGTAGGCGTTGCCGTAGTGATTGTCGCCGCCGCTGGCATCGGCGATCGTGTTGCGGCCCCAGCGGTCCCACGTCTGGCCCCAGGGATTGGCGTACGGATAGGAAACATGCACGCTCAGCTTTTCCACCGCCGGCTCGTAACGCCACACGCCCGCGCTTTCCAAACGCTGCGGACCCCACGGCGTCTCCACCTGGGAATGCAGAAACGTGCCCTCCATCATGTGCAGTCCACCGCCCGGGCCCCAGCAAAACGCGCTGATGGCGTGGTGACTGTCCTCCGCGCCGAATCCATGCAGCACGGTGCCGCGCAGGTCCGCCACGTCGTCGCCGTTGGTGTCGCGCAGATACATCAGATTCGGCGGCTGCGAGACGTAGGCGCCGCCGTAGCCGAGTTCCAGCGCCAGCGGCATATAGAGCTTGTCGGCGAAGGTTTTGCACTCGTCCGCTTTGCCGTCGCCGTCCTTGTCTGTCAGGATCAGCACGCGGTCGTCGGGGTCTTTGCCCGGCAACGCGTGAGGGAATGACGGAATCGTCGTCAGCCACATCCGCCCGCGGGCATCGAACGTCATGCCCACCGGATTCGCCAGCTCCGGAAATTGCACCTCGCTGGCGAAGAGGTTCACCTCAAAGCCGTCGAGCATGGTGAACGTCGCGCGCTCCTCTTCGGGCGTCAGGATTTTCGTCTCCGGCAGCGTCGTGGGATAAGCGGGCAGCGGTTTCAAATTCGAGTCATCCACCTTCAGGTCCGTCGTCTTGCCCTGAGCGATGTCCCAAATCCGGCGGTCCCGGTTCGCGACCATGCCGTCGAGGTATTCATTCTCCGCCGGAAAGCTGGCCTCGCCGAACGGCTTGTTCCGCCCGCCGTAAATGTAGAACGGATTCAGCGGACGGTAGCGCAGCCAGAACTGCCGGTTCTTTTCATTCACCGCCTGACGCAGCGTTTCCATTTTCTCGCCGGTCCACTGACCGCGCAGCGCGCTGGCGGGGCCGAACAGCCGCACATCCATCTCTCCGGAAACGAACCGCTCGCCGTCCTCGTTGAGGTGAATGCCGTTGGTCGTCAGCTTGCGCGCCGGCTCTTTTTGGTACTGCGCGAGGAGCGGATGGAAGATGTCCACAAACTCCACTTTCTTGGCCTGACACACCCCCTGCATGACGGACACGTAGTTCTCGATGGTGAAATTCCGCTGCCGCGCCGGAGGCATTCCCGGGCGTTCCAGCGTTTCGTGCGCCACCGGCGAGATCAGCACCAGCCGCGGCGGCGCGGTGCCGTCGTATTTTTGCGAACGGATGCGGTCGATGAACGCCTCCAGGTCTTTCTGGAACTGCTCCAGCGGTGTCTCGTAGCTCTCGTTCAGCCCGTAGCAGGCAATGACGACGCTGGCTTTGTATTGTGTGAGGAACTGATCCTGCGTCGGACAGTTGAGCGGCCGCGGCTGGAGCGTCAGGGTGTCCGCGGACCACGAGAGATTGCGGACGACGATCTCCTTGTCGGCGTAGCGCGCGTGCAGCAGGGTTTCAAAGTAGCCGCTGAACTGCATCCGTTCGCCGAAGGTGTTGCCGACGACACACACGCGGTCGCCCTTCTGAAGTTCGAGCGCGCTGGCGGTGGAAAGTGTGGAAACGAGGGCGGCGGTGGCGAGGAATAGGGCGGGTTTCATGCAACTGGTCGGTGCGGGGCCGGGAAGATGCCTCACTTTTCCAATCGGGCGAGGAGGAATCTTCCTCCGGGGCAATGTTGACGGGCGGCGCGAAAACGGTGGGGCGAGGCTGCCGCCGAGCCGTGATTTCCGCTTCCGGGAGCCGCCGGAGGAGAAGTCGGCTCGGCGCCCCACCTGGTTTTTGGCCAACATTCCGCGTGTTTGGGGGGCGAAAACCGGCAATGGCTTTCCCCCGGGCGGGGACGGCTGCGCCCCGAAGCCGGAGGGGGGTCACTTATCGTCGCCAGCCCGGTCGCGACGCGCCTTGGCCTCATCTTCCAGTTTTGTGATATGCTGATGCATTTTCTCCAGCTCCCCAATGTAAATGGTGCCAATGTCATCGCCTGCGCTGATCACATGCCCGAGGCGCTCCAGTTCCTGCTGCAACTGTGACACGGTTTCCCGGCTGCGCTCCTCAAGTGTCTTCTGTGCCTGAAGAATCCTTGCCCGCAGATCCAGTTCTTCATCGGGTTGAATCTGCAGTTCACGCTCAAGGAGTGAGATGCGCTTCTCGAAAGATGCCTCGCTTTTGCCGCGCTGATACCCGAAGAAACAAGCGGGAATGCCGCAGGCGAGGAGGCCGCACAGAAGCGATATTATTCTGATGGCAGGTGTCGTATTTACATAGATGAGACGTTGCGGTGCGGTTGGTTTCGCAGTGCAATTCTGCAATTGGCCAGGTTGAAGGCCATACGCTTGAGATTCATGAGCGCGAGGACACAGCCTGGAGAACACGCAGCGAGCCATCGGCCATGATTTCGGTTTCCTTCCCCGTTCGGGGCGGTAGGGAAGCGGCCCTTTTTCCACCACCTCCTTATATGAGCAGTACGAAACCCGCACGATACAAGACGATCCTGATGTTTGGCGCTCCTGGCAGCGGCAAGGGCACGCAGGGGGCGATTCTGGGGCGCATTCCGCGGTTCATTCACTGTGCGTGCGGGGAGGTGTTCCGGGCGCTGGATACGCGGACGCCGCTGGGGCAGCAGTTTGTGCACTATTCCAGCCGCGGGGAACTGGTGCCGGATGAGCTGACGGTGCAGCTTTGGAAGGCGAACATTGACAGCAAGGCGGAGAGTCACCTCTTCAAGCCGGACATTGATTTCCTGGTGCTCGACGGCATCCCGCGGAATGTGGAGCAGGCCATCATCATGGAGCAGTACATCGAGGTGCTGCATGTGTTCCATTTGAGCTGCCCGAACCGCCAGGAACTGCAGCGCCGCCTGCGCAAACGCGCGCTGAAGGAGAATCGCTGGGACGATGCGAAGGACGAAACCATCGAGCGCCGCATCAAGACCTACGAGGACGAGAGCAAGCCGATGCTGGAGTTCTATACCCCGGAGAAAATCACGGACATCGACGCCACGGCGCATCCGGCGGTGGTGTTTCACAAGATCCTGAGCAAAATCGTGGAGCTGCCGGCCTTCCTGGAAGCGGCGCGGGAAGTTCACTAAAAGGATGAAGTCTGAAGGATGAAGGCTAAAGGCGGCGACGTTCTTCCCTCATCTGCTAACCTTCAGCCTTTCTCATGCTGCGCGACCTGTCCTACACTCAGCGCATGCTCATCGCGGGCATGGCGCTGCTGACGGCGGTGCGCTGGATGCTGGCGCAGGCACTGGAGATTTCGCCGGGTGAGGCACTGCTGGCGGAGTGGGGGCGGCATCCTTCGCTGGCGGGGCTGCACGGAGGGTTCGGTACGGCGTTCCTGGCATGGATCGCGACGCCCCTGGCAGGCTGGACGCCGCTGGGCGTGCGGCTTTTCTCCCCGCTGATGGCGGCGGCGGCGAGCGCGGTGCTTTACCGGCTGGTGCGCAGTCTGGCGGGTGACAAGGCGGCGGCATGGAGCGTGGTGCTGCTGAATGTGACGCCGGTGTGGAATTTCGCCGCGGTGTTTCTGGAACCGGCGATGCCGGGGACGCTGCTGACGCTGTGCGGCATGGCCGCGGTGTGGCGCGCGCTGCGGCGGGCGTCGGTCTTCGATCTGCACTGGCCGCTGGCGGGGCTGTTCTTTGGCGCGGGATTTCTGTGCTGGTACGGCGCGTTGTGGGGACCGGTGAGCACGGTGGTGCTGCTGGCGGCTTCGCGGCGCTGGCGGCGCCAGCTGTTCCGTCCCGGCGTCTGGATGATGCTGGCGGATGTGGCGGTATTCGTCTGGCCCGTGTGGCAGTGGAATGACGCGAATGCGATGGCAGGCTGGTATTTGTTCACGGAGTCCCTGCGTCCGGCCGGCGGAGGCACGCTGCAGGGGCCGCTGATCCTGGCGGGTCAGTGGTTTCTGGTGCTGACGCCGTTCATCTTCGCGGCAATGTTGTGGGCGCTGTGGCACGGGCTGCGGCACTGGGTGAGGTCGGATGCGGCGCGATTCTTCACCGCGTTCGCCCTGACGCCGCTGGCGGGGTCGATGGCTGCCTCCGTGTGGGGCGGAGCGGAGGCCTCATGGATCGCGCCGGCGTTGCCCGCGTTGTGCGGGCTGCTGCCGTGGGCGTGGGAGGAGGCCATCACGGACCGTCTCGAGTGGAAGCAGCGCTTCCAGTGGCTCACGGTGCTGCCGGCGCTGATCATCACGCCGCTGGCGCTCGATTCGCGCGTGCTCCGGCACGCCGGGCTCAAGCTTCCGGTGTCCGGCGATCCCTCGCGCGAGTGGCGCGGCTGGCGCACGACCTCGGAGGAACTGGAACGCATCGTCCGCGAAGCCGCGGCCGGCGCGGAGGAGGACAGCAAAGGCGGCAGGAAGCTGTTTCTCATCGCCCGCGATGCCCGCCTTGCCGCAGTGCTCAACTTTCACCTGCCGCGCTCGCTGCCCGTGCGCTGGCCCACGCCTTCTCATCCGCTCCTGCACGTGGTGGAGAGCGCGATCATCGGGAATGCGTTTCACACGTGGCCGCGCTACGATGCGGTGAGTGCCGGGCGCAGTTATTTCGCCGGCTGCACGGCGCTTTACATCACGGACGCAGCGGGCGATCCGCCGCCCAATATCACGCGCGCGTTCCGCTCGTTCCGGCCCGCCGCGTTCTTCGACGTGAAGCACGACGGCGAACTGCTGCGGCGCATCCGGGTATTCGCCTGCTATCACTACACGGGACTGCCGCGCTGAAGCACCGCATGCGGCCGAATCACGGAGCTTGACGTCAGGGCGGCCATACGGATAAAAGCGCCGTTAATCCAAAAGTCATGAAGCCGCGCCTGCTGCCCCTGTCCGCCGTCCTTTGCTCCGCCGCGTGGCTTCATGCCGGCACGGTCGCCTATCAGGTTCCTGCGGGAACCGTCGGGACGCAGAACTTCGACGGGAATCTGGGCATGGACTTCAACGTGCGCGCCCCCGCCATCCGGGTCACGCAGATCGGCGCGTTCGATTCCGGAGGCGACGGCATCAATGGCACCATCACCGCAGGCATTTTCGACCGCCTCAGCGGCACCCAGACGGGCACCGGAGCGACCTTCAACGGCACCGGTCAGACGCTGGTGGACGGTTCGCGCTTCGCCGCTCCGTCCGGCGGCAGTTTCATCCTGACACGCGGATTCCAGGGCACGATCGTGACGCAGGGCTACAATGCCGCGGAACTCAACGGCAACGCCGGCGCGCCCGTGCCGCCGCCGCCGTGGACCACCAACGGCGGACCGGGCAATCAGATTTCCTTCACAGGCACCAGCCGCTGGGGCGCGGCCCCGTTTGGATTTCCCGGGAATCTTGACGGCGGTCCGTTCAATCGCTACGCCGCCGGCACGTTTGAATTCGAGATCGTTCCCGTCGCCGGCATCAAGACCGCCCTGTGGACCGAGCCCGGCCTCGCCGGCAATCAGGCCTTCGGCGGCCCGCTGGGCATGGATTTCACCGTCAGCACTCCGATCGTGATCTCCGAACTCGGCGTCTTCGATGACCTCGGCAACGGCATCTCCGGCAGCCTCGCCGCGGAGATCTGGACCAACGACGGCGCTCCCGTGATGCTCGCGTCCGCCACCTTCGACAGCGCCAGCCCCGGAACGCTGGACGAAGGCACCAGCCGCTTCAAACCTATCACCTCCCTCGTGCTCTCGCCGGGCAATTACACCATCCTCGGCCGCGGCTTCAGCGCCCTGGATCAGAATTTCAACGTCGGCACCAATCCCGGCGCGGCCTCCTACATCGACGACAGTGGCGGCGCGATTCAGTTCGTCGGCACTTCTCGTTTTGGAAATGTCGGCGACGGCTTCCCCGGCGTGCCCGACACCGGCCCGGCCAACCGTTATTACTCTGGCACCTTCCGCTACGACATCATCCCGGAGCCCGGCGGCGGGGCGCTTGCTGCAGCGGGCATGGTGCTGTTGGTAGTTGGACGGCGGCGGCGTTGATTAAAGCCGCATGTTCAGGAGGGAGGCGCATCAGTTGAAGATCCTGCTGATTTGTCGGACCCCGCTCCTCTACCACAAGCGTCACTTCGCATCCGTCGCATCTGCGAAGTGCGGCGGATGTTTTGAACCACGCTATTTTCGTTCCTCGGCATCGGAGGAAGCGCCTGCCTTCACCGCGCGCTTTCGGTTCCAGGCCGCCTCAACAAAAATCACGGCCGCCATGGCCACGGAAACTCCCGTGAGGGTGAGAAACGAGTATGCGAGGTGATCCTCGCCGTAATCCTTGTACGGGTTGGCCGGCGCGCGCTGAATGTAGAAACGCCATCCAAACCCGACGGTCAACCCCAGGGCGCAAGCCCTCGATGCAGAAGCCCTCCTCTCGAGGCACAGCAATCCTGCCGTGAGCAGGACCGCTGCTGCAATCCAGTTGGCGGCGGGGTTGAGTTGATATGGCCAGGAAGCATCAGGATACTGCCTCAATCCCTGCCGGTCGAGCAGGCCCCAACTGAATTGAACTGCTCCCGCAGTCATCAAGACGGCGGCAAACCAGTTCCACCATGCCGGCCTGGCAGGATTCATGGCGCAGGAGTACCCGGCGCACGGGCGCATTGTCAACGCCTCACAGCCCCTTGTCCGTCACCGCGCCTTCGCTGGCGCTGGTGACGAGCTTCGCGTATTTGGCGAGCACGCCGCGGGTGTAGCGGGGTTTGGGCTGCTTCCATTTGGCGAGGCGCGCTTTGATTTCCGCAGCGGGGATGCCGAGGGTGATGGTGCGCTTCACGCTGTCGATGGTGATGGGGTCGCCGTTTTTCACCACGGCGATGGGGCCGCCGGCGAAGGCTTCGGGCGTGATGTGGCCGACCACGAATCCGTGGCTGCCGCCGCTGAAGCGTCCGTCGGTTATCAGGGCCACGCTTTTGCCGAGGCCCATGCCCATGACGGCGCTGGTGGGGCCGAGCATCTCGCGCATCCCCGGGCCGCCGCGCGGGCCTTCCATGCGAATGACGATGACGTCGCCGGCTTTGATTTTCCCGCCGGTGATGGCGTGCATGGCGTCCTCTTCGCTGTCAAAAACGCGCGCCTTGCCGCTGAAGCTGCTGCCCTCCTTGCCGCTGATCTTGCCGACCGCGCCGCCGGGCGCGAGGTTTCCATAGAGAATGGCGAGGTGGCCGTCTTTTTTAATCGGGTCGCTCAGCGGACGGATCACCTGCTGGCCTTTCGGATAGGGTTTCACTTTGGCGAGGTTTTCTTTCCAGGTCTTGCCGGTCACCGTCATCACATCGCCGTCGATGAGTTTCGCTTCGAGCAGCATCTTCATCAGCGGCAGCGTGCCGCCGATTTTCACCAGCTCCATCATCACGAACTTCCCGCTCGGCTTCAAATCCGCCAGCACCGGCGTCTTCGCGCCGACTTTGGTGAAGTCGTCGATGCTCAGCTTCACGTTCGCCGCATGCGCCATCGCCAGCAGGTGCAGCACGGCGTTCGTGCTCCCGCCGAGTGCAGTCACCACCGCGATGCTGTTCAGAAACGCCTCGCGACTCAGGATATCGCTCGGCCGGATGCCGCGTTTGATCAAATGCAGCACCGCCGCGCCGGCGTCGAAGCAGTCCATGAGCTTCTCATCGCTCACCGCCGCCTGGGCGCTGCTGTTCGGCAGCGACAAGCCCAGCGCCTCAATGGCACTGGCCATGGTGTTCGCGGTGTACATCCCGCCGCAGCTTCCAGGACCGGGAATGGCGCACTGCTCGATGTCGGCGAGCGTCTTGTTGCCGATCTTCCCGCTGGCGTGCTGGCCCACGGCCTCAAACACACTCACGATGTCCACGTCTTTGCCGTCGTGGCAGCCGGGCTTGATAGTGCCGCCATAAACGAAGACGCTCGGCCGGTTCAGGCGCGCCATGGCCATCACGCAGGCCGGCATGTTCTTGTCGCAGCCGCCGATGGCCACCAGTCCGTCGAGCATTTCGCAGCCGACCACGGTTTCGATGGAATCCGCGATGACTTCGCGGCTCACCAAACTGTATTTCATCCCCTCCGTGCCCATGCTGATGCCGTCGGAGATGGTGATGGTGTTGAAAATGATGCTCTTTCCGCCCGCGGCGTCCACGCCCTTCGCGGCTTCGAGCGCGAGCTTATCAATGTGAATATTGCACGGCGTGACCTGGCTCCACGTGCTGGCGATGCCGATCTGGTTCTTTTTGAAATCCCCGACTTTGAATCCCACCGCGTGCAGCATGGCGCGGCTGGCGGCGCGGTCCGGTCCGTCCACCAGGATGGCGGAATGATTGCGATTGAGGTTCGGGGTGCTGGTCTTCTTGCTCATGGGGCGCCGTCGCATGAGTCACGGGCGGGGTCAAGATGGGAGCGCTGGTCAGGGACCGGAGCGCCTGAAAAATCACATTGGACACTGCGGGGTGGTGTCGTGTATAAATTCCACCCTTCCCCGCAAACCACTCACTCAGCGATGAGGCTACTGCTTGCATTTGTGCTCGGCGCCATGGCTGCCGTCGTCTTGGCGACGGGCGGCGGGGCACCGTCTGAGCGGGCCGCGACGGCTGCGACAGGCGCGGAGGAACTGCCGCCGGGGGTGATTCAGACGGGGCCGACGCTGGGGCCGCTTTCGCCGGACGAACAGCGCTATCAGCCGGTCACCATCCCGGAACCGGTGTGGGCGTCGGTCATGGCGGCCTGCGCTGTGATTTTGCTGCGGCGCGGACGGATCTAAGCGGGCCGTTGCCGCCGCCGTTTGCACTTGCCGCTGCGGAGCTTCCCCGCAAGTCACGCGGCTTATATGCGCAAGATCGGCATCATCATGAACGGCGTCACCGGACGCATGGGCACCAACCAGCACCTCGTCCGCAGCATCGCCGCCATCATCAAACAGGGCGGCATCAATGCCGGTGGCGAAGTGCTGATGCCGGATCCCGTGCTCACCGGACGCAGCGGGGAAAAACTGCGCGCCTGCGCCGAAAAGGCCGGGCTGCCGCTGCCCGTGAGTACCGACATCGACGCGCAGCTGGCGCGGCCTGACATGCACATTTTCTTCGACGCCAGCGGCACCAACTACCGCGGCGGTTTTGTGGAGCGCGCCGCGGCGGCGGGAAAAGCGATCTACTGCGAAAAGCCCACAGCCGGGACGCTGGCGGAGGCGCTGCGCCTCGCAGAGGTCGCGGAGCAGGCCGGCGTGAAGAATGGTGTGGTTGCCGACAAGCTTTGGCTGCCCGGCATCGTGAAATTTCGCGCGCTGCGCGATGCCGGATTTTTCGGACGCATCCTCAGCGTGCGCGGCGAATTCGGCTACTGGGTCTTTACCGGCCACGATCCGGAGCAGCCGGCCCAGCGCCCGTCGTGGAATTACCGCAGCGAGGATGGCGGCGGCATCATGATCGACATGTTTTGCCACTGGCGCTACCTGCTGGACAATCTCTTCGGCGGCGTGAAGCGTGTCTGCGCCGTCGGCAGAACCGACATTCCCGAGCGCATCGGTGAGGATGGAAAACCCTATCGCTGCACGGCGGATGACTCCGCATTCGGCACCTTCGAACTGGAGGGCGGCGTGCTTTGTCAGTTGAACTCCTCATGGTGCGTGCGCGTGCGGCGCGATGACCTTGTGACCTTTCAGGTGGACGGCACGGAAGGCAGCGCCGTCTTTGGGCTGCGGAAATGCTTCATCCAAAGCCGCGCCGACACGCCGCGGCCGGTCTGGAATCCTGACATCGAGCAGCCGATCGATTTCTTCGCCGGCTGGAAAGAGGTGCCGGATGATCCACAGGGCTACGACAACGCCTTCAAGATTCAGTGGGAATTGTTCCTGCGGCATGTCGCGCACGGCGAGCCGTTCCGCTGGAGCCTGCGCGAGGCGGCCAAAGGCGTGCAACTGGCGGAACTCGGACTGCAGTCCTGGAAAGAGGCGCGCTGGCTGGAAGTGGGCGCGCTGTAAGCCGCCTTGCGACAACCGCGGCCGGGCGCATGAGTCACCCGATGAATCGATCCGGCCCGTCCGCCTTTCCTGAACTCCTCGCGCCTGCGGGGAACATGGATTGTGCCCGCGCCGCCGTGGCCAACGGGGCGGATGCGATATATTTCGGCCTGCCCAGATTCAATGCGCGGCTGCGTGCCGATAACTTCACCGAGGAGGAACTGCCGGAGCTGATGCGGTTTCTGCACGCGCGCGGAGTGCGCGGATTCGTCACGATGAATACGCTGATCTTCACCGGTGAACTGCCGGATGCGGAGAAACAACTGCGACTGCTGGAGGCGGCGGAGGTGGATGCGATCATCGTGCAGGATGTGGGCCTGGCGGTGCTGGCGCGACGCGTGGCGCCGCGGCTGGAAATTCACGCGAGCACGCAGATGACGATCACGTCGCCGGAGTGTCTGGCGATGATGAGCAAACTCGGTCTCGACCGCGCCGTGCTGGCGCGCGAGTGCAGTTTGCGGGAGATGGAGCGGTTCCGCGACCAGCCCGTTCCGCTGGAGGTTTTCGTGCATGGCGCGCTTTGCGTGGCGTATTCCGGCCAGTGCCTCACCAGCGAGAGCCTCGGCCAGCGCAGCGCCAACCGCGGCGAATGCGCCCAGGCCTGCCGCATGCCCTATCAACTCGTGGTGGACGGCGAACTGCGCGACCTCGGCGACCGGCGCTATCTTCTCAGCCCGCAGGATCTCGCCGCCGTGGAGGAAGTGCCGCGGCTCATCGAACTGGGCGTCGCCAGTTTCAAAATCGAGGGCCGCCTCAAGTCGCCGGAATACGTCGCCGCGGTGACGCGCGTCTACCGCAAGGCGATCGATGCCGCGCTGGCCCGCAGCAAGGCCGTCCCGGCCTTGTCGGATGACTCGCCCGCCGGGGAAGGTTCCGCCGCGGTTTCGCTTCGGGACCAGGGCCGGGGCGGTCTTGCTACGGCGGTGACCCCGCAGGACCGCTACGAACTGGAGATGACCTTCAGCCGCGGGTTGTTCACCGGATGGATGCACGGCGTGGATCACCAGCGGCTCGTTGGCGCGCGGTTCGGTAAGAAGCGCGGTGCGTTCGTCGGACGCGTGCGCAGCGTGGGCCGGGATTTCGTGGAACTCGACCGCGCCGGCGCATGGCTCAAGCCGGGCGACGGGGTCGTCTTCGACACCGGCGGTGACACCGACCACGAACAGGGCGGGCGTGTCTATGAATTGTCAGGCACACGCATCACGTTTCAGCACGGCAGAGTGGACTTCGCGCAGATCAAACCCGGCGACCGGGTGTGGAAGACGAGCGATCAGGCGCTCGACAGCCGCCTGCGCGCGACCTTCAGCGGCGACATCGCGCCCCGGCAAACTACGCCGCTGCGGCTGCACGTTTCCGGCAACGCGGGCGGGCCGATGAAACTGCGCGATGAAGTCAGCGGCACGGAGATTCTCTCTGCCATGCCGCTGCAAACGGCGCAGAAACGTCCGCTGACCGAGGACAGCCTGCGGGACCAGCTCGGCAGGCTCGGCGGTACGCGCTTCTTCCTGGAATCACTGACACTGGCGCTGGAAGGAGAAGTCATTTTGCCCGTGAGCGAGCTGAACCGGATGCGCCGCGCGCTGTTGGAAGCGTGGCGGGGACCTTCGGTTCCCGTGGTGGAATTCGGGGACCGGAGGTCCCCGCCACGTGCGGTCCCGGAGTCGCGCGGCGAATCGCAACTCACCGTGCTCTGCCGCAATCCCGCCCAGTTGCAAACGTGCGCCGCCGCCGGCATTCGTCAGGCCTATCTCGATCTCGAGGACATTCGCGGCTATGCGGAGGCCGTCGCCCGGGTTCGCGCCGAATCGGACATGCGCGTGTCTTTGGCGACGCCGCGCATTCAGAAAGCGGGCGAGCAGGGCTTCTTCAAACTCATCGAACGCGCGCAGCCGCACGGCGTGCTGGTGCGCAACCCGGGCGCCATCGCGCACTTTTCGGCGCTTGGCGTGCCGATGACGGGCGATTTTTCGCTCAATGTCGCGAATCCGATGACAGCGGAGTGGTTCCTGCAGCAGGGACTGGAACGACTGACCATCTCCTATGATTTGAATATCTCGCAGGTGCTCGACCTGCTGCACGCGGCGCCGCCGGAGTGGTTCGAGCTAACCATTCACCAGCACATGCCGATGTTTCACATGGAGCACTGCGTCTTCGCGGCATTCATGAGCAGCGGCAGCAGTTTTCTCGACTGCGGCCGTCCCTGCGAGCGGCATCAGGTGAAACTGCGCGACCGCGTGGGCATGGAGCATCCACTGAAGGCGGACGTGGGTTGCCGCAATACGCTGTTCAACGCGGTGGCGCAGACGGGCGCCCGTTATTTCAGTGACCTTCACGCCGCCGGACTGCGGCGCTGGCGTGTGGAGTTGCTGGAGGAAAGTGCGGACGAAGTGCGCCGCATTCTCGACGCCTATCGCGCGCTGTTAAGCGGAGAGACGAACGGCGAACAGCTCTGGCGCGAATTGAAGGCGCAGTCGCAGCTGGGAGTCACCGGCGGCACGCTGCAGAGCCTTTGAGTGGTGCTCTCCGGCGGAATCAGGCGCCCCGCAGCCGGCTTACGTCGCGCAGGCTCATGACTTTCGCCAGAATCTGCTCCTGCGGCAGTGTCTTCAGTTCATCGAACGTGATCTGGCCCTGCACGGTGAATTTGCCGCTGCGGGTGCGGCGCAGGGCGGCCATGTGTCCGCCGCAGCCGAGCTTCTCTCCGATGTCGTGGCAGTAGGTGCGCACGTAGAAGCCTTTGCTGCAGACCACGCGAAAGTCCACGTCGGGCAGCGCGATGCCTTTGATCTGATGATGGAAAACGGTCACGAGCCGCGGCTCGCGTTCCACTTCCTGGCCTTTGCGCGCCAGCTTGTAGAGCGGCACGCCGTCGATCTTGATGGCACTGACCATCGGCGGGAGCTGATAGAAATCGCCGCGGAACTGCGCGAAGGCGGCTTCGATTTGCTCCGGGGTGAGGTCCGGCACGGGCTTCGTTTCCTTCACTTCGCCCTCGGCGTCCTGCGTGCTCGTGGTCACACCGAGGCGCAGCGTGCCCTCGTATTCCTTTTCCTCGGCCATGAGCAGATCCTGCATTTTGGTGCCGCGTCCGATCACGAGAATGAGCAGGCCGGTGGCCATCGGATCGAGCGTGCCGCAGTGGCCGATTTTTTTCGTGCCGAGACGCTTGCGGGCCACGGCCACGACGTCGTGGGACGTCATGTCAGGCTGTTTATCAATGAGGAGCACGCCGTCAATTTCGGCGTCCTGCGGTTTGGGTCTAGGCGGTAGCGAGTGCTTCATCGAGAGCTTGGAAAATGCGGGCTTTGGCGTCGGCGAGGGGACCGCGGAGACGCGCGCCGGCGGCGAGCGCGTGACCGCCTCCGCCGAATTTGGCGCACACCTGGCCGACGTCGATGCGCGGGTCTTTGCTGCGGAGGCTGAGGCGGACTTTGCCGTCAGGTCCCGAAAGTTCCTCGAACGCCGCCGCCACCACCACGCCCTGGATGCTCCGCAGGGTGTCGATCAGTCCCTCGGCATCCTCTGGTTTCATGCCGACACTGTCGCCCAGTGATCTTGTGAGGCCCCACGACGCGACGCGGCCGCCGTGCGTGATTTCCATGGTGTTCAGCAGACCGCGCAGCAGTTCGATGCGGCGGAGCGGATAGTTTTCATAGGTCTCGCGCGCGAGAGTGGGAATATCCACGCCGAGACGGACGAGCGCGGCGCCGATTTCGTAAGTGCGCGCCGTCGTGCCCTGATACTGAAACGATCCGGTGTCCGTGCTGATGGCGACGTAAAGATTAGCGCCGATTTCCGCATCCAGCGGCAGTCCGGTGGCGGTGAGCAGATTGAACACGATCTCGCCGGTGGCGGGGGCATCGCTGTCGATGAAGTGCAGGTCGCCGTAGTCCTCGTTGCTGCGGTGGTGGTCGATATTGATCCAGAGCTTCGCGCCTTCGAGCGCCTGGAGACATTTTTCGCCGAGCCGCTCGCGGGTGGCGCAGTCCACGGCGATCACCACGTCGGCCGCGACCGGTGCACCGGGCAGTTCGATCATGTGTGACCCTGGCAGAAACTTCAGCGTCTCCGGCACGGGATCTTCATTCAGCATCCGCACCTGTTTGCCCAGTTTTTGGAGCGCGAGCGCCACGGCCAGGGTGGAGCCGAGCGCGTCGCCGTCGGGCCGGTAATGGCTGAGCACGGCGAACGTCGCGCCTTCGCGCAGGTGCCGGGCGATTTCTTCAAGGCTGGTATTGGTGCGGAGGGGCACGGCAGAGATTTATGTTTTGAGATTTTGGATTTAAGACTTGCCCGGCCTGGCGGGACTAATCTTCGTCGCGTTCGGCAAAATGGCGCGGGCTGCGGCGCGGGCCGGTGCGGCGGGGGAAAGACGCGGGCGCTTTGGTCTGCTCGTCCGCAAGATCCCCGTCGTCGGCTTCGTCGTCCATGTCAGGCAGCTCCTTCGCTTCGTCCGAAACAATCGGCGTCTCCTCCGCATCCGGGTCCGCTGACTCCGCCAGCTGCTGATCGATGGTATCCATGATCCGGGTCACGCGCACGCCGCGCTCCACGCTGTGATCGAGACGGAAGTGAAACCGCGGAGTGTTCTTGAGAATGACGCGCTTCGCCACGCGGCTCTGCAGTTCTCCGTGCTGATGGTTCAGCGATTCGACGACACGCTCAGCTTTCTGTTCCGGACCGATGACGCCGATGTAGATGTAGGCATGCTTGAGGTCGGGGGTGATGTCCACATCGCTCACCGTGACGAGCACGCCGGGGAAGGCATGATCGCGCGCGATGATGGCCCCCAGCTCGCGCTGGAGAAGTTCGCGGACTCTGACGAGACGGTTTTTCACGGAGGAGGAGTTTTCAGTAATCAATTTTCAGCGTTCAGCAGAAGCCCGTCCGGTGCGCGCCCTGAAACTGAACACTGCCAACTGAAAACTGCCGATCCAGCCCTGGCCGGAAGGGCGCGCAGGCTTCCACGACTCCGCGAAGGTGCAAGAGAAGTTTCAGCGCTGCGGAAATGCTTCCGTTCGAGGTGAAAAAACGGTCACTTTGGGCCGGCGGCCCCGGCCGGCGACTGCGGGTTGAAAGACGGGCGGCTTCGGGCAGTTTAGACTAATCATCCCCATGACTGCCCTCCCCGCCGCCTCTCCCCCCGCCGCTGTTCCGCCGAAGGAACAGACCGAGGCGGGCAATTACTTCGTGGCCAACTACCCGCCATTTTCGTTCTGGACGCAGGATGCGGTGAAGGACGCGCTGGAGCAACTGGAGAAGCCCGCACCCGCGGACCGGCCGATGGGCATCTATTTCCACATCCCGTTCTGTCGGAAACGCTGCCACTTCTGCTACTTCCGCGTCTATACCGACCGGAATGCCGACGAGATCAAAAAATACATCGATGCCGGGGTCGCGGAAATGGAGCGCGTGGCGGCGAAGCCCTACGTGGCCGGACGGAAGCCGCAGTTCGTCTACTTCGGCGGCGGCACGCCGAGTTATCTGAGCGTGCCGCAGCTGCAAAACCTGACGGATCGCATGAAGGCGCTCTTTCCCTGGGACGAGGCCGTGGAGGTCGCGTTCGAGGCCGAGCCGGGGACCCTGACAGAGAAGAAGCTCGACGCCATCCGCGCTCTTGGGGTGACGCGCCTGAGCCTTGGCGTGGAGAATTTCGACGACCACATCCTGGAGATCAACGGCCGGGCGCACCGCAGCGGTGAAATCGAAAAGGCCTATAAACACGCGCGCAGCATCGGCTTTCCCCAGATCAACATCGACCTCATCGCCGGCATGGTGGAGGAGACGGAGGATAACTGGCAGCGGTGCATTGAGAAGGCGCTCGCCCTGGAGCCCGACTGCCTGACGATTTATCAGATGGAGATCCCGTACAACACGACCATCTACAAGGAGATGAAGGCCGCGGGAAAGCTGGTGGCGCCGGTGGCCGACTGGCCGACCAAGCGCCGCTGGGTGACGGAGGCCTTCGCCGCATTCGAGAAAGCCGGCTACACGGTCAGCAGCGCCACCACGGTGGTGAAGGACCCGGCGAAGACGAAGTTCGTCTATCGCGACAGTCTGTGGAGCGGCGCCGACCTGCTGCCGCTGGGCGTGGCCAGCTTCGGTATTCTCGGCGATGTCCATGTGCAGAATCACGCTGACATCCTGCCCTACCAGATGCTCGTGGAGAGCGGGAAGCTGCCTTATTACCGGGCGTATCACACAACACATGAGGAGCGGTTCGTGCGCGAGTTCATTCTGCGGCTGAAGCTCGGCAAAGTGCAGGCCAGCTATTACATCCAGCGCTACGGCATCGATCCGCGGGAGCGTTTCGCGGCGCAGCTCGGCTGGCTGACCAGCGAGGGCTTCGGCAGCGTGAGCGGCGACGACATTTGCCTGAACCGCGACGGCCTGATGCAGGTGGACCGCCTGCTCCACGAGTTTTTCCTCCCCCAACACCGACATGCCCGCTATACCTGAGAGCCGTGCCGCCGCGGCCCATGCGCTCGACCTCCTGATGCCGCTGGCCTGGTTCTACAATGAGGACGACGCGCCCCTCCCACTGGTGGAGTTCATGGACGGTGACGCCGTGCCGCAGCCCTGGCATGACCTGCTGGTGCATCAGCGCGACATGACGCCGACACTGCGGGCTCACCACAGCAGTGAGATCACGCTCGAAGTCGTGCAGGCGCAGATGTCGGACACCTTCGTGATGCGTCAGGTGGTGCTGCACCGGGCCAGCGACGGCGCACCGGTTGAGTTCGGTGCCATCGGCATTCAACTCGAAGCGTTTCCGCCTCATGTGAAGGAACTGATCCGCGAGGGAGAGCGCCCGCTCGGGGGCATTCTCGAAACCGAAGGCGTCCCCCACACCAGCGCCCCGCGTGCATGGTTTAGCGTGGAGGCCGACGATCACATCGGCCTTCTGCTCCACGTCGCGCCCGGCACCAAACTCTACGGCCGCTGCAACGCCCTGAGCCACCCTGACGGAATCGTCTTCGCTGACATCGTGGAGATTTTGCCGCCGTAATCCCAGCCCGCCGAAGCCGGAACCAATGGGCAGGGCGGGCCTCTGGCCTGCCGGTCGCGGCATCCTGCCGCGACGACTCGGTTCGGCAGGATGCCGAACCGGGGCAGGCGTGGACGCCCGCCCTACCCGGAATCCTGCCACCCACTGCCCGGCCTGCGGGAAGGCCAGCGCGTCGTGTGCTTCCCGACCAGTAGCATTCTCCGGCTGACCTGCCAGGAATCTGTAAGTTGCGGCACTGGCATCGCCCCGCCGGCTTGCTGAAGCTACTCAGCCGTCACCGTCAGATACGCATCGATCAGCCCGTGGCCCCGCTGCTCGGGCGTCAGGGGATCCGGAGTGACGTCTCTGGCTACCAGATCCGTCTTGCCCGCGGAAAGCATGAGCGCCGCTACTCCGGTGACGTGGGCGGCCGAATTGCCCATGCCGCCGTTCATGGTGTAAGTCCCACCTCCACTGAAATATGCGGTGAACCCGCCCCCGGGAGCGGCGAAATCAACTTCCGGCCCCCAGTTACTGTTCCCGGCGAGGGCAAAATTGTTATAGCTCATTTGAATCAGGGTGGTCACTGCGATGACCTCAGGATACTTCGCCGGGTATAGGACGTTGGGAGAACTGTTTTCGCCGACGGAGGCCACCAGCACGATCCCGGCATTGTGGGCGGCGATGATGGCGTTGTGCAAAACGGGCGCATCCACAGCGATCCCGAAGCTCATGTTGATGACATGCACGCCATTGGCCATGCAGGCGTAAATGCCATCGGCCACGACCTTCGGGTCGATTTGGGACGGCTTCGTGTAAAAATCTTTGGGCAGAACCTTAACCACAAAGAGTTTGGCGGCCGGGGCGATGCCGAGGGTGCCGATGGTGTTGTCCACGGCGGCAATGGTCACCGCCATTTGAGTTCCATGGCCGTGGTCATCGTCCCACCTGGTGGAATTTCCCGCCTTTTTTACCAGATTGATCCCTCCAATGATATTGCCCTGCAGGTCAGGATGGTTCTTTTGCACGCCAGTATCCAGGATGCCGACTTTGACCCCTTCGCCCCGCGTGATCTCCCGTGCCGCCCAGGCATTGACGGCATAGTGCCCCCAGCCGGCAACCTGTTGCCCGGGGGAGACGGAAGCCGGGCCCAGAAGTATCGGGAGGAGGATGTAGATCAGTTTGGTTATCGAATGTGTTTTCATGTTTGTTATGGTGTTTGTTGTTTTCGGGGTGTCGGGGTGGGAAGTGGCGCGGGCATGGCGACAGCCTGCCCGTGTTTGTTCAGCCTTGATGAGCGCGCTGGTGGAGGCCAACACGGCCAGCCGGACGGCATGGCCGCGCTACCATTGCCGTCGTACACTCCGGGAATCGCCACGCGCGAAGCCGGTGCGGCAGCTCTCGAAGTAAAGGAATTCGTGTTCACAGGTGAAGATCGTTGGGAATGAGGCCCGCGGCGGTTCCGTGATTCACGGAGCCCCCGTGACTTTGACCCGCAGGAAGCGCGTGGACTGCGTGCCGACAGGGATGTTGTCGCGAACCTTAAGCGTCGTGGCGGTGTCGGTAAGCACCGTCGTGCTCGCGGCGGAAAATCTCGCTTCGAGCGTCCCGCCGGTTTCGACGAGATAGCGCACGCAGGGATGCTTCGTGATGGTGGTCGTTAGATAGCCGCCCTCCATCACCACCGCAGGTGCCGGCACGGAGGCGGGCAACTTCGGGTCGGTGCCGAAGGCGAGTTCGAGCAGTTCCACGGCGCCATCGCCGTCAGAGTCATCGAGCGCTCTGTGGGCATCAGCGCTTCCGAAGTGAGTGACTTCCCACGAGTCGAGCAGGCCATCGTCATCGAGGTCGAGGTCCACGGGGTTGTATTTCACGGTGAGAATATCCATGCTCGATTCCTGCGACCTTCTACGACCGGTGACGACGGCGCCGCCTTCAGGGGTGAGAGCCAGTCTTTTGGTTGGGGTGTAGTCAAGGTTGTCAGAGACCGGCCCGTTGCGTTGCTCCCAAATCAGCACTCCGTTGTCTGCCGCATACTTCGCCGTATAAAATTCCATGCTGCCGTTGCTGCCAAGTGAGCTGGCGAAAACCACCGGATTGCCCCTGCCATCCACCTCGACACCGGCGGCGTAGTCGTCACCATCGCCGGTGCCATGGTAGCGTTTTTCCCAGATCAGCGCCCCGTCTCTCGCTGCATACTTGGCCGTGTACAAGTCGAAGTCACTGCTGGTCCCGGTGGAACTGCCGCAGACAATAGCGTTGCCCATCTCATCCACCTCAATGGCGTTAGGGTGATCGTGACTATTGCCGGTTCCATCATACCGCTGCGCCCAAATCAGCGCACCATCCGCCGATGCATACTTCACTGTGTAAAAGTCGAAGTCGCCCGCGGTTCCAATGGACGCAGCGCAAATGATGGCGTTGCCTTCATTATCCACGACCACGTCCATGGCAGAATCCGTGTTATTGCCCGGCCCGTTGTATCGCCGTTCCCAAAGCAGTGCCCCGGTCGTCGCTGATAACTTCGCTGCGTATAATTCTGCATTAGTGTCGTCGATCTCTGAAGGAATATCACCAGCGACGATGACATTGCCTGCGCTGTCCATGGTCAATGTACTAGGAGACACTCCTCCAGTCCTTCGAATTCCCCAAAGCACGGTCCCGTCCGCCGCTGCATATTTGGCTGTGTACCACCCCCCATCCGGCACGACCTGTTGGTCGGAGGATATTCCCGTAACGATGACATTTCCTTCGTTGTCCACCGCCATCGCCTTGGCTTCGTCAGGTCCATTGGCCGCGTTGTAACGTCGCTCCCATAGTAAAGCGCCGTCCGCGGCCGCATACTTCGCCGTGTAATAGTCCAGCCTGGGAAAAGGAGCAGGGACCGGAGTCGAAGATCCAGTGACAATCGCGTTACCAGCATTGTCAATAAGCAGCGCGACAGGAAAATCCTCTAGGCCGCCCGGGCCGTCGTAACGCTGTTCCCAAAGTAAAGTCCCATCGGCGGCGGAATACTTCGCAGTATAATAGTCCGAATACCCAAGGCGTTTGGAACTTCCTGTGACGATCACGTTTCCCGCACTGTCCGCGGCAAGGGCATTTGGAACATCAACCTGCGGCCCGTTGTAGATCCGCTCCCATTGCACGGTCACGATCTCAGCGCGGGAAGGCGCGTGGATGAGAGCAGCGATCGCATAGATCAGGAGTGTTGGGATGGATATGGGGTTCATGAGTAAATCGCGATGGGGTTGTTAGCTTGGATCATTCTGGTCCCGGTTCGTCGTCCGGCGCTGCATCAGCCTCTTCGAATGCGGCGAGCTTTTGCCGCCACTCGGAGGCCTTGTCCGGCTTGTCCCATGCTGCGTAAAGGCGGACGAGGCGCGTGAGGGAGTCGCGTTGGAATTTGCGTTCGAGCGTCTTGTCGTTTTGAATCGCCTCGTTGCCGGCGAGCAGGAGTGGTTCTGCTTCCGCGAACATAGAGACCGAAGCTTCCGGGGTGAGCGACTTGTCAGTCGCGGCGACCGCGACGAGAGCGCCGCCGAGGCGGCTGCGGAGTTCGGGCGTCATGTGGTCGGCAGCACCGGCTTTGGTGCCGTCGCCGATAAGCCACGCGGCCATGCAACCGCGCATCAGTTGCTCCGCCTCGCGGGCGCGCTGAACGATTGCGCCATGCGGACTTTGGAGTGCGGAATTTGTTTCCCGCTCGTTCCACGCCCAGTCGCTCAGCAGACGGGCGAAGCGCGACATGGCGCTCAACGACTGATGATGACCAGTCCCGAGGCGCGCCGTGGTGAGTTTGAGCGCCTCCCTGGCAAGGGGCTCGGCATCCGCGTATTTTCCCTGACGACAGAGGTTCTCGTCCAGTTCGGAAAGACGCCGCTCCACGAGCCCTGTGTGAGGTTGCGGCAGTTGTCGAGTGATCTCGAGGACCTCGCGTCTCAGCGGTTCCGCATCCGCGAATTTTCCCTGCATCTCTAAGACGGCCGCGAGGCCGGCGTTGCAATTGGCGACCTTTCGCGGCTGATTCTGCGCCCTCGCCTTCGCCACCGCCTCACGATAAAGAGTTTCCGCTTCAGCAAATTTTCCCTGACGTCCTAGGTTGAGCGCAAGGTTGCCAATACCGTCAATCAACTCCGGGTGGAGTTCATTCCGGAACTTTTGGGTCAGGTCCAGCGCCTCCCGCAGGAGTGGTTCGGCCTCTTCGTGCCGGCCCTGACCGCCGAAAATCAGTCCGAGACTGCCGAGCACGGCGGCCGTGTGGAGATGCCCGTCAGGGTACACCTTCCTCATCATGGCGAGGGCCTCGTGGTACATCGCGACCGCCTCGTCGCGCTTTCCCTGAGCGTTGAGCGTGCCCGCGAGATTGCGCAACGTAATGGCCACGTCAGGATGATCGCCGGGATGAGATCTTTGCTTCAGGGCGAGCACCTCGCGATGCATGGTCTCCGCTTCGGCGGGCCTCCCCAGATCCTCCACCACCAAGGCGAGATTATTGAGTGTCGCGGTCACGTGCTTGTGCTCATCGCCCGACAGTTTCCGGTGCCGTGCCAGGGCCTCCCGGAACATCGCTTCGGCCTCGGGGAGTTTGCGCTGATCGGACAGCAGGAGTGCATAGTTGGTGAGCGTGCTGGCCACTTCCCCGTCCCCGTCGCCGGGTAGTTTCCTTTGCATGGCCAGCGCTTCGCGGTAGAGCGGTTCGGCTTCGTCGAGTTTGAATTTCGCACAGAGAACGTCGGCAAGGCTTCTGAGAGCACGGGCCACCTTCGGGTCATCGCCCTGATGCAGCGCCCGCAGCCGTGCGAGGCCCGCCCGGTGCATCGCTTCACTTTGATCGAAGTCAGCGAGTGCAAAATAGACGCGCCCCAGTGTCTCCCGCAGTTCGGCTTCCACTTCCGGCTGGTCCTTCAATTCGCTCCCGATCCGTTCCCCAGTCTTGTCCAGAATCTCCCTCAGCAGCGTGGTATCCCGTCCCGCGGCAACGGAAGGCCCCACGCCCTTGAGCATTTCCTCCAGAAACCCAACGACCTCATAGCTTCTGGTTGCTTCAGCCTCGGCTTTGTTACGTTCCCCGCGCTGGGCCAGTTCGGCCGCTTCGGCAACCTGGCGCAGTCGCGACTGTTCCTGTTCCGCGGCGACGGCCCGCTCCAGGGCCTGCCTCTCATTGTCACGGGCGCGCTTCTCACGGAAGTACATCCACGTCGAAACGCCCAGCCCTATCACGAGTGCTGCGGCGACCGCACTGCCGGCCGCGAAGGCGAGTTTGTTGCGCCTCACCATTTTGCGGAAGCGATAGGCAGCGCTGGCCGGGCGGGCGGTGACCGGCTCGTCGTTCAGGTGGCGCTGCACGTCCTGTGCGAGGGAACTGGCCGTCTCGTAGCGCCGCGCGCGGTCCTTCTCGAGCGCCTTCATGACGATGCAGTCGAGATCGGAGGGGAGGGCCGAATGCGAAGTGCGGAGTGATGAGTGCTGAGTGCCCACATCTGACCTCCGACCTCTGCCTTCCGTCCTCTGTCCTCTGCCTTCCGATTGAGTGAGGCGAGTGCTGGGTTTGGGCGGATCGGTTTCCCGGATGGTGCGGCACATGGCCTCCAGCCCGGAGGCGAGCAGTTCGCGGGCATCGAACGGGGTGGTGCCGGTGAGCAGTTCGTAGAGCAGGACGCCCAGCGAATAGATGTCGCTGCGGGTATCCACATCGGCGCCGGAGAGGGCGGCCTGTTCCGGGCTCATGTAGGCGGGCGTGCCGAGGAACTGCGCGAACTGCGTGAACAGGGTTTTGTCCGTGAGCTTCTGCTCCGTGGCCCTGGCGATGCCGAAATCGATGACTTTGGGGACCGGACGGCCGTCGAGTTCGGTGACGAGAATGTTCGAGGGCTTGAGGTCGCGGTGAATGATGCCCTTCTGGTGCGCGTGCTGCACGGCGGAGCAGACCTGCATGAAGAGATCGAGCCGGGCGCGGGTGCTGAGCGCGTGTTCCTGACAATAATCCGTGATGCGCACCCCCCGCACCAGTTCCATGACGAAATAGGGGCGGCCGATGTCGGAGGACAGAGGGCGGAGGATGGAGGGCGCAGCAGGGTTAGGAGGAGAAGTCAGAGGTCGGAGGTCAGAGGACGGGCGGAGATCGGATGTCTGACTTCCGACTTCCGTCCTCTGTCCTCTGTCCTCCGTCCTCTGTCCTCCGCCCGTCACCCCGCCGTCGAAAACCCGCGCGATGTTCGGATGATCCATCATGGCCAGCGCCTGGCGCTCGGCTTCGAAGCGGGCGATGACCTGCTGCGAGTCCATGCCCGGCTTGATGAGCTTGAGGGCCACCTTGCGGCGGACGGGCTCCTCCTGCTCCGCCATGTAAACCACGCCGCAGCCGCCCTCGCCGATTTTCTCCAGGAGCTTGTAGCGTCCGACGCAGTCGCCGGTGGCGGGCCCGGCCTGACAATCCCCGGAGGATGCTCCGCCCGGAGCGCCCGCTTCCAGGATTTGCTCCCCGATCGCGACGCCATCCAGCAATTCCTCCACGCTGCGGAGCAGAGGCTCATCATCGGCGCAGACCTGCTGCACATACTCCTGCCGCCGGCCGCCGGGAGGCAATTCCATGGCCGCATGGAAGATGGCTTCAGTTTTTTGTCTCCGGTGGTTCATGTCTGTCGGTCAAAAGCGGCGTTAATCCATTACGCGAAATTCCGGGCGCGGAACAGACAGGGGAATTTCAGATTCTGCCTGGCGGGGCCGGCGCGCGGCTCTTCAGTGCCTTGCCTAGCCATGCTTTGGCGAAGGCCCAGTGGCGTTCGACGGTCTTGGTGGAAACATCGAGCAGGGCGGCGATCTCCGCATTATCGAGGCCCGCAAAGTAGCGCAGTTTGACGATCTCGGCTTTCTGCGGATCCTCCGCGGCCAGTTGCTCCAGGGCTTCGTGGACATCCAGAATGACGGTGTCGTCCTGGCCTCCGGGGAGTTCAACGGCATCCAGTTCCACGCGTTCCATGTGTCCGCCGTGCCGGACGCTGAGGCGCCGCCGGGCGCGGTCCACCAGAAGCCGCCGCATGACTTCCGCCGCCACGGCATAGAACTGCTCGCGGTTTTTCCAGAGCGACCCGGCCTGCCGGGACAGCCGCAGCCACGCCTCGTGGACCAAAGCGGTCGGCTGGAGAGTCTGCCCCGGCGCTTCGTTAGCCATCTTGTGGGCCGCAAGCCGGCGCAGTTCAGCGTAAACCAGGGGAAGCAGTTCCTCCGCAGCATGGGCATCGCCCCAATCCGCCTGGTCGGAAATCGTCGTAATTTCAGTCATGGTGAAGCAGGACTATCCGGACGCCGCTTTTCTGTCGATACACTTTCCTCCTGTTATGCCGGGTTGCTCCGCGCAGGTTCATTTGCCGCCTGCTTGAAGACCGGCTTCTTTGGGTGCAGCCAGCCCGTCACTGCAAAGCATCCAGCAAGCCCATGTCCGGAAATCTCACCGCCCGCCGCGCCTCACGGGGGCTGAACGCGCTGTTCTTCGCTGCGGCGGCGATCGCCCTGTCGCATCTGGCGGCACCGCTGATTTCGCTGCCGTGGCCGCAGCAAATCATCTGGAAGGCCGCCGGCATATTTTTGCTGGGAGTCTCTTCATGGCTGCGGGGGGCGCGCCTGGCGGGACTCGCGCTTCTCTGTTCGTCAGTGGGCGACGTGATGCTCGATCTCAAACCACAGCGGATGGTGGCGGGCATGGTCTCGTTCGGAGTGGCGCACGTATTCTACGCCCTCGCCTTCGCGGGCTTGTGCCATCGTGGCCGGATTGGCCTCACGGGATGGCTGCCGGCAGGACTCGTTCTCACCGTTTCCGTTCTGTTGCTGTTCCGGTTCCTTCCGGGAATGGGAAACCTGACAGTGCCGGGGTTGGGGTATCAGGCCGTCATCACAGTGATGGTGGTGGCGGCCATGCTCTCGCAGGCGCCGGTCATGGCCAAAGCGGGTGCCGCCGTATTTATGCTGTCCGACACCCTCATTGGATTCCACATTTATGCGGGGATCCATCCCCCGGCGGGATCGGTGTGGGGCACCTACGCCGCGGCTCAGATCATGCTGGCGTGGGCGCTTTCGAACCCGGGCTGCACTCCGGCGGCGGCGGAGCGCAGGAAAAAGTATCGAAACACGTAACGCCGCGGGGCTTGCCACCGTATGCCCTGTCTCCAGACTCGCACTCACTTTATCCGTTATGAAAACACTCGTTTCCGCTCTCTGCCTCACCGTTTCCTTTGCCGCCGCCGCCGATCTTCCGCCGGCGGAGCCGACGCTGAAAATGCTGGAGCTGATCAAGGACTGGGAGCCGCTCTTCGACGGGAGCACGCTCAAGGGCTGGAAAGGCGAAGGCTATGCGGTGGAGAACGGCGCCATTTACTGCACGCCGAAGGGCAGCTTTCTCCAGACGGAGAAGGAATACGGCGACTTCGTGCTCGATTTCGAATTTCAGCTCACGCCCGGCGCCAACAACGGCATCGGGCTGCGCTATCCCGGCAGCGGCGACGCGGCCTATGTGGGCATGGAAATCCAGGTGCTCGACGACAAGCACGAGAAGTACAAGGGCCTGCAGACCTGGCAGTATCACGGCAGCGTCTATGGCATGCAGCCCAGCACCCAGTCGGAGAAAAATCAACTCAAGCCCATAGGCGAGTGGAACCGCCAGCAGATTCTCTGCATTGGCGACCATGTGAAGGTCATTCTCAACGGGGTGACGATCACCGACGTCTATCTCACCGGCAAAAAACCCCTGCACGACGCGAAGCATCCCGGCTTGGAGCGGAAATCCGGCACCATCGCGTTTTGCGGTCACGGAGATCGCGTGGGTTACCGCAATTTGAAGGTGAAGCACTTCGCGCCCGCTGCTCCGGTGCTGACCGGAAATCCTGACAACACCGCGCCGGCCGGATTCACCGCGCTCTTTAACGGCAAAGACCTCACGGGCTGGAGGGGGCTGCTCGGAGGCAAAGCCGAGTTCCCCGCCGGCCGACGCGATCTCGCGCCGGACAAACTCGCGGAACTTCAGAAGGAGGCCGACGAAGTGATGCGCACGCACTGGAAGGTGGAGGACGGTGCGCTCGTGTTCAGCGGCAAGGGCCGCAGCCTGTGCACGGAGAAAAAGTACGGTGACTTCGACTTCTACGTGGACTGGAAGATCCCCGCCAACGCCGACAGCGGCATTTACCTGCGCGGACTGCCGCAGGTGCAGATTTGGGATCCGGCCAATCCCGGCCAGTTCGCGCACGGCAATCAAAAAGGCAGCGGCGGCCTCTGGAACAACAAAGGCCCCGGCAAGGAAGGCAAAGACCCGCTCGTGAAGGCGGACAAGCCCATCGGCGAATGGAACACCTTCTACATCCGCATGGTCGGCGACCGGGCCACGATTTATCTGAACGGACAGCTCGTGGTGAACAATTCCATCCTGGAGAACCTCTGGGAGCAGGGCATGCCGATTCCGCGCGAGGAGCAGATTGAACTGCAGAACCACGGAAACAATCTCTGGTTCAAAAACATCTACCTCCGCGAGCTGCCCTATTAAGCTAGGGAGAGAACGGTTCCTCGCCGGCCGGCAGTCTGCAGGCGGGGTCTTCCAGCCGCCGGCGCGTTTCGTTCCTCCACCGCTCTGCGCCCGCGCCGAGGGCTTAAGGAAGCTCCTCGACTTTGAGCCGGAGAAAGAACTTCTTTGTGTTCTGCGGCGTGTAGGAAGTGGTGAAGATGTGTGTGGTGACGCCGTTGAGCGGGATGGCGAAGTCCGGCTGGAGTCCGGTCCATGCGCCTCCGCCGGTGCGGCTCGTAAGGGTGGCCCAGCCCGTGAGGCCGCTGCTCATCTGCACGGTTAGTTTCAGTTTGGGATCGCTCAGCGCGACGGCAGTCATGGCGAGCCGGCACTTGAGCGGCGCCTGCGGCCCGGTGATGGGAAGAATATAGAGGCCGTTGTTGGTGTTGAGAGTGGTTTCCCGGAGCGTGGGATTGGTGCCGGTGGCGTATTCCACAAGGTTGGGAACTCCGTCGCCGTCATAGTCCGCATTATTGGCCCGGCTGCCGGCACCGTCGGGGCTGCCAAAATGTGTCACGCGCCACTGCTGCAGCGGGGTGTAATTGGGGACGATGGTAATGCGGGTCACCGGAGTCGCCCCGGTCGTGACCGGCACCGCATTGTCGAAACCGCCGCCGTCCAGCACACGCGCCTGCAACGCATGCATTGTGAAGTAGAACGTGGAGAACGCGGACTGCGCGGCACCTGGTGTCGTGGTAAGCCGAATACTCAGCTGCTGGGCGGCACCGCCGGCGATGGGCACGAGATTCCCGAGGACGGCGTTGTATTTGATATCGAGCGAGCCGTCGGATTCGAGTGCGGCGGGGCCGCTGCTGCCGATGACCGTCTCCCCTGCGAGCAGGGAGGCGGAGGCCATGATCTGGGTGAGTTCAGTTTTTGTCAGGGGCGTGCCGGGCACCCACTGGCCGCTGTTTTGCACGGCGCGGTGGAAATTCACCCGGATGCCGGTCACTGCGGCGTCCACATCGGAGAGCCAGGGGAAGCCCGCCTCCGCCGATCTGCCGGGATGGAGGGCGCTCACCTGCATGGCAGTGCCGCTCAGGCCCGCAGTGAGGGTGGTTTCGGAGGAATAGGCAGCGGTCGCTTTCAAAACGCGCGGCTGGTTGCGGATGAAGATCACCTCGCCGGTGCCGGAGTTGGCCGCGGCGGCGTCCGGGAAGCCGTCACGGTTAAGGTCCATCACCTCGAGCGCGGTGAACCCTCCGCTGCGACTGTAGATGTCTTCGCGTTTCCACCAGCCCTTCCATGTAAAGAGGCTCAACCCCGTGGCGGTGGCGCAAAGCACGTCGGTGCGTCCGTCGCGATCCCAGTCCACGGTTTCGATGGCGCGCACGGCAGACGGGACGGTGCCGATGGCATACATAAAGGAACTGCCGGTGGCGGGCAGCCAGTAGCCGACGGAGCCGGTGCCGCTGACGGCTACGATCTCGTCTTTGCCGTCGCCATTGACGTCACCCCGCGCCATGGCGGAATGGTAGGGACTGGCGCTGATCGATTGTGTCAGGTCGCCGGCACCCACCCACGTCGGATTCAACTGATAGCCGCGGATGCGCAGTGTCGAGGCGTCGGCGCTGAGGTAAAAGGGTTCGTGACCCGGCCGGGAGGTGAAATTCGCCGCCAGAATGCAGGCGGGGGCGGGGGAGACGCTGGTGAGAACCGACTGTCCCAGCCATGAACTGCCGCTGCGATAATGCCAGCGGAGTTGGCCGGTGGTGGTCGACGCGGTGAGCAGGTCGAAATGTCCATTCGCGGTCCCGTGCTCGCCGGCGGTGATCAGCGTGACGCCCGGCAAACCCGTGGCGACGGAAGCGTCGGTCCATGCGAAGATGGAGGTGCCGTTGTTGGTGGCGAGACGCACTTCGCCGGCAGAGGGGAGCGTGTAGGCCACGTCAGGACGTCCGTCGCGGTCGAAGTCGGCCACCGTCGAGCCGCCCGGCGAGATGTTTTGAGTATTCTTGAAGACCGGCGCGGCCGGGGTGCCGTCCGCTTCACCGTAGAAGAGGTGCAGTTTCTTTTGGGAGGGGGCCACCGCCAGCAGGTCATCGAAGCCGTCGCGATTGAAGTCGGCCTTTTCCAGGCTCGTCACACCCGGCACGGAGAAAACGCCCCCGTTCACCGGTTCCGCGTCCGGCGCCCAGTGGTGCGCACGGTTTTCGACAAACACAGAGCTTCCGTTGTCCAGCATTACGAACAGGTCCATGTCTCCGTCCGCGTCGGAGTCGGCGCCGCCGAGTTCCAGTGCATAAGTGGCGAGTGTGGCGAGCACCACGGGTTCACTCCATGAGCCGTTGCTGAATCCGCGCCGCATTTCCAGCTGTTTGCCGAGCACGTACACCATGTCAGTGTGGCCATCGCCGTCGCAGTCGGCAAAGTGCACCGGATTCACACTGAGATTGCCGCTCCAGTTGTAGGGCCCGCTCCACGCTCCTGACACGGCGCCTGACTTGTTGTTCCACGCAATGTTTTTGCCGGAAACCAAATCCTCCCATCCGTCACGGTTGATATCCAGCGGCAAGGCCGGCCAGAACCAGGAAACGGTGGACGCGCTGAACCCTCCGCTGCCGTTGTTCTCAAAGAACCGGGCACTCGAGTACCACAATTCATCCTCTCCCTGATGAAACTGACCGTTGCAGATCAGATCCAGGTCGCCGTCGTTGTCGAGATCCGCCGTTCCTGCCATGGCGGAAGAGTCGAACCCCGTGCTCTGCAGGGTGCTGGAAGTGCTGAACTGCCCGGTTCCGTCGTTCCAGCGGATGACAAGCGAGCCCTCTGCCCGGGCCGGATCGGCATCGTAGTTCGAGTATTCGTAGGTCAGCAGCACCGCTGCATCGAGATCGCCGTCGCGGTCAAAGTCGCCTGGCGTGAAACGGTAATAGACGGTACCCTCATTATATGCGGGATTGTGCTGATAGTCGAGGCGCCAGCCGGGGGTGAATGTGCCGCCCTGGTTGATGAAGGCCATCATCGTGTAGTAGCCGCTCATGCCGCCCCATGCATTGACGCGGAGAATGTCAGGATCTCCGTCGCCGTCCACGTCCATGGGAATGCCGGCCAGGGGCTTGACCGTGGCTGGCGTCCACGCCGGGAGAGTGATGGCCGGAAGGGGGATCGTGCCGCTTTCGGGAAAACGGCTGATGACCGTTCCGCCGGCGTACCACTGCAGTCGGCCGTTGCCTGCGAAGGCCGCCGCCCGTGGCTTCTCGGTGCGGTTCAGATAATTGTAGGCTGCCGGTGTCTGGCTGGCGGCATTGAAACCGGCCGGCACGATGCGCGCGGTGAAGTTTTGCGCCGGGGCGGCAAGCGGTACCAGCAGGACGGCGATGGTGAGGATTCCAGGATTGGCATTCATGTGACGCGAGTTGATTCAGTGTGTGTGATGACACCGTGCATTGTGCCGCGGCCAGGCGCTGTCCTCTTCCCTGACGCCCTCTGCTGCCTCACTCGAGGCAGCGCGGCGGCGGCACGGGTTGCTGACAGCCCACTGATTGAGTCAGGCCCGTGTCGTCTTTCGCCTGGAGGCGGAAAGAGCAGCGCCGGGCCGCGGCACTCAGCTGGTGTGCGTCATTCATGCCATGGAATGCGCATCGCGGTATGGGACCTCGGGCGGAGGCGAGATCTGTCAGGATAACAGGATTCATCCGACTAAGGGCGGAGGCCGTGCGACGAATCCGGACTCGTTGCAGCGTGTCCGGGCCATGCCCCGGCACGGCTGGCCCAACTTTCGCACTTATTCGTTAGAAACAGCGATTTTCGACTCTGGCCGCGACGGAACCCGTTGATATTTAGAAGCCGGGTTTTCCGCACCCCCTTGTGGGCCGACCCCGGATGTTGACGATGGCCGGTGCGGGGTATCTTTGGCGGGGTTGTTCCTCAAACGACGTGTCCGCCGCAAAGACGGCAAAGAGCATCTTTACTACTCGGTGTGCGCAAGCCTGCGCGTGCATGGCGGGCGCACCATCCAGCGTCAGGTGTTGCATCTGGGTGAACTCAACACCACGCAGATCGAGAGCTGGCAGCGCACCATCGACATCATCAGCGAAGAGGACGGCGAGCGCCTCCAGCGCCGTCTTTTCACCGACCGCGAGGGCACGGCCCCGCCGGACGCGGAGGATGTTATTGAAGTGCGCCTCTCCACGCTGCGCGTGCGCCAGCCGCGCCGCTTCGGCGACTGCTGGGCCGGCTGCCGTCTTTGGCAGGAACTCGGCCTCGATATCTTTTGGCGCGAACAACTCTCCGGCGTGCGGGGAGCCGAGCCGTGGGAGAAGGTTCTCGAGCTGCTGGCCGTCAACCGCCTGCTCGATCCGCGCAGCGAACTTTATGTGCATGAGAAATGGTTCCCGCAGACCGCCATGGATGTGCTCCTGGAGAGCGACTTCGCCATCGCCGAAAAGGACCGGCTCTATCGCGGCCTCGAGCACATCGTCGCGCACAAGGAAGCACTCGAAAAACATCTGGTCGCCCGCTGGAAAGACCTCTTCGGGGCCACTTTCGACATCGTGCTCTACGATCTGACGAGCACTTGCTTCGAAGGTCAGGCCGCCGCCATTCCCAAAGCCAAACGAGGCTATTGCTTCGCGCCGCCCCACGGCGCTCACCCCTGCGCTCCGCTCCGGGGCAGTTTGCGGCTGGCTATCTCGCTCCGCTCGGTTCGCGCGACCACCGTCCCGACTGCAAACAACTCGTCATCGCGCTGGTCGTCACCGCCGAAGGCTTTCCCCTGACCTATGAAATCTTCAGCGGCAACACCATTGACGTCACCACGCTCAAGGACATCGTCACCGGGGTGGAAGCCAAACACGGCGCCGCCCGCCGCGTGTGGGTCTTCGACCGCGGCATCACCAGCGAGGAAAACCTGACATGGCTGCGTGAGCGCGGCGCCTGCTATCTGGTGGGCACCCCGAAGCACCAGCTGAAGCAATTTGAGAAGCACCTCCCTGACAAAGACTGGACTGCCGCCGCCCCAGGCGTCGAGGTCAAACTCTGCCCGCAGGATGAGGACATCTACGTGCTCTGCCGCAGCGAGGGCCGCGTGGAAAAGGAACACGCCATGCGCCGCCGTGCACTGCGCGCCTGCGTGCGCGATCTGATCCGCCTCAAACGCTCCGTGGCCGCCGGACGGCTCAAGGATCCTGACACCATCCAGCAGCGCCTCGGCGCTCTCAAAGAACGGCACCGCCCCGTCTGCCGCTGCCTGAGCCGCCTGGCACACGAAAACGGCGCCATCCTCTGGGAATGGGACCGCGAAAAATGGCGCGCCGCCGTCCTGCGCGACGGCGCCTATCTCCTGCGCGCCCACTGGCCCGGCCAGCACGACGCCGCCCAACTCTGGGAAACCTACATCCAGCTCACGGAAGCCGAAGCCGCGTTCCGCACCTTGAAAAGCGAAATCAAAGTGCGCCCCGTCTGGCACTGGAAAGAGCAGCGGGTCGAAGCCCACATCATGGTCGCATTCCTCGGCTACGCCCTGCACGTCTGCCTGCGCAAACTCGCCGCCCGCCACGCCCCGTCGCTCACTTCCTGGCAAGTGCTCCAGCACCTGCGCCGCATCGCGCTGGCGGACGTCGAGTTCGACACCCGCGACGGCCGCACCCTGACCCTGCCCCGCATCACCATCCCGGAAAAAGAGCAGGCCGCCCTGCTCCTGCAACTCGGCTGGACCCTGCCCGAACAACCCCCGCCGCGCATCCGCAGCACCGCCCCCGTCCCGGCGGGTCCGCCCGGACTTTGTGTGGCCGACCGTTGATCCTCAAAACCCGCGCCGCTTCGGGACCAGACCCTCGCCGCCGTCGAATATGCGAAAGTTGGGCTGGAGCACCCCAGTGCCTCCGGGCCTGCGTTGGCGGCATCTTGTTTTGGGCGGGGCGCCCGGTTACCACGCCGGCACGCGCACGGTGAAGACGGTGCCTGCGCCGGGCTTCGACTGCACGGCGATGCTTCCGCCGTGCAGGTCCGCGCAGCGTTTGATGATGACCAGTCCCAGCCCCGTGCCGGGGATTTCCCCGACGTTGCTGCCGCGGTGGAAGGCCTCGAAGAGCCTCGGCAGATCGGCCTCCGGAATGCCGATGCCGCGGTCCTGCACGGTGAAGACCGCATCGCGGCCCTCGCGTTTGCCGGTGAAAATCACCGGCGCGCCGGCGGGCGAATACTTCACGCCGTTGCTCAGCAGATTAGTCAGGATGTGCCGCAGCAGCGCCTCGTCGGCCATGGCGCCTGACAAGTCGTTTTCCGCGCTCCACTCGATGGGGCACTTGCGGCTGGTGGCGGAGAGCGATTCGTCGGCGAGCTTTCGCGCGAGGGTGTCGAGGTCGAGCGGCCCAGGTTTGAAGGCGAGCTTGCCGGCATCGACGCGGCCGAGCACGAGCACCTGCTCCATGAGGCCGGCCATGTTGCGGGTGGAGGAGTGAATGTCTTCGAGCAGCTGGGTTTTTTCCTCCGGCGGGAGCCGCTCCCCGTAGTGGCGCAGCAGTTCCACGGCGCTCATGGTGATGCCGAGCGGGGTGCGGAATTCATGACTCACCGTGGTCACGAAGCGGCTCTTTAGCTCGCTCACCTCGCGCTCGGCGGCGAGTTCGCGCTCTTTCGCCGAGGCCAGCTCCACGGTCTCCATGAATTCGCCCGCCAGATGACCCTGACGCCGGAAGAGCACCATTCCCAAAAGGGCCGCGGCCGCCACAGGGAGCAACCCGAGCACGATGGGAAGCCATCCGGAGGTGTCAGGCCTCGCACCGGGTGCCGCCACAGGCTGATCCGCCGCGGCGGTGGTCCAGTCGAGACCGAGGGCAGCCAGATGATCCTGGCGCAGCGCGCCGGCATGAATGACCTGCGCCTTGCCCTCCGGTCCCGCGGCGAAGAGGCGCGCGCCGTCAGCGGAGAATCGCAGGCCGGTCAACGGGTGCAGTCTGGACACGTGGAACGATGCCAGGGCAGCCCCGGCGGACGGCTCCGCGATTTCGATCTCGTCGAGATCGCGTGTCCACGCGAGCATCAATCCGTCGCCGGAAAATGCTGCGGCGCCGAGGAAGCCGGCGAGGGTGGCAGGCCGGGGTTTGGCCCATTGCTCGCGCCACGTGCCGACAGACCACAACTGGACGTTGCGGATGCCGATCGTCACCAGCCAGCGTCCATCCGGACTGAAGCAGACGTGAGCCGCGGGGCAGGGAAGGCGGGCTTTGAGGCGGCCGGTTTGTGCCTCCCAGATTGTGGGATCTCCGGCTGCCGTGTCCCGCCCCGCCACCACCCATTTTCCGTCAGGACTGATGGCCAGCGAGCCGGAGCCGGCGGGACTTGAAGGTCCCGGCACATCGTCGGAGAACCGCACTCCCTGCTCCATCCTGACAGATGAACCGGGATGGGCCGGATCCATGACGAGCAGTTCCCCTCCGGCACAGGCCACCGCGACATGGCCGGTGCCGGAGCTGAAGGAGGCCATCAGCGGCTTGAGTCCCGCCGGGAGGGGGATCCGGTCCGACTCCGGCAGGCCGTTGGAGGGCAGATTTGTCAGGTCCGGCCAGTCATGAATGGTGAGGGCGTTCTCCGCCGTGATCCAGAGACGGTCTGTGCCCGGCACGAAACCGGCGCAGGCTTTGCGGTTCAGGCGCAGCACTCCCTGACGGTTGTTCTCAATCTCGCAGAGTTCGAGGGCATTGGCCCGCACCCATGTCGGGGGAGACCAGACGGCCCTGCGGCCATCGAGAGACATGTCCTGTTGCCACAGGGTGGCTCCGTTGGTGTAGCGGCCGTGCAACTGCAGATCCGCACTGGCGCGGGCGACGCGCCAGACACCCACCTTTTGCCGTGGAATGCTCCATGCGATGCGGTCGCCGCGGCGCGAGATGACCTGACCGCGCGCTTCATTGGACTGGCACAGCAGCTTCGCGGCGGGCACATCCCAAAGGCTCGTCACGCCGTCGCGCCCGGAGGTCAGCAGCAGCGTGCCGTCTTCGTTGAACTGCTGCACCCAGGGCTGCACCGCGCGCCCGCCCATCTGGACGACGCGCCCGGATTCCGCCTCCATCAGGAAGAGCGTGGCATTGCCGCAGCCGAATGCGAGGCGCTCGCCGCGCTGATCCCAGTCGAGGGTCTTTACGGCGGTCGGCGCGAGAGTTTCATACTTCACAAGTCCGGAGACGGCGTCGAGCAGGTAAACACGCACGCCTTCGTACCACGCGAGCAGATCACCCCGCGGACTGATGGCCACCTGATTCACCGGATCGGTGTAAACCAGCTTCTTCGGCATTTGCGCCGGCCGGCGCGGCTGCCGCTTTTCGATGTCATAAAGCACGAACACGCCCTCCGCTCCGGACATTGTCAGGCCCATGACGCGGTCATCTGCAGTGAAACCCGGCGGCCAGGTGTATTGCGTGGTCAGCGGATCCATTCCCAGCTGGCAGACCACCGCGCCGGTTTCGCGTTCAAAAAGCGCCAGCGGCCCTTTGTCGTAACGGACGGCGACATACTTTCCCGTCGCGGAGAACATATGATCCACGGCGGGGCAGTCTGCAGGCGCCTCCGCCGGGCGATGAAAATCCCTGACATGCGAATTGTCCTGCAGTCGCATCAGCGAAACGATCACAGGATCGCGCCGGACGGCGTAATACTCCAGGTCCGGATCGAAGCTGGCTCCCTTCGAGTTGGAGCCCGGGTCCCACGAGAATTCCGTTTCGAAGTCGAGCGCACGGAGCGCCGCGATCGCTTCATTGCGCAGTTCCACGGACGGCCGGATGGCGGCTGCCGCCTTGACCGCCTCCAGCGCGGCATTGCGGCGTCCTGCCTGGGTGTTGGTGCGCTCAGCCCGGGCGCGCGCCAGGGAGGCCCGCCAGAGACGTTCCGTCGCTTCCGCCTCGGCCTGTTCAGCCCTGACCTGATTTCTGCCGCTGCGGTGGATGAAATACACTGCCACGCAGGCGAGTGCGAGGACCACCGCCAGCAAGAGCCCCAGCGCACGGTGGGAGCGCAGCAGGTCCGCGCGCACGGCATTGCGGCGTGCGGCAAACGGGCCGGGATCTGTGGAGTTGGCTGGTGCGGCGGGTTTCAATGAGTCCAGAGAGAAGTCAGGGAAGCCTCACCGGTAGAACCGGAGTCCGGTGCATGACATCCGACTTTGGACGGATGGGGCGCCGGAACTTGCAGCCGGGTGCAGCTATTTGCTCAACGGCACCACCGGCTCGACTTTGAAAAAGAGACGGTCTGCCGGAGGATGAAGCATCTCCCCCGTGGTGCTGGCGCCGGCACCGGGCAGCAGGGCATCGCTGAACTGCCATTGCAGCAGGTCACCGGAGCGGGCGATGCGATAGACCCGCGTCGGGCGGCTGGTCCAGGTGAGGCTCGTGCCCGCTGCGACCGGCGTCATGGCCAGCAATTGGAGTTGATCCGCGGCCTCAAGCGGATCGGTGTCGGCGAAATACTCCTCCTTATCGCTCACCCCGTCGCCGTCGGCATCGCCGGTGGATGTCAGGGTGGTGAGATTCCCGCGGCTCGCAGTGGCGGATTTCTCCAGTTCCCATGCATCGGAAATGCCATCGCTGTCCGTGTCCGTCACGCACATATAGTCGGTCTTCAGCAAACCGCTCTCCAGATTGATCCATCCTGCGTTGCTGCTCCAGACGTAACCCTGGAAGTAACCGTAGATCAGGTGAAACCGCGGGCGGTTGGGATCGGCGGGAGCGGCCCATCCGAAGTTGATCCATCCCAGATTGGCGCTCCATGCGAGGCCGCTGAGATTGCCCGCGCCATCGTGATTCACACCGGTGTCGGCGCCGTCGGTGTTGCCGTAGCGGATGCTGTCGGCCGGCGTGCCGTCCCCGAAATTGATCCAGCCCGTGCTGTCGCTCCATGCGAAGCCTGACAGGTGAGTGTCGGTCACGATGACGCCGTCATAATAGTTCGGGCTGGAGGGAATGAATTCGATCCAGCCGGTGTTGCCGGCCCAGGCGTAACTGTCGCCCTCGCCGAGGGTGGAAGTGCCGGCGGCGGCAGGCAGGGCGGCCGCGAGGGCGAGGAGCAGGGTGAGACGCTTCATGACAGAAGATGGACTGAGGTGAAAAGCCGGAGATCGGATCAGGGCGTGCCAAGAAATTTGTTGGGGGACTGGACTGTGACGGCGGGGGCTCCCATGCCGGTGCAGGCGATGGCGGTATTCGCGGAAACGCCGACTCCATTGGCGGGGCGGTGGCCGATGCAGTAGCTGGCGGTGATGGCCTGAATGCCAATGCCGCCCGTGGAGGTGCCGTGGCAGTTGGTGGCAATGTGGCAGAAGATGCCCTGACCGACGCTGCTCTCGCCTTTGGAGTTGAGTACGGTCTGGGCGTTGATGCCATTGCCTGTGGTGGCGGCGGCGCCGCGGCTGTTTTGCACGATCCCGCCGGTGGCATCGATGCCGTGCGAGCCGTTCTCCGTGCTCTCACCGGTGCAATTGTTCACCAGTTCTGTGGCAACGATGGCGCTGAGGCGGGATTTCCGCACGGTGCTGTCGAACACCTGCGCCGCGGTGATGCCGCTCTTGCCGCAGATTTCCACCTGGCAGCGTTCCACCGTGGAGCCGGGGACTTCGATGCCGTGATCGGCCACGCCGCGGATGTTCAAATCACAGAGGCGGATGCCGGTTCCCGTGCCGGTGACGGCGGAGCGCCATCCGATGCCGGAAAATACGCCGCCAGGACCAAAGAATGAGGCCCCGCGGATGTGACCGTTGCGCACGATGACGTTGGAGCTGGCACCGAGGCTGATGGCATGGCCGGCGGGAGCGGCACTGCTGGAAACGGTGTAGCCGTTGAGGTCCACGGTCACGTTGTCACTGGTCACCGTGAGGCCCGCGAGATTCTGCGCGGTGATGACGAGGTTTTTTGTGAGGAAAAAGGAGCCTGGCTGGCTGAGGGTGATCTGTCCACTGGCATCCACCGTCACGCCAGCCTGCCCTGCAACCATCGGCGTGCGGGCCTCCACCTGGTCGAGCGTTTTATAAACAGGAGCCGGTGCACCGGCAGGCGGGGTGAGGCTGCCCTGGGCACGCGCGGTTCGGGGCATCGGGGAAACGAGAACGGTGAGGACAAGGATGGTGCGGAAGTTCATGGGGGAGATTTAGTGGAATTGTGGCATCGTTTTGGCGGGGAGTCGCGCCGTTAGGAACAGGCTCAGGGGTTGTAGATGTTGGCGTTGGGGTGGGACCCAATGGCGGTCACGGGCGCCACGGGCATGGCCGCGGGGATGTTGAAATCCGTGGTGTTGGAACTCGCGGTGTTGCGCACCACGATGTTGGCGGAGGCGGGGGCGCTGATGCCGGTTTCCCAGCGGGTGACGTGATTGCCCTCGATGCGGCTGGAGAAGACTCCGCTGACGTAGATGCCGGTGCTGCCGGGGTTGGAGAGATCGCCGTGGACGTGGTTGTTGGAGATCACCGCCATTTTGGTGCCGGCGATGATGCCGATGCCGGTGCAGTCCATAACGGTATTGCCCGTGGCGGTGCCGGCTTCACCGCCGCCGGTGGCGTTGACGTGGATGACAAAGATGCCCCATGCGCAGTCCGTCACGGTGCAGCCCTGGACAAGGCGTCCCTCGATGCCGTGACCGCCGGCGACTCCATAGACGGTGCAGTCGCTGATCCGCACTCCGGCGATGCCCGCATTGTCCAGGCTGCCGCGGATGTCGCTGACATAGCAGTGGCTGACGTTGCTGGCGAGGCCGATGCCTTCTCCATGCTGACCCGCACCGCCGTTCACGGAGCGGACGGAGCAGCGGGAGACATTCGAGCAGGCATAAATGCCCGCGGCCTCCAGCGCGGACTCCGGGCTGGCGGGTCCGTTGCCGGTAATGTCCGTGACCGTGCAGTCCGTCACCGTGGCCGCATTCTCGATCCCGGCGAGACGGGAGTTGCTGCCGTTGCGCACGATGTTGCGCACCGTGCAGGACTCGACGGTGCCCTTGTCGGCGGAGATGCCCGCCACCGAGCCGCCACCGGCGGAACCGCCGGTGACACCGGTGACACTGCACCGCGACACCAGCGCGTTCGGTGCATAAATGCCCATGGTAATGCCCGTACCGGTGACGCTTTCCACTTTGCATTCGCGCACGGTCACCTGCTGCGAGCCGTCGCAGTAGATGCCGTAGTCTTTGGCACCCTTCACACTCACGCGCTCGATCATTCCGCCTCCCAGCGCGTCGATGCCGCGGCCGCCGGCGCTGAAAATCGAAATGTCCTGCAGCACGAAATCACTGGCCGCCGTAAATTGAATGGCCTGCTGCTGGGCGACGCGCACGTGGCCGTTGCGGACGACCGCCGAACCTCCCGCAGAGGCGACGATGATGCCTTTCGTGGAGCCCACACTGCCGATGATGCTGTATCCGTTGAGGTCGAGCGTGATGCCGTGCGCGAAGAGCTTGATGGCGGCTTTGCCGGAGGGCGCCGCGATGTTGCCGGTCAGGTAGTAGCTGCCGCCCTGTGTGATGACAAACTGAGCGTCGGCGCTGGCCGGGCAGGTTTCCGCATTCACCGGAATGCGCGCCTCCGCGGCGGCGGCCCTGTCATAAACCTCCTGCAGCGATTTCATGACCGGTGCGGGTGGGCCCGCGGGAGGCGTGAGGCTGCCCTGGGCACGGACACCGGCCGGCAGCAGCATGGAGAAAACGATCAGTTGAAGAGTGATGCGGGAGTTCATGGGAGTGGATGGCAGGCGGATGGATAGGCCCGCACATTGATTCCCCTCGCGGCATTCGGGTATTGGACTAAGGCCGGACACCTGACGTCGCCGGACCGGCCGGCGGTTCCGGCCAAAGTCGGAGGCGGTGACGGTTCACCAAGCCGGCACACGCACGGTGAAGACGGTGCCTGCGCCGGGCTTCGACTGCACGGCGATGCTTCCGCCGTGCAGGTCCGCGCAGCGTTTGATGATGACCAGTCCCAGCCCCGTGCCGGGGATTTCCCCGACGTTGCTGCCGCGGTGGAAGGCCTCGAAGAGCCTCGGCAGATCGGCCTCCGGAATGCCGATGCCGCGGTCCTGCACGGTGAAGACCGCATCGCGGCCCTCGCGTTTGCCGGTGAAAATCACCGGCGCGCCGGCGGGCGAATACTTCACGCCGTTGCTCAGCAGATTAGTCAGGATGTGCCGCAGCAGCGCCTCGTCGGCCATGGCGCCTGACAAGTCGTTTTCCGCGCTCCACTCGATGGGGCACTTGCGGCTGGTGGCGGAGAGCGATTCGTCGGCGAGCTTTCGCGCGAGGGTGTCGAGGTCGAGCGGCCCAGGTTTGAAGGCGAGCTTGCCGGCATCGACGCGGCCGAGCACGAGCACCTGCTCCATGAGGCCGGCCATGTTGCGGGTGGAGGAGTGAATGTCTTCGAGCAGCTGGGTTTTTTCCTCCGGCGGGAGCCGCTCCCCGTAGTGGCGCAGCAGTTCCACGGCGCTCATGGTGATGCCGAGCGGCGTGCGGAATTCATGACTCACCGTGGTGACGAAGCGGCTTTTGAGTTCGCTCACCTCGCGCTCGGCGGCGAGTTCCTTCTCCCGCTGCGCCGCGACTTCCGTGGCTTCGACAAATTCGTGCGTGAGGCGTCCCTGACGCCGCAGCACGAGGATTCCCAGCGCCGCCGCGAGCACCACGGGCACCAGGCCGATGGCGAGGGGCTGCCAGAGACCGGTGGAGGCGCCGCCGGAGGTGTCAGGGCGAGCGTTTGTCAGGCTGACCGGGAGCGGCCAGTCGAGATTCAAATCCCTGAGCCGGTCGCGCAGTCCCCGCACGTCGAGCGAGGCAAGACGGCCCTCCATGCCGCCGGCCACCAGCCGCCGGCCGTCCGCGGAGAAGCGCAGGTTGGCCACGAAATTCAAATCCGGCAGATTCCATGCCGCCAGTTTCTCTCCGCCGGAGGTAAACAGTTCCACGCGGCTGTTGCCCATGGTGGCGGCGATCAGCGCATTGTCCGCGGTGAACGCCGCGATGCCTGGATAGGTGAGCAGCTCGTCACGCGAGTGCCGCCAAAGCTTTTTCCAGCCGGAAACGGTGAAGCAACTGAAGCCGGTCTTGCTGGTGACGGCGAGAAACTGGCCGTCGGGGCTGAAGGTGACATTGCCCTGACCACAGTCGAGCCGGTGCACGACTTTTCCGGTCCAGGCGTCCCAGACCACCGGCACGCCTCCATCGACATTCCACCCGGCCGACACCCAGCGTCCGTCAGGGCTGACGGCAAACGCTCCGCCGCCCGTGAGCGAAGCCGGCCCCGGGGGCACTCCGTAGGCAACGTAAGCCGGCTCCAGCGTTACCGGCTGCCCCGGGTTTTCCATGTCCATCACAATGAAGTTCCGACCGGAACCCGCGAGTGCCGCGTAGCGGCCGTCCGCGCTGAAGCAGGCACTGGTCGCCTTGAATCCTGCCGGCAGGGAAACCGTGGTGGTGTTCTCCTCCAGCGCCGCAGCTTCCGGCAAATTTCCCTCAGGCAGCGGCCGGAAGCGGAGACTCTCCGCGTGCATCGTCCAGAGTTGTGCATGGCCCGGACGAAATCCGGCCATGACTCCTTCGGTTAGAGGCACGGCGGCGGACGCGCTGCGTTCGAGATCGAGCAGTTCATAGCCGCGGGACTGCACCCACCAGGGAGGTGCCCACACCGCGAAGCGGCCGTCCGGCGAAAGATCCATGCGCCACACGGTGGCGCGCCGCTCCCAGTGGCCGCGCATGATGCTCATGGCCGCCGGCTGCTCCACGCGCCAGACGCCGACCATTTTTCCGATCACCCCGCCGGCAATGCGACGGCCGTCTCCTGACATCCAGCCCGCGAGCATGCCTTTCATTTCGCACAGCAGCCGGGCGGAAACCACATCCCACAGCCGCGTCACGCCATCCTGACCCGCCGTCATCAGCAGCGTGCCGTCCTCACTGAAATCCTGCAGCCACGGCAGCAGGGCCGCGCCTCCCAGTTGCACCACCCGGTCCGCGTCCGGTTCCCAGGTGAAGATGCTCCAGTTGTCGCAACTGAACGCAAGGCGCACTCCCTGACGGTCCCACGTGAGCGTTTCCACCTGGCCCGCCGCCTTCACGGAATAACGCAGCCGGCCGGTCACCGCATCGAACACATACACCATGTTGCCCTCGAACCCCGCCAGCAGGTCCCCCTGCGGACTGATGCGGATGAAGTTCGATCCGCCGCGGTGTTTGAGCTTCTCCGGAATTTCCGGCAGCGGCCGCACCTCCCCTTTCTCCAGATCGTACACGAACTGCGTGCCGGCGCTGCCTTCCATGCTCAGCGCCATGAGCCGGTCGTCCGCGGAAAATGTCAGGGGCCACGAATACCGCTGCATCCGCGGATCGGCGTTGATGACGCGGATCAGCTCCCCGGTTTCCGGATTCCACTGCGTCAGCCCGCCGCCGTTGTAGCGGATGAACAGGTGCCGGCCGGTGGCGGAAAACATGAAATCGCCCACATTGCCTCTCTGGCCGTAAAAGACCGGCATGGGGAAGTCGCGCACGTGCGCATTGTCGCTGAAGCGGTACATCGACAGCACGGTTTCTTTATAGCGGACCACGTAGTATTTGAAGTCCGGGTCACACTCGAATCCATAGGCGTTCGGCTGCAGCGGCCACTGCACTTCCGGCACCAAATCCACCAGCGCCAGCGCCGCGATGGCTTCATTCCGCAACTCCAGTGAGGGCCGGATCTTTGCGGCCGTGCGCACCGCCTCCAGCGCCGCCGCGCGGTGGCCCATTTTGGTGCTGAGATTCTCCGCCCGCGCCTGCGCCAGGGAGGTGGCCCAGACCCGCTCCGTCTCCTCCGCCTCCGCTTTCTCCGCGCGCGCCTGATTCTGCCGCGCCCGCATAATCATCAGCACCAGCACCGCCCCCAGCAGCACCACTACACCCAGGATCACCGCGATGGCACGGTTCGCCCGCAGCACGCTGCGCCGCACGAACTCGCGCCGGATCGCATGGCTTTCCGCTCCCTCGACTGGAGATTGCTCAGACACTGCCGTCAGAATCCCGGCATCGGACCCTTACCGCAAGCCGGACGCGCCGCCGCAGCCTCCGACTTTAGCCGGATGCCTCCAGCGGGGCTCCAAACCGCCCCGCCCTCAAGAAACCGGCAGGGACGTGCTGTTCACGTCCCATACTTTTGGGCGGAGGCGGCGCGGAATCATTCGTGCGGTGCGATGCCGCGCCCGGGCTCCGCGCCCCTGGCTCTGCGCCTCACGTAAAAGTCCAAATTTCGGATGAAACGAATTGATTGAGAATTGTCGCATGAAGGCGCATCCGTACCATGACGCCCATGCATCCCGAGGAGGAAAACTTGGCCGCCGCCGCCGCGCTGCCGGAAGCGGAGCGCCCTGCTTTTCCCGATAAAGCCTGCGCCGGGCAGCCGGAACTGCGCGCCTCAGCCTGGACAAAACAGAGCGACTGGCAGCCTGTCGGACTTGAAGAAGCGGATCCTGTTCTGAAAAATCCGGTTCGTCCTGGCGGCGGGAGCTTTTTTCGCCGCAGGCACTGCCGGTGGTCAGGTTGCTTTGAAAGCGGCGGATGGCCGGCTCCGGGGGGCTTTCCAGCAGCCGCTCCTGGAACAGCGTGCCCTTCGCGCTGAGACGAATGACGTACTCCGCGGAACTGTTCCCGGAAGCAGGGGCCGGGAGAGCAGTTTCCCCGGCGTCACCAATGTCAGCGGCCAGCACGCGGATGCGATGAAGTTTGTCAGCGGCGGTCAGGAGGCGGATGGCGGGAACGAGTTCCAGCGAGTTGCATGGGCGCATCGCAGGATCGGCGGCGCGAACGTCAAAGCAGTGGAGCGCGCCTCCCGCAGCGCCGGCTATGGCAACTCGATGCGGTAGTAGTGCCGCAGACCCGGGGGGGGATTGTGGGTGAACGACTGCACGCCATCCGCAGCAGGGGTGAAGTCGCTGCCGACCCCGGTCCAGTTCACGAGGTCCGGTGAGGACTGTACGCGGTAGATTTTACCGGCGACGCCGGGGAAGGAGCCATTCACGGTGCCGCCGTTCAGCGTAATGACCGGATTGAGAAAACTGCCGCCGTCGCCGGGATTGGTGCCGGCGCGGAATTCGGTGAGGTCGCTGTGGCCGTCACCGTCGGCGTCGGTGGAAGTGCTGCCAGGCCCGGGAGTGAACGCAAACCAGCGTGCCGCATCGCCACCGTCGGGCAGGAGCGCCGAGTTTACCACGAAGTGCAGTGACGGCCCGCTGCCGTCGGCGCCGACGGGCCAGGGAGCGGCATCGTTCCACGATACGATATCGATCGTGCTGCCGTCCGTGTCGTCGAGTTTCAAAGTCTCACCGCCGTTGTCCAAAGCAGTGCCGGCGGGAAAAGTGCCGGCGATTTGCGCGGCGGTGAGAGCAGGGAAGGCGGCGAGCAGAGCCGTCTGATCCCTGACAACGAGCGTGCTGACTCCGGGCGCGAGCGTCATCGCGGGGAAGGTGAAATACACCGGAGCACCGGTCACCGGATCGGCGCCGGTGATGCCCTGACTGAATTTCATGCCAGTGATCGTCAGGGTGGCGGAAGGGCTGGTGTTGGTGACTTCGATGAACTCCTCCAGATCGTTCGACGACGGCGGATTGTAGAAGACTTCGGTGATGCGCAGCCAGCGTTGCGCGTCCGTCGGATTGTCCGGCGTGGTGGTCGTGGCGATCACGGCGCCGGCGGCGTCCTTCAGCGTCAGGGTTTCACTGAAATTGCTGAGATGGCCGTTGTAGTCACCGACGACGAGCAGCCCCTGTCCGCCGCGCGGGCCGGCGGTGCGCTGGCGGAAGGCATAGCGGTCGGCGGCGAGGTAAAGACTCTCCCCGGCGGGAATGACCGTGCCGCCTTTGAAGGTGAAGGTCACGCCGCCCTCCAGCGTCCAGCCGCTGACATCCACCGCGACGGTGCCGGGATTGGTGAACTGGATGAACTCCTGATCCTGATTTCCCGACGCGGGATTGGTTTCGATGGTGCCGAAATGGATGACCGGGGCGGCCGCCTGACTGAGCGGAATGCCCGCGCTGCCGGCGCCGGTGGTCCAGTTCAGCGTCTCCGCGCCGCCGTTGGCGGTGAACAAATAGCCGAGGCGCGGTGCGAGGTATTCGTTTTTGATGCGGTTGTTCGCAGCAGTCAGGGTGATGCCGGCACCCCAGTTGAAGTGCGAATTCGCGCCCCACTGAGCATGATCGGCGTCCACGTCCGCCTGAAGCACGGGAATGGCGGCATCGATTTGCGCGGCGAACCATCCGCTGGTGTGAAACTGATCACTCAGGCTGCGGATGCGGCGGGTGTGCATGGCGCGGAAGCGCGGCACGGCGGCCAGTTGCTCGAGCAGTCGGTTGTACTTGTTGGTGTGCAGCAGAAACGGGCGCGCGCCGATGTAGGGACTGCTGGCGCAGGCCGGCCCCGCGATGTTGTTCTGGTTATAGACGATGGTGTCGGTGTTCAGCGCGTTGGGGCCGAAACTGAGATCCAGATCCCACGGGATGACCTGCCACTCGCGCGAGCCGTTGGTATCGCGATAGACATAGTAGTTCTTGTCCGAGGCATCGATGTTCTGCGTGAGGACGACGCCGGCCCACCAGTTCACGAACGAGGGCAGATCGATGTTGTCGAAGAGCCACTGCTCGCGCGCGGTGCCGGTCAGGCTCATGGCGGTGACGACTGCCTGGAGATCGGCGTAGCCTTCGTCGTGGCGCGTCTTCTTTTCGTAGGCCGCGGCATTGGTGAAGTTGCACGCGCCGTTGTCGCCCACGGCTTTGTAGAGCGAGCCTTTGTCATCCATGGCGTGCCGCTGGAGGAAATCGTCGTCCACATTCTCGGTGTAGAGCCACACGCCGTAGAACGCGCCGTTCTGCCGCTGATGAATGGGGAAGATGTCCGGCGAGACGATGCCGCTGAGCTGGTGCATCTTCGTGTGCATCATCGCGCGGAGGTAGCTCTTGTCGGTGTAGGGTGTGTTCAGATTGATCTCGCCAACGCGCGGCAAATCGGCGCTGCGGCGGAACTTGTAGCCGGGGTTGAAGTCAATCTTGTGGCTCTTCTTGGGCCAGTTGCGCGAGGTGTTGCCGCGGATGCGCACGAAGATGTTGTCGTAGAATTCGCCGTCAAAATACAAACTGCCGCGCGTGCCGCCGAGGGTGTCCGCGGCGGCGGTGTTCTGCACAAAGCGGTGAATGACCGGGAGCGGCGAGGTGATGGCGGCATCGCTGATCACGGTGCCGTAATACTGCGGAGAATTGGGCAGGAGGTTGCGCGGCGAACGCGACGTTTCGCCGTGCGTGGTCGTCGCCGTGACCGCCCAGCGCACCATCTGTCCGGCGGTCGCGCCGGCTGGTATGGTCGCGCTCCAGATACCGTCGCCCGCGGTGGCATCTCCGCCGGTGCCGCTGTCGTTCATGGCCAGAGTCGTCTCTGCGTTGAACATGACGCGGTATTTCAAGCTCACCGCAGCCACAGAATTGCCGTCGCCGGCCACCGGCTGATCGGCCTGCACCGCCGCGACCACGACAATGGGAGTGCCCGGAGTAACTGTCGCCGGCGTGTGCGTCACGCCGCTGATGAGCGCGCCCGCTGGGGGCACCGGCGCCACATTCGGCTGCCCTGGCGTGGGGGTGGTGAAATAGCTCGAAACATCCCCGGTGCCTGACAGTCCGAAACTCACGTTCGTCTCCGCCGGATACCACGGCGTGCTGTGGTAAGCGAGCGGCGAGCCGTAGTGATGCACCACGGTCGTTCCGTCCGGCGCGACGAGGAACAGGTCCTCGCCCTCCGAACTGATGAGGAAGTTTGTGTGCAGGTTCTGCCCCGGCGTGCGGCGGTCTTTGTTGCTGGCAAAGACGACGAGATACTGTCCGGCACCGAGCGTCACCGCGGGAAACGTCCATTTCGTCAGGTTCGCGGGATTGTCGCTCAGGTGGTAGCCGTCGAGATTGATGGCGGCGGCTGTGCCGTTGAAAATTTCGATCCAGTCGGGCGAATCGCGGTCCTCGTCCTCCAGACCGCCGGCGTTGTCGGCGAGATATTCATTGATGACGAGCGTCACCGGCTGCGGCGGCGGCAGGGCATTGGTAATGTCCTGACCCGCGGCGCCGGCGGAGTAGAGATTGAACACCTCCGCCGCGGAAAGCGTGCGGTTCCACAGTGCGAGATCGTCAATCAACCCGTCCCAGTATCCCGGCGCGCCGGTGTCGGCGACGGCGCCGGTGAGTTTCACGCCGATGCCCATCGGCGCCGGCGGCGTCGTGTACCATGCTCCGCTGTAGGTGCTGCTCGCGACCTGGGCGCCATTGCGATAGAGTTTGATGGAAGTGGCATCCACGGTGCAGACGACGTGCTGCCATGAACCGGTGGGAAACGTGGCCGTCTCGCGCGCAAAGACCTGCCCGCTCGGCGCCATCGCCACATAGTTGCTCAGGCTGTTGCCCGTAGCATCGAGTCCGAAGTGAAACTCACCCAGCCAGTTCTTCGCGATGCTGGCCCATGTCGGAATCGTATCCGCCTGAACCCACGCGGCGAGCGAGTAGGCGGAGGTTGTCTTGGGGAAACTGGAAACGATGACGTGATTGAGCGAGGCCGGGCCGTCGAAGCGCAGTGCGCCGCCGACTTTGCCGGCGGTCCAGTGCGCCGTGGTGCCGGCGGGGAAGTTCACCAGCCGTCCGGCGTTGTGCTGGCCTGACGTATCCGCCGCGGTGCCGCCCTGCGTTTCATCGAAGCGCCAGTAGCCCGCGAGATCCTGCAGAATGCCGGTGCCGCCCGGTGCGAGCGCAGTCACTGTCTGCAACTGCGCGGCATTGCTGGTCACGGAGCCGTGGGCATTGGTCACCACCACGTCGTAGCTGCCCGCGTCGTCCGCCGTCACCGGATCAATCACCAGCGTCGGGGAGTCCGTGCCCACGTTCTGCATGCTGTTCTTGCGCCATTGATATGAGAACGGCGCCGCGCCGCCCGCCGTGACGGTGAACTCTGCGCGTCCGCCAATCGTCTGCGTGACGCCCCACGGATGCGCACTGATGAGCGGCGCCGGATCGCCGGCGACGCCGAGTCCCGCCTGGCCGTTGTTGTAAATTTCCGTGATCTCCGCCGCTGTCAGGGCGCGATTCCAGAACGCGAAGTCATCGTATCTGCCGTTCCAGTAACCCGGCGCGCCGGTGTCCGCGGCGCTGCCGTCGTTGTTCGTCTTCACTCCAAAGGAGGTCGTCGCGCTGCTGCGCACCAGCGTGGTGCTGACGCTGGCTGAGGCGACCTGCGCACCGTTGCGAAAGAGCCGGTGGGTGGTGCCGTCGTAAGTGAAGGCCACATGCTGCCACGAGCCGGTGGGGAACTGCACCGGATCGACGACATTGGAGCCGCCGGTGAGGTAGTTGCTCAGACGTCCGTCGCTGCTGTTGAGTCCGAAATGAAACTGCCCGTTCACATTGCTGCCCCAGTTCTTGACAATGGAGGCCCATGCCGGACGCGAGTTGGCCCACACCCAGCCGCTGAAACTCATGGCCGTCGCGCCGCTGGCGATGGCATTCACGGTCGTGATCCAGTCATTGGCTCCATCGCACTGCACGGCTCCGCCGATTTTCCCGGCGATCCACTGGGTGCCGGGAAAGTTGTTCAGCGTGCCGTTCCCTGCGGCGCCGCGGATGCTGTCCGCCGCGACATTGCCGCTGGTTTCATCGAAGTTGTACTTGGCCACCAGGCCGTCGGCGAGGTCAGCGCGGAGCAGTGCGGGGCAGAACGTCAGGCAGGCAATGAGGATGGGATGTTTCATGGAGGGGGGAAATGGAAGCAGGGTGAACTACGGCAGCATACCGGAATTCACCCTGCGCAGGAAAGAGCCTGATCGTATGAAATTACCGGCGGCGGCGCATCAGGCCAGCGGATGCCAGCACGCACAGCGCCACGGCCCCCGGTTCCGGCACGACACCGATGCCAAGGTCTCCGTTGGCCTTGATCTGGGCGATCTGTGCCGGGCTCAGCACTTCATTCCAAATGGCGAGATCATCGATTCTGCCGTCCCAGTAGCCAGGGGCATTGGCGTCGGCGGCCAGGGTCGTATTGTCCGTTTTCACGCCGATGCTCATATTGGGGCCGAGAGCGTCGAGATCCGCCGGAGCGGTCAAACGCTGGGCGACCTGCACGCCGTCAATGTAGAGCGTCTGCGTGGCGCTGCCGCCGCTGTAGGTGAAGGCGACGTGATGCCAGGTGTTCAGGGAAAGCACCGTCGGGGCGATGAGCGGTCCGTCGGTCGGAGCGTTGAGGTAGTTGCTGATGCGCCCGGAGGTGTTGTCGAAACCGAAGTGAAAGGCGCCGGGGCTGGAGTTGCCCCAGTTTTTTACGATGGTGCCCCAGGTATTGGCCGCATCCGCCCAGACCCATGCGGAAATGGTGAGATCCATCGTACCCGTCGGCACCGCATTGGGAGCCAGCACAAAGCCTGAGCTGCCGTTGAACTCGATCGCGTTGCCGATCTTGCCGGCCGTCCAGGTGGAGCCGCCGTTGACGTTTCCCGTGCCCCCGGCTCCGCGGATGGCGTCGGCGGCGGACGTGCCGCTGGTTTCATCGAATTGATAGACCGAGGTCAAAGCGCCGTGCGCGGTCAGCGACAGGCAGCACAGGGCGGAACAGCAGAGAAGTCGGGTGGAGGATTTCATGATCTGGAATACTGGCGGCGTGAGGATGCCGGAAAGCACCGGATCGTCCATTACCAGAAACAGGGTAATCCGCCGCTGCCGCCGGGGAAGTTGCCGGGCGGGGACTGTCATAGCGGCATTTGCGCTCACACCGGCAGCGGACCGCGGCGCTGGAGATATTTCAGCGCCGCCTCGGTGCGGCTGTGAACGTGGAGTTTTTCGTAAATCCGCCGCAGGTGGACGTTCACCGTCTCCGGGCTGATGCCGAGGCGGTCGGCGATGAGTTTGTTCGGCAGGCCCTGCGCCAGCAGTGCGAGGATTTCCTCCTCCCGGCGCGACAGCCGCGTCTCCTGCTCCGCGGCGGGCTGGCGATGGAAGGCGCCGACCACCTGCCGCGCGATCTCCGCGGTCATGGGCGCGCCGCCGGCCTTCACTTCCATGAGCGCGCGGGCGACCTCCCCGGGTCCGCAGCGCTTCAGCAGGTATCCGCAGGCCCCGGCTTTCAGCGCCTCGAAAATTTTCTCCTGATCGTTATAGACCGTGACCATGATGACGTTCACCGCAGGCAGCACCTGTTTCAGTTTGGCGGTGCAGACGATGCCCGACTCGCCGGGCAGGTGAATGTCCATGAGCACCACCTGTGGCGCGAGCGGAGGAATGCGCTGGAGTGCGTCCTCGGCGCTGGTGCAGGTGCAGACGCAGCGGCAGCCGGCGGTGGCATTCACCCACTCGCTCAGCGATTCGCGCACGATGGCCTGATCCTCAACAATGGCGACACTGGTCATGCGTCGGAGGTAGCCATGCCCGCCGGCAGGCACAACCGGACACCGGTGGCCCCGTCGCGGGATTCGACAAAGCACTGACCGCCCGCCGCTTTCATGCGCTCCTGCAGATTGCCGAGTCCATCGCCGCCGCCGGCGTTTTGCATCCCGCAGCCGTTGTCCTCCACCTGCACCTCCAGATGGCCTGCGCGAATGTGCAGCCTGACCGAAACCTGCGTGGCACCGCTGTGGCGCACGATGTTGTGCAGCACTTCCTTGAAGGCGACGAACAGATTGTGCCGCGCGCCGGCCTCCAGTTTCAAATCCGGCAGCGACGGCGGCACGTCGAAAGAACACGCGATGTTCGAAGCGCCAAGAAACTCCCGCGCATAGCCGGTCAGATAGGCCGCGAGCGAGCCGGCGGTATCGTGCCGCGGATTTACGGCCCAGACGATTTCATCGAGCGCTTCGACCAGCGAACGCGCTTTTCCGGAAATGACGCTGAGCCGGCCTTGCACGGCCTCCGGCGGCGGCGCCGCGCCGGGTACCGCAGTGGCGAGCATGGAGATTTCCGTGAGGCTCGCGCCGAGATCATCGTGCAAGTCCCGGGCAATGCGGGCGCGCTCCCTTTCCTTCACGCGCAGCATCTCCGCCTGCACCGCCGCGCGCCGGTGCCGCGCGCGCATGATGCCGAACACCATCGCCGAGAGCAACAGCGCCCCAAGACCCGCGCCGCCCGCGCGCACGCTGGTCCGCTGCCACCATTCAGGATGCACGGTGATGGCGAGTTCCGCAGGACGCTCGCTCCAGGTGCCGTCGTGATTGCACGCGCGCACCAGCAGACGGTAGCTGCCAGGAGCGAGAGTGCCCCATGTCGCGCCGGTCTGCCCGGTCAGGCCCGACCAGTCGCGGTCCACGCCCTCCATCCAGTAACTGTAGCGCATCCGGTCGCCGGAGATCATGGAGGGCGCGATCCACCGGACCTCCAGCGAATGCGGTCCTGGCGGCACTTCCAGGGCACGGGGGCCAAGCTTCATCACGTCAAAAGGATGGTCTGCCGCCGTCGCCCTGTTTCCATCGAGCGAGACCGCAAGAATCTGCGGCTGCGGCGGCAGGCGGTTGAGCTGCAGTTCGTCAGGATGACAGGACGCCAGCCCGCCGGTGGTGGGGAACCACAGCCTGCCGTCGCGGGCTTTCCACACACTCGGCTGCTTGCCGCCGGAAAACTCGCGCGTGGGCAAACCGTCGCTGCGGTCGAAGACCACGAGATCAAGCGCCGCCGCTCCGTCATGCTCCACCGCGGCCAGCGAAGTCAGGGAAATTCTTGCCAGTCCGGCCCGCGTTCCCGCCCACAGGAAGCCCGCGCCGTCCTCGACAAGGCTCATCACCCGGTCGTCCGGCAATCCATGCGACACGTTGAAAACGGTAATCTTCCCGCTGCGATACCGCGCCAGACCGCCGCCCACGGTGCCCGCCCATAACGAGCCGTCCGCGCTGCCGCAGAGGGCATACACCGTGTTGTGAGGCAGGCCGTTCGCTGTCGTCACCGGGTGGAATTTTTCGTCCTCAAACCACGCCATGCCGTTGCTCGCGGTGCCGATCCAAATCCTGCCCGCCGCATCCTGCGCGATCGTCCGCAGCGCGCTTCCTCCGAAGGCCCGCGAGCCATAAAACTGGGCAGACCCCTCACCGGCCACCGCCACGCCGCCGCTCAGTCCCACCCAGCGCCGGCCTTCACGGTCATCGAAAAGAAAATGCACCTGACCCTGCATTGCCGGACGGAAACGGGGCCGCTCCGGCAGAAACCGCTCGCCGTAGCGGAGGAAAATGCCGGTGTTGTCGAAACCGGTGACGAGACGTCCATCCTTGTCACACAGCAAAGCACTGGGCGCGCCCGGAAGGTCTCCATGGTCGCGTTCCAGCAGCGAAAGCCCGCCGTCTTTCCAGCGACCGAGAAACGGCGCTTCACCGGCAAACCAGATCGCGCCGCTGCCATCCTCACAAACCGTCCAGATCATCGGCGCGGGCAGCCCGTCTTTGAGAGTCAGGGATCGAAACCGCTGCCGTTTGAACTGGACCAGCCCCACGCGCTGAATGCCCGCCCACACATTGCCCTCCCGGTCGCCGAACAGCGCGTCCACATTGCCGCCGCGCAGTTCATGGATGCCGTCAATGTCGAGGACCGCTCCGTCCGGCTGCACCGCCGCGATTTTTCCCGACCGGTCGGCAAACCAGAAATTCCCGGCGGCATCCACCGCCATGGAGCGCACCGCGGCCGGCGGCGGCCAGTCGGCCGGCACTTTGCGCCATTGGTTATTCTGCAGCACCCACAGCGCATCATTGGCCTCCATCCAAATCTCTTCGCCCCAGCCCCTGCGAAACCATTGCACCCGCCAGCCGGTCTCTCCGGGCGGCGCCGGCCAGGATTCGATCTCTCCTCCTAACCAGCGCAGCAGGGCCTGTTCCGTGCCGATCCAAATTTCGGAAGCAGACCCCGCCGCCAAATCCGTCACCCCGCCGGCCTGCTCCGGCAGCGGCATGACCGACGCCGCGCCGTGCGATTCACCGCGCACGAGTCCGCCCGCAGTGGTGCGCCACCAGGCGCTGCCGTCGTCCATGCCAGTCGCCGGACCGTCCACCGGATGCAACTCTCCTGGCAATTCCACCGCCTCCTTCCCGGGGACACACTGCCAGCGCCGGCCGGAATTTTTCAGCACCATGACGGCACCGTCCGCAGTGCTCCACACCAGCGCCGTCCGCGAGGTGCCAGGCTGAAGGGTCATGACCCCGGCGAACGTCCCGTCACGCCAGGTCCACACTGTCCCTCCGGCTCCCGTCATGTGCATTCCGGCGCGGTCCGCCCAGAGCGCCGCCGGCGCGGCTCCTCCCGGCAATTCGGCTGTCTCCATGCTCTGAAACTCCCGGCCATCGAAACGGCTCAGCGTCTCTTCATTCCGCAGCCAGAGAAACCCGTCCGGCGACTGGGCAAACTGATGCACGCTCTTGCGCGGGCCGCCGACATCACTGGTCCACACCACCGGCTCATAAGTGAACGCGGCCCCGGCGGAAAAACTGCCCGCAAGCAGCAGCGGCAGCAGCGCAGCGACGAACCATCGATGAGAGCACGACATGTGAGGAATCCAGAGCTGGCTCCTGCGGTTTCACTCCCGACTGGAAGAAGCCTGACAGAAATGAAACCGCGCAGAGTCCGGGACCATACTGCAATCCGTCCGCACGAAACGCCGGTTTTTTCTGCGGTCGAGCCCGGCCTCACAGCACCTCAGGGATGGACCCTGCCGGGCCGGCGGCAGGTCACTGTCGCAAGTGAACCTGCAGGCGGACGTAACGGCGCAGCGTGCCGGCGGCAGGGGCCGGAGCCGTTAATGACAGGCTTTCTGTATTTCCGCTGAATGTGCGGGTGATGACATCTGCGTCCAGAATGGTCCAGGTGGCGAGGTCGCTGGTGGTTTGCAGATCCCATGCGGCATCGTCGGCATTGAGGGCGCGCGTGAGCTGGATCAGCAGCGAGCCATCCGGCTGCATGGTGATGATTGGCAGGGCGGCGAGCGACATGGCCGAGGTGCTGGAGCCGAGCGCGTACTCCAGCAGCGGCATCAGGCCGTCGTGGTCGCTGTCGTCGCTGTCGCCGGTGATGCCGCTGGCGGTTTTCCATGCGGCATACGTCAGGCGGTCGCCGGTGACGGGGGCGCCGCCCGCAGAGGTGCTGAGGCGCCAGTTCATGGGCTCGGAGAGGTTTGGATTCGTTTCCGGCGCGATGAGCACGAGCGCGGGGCCGAGACCGTCGGCCTCCACGGGCCAGAGCGGCTCGTCATCGTAGGTGAACGAGAGGATCGTCGTGCCGTCGCTGGCCAGCAGAGTGACGGTTTCGCCGGCGTTGTTGAGATTGTCGTTGCCGGAAAACTCCCCGATGACGCGCACCGACGCCGCGCCATAACGCGAAGTGAAGGCAGCGAGGTTCTTCACCAGCAGCACGCGCTCGCCGGGAGCCAGTTCCACCAGGGAGGCGACGGGGAACGTGTAATCGAAGCCCGCGCTGAAGCGGCAGCCTTCCAGATTCACGCGCTGGCTGGAGATGTTCTGCAGTTCGATGAACTCGAAATTATCTGCATCGGTGAACCCGGCGGTGATCTCGGCGGGTGTGGGATCCGCCGGATGATAGTGCATTTGCGAAACCGTGACCATGCCCGCGGCGGCGCGGACGGCTCCGACGATATAATAGCTTTCGCCGGGCGCGGACCAGGTGGACATCCTGGTCGTGGTCAGGTCGGAGTTGAATGCCGGAGCCGTGAGATCGCGCTGACGATAGCGGACGAGCGCCGTGCTGTTCACCGTGATGCTGCCGCCATTGGGAACAAGCACCGCGGCGGGATTGGGCGCGCCGCCGGGCAGGCGCGGATCACTGCCGTCGGTGGTGACGTAGATTTGCGCCGCGCCGGACGCACCGGTTAGGGTGAAGGTCACCCCGGTGCCGGGAGCCACGACGCCGCCGGGCACCGAGGCCGCGGGAGTGCGCAAGATTTGTCCGTCAATGAAGTTGAAGCGCGCCGTGAGCCAGTTCTTCAGCGCAGTGACTTCAGTGGCCAGTGGATTGCGCGCGCTGCTCAACCCCGTGCCGGAGCCGCCGGCGCCGGACGGCCAGCGGGCGTAGTCGCGCGTCTGGGCATTCACCACCGAGCCGGCGGGTGCGAGTTCCGCGGCATAGCCGTCAATGACCGGCGCGACGACGCCGGCGAAGTCGAAGGCCTGCCCGGCGCTGCGCAGCACGGCATAGCGGTCAATCCACGCCTGCATGAAGTCTGCGTTCTGGAACAGCCGGTGCCACCAGCCATAGTGGAAGTATTCCGTCTTATCCAGACTCGTCTGCGTGTCCCACACCGTCGGCACGGCGCTGCGCGAGTCGCGCGAGTTGAAGCCGCGGTCATAGTCCCACACCGGGCCGCACTTCAGTTTTCCCTCCCGCTCCTTGTAGAAATAAGTGCTCAGGCGCAGAGCGTCGATGCACATGGGGATGGTCATGGCGAGATGGAAGTCCAGCCAGTTGTCCCGCGCGATGTAGTCGGTGTAGGGCAGTCCGGTAACCGGATGCGTGAAGTTCGCCCCGTAGATGGACTCCTCCGTGAGTTTGAGATAGTTGTCGATCCACGAGAGCTGCGCCGGCGTCACTGCGGTGATTTCCGGATAGTCGAGAAACGTGGTCATGCCGCCGGTGAGGATGATGTTGGATTTATTTTGCCGCATGTGGCGCATGAAAGGCAGCGAGGCGGCGAGCACGGTCTCGGCCTCGTTGCTCTTGTTGATGCTGACGATGTAGCCGCCGGTCACGTCCGGCGGGCTGTTCTCCGAGGGATTGAGCGCCGCGATGTCGATGCGGTCTGCACCGCGCTCCGGGGTCTCCGTGACGACGTAAATACCGTAGTAATCCGCCGCGGTCAGGGCACCGCCGTCGGTATTTACATACAACTCCACAAAGCGGGTGCGCGGGGCATAGCGCCCGGTGCGCGCGGCCATTTCGTAGGCGAGGCGGTTGTTCATATAGACGCGGTCGAATTCATAGGGCGCGTAGAGCGCCCAGTCACCGTCGGCGGGCATCCCCAGCAGCGGCACGCTGCGGTCGCGCCCGGTTTCGTCCCAGAATTCCAGATCGAAGCCCTGCTTTTTGTAAGTGGCGGACGACTGCCCGCGCACATGCGAACCACCGCGGCTGAGCACCGCGGGAGCGGCGGCCAGCGAGGTCTGCCCGCCCGCGCCCGGCTCGAACACGGCCACCAGCGCGGCCTTTTGCGGCGCCTCACCGCCAAAGCCGCCCAGCGTGCCGCCGCCCAGGGTATCGATGACGATCACCGGCAGACGGTAAGTATCCGCAGCATCCGGCTGCACGCCCGCGGCGGTGAAAAGATACTGCGCCTCCACGAGCGGCCCGCCCACGCCGTCCACGAAAGCCCGCGCCCTGACAACTGTCGTCGTGGTAATGTTCAGCGGCGTGCCCGCGGTGAACGTGCTGCCGCTGCTCAATGTCGGCTCCGTGTTGTTCGTCGTGTAGCGAATCGTCTGCCCCGCAGGATTGACGCTGAGATTCACGCTCTGCGCGGTCGTATAAACACCCGCCGGCACACTGAACGCGACCGTGCCCGGCGGCGCGGAGGCGATGCTGCCATTCACGCGATTGGGCGTCGGCGTGAGATAGCCGATGGCCGGCCCCGTCGAACCGGCGAGGCCGTAGGCGATGTCGGTGATCTGCGCGGGAAACGCGGGCGCATACGCGCTGACCACCGTCCCGGCGGCATCCACCAGGCCGAGATACTCGCCGCCGGCGGAAAGCTGGAAGTTCGTGTGCAGCACACTGGCGGGCGTGTAGAACGGACGTTCTTCGGCGTCGCGGTTGTCGGCAAATATGACCATGAACTGTCCGTGCGCCAGCGTGCGGCCCGCGGGGAACATCCATTTGCGCGGCTGCGCGGCGTTGTCCGTGAGCGACCAGCCGGTGAGATCCACCGCCGCGCCGCTGCCATTGTAAATCTCGATCCAGTCGCCGTAGCGTCCGTCTTCATCGGCATACGAGCGGCTGTTGGACGCCACGAACTCACTGATGACCGGCGTGGCCGTGCTCACCGGCGGTCCGGTGACGGGCAGCACCCTCACATCAACGGAAAGGTTGCCGCTCGGCGTCGTGACCTCCGGCGCCGTGACGAAGTCGAGCACGTCGCCGGCCGTCAGGCTGTAGCCCGGCTGCGAAAAGGAAGCCGTTTGCGCCGGACCCGATGGCACGGCGCCCGAAAGCGCCGTGCCGTTGAAGCCGTCGATCGGCGCCGTGAACAGCGACGTGCCGTTCAGCACCACGGACACCTGCGCCCTGCAGCCCGCCTGCGTGTGCGATTTCCACACGGCGGACAGATCGTACCATCCGCTCGAAGAGACCGTGTAGCGGCTCGTCAGGTAATCGGTGCGCCCGCCGCTCCAGGCGTGATACATCGTGCCGGCCAGCCAGTCCGTGAGCACACCGCCCGCCGCCGGAAAGACTGCGGAGCCGGCGTTGGCCGGCGCTTTGCCGACCCACAGATTGTCCGCGCCGTCGGCGAGCCGGTTCGCCGGCTTGTTGACCGTGCTGTTGAGGGACGAGGTGAACAGGGTCATCGCCGCCGCGGTGGCCGAAGCCTTCACACCGTGGCTGAAATTCAGATAGGGATTGTTCGGCGGAGAAAAATCGTTGCCCATGTTGCCGGTGGGCGTGGGCAGGTGTCCGGCGGCGGTGCGGATTTCCTGTTCGGAAAGCACGTTGTCGTAGATGCGAATCTCCGCCGCGTGGCCGGCGAAAACCTCATTGTTCGGCCCGTTCATGAGCCGCCAGTTCGTCGTCGTGTTCGGCGAGGCGGTGATGTTGGCGGTGCGCGCGCCATCGGTGTGGATCAGCACGCCGTTGTGATAGAGCCGGATGCCGCCGGTGCTGCTCTTGGTCGCCGCGATGTGCTGCCATGTGTTCAGCGCGACGGGAGAGGGCGTGGAATCGATGTCATACTGACCATAGTCGGTGAAGCGGACCTTGAGCGCCGCCGTCATGCCGAATCCCCATGAGTGATTGGTGACGCCGCTGACCTGCGTGGAGAAAATGCGCTGGGTCTTCGCCGTGTTCGGATGGATCCAGCCCATGACGGTGAAGTTGTTCAGCAGCGCGTTGTAGCGCACCGGTGCCGTCACCGCCGGCGGCGCCGCGGTGCTTACCAGCCAGTGATCCGTCGAGGCCGCCGCCACGCTGGCGGGAAATCCCGCGGCAAAGGGAACCGTGCCCGCGGGAAGATTGATGGAGCCATAGGTTCCGCCCGGCACTCCGGGCTGCTGCCACACATGCGCCGTGCCGGACGGAAACGCATCCGCCGCCGGCGCGACACCGCTGCTGTCCAACTGACTGCCGGACGCTGCGTCCATTTTGTAGCGCCCAATGAGAGCCGCGCCCGCCGTGAGCGGCAGCAGCATGCTGAGGAAGGTGCAAAGTATTGTCTTCATGAAAAGGGGAGGGAGATCCGGCCGGCCGGCGGCGCACGCTGTCAGCAGTTCAGATGCCGCGGCAAGTTTGCATTCACACACTTTTCCAGCCGGCAGTGATGCCTTTACGGCAGCATCGCGGCATAGCGCGAGAAGAGCGCGCCCGCCTCCTCCTGACGCGCCAGCGCCCCGCGCCACTCCGCGGGGATGGCATTGATTCCATAACAAACTCCCGCCAGGCCGCCGGCCACGCAGCCGGTGGTGTCGGTATCGTCGCCGAGATTCACCGCCTTGAGCACACAGTCGCGGAAGCTGTCTGTCGTCAGCACGCACCAAAGGGATGCTTCCAGAGTGTGAATGACGTATCCGCCGCTGCTGATATCGCGATCGGGGAATTCAGCCAGCAAGGGATGGAGCGCCTTGCCGAAGACGGGCAGTTCCCCGGGCCATCGCTTCTGGTAGAGCGCGGGAAACTCACGCTGCGCCCCTGCAACTGCCGCGGCCGGAGATTCTCCCCGCAGCAACCGGCGCACCACAAGTCCGAACAGGACACACGCCATGATCGACCGCGGGTGTCCGTGGGTAATCGCAGACGCCTGCTCGATGTGGTGCATGAGGAGTGCATCCTCCGTTTCCGCAAAACGCAGGTACACGGGCAGCATGCGCATCAGTGAACCGTTGCCGTTGTCATTGTCGTCGCGGCCGCCGCATTCGAGGGGAGCAGTGCCCGCATCGATCCGCCACAGCGCCCGGCTGGTTGCGTTCCCTATGTCGAACACGACCCCATGCGGCGTCCAGTAACCGTGATGGCCCCATTTCACAAACCGCTGCGCCAAATCCTCCGGCGAAAATTCATGCGCCAGCAGGCTCTCCACCGTGCAGAGCAGCATGGAGGAATCATCGCTCCATGTCCCCGCCGGCTGCCCGTGCGTGCCGTAGCCGCGCATTCCGGTGACGGGATTAGCCTGGACTGCGATACGGCTCATGAACTCGACCGGCACACCGAGGGCGTCGCCGACCAGCGAACCCCACAGGCCGCCGAGGATGCGTTCACGCCTGTCGATGTTCGTCATGATTGCTGAGGATATCGTCATAAACCGCCCGGTCAGATGCGGTGAAGCAACAAAACAAAATGCGCTCTATGGATGATGGACTGTTCACAAACTCCCGTGCCGTGCATACCGCAATCCGCGCAGCCATTCTCAACGGATAGCCAAAGATGCCTGTCGAGATCGCCGGAAACGCGATGGACTTCAGCCCCGCCGTCATTGCCAGTTCCAGACTCCGCCGGTAACAGGAACGCAGCAGTTCTGGCTCTCCGCTCCTGCCATCCTGCCAAACCGGCCCGACCGTATGAATCACATACCGTGCCGGCAGACGGTAGCCGCGCGTCATCTTCGCATCGCCCGTCTTGCAGCCGTGCAATAACCGGCACTCCTGAACAAGCTCTGGTCCGGCAGCACGATGAATGGCCCCATCAACTCCACCTCCGCCGAGCAGTGAGGAGTTGGCCGCATTGACGATGACATCCACATCCAGTGTGGTGATGTCGGCGTGTATCGTTTCGATAACAGTCATCGGATAATCTCAAACGATTTGATAACCTTTCCTCAATTTCTCATCCGCGAGTTTTTCTCGCTCCCGCGCGGCACGTTCCGGGGTCTCGAAAGTCTTCGTCTGCGACTGACCGCCGGTGCCGAGCCGGCCCCAGCGGATGGTGAGGGTCTCTCCGTCCTGCGAAATTTCCCAGAACTTGGCAGAACCCCCGGCGACGTATTCCAAACGCTGCGCCGTGCCGGCGGGAGTGCGCGCGGCGGCGGCGGCCGGTGCGGGGACCGTTGCTTCCGGCGCAGGCTGCCGGGAATTGGCAGGCGCGGCGGGTGCAGCGGGCGGCCTGTCGTCTTCGATCTCCGGCGCCGGCTCCGCTTCCCCGCGAATGAGGCGGGCGATGCGGTCGAGCACGGCCTGCGGTTCGTGAAACCAGTCGCGCGTGAGCACCAGCGCGACGCGCCAGCCGAAAGCGCGGAGGATGCCGGGCTGAGTGACACAGCGTTCGGCCACGTCGGGGTTTTGATAGTGCACCGCCGTGTCCACAAGGATGCCCGCGGCGTAGCCCGCACCGTCGGCGGCACGGATGGCGAGGTCGCAGCGGAAGCGCGACTGGCCCACGCGCTCGTCCACAGAGAATCCGCGTGCGCGCAGTGCTTCGGAGAGTTGAGAAACCACCGCATCACGCGAGGCCGCGTGCGCGAGTTGCTTCCGGGCCAGCGGGTTCAGGCTCTCCAGCACCGTGCGCGCCAGCAGGCCGTCGCCGCGGGAGCAGCACTCGGCGTAGTGCAGGAAGTTTTTCAGCGCCGCCGCGCCGTCGTTGTAATCGTTGGTGATCGCGGTGTGCCGGATACTGCTCACCACCGCCATGTGATGCCGCGCGCGGCTGAAAATGACGTTCAGCCGCTTCTCCCCGCCGCGCTGATTGATCGGACCGAAATTCATCAGCATCTTTCCGTTCGCATCCGGACCATAGCAGATGCTCAGCAGAATGATGTCGCGCTCGTCGCCCTGCACGTTCTCCAGATTCTTCACGAACAGCCCGACGAACTGGTCTTCGTCCTCGCGCACATACTCCTGCTCCAGCCGCGAGGAAAATCCCGCATCCTGCTCCGCGAGGGCCTCGAGCGCGGACTCGATTTCTCCCTGCTGGGCTTCGCTGAAGGCCACGATGCCGAGGCTGCGGCCCGTCTCGCGCAACAATAGTTCGCGCACCAGCTGGGCAATGTAGGCCGCCTCGCCCGCGTTGCACCGCGACTCGTAAGGGCTGCGCTCCATGCGATGGAAGCTCAGCGGCCGTGCGAGCAGTTCGCCGGCATTCACCGCGGCATCGGCGGCGCTGCGGACGATAATGTCCGCCTGCTCCGCCGCTGGGAGCGCGCGGTCGGGAATGGTGTAGAGATTGCCCGCATAGAATGCCGCGTTGCTGAACCCGATGAGTGATTCCGAGCGGCTGCGGTAGTGCCACGCGAGCAAGGTCGCCGGCAGATTCTTCGCGCTCTGCGTCAGGAAACTGTCCGCATCCAGCGACACCGCGATGCGCTCGCCCTCTTCCTCCACCTCCAGGGTCTCGTCATCGCTGTCGCGCGCGGCGGAGAAGAAATTCGTCGGCGGGAGCTGCATCTCATCGCCCACCACGATGACCTGCGGCGCGCGATAGAGCGCGGGCACGGCCTCCTCGACGGGAATCTGGCTCGCCTCGTCAAAGATCACCACGTCGAACAAATCCGGCGCGAGCGGCAGCGTGTCGCTAACGCTGAGCGGGCTCATCAGCCAGATGGGTTTCAAATCGCGCACCACGCGGCCCGGGTCGCCCGCCGCGAGTTCCCGGATGGCCTTGTAGCGCATCGTCTTGCCGAACTCGTGCTCCAGTTCGCGCCGGCCCGCACTGTAACTCTTTTTGAACGCGCGCTGCTCGCTGTCGAGTTGCGTCACCGACTGCGTGCTCACCTGCACATTTTCGCGGAACCGCCGCCGCACCTCCGCACGCAGCACCGCCGCGTTCTCCGCCAGCCATTCGCGCTCCTTGCTGCCAATGCGTTCTGCGCGGTGCGCGAGCACGCGGCCGTCGAAACGCGGCAGCCATCGCTCGGTGCGGTAGATTTTTTCCAGGGCCGCGCGTGCCACAGCGGCTTCCAGAGCGTCGGGCAAGAACGGAAACTCCCGCAGCGCCGCGGCGAAGGCCGGTGGCGTTTCCGCGAGTTCGCCGAGCAGCGGCAGCAGCTCCGGGAGGGCCTCCGCGTCCTCCCGCAGGTCGCGCACCGCCTCGCCAAGGGTCGCGAGGTCATGCCGGCGAAAGTCGGCGAGCAGCGCGCCAAGCACGCCGGTGAGTTCAGCCAGATGCGGCGCCTGCGCATGGAGCCGCGCTGTCAATTCCGCGCCGCCGGAAGCCAGCAGCACTCCGCGCAGCGCCGCGGTGGCCGCATGATTCAGTTCGGCCGCCTGCAACTCTGTCAGCATCGCCGCGAGTGCGGCCGGTTCGCCATGCCACTGGGTCCGCGCCGCCTCGCGCGCTTCATCCCGCGCAGCGACGGCGTCGTGCTCGGCCGCAAGGTCCGCGAGCACCAGGGAAAACGCGGGGGCGACGGTGTGCCTGGAGAAGTCGTAACGCGCAGTAACCGTCTTCTTGAGCCGCCACCACGCCGGCTTGAAGAACCGCAGCAGCGACGACTCGCTGGCCTTCGCCAGCGCGAGTGCGGAGGCCGTGTCCGCAGGCGGGAGCTTGTCCCGCCAGGGCAGCGTCTTCGACTGCGCCTTTTCCACGGCCCTGTCGAGTTTCGCGAGTTCCTTCGCGGTCGCAGCCAGTTCCCTGGCGAGCGCGCTTTTCGGATTCAGCAGTTCCAGCTGACCGCGCTCTGCGAGCGGCGCCACGCGCCCGGCGAACGCCACCAGGGCCTCCACTTCCTCCAGGGAATTCCGGTGCTCCGCCGACAGCCCGCTGTCGCCGAGCGCGGACTCCACCTCATCGAGCAGCGCCTCCGCACGCACCGTCAGACCGTGCAGCGTCTCCAGCGGACGTTCCGCGAGGATCACGCCATCGCCGAGCCGGCGGAAGGCATGCTTCGCGAGTGCATCGGCGTCCGCAACTTCGCTCAGAGTCAGGGAAATCCGGCGCGCCAGATCCGCGTGCGCGCGCCAGACGCTGAAATCCGGCAGCCGCTCCGCCTCCTCAGGCGTCAGCTTTGGCTCGTGCTCGCGCAGTTCCACCAGCCGGTGCAACAATCCGCGCACCGGCAGCGCCACCGGCTCCGGCACCTTCTGCATGGCCGCATCGAACCGCCGCAGCGACTCCAGGTCGTGCTCCATTTGCCGCAGCAGCGCCTCACGCCGTTCGCCCGCCTCCGCCGCGCCGTCCGGCTCGGCCAGCCACTTTTCGTAAGTCTGCTTGAGGTTGAGCACGAAGCTCTTCTTGTCCGTCTGCGAGTCGTGGATCAGACAGCAGAGTTCATCGAGGCCCTGCTGCCGCAGGCGGTGAAAGACCACGTCGATGGCGGCGCGCTTTTCACAGACGAAGAGCACCCGCCGCCCGCGCGCCACATAGTCGGCGATGAGATTCGTGATCGTCTGCGATTTGCCGGTGCCCGGCGGTCCCTGGATGATGTAGCTGCGGCCCGTGCGCGCGAGCGCCACCGCGGCGGTCTGCGTGGCATCGCCCGGCACCACGGGCCACTGCTCCGCGCGCGGCAGGCGCCCCGGCGTGTCGTCGTCCATCGCCCGCGGCTCCAGTGAGAATACCCGGTCAAACGCCTCGCTCGCCAGCCCGCCTTCAAGCAGCTCCCCGTAGTCGCGCACCAGCGACATTTTGCGGTAGTTGAAATTGCCGATAGTCTGTGAGCAGAGATCGAAATCCCATGAGTAGGGATTCGCGTCGCGCCCGGTCTGGAGTGAAAACGTCTGCCGCTCCGTCTCCGTGACCATGTTAGGCATCCGCGCCTCCGGCCGGCCGCCGGCGGCGGAACGCTGCGGCAGCGGCGCGGTCAGGATCCGGTCGCGAAACAGCTGCAGGCCGAGCGGGCGGAAATCTCCGCGGTCGTAACTGTAGTCGTAGCTGGCCTTCGCGCGCGGGCCGGCGGCGCGGAGCCGCTGCCGCCGCTGGAATTGCGCGAGCTTCTGCCGCGCGCGTGCATGAATGAGACGAATCTCCGGCTTGTCCACACAGCGCAGTGTCACGCCCGGCTCGCTGGCGCGAATTTGCGCCTCCAGTTCCTGGTGAAACTGCTCCAGCGGCTTCTCGCGCAGGTCCACCGACGCCGGCAGCCGCAGCCCGTAGAGCGTGTGCAAATGATGCCGCAGCGCCGGGTTCACCTCCGCCTCGCTCGTCGCGGGATCCAGCACATACTGGTCGCGCACGCCTTTCTTTTTCGACAACTCCACCGGCAGCAGCAGCAGCGGAGAAACGATGCGCTCCTGCGGCGCTTCTTTGAGGTCGTGCCAGTGGAGGAACGCGACGACAAGTCGAAGCTGTGCGAAGCCGTACTCCGCGCGGTCGCGGCGCGCGTCCGCGATGAGCTTGTCGAGCGCCGAAGGCAAATACGGCTGATCTTCAAACCGCAGCCAGCGCCCGAGATTCATCGGACTGCCCTCGATGACCTGTGCGGCGATGTCCGCGTGCCACACAAAGAGCTGCTCCAGCCGGATGCTGGCGAAATTCACCACCAGCGGCACACTGGCCACCGTGAGATTCACGGACGCCGCCGAGGGCTTGAAGTAAATGAGCCGGTTGCGGCGCGAGATTTCAAACAGCCGGTCGCGCAGATGCGACTGCACGAGCCTGCGCCGGCCCGCGAGTCCCGCGCCGGCAAATTCCGGCGTCGCGGTCACGTCCACGCCGGGCGAGATTTCGCGGTAATTTTCCAGCCGCCGGATGAGCGACGGCAAATCGGCTGCGCGGCGGTGACGGTTCAGCTCCGTCATTTCCACGATAGCCCCCGCGACGACCGGATGCAGCCGCGCCTGCAGTGCGAAGAGATTGCCGCGGTGCGAGGCGAAGCGGGAAAGCTCGTCAGCCTCGACGAAATCCAGCCCGAGCGCGAGACTGGCGAGCAACTGACCGAGCGAGAGCACATCCGTCAGGGCATCGTGATGTCCGGCGAGGCGCTCCCAGGTGCGGTAGCCGGTGAGATAGGCCGGCTGCGTCAGTTCGCCCTCACCGTCGCTGACTTCGAGATTCCTCCAGTCCGTGCCGGCATCGTCATCCGCCGTGACCCGCTCCTGTCCGATCACATGCAGCGCGCTCACCACCGGGCGCTGCAACCGCTCGATCTGAGCCGCATTCAGCTCCGGCGCGGACGGCGTGCCTGTGCAGTGCAGCGCGCCGTCTTCAGACAACGTGAGGTTTCCCGGGCCGTCCAGCGGCGCCACGAGCCCCTGCTCGTGCCACTCCGCGACCTGACGGAACAGCGGCAGCACCGCCGCAAGCACGTCATCGGTCTGCAGGCCCGCAGCCCCGCCGCTTTCGAGCAGTTGATGGAAGGCTGTGGTGCTCATGCCGCTTCCGCGCGCGCCAGCAGGCCGGCGGCTTCTTTTTTGAGTTTGGTGAACTGCCTCTTCATCAGGCCGAGTTCCTTCACCGCCAGCTTTTCGAACGCTTCCAGCATCTCCAGCCGGCGCGCCCATTCGATGGCGGCGGCGAGCGGCACGTCGTCGAGTTCGCGGTCCGCCGCGGCGAAATCGAGCAGCAGATAGAGCCAGTATTCGCGCGTCGCTTTGTCGTCAGTGGCCAGCTCATCCGCGAGCGTTTCATCCGCGGCCGTGCCGGGCGTGAAGTCAGGAAAAAACGCCCGCGCATGAGCCAGCACCGCTGCGGTCTGGAACCAGCGCGGCCGCAGCAGTTCCGCCAGAAAGCGCTCCGTGAGGCCGGCCATGCGCCGCTGGCCCGCGATGTCGAGTTCGTCGAGCAGCGCCGGGCCTTCGATGACCCGCGTGAGCCATTCATCGAGCGATTCATCCTGCTCCGCCCACAGCCGCAGCGCCCGCGCGCGGATGAAGGTCTCGGGATGCTCGATGCCGTCCGTCTTCGTCTCGCCGCGCGCGAAAATTTCGTCCGCCTGCCGCAGGTAACCCGCCGCGCTCACTGTCGTGAGGCCCGTCTCCGTTTTCACCAGCGCGGCCACCGTGGCGTGCAAATCGCCGCAGCCGGCCAGCGAACCGCGATCCGCATAGATTTCCGTATAGAGCCGCAGCCGCCGCGCCGTCTGCACATGACTCGCCGCCGCCCGCGCATCATTCGCCGCCTGTACGAGCAGCCGGTCTGCGGTGAGGAAGTCACCGCCTTCCTGCTGCCACAGCCGCGCGTGCGCCAGTTCGTGGGCCAGCAGCGCATCCAGCTCCGCGCCCTGGAGCTTTTCCAGAATCGGTCCTGTGAACACCAGATGTGCCTCGCCCGGCAAATGCAGCAGTGCCGCATTCATGCCCGGGCTGCCCTGCGCCTGATACATCGTCACCGGCGCCTCCACCTCCAGCCGCCGCGCCATTTCCGTACAACGCTCCGCCAGGTCCGGATGCGCCGCCGCCTCCAGACGATAATGCGACTTCAGCAAATCCGTCCGCACCGTCTCCGCGTGGTCCGCGCACGCCCCGCCGGATGACGCCCAATGCCACGCCTCCGGCTCGCGCTCCTTCAGGTACGCCACCACCTCGCGGTGATAAGCCAGCGGATCGGGCGGGGGAAAGGCAGCGGAGGATTCGGACACGGTCGCGGAAATAAGTCACAGCCTGTGAGGACGCAAGCTGACGCGGGCGAATGTTGTTCAGCTTTTCAGGTAACAAGATGCCCGCAGCGCTGCGCCAGTTGGATGGTGGCTTTGGTGCCGGAGTTGAATTCGAGGAAGTCGCTCTCGATGCCGTCGCTGAAGATGACGCCGCCTTCGCCCATGTGGGATTCGATGACGAGCGGCGCCTTGCGGGTAACTTTGCCGGCGACAACGCTCGCGCCGGTGGTGCGGCTGGGAAACGGCTCGCGCACGGTGAAGCGGAGTTCGCCGGAGTCCCACGCGAACTCTGTCTTTGGCGGTTTCACCCCGGCGATCACGGCCGCACCGGTCATGAGGCTGCGATACCAGCCGGTGCTGCCCAGCCCCGTGGAGACGATGACGCCGCTGGACGAATGATGCTCCGACTTCCCGCCCGCCGCGATGTGATAGCGCGCCGAACTGTGCCCGCGCACGCCAATGAAGAAGTCGTTCACGGCAAACAGCCGCGTGCCGGTGTTCAACTCCGCCTCCGCCATGTCCACGCGGCGCAGCGGGCGTTTCCCGGCCAAAGTTTCCGCCGCGATTTTGGCCAGATCGTTCACGCCGAACGGCAGCAGTTTTCCATCCCAGCGCGCCGGATCAGGATTCACGCCGATGAGCGGATGGTCCGCGAGATACTTCAGCGTATTCGCCACCAGACCGTCCTGCCCCAGCGCCACGACGATGTCCTCCGGCCCGAAAATAAAGTTGGGCAACAGCTTCCGGTCCACCACCTGCACGCGCCCGATCTTCGCGAGCATCTGCTGCGCTGAGCCGATGGCCGCACGATAGGTGGCATCCTCGTTTTCGTAGTCGCCAAAATCACCTCCCAGCCGGCTGACGTAAAACTTCGCCGCGCGACTCGTGGCAAAGCGCGCCTTTAAGTTCGCCAGCCGCGTTTCGCGGATGACGAGGACGATCTTGCGCTCTGTCAGTCGTTTCATCGCTTCGCAGGTTTATCGAGCAGTTCGCGCAGCAAGTCCGGCGAGATGTTGAGCTGACCGATCTTGTCAGCCTTGCCGGCGAGAGCCTGGAAAGCGAAGGCGATCAGTTGCTCCGGCTTCATGCCGGTGCTGGCGAGAGCCTGGAGCGTTTCCGTGCTGGCGGTGGCGAGTGCCTCCATCGTCCTGGCGATGCCATAGGCCCGGGCATCGGCTTCGCTGCGTGAGTTCTCGGTGGCGAGAGCCACGAGTTGTTTCCGCTGATCCTCCAGCGCGATGCCGGCGGTTAGCTTTTCTTTTTCCAACTGCGCCTGCTTTTCCTGCACGGCGCGTTCGGCGTCCATCTGTGTCTCGCGGATTTGCCGCTTCTTCGTCTCCACCGCGACTTCCGTCTGGAGTTCGTTCTCACGAATGGCGCGTTCCTGCTCCACGGCGGCATTGCGCCGCGCGGCGATGGCTTCATCCGCCTGACGCAACAGCGTCTCGCGCGTCTCGGCCTCCAGCGCGCGCGCTGTTTCCGGCGTGGGCTTGATGGCGAGAATGGACAGGCCCAGCACCTCCAGGCCCAGCGCAGCGAGTTCCGCCGCGTCTGCGAGTTGCTTTTTCATCGCCGTCACCAGCGGCTCGCTGGCCCGCAGCGCCTCGCGCAACGGCAGCTTCTCGATCTCCGCCCGCGCCAGCACGTGCAATAGATTAACCACCCGCTGCGGCAGCTTCTCCGGATCGTCGGAAACATAACTCACCCCATTGGGCGCGAGCGTGAAGTTCATCAGTCCGGCGAGCTTCTTCGGATCGGTGATGCGATAAGTGATCTGCCCCTGCAGCGTCACCGACTGATAATCGCTCGTCTGCTCTTCAAAGATAAACGGCTCATCTGTGCTGGCGACAGGAATGGCCACAAGCGAAGTGCTCGGCCCAAAGTAAAAGAACGACATGCCCGCTCCTTCGCGAACGATGCGGCCTTTGTTGTATTGGAGCAGGTAGGTGGTGGGCGGGATTTTGATATAGCGGATTCCGAACATGGCGGTGGGTGGGGTGGTGGTTGATGTAACAGCAGAGAGTGTTTGAGATTCAGTGCTTTGGCGGGATAGTATTGGCGGCGATCGTCGGAAATCCTGCATTGCGTGAGTAATTTGTGGTCTTAACTTCGCTTCTCATGACCGCTTCTATTCTGGATGATCTTATGTCACCCGTCGCCGAGTGCCTTAATGCCTCCTCACTACAGGCACTGGTGAAATTGCGTGCCTCAACGAGGGCTGCGAAACGCATGGCAGGGCTGGCCGCAAAGGCCAACGAGGGGCTGCTCACTGACGATGAGCGCAGCGAATACCAAAGCTGTCTGATGTTCGCCAATTTCCTCGGCGTGCTCCAGTCGAAGGCCCGGCGAAAGCTCAACGCTGCCGGCTGATGGCTGTGACTGCGGCAGACCGGCGCAAAGTGCGCCTCCGTGCGAATGGCCGCTGCGAGTAATGCCGCATGGCTGAGGCGTGGGAACCTTTCTATACCTATCATGTAGAGCATATCCACGCCCGCCAGCATGGCGGGACGGATGCGCTGGAGAATCTGGCGCTGGCCTGCAACCACTGCAATTTCCTCAAAGGCCCAAACCTTGTCAGCAAGGATCCGGACACCGGACAAACGACGGCGTTGTTTCACCCGCGGAAGCAGATGTGGCCGGAACACTTTCGTTGTGATGGAGGGCGCATTTGGGGCGTGACACCAGAGGGGAGAACCACCGTCTTCCTGCTGCAGTTCAATGCTCCGCACCGAATCGAATTGCGCGAGGTGAATTCTGCCGTGTTTTGAGCCAGTCGCATTCATGGCTCAGGAAAACTCGATGAACTCCACCGGCACGGCGTCCACGAGCCAGACGCCGTTGGTGGAGCGGAAGAAGGTCCAGCCGGCGCGGTGCATGTCGCCGGCGCGGATGGTGAGGAGCGCGGGTTTTCCGTGGCGGGCCCCGACCTGCAGCGTGACGGTGGTTTCCGCAGAAAGATGCACGTGGTGCCGCGTCATTTTGCGGAGGCCTTCGGCGCGGATCGACTCGAGGAATCGCGTGGCCGTGCCGTGATAGAGCATCTCCGGCGGCGTCAGCGGGGCGTAATCGAGTTCCACTCCGATGGAATGCCCCTGACTGGCCCGGATACGCCTGCCGTCAGGGCTGAATTCGAATCGCCTCTTTTCATTGGTGACGACGATGTGATCGAGTTGTTCGCGCGTGAGCGGCCGGCCCGCAGTGGAACAGCCGGCGAGCAGCGCGTTGACGTCGGTCCAGCCGGCGGAGTCGAGCGTGATTCCGATAGTGTCGGGCTGATGGCGCAGGACAAGGCTGAGGAACTTGCTGGCGCGGGTGGTTTCGTGATTGGTCATGGCGTGAGGGCGAATGAGAGATTGCCTCGCCCTTTCAGGGCTTGGAATTTATGGATCGGGGCACCCGGGGCTGCGTCGCGTGGCTCCTTGCCCCGGGCTTTGCTGCCCCGCCCCGTTGGGGCGGATGGACGCGCCCGGCGAAGTGCCAGAACGTCGAAGGAGTGACGCGAACAGCGAGATGTCCCAACCGGGGACGGATAAGGGCGACACGAGTTAGGTCCCCACCGGGGGCCGGATGGACGTGACCCGGGATATGCCCCAACCGGGAACAGATGGACGCGTCCCGGGAAATGCCCCGAACCGGGATGGCTCGACGCGCCGCGCGAAATGCGTCAACGAGGGAGGGATGGACGCGCCCGCTAAATGCCCCAACGGGGCAAGGCACCAAAGCCCGGGGCCAGCGACGCAGGAGCGCAGCCCCGGGTGGGTGCAGAACATTCTCCAAGCCCTGTAAGGGCGAGGCACCCCTGCGAAACGAAAAACATTCAATCCCAGAAATAAGCCTCATTGTATTCGACATGATACCTCTCCAGCAGCCGGCGGAACTCGTCCTGAAACGTCCGCACCCGGTGATGGTGCGCCTGATGGGCGATGTAATCCGTCGTGACTTCGTCCACATCCGATGCACTGACGGAAAACGCGCCGTAGCCCGCCTGCCATGCGAAGTCGCGGACTCCGCCTTCGTCCTTCATCCATTTGGAGGATTCCACCTTCGCCGTCTTCACCGCATCAGACAGGGTGACCGTGCGTGAGAGGCGGAACAAAAGGTGAACGTGATCCGGCATCCCGCCGATTTTCACGGCCGGACAGCCAATGTCATTCATCGCACCGGCAAGGTAAGCGTGCAGGCGGGGTTGCAGTTCAGCGGGAATAGTCGTCTCGCGGTGTTTGGTGGAGAAGACGAGGTGAACGTAGATTTGAGCGAGGGATTGGGGCATGGCGGTTTTTGTTCGGAGGCGGGACGGGTGGAGAGGAGGAGACTGCCTCGCCCTTTCAGGGCTTGGAAATTTCCATCGGGGTTACCGGGGGCTGCGCTCCTGCGTCGCTGGCCCCTGGCTTTGTTGCCCCGCCCCGTTGGGGCGGAGGAGCAGTCTGAAGGAGGGAATCCAGTCCGACGGCTGCCGCTGCGTCAGCGCTGGCTGGCAAATAGACTCGTTCAACTGGAGTCAGGAGCAACTCTGAGGGACCATGTGCAAGTTCTCTCTGCGTCGCGACAAACGGAGTGATGTCTTCGATGGAGATGATCTCATCCGTGCCGAAACGACAGAGCATTTTTCCGCGAAGGCCAAGTTGCACTGCGCGCCGCGGCAGGCAGTTGCCTTGTGGGTCATGGTCTGGATCCCACTGAAGCCTGACTTCTGAAATGGCGAGTGCATTCTTCCATTCTTGATGCGATGCAAAGCGCCCGGCTTCAAACGAGGAAGCAACTGCGGCGGATAGAATCTCATCGAAGAATTTCCTTCGCAGTCGAATCGCAAGAACATGTTCCTGCCCTGCTTTCGTCGCCCAGCCTGCGCGGAACATCATCCATAGAAAGTTCGGTTTGATCCAACTCATGCGGGTGTAACTGAACTCGCCGCCGAAACGCCGATTCTCGACGGCATACCGTGCAATGGCCGCACGATAGGCCTGGTAAACGACAATGGAGTCTGCATCGAATTGCGCCATGATATGGCGGCCCCATTTAGGCCATTCTGGCAACTGTTCTGCATAAGGACGCAGATGCAGGCTGAGGAACTTGCTGGCTTGGGTGTTTTGTTGAGAGGACATGGTGCGTTGGGGCTGGAGTGTCCGCCCTTTCAGGGCTTGTTGAGCTTGGCGGCGGTGACCGGGGGCTGCGCTCCTGCGTCGCTGGCCCAAGGCTTTGGTGTTTCGCCCCGTTGGGGCGCAGAGAGGCGGTGTCTGAGGTAGGCCGGAAGTTGCGGATTGAGGTATTTGGCAAAGATGCCGTGATAGTTCGGCGAGCGCAGTTCGAGTATGATGACCATGAGCGTTATCGGCGTCTGGGTGAACGTGGTTGGAAGCCAGTCGAAACGGAACTGCGTCATCCACCAGCTTGCGTTAATGAGAAGACACAGCCCCCAAAGCAGTTCGCGGTTCCGGCGGACCCGAAAGACATTGCAAAAGAGGAAGAAGTGACCGACGACCAGCGGAAGCATCCACCAGACGGCGATGTCCGCCTTGTATAGAGCCACTGAGGCGACAGCCGTGATGGCCAACACAGCGGCGTCGATCGCCGAGAACCGGAAGCCGTGGAGCAGCCTTAACGTTGGACCGGCAGCGTTCATGTTTTCACACTTTGGGCATGGAACTCCGCTGTGACTTCGATGAGGCCGACGATGTTATCGTTCATCTCCGCAAGGTCTTCGGTTGGAATCCAGAGTTCCTGATGTATGGCCGCGCCAACGGTTTGGGTTTCGTAGCGGGCGAGGAATTCGCTGCGGACTTCAAAGCGGGTGACGTAGCCGCTGCCGCTGGCGGGAACGTTCCATTCATGAGCGATTTGGATGGCGTAGGCTTCGTTGAGAACCGGATAGAAGATCGGCTGATCCGGCAGCCGCGGCGGAAAGGCGCGCCAGCCGGACTCGCGAATGAGGGCGAGTTCCTGCGGGCCGACGGGGCGGTAGAGAGTGCGAGTGTTCATATCTCAAAATGAAACCCGCGCCTGGTGAGGCGCTGGTATTTGTCGGGGTCGAAGCGGAAGAGCTGGGCGGGGCGGCCGGGGCCGGTGGTCCTTGTTTTCAGGGGGATGAGGAGATCGAGGGCGAGGACGCGTTTCCGGAAGTTGCGTTTGTCGAGCGGGGTGCCGAGGACGGCTTCGTAGAGGTGCTGGAGCTGGCTGAGGGTGAATTTGGGCGGGAGCAGTTCAAAGCCGACCGGCTGCCAGCGGAGCTTTCCGCGGAGTCTTGTGAGGGCGGTGTGGAGAATTTCCGAGTGATCGAAGGCCAGCCGCGGGGGCGAGGCGGCGGGGAACCACCTGGCGTCGGCGGCGTCCGTGGCGGCGCGCGTGTGGGTTTCCGCGAGTTTCACGAGAGCAAAATAAGCGACGCTGACGACGCGTTCGCGCGGGTCGCGCTTCACTTCGCCGAAGGTGTAGAGCTGCTCCAGAAAGACGCCGGTGAGGCCGGTTTCCTCGGCCAGTTCGCGGCGGGCGGCTTCGTCCAGCGTTTCATCTGTGCGGACGAAACCGCCGGGGAGCGCCCACTGGCCTTTGAAGGGAGCGAGACCGCGGCGGATGAGCAGGACTTTGAGTTCGCCCTCGTCGAATCCGAAGACGACGCAGTCCACCGTGAGCGCGGCGCGGGGGTATTCGTAGGTGTGGGGCATGGCGCAGGTTTTTAGTGTAAATGGAACACGATATCTTTTTCGTGTCCGAAATACACTAAAGCAAGCGGCAATTTCGCGGCGCGGGACTTCCGGCCGGGCCCGGGCGCGGAAAACAGGAAGACCCGCAGGAAGGCCGTGCTGGCCCTGGCCATGTCCTGACGACACGGCCTCGCTGCGGCCCAACCTTAATTTCTCACACGCCCTGCAGCGCGGGCTTCCAGCCTGCGGAGTCAGGTTCATCCTCAGGCTGGAAGCCTGAGCTACAGTCCGTCGCCGTCCGTCCCGGTGTGTGAGAAGTGCAGGTTAAGGCGTTAGCCGGGGGGAATTCCGGAGATTTCCAGCGGGGCGGGCCTCAGCCCTGGCGGTGATGCGCGGTTCGTCCTGCGGGCACCTGCTGGGTGAGGCAGTGGAAGGAGCCGAGGCCCCAGATCAGGGCGCGGCTGTCCACGGCGACGATTTTGCGGTCGAGAAAGCACTCCTGCAGTTTGTGCAGGGCGAGTTCGTCGGAGGGGTCGTTGAAGACGGGGACGAGGACGGTTTCGTTGAAGATGTAGAAGTTGGCGTAGCTGGCGGGCAGGCGGATGCCGTCATCGAGCACTGGCTTCGGCATGGGCAGCGTGATGATGTTCAGCGGGCTGTCGTCCTCCGTGGTCATGCGGCAGAGGCGCTCGTAGTTGGCCATGAGCGGAGCGTGGTTCACATCGCTTTCGTCCTCCTCGATGACGGTGACGACGGTCTCAGTATTGATGAAGCGGGTGATGTCATCGATGTGGCCGTCGGTGTCGTCGCCGGTGATGCCGTCGTGCAGCCAGAGGACTTTTTCCTGGCCGAGAAACTCGATGAGATAGCGCTCGATGTCCTTTTTGGTCAGGTGCGGATTGCGGTTTTTGTTCAGCAGGCAGGCTTCCGTGGTGAGCACAGTGCCGCAGCCATTGACGTCGATGCTGCCGCCTTCGAGCACGATGCCGGCGTCGAACTCCGGCACCCCGAGCATTTTGGCCATGGCGGCTGAAATGTCATTGTCAGGAAAAGCTTCGGGATACTTGCCGCCCCAGGCGTTGTACTTCCACGAGGTGGCGGCGATTTCGCCGGACTCGTCATTGACCACAAAGATGGCGCCGTGGTCGCGGCACCAGGGATAGACGGCCGGAATGTCCGTGATGATGAGATTGCGGGCCGCGTCTTTGCTGACGTGCTGTTCGACGAAGCGCCGGTCGTCCGGATCGGTGCAGTTGAGATAGAGCGTCTCCGCGGCGGTGATGGCCTCGATCATTTCGATGAAAGTGGGCAGCACGCGGTCGTGATGATCGCCGTCGGGAAACGAGGTGTCCTTGCGCGCCGGCCAGCTCATCCATGTGGCCTGGTGCGGTTCCCATTCAGCCGGCATGCGCCAGCCCTGTTCGCGGAGGGTGGGGGAGGGGATCATGTCCCGAATGCGGAAGGGCGGTGATGATCCGGTGCAAGGCCGATCTTCCTGACCTGGTCCGCAGGGAAGCCTCGCGGGTCATTGCTTCCGCGGGCCGCTCCCGCCCCGTGCCCTTCCTCACGGCCCGCCGGACTCCTGCTGCGAGTCGATCAGTTGGCGGGCGATCCCGGCGTCCGGCGAGGCGGTGAAGGTCACCGTGCGGCGCGGACCGGTGATGGCGAACAGGTGCCGGGAAGGCAGTGAGGCTTCGAATCTGCCAGGGGCCGGGAAATGATCCGGGCTCGGGGCCGCTCCGGAATTCCCCAGCTGCGCCGCCGCGAGGGCACGGAGGAACTCACCGGCATCGCTGTCGCCGGTCCATTCGGTGCACCACAGCAAGTGGTCCTGACCCGGTCCTGAACCTTCGAAGAGGAAGTAGCGGTCCGCGGCGAGTCCGGCGGCGGCCGCCTCCGCCTCGGTGCTGGTGAGCTGGGTTTTGAGCAGGGTGCGGATGCCGAACTCGCCGAGCGAGTTCTCCGTGAGCGGATTCAATTTCGGAAACCTCGTGCGGTCCACGGAAGCGGTGCGTTTCGACTGCAGCGGCCACAGTTCCGGATGAAGCAACTCCGCGGTCGTGCGCGGCGGCTGCGCGAGGATGCGGTTGAGCAGTTGGTTCCCGTCCATCCCGGGTGACATCTTCCGCAATTCCTCGTGAAACGTGGACGCCATGGTTGCGGGAAATGCCAGCACGGCGCGCAAAAACGGCGGCGAAGCGTAATAAGCAGACGTCTCCGGCACGGCAACCCCTGCAGCTGCACGGCCGGCATGCAGCCGGGCATGACGCTGCGCCGTTAGGGTTGCGTCGGCTTCCCTGACGGCGATGGCTGACAGCAGGGCATCGTCGTTTCCCTCCGGCAGTGGCGGGATCATATCCGGATGCTGCCGCAGCAGCGCGAGAGCGAGGTGAAACACGAGCCGAGCCGTCAGGTCGGGTCGCGTCTCCGGCGAGAATGCATCATTCAGCCACATGGTCGCGGTCGCGCTGTCATACCATGCGGCCGGCACTTCCAGAAGGGCGCCGGCGAGGCAGTCGGCGGTGTCGAACTCCTGACCCTGACGAATGAGTCCGAGGGCCAGCGCGGCGCGCACGCGCAGAGCACCCTCGGCCGGCGGGACGAGGGCCTGCATGGAAGCCCGCACTTTTTCTGCCAGTTTCGATTCGCTCAGGCGATGAAACCGCGGAGGCTTCACAAATTTCAGTCCGCGCACCTGCTCCACCTCCGCAGCGAGCATTTCCGGTGTCACCGCCGGAGGAGACAGTCCTTGTGTGGGCGGCGGAGCGGCAGACTGCGGCGATTCACGCGGACGCAGCAGCAGCGCGGCCATTGCAGCGGCGGCGCTTAAAGCGATGAGTGCGGAGGCGCGCATCCGCCGGTCATTGGGGCGGTGCCAGCGCCCAGAATTCACTCCGGCCCTTCCGCGGCACCACGGATTTGAAACGGGTGGCTGTTTCCTCCACCGGGCTCTTGCAGGGCACCATTTCCCCCTCCGGTCCCCACAGGGAAACGAGCACGTGTCCGGTGAGATAGAGCGGCCATTCGAGCACGATTTCATTCGCCTCCGCGGAAATCGTGAGCGCATCCTGCATCTCCGGACGGAAATAAGAACCGGTGACCGCAGGAAGTCCGAGCAGCGTCATGGCAATGTTGGCTGTATCCGTATTGCGCAGCGGCTGCACGGTGCCTGGCGAAGTGTTGGGGCGGCCCGCCGGCCCGGGATTGGCGCGGTTCTTGAAGAGGGCATAGGCGTCGGTGCCGGCCGGAATCCCCGGCCCCCAGAGCAGCAGCGGAATGTTGATGTTATAAATGGACGACGCATCGGTGTGGGAATTGGCCGTGCCTGCGGCCTGACCACCGCCGTGGTCCGCGGTGACGATCAGCGCCACCCGGCCGCGATAGGCGGCGCTGGCATCGATCGCAGTCAGGATGGAGTTCAGATAGCCATCCACCACTTTGGTGCCCTGCTCGATCCACGCGGTGGAATTCCAGCTCACCGTGTGCCCGCCGCCGGCCTGACCGGTGTCGGTATCGGTGAAGTGCAGCAGCGTGTAATGATTGAGGGTGCCGCCGTTGATGCGGGCGAGGGCGGCATCGCGAATGACGAGCAGCGAAGCCGCACTCCCGGCGTTCGTGACATTGGCGTAGTCCACTTTGTTGCGGCCGTTGTTGGCTCCGTGAACATCCGCCGCTCCGAGCGCAGCACCGTAGCTGTCCACATAGAGATTGTGCCGTGACTTGCCGGCAATGATCGCGGTGGTGAGGCCGCGGTCATGCACCATGTCGAAGGTGCTGAATTTATACGCCAGCGGGGCCGAGCCGAGCCGGTGGACATTCTCTCCCGCGCCCGGGAAATTGGCGCTGAACCCGTGCGACTCGCGCCGGACGAATGTGCTCACGCCGCTGCCGCTGCCGGTAATATTCACAGGGGCAAATAGTCCGGACGCCGCGGCATAAGCGGCGGGTTTGAAAGTGTCCCGCGTCACCGCCGTGACGCGATAGATCACCGTCGCCGCCGCCAGCCCGCCGGGCAGTGTGCCGGAAGTCGCCAGGATGACATTGTCGCCCTCCCGCAGTCCGTGCGCCGTCGCGGTGAGCGTGTCCGTGTCGGGATTGGCAGTGAACGGCGCCGGGACAAGCCCGGCGGGCTCATTCACCGGACGACCTGTCAGGATACCCGTGTGATTCGGTATGGTCTCGCTGTAATCGAAATCACAGCGAGCCTGAAATGTGGTGGCGCCTTCGGCGATGATCCGGCGGAACCCCGGGTAGGCGGAGGCATTCGCCGGATTGTCGATGGCCGTCTTGAGCGCATCGGCGCGCAAGCCGTCGATGGTAATGTGGAGCACATGTTCGATTTTCGCCTGCGCGATGCCGGCAAACGTCAGGGCGCTGAGCAAAAGCAGCGGCTTTTTCATGATGGGTGCGAGGTTGAAGGGCTGCCCATTGCCGCCGCGGCACCGCCGGACGGGACAGCCGCGAATGCGTAGATGCCCCTGTTACGGCGTACCCGTGTTCGCCCCGGGAATGCGATAGCTCACGCTGTAAAACCGGCGCGCGCCGGCGTTGGCGAGCGGCACGGAGAAGCTCAAGGCACCATTGGAGGTGGCGGTGTATTTGTGATTCCCCACAGCACCCGTCTGTGTCAGGGCGAAGGGAATCTGCCGGCTGTCGAGTTCGTCCAGCGTCGTGGTGGTGTAGAGTTCGCAGGTGTAGCCGGCGCAGGCGGCGATGGTGATTTTGGCGCGATACGTTCCTGGCGGACCGGCCACGGTCTCCATTTTATCCTTAAAAGGGAAATAGAACCACGGATGGCCCCGGATGATCACGGATACCCGGCAAGTTGTGTTCACGGGAATCCTCCTCCGGGGAATGAATCCGAATTCATGCGTCAATCCGTGTGAATCAGTGTCCATTTGGCTCATCAGTTAAGATGAAATGTTCGCCGGTTTGCCTGCGGCTGTCTTCGCTGTGCTCCGGTTCCCTTCGGTCGGCTGCGGTTTGCTTCCTCTCCATTTTGCTTTTCAGGTTTATCCACCACGAACTGCCCACCGTTGCCGGGGTAAGTGTGATCGACCGGCGTCAGGGCGCTGTAGTAGTCCCATGTCACCGCATACTCCGCCGGCGAGCTGCCGGGCAACTGCGCGGGCGACAGCAGCATGGACGCGCGCTGGGCGGCAGGCGCGGTGCTGAAGACGTTGTCGTTGCTGTTCTGCGTCGCCCACTGCGTGCCGGCGAGGCTGTAGGCGATTTCATTCCAGCCGGTCTGCGTCGTCACCCGTGTGGTGCGGCCCGGGAGCGTGACGCCCCAGTGATAGTGCCGTGTGCGGCCGACGTAGAGACCGGCCTTGATGGTGCGGAAGCGGAACTTCCCGCCGCTGCGGGTGAGGAACTGACCGAAGCCCGCGAAGTTCGCATCGCACGCGGCATTCCGCCCGACTCCGGCGCTGTAAAGATAGTCGCCCTGGTGATCCGCGGCCCAAAGATCCACGAGCGCACCCTTCACCGGATTGTTGTTCGCGTCATAGACCGTGCCGCTGATGTACTCGAGGACGCCCGTCGCCAGCGTCAGGCTGTCACCCACGCGCACGAGATCGTTGTCCTTGTCGAGCGGGATGTCGTCGGCCAGCGGGTAGTACGGCCCCTGCGTCACCGTCGGCGTCGCGGAAATCGCCTCCGCGAGAAATCCCGGCAGCATGAATCCGGCGGAGGCCTTGAAAATGGCACGCATGAACCGCTAGCGGCTCAGGGGATTGTGGAAGGCTTTGACGAGGGGCGAAGAAGTTGAGGAAGTGTTCATTTCGGGAGAATACAGTGTGTGCCTGAATGGGAGCACAGCATTCTGCCGATTCGGCGACAGCCGGATGACGCCGGTGTCATGTTTTCCCCGTGGCGGGGACCTCTGGTCTCCGAAGTTCTTGACGCAGGTGGACCGGAGGTCCACGCCACGAAGGTCCCTTGCCCCATTTCAATCGTTCAGCAAATCCTCCTCCGGCTTGAAGTCCGAGGCATGATAGGAACTGCGCACCAGCGGCCCGCTGGCGATGTGGCGGAAGCCCTTCTTCTCCGCGATCTGACGGAAGAAATCGAAACGGTCAGGGTGAATGTATTCCACCACCGGCAGGTGTTGCGGCGACGGGCGGAGATACTGCCCGAGCGTGAGCACGGTGACGCCGGCGTCGCGCAGATCGTCCATCGCCTGGAAGAGTTCCAGCTCCGTCTCGCCGAGTCCGAGCATAAGGCCGCTCTTCGTCGCGACCTTGCCGCCGGCCATTTCTTTGGCGCGTTTCAACACATGGAGACTGCGGTGATACATCGCCCGGCTGCGCACGAGCGGCGTGAGGCGCTCCACGGTTTCGAGGTTGTGATTGAAGATGTGAGGGCGGGCGTCCATCACCGCCTGGAGCGCGTCGTCTTTGCCGTTGAAGTCGGGCACGAGAATTTCGATCGTGATGCCCGGATTCTCCGCGCGCACGGCCTCAATGGTCCGCGCGAAGTGCTCCGCGCCACCGTCCTTCAGGTCATCGCGCGCCACGGCGGTGATGACGATGTGATTCAGCTTCATCCGCTTCGTCGCCGTGGCCACGCGCTGCGGTTCATCCGCCTCCAGCGCGAACGGCTTGGCCGTTTTCACCGCGCAAAATCCACACGCCCGCGTGCAGCGGTCTCCCGCGATCATAAATGTCGCCGTCCCCTGACTCCAGCACTCCCATCGGTTCGGGCACTGCGCCTCTTCGCACACGGTATGCAGCTTGAGGTCCGTGATGAGGCCCTTGGTGGACCAAAAGACGGGATTGCTGGGCAGGCGCACCTTGATCCAGGAAGGCTTCTTCTCCTGGTGCAGGTCGGGGCTCATTTTCGGGGTCATGTGACCGGCAGAATGAGGGCACGCCGGAGGAATGCAAGCCCGGCGCTCGTTGGGAGAACATCGAACACTGAACACCCAACATCGAATGCTTGAAGTTCGCATAGAACAGACCAGGGGCCGTTCAAACATTGAATGTTGGATGTTGGATGTTCGATGTTCTCTCGATTCATCTATCAGAGCCAGCCGCGCCATCCTGGGGGCATCGGCGGTAGCTGGAAAAAGCTTTTCAGCTTTCAAGGACTCCTGTGCCGCTGATTCTAATTCGCTTTCAAGATGAGACGAACCATGCTTAGGTGCGAGCATG